>QFPO01000005.1 GCA_003241385.1 Rhodanobacter denitrificans
CGGTCGCCCAGGCACGCTGCCCCAACTCGCTGCGCTCAGACACGGGGCAGCTCTTCGGCCTGGACGACCTGCGATGCTCGGCTCGCTTTAGGCGCACCAGGAGCCAAGAGCGAGAGCCACGGCCACAGCCACAGCCACAGCGAGAGCCACAGCCACAGCGAGGGCTGGAGCATTCGATGCGGATGAGATCGGCTTGGTCGATTCCCGCAGATGGTGAAGAACTTTTATTCTCGGGTTGTCTGACCGGCGACGCGTTCGATGGTTCGGCTCGACACGATCGCTGTGAGCGTCGCCGCAGTCATCGACCGATGCGCACAGCGTGAGCGGGTCGGGCCCGTTCAGAACGTCGACAGGCCGGTCGCTTCGCCGAAGCGATACAGCCATGCGCTCCGGACCGATTCGTCGGCATAGGCCTCGTACGGCAGGCTGATGCGGCGGCCGTCGGCATTGGTCCAGCTGGCCTCGAAGTACGCCGCGGCCGCGGCGAGGGCCGGTTCGCCGATCGGGCCGAGCAGGCGCACGTCGGTTTCGAGGTTGAATCCGTCCAAATTGCGGCGCGTGTAGTTGGCCGAGCCGAGGATCAGTTCGGCGTCGCCGCTTGCGCCGACGTACAGCAGCAGCTTGGCGTGGCATTGCTCGCCGTGCGTATCGCACCAGCGCACCGGAATGCCGGCGGCGTGGAGTTCGGCGGCAGCCGGCCGGTTCGGGATGCCGTTCTTCTCGCGGCCGAACGCGTCGCGGTTCGGATCGAGCAGCACGCGCAAGGCGACGCCGCGCCGCTGCGCGGCCAGCAGCGCGCGCAGCAGCGGCCGGTGCGACAGATAGAACACCGCCACGTCGATGCGGTCGCCGGCCGCGGCGGTTTCGACGCGTTCGAGCAGTGCGTCGCGGATGCGTCGTTCGGTCAGCACCTGCACGCGCAGACCGCCGGGTACTTCGCCGGTGGTCTGCGCAGATGATGGTGGTGGCGCCAGCGACAGTCCGGCGTCCTCGATCAGCGGCCGCTCGCTCTGCAGCAGGTCGAGCGCGGCCGCGCCGTCGAAGCGCAGCGCGACGTTGCCGTGCGCGCTCGAGCCGTCATGTGGATTGGCCGAGGTGACCAGTGCGGCCCAGCCTGCGTCGGTGTCGGCGACCACGGTCTTGCGATGGTTGGCGCGAAAGTTCAGCAGCGCCAGATAGCTGCGCAGGCTGACGCGGCCGGCGCCGAACGGATTCGGCAGCCAGCCGCCGTCCGGATCGTTGCCGAGCCGTGCGCAGCACAGATGCCACAGGCCGCTCCAGAGCGGATTGGACGCGCGCAGGTGGCGCAGGTCGGTCGTCACGACGTCGATGCCGGCGGCCTGGAGCGCCGCCAGATGCGGCGCGGTCAGGCCGCCGTAGACGGTGTTGACCGGATCGGTGATCACGATCGCACGCAGCGCCGGCACCTCGCCCTTGCGCCGGATCAGCGCTTCGGTCAGCTCGGCGCTGAGCGGCCGCAGACCGGGACCGGCGCTGCCGGTATAGGCGTTGAACAGGAACATGTCGAGGACGACCAGCCGCTCGGCCTGCGCGATCAGCGCGAAGACCTCGTCGAAGATCGCCTGCTCGCTGCGGCGCACGCCGAGCGTATCGAGGTAGGTCCAGTCGGCGAGGAAGCGCACGTCGGTCGCGGTACGCAGCGGGCCGGCCGTCGAGACGCCGGGCGGCGGCGACTTGGCGACCTGATAGGTCGCCGAGACGGCCCAGGCCAGCAGCACGGCGGCGAACACGAATCGCAGAGGAAGACGGCGGCGGGACGCAGCGGACATCGCGGACCTTCGGATCGGTGGCCGAGCAGGCACGGCCGCAGCCGATTCTAGCCGCGCATCGCCGGACCGGCGGGCGTTCGCTCGGGCATCGGCTTCAGACCGATCCTTGCGTCGCCCGACCGGCGTCCGCGCGATCGTCGTCGGGCAGCGGCCGGCGCGCATAGCGCTGCGCGAGCCAGGCGCAGGCCATCAGCTGCACCTGGTGGAACAGCATGATCGGCAGCACGATCATGCCGAGCGCGGGATTGCCGGCGAACAGGATCTTGGCCATCGGCACGCCGGTGGCGAGGCTCTTCTTGGTGCCGCAGAAGACGATCGTGATCTCGTCTTCCTTCGCGAAGCCGAGCGCGCGGCTGCCGAATGTGGTCAGCACCAGCATCAGCACGAGCAGCGCCAGCACGCAGGCGGCGAGGATCGCCAGCGCCGGCGGCGGCACGTGATGCCAGAGACCCTCGACGACCGATTCGCTGAAGGCGACGTAGACGACCAGCAGCACGGTGCCGCGGTCGGTGTAGCCGAGCACGCGGCGGTAGCGCTCGACCAATCGGCCGATCCACGGCCGCAGCAGATGACCGGCGACGAACGGCACCAGCAGCTGCAGCACGATGTCGCCGATCGCCTCGAGCGGCGAGCCGCCGCTGCCGCCGGGCGTACCGAGCAGCAGCGCGACCAGCAGCGGCGTCGCGAACACGCCGAGCAGGTTCGACGCCGACGCGCTGCAGACCGCGGCCGGCACGTTGCCGCGCGCGATCGCGGTGAACGCGATCGAGGACTGCACGGTCGACGGCAGGCAGCACAGATACATCAGGCCGAACACCAGCTCGGCCGGCAGCACGCCGCCGGCCAGCGGCCGGAACGCGAGGCCGATCAGCGGAAACACGACGAAGGTGGTCGCGAGCACGACCAGATGCAGGCGCCAGTGCAGCAGGCCGGCGACGATCGCCTCGCGCGAAAGGCGAGCGCCGTGCAGGAAGAACAACACCGCGATGCCGGCGATCGTCAGCCGGTCGAAGAACACCGCGGCCGCACCTTCGCACGGCCACAGCGAGGCCAGCACGACCGTGCCGATCAAGGCCAGCGTGAAGCCGTCGAACAGGTTGCGCAGAGCCTTCATGACGGCCTGCATCCGGCCGCGCTGTTCAAGGCCCGCGCGCGCCGCGTACGCCGGCCGACCCGCCGATGGGACACCGCCGATCGCCTCGAAGGACACAGCGGTGCCGCGGCGACCACGGGTCGAGGTGCCGCGAAGACGTGCAGGAGACGGCAACGATGCATCGGCCGCACGGTACACCAGGCACCGCCCGCAGGCCTAGCCGCCGAGCCTGGTGCCACCCAACCGCTCTCCTTCGATTCTTCACCCATCGATGGGAGCCCACCCGCGGCCAATCTCGCTCGCGTCGAACGCACTCGCTCTGCCTCTGCCTCTGCCTCTGCCTCTGCCTTTGACTCCGGCTCCGGCTCCGGCTCCGGCTCCGACTCTGGCTCTGGCTCTGGCTCTGGCTCTGGCTTTGGCTTTCGCTCTTGGCTGTTGGTGCGCCTAAAGCGAGCCGAGCATCGCAGGTCGCCCAGGCCGAAGAGCTGCCCCGTGTCTGAGCGCAGCGAGTTGGGGCAGCGCAGCGCAGGCGGTTTTGGTGACTTTTTCCAAGAAAAAAGTCACCCGCTCGCGTAGCGAGCGGAAGCTCTGCTCTTAAATCTTCCGCACGAGATTCTTCGAGAATCACCACCCTGAAAAGCGCAAGGTGGAGATCGAATCGACATCGAAGCTCACGCGCTCTGAGCTGCTCGACGGCAAAAAGCCAGCACTGTCGCGGCAGCGACCCCACCCACCCCGCGCTCAGAACGCCTCGTCGAACGCCACCTCCCCCTGCACGCCGACCTGATAGGCCGACACACGGCGCTCGAAGAAGTTGGTCAGTTCCTGCACGTCCTGCAGCTCCATGAACGGCAGCGGGTTCTTGACGCCGTAGCGCTTGGGCATGCCGAGCTTCACGAAGTGCTGATCGGCGCAGTACTCCAGGTACTGGCGCATGTCGCGCGTCGAGATGCCGGCGACGCCGCCGGCCAGCACGTCCTCGGCGAACTGCGTCTCGCATTCGATCGCCTCGGCAAGCATCTCGTAGACCTGATCGTGCATGCGCGCGTCGAACAGGTCCGGCTCCTCGCTGCGCACGGTGCGGATCGCCTCGAACGCGAATGCCATGTGGCAGCTCTCATCGCGGAACACCCAGTTGGTGCCCGAGGCCAGGCCCGGCAGCAGGCCGCGCGAGCGGAAGAAGTACACGTAGGCGAACGCCGCGAAGAAGAACAGACCCTCGATGCAGGCCGCGAAGCAGATCTGGTTAAGCAGGAACTCGCGGCGCTGCTCGCGCGTCTCGATGCGGTCCAGATGCTGGATCGAATCGATCCACTTGAAGCAGAACTCGGTCTTCTTGCGGATCGACGGGATGTTCTCGACCGCCGCGAACGCCTGCGTGCGCGCGTCCGGATCGGGCATGTAGGTGTCGAGCAGGGTCAGGTAGAACTGCACGTGCAGCGCTTCCTCGTAGAGCTGCCGCGACAGGTACATGCGCGCCTCGGGCGAATTGAGGTGCTTGTAGAGGTTCAGCACGAGGTTGTTCGAGACGATCGAGTCACCGGTCGCGAAGAACGCGACGAGGCGATGGATCAGATGGCGGTCGGCGGCCGACATGCGCGTGCGCAGGTCGGTGACGTCGATCGAGAAGTTGACCTCCTCGACGGTCCAGGTGTTGCGGATCGCCGCGCGGTACATCTCGTAGAACTCGGGATAGCGCATCGGCCGCAGCGTCAGTTCGAAGCCGGGGTCGAGCAGGTGGTGCGGTGTCGGAAGCGGCGGTTGGGCGGACATGGGCGCTCGCAGATCGAGGGGGCAGGGCGCCCGCCGCGCGGCGGCGGGCGCAATGGGGCGCGCGGGCTACTGGCAGGCCTCGCAGTACTCGGGGTTCTCGAGCGAGCAGAACACCGCCTGCGTCGCCGCCGCCGGATCGGCGGCCGGCTGCACCGGCGCCGCGACCGGCTCGGCAGGCGCGGCGCCGACCGTGGTCTTGGCGATCCGCGTCGCCGGGCGCGAGCGCAGGTAGTAGGTGGTCTTCACGCCGGCCTTCCACGCGTACATGTACATCGAGGACAAGCGGCCGATGTTCGGGTTCTCCTGGAACAGGTTCAGCGACTGGCTCTGGTCGATGTAGGCGCCGCGCGCGGCGGCCAGATCGATCAAGGCCTTCTGCGGCAGCTCCCAGACCGTGCGGTAGATCTGCCGCAGCGGCTCGGGAATCGCCGCGATGCCCTGGATCGAGCCCTCGGCGAGCTTGATCGCGTCGCGGATCGCATCGGTCCACAGGCCCAGCGACTTGAGCTCCTCGACCAGGTAGCGGTTGACGACGAGGAAGTCGCCCGACAGCGTCTCGCGCTTGAACAGATTCGACACCTGCGGCTCGATGCACTCGTAGCAGCCGGCGATCGAGGCGATCGTCGCGGTCGGCGCGATCGCGATCAGCAGCGAGTTGCGCAGGCCCTGCGTGCGGATCCGCTCGCGCAGGTCGTTCCAGCGCTCGGCCGGGATCGTCGGACGCGCCTGCGGCCAGTAGTCGAACTGCAGCTCGCCGCGTGCCGCGCGCGTCTCGTCGAAGCCCGGATGGCGGCCGAGTTCGGCGGCCAGTTCCGAGGAGCTGACCAGCGCGTTGTAGTAGATCTCCTCGGCGATCCGCGACGACAGCGCCAGCGCCTCGGCCGAGTCGAACGGCAGGCGCAGCTGGAAGAACACGTCCTGCAGGCCCATTACGCCGAGGCCGACCGGGCGCCACTTGCGGTTGGCCGTGGCCGCGGTCTCGATCGGGTAGAAGTTGATGTCGATGACGCGGTCGAGCTGGCGCACCGCGGTGCGCACGGTCGCGGCGAGCTTGTCGAAGTCGAAGCCGCCGTCGGCGACGTGCCGTGCCAGGTTGATCGAGCCGAGATTGCACACCGCGGTCTCGCCGCCGGAGGTCACCTCGAGGATCTCGGTGCACAGGTTCGACAGATGGACCACGTTATGCGTCAGCGCGGTCTGGTTGCAGGTCGCGTTGCTGCGGTCCTTGAACGTCATCCAGCCGTTGCCGGTCTGCGCCAGCGTGCGCAGCATGCGCGCGTAGAGCTCGCGCGCCTTGATCGTCTTGACCGCCAGGCCGTCGGCCTCGGCCTGGCGGTAGGCCTGGTCGAACGCCTCGCCCCAGCTGTCGACGAAGTGCGGCACGATCTTCGGATCGAACAGCGACCAGTCCGCGTCGCGCTCGACGCGGCGCATGAACTCGTCCGGCACCCAGTTGGCGAGATTGAGATTGTGCGTGCGGCGCGCCTCGTCGCCGGTGTTGTCGCGCAGCTCGAGGAACTCCTCGATGTCGGCGTGCCAGGTCTCCAGGTACACGCAGGCCGCGCCCTTGCGCTTGCCGCCCTGGTTGACCGCGGCCACCGACGCGTCGAGCGTCTTGAGCCACGGCACCAGGCCGTTGGAATGGCCGTTGGTGCCGCGGATCAGCGAGCCGCGCGAGCGCACGCGCGAGTACGACAGGCCGATGCCGCCGGCGAACTTGCTGAGCTTGGCGACGTCGGCGTACTTGCCGTAGATGCCCTCGAGCGAATCGTCCGGCGAGTCGAGCAGGAAGCACGAGGACAGCTGCTGGTGCGCGGTGCCGGCGTTGAACAGCGTCGGCGAGCTCGGCACGTACTCGAGCGAGGACATCAGCCGGTACAGCTCCAGCGTCTCGCCGATGTCGCCGCCGCCGAGCGCGCAGGCGATGCGCATGAAGAAGTACTGAGGCGTCTCGAGCACCTTGCGCAGCTGCGGGTGGCGCAGCAGGTAGCGGTCGTAGACAGTGCGCAGGCCGAAGTACTCGAAGCGGCGCGTCGCGGACGCGTCGATCGCGTCGTTGAGCTTGCGCGCGTTCAGCGCGACGAAATCGCGCAGGGCCGCGTCGATGATGCCGACCTCGGCGCCGCGCGCGACCGACTGCGAGAACGACTGGATCTCCTGGCCGGCGACCTCCTTGTCGATGTAGCCGGCGAGCAGGCGGCCGGCGAGGAAGCCGTACTCGGGTTCCTCGGCGGTCAGGGCGGCGGCGGTGCGGATCGACAGCTCGTCGAGCTCGCGCGTGCTGGCACCGTCGTAGAGGCCGCCGATCGTCTTGAGCGCCACGCGCATCGGATCGACCGCGTGCAGGCCTTCGGCGGTGCGCGTCACCGCGCGCACGATCTTGTTGACGTCGACCGCTTCGGACGAGCCGTTGCGCTTGGTCACGCGCATCTGGGCCGGGCTGTGCGGCGGCGTCAGCGCGAAATCCTGCCGGCTGCCGCCGGTCTTCGGCGCGACCGCCATCGCGGAAACGGGATCGGCATCCGCCGTCGCGGAACGCATATCGAGGGGCTGCATGGAATTCCTCCGTCATCTGTCGGACGACCTGCTCCGTCGCGCAGGCACGGTCGGTTCGACCACCGGGGAGGAACGGCGTCGACGACGACGCCGCGCCGTCAGGCGCGCCGTCTCGTGACGCATCCTCCCCGCGGAGGTGGTCACCCGCGTCGGGACGTCGACGATCGGCGAGCGGCGTCTCAACGGACGCGACGACGTCGACGGCGACCCGACGTGTCGGCAGGTCTTCGGGCTCGTGGACCGGAGCCTTGCGGCTCGCCTAGTCTCCGCCGCTTCCCAGTCCGACCGGACCAGTGCAGAACGCGGATTTCGTTTCCACCTACCGCTGCGGGGCAGCTCCGGCTTGGCACCGGATTCCCTATTAAGCCGGCAGGGTCTGGCGGGGGTCGAGAACGGCCTGCGCGTGCGATCCGGAGCGGACCGCTTCGCCATCGGCCGCCTGAGCGATCGATGGCACGAGGCCTGCGCGGCCGAGCCGCGCGGTTCGATCGAGGCACGGGCACTGCGCGTTCCTCGACACCCTGCCATGCCCAGCGGGCACCGACGACCACAAGCTATTGGGGTCGCCGGTGCGTGTCAACCGATTATTTTGTGTCATGCCCCTTGCTTTTCGCGGAGGGCCAGAGGCGGCGCGGCTTTGCCGGCGCCGCCGCGATTCAGCGCAGCGGCGGCTCGAAGCCGTCGTCGAAGATCGCATCCTCGGCGATCAGGCACAGACCCACCGTGGTTGCGTTCAGCGGCTGAGCCAGCGACTGCAACGGATTGGCAGCCAGATCCGGCAGGGCCGCCAGCGCCGGCGTCCAGCCGGCGATCTCGCCCGGCACGTCGGTGGCGGTCGCGAAACCGGCATAGGCCGACTCGTCGCAGACCAGGCCGGCGCCTTCGGCGCCGAGGTCGACCAGGTGTGCGGTCTCGAACACGAAGACCTCTTCGCCGCTGCGGTTGGCGCCGAGCGCGAGCAGGGCACGGTCGCCGTCGAGCGCGAGCGCGCCGGTCGGGAAGCCGATGTTGTCGGTCGCGTAGCGGCGCTGGCTGCGCAACGTCAGATCGGCATCCAGCCGCATCAGCACGGTGCCGGTCTGCATCGCCTCGCCGTTGGCCTCGCCGTAGAGCCAGAAGCCGCCGCCGTGCGCCGCGCTGTCGATCACGTTGAAGAACGGCACCAGCGTGCGCGTCGGCGCCGGTGCGAGATCGGCGCCGACGCGCTGCAGATAGAAGAAATTGGGGCCGAACGCGGTGCGCCGGCCGGCGATGACCCAGCCGCCGGCAGGATGCGGCAGCAGGTTCAGCGCGCGGGCGCGGACACCGGCGCTGGCCGGATGGCCGATCACGCGCGAGGCGAGGATCGTGCCGGACGCGTCGATCCGCACCAGCGCATCGCCGCTCTCGACACTGACCGGGCTGGTCCGGCGTGCGGTCTCGAGCAGCACGACCTCGCTGCCGTCGTCGGCGCGCTGCCAGTCCACCGTGCGCTCCTGGTCGGCGGTGCCGATCGTGCGCGCCGACAGCACGCTGCCGTCGGCCGGATCGACCGTCGCGAGCAGGCCGTCGCCGTTGCCGAAGCCGCCGTCGATCGCGTGCTGCACCTCGCCGAGCACGCGGATCGGGCCGCCGGCCACTTCCGGCGCCTTGAGTCGGGCCGATGCGAACGAGGCCTGCGGGAGGTTCAGACGTACGTTCCAGACCGGATTCAGGGCGCCGTCCAGGCGCGTCAGGAACAGCCGGTACGGACCGGCGAAATCGTCGAACTCCAGACTCGCGGCGACGACGTCGCCGCCGTCGAGCGCGATCAGCGACTGCGCGACCTGCTGATGGCCGGCATTGCTCGGCAGCGCGTGCACGGCCAGGCGCGCACCGGCCGCATCACGTGCGATCAGGTAGAGGCTCTCGGTCAGCTGCTCGTCGGTCCGCGAACCGAACGTGACCCAGCTGCCGTCGCTGCGGTGCACGGCGCCGGCGACGCGCACGTCGAAGTCGCCCGGCGCGAGCACGGCCGAGTCGTGGAACAGCGGCACTGGGCCAGCGAAGGTGTCGGAACAGGGGGCGGACAGGCCGGCCAGCAGGCAGGCGGCGATCAGGGGTTTCATCTTCGTTTCCTCGACACGGATGGCGGTGCCGGCGCGCAGCGCACCCCGGCAGACGAGCAGACGGATTCGGGCGCGCGATCCACTCAGCACGCCGGTCGCTCCGGTGCGTCGGTCGGCGCCACGCGCCGCGGTCGCGGCGCGGCCGGCGATGCGGCTATGCTGGCCGCCGGCGACCGTCGGCGACTCCATGCTCAACACGCTCTGGCTCGGCTTCTTCCTCGCGGCGGCGCTGTCGGCGCTGGCACGCTGGCTGATCGGCGGCGAGGCCGACGTGTTCGCGGCGATGGTGGCCAGCCTGTTCGACATGGCGCGGCTGTCGGTCGAGGTCATGGTGCTGCTGTTCGGCACGCTGACGCTGTGGCTGGGCTTTCTGCGCATCGCCGAACAGGCCGGCCTGGTCGCCGCGCTGGCGCGCCTGCTCGGGCCGCTGTTCGCGCGACTGATGCCCGAGGTGCCTCGCGATCATCCGGCGATCGGCCTGATCACGCTCAATTTCGCCGCCAATGCGCTCGGCCTCGACAATGCCGCGACGCCGATCGGCCTGCGTGCGATGCGCGAGCTGCAGTCGCTCAATCCGCGTCCGGACACCGCGACCCATGCGCAGATCCTGTTCCTGGTGCTGAACGCCTCGTCGCTGACCCTGCTGCCGGTGTCGATCTTCATGTATCGCGCGCAGCAGGGCGCGGCCGATCCGACCCTGGTGTTCCTGCCGATCCTGCTGGCGACGACGGCCTCGACCCTGGTCGGCCTGCTGAGCGTGGCCTGGATGCAGCGGCTCAGGCTCTGGGATCCGCTGGTGCTGGCGTGTTTCGGCGCGGGCGCGCTGCTGCTCGGCGGCTTCATCGCGGTGCTGTCGACGCTGTCGGCCGCGGCACTGGCGGCGCTGTCGTCGCTGCTCGGCAATCTCGTGCTGTTCGGCGTGATCGTCGCGTTCCTGGTCGTCGGCGCGTGGCGCCGGGTACCGGTCTACGAGAGCTTCGTCGAGGGTGCCCGTCAGGGCTTCGAGGTCGCGCGCGACCTGCTGCCGTACCTGGTCGCGATGCTCTGTGCGGTCGGCGTGCTGCGCGCCTCGGGGGTGCTCGATCTCGTGCTCGACGGGATCCGCTGGCTCGCGACGATGAGCGGTGCCGACGTGCGCTTCGTCGACGCGCTGCCGACCGCGCTGGTCAAGCCGTTCTCGGGCAGCGCGGCGCGCGCGCTGCTGATCGAGACGATGCAGCACCATGGTGTGGACAGCTTTCCGGCCCTGCTGGCGGCGACCGTGCAGGGCAGCACCGAGACCACGTTCTACGTGCTGGCGGTGTATTTCGGCGCGGTCGGCGTGCGCCGGGCGCGCCATGCGGTCGGCTGCGCGCTGCTGGCCGATCTGGCCGGCGTACTGGCGTCGATCGCGGTGTGCTACTGGTTCTTCGGCTGAGCGCGCCGGCGGCCGCTCAGACCGGCCGGCCGCGCAGGATCCGTGCCGGCAGCAACAGCACGCCGCGCAGGAACTCGAACACGCCGTTGACCGCGAAGCCGATCAACCGGAACGGCAACAGCAGCAGCCAGACCAGCGGATAGAGCACCAGGGCGAGCAGGGCCAGCGGCCAGCACACCACCAGCAGCAACAACCAGACCAGGAAGCTCAGCATCGCGTGTCTCTCTCGCAGGGCCGGCGGGCACGCCGGCAGATCGCAACATGAGGGTGGCGTGGCCCCGATCAACCGGCCCGTGCGGCGCGATCGCCGGCCCGGGGGGCGTCGGCCGAGGCCGTCACTCGGTCGGCTGGTCGCCGCTGAAGGTCTTCGGCGTCGCGCCGCTGACCGGTCCGATCCGGGCGCTGTCGCTGACGTAGAGGTCGACCTCGCGGCGGAACTCGAGCGTGCCGTCGACGACCGCGCGCGGGCCGATCACGACGCGCGGCTTGCGCGAGGTGTCGGGCTTGAACCAGCCGCTCGGCTTCTCGATCAGCACGCCGCCGCTGACCTGAGAATCGGCGCCGATCACGAGGTTGCCGCTGACGGTCTTGATGCCGCCGCCGACGCGCGCGCCGTCCAGGCGGATCTCGCCGTTGACGTTGGAGACCGCGCCGCCGACGTCGGCGCCGCGATCGAGATGGATGCGGCCGTTGACGGCCTCGACCGACTCGGTGATCCGGCTGCGCTCGCCGACCTGGATCGAGCCGTTGACCGTGCTCAGCGAATCGGCGACCGTGTCGACGGTCAGCGTGATCGAGCCGTTGACGGTCTCGGCCGATTCGATCCGGGCGCCGTCCTCGATGCGGATCGAGCCGTTGACGGTGCTGACCTCGCCGGCGGTCTTGTTCGCCTCGACGCGGACCGAGCCGTTGACCTTGCTGATGTCGCCGCCGTCGGCGGCCAACGCGGAGCAGGACAACAGCAGGGCGATCGTGAAGGCAGTCATGCGGAACATGAGCGTACTCCTGAGGGGTTCGGACGCATCGGATGCGGCCGGGCCGCGCCGGGTTTAACGGCGTCCCCGCCCGGCCGGCGTGCAGGGTTCGCGCTACCATACGCGATTGTTCCTGCCGGATCCGCCGCGCCCGTGTCCCGACCCAAACCCGTCCTGCTGCTGATCCTCGATGGCTGGGGCCATCGCGAAGAAACCGAACACAACGCGATCGCGCAGGCACGCCTGCCGCACTGGCGCGCGCTGCTGGCCGAGTGTCCGCACACCCTGGTCGACACGCACGGCCTGCACGTCGGCCTGCCGGACGGGCAGATGGGCAATTCCGAGGTCGGCCACATGACGATCGGCTCCGGGCGCGTGCTCTACCAGGACCTGACCCGCATCGACGCGGCGATCGCCGACGGCAGCTTCGGCGACAATGCCGCGCTGATCGGCGCTTGTGCGGCCGCCAAGGCCGGCGGCGGCACGCTGCACGTATTCGGCCTGCTGTCGCCGGGCGGCGTGCACAGCCACGAGAACCACATCTTCGCGCTGCTCGAGCTGGCGCGCCGCCAGGGCGTCCCGCGCGTGGCCGTGCACGCGTTCCTCGACGGCCGCGACATGCCGCCGCAGAGCGCCGAGCCGAGCCTGCGCGCGCTCGAGGACACCTGCCGCCGCGTCGGCCAGGCGCGGATCGCCTCGGTCAGCGGGCGCTACTACGCGATGGACCGCGACCGGCGCTGGGACCGCGTCGAGCGCGCCTATGCGGCGATTGCCGACGCGCGCTCGACGCAGCACGCGCCCGACGCGCTGTCGGCGCTGCAGGCGGCCTACGCGCGCGGTGAGGGCGACGAGTTCGTGCAGCCGACCGTGATCGACGGCGGCGTGCCGATCGAGGACGGCGACGCCGTCGTCTACATGAACTTCCGCGCCGACCGCGCGCGCCAGCTGACCGAGGTCTTCGTCGCGCCGGACTTCGACGGATTCGTGCGGGCGCGGCGGCCGGCGCTGTCCGCGTTCGTTACGCTGACCCAGTACGCGGCGGACCTGCCGGTGACCGCGGTCGCGTGGCCGCCGCAGTCGACCGAGCGTTCGCTCGGCGAGTACCTGGCCGCGCTCGGCCTGCACCAGCTGCGCATCGCCGAGACCGAGAAGTACGCGCACGTGACGTTCTTCTTCTCGGGCGGGCGCGAGGCGCCGTTCGACGGCGAGGAGCGCATCCTGGTGCCGAGCCCGAAGGTCGCCACCTACGATCTGCTGCCGGCGATGAGCTGCCCGGCCGTCACCGACGCGCTGGTCGAGGCGATCGGCAGCGGCCGCTTCGACTTCATCGTCTGCAACATCGCCAATCCCGACATGGTCGGCCACACCGGCGTCGAGGCCGCCGCGATCGAGGCGGCCGAGGTCGTCGACACGGCGATCGGCCGGATCGTCACGGCGATCCGCGCGGCCGGCGGCGAGATGCTGATCAGCGCCGACCACGGCAATCTCGAGCAGATGGTCGATGCCGACGGCGTGCCGCACACCCAGCACACGGTCGGACCGGTGCCGCTGGTCTACGTCGGCCGGCCGGCCACGCTCGTGCCCGGCTCGCTGGCCGACCTGGCGCCGACCGTGCTGGCGCTGATGGGACTGGCGCAGCCGGCCGAGATGACCGGCCGCAGCCTGGTCACGTTCGCCGCCTGATGCGCCGGGCGCTGGCGCTGCTCGCCCTGCTGGCCGGCGCGCACGCGCTGGCGCAGGACGATGCGGCTTCGCGCGCGGCCGAAGAGGCCAAGGCGCGCCGTCAGCTCGAGCAGGTGCGCGCCGAGATCCGCACGCTGACCGATGCGCAGCGCTCGACCCAGGGCCAGCGCGAGGAGGCCACGCGCGCCCTGCGCGAGCAGGAGCTGGCGATCGCCGCGGTCGCGCGCGAGCTGGTCGCGATCCAGACCCGCCGCGACGAGCAGCAGCGCGAGCTGGACGCGTTGAACCGCCGCCGCACCGAGCTGACCGACGCGCTCGGCCGCCAGCGCGAGGCGCTGGCCGCGCTGCTGCGCTCGGCCTATGCGCTCGGTCGCCACGAGGAGCTCAAGCTGCTGCTGCAGCAGGACGACGTCGCCGGCATCGCGCGCGTGCTGGCCTATCACCGCTATTTCCAGCGCGCGCGGCTCGGCCGCATCGACGCGCTGACCGCCGATCTGGAACAGCTGGCCGAGGTGCAGCGGCAGATCGAGGTGCGCCAGGCCGAGCTGGACGCCACCCAGGCCGCGCAGGAGGCCGAGAGCCGGCGCCTGGCCGGCGAGCGCGCGACGCGCGCCGAACTGCTCGGCACGCTGGAGGCGACGCTCAAGACTCAGGCGGCGCGGTTGGCCGCGCTCGGCAAGGACGAGGGCGCGCTGCTCGGCCTGATCGAGAAGCTGCGCGACGTCTTCGCCGACATCCCGCGCCAGCTCGGCGTGGCCGATGCGTTTCCGTCGCTGCGCGGCCGGCTGCCGTGGCCGCTGCAGGGCAAGCTGCTGACCGGCTTCGGCGCGGCCGACGAGTCCGGCCGCGCCAGCGCCGGCTGGCGCATCGCGGCGGCGGCCTCGACGCCGGTGCAGGCGATCGCGCACGGTCGCGTGGTCTTCGCGGACTGGTTCAAGGGCTACGGTCTGCTGCTGATCGTCGATCACGGCGAGGACTATCTGAGCCTCTACGGCTACAACGAGGCGCTGCTGAAGGACGTCGGCGACTGGGTCGCCGCCGGCGAACCGGTCGCGCGCAGCGGCGTCAGCGGCGGCCAGTCGGTCGACAGCCTCTATTTCGAGCTGCGCCACAAGGGCAAGCCGATCGACCCGAAGGTCTGGCTCAGGCGGTGAGCGCGCCGCCGCCGGAAACTGCGGCGCCTGCGCGCGGTCCATGAACCGGATGCGGGGTTCCGATGCGCGCCGATGCGGGCGCCGCCGAAGGACGCGCTACCATCCTCGTCCGTCACCGATCTCCAAGGACCGTCGCATGCGCCCGTCATCCCTGCTGTTCGCCGCCGGTCTGGTCGCCGCCTGCTCGATGGCCCGTGCCGACGAGCCGGCGCCGGCGGCCGCACCCCCGGCCGCGGCGGCGCCCAAGAGCACACTGAGCCTCGAGGACATCCGCACGTTCACGGCGGTGTTCAGCCTGGTCAAGCAGGGCTACGTCGAGGACGTCTCGGATCAGCGCCTGATGCAGGCGGCGATCCGCGGCCTGCTCGCCGATCTGGACCCGCACAGCGAGTATCTGGACGGCGCGCAGATCGAAGAGCTCAACGAAGACACCACCGGCAGCTACGCGGGCCTCGGCATCGAGGTCGTGCCGATGGACGGCGTGCTGCGCGTGATCGCGCCGATCGACGACACGCCGGCCGAGCGCGCCGGCATCAAGGCCGGCGATTCGATCCTGCGCATCGACGGCAAGCCCTTGTCGCCCGACGATCTGGCCGGCGCGATCGACCGCCTGCGCGGCAAGCCCGGCAGCGAGATCACGCTGAGCATCCTGCACGAGGGCCACAGCGTGCCGGTCGACGTCACGCTCAAGCGCGAGATCATCCGCGTCGCCAGCGTGCGCGGCCGCCTGATCGAGCCCGGCTACGCGTATCTGCGGATCAGCCAGTTCCAGGCCGAGACCGGCAACGATCTGCGCAAGCGCCTGACCCGCCTGCAGACCGAGAACGGCGCGCCGCTCAAGGGCGCCGTACTCGACCTGCGCAGCAATCCCGGCGGCCTGGTCTCGGCGGCCGTCGACGTCAGCGACATCTTTCTCGACGCCGGCGTCGTGGTCACGACGCGCGGCCGCATCAAGGAGGCCGAGCTCACGTTCAGCGCGACGCCGGGCGACCAGCTCGCCGGTGCGCCGCTGGTCGTGCTGGTCGACAACGGATCGGCCTCGGCGGCCGAGATCGTCGCCGGTGCGCTCAAGGACAATCACCGCGCGCTGCTGATGGGCCGGCGCACGTTCGGCAAGGGCTCGGTGCAGACGATCCTGCCGCTCGACGCCGAGCATGCGATCAAGCTGACGACCGCGCGCTACTACACGCCGAACGGCGTCTCGATCCAGGCCCAGGGCATCGTGCCGGACATCGCGCTGTCGGATCTGGCGCTGACGCGGCGCGACGCGCCGCCGACGCCGATGCTCAGCGAGCGCGACCTGCGCAACCACCTGCAGGGCGTCGACGAAGCGATCGACCTGCCGGCGGTCGAGCAGGACGAAGAGGTCCAGTCCGACTACGCGCTCAACGAGGCGCTGAACGTGCTGAAGGGGCTGGCCCTGCAGCGTCGGCCGGCGCCGGCACCGGCTGAGAAGAAAGGCTGAGCGTTCGTCGCGATCGGGCCGACAGGGTACGTAGCGACCGGACTTCCCGATGCCGCCGGCGGATCGAGACTGCCGCGTCGGCTTGTCGGGTCTTTTGAAAACAGGTGCTTACGAAATCGTTCGTAGCAGTCTGAATGTTCGATAAACCGTTCCGGCGTCGCTCGCAACTTTTCCGCAGTCACCTCTGTCTTAGTTTCCGGGTGCACGCAACGGCGCCCCCGGATCCCCTCCTCCCTGGGTGGATCCTGTGAAGGTCGGATTCTCCCCAAGTCCGGTCTTCCCCCCGCCCCGAGGGCTCCCCCTGGCCCTCGGGGCATTTTATTTTCGGCGTGCGGATTTTTCATGACGGTCACCCGGCCGCCGGGGTCGGGCACGCGCGGGCCGGTCCGATCGAATCGGAATGCGCGCCTCGACCTGGAAGCTCCCGGCTGTGCGCCAGGATGAGGTGACGTTCGGGCCACGGACGCGCAGTCGCGTCGCCGAGCGACGCTGAGTCGAGTCCGGCATGCGTGCCGCGCTGCGCGTCGATCGAACGGCGGGCGCGGCCGATCCATTCCATTCGAACCGGCCGATCGCGAGCGCATGCCGCGGCGCGGCGTCCATGCGAGCACGTACGGCATCGATGCCGCGTCACGCCGGGCGCAGTGGGTCGAAATCGCGATCACGGCGCTCGCCGGTATCGCTGGCCAGCGCGGCTTGTCCGTCCATCGCCGTGCCGGTCCGACGATCGTTGCGCGGACGCTGATAGGAATCGCCGCCGCTTTCCGTCTCGAGACGAGAGGACAGGGCGGGCAGGGGGCGTCTGATGAAGCGATGGGCGGGCGTCGCGCTTGCGATCCTAGGACTGGCGGGCCCGCTGCATGCCGGCACGGCCGACCGCCTGTTCGGTGACGGCTTCGATCCGCCCGGCGATCGGCCGACCGGCCGCGCCGATGCGGCCCGGTTCCTGGCCCAGGCCAGCTTCGGCGGCACGCCCGCGCAGGTCGACGCCCTGATGGTGAGCGGATTCAACGCCTGGTTCGGCGCGCAGTTCGCGCAGGCGCCGGGCTACGTGCTGCCGTACATGCGTCAGGCCGCCGGCACTGCCGATCCGCTGCAGCCGCTGCCGTTCCATCTGTATCGCCAGGCCTGGTTCGTCCGCGTGCTGTCGGCGCCGGACGATCTGCGCCAGCGCGTCGCGTTCGCGCTGAGTGAGATCTTCGTCGTCTCCGAACGCGGTGCCGGACTCGGCAACGACGGACTCGCGCTCGGCGCCTACCACGACATCCTGCTGCGCAACGCGTTCGGCACCTATCGCCAACTGCTCGAGGACGTCACGCTGAGTCCGGCGATGGGTCGCTATCTGAGCATGTACCGCAGCCGCAAGCCGGATCCGGCCAACAACATCCAGGCCGACGAGAACTTCGCACGCGAGGTGATGCAGCTGTTCTCGATCGGCCTGATCCGCCTGAACCCGGACGGCTCGCCGCTGCTGATCGGCGGGCAGACCGTGCCGACCTACGACGTCGCCGTCGTGCGCGCGCTGGCGCGCGTGTTCACCGGCTGGGCCTGCCACTGCGCGGTCGGCCAGAACTGCCCGCCCGATCCGTTCGTGCAGGAGAACTTCACCTGCAGCACCGAGCACGCGATGGTGCCGTACGAGGTCTATCACGACCGCGACGAGAAGCGCCTGTTCGACGGCCTCGTGCTGCCGGCCGGCCGCGACGCGCGCGTCGAGCTCGGCGCGGCGCTGGACGCGCTGGCGAATCATCCGAACGTCGGCCCGTTCATCGCGCGCCAGCTGATCCAGCGCCTGGTCACCAGCAATCCGTCGCCGGCCTACGTCGGCCGCGTCGCTGCGGTGTTCGCCGACGACGGCCACGGCGTGCGCGGCCATCTGGGCGCCGTCGTGCGCGCGATCCTGCTCGACGTCGAGGCGCGCCAGGGCCATCGGCTGGCGCCGCAGACCTTCGGCAAGCTGCGTGAGCCGCTGCTGCGGCTGAGCCAGATGTGGCGCGCGTTCGACGTGATGTGGGAAGACGACGCGCTGATGCTCGACGATCTGGATATCCACCTGCGCTACAACCAGTCGCCGCTGTTCTCGCCGTCGGTGTTCAATTTCTTCTCGCCCGCTCACGCGCCGCCGGGGCCGCTCGCGCAGGCCGGCCTGGTCGCGCCGGAGATGCAGATCATCACCGCCAACTTCGCGATCGCGGTCACCAACGATCTGGGCGGCCGAATCTTCTGGGCGTATCGCGGCGGCCCGATGGACGCGTTCGACGACCGCGCGCGGCTGATCCAGCTCGAGCGCTGGGAGCAGCTGATCGCACCGCCGCCGGGCGGCACGCAGGCGCCGGCCGGCGCGCTCGAGCAGCTGGTCGGGCGTTTCGACGAACTGCTGCTCGGCGGCACGATGTCGGCCCCGCTGCGCGAACGGATCCTGGCGCGTCTGCGCGCGATACCGGCCGCCGACCCCCTCAAGCGCGTCCAGAACGCGATCTATCTGATCGCGATCGCGCCCGAGTTTGCGGTGCAGCGCTGATGGACCGCCGCATCGGCCCGCGTCGCGGCCGGGCGCTTCCGCCCTCGTTCCCGCCGGCCGCCGGAGTGCCGTGATGAACCTCGATCGCATCGCGCCGGCTCGCCGGCGTTTCCTCAAGCGCAGTCTCGCCGCCCTGGCCGGCGGCAGCGGCTTCTTCGCGGCGCCGGCCAGTCTGGCCCTGCTCAATCACGCCTGGGCGCAGCAGAGCGATCGCGGTAGCGACTACAAGGCGCTGGTCTGCGTATTCCTGCTCGGCGGCAACGACGGCCACAATCTGATCGTGCCGCGCGGCGCCGCCGAATACGCGGTCTACGCGCATCGGCGGCGCGGCCTGACGATTGCGCAGACGCAGCTGCTGCCGATCGCGCCGATCTCGGGCGCGCCGTACGCGCTCGGCCTGCATCCGTCGGTGCCGGAGCTCGCGCAGTTGTTCGAGTCGGGCCAGCTCGCGCTGATCGGCAGCGTCGGCGCCCTGCTCGAGCCGGTCAGCCGCGCGCAGTACGACCAGGGCAGCGCGCGTCTGCCGCCGCAGCTGTTCTCGCACAACGACCAGCAGGACTTCTGGCAGAACCTGCAGGCGCGTTCGCCGGTCGATCCGACACCGGCCAGCGGCTGGGGCGGGCGTATCGCCGATCTGGTCCACGACGGCGCCAACCCGCAGGCGACGGTCGCGATGAACCTGTCGCTGGCCGGCTCCAATCCGTTCCAGGTCGGCCGCCGCACGCAGAGCCTGACCGTCGACACCGGCATGATCCGCGCGGTCGAGAACGATCGCGATCCGGTCGCGGCGGCCGAGTTCGAGGCGTTCCTGGCGCAGTCCCAGGTCAATCTGCTCGCCGACACCTATCGCCTGTCGCTGAAGGACGCGATCGACGACTACCGCACGCTGCAGGGCGTGCTCGCGGCGCTGCCGCCGCTGGCGACCGCGTTTCCGGCGCCGCCGGCGGTCGGTGCGCCGGCGGCCGACCGTTTCGCGCATGCGCTCGGCAGCCAGCTGCGCCGTGCCGCCGAGCTGATCGCAGCGCGCGAGGCGCTCGGCCATCGCCGCCAGATCTTCTTCTGCTCGCTCGGCGGCTTCGACACGCACGATGCGCAGATGACCGATCAACCCGAGCTGCTGGCCGGCCTCTCGCGCGCGCTGCACGCGTTCCACGCGGCGACGCTCGAGCTCGGCGTCGCGCAGCAGGTGACGACGTTCGCGGTCTCGGAGTTCGGCCGCTCGCTGACCAGCAACGGCGACGGGTCCGATCACAGCTGGGGCAATCATCTGTTCGTGCTCGGCGGCGCCGTGCAGGGGCGGCGCGTCTTCGGCCACGTGCCGGATCTGGCTGCCGGCAGCGCCGACTTCGCCGGCGACGGCAATCTGATCCCGCGCATCGCGGTCGACCAGTACGGCGCCACGCTGGCGCGCTGGTTCGGCGTCGATCCGGGCCAGCTGTCCTCGCTGTTTCCGAACCTGCCGGCCTTCGATCAGAGCGATCTGGGTTTCATGCGGCCCGGCTGAGCGAGCCGCGCGTCAGCCGCGCAGTACGGCGCCGCTCAGCACGTCGCGGATCTCGGTCGGCTGGCCGAGCCCGCCGAGCGGACCGTCGACGACCGCGTCGAGCTCGGCGCCGAACGCCGCATGCACCTCGGCCGCGCTGCGTGCCGGTGCCGCGCCGTGCCGGTTCGCGCTGGTCGACACCAGGGCCGCGCCGAAGCGGCGGCACAGCTCGGCCGCGATCGGATGCGCGGTCACGCGCACGGCGATGCCGGTGTGGTCGCCGCGGATCCAGGCCGGCGCGGCCGGACCAGCCGGGAACACCCAGGTGTAGGGCCCCGGCCAGGTCGCACGTACGCGCAGCAGGGCCTCCTCCGGCACCGCGGCGAGGTCCACGTAGGCGAGCACCTGGTCGAGATCAGCGCCGATCAGCAACACGCCTTGCGTGCGCGGGCGCTGCTTGAGCGCGAACAGCCGCTCGCAGGCGCGCGCATCGTGTGGGTCGCAGCCGAGGCCGTAGACCGCCTCGGTCGGATAGGCGACGACGCCGCCGGCGCGCAGGGCCGTCAGGGCCGGTTCGAGCAGGTCGGACATGGCGTCGCTGCGCGCTTCGCGGTCGCCGGCCGGTCTCAGCCGGCCGGGCGCTTCGCGGCGGCCTTCTTGACCGCTTTCTTCGCTGCCGTCTTCTTCGCCGGCGCCTTCTTGGCGGCGGTCTTCTTCGCGGCGGTTTTCTTCGTCGCGGTCTTGGCCGGCGCCTGGGCGGTCTTGGCGGCCGTCTTCTTGGCCGCCGTCTCGGAGGCCGCGCCATCGGTCTTGCGGCCCTTGCCGAAGCGGCCGCCGCGCTTGGGACGGTCCGGTGCCGCGGCGAGCAGCTCGGTACACTCGGCCAGCGTCAGCGAAGCCGGTTCGCGGTCCTTCGGGATCCGTGCATTCTTGTTGCCGTCGGTGATGTACGGGCCGTAGCGGCCGTTCAGCACCTGAATGCCGTCGCCGAAGTCGCGGATGATGCGGTTGGCGGCGGCCTCGAGCTTCTCGCGGATCAGCGTGCGCGCGTGGTCGAGGTCGATCGTGTACGGATCGTCCTCCTTCTTGAGCGAGGCGTAGGTACTGCCCTGCTTGACGAACGGACCGAAGCGGCCGATGCCGACGCTGATCGTCTCGCCGTCCTCGCCGGTGCCGAGCACGCGCGGCAGCTTGAACAGCTCCAGCGCCTCGGCCAGCGTGATCGTGTGCATGCTCTGCCCGCTCCGCAGCGACGCGAACGTGGGCTTCTCCTCGTCGTCCTTGGTGCCGATCTGCGCGAACGGCCCGTAGCGGCCCAGACGCACCTGCACCGGCTTACCGCTGACCGGGTCGACGCCGAGCTCGCGCGCGCCGGTCGCCTCGGAGCGGTCGACGCTTTCGTTCTTGTCGTCGACCTGCGCCTTGAACGGCTTCCAGAACTTCTCAAGCAGCGGGACCCAGTCCTCCTCGCCGCGGCTGACCGCGTCGAGCTCGTCCTCGAGCTTGGCGGTGAAGTCGTAGTCGACGTACTGCGTGAAATGGCCCGACAGGAACTTGGCGACCGCGCGGCCGACGTCGGTCGGCCGGAACCGGCGGTTGTCGAGGATCACGTACTCGCGGTTCTGCAGCACCTGGATGATGCTGGCGTAGGTCGACGGACGGCCGATGCCGTATTCCTCGAGTGCCTTGACCAGCGAGGCTTCCGAATAGCGCGGCGGCGGTTCGGTGAAGTGCTGGTCGGCCTCGATCGCGGCCAGCGGCACGGCCTCGCCGAGCGCCATCTTCGGCAGCTTGCGGCCCTCGTCCTCGTCCTCGGCGTTCTTCTGGTCGCGACCTTCCTCGTAGACGGCGAGGAAGCCCGGATCGACGACCGTGGTGCCGCTGGCGCGGAACATCGAATCGCCGCCGGCGTCCAGATCGACGCTGACGGTGTTCAGCGTCGCGTGCTGCATCTGGCTGGCCAGCGCGCGCTTCCAGATCAGCTCGTAGAGCTTGCGCTGCTCGTCGCTCAGGTACTGCGCGACGTCCTTCGGACGGTGCGCGGCGGACGTCGGGCGGATCGCCTCGTGCGCCTCCTGGGCATTCTTGGACTTGTTGCGATAGACGTGCGGCTGCTCGGGCAGGGCGCGCGGTCCGAAGTCGCGGCCGATCACCTCGCGCAGCTCGGAGATCGCATCGGCCGACAGCGACACCGCGTCGGTACGCATGTAGGTGATCAGGCCGACCACGCCCTCGTCGCCGAGCGCGACGCCTTCGTACAGCTGCTGCGCCAGGCGCATCGTGCGGCTGGTCGTGAAACCGAGCTTGCGCGCGGCCTCCTGCTGCAGCGTCGAGGTCGTGAACGGCGGCGACGGGCGACGCTTGCGCTCCTTCGATTCGACGTTGGCGACGACCAGACGGCCCTGCGCCGAGCGCTCCAGCGCGGCACGCGCCGCGAGCGCGTCTTCCTCGTTGGTGAGGTCGAACTGCTCGAACTTCTTGCCGCGCAGCGTCAGCAGGCGCGCCTTGAACGCCTGGTCCGGATGCGCGCAGTCCGCTTCGATCGTCCAGTACTCGCGCGCCTTGAAGGCCTCGATCTCCTCCTCACGCTCGGCGATCATGCGCAGCGCCGGTGACTGCACGCGGCCGGCCGACAGGCCGCGTTGGACCTTGCGCCACAGCACCGGCGACAGATTGAAGCCGACCAGATAGTCGAGCGCGCGGCGCGCCTGCTGCGCGTTGACCAGGTCCATCGACAGCGGCCGCGGATTGGCGACGGCTTCCTTGATCGCGCGCGGCGTGATCTCGGAGAACACGACCCGGTGCAGCTTCTTGCCTTCGAGCAGGTCGCGCTGGCGCAGGATCTCGGCGATGTGCCAGGAGATCGCCTCGCCTTCGCGATCCAAGTCGGTCGCCAGATACAGGGATTCGGCCTTCGCCGCCGCCTTGGCAATCGCGGCGACGTGCTTCTCGTTCTTGTCGATCAGCTCGTAGTTCATCCGGAACTGGTGATCGGGATCGACGGCGCCCTCCTTGGGCACCAGATCGCGCACGTGGCCGTACGAGGCGAGGACCTCGAAGTCCTTGCCGAGGTATTTGTTGATCGTCTTGGCCTTGGCGGGCGATTCGACGATGAGCAGATTCTTGGCCATTGTTGTCCTGTCGCACCGCTCTTGCGCGGCGTCGCCGCCCGGTATCCGGACCGCGCGGAAATCGTTGTCGGGGGAGGTGTCCGATGCCGGCTGGCATCGACGCTCTATATTCAGTGGAAACACGCCGACTTCGGGCTGTCAAGCCCGGCTGCCCGACCGCAAGGCGAATTTGTGAGCTGGCTCAATAAGATGCGAGAGCGCATCTAGGATGCGGCGCGGCGTGCGTAGCGGCCGCCGCTCTCGCTGCCGACGGTTCCCTCCATCTCGAGCACGAGCAGCATCGAGGACAGCGAGGGCACCGGCAGGCCGGTGCGCTGCGCGAGCACGTCGATCGTGACCGGGTCGTGGCCGAGCGCGTCGAGCAGCCTGGCGTAGTCGGGGTCTTCGCGGCGGCCCTGCGGCGCCGCGGGCTGGGCCGACGCCGCGGTCGCCGCCAGCGCGGCCGCGGCGAGCCGGCCGCGCAGGTGATCGCCGAGCTCGCCGGCCAGCGGCGCCAGCTCGCCGATCAGTTCCTCGACCGTCTCGGTCAGCTTGGCGCCGTCGCGGATCAGCTGGTGACAGCCGCGCGCGAGCGGATTGTGGATCGAGCCGGGGATCGCGAACACCTCGCGGCCCTGTTCCATCGCATAGCGCGCGGTGATCAGCGAGCCGGACTTGATGCCGGCCTCGACGACCAGGGTGCCGAGCGACAGCCCGGCGATGATGCGGTTGCGGCGTGGAAAGTGTTCCGGGCGACCGGTCGTGCCGGGCGGAAACTCGCTGACCAGGGCGCCGGCCGCGCCGATCCGGGTCGCCAGCTCGCGGTGCTGGCGCGGGTAGACCTGGTCCGGCCCGGTGCCGAGCACCGCGATCGTGCAGCCGCCGGCGTCGAGCGCGGCGGCGTGGGCGGCGCCGTCGATGCCCTCGGCCAGGCCGCTGGTCACCGTGAAGCCCGCGCCGGCCAGCGCGCGCGCGAAGCTGCGCGCGGTCGCCAGGCCGCCGGCAGCGGCGTTGCGGCTGCCGACGACGGCGACCTGCGGCATCCAGAGCCGCGTCGGCTCGCCGGCGACGTACAGCGCGGCCGGTGCGCCCGGTATCGCGCGCAGCAGCGGCGGAAAGTCCGGATCGGTGCAGACGAGCAGATGGTGCTGCGGCGCGGCCAGCCAGGCGTGGTCGGCGGCGATCGCGTCGGCATCGGGTGCGCAGGCCCAGGCGCGTGCGGCCTCGCCGGCTTCCTCGTCGCCGCGCCGGCGCAGTGCGTCGAGCACGCCGGCGGCGTCGCCGTGACGGTCGAGCAGGCGGCGCAGGCGCGCCGGACCGAGTCCGGGCGCGCGCAGCAGGATCAGCCAGGCATCCGTGGTAGAGGCGTTCGCGTCCATGCCGGCCAGTCTAGCCAGCGCCGGTCGCACGAATCGCGACAGCGCACGCGGTTGCGCGATCGCGCGGCGGCACGGAAGCGGGCTCGGGTTACGGGCGATCGAGAGCACCGGCGTCAGCCGGCGCGTCGCCTCCGGGCGCCGTCACGGCGCCGCGGTCAGGGTCTGGCGCTCAGGGCGTCGAATCGGGATCGTGCAGCCAATCGTCGAGGCGGATCGGCTTGACCGTGTCCATCACGAGGCCGTAGCTGACCTGGTCGAACGTGCGGAAGACCAGCACGTGGCCGACGAACTCGGGCGGCAGCTCGACCTTGGCGTCCTTCGGGTTGAAGAACTTGCGCGCGCTGTTCTCGGGATAGTCGGTGCGGTCCACGACGGTCTCGCCGCTGTGGTAGATCGAATAGACCTGGCCGTTCTCGACGCCGTTCTCGGCGCCGCGCGACAGCGCCACCACCTGCTTGGGACCGACCGCGTTGAGTGCGTCGGTGAACGCGATCACGCGCATGCCGTCGGGCACGGACGCGGGCGGATGCGGCACGTACTCGTCGTCGTACGGGCGTTCCTCGAGCGGCAGCACGAAGTCGCCGGGGCGCACTTCGAAATCGGCCTCGCCGACCAGGACCGAGGCCGGATTGCCGGCGCGCGTGACCTCGACGGTCGCGTAGTCGAGCATCTCGTAGCCGAGGAAGCGCACGCGGCCCTTCAGCGAGAACTCGTGCGGGCCATGCCGCCACAGCAGGGCGCGGCGGCCGTCGCGCGCGTCGCGCTCCTGGCGGTGGATCTTCTGCGGATCGCCTTTCACGTCGGGCGGCGTGTCGTAGTAGCGGCCGATCGGTCGCACCAGCGCGAGCCGCTGGCCCGGCTGCGCGTCGAGGCCGCGCACGTAGACCAGCTGGCCGCTGGTGCCGCGCAGGCGGTCTTCCTCGATGCCGACCACGTGCGGCGCATTGCGCAGCTCCTCGTCGTCGAGGATGCGCGTATGGGTCAGGAACTGCTTGATGTGCGACAGCGGAATCGGCGGCACCGCCTCGTCGACCGGGGTCGCGCGGGCGCGGATCGCCGACAGGCCCGGCCCGTTCGATCCGAGGCCGAGCACGAGCTCGTCGCCGGGATAGATCAGATGGGGATTGCGCACCTGCGGATTGACCTGCCAGATCTCCGGCCACAGCCACGGCTTCTTGAGGAACCGCGCCGAGATGTCCCAGAGCGTGTCGCCCTTCTTGACGGTGTAGCGCGCGGGGTGCTGATCGGCCAGCTCCACCGTCGCGGCATAGGCGGCGAATGCGACCAGCAATCCAGCTGCAACTGGAAGTAATTTTTTAAGCATGGCGGCCAATTACCTGATTCCCCAATGGCCGCGCGAGTGTAGCCCAACTGTTCAGGGTAGAGAATGACGCCGTTCCCGAAATCGAGACGGCTTTGCGATCCCGCCCAAAGCCGGCAAAATGGGCCTTTCCGACCGGTCCGGGATCGATTTCACGCTTGTGAGTCGGTGCGTTCGCCCGCATCTCTCCTCCTCGGAGCACCTTCGAAGCCATGAGCCTGCTGACGATCCTCGAATTCCCCGATCCCCGGCTGCGCACCCGCGCCGAGCCGGTGACCGCGTTCGACCCGGCGCTCAAGCAGCTGGTCGCCGACATGTTCGAGACGATGTACGCGGCGCCCGGCATCGGCCTGGCCGCGACCCAGGTCGACGTGCACCGTCAGCTGCTGGTCATCGACATTTCCGACACCAAGGACCAGCCGTTGGTCCTGATCAATCCCAAGATCGTCGAGCGCGAAGGCAGCCAGACCTACCAGGAAGGCTGCTTGTCGGTGCCCGGCATCTATGCCGACGTCGACCGCGCCGATCGCGTCCGCGTCGAGGCGCAGGGCGTCGACGGCGTGCCGTTCACGCTCGACGCCGATGGTCTGCTCGCCGTGTGCATCCAGCACGAGATGGACCATCTGGCCGGCAAGCTGTTCGTCGACTACCTGTCGCCGCTCAAGCGTGAACTGGTCCGCAAGAAGCTCGAAAAGCAGCGCCGGCACAGCCCCGCGCCTGCCGCCGCCAGCGCCTGATCCGCGCCATGTCCGAGCGCCTGCGCCTGGTGTTCGCCGGGACACCGGAGTTCGCCGTTCCGTGTCTGCAGGCCTGCCTGCGCGCACCGGTCGACGTCGTGGCGGTCTATACGCAGCCCGACCGGCCGGCCGGGCGCGGCCGTCAGCTGGCCGCCTCGCCGGTCAAGCAGGCCGCGTTGGCCGCCGCGATCCCGGCGGTCGAGCAGCCCGAGACCTTGCGCGATCCGGAAGCACAGGCCCGCTTGCGCGCGCTTGCGCCGGATCTGATGATCGTCGTCGCCTACGGGCTGATCCTGCCGCGCAAGGTGCTGTCGATCCCGAAGCTCGGCTGCTGGAATGTGCATGCCTCGCTGCTGCCGCGCTGGCGCGGCGCCGCGCCGATCCAGCGCGCGCTGCTGGCCGGCGACGCCGAGACCGGCGTGGATCTGATGCGCATGGAGGCCGGCCTCGACACCGGACCGGTGCTGCTCGAACGACGCACGCCGATCGGCCCCGACGAGACCGGCGGCAGCCTGCACGACCGCCTGGCCGTGCTCGGTGCCGAGGTGCTGGCCGACGGCCTCGCGCGCGTCGTCGCCGGCGAGTGGCTCGTGGCTCGCGAGCAGCCCGGGCAAGGCGTGACCTATGCGCACAAGCTCGACAAGGCCGAGGCGCGCCTGGATTGGTCACTGCCCGCGCCGACGCTCGAGCGGACCGTACGCGCGTTCGATCCGTGGCCGGTCGCCGAGGCCGACATCGGCGGCGAACGGCTGCGCATCTGGTCGGCGCGCGCAGCGGACATGCCGCACGCGGCAACGCCGGGACAGCTGCTCGCGGCCGGCCCGACCGGTATCGACGTGGCCTGCGGCGAAGGCGTGCTGCGCATCCTCGAGGTGCAGCGCGCCGGCGGCCGCCGCATCGCGGTCAGGGACTATCTCAACGCCCGTCCGGAGCTCAAATCCACTGCGGGTTCGCCCCCGTGAGCGACGGCGCGCCGCTGCGGGCGCATGCGGCGCGCGCGCTGGCGCGGATCGCGCTCGACGGCGTCTCGCTGCGCACCGAACTGGCCGCGGCTTCCGGCGGCATCGCCGATCCGCGTGATCGCGCGCTGCTCGCGGCGATGCTGTTCGAATCCGCGCGCGGCTGGCTGCGCTGGGACGCGGCCGCCTCGGCGCTGCTCGACAAGCCGCTGCCGCCGCGCGCGCGCGAGTTGCGCGCCCTGCTGGTCGTCGGCTTCGTGCAGCTGGCCGTGCTCGATCTGCCGCATTACGCGGTCGTCGCCGCCTGCGTCGAGGCGGCGCGCCTGCTCGGTCAGCCGCGCCATGCCGGCCTCGTCAATGCGATCCTGCGGCGCTTCCTGCGCGAGCGTGTCGCGCTCGAGGCGCAGCTCGACCGCGATCCGGTCACGCGCCATGCGCATCCGCGCTGGCTGATCGACGCGATCGCGACCGACTGGCCGGCGCAGGCCGAGGCGATCCTCGCGGCGAACAACCGCCAGGCGCCGCTGACGCTGCGCGTCAACCGGCGCCGCACCGAACGTGGCGCGCTGCTGGCGCGCTTCGAGGAAGCCGGCGTGGCGGCGCAGGCGCCGGAGGCCCTGCCCGATGCGCTGGTGCTCGAACAGAGCCAGGACGTGACGCGCCTGCCCGGCTATGCGCAGGGGCTGTTCTCGGTGCAGGACGGCGCCGCGCAGCGCGTGGCCGATCTGCTCGAGCTGCGCGACGGCCTACGCGTGCTCGATGCCTGCGCGGCGCCCGGCGGCAAGGCCGCGCATGCGCTGGAGCGGGCCGACGTCGCGCTGCTCGCACTCGATCGCGACGCGGCGCGGCTGCCGCGCATCGACGAGAACCTGCGCCGGCTCGGCCTCGAGGCGACCGTGCGCGCCGGCGACGCGGCGCAGCCCGAGCGCTGGTGGGACGGTCATGCGTTCGACCGCATCCTGATCGACGCGCCATGCTCGGCGACCGGCATCGTCCGCCGCCAGCCCGACGTCAAGCTGCATCGGCGCGCCGCCGATCTGGCGCCGCTGGCCGCGACGCAGCGTCGCCTGCTCGATGCGTCGTGGCCGCTGCTCGCGCCCGGCGGGCGGCTGGTCTATGCGACCTGCTCGCTGCTGCGCATCGAGAACCAGGCCGTGCTGGCGCAATTCCTGGACGCCCACGACAATGCGGTCGCGTCGCCGCTGCCGGACCGGTTCGGTCTGGCCGCCGGCGCGGGGCGGCAGAACCTGCCGGGCGAGGGCGGCATGGACGGTTTCTACTATGCGGTCCTGGAAAAGACTCGCTAGCGCCGGCGCGCTCGCGCTGCTGCTGGCCGGCTGCGCGCTCGTGCACGAGCAGGCGCCCGGCGAGCTGGTCGTGCGCGGCGCCCGGTTCGTGCCGGCGTTCGAGGGCGCGACGCTGGAGTTGGCGCTAGACTGCCGCCTCAGCGGTCCGATGAGCGATGCGCTCGACCGCGGCATCCCGCTGACGTTCAAGATCGACGTGCAGGTCAACGCGACGCCGATCCGGCGCCGCATCGAGCTGCGCTATTTTCCGCTGTCGCGCCGCTATTTGCTGCGCGACCCGGACAGCGGCCGCGTGCTGCGCAGCTACGCCGCTTCGGCGGCCCTGCTCGACGGACTGCGCGTGCTGCATTTGCCGCTCGACGGCGATTCGCCACGCCAGACGGCCGGGCGTGCGCGTGTACGGGTCGGCCTGGAGCGCTCGGCGCTGCCGGGCCCGCTGCGACTGCCGGCGCTGTTCGAGCCGGCCTGGCATCTGCGTTCGGCGGAGTACGCATGGCCTATCGGCGCTGGCTGATTCTGTTCTGGCGCCGCCTGCTGCCGGCCGTCGCGGTGCTGGCGCTGCTGCTCGCGTCGCTGAAGCTGGCCGAGGAGGCGACCGGCGGCAATGCCGCGCTGGCGCGCCAGTATCCGTGGGTGCTCGGCGGCGCCTTGCTCGCGCTGGCGGCACTGGCGGCCGCGATCGGCTACCGGTTGTGGCGCCTGCGCGCCGACCTGGCGCGCGAGGCGCCGGCCGCGCGGCTGACCCGCCGGCTGCTGATCATGCTGGTGCTGCTCGCGGTGCCGCCGGTGGTGGTGGTCTACGGCTTCGCGCTGCGCTTCCTCAACGCGACCGTCGATACCTGGTTCAACCTGCCGCTAGAGCGTTCGCTCGACGATGCGCTCGAGATCGCGCGCATCGTCATCGACGAGCGCATGCAGAGTGCCGAGCTCGACACCAGCCTGGTCGCGCGCGATCTGGAGGGCGTGTCCGAAGGCGAGCTGCAGGGTCTGGTCGACACCGCGATCGACCGCCTCGACGCGCTGGAGCTGACCGTGTTCGGCAGCGACCGCCGGATCCTGGCGACCGCCAGCTCCGATCCGCGCTTCCTCGATCCGCCGCTGCCGGATGCGGCTCTGCTGCTGCGGCTGTCGGCCGAGGGCCGCTATGCCGCGTCCGAGCCGCTCGGCGATCTGCTCGCGATCCGTGTCGTGCTGCGCGTCGGCGGTACGCGTCCCGGCAACGAGCGGCTGCTGCAGGCGCTGTTCGCGCTGCCCGAGCGCCTGCAGCCGCTGACGCGCAGCGTCGAGACCGCGACGTTCCAGTACCAGCAGCTGAAGTTCCTGCGCGGCTCGCTGAAGCTGACCTTCGCGCTGATCCTGAGCTTCGTGCTGCTGCTGTCGGTGCTGTTCGCGGTGCTGGCCGCGTTCGGCGTCGCGCGCCGCCTGGTCGCACCGGTCGGTCGTCTCGTCGCGGCGACGCGCGCGGTCGGCGCTGGCCGCTACGACACGCCGCTGCCGCCGGCCAGCAACGACGAGCTCGGCTTCCTGGTCCGGTCGTTCGCGCAGATGACGCGCGACCTCGAACTGGCCGGCGCGCACGCGCGCAGCAGCGCGCAGGAGACCGAACAGCAGCGCGGCTGGCTCGAGGCGGTGCTCGAGCGCCTGTCCGCCGGCGTGCTCGGCTTCGATCGCGACGGTGCGCTGCGCATCGCCAACCACGCCGCCGAGACGATTCTCGGCGTCAACCTGTCGCGCGCCAACGGTCGCTCGCTGGCCGAGATCCGCCGCCAGTGGCCGCAGCTGGCCGACTTCATCGAACCGCTGGCGCGGCATTTGCGCGAGCGTCTGCGCGAATGGCGCGAGGAACTGGTCATCGAAACCGAGAGCGGCCGCCGCGTGCTGATGCTGCGCGGCGCGGCGCTGCCGGGCGACGCCGGCTTCGTCGCGGTCTTCGACGACCTGACCGTGCTCAACCGTGCCGAGCGCGATGCCGCCTGGGGCGAGGTCGCGCGGCGTCTCGCGCACGAGGTCAAGAATCCGCTGACGCCGATCCAGCTCGCCGCCGAGCGGCTGCGCCGGCGCTTCCTCGGCCGCATGCCCGCCGACGACGCCGAGCTGCTCGACCGCGCGACGCATACGATCGTCAGCCAGGTCGAGGCGCTCAAGACGATGGTCAACGCGTTCGGCGACTACGCGCGGCCGCCGCAGCTGTCGACGCAGCCGATCGCGCTGCATGCCCTGCTCGACGAGGTGCTCGACCTCTACGCGAACGACCAGCGCATCGCGCTGACGCGCGATCTCGCCGAGGGCGAGCCGCTGGTGCGCGCCGATGCGGTGCGACTGCGGCAGGCTCTGCACAACTTGCTCAAGAACGCGCTGGAAGCGGTCGGCGAGGAGATCAAGCCGCAAATCCAGGTCGCCACGCGTACGCTGCACGCCGACGGCAGCGACTGGGTCGACCTGGTGGTCGCCGACAACGGCCCCGGCCTGCCGGCCGATTTCGGCGAACGCTGGTTCGAGCCGTACACGACCAGCAAGGAAAAAGGCACCGGCCTAGGCCTCGCCGTCGTCAAGAAGATCGCCGAGGAACACGGCGGCAGCGTGCGCGCCGCCAATCGCGAACGCGGCGGCGCGGAGTTCGTGCTGCGTCTGCCGCTCGAGGCGCTCTGAGGGCTTCGGGGGACGCGCCTGCTGCGGGCCGGTCGGTCTCGATCGTTCGAGCCGGACCGGCCCGCGTTCGGTCGCGAGGCGGCGTTGCGTTCCGGTGCACCTGCTCGCGCTCGCACACGCCGCGACGAGGCGTCCGCGCGCCGAGCGGCGGGCGATCCGCTCCCGGATCACCCGGCCGGTTCGCGCCGCCGCGGCCCGCCCCGACGAAACCCGCTCAGTTCGCGCCGCGCAGGACCGCCACCGGCGGTGTCCGTGCGATCCGCCGCGTGCCGGCCAGGCCGGCCAGCATGACCAGTATGGTCGAGGCGATCGCGATCGCGCCGAGCGTGCCGAGTGGCGGCCAGTAGTCGGGCAGGCGGAACACGGTGCGCGCCAGCGCGATGCCGGTGGCCGCGGCGCCGCCGGCCGCGACGACGCCGGCGAGCAGGCCGAGCGTCGCGAACTCGCCGAGCACGGCCGCGTTGAGCTGGCCGCTGTTGGCGCCGAGCGTGCGCAGCAGCGCGATCTCGAACCGGCGCTCGTCGGCGGTCGCCGCGAGCGCGGCCAGCAGCACCAGCAGGCCGGCGATCAGACTGAAGCCGAGCACCCAGGTCACCGCCGATGAGACCCGCTCGATGATGTCGCGGACGCGGTCGAGGATCGCATTGATGTCGACCAGCGAGACGTTCGGCAGCGCGCGCGACAGCTCGGCCAGGCCGGCCGAACCCGGCGGCAGATGGAAGCTCGCGATGAAGCTGTGCGGCAGCGCCTCGCCGTGCGCCGGATCGAGCATCATGAAGAAGTTGACGCGGAACGAATCCCAGTCGACCTCGCGCACGCTCGACACCGTCGCGGTGACCTCCTGGTCGCCGATGCGCAGCGTCATGGTGTCGCCGAGCGCGAGCTTGAACATCTCGAACCAGCTCTGATCGACCGACAGCTGCGGCGACGCGTCGTCGCTGCCGTGCCAGCTGCCCTGCACGACGCGGTTGGACGGCGGCACCTGGGCGCTCCAGGACACGCGGACCTCGCCTTCGATCCAGTTGCCGGCGCGCTCGTCGGCGTAGTCGGCCGCGCGCGGCGGCTTGCCGTTGATCGCGACCAGCTTGCCGGCCGCGAGCGGCAGCAGACTCAGGTTGCGCGCGCCGAGCGTGTCCAGGCGCGCCTCGAAGGCCTGACGCTGGTCCGGCTGCACGTTGAGCACGAAGTAGTTCGGCGTATCGGTCGGCAGGTCGGCGCGCCAGCGCTCGAGCAGCGACGGGCCGATCACCGCGAGCAGATCGAGCGCGGTCAGGCTCAGCGCGAGCGCGCCGACCTGGATCAGCGTCAGCGCGCGCCGCCGCACCAGATTGGCCAGGCCGAAGCGCAACGCGCCGGGCAGGCGGCGGCCGCCGGCGCGCAGCAGCTTGAGCAGCAGCAGGCTGACCGCCAGCGTCGCGAGCGCGACGCCGAGCAGGCCGCCGCCGAGCACGCCGGCCAGGCGGCCCGATCCGCTCTCGATCAGGATCAGCAATGCGCCGACCGCGAACGGCAGCAAGTACAGCGCGTCGAAGCGGCGGATCCGCGTGTCGAGGTCGCGCCGGAACACGCGCATCGGCTCGACGTCGCGCAGGCGCAGCAGCGGCGGCAGCGCGAAGCCGAACAGCACGGCCAGGCCGATCAGGAACGCCGACAGCGACGGTCCCCACGGCAGCGCCGGCACGGCGCCGGGCAGCAGCTCGCGCGCGAACGCGAAAGCCGCCTCCTGCAGGCCGAGGCCGAGCGCCGCGCCGATCAGACAGGCCGGCACCGCGAGCAGGGCCAGCTCCAGCGTCAGCGCCAGCACGATCTCGCTGCGGCTGGCGCCGAGGCAGCGCAGCAGGGCGACCTCCTCGGTCTTGCGCCGCGCGAAGCGCTGCGCGGCCAGCGCGACCGCGATGCCGGCGAGCAGGGCGGCGAGCAGGGCCGCCAGCCGCAGAAAGCTCTCGCCGCGCTCGAACGCGGTGCGCAGGTTCTGCTGTGCATCCTCGACGCTGGTCAGGCGCGCCGCCGGCGGCAGGTGCTCGCGGGCCCAGGCCGCATAGCGCTCGACCGCCGGCGCGTCGCCGGCGACCAGCAGCCGGTAGCTGGCGCGGCTGCCGGGGCCGAGCAGGCCGGCCGCATCGGCATCGGCCAGGCTCATCAGCACGGTCGGCGCGAACTGGAACACCGAGCCGCCGGGCGCGTTGACGATCTCGCCGGCGATCGCGAGGTCGCGGCCGCCGATCTGCAGGCGCTCGCCGACGCTGCGGCCGAGGCCGACCAGCACGGCGCGGTCGGCGTAGACCTCGCCGGGCGCCGGCGCGGCGGCCTCGCGCGCGCTGCCGTCGGCGCTGCGCACGCTGAGCGCGCCGCGCAGCGGGAATGCCGGATCGACCGCGCGGATCTCGGTGAACTGGCTGGCCTCGCCGGAGAAGACGACGCTCGAGAACTCGACGATGCGGTTGGTCGCCAGGCCGTTGCGGCGCGCCTCCTCGACGAAGTCCTCGGGCAGGGCGCTGCGTCGTGCGCTGACGCCGAGGTCGCCGCCGAGCAGCTCGGCGGCCGAGGCGACGATCGCGCGCTCGACGCGTGCCGCCAGCGTGCCGACCGCGGCCAGTGCCGCGACCGCCAGCACCAGGGCCGCGGCCAGCGTGGCCAGTTCGCCGTGACGGAATTCGCGGCGCAGGCTGCGCGCGGCGAACGCGACCGGCTTCATGCCGCGTCCTCGATCAGGCGCCCGTCGCGCATGTGCACGGTACGCGCGCAGCGCGCGGCGAGCTTGGGATCGTGCGTGACCAGGACCAGCGTCGTGGCATGCTCGCGGTTCATCGCGAACAGCAGATCGGTGATCGCCACGCCGGTGCGCTGGTCGAGGTTGCCGGTCGGCTCGTCGGCGAACAGCAGGGCCGGGCCGTGCACGAACGCGCGCGCCAGCGCGACGCGCTGCTGTTCGCCGCCGGAGAGCTGGTGCGGATAGTGGTGCAGGCGCTTGCCGAGGCCGACGTCGCCGAGGGCCTGCTGCGCGCGCTCGCGCGCGTCGTCGCGGCCCTCGAGCTCCAGCGGCAGCATGACGTTCTCCTCCGCGCTCAGCGCCGGCAGCAGGTGGAACGACTGGAACACGAAGCCGACCAGCCGGCGCCGCAGCCGCGCGCGCGCCTCCTCGTCGAGCGTGTCGAGCCGCTGGCCGTCCAGCGTGACCGCGCCGCCGGTCGGCCGGTCCAGACCGGCCAGCAGGCCGAGCAGGGTGGTCTTGCCGGAGCCGGACGCGCCGACGATCGCGAGGCTGGCGCCGCGCGCGACCGACAGGCTGACCTCGTCGAGAATCGTCAGGCGCCCGTCGGGGCCGTCGACGGCTTTGCTAAGCTTCCGGGCACTCAGGACGGTTTCGGAATCGAGGGTCATGCTGCGAGGTTTCCTGTGGGTGATGCTGCTGGTGGGGATCGTGGCGCCGCTGCCGGTGCCGGCGGCCCCGGTGAGGACGGGGCCGGTGCTGGTGCTCGGCGACTCGTTGTCGGCCGCCTACGGCATTCCGATCGCGGCCGGCTGGGTCAGCCTGCTCGAGGCGCGCCTGCGTGCCGCGCCGGCGCCGCGCCCGGTCGTCAACGCCTCGATCAGCGGCGAAACCACCGCCGGTGGACTGGCGCGCCTGCCCAGGCTGCTGGCCGAACACGCGCCGGCGCTGGTCGTCGTCGAACTCGGCGCCAACGATGCGCTGCGCGGCCTGCCGATCGCCGCACCGCGCGAGAACCTGCGCCGCATCGTCGAGCAGATCCGCGAGTCCGGCGCGCGCGTGCTGCTGCTCGGCATCGAGATTCCGGTCAACTACGGGCCACAGTACCGCGACAGCCTGAGAGCGATGTATCGTGACTTGGCGGCCGATTTCAACCTGCCATTGGTCCCGTTCCTGCTCGACGGCGTCGCGCTCGACCCGGATCTGATGCAGGCCGACGGCCTGCATCCGACCGCCGAGGCGCAGCCGAAGCTGCTCGACAACGTCTGGCCGGCGCTCGAGAAGGCGCTGCAGCCCTGAGCATGCGATGACCGCTCCGGGCCGCACGCTGGCCGCCGCCTTAACCCGCTTTTCGTACGGGATGATCCTGATGACCGCTGCGACCGTGTCCTCCCCCGACGCCCACGCCGAGGCCGCCGCGACGCGGCCCGTCCTGGCGATCCACGGCGGCGCCGGCGTGATCCGCTCGACGCTGACGCCCGAGATCGAGGCTTCGGTCAAGGCCGATCTGCGGCGCGCGCTCGATGCCGGCTACGGCGTGCTCGAAGCCGGCGGCAGCGCGGTCGATGCGGTCGCGCGTGCGGTCGTCGCGCTCGAGGACTCGCCGCATTTCAACGCCGGCAAGGGCGCGGTGTTCACGCACGACGGACGCAACGAGCTCGATGCCTCGATCATGGACGGCAGCACACGCCGTGCCGGCGCGATCGCCGGCGTGACGCGCGTGCGCAACCCGGTGCTGCTGGCGCGCGCGGTCATGGAGCGCTCGCCGCACGTGATGCTGATCGGCGAGGGCGCCGAGGCGTTCGGGCGCAGCATCGAGGGCATCGATTTCGTCGAGCCGTCCTATTTCCACACCGACGTGCGCTGGCGTCAGCTGCGCGAGGCGATCGAGAAGGAATCCCGGCACGAGCCCTCGGCACAGGGGCGCGCGATCCATTACGGCACGGTCGGCGCGGTCGCGCTCGACGCGCGCGGCCGGCTCGCCGCGGCGACCTCGACCGGCGGCATGACCAACAAGCGCTGGGGACGCGTCGGCGATTCGCCGGTCATCGGCGCCGGCACGTATGCCAATGCGCGCTGCGCGGTATCGGCGACCGGCTGGGGCGAGTTCTTCATCCGTGCTGCGGTCGCGCACGACATCTGCGCGCGCGTCGAGTACGGGCGCCAGGCGCTGGCCGACGCCGCGCGCACGGTGATCATGGAGACGATCCCGGCGCTCGGCGGCGACGGCGGCGTGATCGCGATCGACGCGCAGGGTCAGGTGACGCTGCCGTTCAACACCGACGGCATGTATCGCGGCTGGGTCGACCGCGACGGCGGCCGCCATGTGGCGATCCTGGCCGACGCGCGCTGATCGCCGGTCGCCCCGCGCGTCCGACGCGCGGCGTGCCCGTAAGCGGGTACGGCCGGTCCTGCGCTCAGGCGAAGACCGGATCCTCCAGCGGCAGCAGATCCACGCCGCAGACCAGTCCCTCGACCCAGTCGATGAAGCGCTGCACGTTCTCGTGGCCGGCGATCGGCAGACCGTGCTGCGGCACGATCATGTCGATGTCGAGCTTGCGCGCGCGCCGCGCCCACCAGCGGCAGGCCCGGTTCGACGCCATGTAGCGGCGGTGGAACGCGGCCATCGCCGGCACGTGCTGGGTGAAATCGGCGATCGGCGCGTACGGTGCGTCGATCATCGAGGCGCCGAGGTCGCCGCTGAACAGGATGCGGCTGATCGGATCGTAGAACTGGAAATTGCCGACGCTGTGCAGGAAATGCGCCGGGATCGCCTGCAGCGTCATGTTGCCGATCGGGATATCGGCGCCTTCGTCGGGCAGCAGCAGATAGCGGTCGGCGCCGGTGTCCTTCTGGTAGTGCGGCACGCTGTGCGGAATGAAGCGGCCCCACAGCCGCGAACAGACCACGCGTGCCGAGGTGTACATCAGCCAGCGGTCGACCGAGCCGATGATGTCCGGGTCCTGGTGCGAGGCGATGATCCAGTCCAGGTCGCGCGGCTGGACATAGCGCGTCATCGCCAGACTGAGCGGGGTGTAGAGCAGGGCGCCGCCCGGATCGATCAGCGCCGAGCGGCCGCCGTGCATGACCAGGAACTGGTTCGCCTGCACGCCGTCGTCGCCGCGGACCAGGTCGTTGAAGGCCACGCAGAGGTGGTCTCCCTTGCGAAACAGTTCGGTTGCCATCGATCGAGGGGCTCGCAGTCGGCGGAGCGCGCATTCTCCCGGCGCCTTCGCCGCCCGGACTTGACATGCATCAAGCCCGTCCGCCTGGCGGCGGGGCGGCCGCGGGCCCGCGCATCATGCGCGGACCCGGGCCGTACGCTCAGCCGCCGGTGGCCGGCGTGCCCTTCAGATGCGTGTCGAGGAAGCGCAGGACCGCGCCGTAGCCCTCGATCTGGTTCTTCTTCTTCGTGAAGCCGTGGCCCTCGTCGTCGAACACGACGTATTCGACCGGCACGCCGTTCTTCTTGACCGCGGCGACGATCTCGTCGGACTCGGCCAGGATCACGCGCGGATCGTTCTTGCCCTGCAGCACGATCAGCGGCTTGGTGATCTTGTCGGCGTGGAACAGCGGCGAGGTCTCGACCAGGAAGTCGCGCTGCGTCTCCGGATTGCCGATCTCCTGGTACAGCGCCTCGCGAAAGCTTTCCCAGTACGGCGGGATGCTCTCGAGCGTGCGCAGCCAGTTGCTGACGCCGAAGATGTCCACGCCGACCTTGAACTCGTCCGGCTTGAACGCCAGCGCGGCCAGCGTCATGTAGCCGCCGTAGCTGCCGCCGGCAATGCCGATCCGGTCGGCGTCGACGTAGTCCAGGCTCTGCAAGTACTTCTTGGCCTCCACGCAGTCCCACAGCGGCTCGCGGCCGTGCTTGCCGTCGTCGGCCGCGAAGAACGTCTTGCCGTAGCCGGAGCTGCCGCGGTTGTTGATGCCGAGCACCACGTAGCCGTTGTTGGCCAGGTACTGCAGGAACGGGTTGTAGCCGCGCGTGGTCTGGCCGCCCGGACCGCCGTGCACCCAGACGATCGCCGGCGCCTTGCTCTGCGCGGTGGCCTGGTGCGGCTTCCAGAGGATGTTCGGAATCTCCAGGCCGTCGAAGCTCTTGAAGCGCACGACGCTGGAATCGACCAGGTCGGCCGGGTCGATCTTCGGACTCAGCGCCGTGGTCAGCCGCTTCGGCTCGGTCTGGCCGAACTCGAAGATGTACAGGTCGCTGGGCTGGCGGTCGCCGTTGAGGAAGAACGTCGCGCGCTGCTCGGAGCGGCCGATGTTGACGCCGCGGATCTCGCCGGTCGGCAGCTTCGGCAGGGCCACGCGCTGGCCCGAGGCCGCATCGTAGACCTCGAAGCGCGTGCTACCGTCCTCGTTGATCGCCGCGACGCGGTACTTGCCGTTGTGCGAGTAGTACGAGAACGCGATGTCCCAGTCCTCGCGCTGGACGTCCTCGTGCGTGCCGCTGTCGATCACGTAGCGGCGCAGGCGCTGGAACTCGCTGCCGTCGTTGCTGAGGTAGAGCAGGCTGCCGCCGTCCGGCGCGAAGTCCTGCGCGGCGAAGCTCGCGTCGCCCTCGTGCTTGGACAGGTGGATCAGCTTCTTGTCGCGGCGGTCGTACAGGTACAGGTCGTTGTCGTTGGTCGTGCGGCTCTTGCCGAGCGCGAGGTAGCGCTCGTCGCGCGACAGCGGTCCGATCTCGTAGCCCTGCTCGTTCTCGTAGAGCCGCTCGCGCGCATAGGTCTTGGCGTCGTAGCGGTACAGATCGAAGAACTTCGGATTGCGCTCGTTGGTGGTCACGTAGAACGCGCCGCCGTCGTGGTCGAAACCGGCGAACTGGGCCTTGAGGTTCTCGCCCGGCGTCAGGTCCTTCTCGCTGCCGTCGGCCTCGATCACGTACAGGTGGTTGAGCTCGTTGCCGCCCTGGTCGCGCGTGATCAGCTTGCGGTCGTCGGCCGGGAACCAGGCGATCGCGTTGTTGTTGTCGGTCGTGGACTGCGTGACCGGCGTCCAGTCGCCGCCGTCGGCCGACATCGTGTAGGCGTTCCAGACGCCGCTCTTGTTCGACGAGAACAGGATCCGGCGCTCGTCCGGCGAGAACGAGGCGCCGCCGATCGAGATCGTGTCGACGAACTCCTCGATCGTGTAGTGCTTGGTCGGTCGCGCCACCTCGGCGACGGCGGCCGGCGCCGGCGCGGCGGTCGGGGCCGGCGCAGGCGCGTCGGGTTGCGTGCAGCCGCCGAGCGCGACGGCGGTCGCGAGGGCGGAGGCGATGAGCGGGATGCGATGGGACATGGAGGGTCTCGCCGATTCGGAGCCGGGCGGGAGTCGTCCGTGAACCAGGCAGGCGCCCGACGCCCCCGCATGCGGACCCGCCGGCGCGACCGGCTCCGGGCCGCGCGCCTGCGCACGTGCCGGCCACGGCAGCAGCAGCGGTCGGCGGCCCCGTGCTTGGACGGCCGGCATGGACCCTAGCACGCGCCGCGCGGGGACTCATCTGGCGGAAGTCATCGCATGCCGGCTGGTTTGCATTCGACCGCGCGGCTTGCCAAGCTGCGGGCCCGCTGCCGTTGCGTATGCCCATGTCGACCCGACCGCGTCTCGTCCTGATCGACGGCTCGTCGTATCTGTTCCGCGCGTTCCACGCGCTGCCGCCGCTGACGAACGCGGCCGGCGAGCCGACCGGCGCGCTGTTCGGCGTCGTCAACATGCTGCGCTCCACGCTCAAGGAGCGTCCCGAGTACGCAGCCTTCGTCGGCGACGCGCCCGGACCGACCTTCCGCGACGCGCTCTATCCGGCCTACAAGGCCAACCGTGCGCCGACCCCGCCGGATCTGCTCGCGCAGGTGCAGCCGATGTTCGAGATCGTCGGCGCGCTCGGCTTTCCGATCCTGTGCGTGCCGGGCGTCGAGGCCGACGACGTGATCGGCACGCTGGCCGTGCAGGCCGAGCGGCTCGGCATCGACGTCGTGATCTCCACCGGCGACAAGGATTTCGCGCAGCTGGTTTCGCCGCACGTGCGCCTGGTCAACACGATGACCAACACCGTGACCGACGTCGACGATGTGCTCGCCAAGTTCGGCGTGCCGCCCGAGCGCATCGTCGACTTCCTCGCGCTGACCGGCGATGCGATCGACAACGTGCCCGGCGTCGAGAAATGCGGACCGAAGACCGCGGCGCGCTGGCTGACCGAGTACGGCTCGCTCGACGGCGTGATCGGCCGTGCCGCCGAGGTCGGCGGCAAGATCGGCGAGAACCTGCGCAAGGCGCTGGGGCAGCTGCCGCTGTCGCGCGAGCTGGTCACGATCAAGACCGACGTCGCGCTCGACCTGGGGCCGGACTCGCTGCTGCTGCGCGAGCGCGACGTCGAGGCGCTGCGCGTGCTGTACCGGCGCTACGAATTCAACGCCGCGCTCAAGGAACTCGATGCGCTGCCCGGCGCCGATGCCGCTTCCGCCGTCGCGGCGCCGGTGCAGACGCCGCCGGCCGCCGCCGAGGGCGCTGCGGCGCCGGGCGACTACGAGCTGGTGCTCGAGCCCGCGCGCTTCGAGCACTGGCTGCAGCAGCTGCAGGCGGCGCCGCTGATCGCGTTCGATACCGAGACCACTTCGATCGACCCGATGCGCGCCGAGATCGTCGGCGTCTCGTTCGCGGTCGAGTCCGGCCGCGCCGCCTACGTACCGCTCGGACACGACTATCCGGGCGTGCCGATTCAGCTCGACCGCGGCCAGGTGCTGGCCGCGCTCAAGCCGCTGCTGGAGGATCCGGACAAGCCCAAGCTCGGCCAGCACGCCAAGTACGACATCAATGTGCTGGCCGGGGCCGGCATTGCGTTGCGCGGCGTCACCGAGGACACCATGCTCGAGTCCTACGTGCTGAACTCGACCGCATCGCGCCACGACATGGACACGCTGGCCAAGCGGCATCTGGGCTATTCGACGATCCACTACGAGGATGTCTGCGGCAAGGGCGCCAAGCAGATTCCGTTCTCGCAGGTCGATCTCGACGGCGCGACGCGCTACGCGGCCGAGGATGCCGACGTGACGCTGCGCCTGCACGAGGCGCTGCGGCCGCGCCTGGCCGCCGACGCGAAGCTCGACGTGGTCTATCGCGAGATCGAAATCCCGCTGGTGCCTGTGCTGGCGCGCATGGAGCAGCGCGGCGTGCTGGTCGACGTGCCGGCGCTGCGCCTGCAGAGCCAGCAGCTGGCGCGCCGCATGCAGGAGCTGACCGGACAGGCGCACGATCTGGCCGGACACGTCTTCAGCCTGGACTCGCCCAAGCAATTGCAGGCCGTGCTGTTCGACGAGCTCAAGCTCGCCGCGGTGCTGAAGACGCCGACCGGCCAGCCGTCGACGAACGAGGAAGCGCTCGAGGCGATCGCGCATGAACATGCCTTGCCGCGCCTGATCCTGGAGTACCGCGGCCTGGCCAAGCTGCGCTCGACCTACACCGAGAAGCTCGCCGAGATCGTCAATCCGCGCACCGGCCGCGTGCACACCAGCTACCACCAGGCCACTGCCGCGACCGGGCGGCTGTCCTCGGCCGATCCGAACCTGCAGAACATCCCGGTACGCACCGAGGAAGGCCGGCGCATCCGCCAGGCCTTCGTCGCGCCGGAGGGCTGGCGGATCGTCGCGGCGGACTATTCGCAGATCGAGCTGCGCATCATGGCGCACCTGTCCGGCGATGCCGGTCTGCTCGCCGCGTTCCATGGCGATCAGGACATCCACCGCGCGACCGCGGCCGAGGTGTTCGCGGTGCCGCTCGCCGACGTCGATCCCGGCCAGCGCCGCGCCGCCAAGGCGATCAACTTCGGCCTAATGTACGGCATGGGCCCGTTCGGTCTGGCGCGCCAGCTCGGCATCGGCCGCGGCGAGGCGCAGGACTACATCGCGCGCTACTTCCAGCGCTATCCGGGCGTGCGCGAGTTCATGGATCGCGTACGCGAACAGGCGCGCCGCGACGGCTACGTCGAGACCGTGTTCGGGCGCCGCCTGTACCTGGATTTCATCAATGCGCGCAATCAGGCGCAGCGCGCCGGCGCCGAGCGCGCCGCGATCAATGCGCCGATGCAGGGCACGGCCGCCGACATCATCAAGCGCGCGATGATCGCGGTCGACGGCTGGCTGACCGGCCAGGACGATCGCGCGCGCATGCTGATGCAGGTGCACGACGAACTGGTCTTCGAGGTACGCGCCGACGCGGTCGAGGAGATCGCCGACGGCGTGCGCCGGCGCATGGCCGCGGCCGCCACGCTCGACGTGCCGCTGGTCGTCGACGTCGGCAGCGGTGCCAACTGGGACGAGGCGCACTGAGCGCAGCTCTGCGTCTGCGAGCGGTATGCGCGGAAGCCGACGGCGTGGCGCAGGTCGGCAGCGCCCGGGAAAGCGTCTGCCGATGCGATCGGGAACGGTGCATGGCGGCCGATCGTGCCGGCGGCGCCTGCCGTGAAGCGTTGCGCCGGCGCTGCGTGATCGCGCAGCGTGCCGAGCCGGTCCGCCGCCCGCCAAGGGAGGGTAAGCCGCGAGCGCGGCGGCTGCGCCGCGACGGCGGGCCTCAGTGCCGCAGGCGCCGCGCGATCGCCGGCCGCGACAGCAGCGCGAACACGATGCCGACCGCGAAGCCGGCGATGTGCGTCCACCAGGCGACGGCGCCGAACGTCGGACCGGCGTAGGTGAACAGCAGTTGCAGCAGGATCCAGAAGCCGATCAGCAGCGGCGCCGGAATGCGCACGAACTCCAGAAACACGCCGAGCGGCAGGACCAGGCCCAGGCGCGCGCGCGGAAATAGCGCGAAGTAGGCGCCGACCACGGCCGATACGGCGCCGCTCGAGCCGATGATCGGTGAACGGATCGACGCCAGCGTCCAGGCGCCGGCGAGGTTGGCCAGTGCACCGCCGACCAGGAACAGCGCGAGGAAGCGCGTCGAGCCGAGCGCGCGCTCGGCCGGTACGCCGAACACGATCAGGAACAGCAGATTGCCGGTCAGGTGCAGCCAGTCGGCGTGGATGAAGATCGCCGTGACTAGCCGCGCCGCGCGCAGCTCGAGCAGCTGCTGCAGCCACGGTGCGCGGCCATCGAGCAGGGTCGTCGGTACGGTACCCCATTGCGCGATCAGCTCGCCGCGCTCGTCGGGCGGCTCGGTGACCAGCCACAGGAAGACCACGACGCTGACCGCGACGATCAGCAGCGTCGCCCACGGCGGATGCGGCTTACGGCGGCTCGGCAGCTGGACGAACACGCTCGGAAAACCCGCGCGTCAGGCGCGGCCGATCGGCCGGCGATGCCGGCGCGCGGCCATCAGCGGCCGCCGCGCGGATAGAAGAACCGCGTACCGTCCACTTCCATGACCAGGCCGTCCTGACGGATCTCGCGCAGGTACAGCCCCTTGCCGAGCTCGGCACCCTCGGTCTGGCGTACGTCGTTGAGGATCACGAAGCGTTTGGCCGGGTCGTCCGAATAGACCTGCATCGTCAGCTGCATCGTCGGCAGTTCGCGGCGCGTCGCATACGGCAGTTCCCAGAACCTGGGCAGGGCCGGCTGCGCCGGCACGGCCGGCGGCGGCGCCGGTGCGGGCGTGACGACCGGTGGCGCCGGTGCGGTGCTCGAATTCGCGGCGGGATTCGTCGCGGCCGGACCGGCGACGGGCACGGGCGCCGGGAGTGGCTTGGTCGCAGCCGCCGCGGCGGACGGTGCAGGGGATGCCGGCGCGGGTTGTGCCGCCGGCGTCTGGACATCGGCGACCGCGTCGGCCGGCGGGGGCGCCGCTGCCGGCTTGGTCGTGTCGGCCGTGCGCGGCGTGCGCACCGGCGTGGCGGCCGGGGGTTTCTGGGCCGCATCGGCCAGCGCCGGCCGGCGCTCGGCGGCCGGTTGCGGTGCCGACGGCGTCACGACCTGCGGTTCGGTCGGCGCGACCGTCGGCGTGCCATCGCGCTGCAGCCACCAGCCGGCGGCCAGAGCGACCGCGATCGCTGCGACCAGCACCGGCAGCAGGCTGCGCCGCTTGCGGGTCGCGATGACCGGCGTCGCCAGGTTCGGCATTTCGCCGAGACGGCGCTGGCTTTCGGATTTCTTGAGGGCTTCGAGGATCAGCGACATGGCGGCAGCTTACTTCACCGTGCGCGCCAGATGCGGTCCGGCGTCGTCGAGGGCGGATAGGGCGAACAGCGTTTCCGGACCGATGATGCCGTCCGATTTGACGCCGTAGGATTGCTGGAGCTTGCGGACGCGCTCCTCGAGTGCCGCATCGAAACTGCTGCCGTCGGCCGCGCCGGGGCCCTTGTCGTACGCGGCCAGGCGATCCTTGATCCAGCCGACCGCGGGGCCGGCGTCGCCGCGCTTGAGCGTGGCCGGAATCGATTCGGGCAGGCGCCACAGCGCCAGGAAGTCGCCGTTCCAGTAGCGGCTCAGCGAGGCGCGACGCAGCTCGAGGTTCTCGCCGGCGACGTCGAGCAGCACCTGCTCGGCACCGACGCCACGCAACAGCGCATAGCCGGACGGCCGCCCGGCGCCGCCCAGGGCCAGGATCAGCGGCCGATCGAAGCGCGCCAGCTGTTCGAGCGTCGCGCGTCCGCGCAGGCAGGCCAGTCCCGGCGCGACCATCGGCGCACAGCGCACCGCGTCGCGGACCGATACCTGGCTGGAGTCGACCTGCCAGCGCGCGAGCAGCTGGCCGAATGCGGTCAGTTCCGAATCCTGCGTCGCCTCGAGCCGTGCGGCCAGCTGCGCGAGCGCCGGATCGGTCTCGGCCGGCTGTTCGGTCACCGGCGCGGCCGGTGCCGGCGGCGGCGCCGGCACGCGTTGCGACCACCACCATCCGGCGCCGGCCGCAGCCGCGATCGCGACCGCGGCGACCGCCCACAGGCCGAACCGGCGGGCCAGGTAGCGCGCATGGCCGGGCAGGGTCTCGTCGGCGGCGCGCGCGACCAGACGCTCGCCGATCACGCTCTGTTCGCGCGCATAGCCGGCCATCAGCGCGCGATCGGCGATGATGTTGATCAGGCGCGGGATGCCGCCGGAGCGCTGATACAGCGCACGCAGTCCGAGGCGCGAGAACGGCATGCGCGAGCAGCCGGCGACCGCCATCCGGTGGCGCAGGTAGGCCTCGGTCTCGTCACGGTCCAGCGGCGTGAGGTGGTAGCGCGCGGTGATGCGCTGGGTCAGCTGGCGCAGCTCCGGCCGCGCCAGCATCTCGCGCAGCTCCGGCTGGCCGAGCAGGATGATCTGCAGCAGCTTCTGCGTCGGCGTTTCCAGATTCGTCAGCAGGCGGACCTGCTCGAGCGATTCGGGCGAGAGGTTCTGCGCCTCGTCGATGATCAGCACGACGCGCAGGCCCTGCGCATAGGCGTCGAGCAGATATGCATTGAGCGTGTCGGTCAGCGCCTTGAGGCTGCCGCGCTTGCCTTCGATGTCGCGCTTGAGCTCCTCGCAGACGGTCTCGATCAGCTCGACCGGCGACAGCTTCGGATTGAGTACGAGGGCGACGCGCGTGTTCTCGGGCAGCTGCTCGAGCAGCAGGCGGCACAGCGTGGTCTTGCCGGTGCCGACTTCGCCGGTGAGCTGCACGAAGCCGCCGCTGCCGCCCTTGCCGATGCCGTACAGCAGATGCGCCAGCGCGTCCCGGTGCCGTTCGGACAGGAATACGTAGCGCGGATCCGGCGTTATCGAGAACGGCGGTTCGCGCAGGCCATAGAACTCGAGATACATGCGGCTACTTTACCCGAACGGCGCGTATCGACGGCGCGGTCCGGCTGGGACCGCGAGGCGGGGCGCCGGTTCGCGGTCCGTCCAGTTCCGCGGCGGCGGTCCGGCCGCCGCCGCGCTGTGCATCAGTCCTCGCCGCTGAAGAACGAGAACAGGTTCAGCAGGTGCGAGAACAGCACGACGATGTTGCCGAACAGAGACACCGTGATGTAGACCGGGTTGGCGGCGCCGTCATGGATCATGCGGCCGGTGTCGTAGAGGATGAAGCCGCTCATCAGCAGCACGGCCAGGCCCGAGATCGCCAGCGACAGCAGCGGAATCTGCAGGAAGATCAGCGCGACGATGCCGAGCAGCACGACGATGCAGCCGGCGGCGAGGAAGCTGCCGAGGAAGCTGAAGTCGCGGCGCGAGACGACCGCGTAGGCGGACAGGCCGACGAACAGCGCGGCGGTGCCGGCCAGCGCATTGAACACGATGCCGGGGCCGCCCGGCAGCTTGAGATAGGCGGCGATCAAGGGACTCAGCAGGAAGCCGACCAGGCCGGCCCATGCGAACGTCAGCCAGATCGCGGTGTCGCCGTTCTTGGCGGCATTGATCGCGAACGGGCCGCCGATGAAGACCACCATGAACACCAGCCACATGCCGATGCTCCAGCCGATGTTCATCTGCAGGCCGACGAATGCGCCGACCGCGGCGACCGCCATGACGATCGACAGCAGCAGATAGGTGTTGCGGACGATGCTCGGCTGGGCGGAGGCGCCGGCCGACGGGAGGATCACGGGCTGATCGGACATGACGGCTACTCGTATGGGTGCTCGGGCCACCTTAGGCAAGTGGCGCCGCCAAGGCAAGCGAGCGGCCGTGTCGCCGACGCGGCGGGCGCCGCCACGCGTTTCGCAACGGCCCGGCCGCAACCGGGATGGTCCGGCGTGCCGCCGCCGCAGCTCGACCGCGCCGCCGCGAACGCGACGGCGGCGTGCGGCCCTAGTCGAGCGCGAGACAGACGTTCTTCGGCTCGGTGAAGAAGCGCAGCGCCTCGCTGCCGCCCTCGCGGCCGACGCCCGATTGCTTGACGCCGCCGAACGGGGTGCGCAGATCGCGCAGCAGCCAGCAGTTGACCCAGACCAGGCCGAATTCGAGCCGCGCCGCGACGCGGTGCGCGCGCTTGAGGTCGGCGGTCCACAGCGAGGCGGCCAGGCCGTAGTCGGTGCCGTTGGCGAGCGCGACGGCCTCGTCCTCGTCGTCGAACGGGATCAGGCTGACGAACGGGCCGAAGATTTCGTCCTGGTTGGTCGCGCTCGTATTGGGCAGGCCCTCGACGACCGTGGGTTCGACGAACCAGCCGTTCGCGCAGCGGCCGCCGACCGCCGCCGGACCGCCGCCGGTCAGGACGCGAGCGCCTTCGGCGCGCGCGCGTTCGATACAGCCCAGGACCTTGCGGTAGTGCGCCTCGGACACCAGGGCGCCGAGATCGCTGTCGGCCGTGCGCGGATCGCCGACGCGCAGGGCGCGTACGCGCGCGAGATAGCGCTCGCGGAACTCCTCGTAGATCGCGCGCTGCACGAGCAGGCGCGAGCCGCAGAGGCAGATCTCGCCCTGATTCGCGAAGCCCGAGCGCACGATCGTGTCGAGGTCGGCCTCGCCGAAGCCGAAATCGGCGAAGACGATCGCCGGGTTCTTGCCGCCCAGCTCCAGCGACAGCTTCTTGAAGCGCGGCGCCGCGCTGGCGGCGATCGCGGCGCCGGTGCGCGTGCTGCCAGTGAACGAGATCGCCTTGACGGCGCGGTGGTCGACGATCGCCTGGCCGCAGTCCGGACCGGTGCCGTGCACGATGTTGAGCACGCCGGGCGGCAGGCCGGCTTCGATCGACAGTTCGCCGAGCCGGGCCGCCGTGCACGGCGTGATCTCCGACGGCTTGGCGACGACGGCATTGCCGACCGCCAGCGCCGGCGCGATCTTCCACGTGAACAGATACAGCGGCAGATTCCACGGGCTGATGCAGCCGACCACGCCGAGCGGCTGGCGCAGCGTGTAGTTCAGCGCGCGCGCCTCCATCGGATGCGCTTCGCTCGGCCACTGCGTGGCGGCATGCGCGAAGAAGCGCAGGTTCGCGACCGCGCGTGGAATGTCCATGCGCCGCGCCAGCGCGACCGGTTTGCCGCTGTCGCGCGATTCGAGTTCGGCCAGCGCATCGAGTTCTCGCTCGATCAGCGCCGCGAGCCGCTCGAGCGCCGCCGCACGCTGCTCGGCCGGCGTCGCCGCCCAGGCCGGGAATGCCCGGCGCGCCGCTGCCGCCGCCGCGTCGACGTCGTTGGCGTCGGAGGCCGGACAGCGCGCGAAGACCGCCCCGGTGGCCGGTTCGTGCACGTCGAGGTGGCGGCCGCCGAGCGGGGCGCAGAGGCGGCCGTCGATGAGGTTCTGTAGCGTGATCGGGTCGGTCATCGGTCGGGGCGTCGTCGTTCGGCGCGAGCGGCACCGCGGCAGGCAAGACCGGCGTGGGCGACCGCCCGCTGCGGTCCGTCATCGGATGCGCAGGTGGGGTCGGACATTCTAGTGTGCCGGTCTGGTTCGTGCAGGATGGGCCTGCGCGAGGCGTGGGCTTCGAGGTCGGCACGACGTTTGGGACGTCGATCGAGGGGGGATGTCGATCTCGGTCTTGGCCGGAGCCTTAGGCTCCTCTTGTCCTGTCCTGTCCTGTCCTGTCCTTGCCGAGCCGGGGCATCCTCAGGACAAACTCACGTGTGAAGATCCTAGGAGCAAGAGCTTCCGCTCGCTGCGCGAGCGGGTGACTTTGGCGGCCCGCCTTCGTTGGCCGCCGCCCTTCGGGCCGTCGCTGGCGCGACGTCAAGAATGTCTCCCGGACATTCTTTCTCTTGGGAAAAGTCACCAAAAACCGCCTGTGCTGACGTCCCCTGCGCTTCTCGGTCGCCCAGGCACGCTGCCCCAACTCGCTGGCGCTTAGACACGGGGCAGCTCTTCGGCCTGGCCGACCTGCGATGCTCGGCTCGCTTTAGGCGCACCAACGGCGAGAGCGAAAGCCACAGCAAGCGCGAGAGCAGGAGCGAAAGCCGGAGCTGGAGCTGGAGCGTTTGGTGCGAATGCGATCGGTGTAGGCCGATTGCCGCAGATCGGCAAGGAACAAAAAAACAGAAGCCCACGTACCCGGGAAGTACGTGGGCTTCGGACTGGCGTTACGTCACGTCGGCGCAACGCGCAGACAGCGGTTTTCCTATTCGGCCTGGTCTCCTTCGGTCGAGGTCTCGGCCGTCGGTGCGGTGCTCCGGCAGGGTCCGTCGAAGCCGTAGCTGAAGGCCGGATCGCCGGCAGCCAGGTTGTTGAAGTTGAACAGCACCGGCGCGGTCACCGAGAACGCCAGTTGCGCGCTCACCTGGAAGCGGCCCGGGATGCCGTTGGACTGCGCATCGACCGAGGCATAGCCGTCGGCGTCGGTTTCGACGCGCAGCGACAGGCCGCTGTTCTCGCCGTCGTGCAGCACGGCCGAGGGCCCCGATGCCGGTGCGGTGAAGTCGACCGCCAGACCGGGCTGCGGCACGCCTTCGCCGTCGACGATCTGGACCAGCAGGGCGCATGCGAACAGCGCGTCGGGTTCGCCGTTCTGGTTCGGCTCGCCGGTCTCGCCGGGTCCGATGTCGCTCTCGAGCAGATTGACCAGCGGGAATGTCGCCGCCTTGCCGACGTTCGGCACGCTGGCGCTGATCGCGTAGGCGCCGGCGATGCTGTTGGCGGTCGGCGTGACGCCGGCCTGTCCGCTGGCGCCGGTCATGACCGTCGAGGACGGGAACGTCGCGCTGGCGCCCTGGGTCGGGGCCGTGAACGTGACGGGCACGTTCGACACCGCATTGCCGAACTCGTCTTCCACTTCGACGACCAGCGCCTGGCCGAACTGCGAGCCGACGACCGCACTCTGCGCCGCGCCGCTGAGGCTGTTGACGCTGGCCGCCGGACCCGCCGCATTGTGCATCGGGAACTCGAGGATCTCCTCGACGCCCGTGACCTCGGCCGTGATCGTGTAGTCGCCGGCGATCGTGTTGGCGACCGTCGTGACTTCGGCGACGCCGTCGGCGTTGGTCAGGGCCGGATTCGGCGTGACCGTGGCGCTCGGACCGGTCTGGGGCGTCGTGAAGGTCACTGCGATTCCTTCGACGCCGTCGCCGAGCGAGTCGACGACCTGGACCGAAATCGGCGGATCGACCTCGGTGTTGACGGTGGCGGTACGCAGGTCGGCGTCGACGGCGATGATCCCCGTCGGCGTCGGATCGATCAGGCGCTTCTCGAGCCTGACGTTCGTGAAATCGACGGCGCCGAGCAGGCTCGCGCTCAGGACCGCGCTGGGCTCGTAGAACAGGTCGATGCCGATGTTGCCGCTGACGGTGTCGCCGGTGACGTAGGTCAGCGCCAGCTCGTAGACGTTGCCGCCGAGCAGGTTCAGCGAGACTGCAGGCGCGGTGATGGTGGAGCTCAGTCGCGTGGTGCCCGACAGCAGCGCCGTGCCGACGCCCTGCCCATTGAGCAGGCCCAGGCCCAGCACTGCGCCGGCATTGATGTCGACCTTGAGCACGTAGCGGAAGTTGGGTTCCCAGGCGATCGGCAGCGTCTGGCGGAAATAGCCGCCGTTGTTGACGATGCCGAGCGCGCTGATGCCGGCCAGCCCGCCGATCGCGGCGCGATTGTTGTCGATCTGCAGCACCGGCGGTGCGAGCAAGCCGAGCGCACCCCAGTAGGTCGCGCGCCACGGTCCGTCGCCGATCTGCACGTTGCTGCCGGAGCCGCCGAGCAGGCCGCCGCCGACCGATCCGTTGTTGCCGGCATCGGAGAACGAGCCGTTGGGTACCGTCAGCGGTGCGGCGTGGAGGAGACTTCCCCAGGCCAGGCTCGCGACCGCGAGCAGGAAGAGCCAGGGGCGCAGACGGCGGGCGCGATGCACGGCATCGGCTCCGCTGCGCTGGGGAGTCGCAGGGGTGACGTGATGGATATCCATATTGTGAGTCCTCTGACGTGATGCATGAACGCGGTCCGCGTTGCATGCCGATGAACGGCACAGGCAGAGGCCGGGCAGTCCCGTTCTGCCGTACGCCGACGTACTGATCTGCGGATCACCGCAGGTCGCGTCGAGGTGGGCGGGTCGTCAGAAATCAGGGCCACGTCCGCCACGATGCGCTGCATAGAGGTACGCGGCTTGCGGCGAAGTAAAAACCTGTAACTGTTTACAGGTCTCATTTGTGCGTCAGTCGGCACAACCGCGCAGGGGCGCGGCGCTAGCCTGTGAGGATTGTGCCGCGTCTCGTGCTCATGTCGGGGAAAGCGATTCGCACCGACCGCATGGGCGCCGTGCGCGGCCGTCGCTCGCGTGAGTCGGTACGCGGAGCGAGACCTCGCGCAAGCCCGCCGCCGTGGCTCGAGAAGTCGGCCGCGGCGCTCGGTCTCGAACGCGATCGCGCCCGTGCGGCAGGATCGGTGTCGCGTTGAAGCGGCGAGAGCCGGCTCGTTGCGATTCAGCTCGTCGAGGCGAGCCTGTCCCAGCCCGGACGCGCCGCGAACCGCGCGCCGTGCCGTGCGGCCAGAGCGGCCAGCCGGGCCTGCAGTACGTCTGCGCCGGTATCGCGGATGTACTGGATCGGGCCGCCGCGGAACGGCGCGAAGCCGGTACCGAAGATCACGCCGGCATCGAGCAGATCGGCATCTTCGACGACGCGATCGTGCAGGCAGGCGACCGCCTCGTTGAGCATCGGCAGGATCAGCCGGTCTTCGAGGTCGGCCGGCGCGATGTAGCGCGGGTCGACCTCGGGCTTGACCGGTCGGCCGTTCTCCCAGACGTAGAAGCCTTGCCCGCTCTTCTTGCCGCGATGGCCGGCTTCGAGCAGCGACTCGATGCCGTCGGGCAGCGCCAGGCCGAGGAACGGTGCCAGTTCCCTGCCGACCGACGCGCAGACGTCAAGCCCGACGGTATCGGCCAGCTCGATCGGTCCCATCGGCATGCCGAAGCGCTTGGCGGCCTTGTCGATCACCGGTCCGGGCACACCTTCGCGCAGGATCCGGATCGCTTCGAGCAGATACGGCATCAGCACGCGGTTGACGAGGAAGCCCGGCGTGCCGGCGACGACGATCGGCAGCTTGTCGAGCCGCTTGCACAGCGCGGCGGCGCGGCCGATCGTGGCGGCCTCGAGCGCGTCGTGCCGCACGATCTCGACCAGCGGCATCAGCGCGACCGGATTGAAGTAATGCAGGCCCAGGAAGCGGCCCGGCGCGGCGATCGCGCTGCGCAACTCGTCGAGCGGAATGCTCGAGGTATTGCTGGCGAGCAGGGCGTCGGGCTTCATGCGCGGCTCCAGATCGCGATACAGCGCCTGCTTGGCGTCCAGGTCCTCGAAGATCGCTTCGATCACCAGGTCGGCCGCCGCCACACCGCTGCCGCTGACGTCGGCGCGCAGCCGTGCCGAAGCCGCCTCGATGCGATCGGGCGACTTGAGTTTCTTGGCGAACAGCGCGCGCCCGCGCTCGATGGCCGGACCGACCTGCTCGTCGCTGCGATCCTGCAGGCTGACCTCGAAGCCGCGCAGCGCCGCCCAGGCCGCGATGTCGCCGCCCATCACCCCGGCGCCGACGACGTGGATCCGCTCGATGCCGGCCTGCGCGCCGGCGCCTTGCGCCTTCAGCCGCTCCTGCAGGAAGAACACGCGGATCAGCTGGCGGCAGGTCGGCGTCTGCGCGAGCTTGGCGACCGCCCGCGCCTCCAGCTCCAGGCGCTGGCGGATGGCGGGACCGCCGCGCCGCCAGGTTTCGATCAGCGCGAACGGCGCCGGATAGTGCTCCGGCCGCGCCTTGGCCGCGGTGCGCTTGCGCAGGATCGGCGCGAGCACCTGGCGGACCGGCCACAGATTGGTGGCCCAGGCCAGCGCGCGCTGGCCGATCGGTCGCGACGGGCGCCGACGCAGCCAGTCCTTCGCGACGTCGGTCAGCCGGTCGGCCGTCGTCACCGCGTCGACCAGGCCGATCGCCTGGGCCTGCTTCGCCGAGGCCGACCGGCCGGTCAGCATGAACGCCAGCGCCTCGGGCGCGCCGATCAGGCGCGGCAGGCGCGCCGAGCCGCCCCAGCCCGGAAAGATGCCGAGCTTGACCTCGGGCAGGCCGATCCGCGTCGACGGATCGTCGCTGGCGATGCGGTAGTCGCAGGCCAGCGCCAGCTCGGTGCCGCCGCCCATGCAATGGCCGTGGATCGCGACCGCGGTCGGGCAGCGCAGGCGCGCCAGGCGCTCGAACACGGCCTGGCCTTCGCGGATCCGGTCGAGCACGGTGCCGGTCTTCTCGTAGCCGGCGAACTCCTTGAGATCGGCGCCGACGACGAAGCCGGCCGGCTTGCCCGAGCGGATCAGGACACCGCGCGGCGGCTCGAACGACAGACGCTCGATCAGCCGGTCGAACTCCTCGAGCACGGCGCGGCTCAGCGCGTTGACCGAGCTCTCGGCGCGGCTCAGCGTCACGGTAGCGATGCCGTCGGCGTCGAGATCGATCTGCCAGTGCTGGAAACGAAGGCCCTCGAACATGGCGGCTACCTGCAAGGCAAGGAATGAGGGCTATAATCCGGGCAAGCTGCCGACCGGGTCAAACGCACGACCCGTTGCCGTTCCCGTCCTGGACGACGGGAATGCGCGTCCAGGCCGCGCAGGGCCCCGGGGGAGGCGCTAGTCCGTATCGACGCCATGACAGCCGATCCGTTGGTGACGCCGTTGCTGTTCGACGCGATCCTGGCCGCGTCCGGCAATCTGGTCGCGCTCGACACGGACGACCCCGACGAGGCGGTGTCGCAGTTCCGCCAGCTCGCGCTGCGCTCGGGCCGCTCGATCTATCTGTGGGATCCGGTACGCGGCATCCGCTCGCTGCGCGAGCCGGACGTCTGGGTGGCCGGCACGCAGCGGCTGGCCGATGCACTGCGCTACATCCTGCAGAGCATGCACTTCGGCGTCTATCTGTTCCGCGGATTCTCCGAGCAGTTGCGGCCGCCCGCGCCGGTGCTGCTGCGCCGCATCGGCCGGCTGCGCGGCGGTCATGCGCGCAAGCTGGTGCTGGTCGGCGCGCCGCACGAGGTGCCCGAGGATCTGCGCGCATCGTTCGACCCTTTGCCCGAGGTCTGGCGCGCGCGGCAGCGACCGCGCCTGCGCGACGGCCGCTGGATGGGCTGACGCGATGGCTCGCAGCGAAAAGGCGGTCGAGCGGCAGCGCGGTGCGGTGCTGATCGTGTCCGGCGATCCGGGCGATCGCGACCGTCTGTGCGCGGTGCTGGACGATCTGGAGTTCGACGCGATCTTCGCCGTCGCCGACGTGGTCCAGGCGCGGCTCGTGCTCGGTCAGATCGCGCGACTGAATCTGGTGTTGCTAGCGCTGTCCGGAGACGACCGTGTCGCCGCCACGTTCTGCACCGAGCTGCGTCAGGCCGCGCCGCTCGATCCGCCGGCGATCCTCGCGCTGATCAGGGCCGATGCGCTGGCGTCGGCGAGCGGACGCGGCTATCTGTCCGGCGGCCTGGTCACCGACTGGATCGTCTCGCCGGTCGTCGCCGAGGAGGCGCTCGCGCGCATCGCGGTCGTGCTGGACCGGCACGGTGCGCAGGCCGCGTCGCCGCGCGCCGTCGCCGGCGAGCGGTACCGGTTCGCGTTCGACGACAGCGACGAGGAGATGCTGATCGTCGACGCCGAGAGCGGACGCGTCGTCGACGCCAATCCGGCCTTCCTGCTGCGTTCCGGACACGCCCGCGTCCAGGTCGTCGGCGCCCGCGCGGAGGCCTTCGACGGTTTTACGTCGGTCGAGTCGCGCCTGGAGTCGCTGAACCGTCTGGCCGGCGAGGGCCGCGCCCGCTATGCCGGCTATCGCCAGCGTGCCGACGCCGGCCGCCATCCGGTCGATGCGCAGGTCCATCTGGCGCTCAGCGCCGGGCGCCCGGTACACGTCTACACGTTCCGGGATCCGGGCGATCTGGGGCGATACCGCCTGGCGATGTCGACGCTGAGCGCGATCCATCGCACCGCCGGCGGCGATCTGGCGGTCCAGCAGATCCTGCGTCACGCGATGGACTGGCTCGAATGCGACTGGGGTGTGGTCGCGATGCTGTGTCCGGAGAGTTCGGAGTTCACGCGTATCCTCGCCGCGGACGATCGCGCGCTGCCGTTCGGGTTGATCGAGAGCAGCGACCGCGAGCCGCTGCTGCGCCTGCTGGTCGAAGGCGACGATCTGCTCGAGGGCAACGGGGCCTGGCGCGTCGTGCCGGCCGACAGCCTGCTGCGCGCGCGCCACTACGAATGTCTGATCGGCTTCCCGCTGCGCGACGAACGCGGCGTCGTCGTCGGCGCCTGGGTGATGGCGCGCGCGTTGCCGCTGGAGATCGACGCGCTGATCCGCGACAGCCTGCAGATCGTCGCCACGCGCCTCGGGCTCGATCTGGAGGTCCGCCAGGCGCGCGAGCAGGGCCGCGCACGCGGGCTGCGCGACGCGCTGACCGGTCTGCCGAACCGGCTGCTGTTCAGCGACCGGCTCGATTCGACGCTCAAGCAGGCCCATCGCACCGGCGAGAGCTTCGCGCTGCTGTTCGTCGAGCTCGATCCGTTCCTGGCCGGCAGCGCCGTCGCGACGCCGGTGTCGAGCGACCGCGTGTTGCCGGTCGCGGCACAGCGGCTGCGTGCCTGCGTGCGCGCCTACGACACCGTCGCGCGCTACTCGGGCTGCGAATTCGTCGTGATCCTGCGCCATATCGTCAAGCGCGAGGACGCGCTGCGCATCGCCGAGAAGATCGTCCGGGCGATGGACGCGCCGGTACCGGTCGAGGGCGGTCACGGGCACCGCATCCGCACGACGATCGGCCTGAGCTTCCATCCGGACGATGCGATCGCCGCCGACCGCCTGCTGCTGCACGCCGAGGAGGCGATGCAGGCGGCCAAGAGCATGGGCTACAGCAACTACCAAGCCTACGTGCTGGTGCCCGAGGAATCGCAGCGCCAGCGTCTGGCGCTCGAACAGAAGCTGCGCAAGGCCGAGCGCAACGGCGAGCTGCGCGTCTACTACCAGCCGCAGATCGACGGGCGCAGCGAGGACATCGTCGGCATGGAGGCGCTGATCCGCTGGGAGAATCCGGAGCTCGGCATGATCAGCCCCGGTTTCTTCATCCCGCTGGCCGAGCAGACCGGTCTGATCGTCTCGCTCGGGCAGTGGGTGCTGCGCGCGGCCTGCGCCGACGCGCGGCGCTGGCAGGCGCGCTTCGGCCTGCCGCTGCGCGTCAGCGTCAACCTGTCCGCGCTGCAGCTGCGCCAGGCCGACCTGGTTGAGCGGATCGCCGCGATCCTCGCCGAAACCGGCCTGGATCCGCGTTCGCTCGATCTGGAGGTCACCGAGAGCATCAGCCTCAAGGCGATTCCGAACCTGCTCGACACCTTGCAGGCGCTGCGCGAGATCGGCTGCCGGACCTCGATCGACGATTTCGGCACCGGCCAGTCGTCGCTGGACTACATCAAGCGCTTTCCGGCCGACAGCATCAAGATCGATCAGGCCTTCGTCCGCAACATCGGCATCGACCCGGACGACGAGGCGATCGTGCGCGCGACGATCGACATGGCGCACAGCCTCGGCCGCACCCTGGTCGCCGAGGGCGTGGAGGTCGAGCGGCACGTCGATTTCCTGCGCGCGCACGGCTGCGACGTGCTGCAGGGCTACCTGTTCTGCCGCCCGGTGCCCGCCCCCACGTTCGAGGCGATGCTGCTCGAGCGCGAGCGGGTGTTCCGGCGCATCGCCGAGCCCTCCGGCGCGCCCTGAGCCGGCAAATGCGACACTATCGGGCCTGGCCGGCGCCTGCCGGCCGATGAAACTTATTCGAGTATGGATGGTCTAGTCTGCCGCTCGACCCGCCCGGGCGATCATCGACAGACCCTTTGGGAGATGGGCCCGGATGGGCGAAACTGAGTTGGATCAGGCGCTGGTGCAGCGCGTCCAGCACGGAGACAAGCGCGCGTTCGATCTTCTGGTGCGCAAGTACCAGCACAAGATCGTCGGTGTCGTGTCGCGCTACGTGTCGGACTGGAGCGAAGCCCAGGATGTCGCGCAGGAGGCCTTCCTGCGCGCGTACCGGGCCATCGGCGCGTTTCGAGGCGACAGTCAGTTCTATACCTGGATGTACAAGATCGCGATCAATACGGCGAAGAACTGGCTGGTGTCGCAGGGCCGGCGTCCGCCGACCGAGGACGTCGCGATCGAGGACGCCGTTCAGTTCGAGGGAGCGCTGCGCCTCAAGGAGACCGCGACGCCCGACCGCGAACTGATGCGCCAGGAAATTGAACGAACCGTGTTCCAGACGGTCGAAAGCCTGCCGGAAGAACTGCGGACCGCGATCACCCTGCGGGAGGTCGACGGACTCAGTTACGAGGAGATCGCCGAATCGATGAACTGTCCGATCGGCACCGTGCGTTCGCGCATTTTCCGGGCGCGCGAAGCCATCGACGAGAAACTGCGTCCGCTGCTGTCGGACGAGGAAGGTTGACCTAGCCATGAGCCACGACTACCGCGAGCCCCTTTCCGCCCTGATGGACGGCGAGCTTCGGCGTGACGAGAGCCGCTTCCTGCTGAAGCGACTGGAGCGCGACGCCGAACTCGGCGCCGTCTGGGCCCGTTACCACGTGGCCCGCCAGGTGCTGCGTCGGCAGGACGTCCACGCACTGCGGCCCGATTTCGCCGCCGGCGTGTTCGCGCGCATCGAGGCGGAGAACGTCCAGCCGGCCCGACGCGGCGCGAACTGGGTGCGCTGGGCGTCCGGCGGCGCGGTCGCCGCGTCGGTCGCGGTTGCCGCCCTGGTGCTGACGCCGCCGGTCGTGGACACCGCTGATACGGCGCCGGCCTCGCAGCCGCGCATGGCGACGGCGCGCAGCGGCGGTGCTCCGGTCGCGGCGGCGCCCGCGTCGGTGTCGACGCTGCCGCAGGAAGTGCGTGCGCTGCCGGGACCGCTCGTGGTTCCGGTCCAGCCGGCTTCGGCGACGCTCGGCGATGGCGACTGGGCACAGCCGGCCGCCGCGCTCGATCCGCGTCTGCAGTCGTATCTGATCCGCCACTACCAGGCCGTCGGCGCGGCCGGCCAGTCGGCCGTGGTGCCGTACGTGCTGCTGTCGACGCCGGCACAGTCGCCGGCGCCGGCCGACGCCCCCAAGCGTTGAATCCGGGCCCGCGCCTGTCTCGCCTCCCGGTGTGCAGACGATGACGTTCAGGGACGGACTGCGGCGTGCGTGGACCGCCGGTCTGATCGTCTGGTCGATCGCCGCGACGCTGGCCTCGGCGCAGGACGTGGAGGCGCCCGAGCTGCTGAGCCGCATGAACGCGGCGATGCGCGATCTGGACTACCACGGTGCGCTGATCTACCAGCACGGCAGCCGCATCGATTCGCTGCGGCTGTTCCACATGGGCGGCGAGAACGAGCGCGAGCGACTGGTCAGCCTGTCCGGTCCGCGCAACGAGATCATCCGTGCCGGCAACACGGTGACCTGCATTCAGGGCACGCGCGTGCCGACGGTGTTCCCGACGGCACGCCAGCAACTGCTGCCGCTGCTGCCCGACACCGGCGACGAGCGCTATCGTCTGTCCTATTCGACCCGGCTCGCCGGCACCGATCGCGTCGCCGGCTACGAGGCGCGCATCGTCGAGATCGTGCCGCGCGACGCCTACCGGTACGGCTACCGCCTGTGGATCGAGCGCGATTCCCACGCGCTGCTGCGCGCGGCGATGGTCGGCAGCGACCAGCGCCTGCTCGAGCAGTTTATGTTCGTCAATCTGACGCTCGGTGCGCCGAGCGCGGCCGATCTGCTGCCGAGCCGGCCGATCGACCAGGCGACGACGCCGACCGAGGAGCCGCTGCTGCGCGACGGCGGGCGCTGGCAGCTCGGCGACCTGCCGGCCGGCTTCACGCTGAGCGGCCGGCACCGGCCGGCCGACGGCGGGCCCGATGCCGAGCATCTGGTCATCTCCGACGGTCTGGTCAGCGTGTCGGTCTACGTCGAGCGGCGCACCGGCGATTCGCCGGAGACGGACGTCGCGATGTCGCGCGGCGTGCTCAGCGTCTACACGCGCATCGTCGATCCGTGGCGCATCACCGCGCTCGGCAACGCACCGAAGGAAACGATCGAGAAGATCGCGCTGTCGGTCGGGTCGGTGGCCTCGCCTCGATGAAGCGCTGCTGAAAATCGCCCGGAGCGCGATCTGCGCCTCTGGAACTTTGCGTCGGTGACCTCATCCAAGCGGTTCCCGAACACCCGCGACAACTTCCCCACAGGTATTGCCATGACCCTATCCTTCTCGCGCTGGTTGCTGGTCCCGTTCGTCGGCCTCGCGGTCGCAGCCGCGCAGGCGGCCGACCTGCCGGACTTCACCGATCTGGTCGATCGCTACGGCGGTGCCGTCGTCAACGTCGAGGCGACCGGCAGCGTCGATACCTCGATGCAGGACGACGAACAGCAGGTGCCCGAGATCTTCCGCCGCTTCTTCGGTCCCGGCGGTCCGGGCGGCGCGATGCCGCGCGCCCAGGGTCCACGCCGCTCGCTGGGCTCGGGTTTCATCATTTCGGCCGACGGCTACGTGCTGACCAACAACCACGTCGTCGAGGGTGCCGACGAGGTGCGCGTGCGTCTGTCCGACCGCCGCGACCTCGAGGCCAAGGTCATCGGCACCGATCCGCAGACCGACATCGCATTGCTCAAGGTCGAGGCCTCGGCCCTGCCGTCGGTTACGCTGGGCGACTCGAGCAAGCTGCGGCCGGGCCAGTGGGTCGTCGCGATCGGCTCGCCGTTCGGTCTCGATCATTCGGTGACCGCCGGCATCGTCAGCGCGATCGGCCGCAATACCGGCGGCGGCCAGCAGTACGTGCCGTTCATCCAGACCGACGTGCCGATCAACCGCGGCAACTCCGGCGGGCCGCTGTTCAATCTGGACGGCCAGGTGGTCGGCATCAACTCGCAGATCTTCTCGAACACCGGCGGCTACATGGGCGTGTCGTTCGCGATTCCGATCGATCTGGCGATGAACACGGTCGATCAGCTCAAGACCAGCGGCCGCGTGTCGCGCGGCATGATCGGCGTGCAGATCCAGAACGTCGACCGCGAGACGGCCAAGGCGCTGGGCCTGCCGCGCAGCGGCGGTGCCCTCGTCAACAACGTCACCGTCGGTGGTGCCGCCGAGAAGGCCGGCGTGAAGCTGCAGGACGTGATCCTCGGCTTCAACGGGCAGGAGGTCGTCAGCTCGGCCGATCTGCCGCCGCTGGTCGGCATGACCAAGCCCGGCACGAAGGCCGAGCTCTCGATCTTCCGCGACGGCAAGACGATCAACGTGCCGATCACGGTCGGCGAGCAGCCGGCCGAGCTCACGGCCGGTACCGGTGGCGGCGGCGCCGTCGGCAGCGCCTCCAATCCGCTCGGGCTGACCGTCGAGAACCTGACGCCCGAGCAGCGCCGTCAGCTCGATCTGCAGGACGAGGGCGTGGTGATCACGCGCATCGGCGGGTCGGCGCGTGCCTCGCAGCTGGCGCCGGGCGACATCGTGCTGCGCGTCGGCCGCACGCCGATCAAGACCGCCGCGGACTTCAATGCGGCCGTCAAGAGCGTCGCGCCGGGCGATTCGGTGATGCTGCTGGTCCGCCGCGGCGACGTCACGCAGTTCGTCGCGATCGGCGTGCCGAAGGCGCGGGACGCCGGCTGATCCGGGGCCGACCCCGATTTTCGATGAACGGCGCGCCCTTCCGGCGCGCCGTTCGCGTTTTGCGCAGTCCGGTCACCGCGGCGGCGGCCGGTTTTCTGCGATAATGGCCGGCTTGCGCCGATCCGGCCGGCTCCCCCCTCTCCCGTTGCGCGCCAGCTGATGGACCTTATCCGCAATTTCTCGATCATCGCCCACGTCGACCACGGCAAGTCGACCCTCGCCGACCGCATCATCCAGCTGTGCGGCGGCCTGGCCGAGCGCGAGATGGAAGCGCAGGTGCTCGACAACAATCCGATCGAGCGCGAGCGCGGCATCACGATCAAGGCGCAGAGCGTCTCGCTGCCGTACAAGGCGCGTGACGGCAAGACCTACCAGCTCAACTTCATCGACACGCCCGGCCACGTCGACTTCTCCTACGAGGTCAGTCGCTCGCTGGCCGCCTGCGAGGGTGCGCTGCTGGTCGTCGACGCCGCCCAGGGCGTGGAGGCGCAGTCGGTCGCCAATTGCTACACCGCGGTCGAGCAGGGCCTCGAAGTCGTGCCGGTGCTCAACAAGATCGACCTGCCGACCGCCGACATCGAGCGCGCCAAGGCCGAGATCGAGGCGGTCATCGGCATCGACGCCACCGATGCCGTGCCGATCAGCGCCAAGACCGGCCAGAACGTCGTCGAGGTGCTCGAGGCGATCGTCGCGCGCATCCCGCCGCCGAAGCCGCGCGACACCGACAAGCTGCAGGCGCTGATCATCGACTCGTGGTTCGACAACTACCTCGGCGTGGTGTCGCTGGTGCGCGTCATGCAGGGCGAGATCAAGCCCAAGGACAAGATCCTGGTGATGTCGACCGGGCGCTGGCACGAGGTCGACCAGGTCGGCGTGTTCACGCCCAAGCGCCTGGTCAAGCCGCGGCTCAGCGGCGGCGAGGTCGGCTGGGTCACCGCGTCGATCAAGGAAGTCAACGGCGCGCCGGTCGGCGATACGCTGACGCTCAATGCCGACCCGGCGCCCCATCCACTGCCGGGCTTCCAGCAGGTGCAGCCGCGCGTGTTCTCGGGCCTGTTCCCGGTCTCGGCCGACGACTACCCGGCGCTGCGCGAGGCACTCGAGAAGCTCAAGCTCAACGACGCGGCGCTGAACTTCGAGCCGGAGAGCTCCGAGGCGATGGGCTTCGGCTTCCGCTGCGGCTTCCTCGGTCTGCTGCACATGGACATCATCCAGGAGCGGCTCGAGCGCGAGTACGACCTGGACCTGATCACGACGGCGCCCACGGTCGTCTACGAGATCGTCAAGACCGACGGCAGCGTCGTGCTGCTCGACAACCCGGCCAAGCTGCCGCCGACCCAGTACATCGAGGAGACGCGCGAGCCGATCATCGTCGCCAACATCCTCACGCCGCCCGACCACATCGGCGCGGTCATCAAGCTGTGCGAGGAGAAGCGCGGCTCGCAGCGCTCGATCAACTACCTCGGCAGCCAGGTGCAGATCAGCTACGAGCTGCCGCTGGCCGAGGTCGTGCTCGACTTCTTCGACAAGCTCAAGTCGGTATCGCGCGGCTACGCGTCGATGGACTACCACTTCGACCGCTTCCAGGCCGGACCGCTGGTGCGGCTGGACGTGCTGATCAACGGCGAGCGCGTCGACGCGCTGAGCCTGATCCTGCACCGCTCCGCGGCCGACCGGCGCGGCCGGGAACTGGTCGAGCGCATGAAAGATCTGATCCCGCGCCAGCAGTTCGACGTGGCGATTCAGGGTGCGATCGGCGCGCAGATCATCGCGCGCTCGACCGTCAAGGCGCTGCGCAAGAACGTGCTGGCCAAATGCTACGGCGGCGACGTCTCGCGCAAGCGCAAGCTGCTCGAGAAGCAGAAGGAAGGCAAGAAGCGCATGAAGCAGGTCGGCCGCGTCGACATTCCGCAGGAAGCGTTCCTGGCCGTACTCCAAGTCGACAACAAGTAACGTTCAGAAGGAAATCGGCGTGCATTTCAATCTTGCCCTGCTCTTGGTCATCCTGACCGCCGTCAGCGGTCTCGTCTGGCTGGTCGACTGGCTGTTCTTCGCAAAGGCACGCCGGCGCCGCGTCGAGGCGCTCGGCGACCTGGGCGCGCTGCCGGCCGAGGAGCGCAGGCTGCGCGAGGAGGCCGCGCTGCGCGAGCCGACGCTGGTGGAGTACGCGCGCTCGTTCTTCCCGGTGCTGCTGCTGATCCTGGTCGTGCGCTCGTTCATCGCCGAGCCGTTCAAGATCCCGTCCGGCTCGATGATGCCGACGCTGCTGGTCGGCGATTTCATCCTCGTCAACAAGTTCTCGTACGGCGTGCGCCTGCCGGTGCTCAATACCAAGGTGCTCGACACCGGCGCTCCGCAGCGCGGCGACGTGGCGGTGTTCCGCTTCCCACGCGATCCGCGCCAGGACTACATCAAGCGCGTGATCGGCGTGCCGGGCGACCAGGTCACTTATCGCAACCGCACGATCTACGTGAACGGCCAGCCGGTGCCCGACACCTACGTCGGCCCCTACGTCGGTCCGTCCGAGCCCGGCGGCCCGAACCTGGCCGGCGCGCAGGTCAAGGACGAGAACCTGCTCGGCGTCGAGCACCGCGTGCTGATCCGGCCGAACCAGCCGCCCGGTCCGGAAGGGACCTGGACCGTGCAGGAAGGGCAGTACTTCGTGATGGGCGACAGCCGCGACAACAGCGCCGACAGCCGGTTCTGGGGCTTCGTGCCCGAGGAGAACCTGGTCGGCAAGGCCTTCTTGATCTGGATGAACTGTTCAGGCAGCTTCTGCACCGGCGGCTTCGATCTCTCGCGCATCGGAACCGTCATCCGTTGAGCCGCGGCCGATCCGGCGCGGCGCCGTGCGTCGCGTCCGACATCGCCTCGAGGGGATCACCATGTTGAGTCAGCGCAACTCCCGCGTCTTCGCAGCCGGCGACCGGCAGCGCGGCATCACCCTGATCGGCTTCCTGTTCATGCTGGTCATCGTCGGCTTCTTCGCGTATCTGGCGATGCGGCTGATCCCGGCGTACACCGAGTACATGGGCGTCGTGAAGTCGATGGAGCTGGTCAAGAACGAGCCCAACTCGGCGCAGGCCTCGCCCGAGGAGATCCGGCGCAGCCTGATGATCAAGTTCGACACGCAGTACGTCGACTCGCAGAGCGTGCCGCCGCAGGCGATCACGGTGCTGCGTCAGGGCGGCGATGCGACGCTGCGCGTGGCCTACGAGAAGCGCATTCCGTTCGCCTACAACGTCGACCTCGTCGTCAGCTTCGACAAGTCGGTCAATCTCGGGGGCGGCTATTAAGGCCGATCAGGCCCTGGGGCATGCCTTCGCCGATGCGCGCCTGCTGCAGCAGGCGTTCACCCATCGCAGTGCCGGCCGCCCGAACAACGAGCGGCTCGAGTTTCTCGGCGACGGCCTGCTCAATCTGATCGTCGCCGAACTGATCTTCGAATCGCATCCGCGTGCCGACGAGGGCGAGATGACGCGGCTGCGCGCCAGCCTCGTCAACGGCCTCGCGCTGGCCGAGCGGGCGCGCGAGGAAGCGTTCCCGGAGCGTCTGCGGCTCGGCAGCGGCGAGATGAAGAGCGGCGGCCACCGCCGCGATTCGATCCTGGCCGACGCCTACGAGGCGGTCATCGCCGCGGTCTATCTGGACGGCGGATGGAACGCCTGTCGCGACGCGGTCAGAGCGCGCTTCGCAGCGGCCGTCGAGGCCGCGCCGCGACGCACCGAGAAGGACCCGAAGACGCGTCTGCAAGAGCTGCTGCAGAGCGAGGGCCTGCCGGTGCCGACCTACGAACTGGTGGCCAGCCGCGGCGAGGAGCACGCACGCGTGTTCGAGGCGCAGTGCCGGATCGAGGCCTACTCGATCTGCACCGCCGGAGAAGGCTCCAGCCGCCGGGCCGCCGAACAGATCGCCGCCGCCGCGGCGCTCGACCAGCTGATCGAGAAGATCGACCGATGAATGCCGAAAAACCCGGTTCGCCGTATCGCTGCGGACGCGTCGTCCTGATCGGACGTCCCAACGTGGGCAAGTCCACCCTGCTGAACGCCCTGATCGGCGCGCGACTGAGCATCGTGTCGGCGAAGCCGCAGACGACGCGTCATCGCATCGTCGGCATCGCGACGCGCGACGACGCGCAGATCGTCTTCATCGACACGCCGGGCCTGCACCGCTCGGGCGGACGCGCATTGAACCGTCACATCAACCGGGTCGCGCGCCAGGCGCCGGAGGAGGCGGATCTGATCGTCCACGTCGCCGACGCGCGGCGCTGGAACGAAGAGGACGACGCGGTCTGGCAGCTGATCGCCGCGCATGCTGCGCCGAAGCTGCTGGTGCTCAACAAGGTCGACCTGATCGAGGACAAGGGCCGCCTGCTGCCGCTGGCGGCCGAGCTGACGCGCGAGCGCGACTATGCCGGCGTCCACTACGTATGCGCACGGCGCCAGCAAGGTCTGGCGGCCCTGCTCGACGACATCGCCTCGCGGCTGCCGGAAGGTCCCGCGGCGTTCGAGGAGGACGAGCTGACCGATCGCAGCGAGCGTTTCCTCGCCGCCGAGCTGGTGCGCGAGCAGCTGATGGTGCAGTTGTCGGCCGAGCTGCCGTACGCGACCACGGTCGAGATCGAACGCTTCGAGGAAGAGGGCGCGATGGCGCGGATCGCCGCCGCGATCTGGGTCGAGCGAGAGGGCCAGAAGGCGATCGTGGTCGGCAAGGCCGGCGAGCGCCTCAAGGCGATCGGCACCGCCGCGCGGATCCGTATGGAGAAGCTGTTCGGCCGCAAGGTGTTCCTGCAGCTGTGGGTCAAGGTGCGCGAGAACTGGAGCGACGACGAGGCGGCGCTCAAGCGCCTCGGGCACGACGGCTGAGGCCATGTCGCGCGTCGAGGGCCAGCCCGCCTTCATCGTGCACGCGCGCGCCTATCGCGAGAGTTCGCTGCTGCTCGAATGCCTGACGCCCGAGCACGGCCGGGTCGGTCTGATCGCGCGCGGCGTGCGGCGCGAGCGTACGCGCACCCCGCGCGGCCTGCTGCAGCCGCTGCAGCCGCTGCGCGTGGACTGGATCGCGCGCGGCGAGCTCGGCACGCTGACCGGCGTGGAGGCGGCCGGCGCGCCGCCGCCGCTGCGCGGAGAGGCGCTGCTCGCGGCGATCTACCTCAACGAACTGGTGCTGCGCCTGATCGGACGCGGCGATCCGCAGGTCGCCCTGTTCGAGACCTATGCGGCCTGCCTGACGCGGCTCGGCGGCGGCGCGCCGGTGAGCTGGACGCTGCGGCGCTTCGAGCGCGACCTGCTCGCGCATGCCGGCTACGCGCTGGTGCTCGAGGTGCGCGGCGACGACGGCTCGGCGATCGAGGCGGCGGCCGACTACGTCTACGATCCCGAAGCCGGCGCTACGCCGTGGCACGGCCAGCCCGGTGCCGTGCGTGTGAGCGGCGCCAGTCTGCTCGCGCTCGCCGAGGATCGCGTGCCGTCGGCGGACGGGCTCGAGCAGTTGCGGCGGCTGATGCGCACGGTGATCCGCCATCACCTCGGCGGCGGCGCACTCAATGCCTGGAGCATGACGCTGTCGGGCATCAGCCCAGCAGCCGGTTGATCGCGGCGCAGCACGCGCGGAACTCGTCGAGCGCGGTCTCGGGCCAGTCCTGGCCGGCATCGAGCGTGCGCTGCAGGCCGTCGATCGCCGTGGTCAGCGCCGGCACGCCGCAAAAGCCGGCCGAGGCGGCCAGGCGGTGCAGCCGGTCGCGCAACCCGGCGCGGTCCTCGGTCGCCGCGATGTCGCCCAACTCGCGCGGCAGAGCCGTCAGCTCCTGATGCAGCAGCGCGCGCAAGGCGCCGACGACGCCCGCGTCGCCGCCGCTGGTCCGCAAGGCCTGCGGGTCGTCGAACCAGAGACTGCGGTCGTGCGGCAGCCGCAGTTCGGGCAGGTACTGCAGCAGCATCGCGTGCAGCGTCTGAATACGCGTGGGCTTGACCAACACCGCCTCGAATCCGGCCGATCGCAGCGCGCGGTGGAACTCAGCGTCGTTCGACGCCGTCGTCGCCAGCGCCGGCGTCAGGCGCTCCGGCCCCGGACCGGCGCGGATGCGCCGCAGCGCGCTCGCGCCGTCGAGCTGCGGCATGCGTGCGTCGAACAGGAACAGATCGAACGGTTCGGCGGCGGCCATGACGGCGGCCTGGCGGCCGTCGCTGGCGCCGATGCACTCGGCGCCGACCTGGCCGATCGCCTCGGCGAAGAAGCGCAGACTCAGCGGATTGTCGTCGGCGACGAGGATGCGAGGCACGGCGATCCTTGCGTTGAAGACGTCTTCATCGGCTCTGATGTCAGAATGGCGCCTCATGGACAACCCGTCAACGCCGTTCCGGCGCCGATGCGCGTCACTGCTCGGCGGCCTCGCCCTCGTGATGGCGATGCCGGCGTGGGCGGCGCCGGGTCGGATCGTGGTCGGCGTCGATCGGATCGACGGCCCTCATCTGCGCGCCGAGGCGCTGCACCTGACCGTCGACGAGGCGGCGGCCACCGCGACGATCGAGGCCGCGCAGCTCGACGTGCCGGCGCTGGCATGGTCGCAGGGACCGCTGCGCTGGCACTGCCGGCTGCGACGCGACGGCGAGCTGTCGGCCTGCGGCGGTCGCCTGCAGGGCGGCGATGTCGACGGCGACCTCGCGCTCCAGCTCGACGCGCAGCAGGTCCGGCTCAGCTTCGACGATGCGCGCACGCAGGTGCAGCTCGCGATCCCGCGGGGCGCCGGTCCGGTCGCGATCACGACGCGCGCGCTGCCGCTTGCGCCGCTCGGTGCGATGGCCGCCGGCAGCCTGCCCGAGGGCCTCGCGATTCGCGGCGGCAGTGTCGATACCGATCTGGAATGGACGTCCGATTCCGGCCTCGAGGGCCGCGTCGCCTGGTCCGGTCTGGCGGTCGAGGACCGCACGCGCGACTGGCGCATCGACGGCGCCGACGGTGCCGGCCGTATCGCCGTGAATCCGGGTGATGCGCTGCAGCTACGCGCGCAGGCGCGGCTCACGCGCGGCGTCTACGTGGCCGCCGGGCAGCGCATCGCGCTGGCCGACGGGCCGGTCGACCTGCGGCTGGATCTGCGCCGCGGCGACGAAACGCTGTGGCAGATCGATCGCTACGAATGGCGCGATCCGGGCCGGATCGAGCTGTCCGGCAGCGCGACGTTGGATACCGCTGCGGCCGAGCCGCTGCGGCATCTGGTCCTGAACGTCGAGCGCGGCCAGTGGCCGGCGGTCGTGCAGCGCTACGGCGCCGCGGCCTGGCGCGCGGCCGGACTCGACGGGGTAAGCGTGGCCGGCGGCATCGCGCGCGGCCGCGTCACGGTCGAGGACGGCGTGCCGACGCATGCCGATATCGCTCTGGAGCGCTTCGACGTGCGCGACGCGAGCGGCGTCGTGCTGGACGGCGTGCACGGCACGGTGGCCTGGCGCGCGGCCGGCGATGCGCCGGCGACCGAGCTCGGTTGGCGCGCGGCCTCGTTCGACGGCTTCGCGCTCGGACGCGGCCGGATCGCGCTGCAGCAGCGGCAGGGCAGATGGATGCTTGCCCGTCCGGCGACGTGGCCGACGCTCGGCGGCCAGTTGCGCCTCGACCGTCTCGTGTTCGACCCGAACGAGGCCGGCCGGCCCTGGCTCGATGCGCGCTTCGCGGCATCCGGCCTGGCCTACGACAGCGCCGACGGCCGCTACGGCGTGGCCGGTCTGGCCGTCGGCGGTTCGCTGACGCTCGACGGTGCGTATGCGCAGCCGCGCGCGCGCCTCGACGCGCACGTCGACGGCGGCGAGCTGCTGGCCGATACGGTCTATGTGAAGTTTCCGTCCGAGCCGGTCCGCATCGCGCTCGACGTCGAACTCGGCGACGAGCAAATCCAGATACATTCGTTGGAGTGGACCGATCCGGAGGCGCTCGATCTTCGTGCGAGCGGCGCACTGCGACGCGTGCCCGAGGTCGCGCTGAGCGCGCTCGAACTGGACCTGCGCCGCATCGAGCTCGGGCCGGCCCTGGCGCGATACGCGCGCACCGCGCTGGCCGCCAAGGGCTACGACGGGCTCGAAGCGGAGGGTTCGCTGAGCGGTCATCTGGTTTTCGACGAGAGCGGCGTGGAGCGGTTCGACTTCGCGGCGCGCCAGGTCGGCCTGCGCGATCCGATCGGTCGCTTCGCGGTCGCCGGCCTCAGCGGCGGCATCGACTGGCGGCATCGTGCCGACCGGCCGGCGACGACGCTGAGCTGGCAGTCGATGGAGTTGCTGCAGATCCCGTTCGGTGCCGCGCACGCGGCGTTCGAATCGAGAAACGGACGCATCACGCTCGCCGAAGCAATCGGCATCGACGTGCTCGGCGGTCAGCTCCGGCTCGAGCGGCTCGATCTGCAGCCGCGCTCGCCGCGCGGCGAGCGCTACAGCGCCTCGTTCGCGATCGCCGCGATCGAGATGGCGCAGCTGTCGAAGGTGTTCGGATGGCCGAGCTTTCCGGGCAACCTGTCCGGCGGCATTCCCGAGGTCGTGCTCGCCGGCGACACGATCGAGCTGCGCGGCGGCCTGGACCTGTACGTCTTCGACGGCTATCTCGGCGTCAGCGGTCTGCGCCTGGAGCGGCCGTTCGGCGTCGCGCCGTCGCTGGCGGCCGACGTCCATTTCCAGAACTTCGATCTCGAGCAGGTGACCAGCGCGTTCTCGCTCGGCGGCATGAGCGGACGTCTCGACGGCACGATCGGCAGCCTGCGCCTGGTCGACTGGGGTCTGGTCGGTTTCGACGCGTGGCTGCGCACCCAGGCCGGCGGCCGCATGAGCTACAAGGCCGTCAACGACGTCGCCTCGCTCGGCGGCGGCGGCGGCCTCTCGGCCAACCTGCAGACGATGGCGCTGCGCCTGTTCGACACGTTCGGCTACGACCGCTTCGGTCTGCGCTGCCGCCTGCGCGCCGAGGTCTGCCTGATGGGCGGGATCGATCCGGTACCTCCGCAAGCCGATTCAGCGAACGATGGCTACACTATCGTCGAGGGCTCCGGGCTGCCGCGCATCACGATCGTGGGTCATCAGCGCCGCGTCGACTGGCCGGTCCTGGTCGAGCGCATCGTCGAGGCGACCTCCGGGCAAGGGCCGATCATCCAATGACACGTACTCGAACACGGTAAGGAGTAGGGCATGCGCAAGCTCGTCGTCTGGTCGGCACTCGCTCTGGCGGTCACGTTGCCGGTGGCCTGCGTCACGATCAACGTCTACTTCCCGGCGGCGGCGGCCGAGAAGGCCGCCGAGCAGTTCGTCGGCAAGGTGTTCGGCGATACGCCCGAGCCGCGCGCCGCCGAGCCGCAGCAGCCCGAGCCCGAGCCCGAGCCGCAGCCCGAGCGCAAGCCGCCGGGCGCTATGATGCTGGATCTGCTGATCTCCAGCGCGCACGCGCAGTCGCCGGACATCAGCATCCAGACCCCGCAGATCCAGGCGATCCAGTCGCGCATGCGCCAGCGTTTCGACGGCCGGCTCGCCGCGGCGTTCGCGTCGGGTGCGATCGGCCTGACCGGCAACGGCGAGATCGCGATCCGCGACGCCGCGTCCGTCCCGCTGGCCGAGCGCGCCGCGCTCAACCAGGCCGTGGCCGACGACAATCGCGACCGGCAGGCGGTCTACCGCGAGATCGCAATCGCCAACAACCATCCGGAGTGGGAAGCGCAGATTCGCCAGACCTTCGCCAAGCAATGGCTGCAGCAGGCACGCCCGGGTTGGTACTATCAGGACGCTTCCGGCGCCTGGCAGCAGAAATAGCCCGCGCTTTCCCCGCCTTTCTTCCTTGGCGCCCCGCCCAGCGGCGGGGTGCCTGATCGAGCCATGCAGCCGCTAGCCGAAGTCGACATCACCGATCTCTCCCATGACGGACGCGGCGTCGCGCGCATCCAGGACAAGGCCGTGTTCGTCGCCGGCGCGCTGCCGGGCGAGCGCGCGCGCATCCGCATCGTGCGCCGTCACCGCAGCTTCGACGAGGCCAAGGTCGAGACGCTGCTGACGCGCTCGCCGGACCGGATCGAGCCGCGCTGCCCGCATTTCGGCAGCTGCGGGGGCTGCGCCTTGCAGCATCTGTCGGCCGACAAGCAGATCGCCGCCAAGCAGCGTGTGCTCGCCGAGAATTTCGAGCGCATCGGCAAGGTCACGCCGCAGCATTGGCTGGAACCGCTGACCGATGTGCCGTGGGGCTATCGCCGCAAGGGCCGCCTGTCGGTCAAATGGGTCGAGAAGAAAGGCAAGGTGCTGGTCGGGTTCCGCGAGGACGATCCGCGCTTCGTCGCCGATCTTCGCGTCTGCCATACGCTGCTGCCGCAGGTCGGCGAGCGGATCGAGGCGCTCGCGGCGTTGATCGGCGGCCTGGAGGCCAAGCGCGACATCGCGCAGATCGAGATCGCCGCCGACGACCGGACCGTCGCACTGGTGTTCCGGCATCTGGTGCCGCTGCAGGACGGCGATCGCGACCGGCTGATCGCGTTCGGCCGCGAGCACGGACTGGCGATCCTGCTGCAGCCGAAGGGGCCCGACAGCGTGCACACGCTCGACCCGCCGACGATCGACCTGAAGTTCGGCATTCCGGCCGCAAACGTCGAGCTGGCGTTCCGCCCGCTCGATTTCATCCAGGTCAATGCCGGCATGAACCAGCGCATGATCGCGCAGGCGCTGGCGCTGCTCGATCCGCAGCCGCAGCACCGCGTGCTCGACCTGTTCTGCGGTCTCGGCAATTTCACGCTGCCGATCGCGCGCCTGGCCGGCGCCGTGACCGGCGTCGAGGGCGAGGCCGGTCTGGTCGCGCGCGCTGCCGACAATGCGCGTCTGAACGGCATCGACAACGCGACCTTCCATGCCGCCGATCTGAGCCTCGATCAGCGTGCGCTGGGCTGGGCCAGGGCCGACTACGACGCGCTGCTGCTCGATCCACCGCGCTCGGGTGCCGCCGCCGTGCTCGACTATCTGCCCGGCAAGCGCACGCGGCGCGTCGTCTACGTATCCTGTCATCCCGGCTCGCTCGCGCGCGATGCCGGCATCCTGGTCGAGCGGCACGGCTTCGAGCTGCTGCGCGCCGGCGTCATGGACATGTTTCCGCACACCGCGCACGTCGAGTCGATCGCGCTGTTCGAGCGCTGAGGCGTCGATGGCGATCGAGATCGAACGCAAGTTCCTCGTCGTCGGCGACGCCTGGCGCGCCGTAGCCGAGCGCAGCGACCGCATGGTGCAGGCCTATCTGGCCGGGCCGATGCCGGGCGTACCGACGGCGCCGCGCTGCTCGGTCCGCGTCCGCGTCGCCGGCGAGCGCGCCTGGCTCAATCTGAAGTCGCTCGAACTCGGCATCGCACGGCAGGAGTTCGAGTATCCGATCCCGCTCGACGATGCCGAGGCGCTGCTCGCGCTCGCCGGCCGCCGGATCGAGAAGATCCGCCACTACGTGCGCGTCGACGCGCACGTGTTCGAGGTCGACGAGTTCGCCGGCGACAACGCCGGGCTGATCGTCGCGGAGCTCGAACTCGGCGCGGTCGACGAGCCGTTCCCGCGTCCGCCCTGGCTCGGCCGCGAGGTCAGCGCGCTGCCGCGCTATTACAATGTGCGTCTGATCGACTATCCGTACGCGCGCTGGACGCCGGACGAGCGTGCCGGCGAGGCGTCGGCCTGACCACCGCGCGGCGCCCCCTTTCTTCGAGTCCTCGCTTCATGCTGATCATCGGAATTCCCGGCAAGACCCTGACGCCCAGCGACCGCGACTGGCTTGGCCGGCCCGAAGTCAGCGGCGTGATCCTGTTCTCGCGCAACTTCGAGAGCCGTGTGCAGGTCGCCGGGCTGATCGAGGCGATCCGTGCCTGCCGGCCCGATCCGTTCCTGGTCTGCGTCGATCAGGAGGGCGGTCCGGTGCAGCGCTTCCGCGAGGGCTTCACGCGGCTGCCGGCGCTGGCGCGGATCGGCGAGGTGTACGCGCGCGACCGCGCGCTCGCGGTCGCGCTGGCCGAGGAGCACGCCTGGCTGATGGCCAGCGAAATGCGCGCGATCGGCGTCGACATCTCGTTCGCGCCGGTCGCCGATCTGGCACGCGGCAACCGTGCGATCGGCGAGCGCGCGTTCCACGCCGATCCGGCCGTCGTCTCCGAGCTGCTGCTGGCCTATCTGCGCGGCATGCGCATCGCCGGCATGGCCGCGACGCTCAAGCATTTTCCCGGCCACGGGTCGGTCGCCGAGGACACGCACTTCGACGCCGCGGTCGATCCGCGCACGCTCGACGAACTGCTGCAGACCGATCTGGTGCCGTTCGCCGACGCGATCGAGGCCGGCGCCGAGGCCGTGATGCTCGCGCACGTGACCTATCCGGCCGTGGACACGCTCGCGGCCGGTTTCTCGCCGACCTGGATCGGCGGCGTGCTGCGCGGACGGCTCGGCTTCCGCGGCCTGGCGATCGGCGACGACATCGGCATGGCCGCGGCCGAGGACATCGGCGGCATCGCCGCACGCATCGATGCGCACCGGCGTGCCGGCTGCGATCTGATCCTGGCCTGCAATCCGTCGATCGTGCCGGAGTCGCTGGCGGCGGCCGAAGGCCTCGGCGCGTGTCCGGCCGATCGGCTGGCGGCGCTGTGCGGAGCCGCACCGCAGGCCTGGGACGCGCTGGTGGACAATCCGCAGCGCGACACTTTCATTGCGCGCGTCACCGCGCTCGACGCCACTGCGAGGGCATGAGGCCATGAACGACATCGACTATCGGACCGCCTTGCAGCGGGCCGACCTGATCCACGACAACGCCGCGCTGGTCGCCGCGATCGAGCGCGTCGCGCACGAGATCGACGCGCATCTCGGCGACGAGGACGCGGTCTTCCTGCCGGTCATGCAGGGCGGCCTGGTGTTCGCCGGCCAGCTGGCGACGCGGATCCGCGCGACGCTGGAGTTCGACTACGTCCACGCGACGCGCTACCGCGGCGCCACGCAGGGCGGAGGCCTGGTCTGGCTGCGCCAGCCGGCCCTGCTGCTCGGCGGACGCACCGTGCTACTGGCCGACGACATCCTCGACGAGGGCACGACGCTCAAGGGCATCCGCGACTTCTGCCTCGAGCAGGGCGCACGGCGCGTGCTGATCGCGGTGCTCTGCGAGAAGCGCCACGGCCGCACGGTGCCCGGCATCGCGGCCGACTTCGTCGGCGTCGAGGTGCCGGACCGCTACGTCTTCGGATTCGGCATGGACTATCACGAACACGGCCGCAACCTGCCCGGAATCTACGCGCTATGAGCCAGCACATCGATCTCGCCGTCATCGGCGGCACCGGCCTGTACCGGTTCCCTGGCCTGGAGCAGGCCGAGAAGCACGTCGTCGACACGCGCTTCGGCGCACCGTCGGACCGCATCGTGATCGGCAGCGTCGGCGCCAAGCGCATCGCGTTCCTGGCCCGCCATGGCGAAGGCCATTCGGTCGCGCCGCACCGCGTCAACTACCGCGCGAACATCTGGGCGCTGCATCACCTCGGCGCGCGCCGCGTCGTCGCGGTCAATGCGGTCGGCGGCATCCGCGAGGATATGGGCCCGCGCGTCATCGCAGTGCCGGACCAGATCATCGATTACACGCACGGTCGCGCGTCGAGCTTCTGCGACGTCGACGGGGCAGAGGTGCGCCACGTCGACTTCAGCCATCCATACGGCGCCGGCCTGCGCGCCGAGCTGCTGTCCGCCGCGCGCAAGGCCGGCGTCGCGGTCGTCGACGGCGGCTGCTACGGCGCGACGCAGGGGCCGCGGCTCGAGACGGTCGCCGAGATCGCCCGGATGCGCCGCGACGGCTGCGATCTGGTCGGCATGACCGGTATGCCGGAGGCGGCGCTGGCGCGCGAGCTGGACCTCGACTACGCCTGCCTGGCGCTGGTCGCGAATTGGGCCGCGGGTTGCGGCGACCAGCACGAGATCAGCCTGCCGGAGATCTTCGCGAATCTGGAAGCGGCGACCGCCCAGGTGCCGACGATCCTGACAGCCCTGCTGGCCGACTGAGGTCTGGCCGGGGGCCCGAGCATCAGTCGCCCGCCGCGGCGGGCGAGTCGAACTGCAGCCGCGCCAGCTCGGCATAGAGGCCGCCCTGCGCGATCAGCTCGGCGTGGCGGCCCTGCGCGACGATGCGGCCTGCGTCGAGCACGACGATGCGATCGGCGCGCTGCACGGTCGCCAGCCGGTGCGCGATGACCAGGGTCGTGCGGCCGCGCATCAGCCGGTCCAGCGCGTTCTGCACGAGCCGCTCGGATTGCGCGTCGAGGCTCGAGGTCGCCTCGTCGAGCAGCAGGATCGGCGCATCGCGCAGCACCGCTCGCGCGATCGCGACGCGCTGCTGCTGACCGCCCGACAGCCGCACGCCGCGCTCGCCGAGATAGGTGTCGTACGCCTCGGGCAGGGCCTCGAGGAAATCGGCGGCCTCGGCGGTGCGGGCTGCGGCGCCGACCGCGGCATCGTCGGCGTCGATGCGCCCGAAGCGGATGTTGTCGGCCGCGCTGGCGCCGAACAGCACCGGATCCTGCGGCACCAGCGCATAGCAGCTGCGCAGCTCGGCGAGGTCGAGCTCGCGGATGTCGACGCCGTCCAGCGTGATGCGTCCGTGCTGCGGATCGTGGAAACGCTGCAGCAGCTGGAACAGCGTGGTCTTGCCGGCGCCGGAGGGGCCGACCAGAGCGACCGTCTCGCCCGGTTCGATGCGCAGCGAGAAATCCTCGATCGCCGCGCGGTCCGGCCGTGACGGGTAGCGGAACGCGACGTGCTCGAACGCGATCGCGCCGCGCACCGGCCGCGGCAGCGCGCGCGGCGCCGGCGGCGAGGCGATCGCGGCCGGCGTGTCGAGCAGCTCGCCGATCCGGCCGAGCGCACCGGCGCAGCGCAGCAGCTCGCCCCAGACCTCGGTCAGCCCGCCGACCGAGCCGGCCGCGACGACCGCATATAGCACGAACTGCGCGAGCACGCCGGCGTTCATTTCGCCGGCGATCACCGAGCGTGCGCCGGCCCACAGCACCAATGTGATCGCGCCGAAGCTCAGCAGGATCACCAGGGCGGTCAGCAGCGCGGTAGTGCCGATGCGCCGCCGCGCGGTCGTCAGCGCCTCGTGCACGGCCTTGCCGTAGCGCTCGACCTCACGCGGCTCGCGCGTGTAGGCCTGGATCGTGTGGACCGCGTTGAGCGATTCGGACGCGACCGCCGAGGCGTCGGCGATGCGATCCTGACTCTCGCGCGACAGGCGCTCGACGCGCCGGCCGAGGATCACGATCGGCACGATGACGGCCGGGATGACCAGGGCGGTCAGTCCGGCCAGATGCGGACTGGTGACGATCAGCATCGTCGTCGAGCCGGCCAGCATCACGATGCTGCGCAGCGACAGCGACAGCGTCGATCCGACCACGGTCTGGACCAGTTCGGTATCGGCGGCCAGGCGCGAGACCAGCTCGCCCGACCGCGTGCGCTCGAAGAAGGCCTGGTCGAGCGTCAGCAGATGGCCGTACAGCCGTGCACGCAGCGCAGCGGCCACGCGCTCGCCGAGCAGGGTCACGCAGTAGAAGCGCGCCGCGCCGGCGATCGCCATGACGACCGCGACGCCGAACAGCCCGGCGAACGCGGCGTTCAGCACGACCGGGTCGGTCTGGCCGAAGCCGCGGTCGATCATGAAGCGGGCGGCTGCAGGCAGCGCCAGCGTCGCCGCCGACGAGATTGCGAGGAAGACCAGCCAGCCGGCGATCAGGCCGCGTTGTTCGGCCAGATACGGGAGGAGTCGCCGGTACGCGGCGAAACGGCGCGGCGCCGCCGCATTGGGAGAGGACATGACGGACCGCCGGGGAAGACTCCGACCGCATGGATGCGGCCGGCCGGCGTTTCAAGGCCCCGGCTGGGTCACCAGCAGTTGCCGTTGCTGTCCTCGCCGCTGCGGTCGCGGCGTCCGGTGCTGGTCAGCGTGAGATCGCCGCAGGCATCTGCCGCTTGCACGCCTTGCGGCGTGGCGGTCATCGTGTAGGTCTGGTCGTCGTTGGCGGTCTCGATACTCGCGGTGTAGAAGCCGCCTTCGGAGGTGTCCTGCGAGAAGCCCAGATCGCCGACGTCGGCGGCATAGCGGTTGCGGTTGGTGTAGAAGCGCTCCTGTGCCGCGGCCAGCCGCAACAGCAGCTCGTGGCCGTCGGCGCGACGTGCGCGGAAGGCGTAGCGGCCGTAGGCCGGCAGCGCGATCGCCGCGATCACCGCGATGATCGCGAACACGACCACCAGCTCGATCAGCGAGAAGCCTTTGGTTCGGTGCTTGAGCATGTCCGGTCCCCCGATGGTGATGGGCTGCGGCGCCGTTCGGGCGGCGCCGGAGCCGGCGTGACTTACAGCAGATCGAGCAGCTCGCGCCACGCGCCGCGATAGTTCGGCGCATCGGGAATCTGCACCTCGGGAATGCCCGGCATCACGATGCCGGCCGCGCCGAGGCGGCTGACCAGCGACGGATAGCCGCTGATCGGAATCGCCACCGAGTTGACGACCACGCCGATCTCGTTGCTCTGCGCGCCGGACAGGCTCGGCATGCCGCCGTAGCCATTGCCGGGGACCCCGCCGGTCGCCGCGTCGACGACCATGACCGAACCGCGGCGGCCCGGATCGCAGGGGTCGTCGCCCTTCGGGATCAGCGTCGTCAGCACGGCACGGTTGCTCGAGTACAGCGGCGTGATGCCGATGACGTTGCGTTCGCTGCGCTCGGTCGCGATCGTCAGCGGAATCTTCCAGCCGCGGTTGCTGGCCGGGACCGCGTTGGTGGTGATCGAGCGGACGTCGCCGTCCTGCGTCAGCGTCTGCGCGACGAGCTGGTCGGCACCGATCGGATACTGCGATGCGCCGGTGCCGTAGTCGCGAATGCCGTAGAACGCCTGCGGGCCCTCGTTGGACGGCGTGCCTTCGTTGGAGCGGTCGTCCTTGCCGAGATACTTGCCGGTGCCGAAGATCCAGATCGGCCGGGACGTCGCGAAATCGCGCATCGCCACCGGCATCACCGAAATCGGCTGGCGACCGGGGTCGTTCGGATTGCCGCTGCCGTAAGTCCTGAACATCAGGTCGACCGACCAGGCCTCCGGATCGGGCGAGGACAGATCGAACCGCCACAGATTGCCGGCCAGATCGCCGGCCACCGCGATGTCGTCGACCTGATCGCCGTTGAGGTCGTAGCCGGCCGGCGTCGACAGGGCGTAGGTCGTCGTGGCGCCGCTGGTGCGGATCTCGCGAATCAGCGCGCCGGTCTCCAGGTCGAGCACCAGCAGTGAGGTCCGGTTGGCATTGGCGTCCAGACGAGCCGGATCGGGGAAGCCGTACGGATCGGTGTTCAGCGACGGGTAGTAGCCGCTCGACACCAGCACGACCCACTTGCCGTTGTTGAGCCGCGCGATGTTGGCCGATCCGTAGGTGTAGCCGAGCACCTCGCCGCCGGGGGAGTGATTCGAGAACTCCCACAGCACGTTGGCGGCACTGAAGCTGTCCGGCTCGGTGACGTCGAGCGCGAAGATGCCGCGGCCGCCGAGGCGCAGCGAACCGACCAGCACACTGCGCCATTGGCCGTTGATGAAGACGTCCTGCACGACCGGCATGTCGTCGACGGTGACCACGTTCGGCTTGTCGGTGGTCTGGTTGAGCTTGCCGGTCTCGAACAGCACGTTCGGCACGTACGCGAAGCGCTCGGCGCCGTTGACCGCGTTGAACGCATGCAGCATGCCGTCGTTGGCGCCGGCGTAGACAGTCGGCGCGCGATCGCGGTAGTTGGCGATGAACTCGGCGTAGCTGCCGGCGCCGGTGGCCGGATCGGCCGCGGCGGCCTCGGGCGAGCCCGGCGGGAAGCTGTCCTCCCAGCCGCCGGTCGGGCCCGATACGTAGACCGGTTGCGAATTGACGATCGCGCCGAGCACCGAGCTGCGGCGGCGGAAGAACGGCGATGCGGTCTCGCCGGTGCGCACGCCGCGCAGATAGTCCACGCGTTGGCTGCCGTGGTTGTCGGGTGTCGTGATCGACGGATTGGGGTGCTTGTTGAGCGCCGTACGCTGCGCAGCGCTGAGGTTGGCCCATCGGAATGCGACGCCGGCGCTGCCGTTCCACGTGTAGATGTTGCGATCGGCCGGGTTCGTCACCGGCAGGTTGGCTTGTCCGGTCGAGACGCAGTTGCCGCCGGTCAGCACGCAGCCGGCATCCCACAGCGGCGGCGTCTCCGGCTCGCCGGTCGTCGGGTCGAGATCGGACTTGGTCAGCGTGCCGGACCAGTCGGTGGTGTCGTAACCGGCCGAGAAGCCCTGCGTGCCCGAGGTCAGGATCGCCATCGTCGCCGACAGTGCGGTCGAGGAGCCGCGCCGCGCGATGATGTTGGAGATAATCGCGCCCAGCGCCGAGACCAGTTCGTTCGGGTTGCTGGCCGCGAAGAACTCGCCGCGGCTGTTGATCGCGGCGTGCCAGATGTCGTCGACCTTGCGCCCGTCGTCGGTGCCGGCGACGGTCTCGGGCCAGGCCAGCAGACCGCGGCGCAGGCGCTCGTAGGTATTGGCGTTGTTCGGGATCGTGCCGGAAATGCCGAAGCCGATCATGTACTGCACCAGATGCGGCCAGCTGGCCGGATCGTTGGCGGGGTTCCAGTAGATCTCCTTGTTGTCGCGCGGATCCTCGCCGGTCGCCAGCGGCGTTCCGAACAGCGAGGTCGACTTGTCGGGGATGTACGGCGGCACCTTGAGCCGGGTGCGTTCGTTATTGGCGAAGTCCGGGCGCAGATCGGTCGCCCAGTAGTGGAACGCGATGTCGGCCATGCTGCGCGCGTCCGGTCCGTTCTCGTGCCAGAAGATCGAACTCTGCGTCTCGCTGGTCGAGTACGTGCGCCCGTCCGGCAGCGTACGCGTGGCCGGCGTGCGGTCGTTGGTCGTCGTCGTGCTGGTGCCGCCGTTCCAGAAGCCGTCGCTCATGTTGATGTGGAAGTTCTGGCGGCAGCTGAGCTCGCGGTTGAGGTCGCGGTCCCAGTACGGGTTGGTGTCGCGCGCGCCGGTCGAACGGCGGAAGAACTCGCCGGCGCGCACCGTCGCGGCCTGGTTCGGCGTGCCGCCCGATACCGGCGAGTCGAACAGCCAGTTGTAGAAGCGCGTGCGGACGTTATTGTTGGTGGCGTTGTCGCGGAACTTGTAGATCGCGGTATTGGTGCCGATCTGGTTGCTGTTGATGTTCTGCCAGGCGACGCGGATGTTGTCGTCGAACGGTGCGAATGCGCGCGACAGCGCGGTCTTCGCCGCCAGATGGCGCGTGTGGTAGTACGAATACCAGTTTGCGAAGTTCTGCTTCTCGGCGGCCGTGCCACTGCTGGCGATGTTGACCCACTCCCAGTTGTTCGCGGTGAACAGCCGGGTGCGGCTGGCGGCGTCGATGCGGCCGTCCGTGTCGAGGGTGAGTGCGACGCCGGTCTTGAGCCGGTAGTAGCCGGCGGCATTGCCGCAGAAGCGCGTGTCGGAGCCGAGATTGCGTGTCGTACTGGAGCCTGGATTGCTCGGCCGGTTGCGGATGATGCCGTTGTCCCAGGCGGCCGTGAACGTGGCATTGGGCATCTTGGTGACACCGTCGGCCAGCAGCGGCGGCTGATAGTCCACGCCCGCGGTCGCGTTGTAATACGCACCGTTCATCGCCCAAGAGCGTGGGTTCGCCGGATCGGTCACGCGCGGGTCGATCACGCCAGCGCACAGGTACGGGCCGCCACCGGACGGGTAGGCGGCACTGCTGCTGGTGTCCTGCTGATCGGTCGCGCCCCATCCCGCGCCGGAATAGGGACGCTGGTCGCCCATGAAGTTGCGTCCCATCGAGCCGGAGTCGTCGAAGGTCAGCATCAGGTTCGGCGCGACCGTCGAGGTCAGGTCGGGCGGCGTCGGGTACAGATCGACCGTCGCGGCGCCGGTCGGCGCGGCGACGCCGGCCAGCAGGCACAGCGCGCCGATCCAGGCGCTGGTACGGGCCGAATCGAGCAGGGCGGTAGCGTTCATGGCCGTATCCTCACGAGCCCGAAGGATTGGACTGGTTGTTGGTCGAGTACATCGAGTACACCGATTCGGTCGCGCGCACGGCCGCGGCGCTGCTGCCGCCCTGGCTGCGCGAGGTCACGCGATAGAGCGCGCGCTTCGGATTGGGTCCGGTGCCGCCGGCCTCCTGCAGCCGCGCACTGCCCATGCGGCCCATCATGCCCTCGTAGCCGGACATGTCCAGGCCGAGTCCTTCGACCAGGAACTGCGGCTGCGAGGCCAGCGACGCGGTCTCGGCGTCGCCCGACAGGCCGTGCAGCGCCGGTGCGTACTCGTAGCTGCCCGTCGGTGCGGCGTCCCAGGTGCGGCTCGAACGGAACGCCAGCACCTCGGGCCGGACCTCGCCGTTGATGCGCGTCCACTGACAGATCTCGGTCGTGTTGAGACCGAAACCACACGGCGGCAGCGCGCTCTCGTCGCCGGTCGGCGCCGCCCACAACGAGAACTCGCCGTCGCGCAGCGCGCTTTCCGAGCCCATCAGTGCCAGCTGCCGGTTGCGCATGCCGCCGGTCATGCGCTCCTGCAGGATCGAGGTGCTCGAGGCGGTCAGGGCCAGCAGCGTCAGCAGCACCAGGAAGATCAGCGCGACGAACAGCACGGCGCCGTGGGGGCGTGAAGGCAGCGGACGGAGAAAGCGGGTCATGGAGGTCATGGCAAGCCCAGGGTGATCACTGATTGCCGTTGCGCACCGACAGCAGGGAGATGAACTCCTTGCGCAGCATGCGGCCGGAGGGGAGTTCGGTGACCGGCATCGTCGCGCCCGGCGGTTCGGGATCGGCGCTGCCGTCGACGCTGTAGCGATAGGCCGTGTCGGCCTCCGCCATCGCGTTGAGATCGTTGACGGTGTTGAACAATGCGTGGACTTCGACGCTGCGGATCGTCCGCCACATGCAGCCCGGCTCCAGATAGCTGGTGCCGAGCACGTACTCGAAGCGGTTGGCCGGCGGGAAGCACGTCGCGTTGTCGCCGAGGCTGTCGACCTCGTCGGCGGTCAGATAGGTCATGTTGCCGCCGGTGCTCTGCACGCCGTACAGGAAATCCAGGCGCTCCACGCCCTGCACGAGTTCCTGGGTCCGGTCGCCCTCGCTGCGCATCAGCGCCGGGATCAGGCGGCCGGCGACGGACGGATCGGCGTCCAGGCGCAGCCAGTAGGTCACGCTGACGAAGTCGCGGCTGAAGTTGAACACGCGCGGATCACAGGCGCCGGTACCGGGGCTCGGCTTGAACTGGTCGTCCTCGATCAGATTGGTCGGCGTCAGCACGGTGCCGCCGACATCGACCTGGACGATCGTCGAGCCGCCGCAATCGGACAGCAGCGCGAGGTCGCCGCTCTCGAAATTGAGCGGATCGTCACCGGTCGCCGATACCAGCTCCAGCTGCGGCGGCACGACGCTCGCGTCGACGATGCGATACGACCAGCCGGTGCCGCGCTGGTAGCGCACCGTCAGCACGTCGGCACCGCGGACGCGATCGCCGGCGCCACCGCCGACATCCGGCAGGAACGGCGCGGCCGGAACGGCCGGGCTGCAATCGCCGCCGCCGCACTCGTAGCCCTGCACGAAGAAGCGCGAGCTCAGCGGATAGACCGTATCGGCCGGCCAGCCGGCCGGCGCCTCGACGACCAGATCGGGAAAGCGCAGCGAAGCGGTCGTGTTGATGATCGGCGCCGCCGAGCGGTAGACCGGGCCGTTCGCGGTCGGGCGCCAGTTCATCGGGTTGCTGTTGCTGCGGAACTGGCCGTTCATCATGCGCAGGTCGCTTTCGATGCGCGTGACGGCGTAGCGGCCGTTCTCCTGGATACGCGCCAGCGCGTCCTGCACCCGACCGGTCATGTTAGTGGCGTTGAACAACGTCACCAGGCCCATGCTGAGCAGCAGGCCCAGTACGATCGCGATCATCAGCTCGACGAGGTTGAAGCCGCCGATCGCGCGGCGCGCGGCCGGTCCGGGATGAAGTAGGGTCATCGGCGCTGCGTTCATGGCTGGAACACCCAGGCGAAGGTCTGCTGCTGGGCGCCGGCGTCCTCGTTCTGGTTGTCCAGACCCGACTCGATCCATTGCATCGTGATCGTGCACAGCCCGTCGTACGGCGCGCGGTCGCGCTGGTTGTCGGCCGTCACCGGCGTCGCCGAGTTGCGCTCGCAGAGCACGGTCGCGGTCGGGTTCGGCATCAGGTCGGTCAGCTGGCGGCTCCACAGCAGCCGGTCGCGTTCGGCGACCTCGGCGATCGAGCAGCCGGCGCCGGCACCGCAGGCGGCCGGCGTGCCGGTTTCCGGATAGTCGCCGTCGTAGGCGTTCTCCCAGACGCCGGCCATGTTGGCGCGCATCCGGTCGGCCAGCGACTGGGCGAGGAAATTGGCCTGGGTGCGGATGTAGGCGCCATTGTTGACCTTGACCGAGACGACCAGCAGGCCGGCGAGGCCGAGCAGGCCGAGGCTGAAGATCAGCAGTGCGATCAGCACCTCGAGCAGACTGAAACCGCGGGACGGATGGAGCGTTCGTTTCATCGTCGGGGTACTCACGCGCAGCTGCCGGCCGGCGAACCGGTGGTATCGCGCTTGCTGGAAATGGTGCCGCTGCCGGCGACCGTGATGCGGCGCGACCCGACTTCGTCCGCGTGGGAGGTCGGGCGGCAGACATTGAGGTCGAAACCGGTGGCCTGGCGCAGATCGCCGCTGATGCCGAACAGCACGAGGCCGTCCTCGCCGCCGCCCGAGGCGGCGCCGAAGACCCGATAATCGGCGGCCACCGGGCCGTGATGGCGCATGCAGATCGGCGCACCGTCCTCGATGTCGGCCGTGCAGGCCGCCTCGTCGCCGGGCGAGGTCGGCACGTCCTGTACGACGCCGCTGACACGGCGCGCGGCGACGACCTGCCAACCGGCCGACCAGTCGCCGCCATTGGCGATCACTGCCACCGGACGGCCGCGCTTGACGGCCTCCGATCGGGCCAGGTTGAGTGCTGCGACGAGGTCGTTCGTGGTCCCGGACACCGTCATGTTGATCGATATCTGTTGAAAACTCGGGAACGCGATGGCTGCCAGGACGGCCAGGACCACCATCACGGTAATCATCTCGATCAGCGTGAAGCCGCGCATGGCGGCGCGGGGCCGGGTGTCGTGGGTCGGTGCGGCTGGGCGCATGGCTTCCCCTGCATGGAGCCGGATTGAGCGAGGCTGCAGGCTAGGCACGCGGCGGCACAACGGCAACCGCCAGCGGCGTGCGAGGTAGCAATTGGCGGACGAGTGGCGACCGCGACCGCGCAGCGGTCAGGCCACGACCTTGAGCCGCAGTTCCCTGGGCAGCGCGAAGGTGACGTTCTCCGGCTCGCCGTCGAGTTCGCGCACATCGGCGGCACCCCACTCGCGCAGCCGCTCGATCACGCCGCGGACCAGGCTTTCCGGTGCCGAGGCGCCGGCGGTGACGCCGATGCGGGCATGGCCGTTCAGCCATTCCGGTCGGATGTCGTCGGCGCCGTCGATCAGGAAGGCCGGCACGCCCTGCTTCTGCGCCAGTTCGCGCAGGCGGTTGGAGTTGGAGCTGTTCGGCGAGCCGACCACGAGCACCACGTCGCACTGCTGGCCGAGCCGGCGCACCGCGTCCTGGCGGTTCTGCGTGGCGTAGCAGATGTCGTCGTGGCGGGGCCCGAGGATCGCCGGAAATGCCGCGCGCAACGCCTCGATCACGGCGCGCGTATCGTCGACCGACAGCGTGGTCTGGCTGACGTAGGCGATGTGGTCCGGGTGCAGCGGACGCAGCTGGGCGACGCATTCGGGCGTTTCGACCAGGTAGATGCGGCCGGCGTTGTCGGCGTTCCACTGGCCCATCGTGCCCTCGACCTCGGGATGGCCGGCGTGTCCGATCAGGACCACGTCGCGGCCGGCCTTGCCGTGCCGCGCCACCTCGATGTGGACCTTGGTGACCAGCGGACAGGTCGCATCGAACACGGCCAGTCCGCGCCGCTGCGCCTCGTCGCGGACGTCGCGGGAGACGCCGTGCGCGCTGAAGATCACCGTGGCGCCGTCCGGCACCTCGTCGAGTTCGTCGACGAAGACCGCGCCGCGTGCGCGCAGCGAGTCGACGACGAAGCGGTTGTGTACGACCTCGTGACGGACGTAGATCGGTGCGCCGAACGTGTCGATCGCGCGCTCGACGATCTCGATCGCGCGATCGACGCCGGCACAGAAGCCGCGCGGATTGGCCAGTAGAACCTGCATGGGCACGATTATCCGCCAGCGGGCGCGGTTTTCCCACCGAACAGGCCGGCGGCGATCAGCAGCACCGCGCCGACGCAGATCGCCGAGTCGGCGACGTTGAACGCCGGGAAATGCCACTGGCCGAAGTAGACGTCGATGAAATCGGTCACCTGGCCGTGGCGCAGGCGGTCGATCAGATTGCCGATTGCGCCGCCGATCACCAGCGACAGCGGCAGGGCGTTGCGCCAGTCGGCACGCGGCGTGCGCGCGAGCCAGGCGACCAGCAGGGCACTGAGGCCGACCGCCAGGATCGTGAACAGCCAGCGCTGCCAGCCGCCGGCGTCGGCGAGAAAGCTGAACGCCGCGCCGGTGTTGAACGCCAGCGTCCAGTTCAGCAGGTCCGGAATCACCGGCACCGGGGTGTACGGCGTCAGCGCGCGCAGTGCGATCTCCTTGGTCGCCTGATCGGCGAGGAAGACGATCAGCGACAGCAGCAGCCAGGACAGGGCATTGGGGCGAGGGGACATGGACGCGCGGAAGGAGAGGACGGGGCGGGGGCGCGCGAATCGGCGCGCCGGCCGGCCACTTTACCGATCTTTTCGCGGATCTTGCAGCTTCGATGTGCATGGCGCGGAGCGAAAGGTGTCTGATGACACCGCACCACCCACCCCTCCCCCTGGAGTATTCCGATGCTTCTCAAGACGATTTCTTCGACGACGCTCGCGCTGGCTCTGGCCGGCGGCGTGCTGCTGACCGCGCCGGCGGCGCCGGCATTCGCACAGAGTGAACAGCCTTCCGCCAGCGCTCCCGACGCCGCTGGCGCGCATCCGCATCGCCGCCACGGCCGCTTCAAGGCGACGCCCGAGGAACGCGCCGTGCTGGCCGACCTGCACGCGCTGACGCGGGTCTATCTGCAGTCCAACCGCGCCTCGGAGCTGCCGGCGCTGTATCGCAGCGTGCTGGCCAAGACCGACAACGAGACGATCCGCAAGGTCGCCAGCCGGATGCTCGAGCGCGCCGGGCAGGCGCCGCAGAATCCGGATGTGGAGATCGCGCGGCTGACCCGCCAGCTCAACGACGGCCTGGCCGCCCTCCCGGCCGGCGGCTGAGTCGCGGCGGCCGCGAAGGCCGCGAACCGACCCGAGCGGACGGCATCGGATCGCGCGATCCGGTGCCGTTTTCGTTTTCGTCCGCCGCGCATGGGCGCGACCCGTGCGCGCGCTCGCGATGCACCGCCGTGCGGAGCCACGGCGACGACGCTTCCGGTACCATGCCGGCGCCGTGCGTTCGTGCACGACCGACCAGCCGCGCATGCCGCACGCCAAGCTCGATCTCCACCAGCCGACCGGCGACACGGTCACCACGACCACGTGCTACATGTGCGCGTGCCGCTGCGGCATCCGCGTCCATCTGAAGGACGGCAAGGTCCGCTACATCGACGGCAATCCGGGTCATCCGGTCAATCGCGGCGTGATCTGCGCGAAAGGGTCGGCCGGCATCAAGCAGCACTACTCGCCGGCACGCCTGTCCAAGCCGCTGCTGCGCGTCGGCGAGCGCGGCGCCGGCGAGTTCCGCGAGATCGAATGGGACGAGGCGCTCGCGCTCGCGTCGAGCTGGCTCGGCGACATCCGGCGCCGCAATCCCGACGAGCTCGCGTTCTTCACCGGCCGCGATCAGTCGCAGGCGCTGACCGGCTGGTGGGCGCAGCAGTTCGGCACCGTCAACTACGCCGCGCACGGCGGTTTCTGCTCGGTCAACATGGCCGCGGCCGGTCTGTACACGCTCGGCGGCTCGTTCTGGGAATTCGGCGAGCCGGACTGGGAGCTCACGCGCTATTTGATGCTGTGGGGCGTGGCCGAGGATCACGATTCCAACCCGATCAAGCTCGGCCTCGGCAAGCTCAAGGCACGCGGTGCGAAGATCGTCGCGGTCAATCCGGTACGCACCGGCTACGGCGCGATCGCCGACGAATGGATCCCGATCCAGCCCGGCACCGATGGCCTGCTCGCCGGTGCGCTGATCCACGAGTTGCTGCGCACCGACCGCGTCGATCTGGACTATCTGGTCCGCTACACCAATGCGCATCATCTGGTGATCCGCGCACCCGGCGCAGCCGACGACGGCCTGCTCGCGCGCGATGCGCAGGGCCGCGTGCTTTGCGCAGTGCGCGAGGACGGACGCACGCGGCTGCTCGCGGCCGACCTGCCCGATATCGCGCCGCTCGTCGTCGGCGAGTACGCGCTCGACGACGGCCGCAGCGCCGTGCCGGCGTTCCAGCTGCTGGCCGAGCGCTATCTGTCCGACGCCTACGCGCCGGCACAGGTCGCGGCGCGCTGCGGCGTCGACGCGGCGACGATCCGCCGGCTCGCGCGCGAACTGGCCGAGGCCGCGTTCGACCACGCGATCGAGCTCGATCAGCCGTGGACCGATGCCTACGGGCGCATGCACGCGACGATGACCGGACGGCCGGTCGCGATGCACGCGATGCGCGGCATCTCGGCGCACGCCAACGGCTTTCACACCTGCCGTGCGCTGCACGTGCTGCAGATGCTGCTCGGCGCGATCGATACGCCCGGCAGCTTCCGCTACCAGCCGCCGTTCCCGAAGCCGGTGCCGCCGCCGAACCGGCCCGGCCGCGACCGCAAGGACAACGGCGCGCTCGACGCCGGCCCGCTCGGCTTCGTGCACGGTCCGGAGGATCTGCTGGTCGACGCCGACGGCGCTCCGCGCCGCATCGACAAGGCGTTCTCGTGGGAGCACCCGTTCGCCGCGCACGGCATGCTGCAGTCGGTGATCCGCAACGCCTGGGCCGGCGATCCGTACCGCATCGACACGCTGCTGCTGTTCATGGCCAACATGGGCTGGAACTCGGCGATGAACACCGGCCAGACCCGCGCGATGCTGACCGATCGCGATCCGGCGACCGGCCAGTACCGCATTCCGCACGTCATCTACGTCGACGCCTATGCGTCCGAGACGGTCGAGCTGGCCGACCTGGTGCTGCCGGATACGACGTATCTGGAGCGCCACGACTGCATCAGCCTGCTCGACCGGCCGATCTCCGACGCCGACGCGGCCGCCGACGCGATCCGCCGGCCGGTGCTCGCGCCCGATCGCGACGTGCGGCCATTCCAGGACGTGCTGCTCGACCTCGGCGCACGCCTGGGCCTGCCGGGCATGACGCGCGAGGACGGCACGCCGCGCTATCCGGGCGGGTTCGCGCAGTACATGGTCGAACACGAGCGCGCGCCCGGCGTCGGCCTGCTGGCCGGGTGGCGCGGCCGCGACGGTGAGCTGCACGGTGTCGGCACGCCGAATCCGGACCAGCTCGAACGCTACGCCGAGCACGGCTGCTACTGGCATCACGCGGTGCCGCCGTCGGCGCGCTACTACAAGATGGCCAATCGCGACTATCTGCACTGGGCGCGCGGACTGGGCTTTCTCGGGTCGACCGCGCCGATCACGCTGGAGCTGTACTCGGAGCGGCTGCAGCGGTTCCGGCTCGCCGCGCGCGGCCACGGACCGGTGCGGCCGCCGGCCGCCGAATGCGCGCGGGTCGAGCATTACTTCGATCCGCTGCCGTTCTGGTACGGCGCGGACGGCGAGGCGGTCGAGGCCGACGCCGCGGCCTATCCGCTGTCGGCGATCACGCAGCGGCCGATGTTCATGTATCACGCCTGGGGATCGCAGAACGCCTGGCTGCGTCAGATCGCGGCACGCAACGCGCTCTATCTCAACGCGAGGACCGCGGCCGAACACGGTGTCGCCGACGGCGACTGGATCTGGCTGGCCTCGCCGCTGGCGCGCATCCGCGTGCAGGCGCGCCTCCACGCGGGCACCGCACCGGGCACGCTGTGGACCTGGAATGCGATCGGCAAGCGCCGCGGCGCGTGGCGGCTCGACGCCGACGCGCCGGAAAGCCGCGAGGGATTTCTGCTGAATCATCTGATCGACGAACTGGCTCCTGCGCGAGCCGACGGCCGACGGCTCGCCAATGCCGATCCGGTGACCGGGCAGGCCGCCTGGTTCGACCTGCGTGTGCGCATCGAGCGCGATCCGGCGCCGCACGAGCCCGGCCATCGCGTCGAGGCGATCGCGCCGCTGCGGAGGCCGTCATGACCGATCTGCCGCCGAAGGGCCGCGTCAAGCTCGGCCTCGTGATCGACCTCGACACCTGCGTGGGCTGCCACGCCTGCGCGGTGGCCTGCAAGGAATGGAACGACGGCGGCTCGTTCGGGCCGCTCGAGGACCACGATGCCTACGGCGCGGAGCCGGACGGAGTCTGGTTCAACCGCGTGCACAGCTACCAGGTCGCGGCGCAGCCGGTGCCGCCGCTGCTGCGTACGGTCGAGGCGGCGGCCGCCGCCGTGACCGCGCCGGCGGCTGCCGGCGGCTGCGGCGGCCAGGCGGCCGACGGCATGACCGTGCATTTCCCGCGCTCGTGCCTGCATTGCGAGCGTCCGGCCTGCGTCACGGTCTGTCCGACCGGCGCCAGCTACAAGCGCGTCGAAGACGGCATCGTGCTGGTCGACGAGGACCTGTGCATCGGCTGCCAGCTGTGCGCCTGGGCCTGCCCGTACGGTGCGCGCGAGTTCAGTCCGCGACACGGCACGATGCAGAAATGCACGCTGTGCGTCGACCGCATCTACAACGAGCGGCTCGCGCCCGAGGACCGCCAGCCGGCCTGCGTCAAGGCCTGTCCGACGCGCGCGCGGCATTTCGGCGACCTCGGCGATCCGGACTCGGCGGTATCGCAACTGGTCGCCGAGCGCAGCGGCTATGCGCTGATGCCCGAACTCGGCTACGAGCCGGTCAACCGCTATCTGCCGCCGCGGCCGCGGCGGGCCGCGCCGCCACAGCCCGCGCCGGCCGCGACCGCCGGGGACGACTACGATCCGGCCGCGCTGCCGCCGCTGCTGCGCTGGCTCGATCGTGCGCTGTCGCGCTAAGGTTCGCGCCGCCGCGCCACGCCCCCACCGACCCGGAGAATCCCGATGCTCGTCTCGACCACGTCCACCCTGCAGGACCGCACGATCGTGCGCTATCTCGGTCTGGTCAGCGGCGATGCGATCCTCGGCGCGAACGTGTTCCGCGATTTCTTCGCCGGCATCCGCGATCTGGTCGGCGGCCGCGCCGGCAGCTACGAAAAGGTGCTGCGCTCGGCCAAGGACACCGCGCTGGCCGAGATGACCGAGCAGGCCGAGCGCCTCGGCGCCAATGCGGTGATCGGCGTGGACCTCGATTACGAGACGATCCAGATCAAGGACGGCGGCGGCATGCTGATGGTCTCGGCGAGCGGTACCGCCGTCTTCGTCGAAGAACGCTGACGCATGCGGCCGGCGCTGTCGATCGTCTTCTTCACGACGCTGTCCGGGGCCGGCTACGGCCTGTGGGTGCTGATCGCGATCGCGGTCGCGATCGGCGCGGCGCCGGCCGACCGGTTCACGATCGTCGTGGCGCTGCTGACCGGGCTGGTCCTGACCTCGATCGGCCTGCTGGCCTCGGTCGCGCATCTGGGCAAGCCGCTGCGCGCCTGGCGTGCGCTCAGCCAGTGGCGTAGCTCGTGGTTGTCGCGCGAAGGCGTCCTGGCGCTCGTCTGCGTGCCGCTGTGCCTGCTGTTGGCGTGGCGCGTCGAGTCCGTGCACAGCGGCCTGCGCATCCGCGTCGGGTTCGCCGTGTTCGCGCTGCTCGCGGCCGCGACGGTTCTGTGCACGGCGCGCATTTACGCCTCGCTGCGCACGATCCGCGCCTGGCGCGACTGGCGCGTGACGCCGCTGTACGGCCTGCTCTCGCTGCAGACCGGCGGCCTCTGGCTGTGGCTGCTCTACGAGATCGCCACGCCGGTGCCGGCCGAGGGCGGTACCGGTACGGCTGCCGTCACCACCGCCGCATGGCCGCTCGCGCTGGCGGTCGGCATCGTGCTGAGCTGGGCGCTGCAGCGTGCGTACTGGCGGCGTCCGGACGAGGCGGGTCCCGACACCGCGGCCGCGACCGGACTCGGACTGCCGGGTACGGTCGCCGCGATGGAGGCACCGCACAGCGAAGAGAACTATCTGCTGCGCGAGATGGGTTTCGCGCTGGCGCGCCGTCATGCCGAGCGTTTGCGCGCGATCGCGTCGCGCACGCTGTTCGTGCTGCCGCTGCTGGCGATCGGCGTGAGCCTGCTGCTGCCGGGCTGGACGCTGCCGGCAGCGACCGTCGCCACCGTCAGCGCGATGCTCGGCGTTTTCGTGCAGCGCTGGCTGTTCTTCGCCGAAGCACGCCACGCGGTGCTGGCCTACTACCGCTGAGCGGCCGCGCGATTCACCGATGATTCAAGAGGCGTCCCTAGCATGGTGCGGCGCCGCACGGCCCGCGTGCCGTGCTTTCGCTCGTTCCCAACAAGGAAACATCATGAAGAAACTGATGCTCGTCGCCGCGCTGTCGGCGGCGCTCCCGCTCGTCGCGCAGGCCCAGGACGGCGGCTGGTCCGGTTCGGGCGAGGTCGGTATCGCGGCCACGCGCGGCAACAGCAAGTCCGAGAACGTCAACATCAAGCTGCAGTTCAAGCAGGAAGACGACACCTGGAAGAACAACGTCTTCCTGAACGCGCTGCGCAGCAAGGGCGAGGTCACCGTGTCCACCGTCGTCGACGGCCAGACCGTCGACGTGCGCCGCTACGACCTCACCGCGAACCGCTACGAGGCCGGCGGCTCGGTCGGCTACAAGCTCGACGAGCGCAGCTACGTGGTCGGCGCGCTGCGCTACGAGAACGACGATTTCGCGGCGTTCGACTACCAGTGGATCGCGTCGGTCGGCTACGGCTACACGGCGCTCAAGAACCAGCGCACCGAGCTCAGCTTCGAGATCGGCCCGGGCTACAAGCGCTACCAGCCGAGCGCCTACGACCTGGTCAGCGGCGATCCGCCGGTCACGACGCGCATCCGACCGGACGCCGACGGCCAGGTGGTCGCGCGCGGCCTGGTCTCGTTCCGCCACAAGATCACCGACAACACCACGTTCGAGAACGTGCTGCTGACCGAAGCGGGCAGCGACAATACCTTCATCCAGAACGATGCCGGCCTCGCGGTCGCGATGTCGGAGAAGTTCGCGCTCAAGCTCGGCTACCAGGTGCGCCACAACACCGACGTGGCCGACAGCGCGAAGAAGACCGATCAGCTGCTGACGACCAATCTGGTCTACAACTTCTGACGATCGCGCGGGGCCTGCCTCGATGCAGGTCCCGCGCCGGCGTGGGCCGATGGCCGGTCCGCATCGCCGCGGCCCCGCACCTGACCGGCGGGGGCCGTCCGCTCCATCCCTTCACACGTGACGTCACCGCGATCGCCGACGCGATGCCGGTGGCGTCCTCGCGCGTCAGTTCCGGCCGAGGACGCGCAGCGCACCCTTGTCGACCAGATCGGCTGCGACCGCACGGCCGAGCGCCTCGGGCGCGTCGGCATCGCCGCGCGCTTCGCCGCGCAGCAGGGTGCCGTCGGCGGCGTCGCCGACCAGCGCCCACAGATGCAGTCCACGGTCGGTCTCGATCGCCTGTGCGGCGAGCGCGACGTTGCAGCTGCCGGCCAGCGCGTGACCGAACGCGCGCTCGGCGTCGACGCAGCGGCGCGTGGAGCCGTCGTCGAGCGCTGCCAGCAGGGCCGCGATGCGTGCATCGCCTTCGCGCATCTCGATCGCGATCGCGCCCTGCGCGGCTGCCGGCAGCCACTGCGGTGCGGTCAGCCGCGTGCGGATCCGGTCGCCGAGGCCGAGGCGCTCCAGGCCGGCGCAGGCCAGCACGATCGCCTCGTACTCGCCGGCGTCGAGTTTGGCCAGCCGCGTATTGACGTTGCCGCGCAGGTCCAGCAGTTGCAGGTCGGGCCGCAGCGCGCGCAGCTGCGCCTGACGGCGCAGCGAGGAGGTGCCGACGCGTGCGCCGTGCGGCAGGTCGTCGATGCGCGCATAGGCGCCGCTGACGAAGGCATCGGCCGCGTCGGCGCGTTCGAGCACGCAGCCGATCGCGAAGCCGGGCTCGAGCGTCATCGGCACGTCCTTGTACGAATGCACGGCGACGTCGGCCTCGCCCTGCTGCAGCGCGACTTCGAGCTCCTTGAGGAACAGTCCCTTGCCGCCGATCTCGGCGAGCGGACGGTCGAGGATACGGTCGCCGCGCGTCGTCATCGGCAGCAGCTGAACCTCGAGCGCGGGGTGGGCGCGGCGCAGCAGCGCGGCGGCGTGTTCGGCCTGCCACAGGGCCAGGGCACTGCGACGCGTGGCGATACGAAGGACGTTCAAAGATTCTTCACCAGTTTGCGCAGGCCCGGCAGGCTGCGGCGGCTGACTTCCAGTTCGACGCCGTCGGCGTCGAGCCGGGCCAGGGTACGGCCGTCCGGCGTGCGCAGCAGACCGACCAGGCGGTGCCGCGCGACCAGACAGTTGCGATGGATCCGCACGAAGCGGTCGCCGAATTCCTCTTCCAGATCCTTCAGCGGCTCCTCGATCAGGACCTGGCCGCGCGCATGATGGATCACGACGTACTTGTCCTCGGCCTGCAGATAGGCGACCTCGCCGATCGGCACCAGCACGAGGCTGCCGCGTACGCGCGCACACAGATGCGTGCGCTGCCGGTCCGGACCGCTGCCGCCGGCGCGCCGCAGCTGCTCGCCGCCGTAGCGGCGCGCGCGGTCGAGCGCCTGTCTGAGCCGTTCTGCGCGCACCGGTTTGACGATGTAGTCGATCGCGTGGACGTCGAACGCAGCCAGCGCGTGCTCGTCGTAGGCGGTGCAGAACACGACCGCCGGCGGCGTCTCCAGCGCGGCCAGGTGGCGCGCCGCTTCGAGACCGTCCATCGCCGGCATGCGGATGTCGAGCAGCACGACGTCCGGCTGCAGCGCCGGCGCCGCTTCGAGCAGGGCCGCGCCGCTGCCGGCCTGACCGACGACATGCGCGCCGTCGATCTCGCCGATCAGCGCGACCAGGCGCTCGCGCGCCAGCGGCTCGTCGTCGACGACCAGGACTTTCATCGGACGCGGGCGCTCATCGCGGGGGGATGTCCATCGGGGGGCTCCAGCGGCAGTCGCACGATCACGCGGAAGTGTCCGGCGCCGGGCTCGGCGATCAGCGCCGCGCGATCGCCGAAATGGTAGCCGATGCGTGCGCGGATGTTGTCGATCGCATGGCCGTTGCCGCCGCGCCGCGCGGGCCGCTCCGGGCACGGATTGTCGATCGCGATCTCCCAGCCGTGGACGAGGCGCCGGCCGGTCAGAGCCAGCGTGCCGCCGTCGGGCAGCGGTTCGATACCGTGGTAGATCGCGTTCTCGACCAGCGGCTGCAGCAGCAGCGGCGGCAGCGCGAAGTCGCGCGGCAGCGTATCGAGATCGCGCCGTATCGCCAGCCGCGGCCCGAGCCGCAGCGACTCGATGCGCAGATAGTGGTCGACGCGCTCGAGCTCCTCGCCGAGCGTGCCGGACGCGCCGTTCGCGCCGAGCGCGGCCCGGAACAGGTCCGACAGATCCTCCACGGCGCGTTCGGCATCGGCCGGCCGCGTGCGGATCAGGCTGGCGATCGTGTTCATGCTGTTGAACAGGAAATGCGGACGGATCCGCGCCTGCAGCGCGTCGACCTGCGCCTTGGACGCTGCGCGCACGCGTTCGCGCCACTGCTCGATCACGAACAGATAGCGCAGCAGCGCCGCGCCGATCAGCGCGCACAGCACGGCGTTGGCCGGCACGAAGCGCGCCGCCGCGCCGCCCGAGCCGGTCAGGCCGAGTCCGAGCGCGCGATCCATCGTCTGGATCAGCAGTGCGGCCAGCGTCGTCACGCCGATCATGACCAGCCAGGCGATCAGCAGGCCACTGCGTGGCGTCAGCCGGTCGAGCGCGCCGCGCAGCGAGCACAGCACGACCGCGTTGAGCAGCGCCAGCCACTGTACGTAGACGCTGACGATGCCGAGCCGCATCAGCGGCGCGCCGTCGGCGCCGGGCGCGAGCACGACGATCAGCGCGACCAGCTCGGCGACCAGCATGAGCGCGAACAGCGTCGGCAGGCTGCAGAACGGCGGCAGCCAGCGGTGGTCGTCGGCGTCGCTCACCGCCATTCCCCTCCTCGTTCCGCCGTCGATGGTAGCGCCGCGGCGCGTCCGCTTAGCGGCAGCCGGTCACGCCGCCAGACGCCGGCCGATCCAGCTGCGCAGGTCGGCGATCTCCTCGGCGCAGACCTGATGCGCCATCGGATAGCTGTGCCAGTCGACCGTGTAGCCGTGCTGGCGCAGGAAATCGCGGCTCATCGTGCCGAGGCCCTCGGGCACGATCGGATCGGCGCTGCCGTGGGCGAGGAAGATCGGCGTCGCGCGGTTGTCGGCCGCCGCTTCGTCCGGCAGCCTGGCCTGCAGCGGCAGATAGCCGGACAGGCCGATGATGCCGGCCAGCCGGCGGCGCTGGCGCAGGCCGCCGGCGAGCGCGACCGCGGCGCCCTGCGAGAAGCCGGCGAGCAGGATCGACGAGGGCGCGATGCCGCGCTCGACCTCGCGCTCGATCAGCGCGTCGAGCTCGGCGAACGAGGCGCGCAGGCCGGGCTCGTCCTGGCGGTCGGCGATCGCCGTGCCGACGATGTCGTACCAGGCGCGCATCGGCATGCCGCCGTTGATCGTGACCGGCCGCACCGGCGCGTGCGGGAACACGAAGCGCAGCGGTGGCCAGTCGCGCGCGACCAGTTCCGGTACGATCGGCTCGAAGTCGTGACCGTCGGCGCCGAGGCCGTGCAGCCAGATCACCGCGTGGCGCGGCTGGGGGGCGGTTTCGATGTCGACGGTCGGCAGCGGCATACGGGAAGGCCCGGTAGCGAGACGGAACCGCAAGGCTGCCCGATGCGACCGGTGCTGCCAAGCGGCGCCGTTGCGCCGGCGGCGCAAACAGGGCGGTGCCGTCCTCGTGCGGCGGATTTCCGGACAGCGGTGGCGAAGGTATCCATGCGGACATCGATCCGGGCGGGAGCGGCGTGAGCCGTGGCATCGACTTTCTCGGCCGGCCGGCCGCGTGGCGCGGCCGGCTCGCGGCGCTGGCCGTGCTGGCTGTGCTGGCCTGCCTGATCGCGGCGCCGGCGGCGGCGCTCGATCCGCAGCGCCGGCTCGATCAGCTCCATCAGACCGCCTGGACCGTCAAGGACGGCGCGCCCGGCCAGATCGGCGCGCTCGCGCAGACCGGCAACGGCTATCTGTGGCTCGGCACGCAGGACGGCCTGTTCCGCTTCGACGGCGTGCGCTTCGAGCGCTTCGAGCCGGCGCCGAATCAGGCGTTTCCGTCGACCAGCGTCTCGAGCCTGTTCGCGCCGCCGGCCGGCGGGCTGTGGGTCGGCTTCCGCTACGGCGGCGCCAGCTTCATCGACGAGGGCCGCGTCGCGCCGTATGCCGAGGCCGAAGGCTTCCCGACCGGCACGGTGTTCGGCTTCGCGGCCGATCGCGGCGGCGCGATCTGGGCGGCCACGTTCCGCGGCCTGGTGCGCTTCGACGGTACGCGCTGGCAGCGCATCGGCGGCGCCTGGGACTATCCCGAGCAGCGCACGCGCACCGTGTTCGCCGATCGCGACGGCGCGGTCTGGGCCGTCACCGACGAGGCGGTGTATTCGCTGCCGGCCGGGCAGCGCCGCTTCGTCCGCCAGCCCTGGCCGGGCGTCGCGATCAACCAGCTCGCACAGGCCGCGGACGGCCGGCTGTGGGCGCTCGAGGCCGGCGGCCGGGTCCGTCCGCTGGCGCCGGGCGGGCCGGGTGGCATCGCGCTCGATGCGGCCGGTCTGCTGTTCGACCGCGACGGTGGTCTGTGGATCGCCGGCGAGGGCGACGGCCTGTGGCGCGTGCCGCAGCCGGACCGGCTCGCCGACGGCGTATCGGTCGAGCGCGGCGACAGCCGGCTCGAGAACCATTCCGAGCGGCAGGGCCTGAGCGCCGACTACGTCGGTCCGCTGTTCGAGGACCGCGAGGGCAATCTCTGGGTCGGCACCAGTCGTGGTCTGGACCGGTTCCGCGCGAGCCGGCTGGTGCCGGCCGGCTTTCCGAGCGGCTCGTACGATTTCGCGCTGGCCGCCGGTGCCGGCGGTGCGATCTGGGCCGGCACCAAGAACCGGCCGCTGATGCGGCTCGACGGCGCGGTCACGCCGTTCCCCGGCGTCGACCGGATCAGCTGCGCGTATCGCGACGGCGACGGCACGCTCTGGTTCGGCGGCTCGTCGGGTCTGTGGCGCGTCGGCGAGCACGGTCCGGTCGCGGTCGCGGCGCTGCCGCCGGAGGCGAGCGGTTCGGGCGTGCAGGCGATCACGCGCGACCGGGCCGGCGCGCTGTGGGTGTCTTTGAACGTGCCGGGCGTGTTCCGCTGGCTCGACGGCCGCTGGACCCGTTTCGCCAGCGAGCCCGAACTGCTCGGCCGCGCCTCGCCGCTGGTGATGATGACCGACACCGAGGGACGCCGCTGGATGGGCTTCTCGCGCAACCGCATCGTGCTCGCCGATGCGGCCGGACAGCAGGTGCTGTCCTCGTGGGAGGGACTCGACGTCGGCAACGTGACGGCCCTGCTCCAGGCGCGCGAGCGGGTCTGGGTCGGCGGCGAGCGTGGCCTGGCCTACGTGCTGGACGGCCGCTTCGTGCGTCTGCGCGCCGCGCACGGCGAGCCGTTCACCGGCATCTCGGGCCTGGTCGAGACTGCCGGCGGCGATCTGTGGCTCAACGGCAGCCGCGGCGTCGTCGCGATCGCAGCGGACGAAATCGCGCGGGCGCTGGCCGATCCGTCGCATGCGGTCGACTACCGCCTGTTCGACTTCCTCGACGGCCTGCCGGGCCTGCCGGACCAGTTCCGGCCGCTACCCTCGGCGGTCGCCGGCGACGACGGCCGGCTCTGGTTCGCGACCGCCAGCGGCGTGGTCTGGATCGATCCGGCGCGGATCGCGCGCAACGCGCAGCCGCCGCCGGCGCTGATCGAATCGCTGCAGGCGGACGGGCGGTCGTATCTTGTCTCGGGCGAGCCGCAGCTGCCGGTCCGCGCCGGCACCGTGCAGATCCGCTACACCGCGCCGAGTCTGTCGATTCCCGAGCGCGTGCGGTTCCGCTACCGCCTGCTCGGCGTCGACGCGCAGTGGCAGGAGGCCGGTACGCGCCGCGAGGCGTTCTACACGCAGCTCGCGCCGGGCCGTTACCGGTTCGAGGTCATCGCGGCCAACGAAGACGTGGTCTGGAGTCCGCAGCCGGCCACGATCGCGTTCGTCGTGCCGCCGGCCTTCGTGCAGACGCCGGGCTTCGTCGTGCTGTGCGTCGCGGCCGGACTGGGCCTGTTGTGGATCGTCTATCTGCTGCGGCTCGAGCGCATGGCCGACCGCCTGCGCCTGCGCCTGCACGAGCGTCATCAGGAGCGCGAGCGGATCGCGCGCGAGCTGCACGACACGCTGCTGCAGAGCATTCAGGGCCTGATCCTGCGCTTCCAGGCCGCACTCGACCGGATGCCGGCGCTCGACGCGCAGCGCGAGACGCTCGAATCGGTGCTCGATCGCGCCGAGCAGGCGCTGGCCGAAGGGCGCGACCGCGTGCTCGACCTGCGTGCCGACGGCGATGCGGTCGATCTGCCGCAGGCGCTGGCGCGCGTCGGCGCGCAGTGGGCCGGCGAGACGGGCCCGGCGTTCGGCGTGGTCACCGAAGGCACGGTGCGTCCGCTCGCTCCGCTGGCGCGCCAGGAGGCCTACTGGATCGGCCGCGAGGCGCTCGTCAACGCGTTCCAGCATGCCGCCGCGCAGCGCATCGAGGTCGAGATCGCCTACGAGGCCGGCGGCCTGCGCCTGCGCTTCCGCGACGACGGCCGTGGCATCGATGCGGGCCTGCTGCAGGCCGGCGGCCGCCCCGGCCACTGGGGACTGCGCGGCATGCACGAGCGCGCCGAGCGCATCGGCGCGCGGCTGGCGGTCTGGACGCGCGGCGGATCGGGCACCGAGATCGAGCTGTGGATTCCGGCCGCGGCGGCCTGGCCGGCGCACGACTGAGGCCGACCGGGGCGTCGCGGCAGGCGCCGATCCGGTCATGCCGGACCCGGCGGCGGCTTGATACGATCGCCGCCCCGCGCTCGCGCGTTCCCGATCCGTGCCATGTCCGCGCCGTTGCCTCCGCTCGACGCCCGTTCGCGCCGCAACCTGCTGCTGTTCTTCCTGATCGCCTTCGTCGTGCTGGCCGCCGGTATGGGATTGCGCGATCCGTGGCCGGCCGACGAGCCGCGCTTCACGCTGGTCGCCGAGCAGATGGTCGAGAGCGGCGAATGGCTGATCACGCATCGCGGCAGCGAGCTGTACTCGGACAAGCCGCCGCTGTTCATGGCACTGCAGGCCGCCGCGTACGAGCTGACCGGCCATTGGCGCATCGCATTCCTGCTGCCTTCGCTACTGGCCTCGCTCGGCACGCTGTTCCTGGTCTACGACGCCGGCCGGCGATTGTGGGGCACGCAGGCCGGACTGATCGGCGCGGCCGCGCTGCTGGTGACGTTCCAGTTCGTCTACCAGGCCAAGCGCGCGCAGATCGATCCGACCGTGACGTTCTTCATCACGCTCGCCAACTACGGCCTGCTGCGGCATTTCCTGCTCGGTCCGGACTGGCGTGCGTACTGGCTCGGCTGCTTCGCGGCGGGCCTGGGTGTCATCACCAAGGGCGTCGGCGTGCTGGCGCTGCTGATGTTCGTGCCGTTCCTGTTCGCGCGCTGGCGCGGCTGGCCCGGCGTGACCGCCGGCGGCGCGGCGTGGCGCTGGCTGGCCGGCGCGCTGGCGTTCCTGGCCGCGGTCGCGCTGTGGATCGTGCCGATGCTGCTGGCCGTCTACGCCAGCGATTCGCCCGAGCATCGCGCGTACATGAACGACATCCTGTTCCGCCAGACCGCCGGCCGCTATACCGATTCGTGGGACCACCACAAGCCGGCCTGGTACTACCTCGGCGTGATCGCGGCGAGCTGGCTGCCGCTGGTGCTGGCCCTGCCGGGCCTGCTGCCGCGCTGGTGGGCGCGGCTCCGGGAGCGCGACGCGCGCTTTCTGCTGCCGCTGGCCTGGATCGTGCTGATCGTGCTGTTCTTCACGCTGCCCAAGGGCAAGCGCGACGTCTACATCATGCCGGCGCTGCCGATGCTCGCGCTCGCGGCCGGACCGCTGCTCGGCGAGGTCATCCGCCAGCGCTGGCTGCGCTGGGCCGCGTTCGCGCTGAGCGCGCTGCTGGCGGCGCTGTTCCTGTCCGGCGGCATCGCCGCGCTCGGCGGCGACTGGGCGCGCGCGAACGAACTGGTGCTGCAGCGCGGGCTGCCCGACGGCGGCCGGTCGTTGTGGCATCTGATGATCGCGATCGGCGTCGCGGCACTGGTCGCGGTCGTCGTGTTCCGCGTGCGCCGCGCGGTGACCGGCTTGATCGTGCTGCTCGCCGCGATCTGGCTGCTGTGGGGATTCTGGGCCTATCCGGTGCTCAACGCGTCGACCTCGGCCTCCGACGTCATGCGCCGCACCGAGCAGATCGTCGGCGACGGCGAGCTCGGCCTGGTCGCGTGGAAGGAGCAGAACCTGCTGCTGCTCGACAAGCCGGCGACCGATTTCGGCTTCCTCAAGCCGTGGCACGAGCAGCTCGGCGCGTCGATCCGCTGGATCGAGGCGGCGCCTGAGCGGCGCTGGGTGTTCGTGCTCGGCAAGGCGATGGGCCCGTGCGTGGACCGCGCCAAGGCGATCCACGTCGGCAATGCGAACCGTCGCGAATGGTGGCTGTTCCGCGCCGACGCGGTCGCGCCGGCCTGTCGCGACGGCCAGGTGCCGGTGATCGGCGAGGAGGACGCCGACTCGCCGAACGAGGAATAGCGCGGCGCCGGGCCCGGCGCCGCGCTGGCAGCGGCCGGAGCCGCTGCGTAAGATGCCCGGCCCGCACCCGGAATTCGCGGTCGCGCGTCGGCCCGCCGATGCCGCGGCCACCGCTCTCGCATGCGCCGCCATCTGCTCTTCGGTACCGAGCTGTACGCCTTGCCGATCCTGCAGCCGATCGCCGCGGCGGCGCGCGCGCAGAACGCCGAGGTGGCCTGGTTTCTCGACGGCGCGGCCGCCGGTCACGCCCTGCCGCCCGGCGAGCTGCGGCTGCGCGACGTGGCGGCGGTGCGGCGCTGGCGGCCCGATGCGGTGTTCTCGGCCAGCAACGACGTGCCGCACGTGTTCCCGGGCGCGAAGGTGCAGGTCTTCCACGGCTTCAGCGTCGGCAAGCGCAGCGAGGCGCGCGGGCATTTCCGGATCCGCGGCTGGTTCGATCTGTACTGCACGCAGGGGCCGGCGACGACGCGGCCGTTCCAGGCGCTGGCCGATCAGCTCGGCCATTTCGTCGTCGCCGAAACCGGCTGGCCGAAGCTCGATCCGCTGTTCGCGGCCTCCGGCGCGGCCGCGGACCTGCGCGCTGCGGCCGGCGGCCGCCCGGTCGTCATGTACGCGTCCACGTTCACCGAGCGCCTGACCTCGGCGCCGGCGCTGATCGAGGAGATCGCGCGGCAGATCGCCGGCGGCGAGCGCTACTGGCTGCTGACCCTGCATCCGAAGTCGGCACCCGAATGGATGGACCGTTATCGCGCGCTGGCCGGCCCGCACGCGCGGTTTCTCGAAGCCGATGCGCTGATCGCGATGCTGCGCGCGGCCGACGTGCTGGTCTGCGACACCTCCTCGGTCGTGCCGGAGTTCGCGCTGCAGGGCAAGCCGGTCGTGACGTTCCGCAACAACGCGGTGCAGCCGTACATGATCGACATCGGCGAGGCCGCTGCGCTGGAGCCGGCCCTGCGTCGCGCGTTCGCGCCGGAGCCGGCGCTGCGCGCCGAGCTCGACACGCTGTCCGCGCAGATCCATCCGTATCGCGACGGCCGCTCGTCCGAGCGCGTGCTCGCCGCGACCGAGGACCTGCTGGCCGGCCGCATCCGGCCGCGCGCGCCGAAGCCGGCCAACCGCCTGCGCAAGCTGCAGTCGCGCCTGCATCTGCGCTACTTCGGACCGGCCGGCTGAGCGAGGGCCGCTCGATTCCCGAACGCCGGCGTGAGCGGCGCCCGGCCGGTCGGACGCGCGATCGTGGCATTCGCGGCCTGCGGCCGGACCGCTGCCGCAGGCGCGGCAGCTGCGCTATGCTGCATGTCTCCTTTTCGCAACGCAGGTTCGCCGTGGCCACTCCCCACGTCCTCGTCGTCGACGACGAGCCGGATATCCGCGCGACGGTCAAGGAAGTCCTCGAAGACGAAGGCTACTCGGTCAGCGTCGCCGAATCGGCCGCAGCCGCGCGCGAGGCGCGCCGCCAGCAGCGGCCCGACGTGGTGTTGCTCGACATCTGGATGCCCGGCGTCGACGGCATCAGCCTGCTGCGCGAATGGGGCGAACGCGGCGGCCTGCCCGGGCCGGTCATCATGATGAGCGGCCACGGCACGATCGAGACCGCGGTCGAGGCGACGCGCCTGGGCGCCTGGGATTTCGTCGAAAAACCCATTTCGCTGGCCAAGCTGCTGCTGACGATCGAGCGCGCGCTGGAGGCCGGCCGGCTGCGACGCGAGAACGAAGGCCTCAAGAGCCGTCTGCCGGCGCCGGCCGAGCCGATCGGCTCGAGCGCGGTCATGCAGTCGCTGCGCGCGCAGCTGGACCGACTGGCGACCCACGATACCGGCGTGCTGATCCAGGGCGAGGCCGGCACCGGCAAGGAAATGCTGGCGCGCTGGCTGCACGAGCGCAGCGGTCGCCGCAGCGGTCCGTTCGTGACCGTCGCGCCCGGCGCGATCACCGGCGAACACGTCGCCAAGGTGCTGTTCGGCACCGAGGACGGCGGCAACGTCGAGTACGGGCTGATCGAGCAGGCCAAGGGCGGCACGCTGTTCCTCGACGAGGTCGCCGAGCTCGACCAGGAGCTGCAGCAGCGCCTGTCGAGCGTGCTCGACCGCCGCGCAGTCCTGCGCTGCGGCGGCAGCGAGGCGGTCGCGACCGACGTGCGCGTGATCGCCGCGACCGCGCAGGATCTGGAAGCCCTGGCGCGCGAAGGACGCTTCCGCGAGGAGCTCTACTACCAGCTCAAGGTCGTGCCGCTGGCGGTGCCGCCGCTGCGCGAGCGCGCCGAGGACATCCCGGAACTGCTGCGCTATCACGCCGACTTCTTCGCCGCGCGCGACAAGCTGCCGTACCGCAATTTTCCGGTCGCCGCGCAGAACCGCCTGCGCCACTACCCGTGGCCGGGCAATCTGCGCGAGCTACGCAATCTCGTGCAGCGCCTGCTGATCCTCGGCAGTTCGCCCGACGTGACGCTCGAGGAGGTCGATCAGGCGCTCGGCAGCCTCGCCGCGGCGCCGGTCGCCGACGCGCCGAAGGGTGATCGCGGCGATTTCGCGGTCGACTTCTCGCTGCCGCTGCGCGAGGCGCGCGAGCAGTTCGAACGCGCCTATCTGCTGCATCAGCTGGCGGCCGCCGGCGGCAGCGTCGGCCGGCTCGCCAAGGCGGTCGGCATGGAGCGCACGCATCTGTACCGCAAGCTCAAGGATCTGGGCGTCGACGCCAAGGCCTCCTCGCGCGACGAGCCGGCCTGATCCGGGCACGGCGATACGCGCGCATCGTCATCGCGCTGCGATATCGTCGCTGAATCCTCGCATCGCGGTGCGGAACGCCGCGGCGCGGCGCGGGTCCCATGCGCGCTGCGAATCCTCTCCCATCCCCCCAGGAGTCCACCCCATGTCGTCCCTTTCCGGAAAAGTCGCCTACGTCACCGGTGCCGCCAGCGGTCTCGGCAAGCGCATCGCCGAGGTCTACGCGGCGAACGGCGTCGCCGTCGCGATCGCCGACCTCAATCTCGAGGGCGCCCAGGCCGCGGCCGCCGAGCTGGTCGCGGCCGGCGGCCGGGCGATCGGCGTCAAGGTCGACGTCACCAGCGAAGCGGAGGTCGAGGCCAGCGTCGCCGAGACGATCCGGGCCTTCGGCAAGGTCGACATCCTGGTCTCCAACGCCGGCATCCAGATCGTCAAGCCGGTGCAGGATTTCACGTACGAGGAATGGCGGCGGATGATCGCGATCCATCTCGACGGCGCGTTCCTGACCACGCGCGCCTGCCTGAAGGACATGTACGCGCGCGGCGAAGGCGGCGCGATCATCTACATGGGATCGGCCCATTCCAAGACCGCCTCCAAGCTCAAGGCGCCGTACGTCGCCGCCAAGCACGCGCTGCTCGGCCTCGCGCGCACCGTCGCCAAGGAGGGCGGTCCGGCCGGCATCCGCGCCAACGTGATCTGCCCGGGCTTCGTGCGCACGCCGCTGGTCGAGAAGCAGATTCCCGAGCAGGCCAAGGAGCTCGGCATCAGCGAGGAGGAGGTCATCAAGAAGATCATGCTGGCCGAGACCGTCGACGGCGAGTTCACGACGGTCGACGACGTCGCCGCGGTCGCGCTGTTCCTGGCCGGCTTCCAGACCAATGCGCTGACCGGCCAGAGCCTGCTGGTCAGCCACGGCTGGGTCATGGAATGAGCGCGACGCGCCCGCGTCGCCGTGCCGCCAGGTCCGCGCCGCGTCGCGGGACTACACCGGCCGAGATCGCGGCCGGCTCGTACGAGAAGGTCGCGCTGGTCCTGCAGGGCGGCGGCGCGCTCGGCGCGTATCAGGCCGGCGTCTACGAGGCGCTCGAAGAGGCCGGCCTGCGTCCGGACTGGTTCGCCGGCGTGTCGATCGGCGCGATCAATGCGGCGATCCTGGCCGGCAACGCGCCTGAGCTGCGCGTCGAGCGGCTGCGCTCGTTCTGGGACACGATCAGCCTGCCGGCCGGCCCGTTCGGCGCCTCGCTGCCATGGCTCAATCAGCTGATCGAGTCGGTTCCGTTCGGTGGACCGGGCAGTGCCGGCATCCCGTTCGGCGCCGCGCTGGAGGAGGCGCGCCTGGCCTGGCTCGGCGCGACCAGCGCGGTCGGCGCCCTGCTGCAGGGCCAGCAGGGCTTCTTCCAGTCGCGCGCGCTGTCGCCGTTCCTGTTCCGCGACGGCAGCGCCGCGGCGACCAGCTTCTACGACGTGGGCCCGTTGCGGCAGACCCTGGAGCGGCTGGTCGACTTCGACCGCATCAACGACGGTGCGGCGCGACTCAGCGTCGGCGCGGTCAACGTGCGCACCGGCAACGTGGTCTACTTCGACTCGCGCGAACGGCCGCTCGGGCCCGAGCACGTCATCGCGTCCGGCGCACTGCCGCCGGCGTTTCCGGCGGTCGAGATCGACGGTGAGCATTACTGGGACGGCGGCGTGGTCTCCAATACGCCGCTGCAGTACGTGCTGTCTGACTCGCCGCGGGCCGATACGCTGGCGCTGCAGGTGGACCTGTGGAGCGCCCGCGGCGAGCTGCCGAGCTCGATCCTCGACGTGCTCGAGCGGCAGAAGGACATCCAGTATTCCAGCCGCACGCGTCTGGGCACCGACACGATGGAGCGGCTGCAGAAGCTGCGCTCGGCACTGCGCGAGCTGATCGAGCGCGCCGGCGCCGATGCGATGCCGCCCGCGCTACTGGCGCATCTGCAGCCGTGGATCTGCGACCGGGTCTACAACATCATCCATCTGATCTACCGCAGCAAGCCGCACGAGGAGCCGTACAAGGACTATGCGTTCGGCCCGGTCGCGATGCGCGACCACTGGCAGAGCGGCCTGGACGACATGCGCCGCACGCTGGCTCACGTCGAGTACTTCGATCCGCCCTCGCGCGAACAGACCGTCGTGACGCACGACGTCCACCGCGACGAGTTCGTGTCGAGGCGGGTGCGATGATCGAGCGGCTGCGCGCGCAGATCGGCGGCCCGCGCGACGGCGCGCTGCTGCGCTACTCGCTCGGCAACGCGCTGCTGGCCGCCGGCGACGCCGCGGCGGCAGCCGAGGCGCTGCGCGCGGCGGTCGGCTTCGACCCGGCGTATTCGGCGGCGTGGAAGCTGCTCGGCCGCGCGCTGGAAGCCTGCGCCGATCGCGACGGCGCGCGCGAGGCCTGGCGCCACGGCATCGAGGTCGCCGCGGCGCGCGGCGACGTGCAGGCCGGCAAGGAGATGGCGGTGTTCCTGCGCCGGCTCGAGCGGCGCCCGGACTAGCGCGGCCGGCACCGCGCCGCTTTCAGACGCGCGTCGCGTCGCGGCCCACGCGCGCCAGCAGCAGCACCGGGATCAGGCCGGCCGCGACGATGATCAGCGCGGCGATCGCGCCCTCCTCGTAGGTGCCGCGCGCGGCTTCGGCGTACAGGCGCGTCGACAGCGTCTCCAGGTTCAGCGGCCGCAGCAGCAGCGTGGCCGGCAGTTCCTTCATGCAGTCGACGAAGACCAGCAGCGCCGCGGCCGCGACGGCCGGACGGATCAACGGCAGGTGGATGCGCCGCAGCACGCCGCCGCTGCGCTCGCCGAGCGTGCGCGCAGCCTGGTCGAGCGCCGGCGCGACGCGGCCGAGGCCGGCCGCGAGGCCGCCGCCGGCGACCGCGAGGAAGCGCGTGCTGTAGGCATAGACCAGGGCGGCGCCGGAGCCGAGCAGCAGCAGGCCGCCGGCCATGCCGAACCAGCGCTCGCCGGCGTCGGCGATCAGGCCGTCGAGCGCGCCGAGCGGAAACAGCAGGCCGATCGCGAGCACCGTGCCCGGCAGCGCATAGCCGAGTCCGGCGACGCGCTCGGCCGTGCGCGACCAGGCACCCGGCGCGACGCGCGCGGCATAGGCGACGACGAGGCCGAGCAGCACGGTCGCGACGGTCGCGATGCCCGACAGCACGACGGTATCGCGCGCGGTGCGCAGCAAACCCGGCGGAAAGCCGGCGAAACGCACGCGTTCGATCGTCTCGACGATCAGGTAGGCGGTCGGCGCGACGAAACCGATCAGCACCGGCACGGCGCCGAGCGCGAGCGCGCCGAGTCCGGCGGCGCCGTGCAGGCGCTGCGGGCTCATCCGCCGCGCGCGCTGCGCCGAGATCGCATAGTGCTGCCGGCGGCGACCGGCGTGCTCGAGCGCGAGCAGCGCGGCGACCACGACCAGCATCGCCAAGGCGATCTGCGCGGCGCCGGCGAGATCGGCGCGATTGACCCAGGTCGAGTAGATCGAGATCGTCAGCGTGCGCGCGCCGAGGAATTCCGACGCGCCGACGTCGTTGATCGTCTCCATCAGCGCCAGGCTGGTGCCGACCGCGATCGCCGGCCGCGCCAGCGGCACCGCGACGCGCACGAACACGCCGCCGCGACCGGCGCCGAGCGAGCGCGCCGCCTCGATCAGGCTGGCCGACTGCATCAGGAACAGCGCCCGCGTGGTCAGATAGACGTACGGATACAGCACGAAGCCGAGCACGAACACGCAGCCACCGAGCGAGCGGATCTCCGGCAGCCGGAATGCCTGCGGGCCGGCCAGTCCGAACAGCTCGCGCACGAAGGTCTGCACCGGTCCGATCGGATGCAGCAGGTCCATGTACGCATACGCGACGATGTAGGTCGGCACCGCCAGCGGCAGCAGCAGCGCCCAGTCGAGCACGCCGCGCCCGCGGAAGTCGTAGGCGGTCACCAGCCAGGCACTGCCGGTGCCGAGCAGCACGACCAGCGCGCCGACGCCGATCAGCAGCACCGCGGTGTCGAACAGCGTCGGCGGCAGCACGTGCGCGAGCAGGTGCGGCCACAGGCCGGCATCGCCGCCGAGCGCGGCGACGAGCAGGGCCAGCACCGGCACCAGGACCAGTGCCGCGATCAGGCCGGTCGCGACGCGCCAGCCGCGCAGGCCGCGCTCGCGGGACGGCGGGTTCGCTTGCATCGTGCGTCGGCGGCCGGCGTCAGTTGTCGAAACCGACCTTCTCGGCGAGCAGGCTGGCCGCCTTGCGGTGACGCGCGATCTCGGTCAGCGGCAGCGCGTCGGGCACCAGCGTGCCGAAGCCGGCGATGATCGGATCGGCGGCGACGTCGGCGCGGACCGGATACTCGAAATCGATCGTCGCGTAGATCTTCTGCGCGGCCTCGGACACCAGGTAGTCGAGCAGCTGGACCGCCGCGTCGCGGTTCGGCGCATGCCGCGCGACCGCGGCGCCCGAAACGTTGACCTGGGTGCCGCCGTCCTCGAACGTCGGCAGCACGACGCGGATCGCATCGCCCCACTTCTGCTGCTCGGGACCGCCCTTGCCGCTGCGCATGCGGCCGACGTAGTAGGAGTTGGCGATGCCGATGTCGCACAGCGCGCCGAGGATGTCGCGCGCGACCTCACGGTCGCCGCCGCCGGGCTTGCGCGCGAGATTGGCCTTGACGCCCTTGAGCCAGGTCTCGGCGGCGGCCTCGCCGTGGTGCGCGATGTAGGCGGCGATCAGCGCGGTGTTGTACGGATGCAGGCCCGAGCGGATGCAGATCCGGCCCTTCCATTGCGGATCGGCCAGATCCTCGTAGCGGAACGCCGACAGGTCGGTGCGGTCCTTCGACGCGTACAGCACGCGCGCGCGCAGTGACAGCGAGAACCAGCGGCCGTCCGGATCGCGCAGCTGGGCCGGGATCGCGCGCTCCAGCGCGGGCGACCGCACCGGCTGCACCAGGTCCTTGTCGACCAGGTCGATCAGATTGCCGATGTCGACGGTCATCAGCATGTCGGCCGGCGAGCGGCGCCCTTCGGCGGCGACGCGCTCGGCGAGGCCGTCCTTGACGAAGACCGTGTTGACCTTGACGCCGCTGTGCGCCGTGAACGCGTCGAGCAGCGGCTGGATCAGGCCCGGCTCGCGCGTCGTATAGAGGTTGACCTCGGCGGCCGCGGCGGCATGGGCGCCGAGCGCGGCGGCGAGGATCAGCAGCAGCCGTGCGCTGCGGCGGCGAAGGCGAGAGGTCATCGTCATGGGCGTACTCGTCATCGTGGGGAAGGGGAGGGCAGGTCCGGATACAGCAGCACGTGCTCGGCAGCCAGCGTCAGCGCGGCGCCGGGCCGGAGCGAGGCGTCGGCCGCACGGCGGCGCAGCCGCAGCGGTTGGGCGAGGCCGTCGAGGGCGATCGCGAGCTGCTCGCTCTCGCCGAGGAAGACGCGCTCGATCACGCGGCCGCGCACCGCGCCGGGCGCCTCGCTCGGTGACAGGTCCTGCGGGCGCACGCAGACACGCACCGCGGCGCCTTCGGCGAAGCCCGGCGCGTCGAAGCGGCCCAGCGGCGTCGCGACCGCGCCGTCGCGGCAGGCTGCGGGCATCTCGTTGAGATCGCAGAAGAAGCGTGCCGCGAACAGCGTGGCCGGCGCACGGTACAGCGCTTCGGGCGTGTCGCTCTGTTCGATGCGGCCGTGGCGCATCAGCACGATGCGATCGGCGATGCGCAGCGCTTCCTCGGGATCGTGGGTCACGATGACCGCGGTGGTGCCCGCTTCGCGCAGCACGGCCAGCGTGTCGTCGCGGACCTGGTCGCGCAGGCGTCCGTCGAGGTTCGAGAACGGCTCGTCCATCAGCAGCAGCCGCGGCTGCGGCGCCAGCGCGCGTGCCAGCGCGACGCGTTGCTGCTCGCCGCCCGACAGCGTATGCGGAAACGCCTCGGCGTGCGCCTGCATGCCCACGCGCGTCAGCGCCGCCAGCGCGATGGCGCGGCGCGCGGCCGCGCTGCCTTCGCGCAGGCCGAACTGCACGTTGGCCAGGACGCTCAGATGCGGGAACAGCGCGTAGTCCTGGAACACCAGGCCGATGCCGCGGCGCTCCGGCGCGAGATGGCGCTGCGGGCCGCTGACTTCCTCGCCGTCGAGCAGGACGCGTCCCGCCGTCGGGCTTTCCAGGCCGGCGATCAGGCGCAGCAGCGTCGTCTTGCCGCAGCCGGAGTGGCCGAGCAGGCAGACCGTCTCCCCGGCCGCGGCCTGCCAGCTGACGCCGTCCAGCGCGATGCGCGCGCCGTAGACCTGGCGCAGATCCTGTACCGCCAGCGCGGCGGCAGGCTGGTCGCGTCGCGGGTCGCGGCGGTCGAAAGCGGCCGCGGGTGGCGGCTCGTCTGCCCGGTTGCTGCGCATGAAGAACCTTGCGGGAGTGACGGGGTCGGGTGCGGCACGCGCTGCGCGCCGCTGCCGCAGCTGGCTCGATCGGAGGGAGAGCTGGCGGGCGATGCGCGTGGGGCATCGCGGGCGGCCCCGCATCCTACCGCATCGATGCCGCGCGGGCATGCGCGGCCGGTCCGGCCGCGGCCCTCAGTCTTCGTCGCCGGCGGCGGAGGCCGCGGCCGCGTACGGATTGGGCCGCCCTTCGGGCTGGATCGAATAGCGCTTGTAGGTCCACTGGTACTGCGTGAACGCGATCCGCACACAGTCCTCGACGCCGCGGTTGAGCGCGGCGCAGGCGACGCCGAGGTCGGCATCGGCGATGCCGTCCGGCGCCGGCAGCAGATGGATGCGGAATCCGGCGCCGTCCGGCAGGCGCTCGGCGAACGCGAACAGCACCGGCGCGCCGGTGTGGCGGGCCAGTCGCGGCAGCAGCACCATCGTCATCGCCGGAATGCCGAAGAACGGCGCGAACTCGCCCTCGCCGCGCTTGGGGCGCTGGTCGGGCAGGATGCCGACGACGCCGCCGGCGTTGAGGCGGCGATACAGCGCGCGCACGCCGGCGCCCTCGGCGCGGACCTGTTCGACCTGTAGCGCGCCGCGCGCCTTCAGCAGCAGCGGCTCGAAGTACGGCCGCTGCGGCTGCCGGTAGGCGATCGACAGCGGCATGCGCTCGGCCAGCCAGTAGTTCAGCAGCTCCCAGCAGCCCAGATGCGGTGCGGCGATGATCAGGCCGCGGCCGCCCGCCCGCGCCGCGTCCAGGTGCTCCAGTCCGCGCACCTCGCGGACCAGGCTCAAGGCGCGCTGCGGCGAGCCGGCCCAGACGATCGCGACCTCGGTCATCGACTTGCCGGTCTCGCGCAGCACCGCGCGCGCGACGGCTTGTCTGGTTTCGGCGCTGTCCTGCGTTAACAGCAGGGAGAGATTGCGCTCGGTGACCCGGCGCAGCCGTCCGTCGAGCAGCCAGATCACGCTGCCGCAGGCGCTGCCGAGCCGGTGCAGCGTCCGCAGCGACAGCCGGCCGAACAGCCGCAGGCCGCCGTACAGCAGCGCGAGAAAAGGAGAGAGGCGAGGCGTGGTCATGGTCGAACCCGCGATAGTAGGGACTCGCCGCCGAAAAGCCGACCCCCGGGACGGCCTCGCGGCCTGCGCCGGCGATCGCCGGGCAGCGGCGCGGCCTCGGTTGACCGCGCCGCGCGGCAGCGGCGAGGATGCCGTCCCGTTCGACGGAGTTCCCCGTGATCGCCCTGATCCAGCGCGTCAGCCAGGCCAGCGTCAGCGTCGACGGCGAGACGGTCGGCCGGATCGGCGCCGGGCTGCTGGCCCTGGTCGCGGTGCAGCCGCCCGACGGTCAGGCCCAGACCGAGCGCACGCTCGAGCGCCTGCTCGGCTACCGCGTCTTTTCCGATGCGCAGGGGCGCATGAACCGCTCGCTGCGCGACACCGGCGGCGGTCTGCTGCTGGTGCCGCAGTTCACGCTGGCGGCCGATACGCGCAGCGGCCTGCGGCCGAGCTTCACCACGGCGGCGACGCCCGAGCACGGGCGGCACTGGTTCGAGCGGCTGGTCGAGGCGGCGCGTGCGGCGCATGCCGACGTGCAGACCGGGCGCTTCGGCGCGCACATGCAGGTCGGGCTGACCAACGACGGCCCGGTCACGTTCTGGCTGGAGACGCGCTGACCGCGCCGACGCGGCAGGCCTGGAAATGGGCCGGAGCGGTCCCATCTGTAGCCGGGCAGGAGCCCCGGACCCCGCCTCCCGATGTGAATTTCCGTTGCGGCACGACGGGCGGGGCCGCCGTTTGGCGTTTATCAGAACGATGTCCGGCCGCCCGGCCGGTCCGGCACGCGGCCGGGCCGGATCGCCCGCGTCACCCTTGACACCGTTTCTATACTCATTTCCTTTGCCTTCCCGGGATCACCACCTACATGGCCAGCGAGCACAACCAGGAGCAGCAGTCCGAGATCAAGACCCTGATCATCAAGGGTAAGGAGCAGGGCTATCTGACCTATGCCGAAGTCAACGATCACCTGCCGGACGACATCGTCGATCCGGAGCAGATCGAGGACATCATCGGCATGATCAACGACATGGGCATCGAGGTTCACGAGATCGCCCCGGATGTCGAGCTGCTGCGTCCCGATGCGCCGGCCAGCGCCGACGACGAGACCGCCACCGAGGAAGCCGTCGCCGTGCTCAGCGCGGTCGACGCCGAGGTCGGCCGCACCACCGACCCGGTCCGCATGTACATGCGCGAGATGGGCACGGTCGAGCTGCTGACGCGCGAGGGCGAGATCGCGATCGCCAAGCGCATCGAGGAAGGCCTCAACCAGGTTCAGTCGGCCCTGGCCAGCTTCCCGTGGTCGATCCAGCTGCTGGTCGAGGAGTACGACCAGCACACCGAGGGCAAGAAGCGTCTGTCCGAGGTCATCGCCGGCTTCGCCGACATCGAGGAGCCGAGCGTCGAGGTCGCCGAGACCGAGGTCGCCGCCGGCGAGGAGGAGGTCGAGGAGGACGAGGAGGAGACCGAAGGCGAGGAGGCCGGCCCCGGCGACACCGGTCCGGATCCGGTCGAGGTCGCGCGCCGTTTCGACGAGCTGCGCCAGGGCTACGCGAAGTTCCAGAAGGCGGCCGAGAAGCACGGCCTGGCCGACCGCAAGACGCAGAAGCTGCGCGAGCAGATGGCCGAGGAGTTCCTGCGCCTGAAGCTGCCGGCGGTGATGGTCGACGCGCTGGTGCGCAAGCTGCGCGACGTCGTCGCCAACATCCGCCACCACGAGCGCGCGGTGATGGACGTGTGCATCAAGCAGGCCAAGATGCCGCGCAAGGATTTCCTGAAGCTGTTCCCGACCAACGAGATCAACCTGGAGTGGGCCGACGAGCTCGCGCGCAAGCGCCAGAAGTGGTCGCCGGCGGTCAAGGCGCACCGCGACGACATCGTCGCCGAACAGCAGAAGCTGGTCGCGATCGAGAAGGGCCTGTTCCTGTCGGTCGCCGACATCAAGGAGATCAACCGCGCGATGTCGATCGGCGAGGCCAAGGCGCGCCGTGCGAAGAAGGAGATGGTCGAGGCCAACCTGCGTCTGGTGATCTCGATCGCCAAGAAGTACACCAACCGCGGCCTGCAGTTCCTCGATCTGATCCAGGAAGGCAACATCGGCCTGATGAAGGCGGTCGACAAGTTCGAATACCGCCGCGGCTACAAGTTCTCGACCTATGCGACCTGGTGGATCCGCCAGGCGATCACGCGCTCGATCGCCGATCAGGCGCGCACGATCCGCATTCCGGTGCACATGATCGAGACTATCAACAAGCTCAACCGCATCAGCCGGCAGATGCTGCAGGAGATGGGGCGCGAGCCGACGCCGGAAGAGCTGGCGGTCAAGATGGAGATGCCCGAGGACAAGATCCGCAAGGTGCTCAAGATCGCCAAGGAGCCGATCTCGATGGAGACCCCGATCGGCGACGACGAGGACTCGCATCTGGGCGACTTCATCGAGGACACCAGCATCGTCTCGCCGGTCGAGTCCTCGACCAACATCGGCCTGATGGAGACCGTGCGCGACGTGCTGGCCGGCCTGACGCCGCGCGAGGCCAAGGTGCTGCGCATGCGCTTCGGCATCGACATGAACACCGATCACACGCTCGAGGAGGTCGGCAAGCAGTTCGACGTCACGCGCGAGCGGATCCGTCAGATCGAGGCCAAGGCACTGCGCAAGCTGCGTCATCCGAGCCGGTCCGAACAGCTGCGCTCGTTCCTCGACATCGAGTGAGTGCTGCCGGACGTCGACGAGAAAGCCCGCTTCGGCGGGCTTTTTCATGCCCGGCGCCGGCCCCGTCGACCTGCTCGCCGCGGATCGCGACGGCCGCGACCGGACCGCCTTGGGAGTACGCCGCATCGTCGCCTCGGGCGCCGGCCAGCCGCTCGCGCGGCACGCGCAACTGATCGCCGGCCAGCTGCGCACCGCCGGCCGCCATCCGTACGAACCGGCCGATTCAGTGTCGCCCGGTGTCGCGCGACGTCCAGGCGGAGTCGGCTTGCGATGCCTGTGGTGGCAGGGACATGCAGCCAGCCTGGACGTCACGAGGCGACCTCGCGCATGCCGCCCGGCATACTGTAGGCGGGTTCCCCGCAGGAGCAGATTCCGATGAAGTCGTTCGCCTGGCTGCTGCCGCTCGTGTTCGCGGCGTGTGCGCCCGCTGCCCGCATCGCCGATCCGCCCGGTCCGCCCGAGCGCTCCGTGCTGATGCGTCACCACTGGTCGCTGGACGATGCGCGCGACGCCGGCGGCGCCCGCATCGTCGCCCTGTTCGCGCGCCCGCAGCAGCCGCTGCAGCTCGACTTCGACGAGACGCGGCTGGCGATCGACCACGCCTGCAATCGCATCGGCGGCGCCTACGCGCTCGTCGACGGCCACCTCGTCGTCGAGGATCTGGTGCAGACGATGATGGCCTGCGCCGATCCGGCGATCGCCGGCCTCGACGCGGCGATCGGCGACCGCCTGCGCGGCCGCTCGGCGCTGACGCTGCAGGCGGCCGGCGATGCGCCTGCGCTGACCCTCGTCAATGCGAACGGCGATCGTCTGCGTTTCGTCGGCCGGCCGACCGCCGCGGCGCGCTATGGCAGCGCCGGCGAACGGATGTTCTTCGAGGTCGCGCCGCGCACGGCCGCCTGCGCCGACTCGACGGCCGGCGTCGGCGCCTGCCTGAACGTACGCGAGCGCCGCTACGACGCCTCGGGTCTCCTCGTCGGCGAACCGGGCCCCTGGCAGATCCTGCGCGAGCCGATCGAAGGCTATGCGCACGAGAACGGCGTGCGCACAGTGCTGCGCGTGATGCGCTACCGGATCGCCGATCCGAAGCCGGGCATGCCGGGGACGGCCTACGTGCTCGACGCGATCGTCGAGTCGTCGATCGATACGCCGTAGTCACGGCGATCGCCGCGTGCCGCGTCGCCGACCGGCGCGCGGCGCGCATCCGCATCGTGCCGGGGCCGCGGCCTCGACGCGCGGCTGCCGGCCTCGCTCACTCGAATCCGTCGGCGAAGACCGCGTCCGCCCGGCGCGCGGCCGCGCGATCGCGCGCTGACGCCGCGCCCGCGCCCGCGACGCACGCCGCGACCGGCTCGCCTTTGCAGTCGCCGGCGCGCGTGCGAGAATCGGCCGCTTCGGGCCGTTAGCTCAGTCGGTTAGAGCAGGGGACTTGGAGGAGCGACCTAAACGCCTCGGCGCACGGTCGGCTCCGCACGGGTTGCTCGGGATAGGCGCGTCCTGTCCCGCAGTAGAACTTCTCAAATTCGGTGGACGCTAACGCGGCAGCGCCGCCATGCCAACGCCGAGCGAAGCTCCCGCGAGGGAGAACGTGTAGAGACTCGACGGGAAGGCCGAAAGGCAAGACAGAGTCCAGACCACGAACCGGAAACGGGCGGCGAAAGCCGAAGTGGTACGCATAATCCCTTGGTCGTAGGTTCGAGCCCTACACGGCCCACCATCTTCGCCGCGCCGGACCGTCCGCGCCGGCGCAATGCCCGGCGACGCCGCGCCCGCTGGTCGCCGCCCGAATCGGATGCGTGCGGGTCGCGCGCCTCGGCTGTGAGCGGCGCCGTCGTTCGGCTAGGCTAGCGTCTCCGTTCCGCGCCGGTCATCGCCATCGTGACGCCCGCCTTCACCACGCCGGATCTGTGCGACGCCCATCCCGACCGTATCGAGGTCGCCGAGCCGCTGTTCCGCAGCTACGGCGGCCGCAGCGCGTTCGCCGGCCGCATCGTCACGGTCGCCTGCTTCGAGGACAACTCCAAGGTCAAGGAGCTCGCCTCGCGCCCCGGCGAGGGGCAGGTCATGGTCGTCGACGGCGGCGGCTCGATGCGGCGCGCCTTGCTCGGCGATCAGGTCGCGGCGGCCGCGGCCGCCAACGGCTGGTCGGGCCTGCTGATCCACGGCTGCGTGCGCGACGTCGACGCGCTCGGCCGCCTCGCGCTCGGTGTGCAGGCGCTCGGCAGCCATCCGCTCAAGACCGACAAGCGCGGCCTCGGCGACATCGACGTGCCGGTGCGCTTCGCCGGCGTGCGTTTCGTGCCGGGCCACTGGCTCTACGCCGATCTCAACGGCGTCATCGTCGCCGACGGCGACCTCCTGTCCGACTAGCGCGACCGGCCGTGCCGGCCGGCGCCGCACACGCCTCCCGATCACCCTCGAACTCTGCGCGATCCGGTCCTCGGCCGCGTCGTCCGAGCGCCTGCGCAAACCTCGCGGCCGGCCGCGTCGAGGCCGTACCCGCGAGGCGGGCGCAACACTGCTCCGACGCCTGCATCGCGATCGCCTAAGTCATTGGCTGAACGTCACGAATCGTCACGGGATTTTCCTTGACAGGTCCCAGGGCGCGACATAAGGTGGGATGTAGTGGTGTTTTGTGGTGTTTTGTGGCCAGAGCCTCGCGAAAAACATGTTCCAGGGCGAAACCGCAGTCACGCTCGACGAGAAGGGCCGGGTAGCGATACCCGCAGCTCACCGGGAGGCCGTCGCTCGCGTCAGCGGCAACCGCCTGGTCGTCACCTACAACCCTTTCGAGCACGGCTGTCTGTGGATCTTCCCCGAAAAGGAATGGGAGCGCGTACGCGACGAGGTCAACGCGCTGCCGAGCGTCAAGGCGGTGCATCGCAACCTGCAGATGAAGCTGGTCGGTGCCGCGGCTCACGTCGAGCCGGACGGCAACGGCCGCGTGCTGTTGCCGGCCAGCCAGCGCGGAGCGGCGGGACTGGAGAAGAAGGCCGTGCTGCTCGGCATGGGCAACAAGTTCGAGTTGTGGAGCGAGCAGGCGCACCTCGCCAAGATCCGCGAAACGATCGGCGAGGAGCAGATCACGGAGGACATGGAAGACCTGCGCTTGTGACGGATCGGCGAACCGAGACGATGGGCGGCCCGCAACACCTGCCGGTGATGCTGGCCGAAGCGGTGGAGGGCCTTCGCGTGAAGGCGGACGGGATCTATCTGGACGGCACGTTCGGTCGCGGCGGTCATGCGCGCGAGGTGCTCGGCCGGCTCGGGCCGGAAGGTCGCCTGCTGCTGATGGATCGCGACCCGCAGGCGATCGCCGCGGCCACCGATGCGTTCGGCGCCGACCCGCGCGTGCGGATCCGGCACGGCAGCTTCGCGGAACTCGCGCAGTGGCCGGAAACGCAAGCGGGCCTGGACGGCGTGCTCTTTGATCTGGGCGTCTCCTCGCCGCAGCTGGACGATCCGGCGCGCGGCTTCAGCTTCCAGGGCGACGGCCCGCTGGACATGCGGATGGATCCGACGCGCGAACCGAGTGTCGCCACGTGGCTGGCCGAAGCCGACGAGCGGGCGATCGCCGACGTGCTGTGGCGCTACGGCGAGGAGAAGCTCAGCCGGCGCATCGCACGGGCGATCGTCGCGCGGCGTGCCGAGGCGCCGCTCGCCACGACCGGCGAGCTGGCGGCCCTGGTGGCGCGGACGATCGGCCATCGCGAACGCGGCAAGCATCCGGCGACGCGGACGTTCCAGGCGCTGCGCATCCACGTCAACGACGAGATGGGCGCGCTGGAGCGCGGTCTGGAGGCGGCGCTCGAGCGGCTGCTGCCGGGCGGGCGCCTGGCGGTGATCAGTTTCCATTCGTTGGAGGATCGGGTGGTCAAGCGCTTCATCCGCGGTGACCGTTCGCAGCCGCAGGTGCGGCGCGGGCTGCCGCCGGTCGAGGCGGCGCCGTGGGCGCTGGAGCCGGTCGGCAAGGCGCAGTTCGCCGGTGAGGCGGAGCTGGCGGCCAATCCGCGGGCGCGCAGCGCGGTGCTGCGGGTCGCGGAGAAGCGCCGGTGATCGTCCGCATGCTGGTCATGACGCTGCTGTCGGCGGCCGTGGTCGGCAGCGCGATCGGCGTGGTCTACGCGCGGCAGGAGAGCCGGCAGCGCTTCGTCGAGCTGACCCGGCTGACCAACGAGCGCGACGATCTGAATTTCGAGTTCGGCCGTCTGCAGATCGAGCAGGCGACCTGGACGGAGAACAACCGGGTAGAGCAAATCGCCCGCGCGCGGCTCGGCATGGTGTCGCCGACCGCCGCGGAAACGGTCGTCATCAAACGGTGAACGTACGGTGAGGGGAACGACTCCCGCGCAGAACACTCGGCATCGCATCGGGGCCGTCCTCGCGACCGGCCCGTCGCGTCGTGCCGCATCGCGCCGGTGTGCCCCGGGAGCGGCGGCATGACCGTGCGCGTGCGACCGCCGAGCCTGCGCAAGCGCATGTCGTTCGTCGTCATGGTGCTGGCGCTGGCGTCGACCGCGCTGATCGTGCGCGCGGTCGATCTGCAGATCGTCCGCAAGGACTTCTACCAGGGCGAGGGCGACGCGCGGCATCTGCGCGACATCCCGATCCAGGTCTCGCGCGGCACGATCTTCGACCGCAACGGCGAGCCGCTGGCGGTGTCCACGCCGGTCGAGGCGATCTGGGCGATCCCGCGCGAGGTGCTCGACAAGGGCCGCGACCGGCTGCCCGACCTGGCGCGTGCGCTGGACGTCGACGTCGAGTCGCTGACGCAGCGGCTGACCCAGCGGCTCGCTCAGTCGGCCGGACGCGACTTCATGTACTTGAAGCGCCCGGTCGATCCGGACGTCGCCGAGGAGATCCTCGCGATGCACATCCCCGGCATCGCCAGCGAGCGCGCGTTCCGGCGCTACTACCCGAGCGGCGAGGTGGCCGGCCACGTGCTCGGCTTCACCAACGTCGACGATCGCGGTCAGGAAGGACTCGAGCTGGCATTCGACGAGTGGCTGGCCGGCAAGCCCGGCGTCAAGCGCGTGATCCGCGACCTGCGCGGACAGGTCGTCGAGAACGTCGAGCTGATCCGCGAGGCGCAGCCGGGCCGCGACCTGACGCTGTCGATCGACCGGCGCATCCAGTACCTGGCCTACCGCGAGCTCAAGAGCGCGATCCTCAACCACAACGCGACTTCCGGCTCGATGGTCGTGCTCGACGTGCGCAACGGCGAGATCCTGGCGATGGTCAACCAGCCCTCGTACAACCCCAACGCGCGCGGCGGCGAGGCATCGTACCGGCGCAACCGTGCGCTGACCGACGTGATCGAGCCGGGCTCGACGATGAAGGCCTTCACGATCGCGGCGGGCCTGGAAAGCGGCAAGTGGCAGCCGCATACGCCGATCGACACCACGCCGGGCACCTATCAGCTCGCCGGCGGCTACACGATCCGCGACATCCGCAATTACGGCATGCTCGACGTGACCGGGGTCATCACCAAGTCGAGCAACGTCGGCGCGATCAAGATCGCGCTGACCCTGCCCAACGAAGGCTTCTACGATCTGCTGCGCCGGTTCGGCTTCGGCGACGTCAGCGGCAGCGGCTTCCCGGGCGAGTCGCCGGGCTTCCTGCCGCCGCCGCGCAGCTGGGGCCCGGTCGAGAAGGCGACGATCTCCTACGGCTACGGCCTCAACGTCACGCCGATGCAGCTGGCGCAGGCCTACGCGGCGCTCGCCAACGGCGGCCGGCTGCGGCCGCCGACGTTCGTCAAGGGCACGCTCAATCCGGAGGTCGACGTGCTGCCGCCGCAGATCGCGGCCAGCGTGGTGTCGATGCTCGAGACCGTGGTGACGGTCGGCGGCGGCGGCAAGGCCGGCGTGCCGAACTACCGCGTCGCCGGCAAGACCGGTACCGCGCGCCGCGCGACCGGCGGCAGCTACGACAGCCGCTACGTCTCGCTGTTCGCCGGCATGGTGCCGGTCACCGAGCCGCGCCTGGTCGGCGTCGTCGTGATCCACGATCCGGGCGGCGGCCGCGGCGGCGCACCGTACTACGGCGGCCTGGTGTCGGCGCCGGTGTTCGGCAAGGTCATGACCGAGGCGCTGCGCCTGCTCGACGTGCCGCCCGACAACGTCCAGAACTGGTACACCGGATCGCCAGACGGCCGACCCACCCTGGTCCCGCCGCCACCGGTGCCCGACGAAACCTCGGACCTGTCGCGTTACGAGGAGGGCGTGCCGCAATGAGCCGCGCATATCGGGCATCGCTGAAGGACCTGCTCGCCGGCGTCGTCGACGCCGGCGACGTCGTGATCGGCGGCCTCAATCAAGACTCGCGCCGCATCGCGCCGGGCGAGGCGTTCGTCGCGCTGCGCGGCGCGCGCGCGCACGGCCTGGCGCACGCGCCGCGGGCGCTCGAGCGCGGTGCCGCCGCGATTCTCGCCGAGCTGCCGCTGCCGTCCGACGCGCCGGCGGTGCCGGCGACGGTGCCGCTGATCGGCATCGAGGATCTGCGTGGCCGGCTCGGCGCGATCGCCGCGCGCTACTACGGCGAGCCCTCGCAGGCGCTGCGCGTGATCGGCGTGACCGGCACCAACGGCAAGACCTCCACGGTGCAGCTGCTGGCGCAGGCGCTGACCCATCTGGGCCGCCGCGCCGCGACGATCGGCACGCTCGGCGCGGGCCTGCACGGCGCGATCGAGCCCGGCGAGCACACCACGCCCGACGCGATCGCGGTGCAGCGCCTGCTCGCCGAGTTCCGCGACGCCGGCGCGACCGACGTCGCGATGGAGGTGTCCTCGCATGCGCTGGTGCAGGGGCGCGTCAACGCGGTGGCGTTCCGCGTCGCCGTGTTCACGAACCTCACGCGCGACCATCTGGACTACCACGGCGACATGGCCGCCTACGGCGCCGCCAAGGCCGGCCTGTTCCGCTTCCCCGGACTCGCCGCCGCCGTGCTGAACCTCAACGACGCGTTCGGCGCCGCACTGGCCGCGCAGCTGCCCGAATCGCTGCCGCGCGTCACCTACGGCCTGGACGATCCGCGCGCCGACGTGCGTGCCGATGCGATCGCGGCCAGCGTCGAAGGGCTCGCGTTCGACCTGCACACGCCGTGGGGCGCCGGGCCGGTGCGCACGCGCCTGCTCGGTGGCTTCAACGTCGCCAATCTGCTCGCGGTCGTCGCCTGTCTGGGCATCGGCGGTGTCGCGTTCGACGACATCGTCGCGGCGCTGGCCGAGCTCGAGCCGGTGCCGGGACGCATGAGCCGCCTCGGCGGACACGGCGACGTGCCGCTGCTGGTCGTGGACTATGCGCACACGCCCGATGCGCTCGAGAAGGCGCTGACGACGCTGCGCGCGCATTGCGCCGGCGAGCTGGTCTGCGTGTTCGGCTGCGGCGGCGAGCGCGACGCCGGCAAGCGGCCGCAGATGGCGGCGATCGCCGAATCGCTGGCCGACCGCGTCGTGGTCACCGACGACAATCCGCGCGGCGAGGACGGCGATGCCATCGTCGCCGACATCCTCGCCGGCTTCGTCGCGCCCGGACGCGTCACGGTCCAGCGCGATCGCGCGCGCGCGATCGCCGAGGCGGTGCGCGGCGCGCGCGCGGGCGACGTCGTGCTGATCGCCGGCAAAGGACACGAGCCGTATCAGGAGATCGGCGGCGTGCGTCATCCGTTCGACGACCGCCATGTCGCGCGGGCCGCTCTGGAGGCGCGCCGATGATCCGCCGATCCCTCGCCTGGATCGCCGCCGCGACGCAGGGCCGCCTGGTCGGCGCCGACGTCGCGATCGCCGGCGTCGCGACCGACAGCCGGCGCGTTCCGGCCGGCGCGCTGTTCGTCGCGCTGCGCGGCGAGCGCTTCGATGCGCACGATTTCCTCGTCCAGGCGCGCGAGCACGGCGCCGCGGCGGCCCTGGTCGAGCGTGCGGTCGAGGTCGATCTGCCGCAGGTCGTCGTCGCCGACACCGCGCGCGCGCTCGGCGAGCTCGCGCGCGCGGTACGGGCCACCAGCGCCGCGCGCGTGGTCGGCATCACTGGTTCCAACGGCAAGACCACGGTCAAGACCCTGCTCGCGGCGATCCTCGAGCGGCACGGCCGTACCCACGTCAACGCCGGCAATCTCAACAACGAGATCGGCCTGCCGCTGTCGGTGCTGGCGATGCCCGAGGATACCGAGTTCGCGGTGTTCGAGATGGGCGCCGGCAAGCCCGGCGACATCGCGTATCTGGTCGACATCGCACGGCCGTCGATCGCACTCGTCAACAACGTGGCGCCGGCACACCTGGAGCGGCTCGGCAGCCTGCGCGGCGTCGCCGAGACCAAGGGCGCGATCTACGAAGGCCTGCCGGCCGACGGTATCGCCGTGATCAATGCCGACGATGCGTTCGCCGGGTACTTCGCCGAGCGCGCCGCCGGACGCCGCGTGCTGCGCTACGGCGTGGATCTGTCGGCCGACGTCAATGCGCAGCGGATCGGCCAGGGCCGCTTCGAGCTGGTCACGCCGGCCGGCGCGATCGGCGTCGCGCTGCCGCTGCCGGGCCGTCACAACGTACTCAACGCGTTGGCGGCCAGCGCGCTCGCACTCGCGCTGGAGGTGCCGCTGGAGACGATCCGCGACGGCCTGGAGGCGGCCCCCGCGGTGCAGGGTCGCCTGCTGCGGCACCTGCTGCCGGGCGGCGCCGTGCTGATCGACGACAGCTACAACGCCAATCCCGGCTCTTTCGCGGCCGCGATCGCGATTCTGGCGGCCGAGCACGGCGAGACGATCCTGGTCATGGGCGACATGGGCGAGCTCGGCACCGAGAGCGAGGTGCTGCACGCGCAGACCGGCGCGTTGGCGCGGCGCAGCGGCGTCGGCCGTCTGCACGCGGTCGGTCCGCGCAGCGCCGCGGCGGTGCAGGCCTTCGGTCCCGGCGCGATGCATCACGCCGATCAGGCCGCCTTGATCGCATCGCTGCGCGGCCTGATCGGGCCGGACACCGTGCTGCTGGTCAAGGGTTCGCGATCGTCGGCGATGGATCGCGTCGTGCGCGCCCTGCTCGACGACGGCTCGTCCGGCGGTGACGCCGCAGCGCAGGAGGCACGCCATGTTGCTTGAACTGGCCAAGCTGCTCGAAGACTGGATCAGCGGCTTCCACGTGTTCCAGTACCTGACCTTCCGCGCGATCATGAGCGCGCTGACCGCGCTGGCGGTCTCGCTGCTGGTCGGACCGGGCGTGATCCGCAAGCTGGCGCAGATCAAGGCCGGCCAGGTCATCCGCAGCGACGGCCCGCAGACCCATCTGGTCAAGGCCGGCACGCCGACGATGGGCGGCGGCCTGATCCTGCTCGCGATCAGCGTGTCCACGCTGCTGTGGATGGATCTTCGCAACCGCTACGTCTGGATCGTGCTGGCGGTGACGCTGGCGTTCGGCGCGATCGGCTTCTACGACGACTACAAGAAGCTCGTACTTCGGGACAGCCGCGGCCTGGCCGCGCGCTGGAAGTACTTCTGGCAGTCGGTGTTCGCGCTGGCGGTCGCGCTCGCGCTCTACGTGACCGCGACCACACCGGCCGAGACCGCGCTGTACCTGCCGCTGTTCAAGCAGGTCGCGGTGCCGCTCGGCCTGCTGTTCGTGCCGCTGGCCTATCTGATGATCGCCGGCTTCTCGAACGCGGTGAACCTGACCGACGGCCTGGACGGCCTGGCGATCATGCCGGCCGTGCTGGTCGCGACCGCGCTCGGCGCGTTCGCTTATCTGGCCGGCAATGCGGTGTTCTCGAGCTATCTGCAGATTCCGTCGATTCCCGGTGCCGGCGAGCTGGCGATCTTCTGCGGTGCGCTGGCCGGTGCGGGCCTGGGCTTCCTCTGGTTCAACGCCTATCCGGCGCAGGTGTTCATGGGCGACGTCGGCGCGCTGGCGATCGGCGCCGCGCTCGGCACGCTGGCGGTGATCGTGCGGCAGGAGATCGTGCTGCTGGTCATGGGCGGCGTGTTCGTGCTCGAGACCGCCTCGGTGATGATCCAGGTCGCCAGCTTCAAGCTGACCGGCAAGCGCGTGTTCCGCATGGCGCCGATCCACCATCACTTCGAACTGAAGGGCTGGCCCGAGCCGCGCGTGATCGTGCGCTTCTGGATCATCAGCGTGGTGCTGGTGCTGATCGGTCTGGCGACGTTGAAGGTGCGCTGATGCTGCTGTTCGACTTCTCCGCCAGTTCCCAGGCCACCCGGCGCAGCGAGCCGGTCGGCCGCTACGACGCCGGCCTGCTGCTGGCGGCGATCGCGCTGGCATGTCTGGGCGTGATCATGGTCGCGTCCAGCTCGATCGCGGTCGCCGAGGGCCAGAAGATCGGCGCGTTCTACTACCTCAACCGCCACCTGATGTTCCTCGCGCTCGGCATCGGCCTGGCGATCGCGGTCGCGCGTACCGAGCTGGAGTGGATCGAGCGGCATGCGCTGCTGTTGCTGCTGGCCGGCTTCGGCCTGCTGCTGCTGGTGTTCATTCCGGGCATCGGCCAGCGCATCAACGGTGCGCGCCGCTGGCTCAACCTCGGCATCTCCGGCTTCCAGCCGGTCGAGGCCGCCAAGCTGTGCATGATCGTGTGGCTGTCGAGCTACCTGGTGCGCCATCGCGAAGGCGTACAGACGCGCCTGTTCGGCGTGATCAAGCCGCTCGGCATCGCGCTACTGATGGTGCTGGTGCTGCTCGCACAGCCGGACTTCGGCAGCGCCGTGCTGATGGTCGCGGTCACGCTCGGCATGGTCTGGCTCGGCGGCGCGCGTCTGCGCAACCTGGCGCTGCTCGGCAGTCTGGCGATTCCGGCGATGGTCTGGGTCGCCTTCAGCGAGGACTACCGCATCAAGCGCCTGACCTCGTTCCTCGATCCCTGGGCCGATCCGTACAACGACGGCTTCCAGCTGACCCAGGCGCTGATCGCGATCGGCCGCGGCGAGTGGCTCGGCGTCGGCCTCGGCGGCTCGGTGCAGAAGCTGTTCTACCTGCCGATGGCGCATACCGACTTCATCCTGGCCGTGCTCGCCGAAGAACTGGGCCTGGCCGGCATCGTGCTGGTACTGGTGCTGTTCGGCTGGCTGGCGGCACGCGGCTTCACGATCGGCCTGCGGGCGGTCGAGCGCGGCCAGCGCTTCGCCGGCTACTGCGCGTTCGGTGTGGTGCTGATGCTGATCCTGCAGGCGCTGGTGTCGATCGGCGTCAATCTCGGCGTGCTGCCGACCAAGGGTCTGACGCTGCCGCTGATCAGCTCGGGCGGATCGAGCGTGCTGATGACCTGCGTCGCGATCGGTCTGCTCGCGCGCTGCAGCTACGAGGTCTCGCGCGCCGAGAGTGCGGCCGCGCAGGCCGTCGCGGTCGGCGCGCTCGAGGAGGTGCGTTCGTGACCGCGGCGCAGGCGCCCGTGCTGATCATGGCCGGCGGCACCGGCGGCCACATCTTTCCGGGCATCGCGGTCGGCGCCGAACTGCGTGCGCGCGGCGTGCCGGTGGTCTGGCTCGGCGGCCGCGTCGGTCTCGAGCAGCGCCTGGTGCCGGCCGCCGGCTTTCCGCTGCAGACGCTCGGCTTCGGCGGCGTCCGCGGCAAGGGTCTGGTCACGCGCCTGCTGGCGCTGCCGCGCCTGTTCGGCGCCTGGCTGGCGGCACGCCGCCTGCTGCGCCAGCTGCGCCCGCGCAGCGTGCTCGCGCTCGGCGGCTACGCGTCGGCGCCGGGCGGCCTGGCCGCGCGCAGCCTGCGTCTGCCGCTGGTCGTGCACGAGCAGAACCGGGTACCCGGCATGACCAACCGGCTGCTGGCGCGTTACGCGACGCGCCTGCTCAGCGGATTCGCCGACGCGTTCGCGGACGGACGTGCCGAGTGGGTCGGCAATCCGGTGCGCGAGGCGATCGCTGCGCTGCCGGAGCCTGCCGTCCGCCTGGCCGGCCGCACCGGTCCGCTGCGCGTGCTCGTGCTCGGCGGCAGCCAGGGCGCGCAGAGCCTCAACGGGCAGTTGCCGGCGGTGTTCGGCCGCTACGGCAGCGCGCTCGAGGTGTTGCACCAGTGCGGCGCCGCGCACGCCGAGGCGACGCGGGCGGCGTATGCCGCGAGCGGCGTGCCGGCGCGCGTCGAGCCGTTCATCGAGGACATGGCGGCGGCCTACGCCTGGGCCGATCTGGCGGTCTGCCGCTCCGGCGCGCTGACCGTCGCCGAGCTCTGCGCGGCCGGCGTGCCGGGGATCCTGGTGCCGTTTCCGCATGCGGTCGACGATCACCAGACCCGCAACGCCGAGGCGATGGTCGCGGTCGGCGCCGCCGAATGCGTCGCCGAGGGCGAGGATTTCGCCGGGCGCCTGGACCGCGCACTCGCTGCGCTGGTCGACGCGCGCGGCCGCGTCGCGGCGATGGCCGCGGCGGCGCGCACGCTGGCGCGGCCCGACGCCGCGCGGCGCATCGCCGACATCTGCCTGGAGGTCGCGGCATGACGCCTTCGCGCATCCACCGCCACGGCGACATCATGCAGGACTTCCGCCGCGTGCACTTCATCGGCATCGGCGGCGTCGGCATGAGCGGCATCGCCGAGGTGCTGTTCAATCTCGGCTACACGGTCAGCGGCTCGGACCGCTCCGACAATGCGACGACGCGGCGCCTGGCCGATCTCGGCATCCGAATCGTGCGCGGCCATCAGGCCGAGGCGGTGGCCGAGGTCGACGTCGTCGTCGTCTCCGGCGCGATCGGTGCCGACAATCCCGAACTGGCCGCCGCACGCGAGCGACGCATTCCGGTCGTGCCGCGCGCCGAGATGCTCGGCGAGCTGATGCGCTTCCGTCGCGGCATCGCGGTGGCCGGCACGCACGGCAAGACCACGACGACCAGCCTGGTCGCCAGCGTGCTCGCCGAGGGCGGCTACGATCCGACCTTCGTGATCGGCGGCCAGCTGACCGCGGCCGGCACGCACGCGCGCCTGGGCACCGGCGAGTATCTGGTCGCCGAGGCCGACGAGTCGGACGGCTCGTTCCTGATGCTCTCGCCGATCGTCGCGATCGTGACCAACATCGACGCCGACCATCTGGAGAACTACGGCGGCGACTTCGAGGCCGTCAAGAAGGCCTTCGACGATTTCCTGCACCGCCTGCCGTTCTACGGCCTGGCCGTGCTCTGCGTCGACGATCCGGAGCTGGCGCGGCTGGCCGACGCCGCACCGCGCCGCATGCTGACCTACGCGATCGACGCGGAGGCCGACGTGCGCGCGACCGGCATCAGCCAGCGCGGCAACCAGATGGCGTTCGATTTGCACCTGCCCGAGTCGGCGCCGGTGCCGGTCGTGCTGAACATGCCGGGTCGCCACAACGTGCTCAATGCGCTGGCCGCCTGCGCGGTCGGCTGGCAGATCGGCGTGGAACCCGAGGCGATGCGCAAGGCGCTCGGCGAGTTCCAGGGTGTGGGTCGCCGCTTCCACCGCCGCGGCGATCTCGCGATCGACGAAGGCGCGGTCATGCTGGTCGACGACTACGGCCACCATCCGCGCGAGCTCGCCGCGACGTTCGCGGCCGCGCGCGGCGGCTGGCCCGACAGGCGCCTGGTCGTGGTGTTCCAGCCGCACCGCTACACGCGCACGCGCGATCTGCTCGACGACTTCGCGAACGTGTTGTCGGAGGTGGATGTGGTGGTCCTGACCGAGGTCTACCCGGCCGGCGAGGCGCCGATCGCCGGCGCCGACGCGCGCGCGCTGGCCCGCGCGATCCGTGCGCGCGGCCGCGTCGATCCGGTCGTGATCGAACATCCGCGCGAGCTGCCGCACGTGCTGCCGGCACTGCTGCGCGACGGCGATCTGCTGATGCTCGCCGGCGCCGGCGACATCGGCGCGGCGGCGGTCGAACTGGCCGCGGTGGGTCATCTGAAATCGGAGGCGGCATGAGCATGCGGGTCGAGGATCCACGCCGGTTCGGTCGCGTCGCCGTCGCGCTCGGCGGCAGTTCGGCCGAGCGCGAGGTGTCGCTGGATTCCGGGCGCAACGTGCTCGAGGCGCTGCGCGCGGCCGGCGTCGACGCGCATCCGGTCGACGGTATTCCGGCACTGCTCGATGCACTGCGCGCCGGCCACTACGCGCGCGTGTTCAACATCCTGCACGGCCGCGGCGGCGAGGACGGCGTGCTGCAGGGCGCGCTGGACTCGCTGCGCGTGCCGTACACCGGCTCGGGCGTGCTCGGCTCGGCGCTGGCGATGGACAAGATCCGCACCAAGCAGGTCTGGCAGGCGCGCGGACTGCCGACGCCGCGCTACGTCGCGTTCGCGCGCGGCGACGACATCGCCGACGCGCTGCGCGAGCTCGGCTTCCCGGCGATCGTCAAGCCCTCGCACGAAGGTTCCAGCGTCGGTATCACGCGCGTGTTCGGCGAGGCCGATCTGTCCGCCGCGATCGAGCTCGCCGCGCGCTACGACGGCGAGCTGATGATCGAGCAGTTGATCGAGGGCGACGAACTCACGGTCGGCATCCTCGACGGAGCCGCGCTGCCGTCGATCCGCATCGTGCCCAAGGGCGCGTTCTACGACTATCACGCCAAGTACGTGGCCGAGGACACGCAGTACCTGTGCCCGGGCCTCAACGGCGAGGCCGAATCGGCCGTGCGCGCGCTCGCGCTGGCCGCGTTCGACGCGATCGGCTGCAGCGGCTGGGGCCGCGTCGACGTCATGCGCGATCGGGCCGGCCAATGCCATCTGCTCGAGGTCAACACGACGCCCGGCATGACCAGCCATTCGCTGGTGCCCAAGGCCGCCGCGCAGGTCGGCATCGACTTCCGCACGCTGTGCTGGCGGATCCTCGAAACAAGCCTGGCCCGGGAGCTGCCGTGAGGAGCGGCGTCGTGCTCAAGCTTCTGGCCTGGGGCATCGCATTGACCCTGGTCGGCCTGCCGGTGGTCGGCGTGCTGAGCGGGCGCTTCGCCGCGCACAGCTGGCCGATCCGCCAGCTGCAGGTCAATGCCGAGTACACCTACGTCAGCGCCGAACAGATCCGCGCGGCGGTCGCGCCGCAGCTCGACGCCGGCTTCTTCGCGGTCGATCTGGACGACGTGCGCGCAGCCGTGATCGGCCTGCCGTGGGTCGCGCGCGTCGACGCGCGCAAGCGCTGGCCCGACACGCTCGAGCTGACCGTCTACGAACAGCTGCCGTACGCGCGCTGGGGCGAGGATCAGCTGATCAGCCGGGCCGGCACGCTGTTCACGGTCGCCGGCGCCGACCAGCTGCAGGGCCTGCCGCGCCTGTCCGGTCCGGACGACCAGCTCGCCGAGGTCGTCGCGTTCCACAGTCGCTGCCTACGCCAGTTCTCCGGCAGTGGCCTGGCGGTCAGCGAAGTGGCGCTGTCCGCGCGCGGCGCCTGGCGGCTGACGCTGGCCAGCGGCACCACGGTCGAGCTCGGCCGCGAGGCCGCCGAGCAGCGGCTGGACCGCTTCCTCGACGTCTGGCCGCGCCTGGCCTCGGGCAACAACGGCGTGCCGGCCAGCGTCGACCTGCGCTACGAGAACGGCTTCGCCGTGCGCTGGGCGTCCGCCGCCGGAACGGCGCCGGCCGCCGGCCCCCATCCGCAATCCGGGACCTGACGATGAACCGCAAGAGCGAACGCAATCTGATCGTCGGCCTGGACATCGGCACCTCCAAGGTCGTCGCGATCGTCGGCGAGTACGGCGGCGGCGAGCCGATCGAGATCATCGGCATCGGCTCGCATCCGGCGCACGGGCTCAAGCGCGGCGTCGTCGTCGACATCGAATCGACCGTGCACTCGATCCAACGCGCGATCGAGGAGGCCGAGCTGATGGCCGGCTGCCAGATCCGCTCGGTCTACGCCAGCATCTCCGGCAGCCACATCAAGGACGAGAACTCGCACGGCACCGCGCCGATCCGCGACAAGGAGGTGACCCAGGCCGATCTCGACGCAGTCCGCAATTCGGCCTGCGCGATCGCGATTCCGGCCGACCGCAGCGTGCTCTACACCGAGGCGCAGGAGTATCTGGTCGACGGTCAGGAGGGCATCCGCCATCCGGTCGGCATGTCCGGGGTGCGCCTGGAGGCGAACGTGCACCTGGTCAGCGGCGCCGCCAGCGCGGTGCAGAACCTGACCAAGTGCATCAACCGCTGCGGCCTGCAGGTCGACCGCCTGATCCCGGCCGCGGTCGCCTCCAGCGGCGCCGTACTGACCGACGACGAGAAGGAGCTCGGCGTGTGCCTGGTCGATCTGGGTGCCGGCACCACCGACATCGCGATCTACACCGGCGGCGCGCTGCGCCACACCACCTCGCTGGCGATCGGCGGCGACCAGGTCACCAGCGACATCGCGCATCTGATGCGCACGCCGACCGCCCACGCCGAGGAGCTCAAGGTGCGCTACGCCTGCGCGCTGGCGCAGCTCGCGCACGCCGAGGAGACGATCCAGGTGCCGAGCGTCGGCGACCGGCCGCCGCGCCGGCTGGCGCGGCAGAACCTCGCCGAGGCGGTGCAGCCGCGCTACGAGGAGATCTTCGAGATGGTGCAGGCCGATCTGCGCCGCAGCGGCCGCGAGGAGCTGGTGCGCGCCGGCGTCGTCCTGACCGGCGGCGCGGCGCGGATGGAAGGCGCGCTCGAGCTGGCCGAGGAGCTGTTCCACATGCCGGTGCGGCTGGGCCTGCCGCAGCACGTCGGCGGCCTGGTCGACGTCGTCGCCAATCCGATCCACGCCACCGGCGTCGGCCTGCTCGTGCACGGCGCCCGCCAGGAAGCCGGCGCGCGCGCCGGCACCGGCGGCGTCTCGTCGGTCGGCGGCCTGTGGAGCCGGGTCAGCACCTGGTTCAAGGGCGAGTTCTAGCGCGCACGAGGACACCCATCGCAAGACCCGCGGCGAAGGAGACGCCGCGTGGCGGTCGAAACGACCGCAGCCGCCGGCACGCCAGCCGGCGAGGACGGACCGGACCGGGACGGTCACGGCTCCGGTGAGCAACCCTTGAAACGAAATACAGCAGCGGAGGTTGGGAACATGTTCGAGATGATCGAAAAGATGGCACCGAATGCGGTGATCAAGGTGATCGGCGTCGGCGGCGGCGGCGGCAACGCGGTCAGCCACATGGTGCACGCGCAGGTCGAGGGCGTGGACTTCGTCTGCGCCAACACCGATGCGCAGGCGCTCAAGAACAGCGGCGCAAAGTACACGCTGCAGCTCGGCGCGAACGTCACCAAGGGCCTGGGCGCCGGCGCCAACCCCGAGGTCGGCCGCCAGGCCGCGCTCGAGGACCGCGAGCGGATCTGCGAACTGCTGCAGGGCGCCGACATGGTCTTCATCACCGCCGGCATGGGCGGCGGCACCGGCACCGGCGCTGCGCCGGTCGTGGCCCAGCTCGCCAAGGAGATGGGCGTGCTGACCGTCGCGGTCGTCACCAAGCCGTTCCCGTTCGAGGGCCGCCGGCGCATGCAGGTCGCGCACAAGGGCATCGAGGAGCTCAGCCAGTACGTCGACTCGCTGATCACCGTGCCGAACGAGAAGCTGTTGACCGTGCTCGGCCGCGACGTCACGCTGCTGTCGGCGTTCAAGAGCGCCAACGACGTGCTGCTCGGCGCCGTGCAGGGCATCGCCGATCTGATCACGCGGCCGGGTCTGATCAACGTCGACTTCGCCGACGTGCGCACCGTGATGTCCGAGATGGGCATGGCGATGATGGGCTCGGGTTCGGCCCGCGGCGACGATCGCGCCCAGGCGGCCGCGCTGGCGGCGATCAACAACCCGCTGCTCGAGGACGTCAATCTGGCCGGCGCCTGCGGCATCCTGGTCAACGTCACGGCCGGTGCCAACATGACGATGCGCGAGTTCGACGACATCGGCCAGGTCATCCACGAGTTCGCCAGCGAGGACGCCACCGTCGTCATCGGCACCGCGCTCGACCCGGAGCTGCAGGACGAGATCCGCGTCACCGTGGTCGCGACCGGACTGAATCAGGCGATCGCCCGTCAGCCGGTACCGGTGCGCGAACGCGAGGTCATGCGGGCGCCGATGAAGGTCGTGCGCAATGCGACCACCGGCGAGGTCGACTATCTGGGCATTCCGCAGCGCGCCAGCGTCGCGGTCGCCGCCGCGCCGGTCGTCTCCGCCGCGGCCGCCGTCGCCGACGTGCCGAGCGACTATCTCGACATTCCCGCCTTCCTGCGGCGTCAGGCCGACTGAAGGCCCGACGACCGCCGCCGCGTGGCGTCGCGGCGGGCGGGTCTCCCGCGCGGACTCCGTTCCCGGGTCCGCACGGGCGCGCGTCTCCGCAGAACCCGATCAGGTGTTGCGTAATAGCGACACCTTGTCGGGTTCGCGCATCGTTTTGCTTGTCCGATCAAAAAATGCTGTGTTAGCATCCCCCGCGTTTTTGTAGCTCCTGCCCCAGGGGTCACAGTATAAAAATGATCAGACAGCGCACGCTCAAGAATGTCATCAAAGCAACGGGCGTGGGTCTTCACACGGGTGAAAAGGTCTACATGACCTTGCGGCCGGCCGCGGTGGACACGGGTATCGTGTTCCGTCGGGTCGACCTCAGTCCGCCGGTGGATATCCGCTCGTGCCCGGAGAACGTCGGCGACACCCGACTTTCCAGTACCCTCATCCAGGGCGAGGTCCGCATCGCCACGATCGAGCACCTGCTCTCGGCGATGGCCGGCCTCGGCATCGACAACGCCTACGTCGACCTGTCGGCCCCGGAAGTGCCGATCATGGACGGCAGCGCCGGCCCGTTCGTGTTCCTGCTGCAGTCGGCGGGCATCGAGGAACAGGCCGCGCCGAAGCGCTTCATCCGTATCAAGAAGCCGATCAAGGTCGAGAGCGGCGACAAGTGGGCGCGCTTCGAGCCGTTCGACGGCTTCAAGGTCGGCTTCTCGATCGACTTCGACCATCCGATGTTCACGCGGCGCAGCTCGACCAGCGAGATCGACTTCTCGACGACCTCGTTCGTCAAGGAAGTCAGCCGCGCGCGCACGTTCGGCTTCATGCGCGACATCGAGTATCTGCGCGAGCGCAACCTGGCGCTCGGCGGCTCGATGGACAACGCGATCGTGCTGGACGACTACCGCGTCCTCAATGAGGACGGCCTCCGCTACGAGGACGAGTTCGTCAAGCACAAGATTCTCGACGCGATCGGCGATCTGTATCTGCTCGGACACAGCCTGATCGGCGCGTTCTACGGCCACAAGTCCGGCCACGAGCTCAACAACAAGCTGCTGCGTGCGCTGGTCGCCGATGCGACCGCGTGGGAAGAGGTCACGTTCAAGGACGACAGCAAGGCTCCGATTTCCTACGCGCATCCGGCGCAGGCGATCTGAGAGAGGTAGCGGTGTGAGCGGACACCCGAAGCAGGTGTCCGCCGCGAGCGTCGAACGGCCGCCCCGGCCGGTCCGGCGCTAAGGGGATTTCAGTCGCCGGCAAGCGATGCGAGGCGGAGGTAGAGGGCCTTAAGTTCGGGGTCCGCGATGGATTGCGCAGCTGCCCGCAGATGTCTTGCGGTACCAGTCGAAAGCGGTTTCTGCCAGGCCGGTTCCGGGGGAACGGGCGGCCGGTGTGCCACTTTCACGGCGAAACGTTCGATCCGGCCTTCGCAGGCGGAACGGGCTTCGGCCAGCAGGGTTGCCTCGTGCAGCCGCAGCCGGCCGGCCCAGGTCGGACTGTTCGCCAGAAAGACGAGGCGTCCGTTGCGGATGTCCGCGAGCCGACATTCGCGGGCGAGCGCTTCGGGCAACAGGCGGCGCAGCCGCCCGTCGAGGATCTCGAGCGCGCGCGCCTTTTGCGCCAGCGTGCCGAGGTCGACGCAGTCCGCCGCCGACGAGAAGCCGTCGGTCGTGGCGTGGCGGCGGCGATGGGGCGGTTGCATGGGCAGACCAATTCGGCACGGGTTTTCATGAACATCATAATCCTCGGCAAGGCCGGCGCGACTTCCCGCAACATCGATCTGTCGACCCGCCGCGGCCGCACCGTCTGCGTCGCGCTGGCGGTCGCCGGCGTCGTGCTGTTCCTGGGATGCGGCTTCGCGCTCGGCCGCGTCAGCGTCGACGCCGGCGGACAGGCGCTCGGCGAGATCGGCCAGATGCGCCAGATCATCGCCGCGCAGCGCGAGGCGCTCGAGGAGGTCGCGCGCAATTCGGGCCGCGACCTCGACGCGCTGGCGCTGCAGCTGGGCCAGCTGCAGGCCCAGGCGACGCGCCTCAACGCGCTCGGCGAGCGGCTGACCCAGGTCGGCAAGCTCGACGACGGCGAGTTCGACTTCGCGGCCGCGCCCGCGCTCGGTGGTCCGGAGGAGGCGCCGCTGCTGGCGACCGCGGCATCGCCGATCAATGCCGGTATCGAGTCGCTGAAGGCCGAGTTCGAGCGCCAGGAGGCGCAGTTGGCCATGATCGAGAACATGTTGCTCGACCGGAAGATCGACAACGCGCTGCTGCCGACCGGCTGGCCGGTCAACAGCGGCTACATCGTCTCCGGTTTCGGCACGCGCGCCGACCCGATCACCGGTCATCGCGCCAGCCATCTGGGCATCGACTTCGACGTGCCGTACGGCTCGGACATCATGGCGGTGGCCGAGGGCGTCGTGACCTATTCGGGCCAGCGCAGCGGCTACGGCAACGTCGTGGAGATCGACCACGGCAACGGCTACATGACGCGCTATGCGCACAACTCGCGGAATCTCGTCGAGGCCGGCACGCGCGTGCACATCGGCGACGTCGTCGCCAAGGTCGGTTCGACCGGCCGCTCGACCGGGCCGCACTGCCATTTCGAGGTCTGGCTGAACGGCCGGCCGGTCAATCCGAGCGTCTACGTGCGCTCGACCCGCGCCAGCCGCGTCTGAATCGCCGCCGGCGCCCGCCGCGGCGCCGCGACAGGATTCACGCCGGACGGATCGGAAAAACGGCGACCGCCGCGCCCCGCCGCCGCGCTTGAAACGGCTGCGGCCGATCCCCACCCCCGATTTGGTCATCCGCCGCAGGCCGCCTTATCATGGACGGCTTGCCCGCCCCGCCTGTTCGGCGGCTTTCCCGCTCCCACTCGAAGACGACGATGCTCAACTCCCTCCTGACCGGCATTTTTGGCAGCCGCAACGAGCGCGTGCTGCGCCAGCTCGGCCGCCGCGTCGCGCAGATCAACGCGCTGGAACCGCAGATGCAGGCGCTCGACGACGCCGCGCTGCGCGCCAAGACCGACGAGTTCAAGCAGCGGCTGGCCGAGGGCACCAAGCTCGACGATCTGCTGTCGGAGGCGTTCGCGGTGGTCCGCGAGGCCTCGCGCCGCGTGCTGGGTCTGCGCCATTACGACGTGCAGCTGATCGGCGGCATGGTGCTGCACTCGGGCAAGATCGCCGAGATGCGCACCGGCGAAGGCAAGACCCTGGTCGCGACGCTGCCGGTCTACCTCAATGCGCTGGAGGGCAAGGGCGTCCACGTCGTCACCGTCAACGACTATCTCGCCAAGCGCGACTCGGCCTGGATGGGGCGGCTCTACAACTTCCTCGGCATGCAGGTCGGCGTGGTCTGGCCCGGCATGGATCACGCCAACAAGCGCTCGGCCTATGCGGCCGACATCACCTACGGCACCAACAACGAATTCGGCTTCGACTACCTGCGCGACAACATGGCGGTCAGCAAGGACCAGCGCTATCAGCGCGGTCTGCACTACGCGATCATCGACGAGGTCGACTCGATCCTGATCGACGAGGCGCGCACGCCGCTGATCATCTCCGGCCCGTCGGACGAGTCGCCGCAGCTGTACGTCAAGATCAACAAGCTGGTGCCGAAGCTGACGCGCCAGGCGACCGAGGAAGGCGAGGGCGACTTCTGGGTCGACGAGAAACAGAAGCAGGTGCACCTGTCCGAGGCGGGCATGGAGCACATCGAGGACCTGCTGCGCCGCGACGGCATCATCGGCCAGGACGAGAGCCTCTACGACGGCTCCAACCTCGCCGTGGTCCACCATCTCAACGCCGCGCTGCGCGCGCATTCGCTGTACCAGCGCGACGTCGAGTACATCGTGCGCGACGGTGAGGTCGTGATCGTCGACGAATTCACCGGCCGCACGCTGCCGGGCCGGCGCTGGTCCGACGGCCTGCACCAGGCGGTCGAGGCCAAGGAGGGCGTGCCGATCCAGCGCGAGAACCAGACGCTGGCGTCGATCACGTTCCAGAACCTGTTCCGCATGTACAAGAAGCTGTCCGGCATGACCGGTACGGCCGATACCGAAGCCTACGAGTTCCAGTCGATCTACGGTCTGGAAGTCGTCGTGATTCCGACGCACCGCCCGATGATCCGCAAGGACGAGGCGGACGTGATCTTCCTCAAGGCCAAGCAGAAGTTCGAGGCCATCGTCGAGGACATCAAGGAATGCCAGCAGCGCGGCCAGCCGGTGCTGGTCGGCACCGCCTCGATCGAGGCGTCGGAGTATCTGGACAACCTGCTGCGCCAGGCCGGCATCCAGCACGAGGTGCTGAACGCCAAGCAGCACGAGCGCGAGGCGCAGATCGTCGCCCAGGCCGGCCGTCCCGGCGCGGTGACGATCGCGACCAACATGGCCGGCCGTGGTACCGACATCGTGCTCGGCGGCAATCTCGAGGCCGAACTCGCGACCCTGCCCGAGGACGCGACCGACGCGCAGCGCGAGCAGGTCAAGGCCGAGTGGAAGCGCCGTCACGACGACGTGCTCGCGCTCGGCGGCCTGCGCATCATCGGTACCGAGCGTCACGAGTCGCGGCGTATCGACAACCAGCTGCGCGGCCGTTCGGGCCGCCAGGGCGACGCCGGTTCGAGCCGCTTCTACCTCTCGCTCGAGGACAACCTGCTGCGCATCTTCATGGGCGAGGGCGTCAGCCGCCTGATGCGCATGTTCGGCATGAAGGAAGAGGACGCGATCCAGGACCGCATGGTCAGCCGCCAGATCGAGAAGGCGCAGCGCAAGGTCGAGGCGCACAACTTCGACATCCGCAAACAGCTGCTCGAGTACGACGACACCGCCAACGACCAGCGCAAGGTCATCTACGAGCAGCGCAACGAACTGCTCGACAGCGACAACGTCGCGCAGACCGTCGCGGCGATCCGCGCCGATACGCTGACCGAGTTCGTCGGACGCTTCGTGCCGGCCCATTCGGTCGACGAGCAGTGGAACCTGCCGGGCCTCGAGAAGGAGCTCGAGTCCGAGCTCGGCCTGCGCGTCGACCTGGTGCGCTGGGTCGAGGAGCAGGAAGAGGTCGACGCCGACGGCGTGCTGCAGCACGTGCTCGATCACGCCGACCGGCTGTTCCGCGAGAAGGAGGCCATGCTCGGCTCCGACGTCATGCGCCAGCTCGAGAAGCACGTCATGCTGACCGTGCTCGACAACGCCTGGAAGGAGCACCTGGCCAGCATGGACTACATGCGCCAGGGCATCCATCTGCGCGGCTACGCGCAGAAGCAGCCCAAGCAGGAGTTCAAGCGCGAGGCCTTCGCGCTGTTCCAGCAGATGCTCGAGAAGATCAAGCTCGAGCTGGTCCAGGTGCTGGCGCGCGTGCGGATTCGCACCGAGGAAGAAGTGCAGGCGATGGAACAGCAGCAGCAGCGCCAGGCCGAGGCCCAGGCGCGGGCGATGCAGTTCCAGCACGCCGACGCCGATCGGATCGGCGAGGAGTCCCCGGCCGAGGGCGAGAACGCCGGTGGTTTCGCCGCTGCGCCGATGCCGGCGCAGACGCTGCGCGACGCGCCGAAGGTCGGCCGCAACGATCCGTGTCCGTGCGGCAGCGGACGCAAGTACAAGCAGTGCCACGGCCGCCTGACCTGAGCAGCCGGCACGTCGCGGCGGCGCGTCGACGATGAGCAGTCCGTTCGTCCACGTCGTCGCCGGCGTCGTCCGCAGTCCGCACGGGCGCATCCTGGTCGCCCAGCGCCGCCCCGGCACGCATCTGGCCGGTCTGTGGGAGTTTCCGGGCGGCAAGCTCGAGGCCGGCGAGGCACGCTTCGACGCGCTGCGACGCGAACTGCACGAAGAGATCGGCATCCTCGTCGAGGCGGCCCATCCGCTGATCACGGTGCCGCACCGCTATCCCGAGAAGCGCATCGTGCTCGACGTCTGGGACGTGGTCCGCCACAGCGGACGGCCGCAGGCCTGCGAAGGCCAGTCGCTGGCCTGGATCGCGCCGGCGGCCCTGCCGGATCTGCCGATGCCCGAGGCCGACCGCCCGGTCATCGCGGCGCTGCGCCTGCCGGAGCGCTATCTGATCACGCCGGCGCTGCCGGCCGACCAGGCCGATACCGTCGTCGCCGGCGTGCGCCGTGCGCTCGAAAGCGGCATCCGCCTGATCCAGCTGCGCCTGCCCGAATGGACGCGCGACCGCCTCGCCGCGATCGCGCGGACGCTGCGCGACCACTGCCGGGCCGCCGGTGCGCGCCTGCTGCTGCATGCGGACTGGCAACTGGCGACGGTGCTCGGTCTGGACGGCGTCCATCTGCCGGCACGGATCGCGGCCACGCTCGAGCACCGGCCGCTGCCGGCCGACAAATGGGTGGCCGTGTCGTGTCACCGCGCCGATGAACTCGCGCACGCCGAACGCATCGGTGCCGATTTCGCGACGCTTTCGCCGGTGCGCGAGACCACCAGCCATCCGCTCGCCGCGCCGCTCGGCTGGCAGCGCTTCGCGGCGCTCGCGCAGGAGTTCGCGTTGCCGATCTACGCGCTGGGCGGGCTCGATGGCGGCGACGTCGAGGCTGCGCGCGCGGCCGGCGGGCAGGGCGTCGCGGCGATACGCGGGCCTCTGGCCTAGCCACGCTTCGCGTGGCGGCTCCCCTCGTCCTTCGCGCAAACGGAACGCACCGAACTCACACGCGTGTCTCGCGCAATCGATCGTCGTGCCGCGGAGCCTGGCGACGCATCGCGGCGGCGGTCGGTTCGGCGATGCTCGACACGCCGGCCCGCAATCAGCTGCGCTGCGCGCCGGTAGCCAGTTCGAGATAGCGCGCGTGCAGACGCCGCACCTGCGCGTCGAGCTGCGCGGGCGTTCCGCCGTTCTCGATGACGTCGTCGGCGAGCGCGAGGCGCCGTTCGCGGCTGACCTGCGCGTCGAGCATCGACTCGGCCAGCTCCGGCGAGAGGCCGTCCCGGCGCAGCAGGCGCTCGAGCTGCACCGCACGCGGCGCATCGACGACCAGCACGCGATCGATCCAGTCGTAGCCGCTCGATTCGCCGAGCAGCGGAATCGCGACCAGGCCGTAGGCGTGCGGCAGCACCACCGCGCGTTCGCGCAGGGTGCGACGGATCGCCGGGTGCAGGATCGCCTCGAGCGCGAGGCGCTCGGCCGGGTCGGCGAAGATCCGCTCGCGCAGGCCGCGCCGATCCAGGCGCCCGTCCGGCTGCAATACCTGTGCGCCGAATCGATCGACGATCGCTTCGAGCGCCGCGCTCGGCGGTTCGACCAGCTCGCGTGCGACCAGGTCGGCGTCGAGGATCGGCACGCCCAGCGACGCGAAACGGTCGGCGACGGTCGACTTGCCGGAGGCGATGCCGCCGGTCAGCGCGACGAGAAAAGGAGCAGGAGAGGAAGCGGCCATGCCGCATGATCGGCGCTCGGCGGAACGATCGCAAAGTCCGCGCCCGTCGCCATCGAAGCTGAACAGGAAGGATCGCGGGGAACATGGGCGCACATCAGCCGATGTTCAGATCGCCGAGCGTCCGCGGCGTACCGGATGAGGCCTGCGCGCACGAAGAAAAGGTTTGGCATTCTTATAAGTGACTGAAAATAAGGAAATAAAATGGTTGCGCACCGCGCGCCGGCAAAGGTTGTCCAGGGGTTCCCTTGCCGTAAAATTGTTGTTAGCATCGCCTACCACCGAAGGCTCAGGCGGGCCTCGCGAGCTTTTTTGGATGGCAGGGGCCTGAACAGCCCCCGAACCGTGGCAACAAAACTCTGACGTTGGAGAGTGACAAAATGAGATTGAACAGCAACGAGCTTTTCAAGGCCGTTCGCTTCGCGCTCTACGCGGGCGCGGCGACTGCGGTCGGTCTGACCGGAAGCCCTGTGTTCGCGCAGGACGCCGGTGCAGACAAGCTGGAGACGATCGTCGTCACCGGTTCGCGCATCCGCAAGGCCGACGTCGAGACCGCTCAGCCGGTTCTGACGATCGACCGCGCCCAGATCGAGAAGCAGGGCTTCAGCTCGGTCGCCGACATTCTGTTGAACGTGACGTCCGCTGGCTCGCCGGCGTTCAGCCGTTCGCAGGCCCTGGCCGCGAACGAGAGCGCGGGCGGCTCGTACATCGACCTGCGTGACCTCGGTCCGGAGCGCACCCTCGTCCTCGTCAACGGCAAGCGTCTCGGCGCGAACTCCGAAGGCTACCAGGACATCGCCACGATCCCGGTCGGCATCATCGAGCGCATCGACATCCTGAAGGACGGCGCTTCGTCGGTCTACGGTTCGGACGCCATCGCCGGCGTCATCAACATCATCACGCGTTCGCGCTTCGAAGGCGCGGAAGTCAACGTCTATCTCGGTCAGTACGACGAGGACGACGGTGAGCGTCAGCAGTACGACTTCACGATCGGTTCGACCGGCGAGCGCAGCTCGGTCACGATGAGCGTGTCGTACGCGAAGGAAGATCCGGTCTGGGCCAAGGACCGCTGGTTCTCCGAGACGCCGCAGCCGCGTCATCCGGGCCAGGGCTGGAGCCCGGTCAGCCAGTGGGGCACCCTGCTCGGCATTCCGGGCGGCGGCAACTGGACCCTGGGTCCGGGCTTCAGCGGCGACCCGTACGATTTCTCCAACTTCCGTCGCGTCCGCACGCCGACGACCGATGGCTGGGATTCGGATTACGCCAACTCGAACCAGCAGATGAACCTGCTGTCGGGCATGGAGCGTACGTCGATCTTCGTCGCCGGCACGTTCAACCTGACCGACAACATCACGTTCCGCTCGGACGTGCTGTACAACAAGCGTGAGACCGAGAACACCGTCGCCGGCTACCCGATGCAGAGCTCGGCCCTCGCCGCGCCGATGTCGGCCGACAGCTACTTCAACCCGTTCGGCAGCCACCACGGCTACGCCACCCCGCAGAGCGTCAACTGGACGCGTCGCGGCTGGGAAGTGCCGCGTGCGACCTGGAGCGAGCTCAGCACCTACCGCTTCACCGGCGGCTTCGAAGGCTGGTTCGACGTCGGCGACCACTCGTGGAACTGGGACGTCGGCTACTTCTACAACAAGAACGACTTCGTCCGTACCGGCACCGGCAACTACAACATCGCCAACGTGCAGGCAGCGGTCGGTCCGTCGTTCCGCAATCCTGACGGCATCATCCAGTGCGGTACCGCGACCAACCCGATCCCGCTCGACGAGTGCGTGCCGTGGAACCCGCTGGCACCGTACGGCAGCGGCCTCGAGAACTCGCTCGGCGACCAGGCGGTCCAGGACTTCCTGATCGCGCCGACGACCTCGACCGGTGGTTCCAAGACCATCAACTACACGGCCAACCTGACCGGCGCTCTGTTCACGCTGCCGGCCGGTGACCTGTCGTTCGCGGCCGGTTACGAGTACCGCCGTGAGGAAGGCGACTTCAATCCGGATACGATGACCGCGGCCGGCCTGACCACCGAGCTCGCCATCGGCGGCCGGGGCGGCGGTTACAACGTCAAGGAGTACTACCTCGAGCTCGACGTGCCGGTGCTCAAGGACATTCCGGCGTTCCGCGAGCTGTCGTTCAACGTCGCCGGCCGTCGTTCGGACTTCAACACGTTCGGCAAGACGACCAACGGCAAGTTCGGCCTGAAGTGGAAGCCGATCGACGACCTGCTGATCCGTGGTACCTACGCGGAAGGCTTCCGTGCGCCGACCATCGGTGACCTGTACGGCGAGCTGAGCTCGACCTACGCCTACTACACCGACCCGTGCTCGGTCGTCGGTGGCCGTCCGCCGGAAGGCGCCACGGCGACCCGCTGCTACGGCGGCTTCGGCGGTCAGCCGGGTCTGCCGAACGGCTGGGTGCAGCCGGGCCAGGGTGGTGCGGACTGCACGAGCTTCCCGTGCCAGACCAACTTCCCGTTCCTCGGCGGTGCGAACCCGTTCCTGCAGCCGGAGACCTCGGTCAGCAAGACGCTGGGCGCGGTCTACAGCCCGAGCTACATCCAGGGCCTGGACATCACGCTGGACTGGTACCGCATCAAGATCGACAACCTGGTCAGCAGCGACAGCCCGGGTGCGATCCTCTCGGACTGCTACGAGCGTGGTATCGCCAGCCGTTGCCAGAACTTCACGCGTGACCCGGCCACCGGTGCGATCAACTACCTGATTTTCGGTACGCGCAACCTGGGCTGGATCGAGACCGAAGGCTACGACTTCGGCGTTCGCTACCGCGTGCCGGAGTTCTCGTTCGGTCGCTTCATGATCACCTGGGAGACCTCGTACGTTTCTCATTGGGAGTCGAAGACCGAGCCGGGCACCCCGGAAATCCCGTTCAACGGCACCGGCTGGGGCAGTCAGTTCCGCACCAAGTCGAACCTGACGCTGGACTGGAGCCTGGGCGACTTCGGCGCGACCTGGGGCATGCGCTACTACTCGGGCATGAAGGAAGCCTGCGTGTATGACGCGGTCGACGGCGGTCCGGAGTGTAACGATCCGGACTACGGCTATCCGTCGTACAACGATCTGACCGGCCAGGTGGAGTTCACGGCGTCGCCGGTGAACCGCACGGGTTCGAACACCTTCCACGATCTCCAGTTCCGCTGGACGGCCCCGTGGAACGGCACGATCTCGGTCGGTGCGAACAACGCGTTCGATCACCGCGGTCCGTTCATGTACTCGAACCCGAACAGCCAGTTCTCGTACTACGGTGGCTTCGACATCGGTCGCTTCTACTACCTGAAGTACCAGCAGCGCTTCTGATAAGAAGCTCTGTACGCTGCAACACTTGGACGGCCCCGGAAGGGGCCGTCTTTTTTTGTTCTTGACCCTTGCGCGGACATCGACCTGCGGCCGATCTCGCAGCGTCGAGACTTCGCCTTTCGCTCTGCTTCTCGCTCTTGTCGCTGCTTTCCGCTTTTGATGTTGTGCGCCTGAAGCAAGCCGAGCATCGCAGGCCAGCCAGGCCGAAGAGCTGCCCCGGTCCGAGTGAAGCGAGTGCGCCAGATGCGTGTCCTGTTCGAAGGCGTCCGCGCGCTCGGCGGCGTGCAGCCGGCAGCCGTGCATCGGCCGCACGATGCGGCCGATCGGAATGCGACTCTCCGAATGCTCAGCGCGTCGGCGAGGACAGAAACGCCGCGACGCGGTCGGTATCGACGAAGCGCGCATGCGCCGCGCCGAGCCGGTCCCAGAGGATCAGGCGCAGGCGGCCGTCGAGATTCTTCTTGTCCAGGCGCATCGGCTCGAGCAGGCGTCCGGGCTCGATCACATCGGGCAGGCGGGTCGGAAGATCGAGCTTGTCGAGCAGCGCCTCGAGCCGCTCGGCGTCGCTCGCGGGCGCATCGGCGATGAGCGCCGACAGGCGCGCCGCCATGACCATGCCGATCGCGACCGCTTCGCCGTGCAGCAGGCGGCCGTAGCCGGCCTCGGTCTCCAGTGCATGGCCGAAGGTGTGGCCGAAATTCAGCAGGGCGCGCTCGCCGTCCTCGCGTTCGTCGCGCTCGACGATCGCGGCCTTGTTGCGGCAGCTGACCGCGATCGCCTCGGCCAGCACGGTCGGCTCGCGTGCGACCAGCGCCGCGGCATGCGCCTCGAGCCACTCGAAGAACGCACGGTCGCCGATCGCGCCGTACTTGACGACCTCGGCGAGGCCGGAGCGGTACTCGCGCGGTGGCAGGGTGTCGAGCGTATCGGTATCGGCGATCACGCAGCGTGGCTGATGGAACGCGCCGACCAGGTTCTTGCCGGCCGGCAGGTTCACGCCGGTCTTGCCGCCGACCGAGGAGTCGACCATCGCCAGCAGCGTGGTCGGCATCTGCACGAAGCCGACGCCGCGCATCCAGCACGCCGCGGCGAAGCCGGCGAGGTCGCCGATCACGCCGCCGCCGAGCGCGATCAGCGTGACGTCGCGATTGGCGCGCATCGCCGCGAGCGCATCGAACACGCGCTCGACCTGAGCGAGGGTCTTGTGGCTCTCGCCGGAGGGAATCGTGACGCTCGCATGCTCGAATCCGTCGAGCCCGGCGGTGACGCGATCGAGGTAATGCGCGCCGACGAGGTCGTCGGTGACGATCAGCGCCTGACGGCCACGCAGCGTGGCGCGCCAGTGCGAAGAATCGCCGAGCAGGCCGCGGCCGATCCGGATCGGATAGCTGCGCTCGCCGAGCGCGACCGGGACCACTCGGGGCGTGCTCATGCGTCGGCCGCCTGGGTCGTGCGCTGCCAGGCCGCCTGCACGCGCTCGACCAGATCGGCGATGAGTTGCGCGCCGTAGCCGCGACCGGTCGAGGACAGATGCAGGTCGGCGACTTCGGCGTACAGCGGATCGCGCGTGCGCGCCAGGTCCTGCAGCGTGCGCCGCCGGTCGGGCGTCGCCAGCAGCGGCCGCTTGCGGTCGTGCGCGAGCCGCGACAGCTGCGTGTCGACGTCGGCGCCGAGCCAGACGACGAAGCCGCGCTCGCGCAGCAGCTGCCGGTTCTCGGGGCTGAGCACCGCACCGCCGCCGGTTGCGAGCACGATGCCGGTGCAGGCGGCCTGCTCGCGCAGCAGCGCGGTTTCGCGGGTGCGGAAGCCGGCCTCGCCCTCCAGATCGAAGATCAGCGATATCGCCGCGCCGGTGCGCTGCTCGATCTCGTGATCGAGATCGACGAACGGCAGTTCGAGCGCGGCCGCGAGCGCACGGCCGATCGTCGATTTGCCGGCGCCCATCGGGCCGACCAGGAACAGGTTGGGTGCGGGATTCATGAGCGTCGATGCTACCGCACGAGCCGGCGCGTGGACGCGTCCGCGGCGCGGCGGCGCACGCCGGCGGACGCGTTCGCGTCGATGCGGCGCGCAAACCGCCGCGACAGCCTCTAGACTTGGCATATGACCCGCTTCATTCTCGTGTTCCTGCTGTGCGTCGGTATCCTGTTCCCGCTCGACCTGATCGAGCCGGTCGAGCGCCACGTGATCCTGCCGTTCACCGCGCTGCTGGCCGACATCAGCGTCTGGCTGATCCAGCTGTTCGACGCCGACGCCGCCGCCACCGGCAACATCATCCGCAGCGCGTCCAACGGCTTCGCGATCAGCATCGAGCGCGGCTGCAACGGGCTGGAGGCGGTCATCATCCTGGTCTCGGCGATCATCGCGTTCCCGGCGCCGTGGCGTTACCGCCTGATCGGCATCGGCCTGGGCTTCGTGGCGATCCAGGCGGTCAACCTGGTCCGCATCATCAGCCTGTTCTACCTCGGCCAGTGGAGCCAGCTGTGGTTCGAGTGGTTCCATCTGTACCTGTGGCAGGCGCTCATCGTGCTCGACGCGCTGGTCGTGTTCCTGGTCTGGCTGCGCTACATGCCGCGCGCGCGCCGTCCGGCCCCGCCGGCCGCAGCCGTCGCGTAGCGGGCGCGTAGCGGGCGCGTCCGGCCTCGGCCGCGACGACGGCGGCGACCGCACGAGGCGCAGCGCCGCCGGCAGCGGCCGGGCCGCGCCGACGCCGGGATTGACTGGCGCCGTCCGGCATGGTCGAGTGGTATGCCTCGGAGCGACGGACGTCCTCAACGAATGACCGATCCCACCCGCAGCCTGCGCCCGTCGACGGGCGGTCCTTCATCGATCAAGCGCGACATCGTCGTCGGTGTGCTCGAGGACGATCCGGACCAGGCTGCCCTGGTCGCCCACTGGCTGCAGGAGGCCGGCTACGCGGTGCGGCTGTTCGGCAATGCGACCGAGTACCGGCGCAAGCACGGATCGGCCGGCATCGACCTGCTGCTGCTGGACTGGATGCTGCCGGACGCGACCGGCATCGACGTCGTCGAATGGCTGCGCGTCTCGATCCACGCCGAGCTGCCGGTGATCTTCCTGACCGCCCGCGCCGCCGAAGAGGATCTGGTCAAGGGCTTCGCGAGCGGCGGCGACGACTACGTGATCAAGCCGCCGAAGCGGCTCGAACTGCTGGCGCGCGTCGCCGCGGCGCTGCGCAGGGGCGGCGTAGGCTCGGAGGCGGATGCGGCCGAGCGCATCGACAATCCGCCGTATCTGATCGACCTCAAGCGCCGCAAGGCCTGCCTGGACGGGCGCGACATCGATCTGACCCAGCGCGAGTTCGATCTGGCGGCGTTCCTGTTCCGCCGGCTCGGCCGCATCGTCAGCCGCGACGCCCTGCTCGAGAACGTCTGGAACATGAGCGCCCAGGTCTCCACGCGCACCGTCGACACGCACGTGAGCCGCCTGCGCAAGAAGCTCGAACTCGGCGGCGAACACGGCTGGCGGCTGACCGCGATCTACCAGCACGGCTACCGGCTCGAACGCACCTGAGGCCGCCGTTGCGACCCGGGTCGCGTCCGGCCGCGGCTTGCACCGGGGCGCCGTTGGTCCCACCATAGCCGCATGACCACCGTCGTTCCCTTCAAAGCCCGCGGCATCCGCGCGGCGTTGCGCGAAGGGCTGGAAAACCGCATCCCGATGCGCTTCCAGCGTGAGCGTATCCATCCCGGCGTGATCCACGGCTTCGTGATCGGCCTGTCGCGCGAGTTCTGCCTGATCGCCGAAATCGGCGACGCCCTGCGTTTCGACGGCTATCTGGCCATCGCGATCACCGACCTCAGCCTCGTCGAGAACGACCCCGCGGCCGAGTTCGTGCTCAAGGCGCTCGCGCTGCGCGGCGAGCAGCTGAGCGTTCCGGACGGCTTCAAGCTCGACGACTGGGTCGGCATCGCGCGTTCCGCGGCCGCCTGCGCGCCGCTGCTGTCGATCAACATGGTCGAGGACGACGAGGGCGAGATCAGCTATGTCGGCCAACTCGTCGACGTCGAGTCCGACGCGCTGGTGCTGCGCGAGATCGACCCCAACGCGAGCTGGTACCCCGATACCGGCGCCTACGAGTTCGAGGCGATCGGCTCGATCGGCTTCGGCAGCGGCTATCTCGAAGCGCTCTGGCAGGTCGCCGGCACCCCGGCCGATCCGCTGACGCCGCGCGCGCCGGCATCCGATTCGCTGCACTGAGCGGACGCCCGGGGTGCGGCATTTGCGCGCAGCCCACGGCCTGATGCCCGCTGCCGGCGCCGATCGGCCGCAGCGGGGCCGGTCCGGGTTCCAATAGCCCCTCGAGCCGTCCGGCCGGGACGGCGTTTGCGGTTGCGACCGAAGCTGCGCAAAGGCTAAAATCTTCAGGCTTTGGTGGGGCGCGTTCGCCCGTCGCCGCAGCCGTTTCCACGTACGCTTCCGATCGGGTGCCGCAGTGCGCAATACCATCGCCTTCGGTTGGCGGGTGGCGGTTCGCACCACGCTGGTCCAGATCGGCGCGACCGTCGTGGCGGCGCTGTGCGCGCTGGGATGGGGCGCTCCGACGGCATCGGCGGTGCTGGTCGGCGGGATCATCATCGCATCGGGATACTGGCTGGCGGCGAGGCGGGCATTCGGCAGGCGCGTGATGGCGCCGACCGCGGCGCTCGGTGCGGTCGTGCTCGGCCAGGTCATCAAATGGGTCTGGATCGGTCTGGCGCTGGTGATCGCGATCGGATCGGGCCTGCTCCCGCCGCTGGGCGTGCTGATCGGCGTACTCGTCGCATTGGTATCCCAATTGGGTGGTCTGCTTTTCAGACATTGACGGTTTTACGGAGTCGACGTGGCCAGCGAAGCGCAATCGGGCGGTCTGAACGAGTACATCGGACACCATCTGACCCACAACGTGGTCGAGATCGGCTCCGGCTTCAACCTCGATACCTGGCTGGTGTCGCTGGTGCTCGGCCTGCTGTTCCTGCTGTGGTTCGGCCTCGCCGCGCGCAAGGCGACCTCGGGCGTGCCGTCCAAGGGCCAGGCCTTCGTCGAGATCATCCTCGAGTTCATCGACGGCCAGGTCCGCGACACGTTCCACGGCGACCGCCGCTCGGTCACGCCGCTGGCGCTGACGATCTTCATCTGGATCGTCTTCATGAACACGATGGACCTGCTGCCGCTCGATCTGCCGGGCTGGCTGGTCCACACCACGGCCGGCGCCGAAGTCGCACATCACACCTATTTCCGTCTGGTCCCGACGGCCGACATGAACACCACCTTCGCGCTGTCGGTCTCGGTGTTCTTCATCCTGATCGGCCACGCGCTCGCGGCCAAGGGCGGCCTCGGTTTCGGCAAGGAGCTGCTGACCGCGCCGTTCCACGCGCACGGTTTCATGGCGATCGTGCTGGCGCCGGTCAACCTCGCGATGAACATCATCGAGTGGCTGGTCAAGCCGATCTCGCTGGCGATGCGACTGTTCGGCAACATGTACGGCGGCGAGCTGGTCTTCATGCTGATCGCCGGACTGCTCGGCAGCTGGATCTCGTTCGGTCCCGGCGTGCTCGCCAATGCGGCCTGGGCGATCTTCCACATCCTGATCATCCTGCTGCAGGCCTACATCTTCATGATCCTGACGGTCGTCTACATCGCCGGCGCCCGCGAAGGCCATTGACGGCCGGTCCACCGCTTCCCCCGAGTCACCCTTTCCTGTCCACCTTCACCTGCCATACCCGGAGAACATCATGGAATTCATCGCACAAGTTCAGAGCCTGACCGCGATCGCCATCGGCATCATCATCGGCCTGGGCGCCCTCGGTGCCTGCTTGGGCATTGCCATCATGGGTTCGAAGTTCCTCGAGTCGGCGGCTCGCCAGCCGGAGCTGGTGCCGATGCTGCAGGGTCGCATGTTCCTGCTGGCCGGCCTGATCGACGCGGCGTTCATCATCGGTCTGGCGGTCGCGCTGTTCTTCGCGGTGTCCAACCCGCTGATCGGCGCGATCACCTCGCGCCTGTAAGTCGATCCTGGCTGCGCCTGCGGGCGCGGCCAGCCGGTCGCCGGTCCTTTTGCGAGGACCGGCGTCACATCTACGTCGAGGACCCGTCATGAATCTCAACATGACATTCTTCGGTCAGATGCTCTCCTTCGCGATCCTCGTCTGGTTCACGATGAAGTTCATCTGGCCACCGCTCAACGCGGCGCTCGAAGAACGCCAGAAGAAGATCGCCGAAGGCCTGGCCGCGGCCGACCGCGCGCGCAAGGAGCTCGCCGACGCCGACGCACGCGTCGCCGAGGAGATCAAGTCCGCGCGCGTCGAGGCCGGCGCGATCATCGAGCGTGCCCATCAGCAGGCCACGGCGATCGTCGAGAAGGCCAAGCAGGACGCGATCGTCGAGGCGACCAAGCAGAAGGCGGTCGCCGCGGCCGAGATCGAGACGATGGCGCACAAGGCCCGCGAGGAACTGCGCGGCAAGGTCGCGTCGCTGGCGGTCGCCGGCGCCGAGAAGATTCTCCACCGCGAAATCGATGCCGGCGCCCACAAGGCGCTGATCGACGAGCTCGTCGCCGAGATCTGATCCCATGTCCAGTGCACTGACCCTGGCCCGGCCCTACGCGCGCGCTGCGTTCGAGCTGGCGCGCGACGGCGGCACCCTCGGCGACTGGGCCCGGCGTCTGGGCTTCGCCGCGCAGGTGGCCGCCGACCCGCGCGTCGCGGCCCTGCTCGGCGATCCGCGCATCGGCCAGGACGACTTCGTCGCGCTGTTCCTGCCCGAGGGCGAGCCGGCCGATTCGGCGTTCGCGGGCTTCCTGCGGCTGCTGGTCGAGAACGGCCGTCTGGCCGTGCTGCCGGAGATCGGCGCGCTGTTCGAAGCGCTCAAGCACGAGGCCGAACGCGTCCTCAAGGTGCGCGTGCGCGCCGCGGCGCCGATCGCCGCGACCGAGGCCGACAAGCTGAAGGACGCGCTCAAGCGCCGCTTCGGTCGCGACATCGAGCTCGAGCAGGCGATCGATCCGGCGATCCTCGGCGGCGCGGTGATCGATGCCGGCGACGTGGTGATCGACGGTTCCGTGCGCGGACGTCTGGCCCGCCTCGAACAGGCACTGACCCACTAATCGAACTTGCAGGCGGACGATACGCCCGCCCCATACGGAAACGACCATGGCTACCCAGATCAACCCGTCGGAAATCAGCGAGCTCATCAAGAGCCGCATCGAGAAGTTCAAGCTCGGCGCCGAAGCGCGCAACGAAGGCACGCTGACCAGTGTGTCCGACGGCATCGTGCGCGTGCACGGCCTGAACGACGTGATGTCGGGCGAGATGATCGAGCTGCCGGGCAACACGTTCGCGCTGGCGCTGAACCTCGAGCGCGACTCGGTTGGCGCGGTCGTGCTCGGCGACTACGAGCACCTGCGCGAGGGCGACACCGCCAAGACCACCGGCCGCATCCTCGAGGTGCCGGTCGGCCGCGAACTGCTCGGCCGCGTGGTCGACGCGCTCGGCAATCCGATCGACGGCAAGGGTCCGATCAACGCCACGCAGACCTCGGCGATCGAGAAGGTCGCGCCGGGCGTGATCTGGCGCAAGTCGGTCGACCAGCCGGTGCAGACCGGCTACAAGTCGGTCGACTCGATGATCCCGGTCGGCCGCGGCCAGCGCGAGCTGATCATCGGCGACCGCCAGACCGGCAAGACCGCCCTGGCTGTCGACGCGATCATCAACCAGAAGGGTTCGGGCATCAAATGCATCTACGTCGCGATCGGCCAGAAGCAGAGCTCGATCGCCAACGTGGTGCGCAAGCTCGAGGAGCACGGTGCGCTCGAGCACACGATCATCGTCGCCGCCTCGGCGTCCGAATCGGCCGCGATGCAGTACATCGCGCCGTATTCGGGCTGCGCGATGGGCGAGTTCTTCCGTGACAACGGCGAAGACGCGCTGATCGTCTACGACGACCTGACCAAGCAGGCCTGGGCCTACCGTCAGATCTCGCTGCTGCTGCGCCGTCCGCCGGGCCGCGAGGCGTATCCGGGCGACGTGTTCTATCTGCACTCGCGTCTGCTCGAGCGCGCCGCGCGCGTCTCGGAGGAGTACGTCGAGAAGTTCACCAACGGCGCCGTCAAGGGCCAGACCGGTTCGCTGACCGCGCTGCCGATCATCGAGACCCAGGCCGGCGACGTCTCGGCGTTCGTGCCGACCAACGTGATCTCGATCACCGACGGCCAGAATCTGTTCAACGCCGGCATCCGTCCGGCCGTCAACGCCGGCGTGTCGGTGTCGCGCGTCGGCGGCGCGGCCCAGACCAAGATCGTCAAGAAGCTGTCGGGCGGCGTGAAGCTGGCGCTCGCGCAGTTCCGCGAACTCGCCGCGTTCGCGCAGTTCGCCTCGGACCTCGACGCGGCCACCCGCGCCCAGCTCGAGCGCGGCCAGCGCGTGACCGAGCTGATGAAGCAGAAGCAGTACGCGCCGCTGTCGATCGCCGAGCTGGCGCTGTCGGTCTACGCGGCCGAGAAGGGCTACCTCGACGATCTGAAGGTCGCCGAGATCCTGCCGTTCGAGAAGGCGCTGCACGCGCACTTCCACGCCAACTACGGCGATCTGATGACCAAGATCGTCCAGACCGGCGACTGGAACGGCGACTTCGAGGCCAGCTTCAAGAAGGGCATCGAAGAGTTCAAGAAGACGGGCAGCTGGTGATCGCGCGCTCGCGCGCGCATCGATCCAACGCACATCGAACGTTCTGAGAGGTAGACGTGGCCGGCGGACGCGAAATCAAAACCAAGATCAAGAGCGTGCAGAACACCCGCAAGGTGACGCGCGCGCTGGAGATGGTCTCGGCCTCGAAGATCCGCAAGGCGCAGGATCTGATGAAGGCCTCGCGCCCGTACGCGCGACTGATGCGGACCCTGGTCGGCCACATCGCCCAGGCCAACGTCGACTATCGCCACCCGTTCATGGTCGAGCGCAGCGAGATCAAGCGGGTCGGCTACATCATCGTCTCGAGCGACCGCGGCCTTGCCGGCGGCCTGAACTCGAACATGTTCCGCCGCGTGCTGGCGGACCTGCGCGAGTGGGAGAGCAAGGGCGTCGCGGTCGACGTGGTGTGCATCGGCAACAAGGCGCTGGCGTTCTTCCGCCGCCTCAAGGTCAACATGGTCGGCAGCGTGACGCATCTGGGCGAGAAGCCGCAGATCGCCGACCTGATCGGCGTGATCAAGGTCATGCTCGACGCGTACACCGAAGGCCGCATCGACCGCCTCAACCTGGTCTACAGCAACTTCGTCAACACGATGACGCAGCGTGCGGTGATCGACCAGCTGCTGCCGCTGCCGCCGTCGGACGATCTGGCGGCCAAGCACCAGTGGGACTACATCTACGAACCGGACGCGCCGACCGTGCTCGACCACGTCATGGTCCGCTACGTCGAGTCGCTGGTCTACCAGTCGGTGCTCGAGAACCTCGCCAGCGAGCATGCCGCGCGCATGGTCGCAATGAAGAGCGCCTCGGACAATGCGACCAAGGCGATCGGCTCGCTGACGCTGGTCTACAACAAGGCGCGCCAGGCCGCGATCACCCAGGAAATCTCGGAGATCGTCGGCGGCGCGGCAGCGGTGTGAATGCGATCGTCCTTGATCGCGAAGATCAAGAGGCGGCCATCCATGGCCGTGAGCAGTTGGGCGATCATCCTTGATCGCGAGAATCAAAAAGCGACCGTCCTTGGTCGCACCGTTAGATTGGAGCGACGCCCAGGCGGCGCTCACCTGAACCCAAAAGAGTCATTCGGAGCGAAGTCATGAGCCAGGGCAAAGTCGTACAAATCATCGGCGCCGTCATCGACGTCGAATTCCCGCGCGATGCCGTGCCGAAGGTGTACGACGCGCTCAAGGTGGAAGGCACGGCGATCACGCTCGAGGTCCAGCAGCAGCTCGGCGACGGCGTCGTCCGCACGATCGCGCTGGGCTCGACCGACGGCCTCAAGCGCGGCCTGATCGCGACCAACACCGGCGAAGGCATCAAGGTGCCGGTCGGCAAAGCGACGCTCGGCCGCATCATGGACGTGCTCGGCAACCCGATCGACGAGGCCGGCCCGATCGGCGAGCAGGAGCAGTGGGTCATCCACCGCCCGTCGCCGTCCTACGACGAGCAGGCCGCGGCCAACGAGCTGCTCGAGACCGGCATCAAGGTCATCGATCTGGTCTGCCCGTTCGCGAAGGGCGGCAAGGTCGGCCTGTTCGGCGGCGCCGGTGTCGGCAAGACCGTCAACATGATGGAACTGATCAACAACATCGCCAAGCAGCACTCGGGTCTGTCGGTGTTCGCCGGCGTCGGCGAGCGCACCCGCGAGGGCAACGACTTCTACCACGAGATGAAGGACTCCAACGTCCTCGACAAGGTGGCGATGGTCTACGGCCAGATGAACGAGCCGCCGGGCAACCGCCTGCGCGTCGCGCTGACCGGCCTGACGATGGCCGAGTACTTCCGCGACGAGAAGGACGCCTCGGGCAAGGGCAAGGATGTGCTGCTGTTCGTCGACAACATCTACCGCTACACGCTGGCCGGTACCGAGGTGTCCGCGCTGCTCGGCCGCATGCCGTCGGCGGTGGGCTACCAGCCGACGCTGGCCGAGGAGATGGGCGTGCTGCAGGAGCGCATCACCTCGACCAAGACCGGCTCGATCACGTCGATCCAGGCCGTCTACGTGCCGGCCGACGACCTGACCGACCCGTCGCCGGCGACGACCTTCGCGCATCTGGACTCGACCGTGACGCTGTCGCGCAACATCGCCTCGCTCGGCATCTATCCGGCGGTCGATCCGCTCGATTCGACCAGCCGCCAGCTCGACCCGAACGTCATCGGCCACGAGCACTACGACGTCGCGCGCAAGGTGCAGGGCACGCTGCAGCGCTACAAGGAACTCAAGGACATCATCGCGATCCTGGGCATGGACGAGCTGTCCGAAGAGGACAAGCAGACCGTCTACCGTGCACGCAAGTGCGAGCGCTTCTTCTCGCAGCCGTTCCACGTCGCCGAGGTGTTCACCGGCTCGCCCGGCAAGTACGTGACGCTGAAGGAGACGATCCGCGGCTTCAAGATGATCGTCGAGGGCGAAGTGGACCACCTGCCGGAGCAGGCGTTCTACATGGTCGGCGGCATCGACGAGGCCATCGCGAAGGCCAACGAGATGGCGAAGAAGGCCGCCTGAGGCGGGGAGGCGACATGAGCACGATTCGCTGCGAAATCGTCAGTGCCGAGAGCGAGATCTTCGCCGGTGACGCGACCCTGGTCGTGGCGTCCGGCGAGATGGGCGAGCTCGGCATCGCGCCGCGGCACGCGCCGTTGATCACGCGTCTGCGTCCGGGCCAGGTCCGGGTGCAGCGCGAGAACGGCGAGGAGCAGTTCTTTTACGTATCCGGCGGCATCCTCGAGGTGCAGCCGGAACTGGTGACGATCCTGGCCGACACGGCCGCCCGCGCCGCCGACCTCGACGAGGCGGCCGCGCGCAAGGCCAAGGAAGAGGCCGAGCGTGCACTGGCCGACCGCAACGGCGCGATGGAGATCGCCGAAGCGCAGGCCCAACTCGCGCAGGCGGTGGCCCAGCTGCAGGCGCTCGAGCAGCTGCGGCGCAGCCTCAGGCACTGATCGATCACCGACGATGTTCCCTGCGACCACAGGGTGGCAAACGACAACGCCGGCCTCGTGCCGGCGTTGTCGTATCCGCGGCACCGGCACCGGCCGCCGTCGGATCGCGGGCCTCGCGCTGGCGTTGTCGCTGGCGGCATGCCGCAGCGTGCCGACGCAGGCACCGCCACCGCCGCCGCCGTCCGGCGAAGTCGACGCGCAGCCGCTCGTGGCCGCGTCGGCCGACCGCTACGAGGTCGCCGAAGGCGCCACCTACGCGCAGCCGCAGGCTTCGGCCGACAACGCGCTGCCGCTCTATCCGCCCGATCTGCTCGCGCAGCGCCTCGCGCCGCGCATCGTGCGCGTACGGCTGATCGTCGACGCACAGGGCCGGGTCGACGAGGTCCGGCCGCTCGACGCGGACCCGGCCGGCGATGCGTTCCTGGATGCGGTACGCGCCGCCTGCGCGGGCTGGCGCTTCAGCCCGCTGGCCGAGACACGCGCGGTCGAGCGGCGGCGGCGCCTGCCCGACGGCGACATCGAGATCGAGTACCTGCCCGAGACCCGCACGCTGCCGTTCCACCTGGACTACCGGTTCGCGTTCCGGCAGGTCGACGGCCGTCCGGTCGTCGATGCCGGTACCGCGGCGGACGGTGCCGAGGCGCCGTCCGCACCGCCGGCGGTAGCGGCGCCCGATTTGCGGTAACGTCGCCGATCGCACGCGCCGGCGCCCGCCCGGCGCTTTCTTTCCCGAGGGATTCCAGCCAAGGCCTGCCATGTCCGAGAACGAAGCCCCGCTGCACGTCGTGATCCTCGCCGCCGGCGAGGGCAAGCGCATGAAATCCGCGCGCGCCAAGGTGCTGATGCCGCTGGCCGGCCGGCCGATGCTCGCCCACGTGCTCGATTCGGCGCGTGCGCTGCAGCCGGCGCGCATCCACGTCGTCTACGGCCACCTCGGCGACCAGGTGCGCGCGCATACGACCGATCTCGGCGATCTGACCTGGGTCCAGCAGGCCGAGCAGCGCGGCACCGGCCATGCGGTGCAGCTGGCGATGCCGGGCGTGCCCGAGGACGCGCGCGTGCTGGTGCTGTACGGCGACGTGCCGCTGATCGGCGTCGACACGCTGCGCAAGCTGCTGGCGATCCGCGCGCCGCTGGCCGCGCTGGTGACCCAGCTCGACAATCCGTACGGCTATGGCCGCGTCGTGCGCGACGGCATCGGCCGCGTGCGCGCGATCATCGAGGAGAAGGACTGCACGCCGGACCAGCGCGCGATCACCTGGGTCAACAGCGGCATCCTGGCCGCCGACGCGCGCCGGCTGCGCGTGTGGATCAACAATCTGACCGACGCCAACGCACAGCGCGAGTACTACCTGACCGACGTCTACGCGCAGGCCAACGACGAGGGACAGCCGGCCGAGGCGAGCCTGTGCCTCAATCCGCAGGAAGTGTTCGGCGCCAACGACCCGTGGCAGCTGGCCGCACTGGAACGACTCTACCAGCGGCTGCGCGCGACCGACCTGGCCACGCGCGGCGTGCGCTTCGCTGATCCGGTGCGCTTCGACGTGCGCGGCGACGTGCGCGTCGGCCGCGACGTCGAGATCGACATCGACGTGATCCTCGAAGGCCAGGTCGAGCTCGACGACGGCGTGCGCATCGGTCCGTTCTGCCGCATCAAGGACTCGCATCTGGCGGCCGGCACCGAGGTGCGCGCGCATTGCGACCTGGACGGCGTCGTCACGCTCGGGCCGTGCACGATCGGTCCGTTCGCGCGGCTGCGCCCCGGCACCGAGCTGGCCGAAGGCGCCCATGTCGGCAACTTCGTGGAGACCAAGAAGGCGCGCATCGGCGCCGGCTCCAAGGCCAACCACCTGACCTATCTCGGCGACGCCGAGGTCGGCGCCGGCGTCAACATCGGCGCCGGCACGATCACCTGCAACTACGACGGCGTCAACAAGTCGACGACGCGGATCGAGGACGGCGCCTTCATCGGTTCGAACACCGCCCTGGTCGCGCCGGTCACGATCGGCAAGGACGCGACGATCGGCGCCGGCTCGGTCATCAGCAAGGAGGCTCCGGCCGGCGCGCTGACGATCGCGCGCGCGCGCCAGGCCACCGTGCCGGGCTGGAAGCGGCCGAGCAAGAAGCCGGTCTGACGCGGCGCGCGCCTCAGATCACCGTCACGCCGGGCGGCGGCTCGATCGGGCCGACCGTCTGCCAGAACCACAGCGCGTCGCCGGCCGGGTCGATCACCGAGAACGTGCGGTCGCCCCACCACTGCGTCGTCGGCGGTTCGGCGACCGCGACGCCGCGCGCGACGAGTTCGGCGTGGTATGCGTCGACGTCGCCGACCTCGATGTAGATCGCCAGCGGACCCTGTGTCGTGCCGGTGTCCTCCGGACGCGACAGCATCAGCATCGCGCCCTCGCGCTGCACGATCGCGAAGTCGAGCGCGCCGTCCTTGCCGACGACGCCCATCAGCGACTCGAAGCCGAGCGCCTCCAGATAGAACAGGCGCGTCGCGTCGACGGACTCGACGTAGCGCAGCGGCATCACGGAACGGGGGCGCGGTTCGGTCACGGGGTCTGCTCCTGGCGTTGTCGGGGCGGCCAGTATCGACCGATACTGCGCGCCGATTCATCTACTTTCAGGAGTAGAAAGATGCCGGGTGGAAGCGGGCTGCCGATCAGGCGCGGCAAGCCGGTCGAACGCGAAGCGCCCGCCGGCCGGTCAGCGCCGGTCAGGTCGCGGGTGTCCGGCCGCGGCGCGCTGCCGGGCCAGGGCGCGGCAGGCGTCGTCTGGGCCGATTTTGCGCTGCTCGAGGGCGCCGGCCTCGGCAGCTACGAGAAGCGCGCGCTGGTCACGCTGGCCGTGCACGGCGTCGCCGACGCGGCCACGCTGTGCCGCGACGGCGATATTCCGACCTCGAAGATCTACGCGGCGATGGAGTCGCTCGGCCGTGACGGCCTGGTCGACATCCGCCGTTCGCGTCCGCGCCTGTATCAGGCGCTGCCGGCCGATCTGCTGGTCGACCGGCTGGCCGCCCAGGTCCGCGAGCGCGCCGAGCAGGCGGTGCGGCGCATCGACGGCCTGCGCGACGCGCTGGCGCGCCTGCCGCACCGGCTCGCCGGCGGCGAGCGCCGTGCCGACATGGCGCTCGGCAGCGAGAGCCACGTCAAGCGTCACGTCAGCCGTCTCGCCGCCGCGCGCCGCCGCGTACTGTCGTATCTGGAGCCGGGCGATCTGCGGGCGATCGAGCAGGTTCGCGAGGCCGGCTTCGACGTGCTGCGGCTGATCGCCGGCAGCCGCCGCCGCAGCGGTTTCGAGCATCGCGTGATGATCGGCTTCGGCCGTCGCGACGGCGCCGCGGTGCGCCGCTTCCTGCATGCGTTCGCCGACGTATTGCCGGAGCCGGCTGCGCTGCGCTATTGCGCCGAGATCGGCCATCCGTTCCATCTGATCGACGAGGAGCAGGTGGTGCTCGCGGTCGATCATCCGTTCGCCGGCGACGGACGCCTGGCCTCGCTGCTGGTGCACGATCAGGGCCTCGCCGGCGAACTGGCCGGCGGCTTCGAGACGCTGTGGGCGCGCGCCCTGCCGGACCTCGCGCAGATCCGCGCCTGGCCGACGTCCGGATCGCGCGGCGGCTGAGTGTGACGCGGCGCTCAGGCCGCGCGTGTCCGCATCGCGCGCCGTTCGCGCACCGCGGCGGCCAGCCGCTCGAGCACGCGCACCGACGCGTCCCAGCCGAGGCAGCCGTCGGTGATGCTTCTGCCGTAGGTCGGCGTGCGGCCGGCGACCAGATCCTCGCGGCCGCCGACCAGATGGCTCTCGATCATCGCACCGACGATGCGCGTCTCGCCGGTCTCGATCTGCCGCGCGACGTCGTCGATCACGACCGGCTGCCGGTCCGGGTCCTTGCCGCTGTTGGCGTGGCTGGCGTCGATCATCAGCCGCGCCGGCAGACCGGCCCGTTGCAGCAGGCCGGCCGCGGCCTCGACGCTGGCTGCGTCGTAGTTGGGCGCACGGCCGCCGCGCAGGATCACGTGGCAGTCGCGGTTGCCGTGCGTCGTGACGATCGCGCTGCGGCCCTGCTTGGTGACCGACAGGAAATGGTGCGGATGCGCGGCCGCACCGACCGCGTCGACCGCGATCTTGACGTCGCCGTCGGTGCCGTTCTTGAAGCCGACCGGGCAGGACAGGCCGGAGGCGAGCTCGCGATGGACCTGGCTCTCGGTCGTGCGCGCGCCGATCGCGCCCCAGGCGACCAGGTCGGCCAGGTACTGCGGCGAGATCACGTCGAGAAACTCCACGCCGGTCGGCAGTCCGATCCGGTTGATCTCGCGCAGCAGACCGCGCGCGATGCGCAGCCCCTTGTTGATGTCGAAACGGCCGTCCAGATCCGGATCGTTGATCAGGCCCTTCCAGCCGATCGTGGTCCGCGGCTTCTCGAAGTAGACGCGCATGACCAGCTCGAGTGCGTCGCCGAGCGTCTCGCGCAGCGGCCGCAGCCGGTTCGCGTAGTCGAGCGCGGCCTCGGGGTCGTGGATCGAGCAGGGGCCGATCACGACCGCGAGCCGGTCGTCGCGGCCGCCGAGTATCGCGTGCAGTGCGGCGCGTCCGCCGGCTACGGAGGCCGACGCGGCGGCGTCGCACGGCAGCTCGTCGAGCAGCGTCGCCGGCGTCAGCAGCGGTCGTATCGATTGGATGCGAAGGTCGTCGGTCTGCGGTGCCATCGGGGGTCTCTCGGGGGAGCGGCGGGAAAAAGCGGGCAACAAAAAAGCCGCCAGGTTCGCTGGCGGCTTTCGGGATGCGTCTTCGAGGGAATGCCTCAGGTCGAACGCGCTCCTTCCTCCGCCGGTGGCATCGGAAAGACGTAATACCAAAAGAAGGCAATGGCGTTGCGCGTCTGCATGGCGGCCATTGATAGCACGTCGGCGGCCGGCTGCAAAGCGGCGATGTCCGGCCCGGGCGATCCGGCCGGCGTCGGGACGTCGAATCGTCCGTGTTTCGCGCCGGTCCTCCCGATCGGTCGACGGCCGGCGATCGCGGCATTCACGGCACGACCGGTCTGCGCCGGCCGCGACAGATCGAGATCTCGCTCCGATGTCGCGAGACCTTGCTGGACGCGAGAGCCGTCACCGCGACGCGTGAGAGAACGCACGCATGCCGAACGGTCTGAGGCGATGCGCCGAACGCCTGCGCAGCCGCCGGACACTGCCGATCCGGCGCGAGGACTTGCCGACCTGTCGAAGCACGCGTCGCGACGACGGCGCTGCATGCTGCGCGAGCGCGTCAATCCTCGCGCGTCACGCGCAGCACTTCCTCGGTCGAGGTCACGCCGGCCAGGCATTTGCGCCAGCCGTCCTCGAGGATCGACGCGCTGCGGCTGCGCGCATGGCGCTCGATCTCGGCTTCCGAGGCGCCTTCGTGGATCAGCCGGCGCAGCGTGTCGTCGACCGGCACCAGTTCGTAGATGCTGGTGCGGCCCTTGTAGCCTGCGTGGCGGCTGTCGAGTCCGGCGCGCGGGCGGTACAGCGTGACGAGGCTGTCGGCCGGCTGGCCGAACGCGGCCAGCTCGACGGGCGTGGCCTGATACGGCTCGCGCTCGGCCGGATCGAGCGTGCGTACGAGCCGCTGCGCGATCACCGCGACCAGGCTCGAGGCGAGCAGGAACGGCTCGACGCCCATGTCGCGCAGTCGCGCGATCGCGCCGACCGCCGAGTTGGTGTGCAGCGTCGACAGCACCAGATGGCCGGTCAGCGAGGCCTGCACGGCGATCTCGGCGGTCTCCAGGTCGCGGATCTCGCCGACCATGACGACGTCCGGATCCTGGCGCAGGATCGCGCGCAGCCCGCGCGCGAAGGTCATGTCGACGCGCGTGTTGACCTGGGTCTGGCCGACGCCGTCGATGTAGTACTCGATCGGATCCTCGACCGTCATGATGTTGCGCGAGCTGTCGTTGAGCTTGAGCAGCGCGCCGTACAGTGTCGTGGTCTTGCCCGAGCCGGTCGGGCCGGTCACCAGCACGATGCCGTGCGGCCGCGCGATCAGGTCCTCCAGCTTGCGGCGGCCGGCCTCGTCCATGCCGAGCTGGGCCAGGTCGAGCTTGCCGGCCTGCTTGTCGAGCAGGCGCAGCACGACGCGCTCGCCGCGGCCGGCCGGAATCGTCGACACGCGCACGTCGACCGGGCGGCCGGCGATGCGCAAGCCGATGCGGCCGTCCTGTGGCAGGCGCTTCTCGGCGATGTCCAGGCGCGCCATGACCTTGATGCGGCTGACCACGGCGGCCGCGATCGCCTTCTGCGGCGCCAGCACCTCGCGCAGCACGCCGTCGATGCGGAAGCGCACGACGAGGCGGTTCTCGTACGGCTCGATGTGGATGTCCGAGGCGCCTTCCTTGACCGCCTCGGTCAGCAGCGCGTTGATCAGGCGGATGATCGGCGCGTCGTCGTCGCTTTCGAGCAGGTCCTCCGGTTCGGGCAGATCGTCGGCCAGCGCCTTGAGGTCGGCCGTGTCGTCGAGGTCCGAGACCATCGTGCGCGCGTCGTCGCCCTGCTCGTAGAGCGTGCGCAGCAGCCGCTCGAACGCCTCGGGTGCGTGCGTCGTCAGCTTCAGCGGCGCGCCCAGATGACGGCGCAGCTCGGCGAGCACCTCGGCGCGCACGCCGGGGCGGCACGCGATCTCGGCGGCGCCCTCGCTCCAGCCGGTCAGCGTCGCGCCGTGGCGGCGCGCATAGCCGAAGCCCGGCCGCGCCGGCGCTGCCTGGTTCACCGGCGCTCTCCGCGCCGCGGCGGCGGTGCCGGCTCCAGCGACGGCGTCTGCAGGAAGTCGTGCACCTCCGGCAGCAGCGGGCGGCGCTCGCGCGGCGTCAGCGCCTGGCGGTCGCTGCGCATCTGCAGCTGCTCGGTGCGCATGTAGTTGTACTTCTCGCTCGACACCGAAGCCTCGACCGCCGCGTCGCGCAGGATCTGCGGGCGCAGGAACACCATCAGGTCGCGCTTGTCGCTGCGGTTGGAGCGGTAGCGGAACAGGTTGCCGATCAGCGGAATGTCGCCGAGCGCCGGCACCTTGGAGGTCGAGTCGGTGACGTTGTTGTCGATCAGGCCGCCGAGCACCAGCATCGAGCGGTCCTCGATCAGCGCGGTCGTGGTCAGCTCGCGCTTGTTGGTGATCAGGTCGACCGCGCCGGAGACCGGCTGCGCGAGCGAGGAGACTTCCTGATGGATGCTGAGCCGGACCGAATTGCCCTCGTTGATCTGCGGCGTCACCTTCAGGACGATGCCGACGTCCTTGCGTTCGATCGTCTGGAACGGATTGGTCGGCAGGTTGGCGCCGCCGGTGGTCGAGGTGTTGGTGTACTGGCCGGTCAGGAACGGGACTTCCTGCGCGACCTTGATCTCGGCCTCTTCGTTGTCGAGCGTCAGGATCGAGGGCGTCGAGAGGATGTTGTTCTTGCCGTCGCCGCGCAGCGCGCGCACCAGCGCGCCCAGGTTCAGGATCTCCTCGCCGCCGAGGCTGATCGTGCCGTCGACGTAGCCGAGCGAGAGACCGCCCGCGCCGGCGAGGCCGAGCGGATTGGTCGCCAGCCCGATCAGGCTCGAGGTGCCGTTGGGGCCGCCGAAGTTGGTGCCGCCGATGACGCCCTGGCCGATCGAGCCGTCCTCGCGCTGCGGCGCGGTGAACCACTGCACGCCGATCTCGCTGGCGGTCGAGTCGGCGACTTCGGCGATGACCGCCTCGATCAGCACCTGCGCGCGGCGCACGTCGAGCTGGCGCACCACCGAGGCGAGCGAGCGGAAGATCGCCGGCGGCGCGCTGATCACCAAGGCATTGGTCTGGTCGTGCGCCTGGATCGTCGCCGGCGCTGCGCCGGCACCGAACGCGCCGGCCTCGCCCTCGCGCGGCTGCGGGGGCGCGACACCGCTCAGCGTCGCGGCGACCTTCTCGAGGATCGGCACGAGGTCCTTGGCGGTCGCGTAGCGCAGATAGACCACCTGGGTGTCGCCGCCGCTCTCGATCGGCGTGTCCAGATGCGCGATCAGCGCACGCAGGCGCAGCCGCGTGCTCTTGGCACCGGACAGCAGCACCGAGTTGGTGCGCGTGTCGGCGAACACGCGCGCGGCCTCGCCGTTGGCCTGCGCGTTCTTGTCGTCGGCGAGCAGGGTCAGCGTGCGCGCGAGCTCGGACGCGTTGGCGTGTCCGAGCGGGATGACCTCGACCTCGGCGTCGGAAACGGTGTCGATGCGCTGCACCAGCGCGACCAGCCGCTGCACGTTGCCGGCACGGTCGGACACGACCAGCGCATTGGACGAGGCGTGCGGGATCACCTGCGCGCCCGGCGACATCAGCGGCTTGAGCACGCCGCTGAGCTCGTTGGCCGAGACGTGACGAACCGGCACCACCTGCGTGACCAGCTCGTCGGCGCTGCCGCTGCGCGTCGCCGCCGGTGTGGCGTCCTGCTGCGCCATCGCCTCGGGCAGGATCTTGACCATGCTCCCGGCCGGCAGCGCCGCGTAGCCGTGCACGCGCAGCACCGACAGGAACACGTCGTAGATCTCGTCGGGCCGCATCGGCTGGGCCGAGACGACGTTGACCTTGCCCTGCACGTTCGGCCCGATGATGAAGTTCTTGCCGGTGATCTCCGACACCGTCGCGATCAGCGCCTGGATGTCGGCGTCGCGCAGGTTCAACGTATGCCGGCCGTCGGCCGTGACCGTGTGACCCGGCGGCGGCGCGGCGGCCGCCGGCGCGGCCGCCGGGGTCTGTGCGCCGGCGCCGGCGCCGGCGGCGATCGCGGCGGCGGCGAGAAGAAGCGGACGAAGGCGCGCGGCGCGGATCATCGCGGAAGGCTCATGGTCGGGGTCATTGCAGGCTCAGGTTGAGGTCGACCGGCTGGCCGTTGCGCAGCACGCGGGCGCGGACGCTGCCGCCGCTCTGGAGACTGGCGAGCAGCTGCGGGCTCGGCGTCGCCGAGCCGACCGCCACGCCGTTGATCGAGGTGACGACGTCGCCCGGCTGCAGCCCGTAGCGGGCCAGCAACGCCGGATCGATGCCGGCGATCTGCATGCCGACGACGCGGCCGTTCTCGCGGACCGGCTGCAGATGGCCGGCGAGGTCGGCGCCGCCCTTGAGCTGGGTCATCGCCTGCTGCCAGTCGACCGCACCGTGCGCCATCTGCGGCGGTGTGTAGGTCGCCGCGGCGGCCGGCGGATCGGCCGGGAAGGCGGGGCGCCGTTCGCCGCTGCGCACGGTAGCCGGCGTCGGCTTGACGATGTCGGCCGGTGCCAGCGAGGTCTCGCGCGGCAGCCGCAGCGTTTCCTCGGCGCCGTCGTGCAGCAGGATCACGTAGTCGGCGTAGACCGCCTGCAGGCGCACGCCCGGTGCGATCTCGCTGCCGGCGCGCCAGGCGCGTTCGCCGCCCTGGCCGTCGCCGATGACCGCGACGCCGGCCTGCGGATCGGCGTCGGCGAGCGTGCCGCGCAGCGTCAGTGCCAGCGTCGTCGCCGGCGCGATACGGCCGTCCGGCCTGACCCGGTCGTGCGTGCCGAAGACGTGCCATTGCGCGATCGAGACCGGCGCCGCCGGTACCGTCGCGGCGCCTGCGGCCGGCGCGTCAGGCGCCGGCGGGGGGCCGGCCAGCAGCAGCCAGATCAGACGCGCCAGCAGCCACAGCGCGAGCGCGGCCAGGATCAGGCAGGCCGCGGCGGCACCGAGCCCGGCATAGCGCTCGCGATCGACGCTGGACATCGGTCCGACCATCCCCTGAAACCCGCCCCGGCGACAAAGACGCCCAAGCGTAGCAAAGCCGCGGCGCGACCGCTGTGCCCGGCGCCGGAGCGACGTGTCTGATCGCGGCGGAGTTTCGCGTATCCGAGGGCGAAGGGGGCCAGTACCGCCGCGGCCGTTCCTGTTCCAACGGTACCGGCGGCTCGTCTTTGGACAAGCAGGAGCTCACGCAATGAACATCGCCTCAGATTCGACGCGTTCCGATTCGACGCGGTCCGGCCGCCGCGCCGGGGCGCACGGCCGCCGCATGCTCTTCCTCGCCGGCTGGTTGCTCGCCTTCGCGGCCGGCGCCGCCGTCGCCCAGCCCAAACCGCTCGGTCCGCTCGACGCACCGGCGTCCGAGCCGGAGATGCCGGCCGGCGCCAACGACTTCGTCTACGATCCCTCGTTCGGCGTCGGCGGCATCTCGGTCGACCGCTTCGCCGGTACGTCCAATGCCGCCTACGACGGCCAGAAACTGGTGCGCCTGCCCAACGGCGACGTCGTCGTCGCCGGCCTGATCCCGGCCGGCTCGGGCGACCAGCAGCTCGGCATCGTCCGCTACAGCCCGTCCGGACGCCGCGTGACCTGGCCGGCCATCAGCGCGCCGTTCGGCCACAACGCGAACCAGTACATCGTCTATCCGAACGGCGCGGCCAACTCGCCGAAGATCACCAACGTCGCCGCGATCGTGCAGCGCAGCGGCTACCTCTACGTGCTGGTCGACGACAAGTACGTCGACGGACTCGAGAAGTATCGGCCGGCGGTGATCGCGTTCGCCGACACCGGCCGCTTCGTCGGCTGGTGGTTCGTCCATCCCGACAACGACGTCTACAACAACGCGCGCGACATGGCGATCTCCGGCAGCAAGCTGACCCTGCTCGGCGGCAACTCGGCCGGCGGCTGGTGGACCAAGTTCTGGACCGCGCGCTTCAACATCAACGCCGACGGCACGCTGAGCTTCAACTCGACGTTCGGCGGCAACGGTGCGCCCGTGTTCACGCTGCCGACCGCCGCCGGCGGCTGCTCGGGCGCGCAGATCGGCGGCTTCTGTCCGATCACCGGCATCGCGCTCGACTACGCCAAGAGCCTGGCGGTGCAGATCTCGCCGAAGTTCTACGTCGCCTTCACGAAGAAGTACGACAACAGCGGTGACCACGATCCGTGCGTGGCGCGCTTCAACGACAACGGCACGCTCGACACCGGCTTCGGCACCGGCGGCATCGCCTGCGTGCCGTTCGACAACGGCGGCAATCTCGAGGACCGTGCGGTCGCGATGCACACCGACTACCACATGGTCGGCACGATTCCGAACGTCAGCTACGTGGAGGACATCTACCTGGTCGCCAGCGTGGCGCGCCAGTTCAGCAACGGCGTCGGCGTGGCGCGCCTCAACAGCGGCGGCACCCTCAACAGCGAGTTCGGCAGCGGCGGCAAGATCGTGTTCGGCGGCTGCGGTGCCGGCTGCACGGTCAACCTGGGTCCGACGATCCCGCGCGCGATCACGCGCAGCGGTGCCAACCTCGGCATCGCCGGCTACTGGGATCCGAACCTCGTCGACGATCCGCAGCTGGCCGTGGTCAATGCGCTCAACGGCAGCTTCCTGTCGTTCCGGGTCATGGGCATCGCCTCGGGGGACGCGATCTTCGGCGACATCGTGGCCGGGCCCAACGGCGGCTTCGTGACGGCCGGCTGGGCCAAGGACGATACGGTCGGCAGCTGGCAGAAGATGTACTTCACCTCGCGGATCGCCCCCGAGGGCTTCGTCAACGATCTGATCTTCCGCTACGGACACGAGTAGGCGCCGCATGCCCGATCGGCGGCATCATCGGAGCGCCGGCGCGGTCGGGCCGGCGCCGGCCGAGCCGGGGCGTGCGCCCCGGCTTGGCAGCGGCCGGCCCGAAACGCTACCTTCGGCGCATGAGCGAGGCGACCGGCGACAGCGTGACCCGATGGCTGGTTCGATGGCGCGAAGGCGACAAGGCGGCCTTGGAGCGTCTGCTGCCGCTGGTCTACGCGGACCTGCGGCGGATCGCGGCCAGCCAGCTGCGCGGCCAGAGCGGCCACACGACGCTGCAGACCACGGCGCTCGTGCACGACGTGCTGCTGCGCCTGCTGGACCGGCCCGCAGCCGACTTCCAGAGCACCGCGCACCTGCTCAATGCGGCGGCGCGGATGATGCGCCAGAACCTGGTCGACCGGGCGCGCGCGGCACGCACCGACAAGCACGGCGGCGGCTGGCTGCGCGACGACTTCACCGCCGCGCTCGAGCTGCCGATTCCGGACGGCACCGATCTGGCGAACCTCGACACCGCCCTGGACGAGCTCGCCGCGTTCGACGAGCGCATGGCCAAGGTCGTGGAGCTGCGCTACTTCATCGGTCTGGGCGTGGCCGAGGTCGCCGCGACGCTCGGCGTCGCCGAACGCACCGCGCAACGCGACTGGATCGCCGCACGCGCCTGGCTCAAGGAGCGGCTCGAGCCGTGAACGGCCGGCGGCGCGCGCCGCAGTGTGCGGCGCGATGAACGAGCGCGACCGCCTGGCCGTGCGCATCCTGCGCGATGCGCTCGATGCCGAGTCCGACCGGCGCGACGCGTTCGTCGCCGAGCGCTGCGGCGAGGACGTCACGCTGCGCGCGCGCGTCGAGGCACTGCTGCGCGAGGCCGACAGCCTCGATGCGGTGCGTTCCGATGCGGCCGTGCCGTCGGCCGACGGCCGTGCCGACGATCGCAGCGACGCACTGGTCGGCACGCGGCTCGGTCCGTTCGTGGTCTCGGCGCGGATCGGCCGCGGCGGCATGGGCGTGGTCTATCGCGGCGAACGCGAGGGCGCCGATTTCGCGCAGACCGTCGCGATCAAGCTGATCCGGCGCGGCTTCGACTTCGACGACGTCGCCGCACGCTTTCTGCGCGAGCGGCGCATCCTGGCGCGGCTCTCGCACCCGAACCTGGCGCGTTTCATCGACGGCGGCGTGGCGCCGGATGGCCGCCCCTGGTTCGCGCTGGAGTTCGTCCGCGGCGAGTCGATCACGGCCTGGTGCGATCGCCAGCGGCTCGGCATCCGCGCGCGCGTGCGGCTGTTCCTCGACGTCTGCGCGGCCGTGCAGCACGCGCACGCGCAGCTGGTCGTGCATCGCGATCTGAAGCCGGCCAACGTGCTGGTCGACGACGCCGGCCAGGTGCGGCTGCTCGATTTCGGCATCGCGCGTCTGCTCGCCGGCGACGACGGCGAGTCGGGTGCGCCGACCACGATCGGCCTGCGCTATGCGCTGACGCCCGAATACGCCGCGCCGGAGCAGTTCGGCGGCGAAACCGCCGGCGTCGCGACCGACATCTACGCGCTCGGCGTGCTGCTGTACCAGCTCGTCGCCGGCGTGCTGCCGTACGCGCTCGACCGGGCCGACCTGGTCGCGAGCGAGCGCATCGTGCGCGAGACGCCGCCGCAGGCGCTGGCGGCCGCGATCGGTCGGCCCGCCGACACCGCGCGCGGCGAGCTCGACCCGGCCGCGCGTCTGGCCGCGCGCGACACCACGCTGCGCGCCTATCGGGCCGAGGTGCGCGGCGATCTCGGCCGCATCGTCGAGACCGCGCTGGCCAAGGAGCCCGAGCGCCGCTACGCGACCGTCGAGGCCTTCGCCGAGGACCTGCGGCGCTGGCGCGCCGGCGATCCGGTGCGCGTGTCCGGCAACCGCCTCGGCTACCGGCTCGGCAAGTTCGTGCGGCGCAACCGCGTCGCGGTCGCGATCACGGTCGTGCTCGCGGCCGGCCTCGCGCTCAGCAGCGCCTACGCGATCCATCGCGCCGAGCGCGAGTATCGCCAGCGCGTGCGCGCCGAGACGACGCTGAGCTTCATGCGCGACATCTTCGACGCGAACACGCCCGAGAACACCGACGGCGCGAAGTTGACCGCGATGCAGCTGCTCGACCGCGCCGGTGAACGCATCGGCGAATATTTTCCGGACGATCCGCCGGCGCAGGCCGAGCTGTCCGGCCAGCTCGGCGACGTCTACAGCAGCCTGACCCTGCACGAGCGTGCCGTGCCGTTCCACGAGCGCGCGGTCGCGCTGCTGCGCGAGCGCGGCGACCGCGGCGATCCGGTCTATCTGACGCGCCTGCTGGCGCTGGCCAACGCCTACTACGAGACCTATCGCTTCGACGACGCGCTGGCCCTGGTCGACCGCGACCTGGACGCCGCGCGCGGCGTCGCGATCGGCGGCGAGCCGTTCTACGGCCGCCTGCTGGCGATGCGCTCGGCCGCGCTGAACCGGCTCGGCCGCATGCAGGAAGCCGAGGCCGGCCTGCGCGAGGCGATCGCGCTGTACCGGCGCAGCGGCGTGGTCGCCAGTGGCGGCTACGCCGAGATGTACACCGACCTCGGCTACACGCTGCTCGACGGCGGCAATCTGGACGGGGCGCTCGACGCATTCCGCAGCGCCGAGACGATCCTGCTCGGCGCACCCGGCAGCACCCGGCTGCAGCAGCTGAGCAACCGGCTCAACATCGGCACCGTCTACATCCGCACCGGCGAGTCGGCGCAGGCGGTCGCGGTGCTCGAGCCGCTGATCGGCCAGTACGAGGCGCTGCTCGGCGCGAGCTCCGGCCATACGATGACCGCGCGCAGTAAGCTCGCGCAGGCCTATGCGGCCGACGGGCGCTACGTCGAGGCGCTCGATGCGATCGACGCGAATCTGCGCGCGGTCGCCGACAGCGGCGTCAGCGACCCGCGCGAGCGCATCGAGATCGGCCTGGTCAAGGCCAAGCTCGCGACCTATGCGCTGCGGCCCGAGGTCGCGCGGCCGCTGGTGCTGCAGACGCGCGCCTACATCGCCGAGGCGATGCGCGAGCCCTCGTTCGCACGCGGCCGTCTGCAATGGGTGATCGGCGAGTTCTGGCTGCAGGCCGGCGATTGCGACGCGGCCGAGCCGGTGCTCGAAGCGGCGCGCGCGGACGCGCTGGCGACCAGCGCCGACGGTGCCGCCAACCCGAGCGTCGCCGAAGCCGAGGACAGCCTCGGCCGCTGCCGCCTGCTGCGTGGCGACCACGCCGGCGCGCGTGCGCATCTGGACCGCGCGGTCGCGACGTTCGGCCAGGTGCTCGGCGCCGACCACCGTCGCAGCGTGCGCAGCCGCATCCACCGCGCCTGGGTCGATGCGCTCGCCGACGGCGATGCCGCCGCGCTCGAGCGCATGGCCGCGCTGCGGCCGCTGCTGGTGACCGCGCTCGGCACCGACGACAAGCCGGTGGTCTGGCAGCTCGACCTGATGCTCGACGATCTCGCGCGTCGCGCCGGCGCCGCGCCGATCGACCCGGCGCGCCGTCGCCAGGCCGAGGATGGGCTCAAGCGCCTCAGCCGGCAAGACCGGGTGCCGAGCTACGTCGGTCTCAACAGTTTTTCCTGAAGCGCACGCAACGACGCCGCTCACCGTGTCGCGCGATGTCCGCAGCGCGCGCCGCAACTCGTATGCCTGATCGGACCGGCGGCGCTTGCGTCGCCGCATCGCCCGCGGGCGCATCCGACGAGGACACGACATGAAGGCAACACACGAACGCGGCCGCTGGCTGGCCGCCCTGATGGCGGCGACGGTCGGCATCGCCGCCGCCGCCGACCACCCGCTGCTCGGCCGTTACGAAGGTGCCGAGCAGGTCGGCCGCTACGTCACCGAGTTCGACGAGGTCGAGCTGATCGACGGCCCGATCGACGGCACGCGCGGCGCCGATGCGCCGGGCTGGCTGCGCCTGGAAGGCGCGAGCACGCTGCTGTACTACCGCCTGCCGGCCGGCCGCTCGTCGCTGGAGGTGCTGCGCAACTATCAGGGCAGCCTCGAACGCGGCGGCTTCCGCACGCTGTTCATCTGTGCGACCGGCAACGGCTCGTGCTACCGGGCGCGGCCCGGCCGCACGACCGGCACCGCGCCGTACGACTTCGCGCTCGCGTTCGACGCCAACCCGGAACTGCCGCGGCTCGATGGCGACTTCATCCGCAACTACTTCGGCACGCAGGCGCGCCATCTGCTGGCGCGGCGCGACGGACCCGACGGCGCGGTCTACGTCAGCCTGACGATCGCCGAGCACGCGCGCGGCCATTACCTGTTCGCGCGCGTCGTCGAGACGCGCGGCATGCAGGGCGACAAGATCGCCTTCGTCGATGCCGATGACATGCGCCGCAGCATCGCCGACAGCGGACGCGTGAGCCTGTACGGCATCCAGTTCGACTTCGATCAGGACAGTCTGCGCGAGGATTCGCAGCCGACGCTGCAGGAGATCGTGCGGCTGCTGCGCACCGAGCCCGACCTGCGCCTGACGATCGTCGGCCATACCGATGCGCAGGGCGGCTCGGCCTACAACCGGGATCTGTCGCGGCGGCGCGCCGAGCGCGTAAGCGCCTGGCTGGTCGGGCAGGGCGTCGCGCCGGCCCGGCTCGAGGCGCGCGGTGCCGGTGCGGACCAGCCGGTCGCGTCGAACGACGACGAGGACGGCCGCGCGAAGAACCGGCGGGTTGAGCTGATCCGCCGTTCGTAGCGGCACGCGGAAACGATCCGCCTGCGCCGCGGCCAGTGCGATCGGTGGGCGATGGATCGGGCGCTCGCGCAGGCCCGGCCTGCGCGGATGTCGAGCGGGACGTTCGGCCGCATGGCGGTCGGCGCGCGCTGCGCGACGGAGCGATCGCCGTGTACGCGCCGTGCCGGACGGCGCGTGACCGGATCGGGTTTGCGGCCGGCCGCCGTCAGTGGCGGCCGAACAGTTTGGCGAGGCTGCGGAAGAAGCCGGGCTTCTTCGCCGGTGCCGGTGCGGCCGCCGGAGTGGCTGCGGCCAGACCCGGCGTCGCGGCCGGCTCGGTCGGGCGCGGTCCGCGCTCGCGGCGCGGCGTGCCTTCCGTGCGCGTCTCGGCGGCCGTGTTCGGCAGCGTGCCGTTCTCGCCGTTCTCACGGCGCGTGCGTCCGCGGCCGCCGCGACGGCGGCGCTTCTTCGCCGGCGCCGCGGCGTCGGTCGACGGTGCAGACGCCGAGGCGGGTGCCGGTGCCGGCGCGGCGACGGCCGCTGCGGCCGCGACGACGGGCTGCTCGGTCGTCTCGCGCGGCGGCCGCGGTGTGCGCGGCGGGCGGTTTTCGCCGCGCCGTTCGCCGCCACTGCTGCCGCTGCGGTTGCGCGGCCGCTCGCCGCTGCGTCCGCCGCCACGGCGGCCGTCGCCGGCGCCCTTCGGCGGCGGCCCGGCGGTGTTGCGCGCATCGTCGTCGGCATCGTCCTGGTCGGACGCGGCCGCGCCGGGGGCGCGCGGCTTCGGCGGCGGAACGATCAGCAGCTCGGGCTCGACCGCCGCGGTCGGAATCTTCTGGCCGATGTAGGCCTCGATGTCCGGCAGGCCCATCGCGTAGAGGTCGCAGGCGAAGCTGATCGCATCACCCTCGGCGCCCAGACGCGCGGTGCGGCCGATGCGGTGCACGTAGTCCTCGGCGTCCTGCGGCAGGTCGTAGTTGAACACGTGCGAGACCGCCGGAATGTGCAGGCCGCGCGCGGCGACGTCGGTCGCGACGAGCAGCTCGATCTCGCCCTTCTGGAAGCGGCCGAGCAGACGTTCGCGCTTGGCCTGCGGCACGTCGCCCGACAGCGTCGCGACGCGGTGGCCGTGACGCTCCAGCGCGCGCGTCACCCGCTCGGCCATCGCCTTGGTGTTGATGAAGACGATGCTGCGGTGTTCGTCGAGCTTGCCGAGCAGATTCAGCAGCAGCGGCATCTTCTCCTCGGTCGCCGGGAAGTAGACGACCTGGCGCACGCGCGAGGCGGTGACCGATTCGGTCTCGGCCGCGAGCTTCTCGGGGCTGTTCATGTGCTCGTAGGCCAGCTCGAGCACGCGGTAGCTCAAGGTCGCCGAGAACAGCATGCCCTGGCGTTCCTCGCGCGGCGGCATGCGCCGCAGCAGGAAGCGGATGTCCTTGATGAAGCCGAGGTCGAACATGCGGTCGGCCTCGTCGATCACGACCGCCTCGACCGAGCGGAACGTCACCACGTGCTGCTTGAGGTAGTCGATCAGTCGGCCCGGCGTCGCGATCACGATGTCGCAGCCGGCCTTGAGCAGTTCGCGCTGCTTGTCGTAGTCGACGCCGCCGTAGATCAGCGCCGAGCGCAGACCGGTGTTGCGGCCGATGTTGCGGAAATCCTTGTCGATCTGGATCGCCAGCTCGCGCGTCGGCGCCAGGATCACCGCACGCGGTTCGCCGTCCTTGCGCTCGGCGACGGCCGCGCGCGTCAGCAGGCGGTTCATCACGGCGACCAGGAATGCGCCGGTCTTGCCGGTGCCGGTCTGCGCCTGGCCGGCGACGTCGCGCCCGGTCAGGGCGACCGGCAGCGTCAGCGCCTGGATCGGCGTGCAGCGGGTGAAGCCTGCGGCGTGCAGGCTGGACAACAGGCTTGGATGAAGGTCGAAGCTGTCGAAGAAGACGTCGGTGAGAGGCTGATGTTGGTCTGGCATTCCAGTGTCGGTCCGTGGGCGTCGCGCGGGCTCGCAAGCCCTTGCAAACGGAGCGTACGCCCCTCATGTGATGCGGATCGTGCTGACCCGGTTCGGCCGGGTGCGCGAGGCGGTCGCGGTCGGGGCAGGGTCTTGCCTTCGGGGCAATCCGGCCCTCGATCGTCGGGCGGCGCAGCGCCGCTTCCGGCGTCCTGACCGCTCTTGCGTGAGGCGGGTGGTTTGGGCTGAAATGACGGCGTGCATCCGCACCCACGTCCCGTCAGTCCGCCGCCCCGGCGCGCAAGTTTAGCCGAACCCGGCCTCCGGCGCGCAGCGCCCCCTCGATTATCTGGAGAAAATCCGTGAGCGAACTGATTGCCCACGTCAGCGACGACCAATTCGACAGCCAGGTTTTGCAGTCCTCCGAGCCGGTCCTCGTCGATTTCTGGGCGGAATGGTGCGGTCCGTGCAAGATGATCGCGCCGATCCTCGACGACCTGGCCGCCAATTACGAAGGCCGGCTCAAGATCGCCAAGATCAATATCGACGAAAACCAGAAGACGCCGCGCAACTACAACGTGCGCGGTATTCCGACGCTGATGATCTTCAAGGACGGCAAGGTCCAGGCCACGCAGATCGGCGCGGTCAGCAAGAGCCAGCTGGCCCAGCTGATCGACAAGACGATCTGATCGACGCGCCCGTGCGCGGCCGGCCATGCCGGTCGCCGCGGGCGTGAAAGCGTCGCCGGCGCGCCGTGCGCGCGACCGGTGCCGACGCTGAACCGCAGTCCCGGCGGGCGCTGGACGGCCGCCGAGGCCGGTGCTAACGTAGTCCCTGCACGTGCGGAGCCGATGCGCTCCCCCCAGCGACACCCCCGCGTTTCTTCCCTCCGATTTGCTTCCCAGCTACGGCGCCCAGCGAGGTTTGCCCGTGTCCGAAAACGATATTCCAGAAGGTGGCGACAAGGCCGCCGACAAGCCGCGTTCCGCCGCGCCGCGCCAGCGTGCGCCGCGCAACGTCGATCCGGCCCAGCCGACGCTGATCGTCGATCCGGCGCCGCCCGCGGCGCCGTCCGACAGCGCACCGCAGGCGTCGTCCGAAGGTGGCGGCCATGAGTCCTCGGCCCAGCCGCAAGGCAACGGCAACGGCAACGGCCAGCCGGGCGGTTCCGGTCAGGGCCAGAACCGCGATCAGCGCGACCGCCAGGGCGGGCGCCGCGACCGCCGCAACCGCCACAACCGCAATCGCGGCGACCGCGATCCGCAGATGTTCGACGAGGAGTACGACGAGTCGCGCAACGGCGGCGGCAACGGCCCGCTGATCGCGCTGAACGAACTGAAGGTCAAGAAGCCGGCCGAGCTGCTCGCGCTGGCCGAGACGCTCGGCATCCAGGAAGGCGTCGCCCGCGCACGCAAGCAGGACATCATCTTCCTGATCCTCAAGGCGCATGCGCGCGCCGGCGGCGGCATCTACGACGAGGGCGTGCTCGAGATCCTGCAGGACGGCTTCGGCTTCCTGCGCGGCTTCGAGGCCTCGTACCTGGCCGGACCCGACGACATCTACGTCTCGCCGTCGCAGATCCGCCGCTTCAACCTGCGTACCGGCGACTACGTCACCGGCCGCGTGCGCCCGCCGAAGGAAGGCGAGCGCTACTTCGCGCTGCTCAAGGTCGACACGATCAACGGCGAGCCGCCGGAAGCGTCGAAGAACAAGATCCTGTTCGAGAACCTGACCGCGCTGTTCCCGCGCAAGGCGTTCCATCTGGAACGCGGCAACGGATCGAGCGAGGACATCACCGGCCGCATTCTGGACCTCGTCGCGCCGATCGGCCGCGGCCAGCGCGGCCTGATCGTCTCGCAGCCCAAGGCCGGCAAGACGATGATGCTGCAGAACATCGCGCAGGCGATCGTGCACAACCATCCGGATGCGCACCTGATCATGCTGCTGATCGACGAGCGTCCGGAAGAAGTCACCGAGATGCAGCGCAGCGTGCGCGCCGAGATCATCTCCTCGACGTTCGACGAGCCGGCCGTGCGCCACGTGCAGGTCGCCGAGATGGTGATCGAGCGCGCCAAGCGCCTGGTCGAGCACAAGAAGGACGTGGTGATCCTGCTCGACTCGATCACGCGTCTGGCGCGCGCCTACAACACCGTCGTGCCGAGCTCCGGCAAGGTGCTGACCGGCGGCGTCGACGCCAACGCGCTGCAGCGTCCGAAGCGCTTCTTCGGCGCCGCGCGCAACGTCGAGGAAGGCGGCTCGCTGACCATCATCGCGACCGCGCTGATCGACACCGGCTCGAAGATGGACGAGGTCATCTACGAGGAATTCAAGGGCACCGGCAACATGGAGGTGCACCTCAACCGCCGCATCGCCGAGAAGCGCGTCTATCCGGCGATCGACATCAACCGCTCCGGCACGCGCCGCGAGGAACTGCTGATCGATCCGGACCTGCTGCAGAAGATCTGGATCCTGCGCAAGCTGCTGCATCCGATGGACGAGCTGGCGGCGATCGAGTTCATGCTCGACAAGATGAAGAACACCAAGACCAACGACGAGTTCTTCGGCGCGATGAAGCGCTGATCCCGGAAAGCGCGTCCCGGCCCTCTGCTGCCGGATGGCCGGCCCTGGCGGGGCATGGATGATCTACGGCGCGCTCCGGCAGGGTTTTCCCGAGCCTGGAGCGCGGCCAGCGTCGGGTGCCCGCTGAGGCACACGCGTTTGGTCGAGCCGGTGCCCGTTCCGACCGAATCGACTGTGGGACCGAGTGCCCACGACTGGCGAAGAACATCCAGGCGTGCAGCGATCGAATGCGTCCGGCACGAGTCCCCGCTCGGAGCAGAAACGCTCGGCCGGTCGGTCGTGGACCTGATGCGGTCACCGCTCCGCAACGATCCGCGCGCGACGGACAGTGCTTCGTCCACGTCCAGATCGCGTTCGTATCCGGCCAGATGGCGCTTGCGGTGCGCCTGTTCCAGTACACGCCATTGCGTGACGTCCGGTCCCCGGGTGTGAAGGCAACACTGAAGCACACGGCAGCGATGGTCGGAACGGTGGCCATGCCGGCGCATGGCGGCCAGCGAGAGCGAATGCGCGGCGTTGTAAGCCAGGTCGAAGCGGCTCTCCAGGCTCAGCCCTGAATGTGCGGCATCGGCCAGACGCACCTGTCCCGATCGGACCAGGCCGTCGAACTCGGCTTGTGCCGGCGGCTCGGTCTTCAACTCGCCGATGCGCACCAGGTTATCGAGCGGCGGCAGTGACATCCTTGTCTCCGATCAGGGTGATCGTCGCATCCGCCAGCACACGGGTAAGGAACGAGTTGCGGCGTGCCAGCCGCTGGCGGAATTCGTCCTGAGTGTACAGGGTCGGGCTGATCGCTCGCCCCAGCTGCTTCTCCGCTTGTGCGAGCGCGGCATAAACCTGTTCCAGGCCCAGCGTATCGGACACCAGCAGTAGGTCGAAGTCGCTGTGGACAGTGTCGCTGCGCTTGGCGACCGAGCCGTAGAGCAGGGCCAGTTGCAGCTGATCAGCGAGGGGCGCCAGGGTTTGGCGCAAGGTTTCGGCAGGGCCCAGCATCTTGGTCGCGAGGCCGCGCAATTCCGGGAAAATTGGCGACTTCGCGTTGGCTTGGTAATGCTTCTGGTTGCCGAGTGTGGTCTGCACGACAAGCCCGCTGTCTCGCAAACGCGCCAGCTCACGCTGCACGGCGCCAGAGCCGCTGCCGGTCAAATCGATCAGCTCTTTGGTGAAGAAGCTGCGATCCGGCTGGCCGAACAGTAGCGACAGTACGCGTTGCTGGGTGGTAGAGAACAGCGCATCGGCCACGCTGGCTCGTGCAGACGTCACGAGGGGGCGCGGCATGCGCGCGTCAGGTTTGTGGCTTGATTTGCCCATTTCGGGTAATTGAATGCCCAATTAGGGCACTTGGCAAGTGCCAGCGGCAAGGGAGAGGCCTCGACCGCCTCGGCGGAACAGAATCGCGCCGATAAGTCGGCTGATGCCTGGTGCAGTCGAGGCAACGCGGTCAAGTGACAGACGGTGCCGCTGCTACGTTCGTCTCCCTGTCAGTCCAACGGCCCATTGTCGAATGCTCGGCTGGCCGCTTGCCGAGTTCGCATCCGTATCTCAGGGCCGATACGGGAGAGCAGGACTTGCGACGATCGGTAGGGCCGTAGCGGCTGTGCCCAGGGCGGCCCGCCACGGAATGTCGAAACAGCCGGTAGGGTAAGGGGCCTATCGCCGCGGCTTCGACAGGTCATGGCAGCCTGTCGCGTCCGCCGGCCGCATAGGCGGCCGGCGCGCAGCGGCCGCTCAGCGGCGCAGGTTCGCCTCGAACAGCTTGAGGATGCGCTTGTACTCGTCGTACCAGGCGTCGGCGTGGACGAAGCCGTGGCGCTCCATCGGATAGCCGGCCAGTTCGAAGTCGTCCTTGCGCAGCTCGATCAGGCGCTGGTACAGCCGCACCGAGTCCTGGAACAGCACGTTGTCGTCGATCATGCCGTGCGCGATCAGCAGCGGGCCGCGCAGGCCCTCGGCGAACTCGATCGGCGATGAGCGCTTGTAGGCGATCGCGTCGACCTGCGGCGTGTTGAGGATGTTGGACGTGTAGCCGTGGTTGTAGCTGGTCCAGTCGGTGACCGGCCGCAGCGCCGCACCGGCGGCGAACACCTCCGGTGCGCGGAACATCGCCATCAGCGTCATGAAGCCGCCGTAGGAGCCGCCGTACAGGCCCACGCGCTGCGGATCGACCGCCTGCTCGGCGACCAGCCAGTTGACGCCGTCGATCAGGTCCTCCAGCTCCGGATGGCCCATCTGCCGGTAGATCGCGGTGCGCCAGTCGCGGCCGTAGCCTTCCGAGGCGCGATAGTCCATGTCGAGCACGACGTAGCCGCGCTCGACCAGCAGGTTGTGGAACAGCTGCTCGCGGAAGTAGTTCGGATAGCCCTGATGGGTGTTCTGCAGATAGCCGGCGCCGTGCACGAACAGCACGGCCGGATAGCGCTTGGACGGATCGAAGTCGGCCGGCACGTAGAGCTTGGACCAGATCGGCCGGCCGCTCTTGGACGAGGGCACGCCGACGATGCGCATCGGCGCGAAGCGGAGCGCGCGGTAGTCGGGCTTGCGCGTGTCGGTCAGTTCGCGCGGCGCGCCGCTGCCGTCGGCCGACAGTACCGCCAGCTGCTGCGGTACGTAGGCCGAGGAATGCAGCACCGCCAGCTGGCGGCCGTCGGCCGACAGCGTGAAGTCGTCGAGCCCGCCGTAGCGGCTGATCCGCTCGAGCGGGCCGCCGCCGAGCGCGACGCGGTAGACGTCGTAGGCGTACGGCGCCTCGACGTTGGCACGCACGTAGAAGTAGCGGCCGTCCGGCGACAGGCGCGGTGAGGAGATCTCGAAGCGGCCCTCGGTCAGCGCCCTGGGCCTGGCGCCGGGCGCCTTGACGTAGAGCTGCGAATAGCCGCTTTCCTCGGACAGGTACCACAGCTGGCGGCTGTCGTCGGTCCAGCCGAATTCGTTGAAGTTCCAGTTGATCCAGGCCGGATCGGTCAGCCGGTGCTGGCCGATCAGGCGGCCGCCGTCCAGATCGACGGTCGCGATCCAGCGGTCCTTGTTGTCGATGCTGCGCAGCTGCACCGCCACCTGCCGTCCGTCGCGCGACCAGGCCAGGCCCGAGACCTCGAGCGCGCGCTCGGCCGGCGCGTCCTTCTCGCTCTTGCCGTCCTTGCTCTTGCCCTTGCCGGCCTTGCCGTCGGCGCCGGACTTGCCGTCGCTCGCGTCGGTCCCGTCCTGGCCGGCCGCGGCGGCCGCGGCCTTGGCATTCTCCTCGCGCACGGCGGCCAGCGGATCGTCCTTGATGCCGGGCAGGTCCGCATAGGCGAGCTTGCGTGCGCTGCGTGCGGTCAGGTCGACCAGCCACAGCGTCTGCGGCGCCGGTGCGTTGCGGCCGACGCGCACGCGCTCGTCCTCGCCTTCCTCGTAGCCCGACTCGGTGACCCAGGTCTGCATCTTGGCGACGCGGCCGGCGTCGTAGCCCTTGGCGCGCGTCGTGACCAGCAGCCAGCGCGCGTCCGGCGCCAGCGCGGTCGTGACGATCTCGGCCTCCTCGCCGAGGAACACCGGCAGCGGGGCGCGCGTCGGATCCTCGGCCTGGAAGCGCTCGGCGTGCTTGCGTCGCGCGTCGCGCTCGTCCTTGACCTTGCGCAGCGTCGAGAACAGGCGCAGCTGCAGCTCGCCGAGATCGTCGGGCTTCTTCTGCGCCGGATCCTTGCCGGTCTTGAGGACCGCGGCCTGCGCGGTCACGCCCGAGGCGATGTCGTAGGCGTACCAGTCGTCGTCGACGCGGTACTGCAGCTGGCGGCCGTCGGCCGAGAACTGCGGTGCGGCTTCACGCGCGCTCGTACGCGTGACCTGGATCAGCCGTTGGCCGTCGGTGCGACGCAGGAACACGTCGCCGTTGCGGACGAAGGCGGCCCAGGCGCGCGTCGAGTCGAACACCGCTTCGGGACCATCCGCGGCCGCCATCGCCTGCGGCTCGACGACCGTGTCGGCGCCGTCGGCCAGCGTCACGCGGCGCAGATCGCGGATGCCCGAGCCTTCCCGCTTGAGCTGGTAGTAGACCGTGCTGCCGTCGATGCTCCAGTACGGACGCTCGACCGGTGGTCCGATCCAGTCCGGGTCGGCCATCGCCTGCTCGAGCGTGACCGCTCCGGATGCGCCGCAGGTCAGGCACGACAGGGTGAGCAGGACGATCACGGCGATCGGATTCGGACTCCAGCGCATCACGGGTCTCCGGCGATGAAAACCGGCAGCATACCGGGGACAGCCGGTCCGGCCATCCCTCGGAAGTCAGAGGGGGGCGATCGGCGCGGGCGCCGGATGCGATACTGCGTGCTTGGCCGGCTCGATCGTCCGCCGGCGCGGAACACCCGATGACCCCACACGACCCGGCCGAGCCGCAGATCCCGGCCGAGCGCGCCAGCGAGATCGCCCAGCAGCGGCGCGTCGCGTTCGAGCGCCTGCGCGAGCGCACCGACGAACTCGAACTGCTGATCTCCGGTATCAGCCTGCTGAGCCTGATCGCGCTGCCGGGCTGGCTGTTCGATCGCTGGATCCAGGCCGAGCTGCACTACGAGGGTGTGCGCCACGTCGTACTGACGGTGAGTTATCAGTTCGCGGCCGGCCTGAGCTACGCGATGTCCGCCGCGTTTCTGCTGCATCTGGCGGTGCGCGCGTACTGGGTCGGCCTGATCGGTCTCAAGGCGACGTTTCCGGGCGGTATCCGCTGGGACAAGCTGCGCAACAGCGGGCCGATCGCACGCGACTATTTCCGGCGTACCGTCGTCGATCTCGACACCGCGATCGACGCGGCCGACCGCGTCGCCTCGGTGATCTTCGCGCTGGTCAGCCTGGTGGTCCTGTCGGTGATCTGGATCGCCGTGAGCCTCGCCGTGCTGTTCACGGTCACGATCGTGCTGGTCGAGCACTTCAGGCTGCCCGACTGGGTCAGCACGGCGGTGTTCCACACCTACATGGGCGCTCTGATCGCGATCGGCGTCGCGATCGGCGCGCTGGATCTGGTGCCGGAACGGCTGCGCCTCGTCTCGGCCGACGCGCCGGCTCGCTGGCGCACGCGTGTCGTCGAATGGCTGCTGCGCGTGTTCGGGCTGTTTTCGCCCCAGCGGCTGATCCTGCCGGTGCAGCTGTCGCTGCAGAGCAACCTGTCGCGGCGCGCCTTCTTTCTGGGATTCTCGACGATGGTGCTGATCACCTCGGCGATCAGCATCGTGCCGATGACGCTGGCGCGCCGCTTCGCGCCGGTCGGCAGCTACGACTACCTGCCCACCGAACAGGTCGGGCTGCGCAGCGCCTACTACGAGAACCTGCGCGGCGAGCACGACCGGCTGCTGCGCGTGCCGCTGATTCCGTCGGACATGACCGCCGAGTCGCAGCTGAGGCTGTTTCTGCCGTACCTGCCGCGGCGCGACAATCCGCGGCTGCGCAGCGCCGGCTGTGTGCCGGACACGCAGCCGCGCCCGGGCGATCCGGGCTGTCTGACGCGCCTGTGGCAGGTCAGTCTCGACGGGCGGTCGGTATCGATCGCCGATTTCCTCGCCGCCGAGCGGCGCGATCTGGGCATGCGCGGTCTGCAGGGCTACCTGTCGCTGAGCGGCCTCGCGCCCGGCCGCCACGAACTCCTCGTCACCTGGAATCCCGATCGCATCGGCGAGCGGGAGGCCGCACCGGAGCAGCACCGCATCGCGTTCTGGTTCGCACCGCCGTATCAGCTCGATCTGGCGGAGCCTTCCGCGGACACCGCGCGGTAGAGGACGCGCGCATCGCCAGCAGGCGATCGTCTCGGCGAGCGTCGGGCGGCGCGCCGCGCTCGCGCGGGAACTTCGGCGCGTTCGCGACGACCCCACCGGTTCGATCCGCGCGGCGTGCGGCGTGGTCCGAACGTCGTCAGCGTCGCCGTGCGGCCGCCAGCAGCCGCGGCATCACCGCGGCCATCGGCATCGCCTGGATGCCGAGCGCGGCCAGTCCGTCCTCGTCGCTGACCGAGTCGAGCAGCAGCGAGCGGAAGTTGTCGCGCGAGATCGGCTTGCCGGGCAGCCACTCGCCGATCCGCGCCTGCCAGCGGCCGAGCGCATCGGGCAGCGGTACGATCAGCCGGCGCCGGCCGGTCATGCGCGCGGTCCAGCGCACCAGATCGATCAGCTCGATACGGTCGGGTCCGACCAGCGCGTAGGTGCGGCCGATGCTCGAGGGCAGCTGCAGCGCGCGCGCGAACGCCTCGGCGACGTCGCGCACGTAGACCGGCGCGAACTGCGCATGCGGGCGTGCCAGCGGCAGCACCGGCGTCAACGCGAGCAGATCGGCGAAGCGGCCGAACAGGCCGTCGCCGGGACCGAAGATCACCGACGGTCGGAAGATCGTCGCTGCGAGCGGCGCGGCGCGCACCAGCGCCTCGGCCTCGCCGCGCGTGCGCAGGTAGTGGCTGGTGCCCTCGCCGGCGCGCAGCGCGCTCATCTGCAGCAGCCGGGTCACGCCGACGGCCCTGCAGGCCTCGATCAGCGACCGCGTCAGCGCCACGTGCGCGCGCTCGAAGCCGCGGCCGTCGTCGCCGCGCTCGTTGAGGATGCCGACCAGGTTGATCGCCGCGTCGGCGCCGCGCAGATGGCCGCTCAGCACGTCGCGATCGTGCACGTCGGCGGTCTCGATGCGCACGCGCGGCAGCACGGCCAGCGCGCGATGCCGCTCGCGGTTGCGCGACAGCAGCACGAGGCGATGCCCGTCGGCGTGCAGGCGCGGCACCAGGTGCGAGCCGACGAAGCCGGTACCGCCGAGGACGACCAGGGTCAGTGGTTTCATTGCAAAACGCCTGACATGGACGTTCGATTATCGTCGATCAGGGCGCGGCGTGCCGCGCCCGGGTGATCCCGCCACGGTCGAGGAGGCCGCACGATGTCCCAGCCCCGCCTGCTGCTGTGTCCGCCGCCCCATTTCGGCGTCGACTACGTCATCAATCCGTGGATGGCCGGTCAGGTCGGACGCGTCGACGCCGCGCGCGCGAATGCGCAGTGGGAGGCCCTGCGCGAGCGGCTCGCGTCCTGCGCGGCCGTGGAGACCGTCGCGCCGGGTGCGGGCCTGCCGGACATGCCGTTCACGGCCAATGCCGGCCTCGTCCACGGCGACCGCTTCGTGCCGAGCCGCTTCCGCCATCCCGAACGGGGCGGCGAGGAAGCGCTGTTCTCGGCCTGGTTCGCCGCGCACGGCTATGCACTGCGGCCGCTGCCGGACGGACTCGCGTTCGAAGGCGCTGGCGACGCGCTGTTCGACCGCGCGGCCGGGCGGCTCTGGTTCGGTCACGGCCATCGCTCCGACCTCGCGGCCGCGGCGGCGGTCGAGGCGTCGATCGGCGTCGAAACGGTGCCGCTGCGCCTGGCCGATCCGCGCTACTACCATCTCGATACCTGCCTGTGCCCGCTGCGCGAGGGCTGGCTGCTCTACTACCCCGGCGCTTTCGACGCGGCCGGCCGTGCGACGATCGAGGCGCGCGTCGGCGCCGATCGGCGCATCGCGGTCAGTGCCGAGCAGGCCGCCGCGTTCGCGTGCAACGCGGTCGATCTCGGCGATCGAATCGTCGTTCATCGTGCCGATGCCGATCTGCGCGCGCGGCTCGCGGCGGCCGGCTATGCGGTGATCGAGACGCCGCTCGACGAGTTCATCAAGGCCGGCGGCTCGGCCAAGTGCCTGACGCTGCGGCTCGACGAGCCGGCCGGCCTGCAGCGCGGGATTGCGGCGGCCGATCGGGCCGCCTGAGCGCGCGTGCCGCCGGCAGCGGCGCTGCGCCGCGCGATCGCGTCGCGCGGACCGCTCGCTCAGTCGCCGCCGGTCGGCGCCGGCGCGTCTGCCGGCGCAGTGGACGGTGTGGCGGTCGCTGCGCCGGCCGGTGCCGGGCAGACGACGGCCTTGCGTGTGCTGTCGTCGCTCGGCGCCCGGTAGGCCTCGCCGACCCGCGGCAGACGTGCGCTCAGCGGAATCACGCGGCCGTTGAGGCGCCAGTCGTAGATCACGGCGAACGCCATCACGCGCGCGACGTATTCGCGCGTCTCCTTGTACGGAATCGTCTCGATGAAGAAGTCCGGCTCGAGCGTGCCGCGCGCGTCGATCCAGCGGCCGACCGGCGCGCCGCCGGCGTTGTAGGCCGCACTCGCCAGCCACGGACTGCCCGAGTACTGGCGCGCCATCTGCGCGAGGAAGCGCGTGCCGAGCTGGATGTTCAGGCCCGGATCGAACAGATCGCCGGCACCGCCGTACGGCAGCTTGTGCGTCTGCGCGACCTGCTTGGCGACGCCCGGCAGCAGCTGCATCAGGCCGTAGGCGTCCGCATGCGAACGCGCGTCGGGCATCCAGGCGCTCTCGGCGCGGATGATCGCGTAGGCCCAGGCCGGCTCGATCCCGGCGCCGCGCGCCTCGCGCAGCACGCGCGATTCCTGCGCCAGCGGAAAGCGCTGCTCGTAGAGCCGCAGCGTCTCGGGCGACGCCGACAGCGCGAACACCGCGCGGTCGTACCAGCCTTCGCGATACGCGCGGTCGGCCGCGATCGCGCGCTCGGCCGGCTCGATCCGCGTCAGCGCGTAGTCCCATTCGCGCCGCGCCTCGGTCAGCTTGCCGAGCGCATGGAATTCGAACGCACGCGCCAGATCGGGCTGCGCGGCGATCGTCTGCTGCTGCGCCGGCGTCGCCTCCGCACTCAGCGGGCAGATCGCGTACGGCGCGCCGAGCCAGTCGGCGGCGAGGAAGCCGTGGAAATTGGCCTCGGCCGCGAGCGCCGCGAACAGCGGCCGCGCCTCGCGCTCGCGGCCGAGTTTGACCAGGGTGCGCGCGCGCAGATAGCGCCAGCGCGCATCGGCCTGTTGCGTGTCCGACAGCCGGTCGAGCGCGGCCAGCGTCTCGCTCCAGTCGCCGCCGGCCAGCGCGACGCGCACGTGCCACTCGCGCGAGGCGTCGTCGCCGGCTTCGACCGGCAGCGCCTTCAGACGCGCCAGCGCGTCGGGCGAATAGCTGGTCGAGCGGAACACGGCCAGCGCGTTGAGCACGCGGTTCTTCTGTTCGGCGTCCCAGCGGAACCGGTCGGCCAGTCCGGCCCACAGCGTTTCGGCGGCGGCGCTGTTGCGCCGGGCGTGACGCGCCAGGCCGTAGGCGATCGCGTCGCGGTTGCGCGGCTGGTCGGGCCAGCTGCCGGCCTTGGCCAGCACGCTGGCCGGATCGCGCACCGCCGCGGCGATGCGCTGGCCTTCGCTGCGCTGCGCCGGCGGCAGATAGGCCGCGATCGCCGCGGCCGTCTCGGGATTGCCGGCCTCGGCCGCGGCGAGCAGGCGCTGCCAGACCGCGGCGTCGTCGATCACGCCGGCGCCGCGCGCCCATTCGAACAGCGGGTCGCAGGTGCCCGGCGTCGCGCGCGGCTGCATCCACAGCGGCTCGATCTCGCCGGCGTAGACCGGCTTCTCGCCGGCGTCGATGCGTGCGCGCTGCCAGGCGCAGCGCAGATCGCGATCGGGCGTGTCCTGCCAGTGGCCGCGAAAACCGGCCCAGTCGCGATCCGTCACGAGCTGGCGCAGATACGCATTGCGCAGGTCGCGCGCCGGCAGCGTGTCCGGAAACCGCGCCAGGTAGGCGTCGACCGCCTCGCGCTGCAGCGGGCTCTTGCCGCGCCGCAGCGCGGTGTATTCCAGATACGGAAACAGCGGGTAGTCCTCGAGCCCGGCGGCCAGCCGCTTCCAGCTGTCGGCCGGTCCGCGTTCGGCCAGGGCGAGCACGGCCGGAAACTGCGCGCGCTGCGCGGCGAGGTCGGGCTTGGCGGCGCCGGCGGTCGCGGCCGGCAGACCGACGACGAATACGCCGAGGAGGCGGGTGAGGAACCGGAATCTGCGCATGGTTTTCGGTACGAACGAGGCGGCCAGTGTAACGCGGCCTCGACGGCAGGGCCGGCGCGGCGCGCCGCCGATGCCGTGGTTCAGGCGCTGCCGTCCGCCGGCACGACGATGCGCGGCGGTGATCCGAGCGCGCTCAGCGGCTCGGGCAGGCGGATCGTCGCGGCGATCGGCAGGTGGTCGGATACCGGATGCGGCACCGCCCACAGATCGTCGACGACCAGGCCGCGCGAGACCAGGATGTGGTCGATCGCGCGGTTCGGCCGCCAGCTCGGAAACGTCAGCGGCGGGTCGCCCGGCAGCGCGAGCGTGGTCCGCTCGCAGAAGCGGCGCAGCTCCGGGCTCTGCGCGGTCGTGTTCAGATCGCCCATCAGCACCGCGTGCGGATGCGTGCTGATCAGCTCGGCCAGGAAATCGAGCTGGCGCATGCGTGCCTGCTGGCCGAGCGACAGATGCGCGATCACGACGACCAGTTCCCGATCGCCGTGCCCGAACCGCACCCACAGCGCGCCGCGGCCCGGAATGCGCCCCGGCAGCGGGTAGGACAGCACCTCGTCGGGCTGGCGGCGCGCGAGCAGGCCGTTGCTCGAGGAGGCGATGCGCGAGACGCGCCGGTTCGGCTGGTGGCTCCAGAACGGAAAGCCGGCCGCTTCGGCCAGGTACTGGGTCTGGTTCAGAAAGCCCGAGCGCAGGCTGCCCGGATCGGCCTCCTGCAGGGCGACCACGTCGAAGTCCGCGCATACGCGCGCCAGGCCGTCGAGATTGGCGCGCTTGCCGGCGGCCGGCAGCACGTGGTGCAGGCCGCGCGTCACGTAGTCGCGGTAGCGGCGCATGCTGCCGCCGGCGAGGATGTTGCAGCTCAGCAGGCGCAGCTGCGTCGGGGCGGGCGGTGCGGCGGCCGTGGGCGGATTCACGGACGACAACGTAGGGTTCCGGGTCGCCGCGCGCAAGCCGGGCCGGTCACACCTTCGCGCGTGCCGGCTCGGCTGTGTCGTGCGTCGTTCAGCGCTTGCCGTTGGCCGCGTGCTCGCGCTCGACCAGGTAGCGGGTCAGCTCGACCACCTGCGGGAAACCGCCGGCCGACTGGCCGGTGATGCGGTACTTGCCGGCGACGATGATCGTCGGCGTGCCGTCGACGCCGTACTGCGGCACGGCCTGGCGCGAGCGCGCCATTTTCGACTCCACCTCGAACGAGCCGGCCGCCGACAGGAACTTGTTGGCCTCCACGCCGTGGCGCGCGTAGAACTGGGCCAGGTCGTTGATGTCGCGGATCGGCTCGCGGTCGCGGTGCAGCGCGTCGAACAGCGCCTGGTGCGTCTTGTCGAGCACGCCGAGCGACTGCGACGCGTAATAGGCGCGCGCGAACGGCTCCCAGGACGGGTTGAAGATCGCCGGCATCGCCGAGAACGCGGCATAGGCCGGCAGCTCCTTTTTGAGCTGCTGCGCATACGGCTCGAAGTGCGCGCAGTGCACGCAGGCGTAGCTGAACACCTCGAGCACTTCGATCTTGTCGCCGCTGCTGGTCGGCTGCGGCGGGTCGATCGGGAAGTAGTGCGTGCCCTCGACCCACTGGGTCGGCGCGGCGGCCTTGGCGGGCGCCTTGTCGTCGGCGTGGCAGGCGGTCACGGCCAGCAGGCCGGTCAGCAGCAGGGTGATCGAACGCAGCATGCGGGGAGGTCCTCGTTGAGCGGGAGATGGGCGGAAGCGCGGCGGCCGGTCAGCCGCCGGTCGTTTCCTTCTGCACCAGATACTGCACGACCGGGATGATGTTCTCCCAGCTGCCGGCCGACAGGCCGGTGACGCGGTACTTGCCGTTGACGACGATGGTCGGCGTCGAGTCCACGCCGGTCGCCTTGATCCAGGCGTCGGCCCGCTTCATGCTGGTGTTGATCGCGAACGAGTTGGCGGTCGCGACGAAGTCCTCGGCGCTGACGCCGAACTGCGAATAGAACTTGGCGGCGTCCTCGATCGTCGGCTTGATCATGCGGCCGGTCGACGCGTCACGGATCGACAGCGGTCCGTTGCCCCACACCGCCGGGAACGTCGCGTTGTGCGCCTTGTCGACGATTCCGAGCGCCTGCGCGGTGAAGAACGCGCGCTGGAACAGCGGCCAGGATTCGGCGGTGTTGAACGAGGCCGGCACGTAGCGCATCGCGGCGTTCGGCGGCAGCGCGGCCTTGAGGCGGTCGGCGATCGGCGCGAAGCTGTTGCAGGCCGGGCAGCCGTACGAGAACACCTCGACGACGTCGATCTTGTCGCTGCCCGGCGTCGCCTGCGGCGGCTCGATCACGAAGTAGTGCTTGCCGGCCTGCCACTGGCCCGGCGCGGGGGTCTGGGCCGATGCGGAGGCCGCGGCGACGCCGGCCAGCAGGAAAACGAGCGACTTCAGCATGGAGACTCCGTATGAGGACGTGCGCGTGGAACGATGCGGGCCGGCCCGCCGCTCCGGGACGGGTCCGTAGAGAGCCCCGATCGCGGCGAAGGTTCCCGCGGGAAATTACTTCGCGGCGGTCTCGGCCTGGGCCGCCGCGGTGTGCAGACCCTCGACGTACGACGATACCGCGGCGATGTCCTGCTCGGTCAGGCGCTCGGCGATCGTCTGCATGACCTGCGCGTGGGCGTCGTCGATCGCACCGCTGCCGTCCTTCCAGCCCTTCAGGCGCGCGCTGACGTAGTCGGCCCACTGGCCGCTGAGCTGCGGATAGCCGGTTCCGGCCATGCCGCGGCCGCTCGGACCGTGGCAGGCCATGCAGGCCGGCACGCCGGTCTTGGCGTCGCCGGCGCGGTAGAGCGTGCTGCCGCGCGCCAGCAGCGCGTCGTCGGCGACGCCCGGCAGCGAGGTCTTGGTCGCGAAGAACGCACCCAGATCGTGCATGTCCTGGGTCGACAGCGGCGCCGCGAACGGCATCATGATCGGATTGTTGCGCTTGCCGCTCTTGAACAGCTCGAGCTGGTGCGCGATGTAGGCCTCGTTCTGGCCGGCGAGCTTCGGGTACATCTTGTCGGCGGCGTTGCCGTCCATGCCGTGGCAGGCGCCGCAGACCGCGGCCTTGGCCTCACCGGCCTTGGCGTCGCCGAGAATGGGCTTGGGCGCATCGCCGGCGGCGTGCGCGGCGCCGGCACCGACCAGCAGCGCGAGGGACAGGATTCGCCGAACACTCATACGGGCACTCCGAAAAACGGGTTGGATATCCACGACGGCTGCCGACAGGTGGCGTCTGGGGACCTGGAGCGCGTCGGTGACGCGCTCGCGCTCTCGGCGAAACCGCAGGATTATCCCAGTGCGCCCAAAGACGGTCAAACCGCCGCCGCGGCGCGCAGTGTCGCAGCGGCCGGCCGTCAGGCCGCTTCGAAGCCGCTGCGGAAGATCGGGTCCTGGCCGCCGCCGTAGTCGGGCGGCAGATCGGTGCCCTGGAAGATGCCGAGCGGCGAGTAGCCGCCGTAGCCCGGGAAGATGTGGCCCAGCCGCGGATTGGCCAGGCGCCGGATCAGCGCCTCGGACAGCACGCGGCGGAAGTCGGTCGTGACCATGACGTCCTCGCCCTCGAACAGCGCCTGGTCGGACAGGCCCGCGAACACGTCCAGGCCGTAGACGCGGCCGCCGTTCACCGAGCCGCCGAGCGCCATCATCATGTTGCCGTAGCCGTGGTCGGTGCCGTCGCTGCCGTTCTGGCGCATGCGGCGGCCGAACTCGCTCATCACGATGATGCTGGTGCGGCTGGTGTAGTTGGCGGCGCCGGCGCCGTCCAGATCGGTGTAGAAAGCGGCCAGTCCGCGCGCGAGCGATTCGACCGTGTTGCCGAACGGATCGTAGCCGGAGGTCGGCACGCCCTGGCCGTTGTGGGTGTCCCAGCCGCCGAGGTCGATCGCCGCGACGCGCAGGCCGAGGTCGGCCTTGAGGATCTGCGCGATCATCTTGAGCTGGTTGCCGAAGCTGTCGGTCGGATAGCTCGCGCCGTTGCCGGGTGCGTACGCGCCGAAGTTCATCGGACGGATGATCGACAGCGCGTCGAAGGTCTGGCGCGCGGCCGCCTCCAGCGCGGAATCGCCGGCCCACAGGTCCGGCAGCACCTCGACCAGACCGCGGAAGCCGGCCGGCGCGTTGATGTTGCCGTTGTCGTCGCGGTAGCGGTCGCGCGAGTTCCACGGCCAGGCCGAGCTGTCGATGCGGAAATCGTTGCCGTTGCCCATCGTGATCGCCTCGGTGCTGGCGATCAGGCTCGAGGCGGTGATGCTGCCGGCCGACAGCGCCGGAATCGTGATGTTGGCCGGCAGGTTCGCGCTGGTCAGGTAACGCGTCAGCCAGCCGGTCGCCGAGCCGGTGCTGCCCGGCGTGCCGTACTCCATCGTCTGCTGCGCGTCGAAGTGGCTGCGCGTGACCGGTGACGGCATGCCGGCGCCGAGCACGACCGCGAGCTTGTTGGCCTGGTATAGCCCGTGCAGCGCCGAGGCGCGCGGATGCAGACCCCAGCCGCTGCCGGAGTTGGCCAGGCCGAGCGCGGCGCCGCTGCCGCTGACCGGCACGGTCAGGTCCGGCCGCGCGATCTCGTAGTAGGCGCGGTCGTTGCCGCCGGTCGGCGGCACCAGGCTCAGGCCGTCGCAGCCGCCGCGCAGGAACACGACGATCAGCGTGTCGTAGGCGTTGGATTCGGGCGCGGCGAACGCCAGGCGCGCGCCCGGCACCAGGCCGGCGGTCAGTGCGCCGGCGCCGCACAGTTTGAGGAAGTCGCGACGATCGAACGATCCCATGGCGGTCACCGGCGGAAGTAGTCGGGGCTCATCAGCAGCATGCCGACGGCGGTGCGCAGCCGCTGCTGCGTGTAGTGGCGCGCGAGGTTGCCGGTGTTCCAGACGTCCTCGTCGAGGTTGATCGGCGCGCTCGCCGCGGCGTTCTGCTGCAGGAACGCGGTCGCGACCGACACCGTCGGCTCGGGCTGGTAGCCGAGCAGGCGCGTCGCCCAGTAGCCGATGATCGCCGGCGCGGTGCGCGCGGCCGCATCGGGGATCGCCGCGCGCGTCTGCGCGAGGATGTCGGCGACGAACGCCGAGCTGCCGTCGTTGTCGACGCGCATCTCCGGCACCCAGGCCAGCAGTTTCAGCGTCATCGCCAGCGAGCCGGTGCTGGCCCAGGCGGTCTGCCGGTCCGGATAGCCGTTCGGCGGACTCCACGCGAACGAGCGGTGGCCGGCCTGCTGCAGATGCGAGACCAGGCGCTCGGTCGTGGTCCAGGCGCTCGTGTTGTCGGGCCGCGGCGTGAAGTTGGCGCCGAGGCCGCGCAGCGCGCTCATCGTGACCTCGAACGGGCGGCGCATGCCGGTGCCCCAGCTGGTCTTGAACTCGGCGCTCAGCAGGATCGTGCGCAGCATTCGCGCGATCTGGTCCGGCGCGGCGATGTGCGTGTTGAACTGCACCGCGACCGCGTCGACCAGCGCCTGCGACGGCGTGTCGCCGACGAAGCGCCGGCACAGCTTGCGCGCGACGAAGCGCGCCGTGCCCGGATGCGCGACCAGGCGGTCGAACACCATGCGCCCGTCCTGCATCGCCGGCTGGTTGGCCGGCAGATACTCGCCGAGGAAGATCTTGTTGCGGCGGTCGTGCCAGTCCGAGCGGTAGACGAAGGTGCCGTCGTTGTCGCCCGGGTACTGCCAGTGGCCGTTCTTGATCGTCCAGCCGGTCAGCGCGCCGGCGGCCTCGTAGACGTCGTTGTCGACGTAGCCGGCCGGCATCGAGTCCGGGCAGTGGATCAGCGAGTCCAGGCACTCCACCGAGAACGGATCGCCCGGGCCGAAGTAGTTGGCGACGCCGAGCGTGTGCAGCTCGATCAGCTCGCGCGCGTAGTTCTCGTTGAAGTCCGCGCCGCGGCTGGCGTAGTTGTCGAGGTAGAACTGCATCGCCGTGGACGTGGCGACCTGTTCGAGCATGCTGCGGAAGTTGCCGAAAGCATTGGGCCGGATCACGTCGCGGTCGTAGTGCGTGAAGATCGGGCCGATGTCGTATTCCCAGCCGAACACGCTGAAGTGGTCGTGCCAGAAGTTGACGACGCGCTCGAACAGCTGACGCTTGCTGTAGATCGCGCGGATCATCGTCGCGCATTCGGTCTCGGCGACCGGCAGCATGCGGTTGAAGTAGTTGGCGCCGTCGCCGTAGTGCTGTGCCCACAGCTGCTGCAGCGTCTTGCCGAGCGTCGAGAAGCCGGCCGCGCCGATCCGAGCGTCGCAGTCGGCGTCGGCGATCGAGGCCGGCGCCAGCTGGCGCTCGACCCAGGCCTCCCATTTCGCGTCGACGGTCGCGCCCGGCAGCTGCAGCAGGTCGTAGTCCTCCGGCGTGCTGAAGCCGAACGTGGCCTTCTGCAGCCAGCCGATGCGGTCCGGCGCGATCGGGAACGCGGCCGGCATGTCGGCCGCGGCGGCCGGGTCTTCGGCGACGGCGAGCGGCGCCTTGCCGGGACGGCGCATCGAGACGGCGGGCGTGGCGCCGACCGCGCCGGTCAGTCCGGCGAAGAGGCGGCGGCGGAAAGCGGCGGCGGACAGGCCAGCGCTGGCGGGTTCCATGAAGCATTCCTCGCGGCGGCGGGGGAGGTCGTCGCCGCCGACGTGCGGCGACGATCGCGAGCATACCCAAGTGCTGCGCCGCAAACGTGACCGCGCGCGCGCTTTGTTCGACGCATGCCGCGCCGCCGCATCGGACCGCGGCGGCGCCACGATTTTGTGTACGATGCCGCCGTGGCAGGGGGGCGTCATGCAGGGGCCGGTCGACGACAGCGAGCTGGAGACACTGGGCCTGCCCGGTGCGCGCCCGGGTGAGGACGGCTCGGACTTCCTGCAGCCGGGCATGCGCGTGGGCCGCTACCGGATCGAGGCGCTGCTCGGCCATGGCGGCATGGGCGCGGTCTATCGCGCCGGACAGATCGAACCGGTCCGCCGTACCGTCGCGCTGAAGCTGCTGCGCGGCACGCACCTGGACACGCTGCAGCGCGCTTACTTCGAGGTCGAGCGGCAGATGCTGGCGCAGATGCAGCATCCGGCAATCGCGCAGATCTTCGACGCCGGCACCACCGAGGCCGGCGCGCCGTACTTCGCGATGGAGTACATCGAGGGCCTGCCGATCGCCCGCTACTGCGAGCGGCACGGCCTGTCGCTCGATGCGCGCATCGCGCTGTTCGCGCAGGTCTGCGACGGCGTCCAGCACGCGCATTCGCGCGGCATCGTCCATCGCGACCTGAAGCCCGACAACATCCTGGTGACCGAGGTCGACGGCCGCGCGATGCCCAAGATCATCGACTTCGGCATCGCCACCGCCGCGACGCGGCTGTTCGCCGACGGCAGCGGCGGTGTCGAGATCGCCGGCACGCCGACCTACATGAGTCCGGAGCAGTCCGGCTTCTCGCAGTTCTTGGTCGACGCGCGCAGCGACGTCTACTCGCTCGGCGTGATCCTGTTCGAGCTGCTGACCGGTGCGCGCCCGGCCGCGGGCAGCCGGACGCGCGGCCTCGCCGCCGACGGCACCGAGCGCACGACGCTGCGCGCGCCGTCGCAGGCGCTGGAGGAGGCCGGCGGCCGGCGCCTGGCCGACGTCGCGCGCGCCCGCGGCCTGCGGCCCGGCCGTCTGCGTGCGCTGCTGCGCGCCGAGCTCGATTTCGTCGTCGCCAAGGCGGTGCGCCACGATCCGGCCGAGCGCTATGCCTCGGCCGGCGAACTGGCCGAGGAACTGCGCCGCTACCTCGCGCAGCGCCCGCTGATCGCGGTCGGCGACCGGCCCGGCTATGCGGCCGGCAAGTTCCTGCGCCGCCATCGCCTCGGGTTCGCGGCGGCGAGCGCGGTGCTGGCCGCGATCGTGCTCGGCCTGGTGTTTTCGCTGTACGGCCTGCTGCAGGCGCGCACGCAGCGCACGGTCGCCGAGGCGCGCCAGCGCGAGCTCGAGCAGGTCGCCGCTTTCCAGCAGTCGATGCTGGCCGGCATCGACGTCGAGGCGATGGGCGAGGCGATGCTCGAGCGCCAGCGCGCCCAGGTCGCCCAATCCGGGGACGCCCGGTTGTCGGATGCGTTCGAGCGCGTGTCCGGCGTGCTCAACGGTGCCGACGTGGCGCGCGACGTGCTCGACCGTCAGCTGCTGGCGCGTGCGCGCGCCGCGGTCGCGCGCGATTTCGCCGACCAGCCGGTGCTCGCGGCCGATCTGGACAGCGCGGTCGCCGAGGTCTACGAGGCGATCGGCCTGTTCGCGCAGTCCGAGGACGCGGCGCGCAGCGCGTTGACGCTGCGCCGCGCGCAGTTCGGCGAAGACGACCGGCGCACCTGGGCCGCCGCGGCCGAGCTCGGCCGTGCGCTCAATCGCCAGGGCAAGCAGGACGAGGCCTTGTCGGTGCTGCAGCCGGCCTGGGACGTCGCCGGCCGCACGCCGGCCGGCCCGACCGAGCGGCTCGAGGTCGGGATCGAGCTGGCGCAGACCCATTCGGACCGCGGCGAGCTCGCCGCCGCGCGCGCGTTGCAGCAGCGGCTGCTCGACGAGACCGCGAACGTCGAAGGCACCGACCCGGACCGCGTGCTGACGCTGCGCGGCAATCTCGGCATCACGCTGGCGCGGCTCGGCGAGGGCGCCGCGGCGCTGGACGAGTTCGAGCAGGTCTACGAGGCGCGCCGGCAGGCCGACCCGGAGAGCGAGGGCACGCTCTCGGCGATGACCAATCTGTCGGCGGCGCGCGCGATGAACGGCGACTTCGAGGGCGCCCTGGCGCTGCAGCGCGCGTCCTACGCGATCCGCCTGCGCACTGCCGGCGCCGAGCATCCGGCGACGTTGAACGACCTCAGCAACATCGCCTCGTCGCTGATCGACCTGGGCCGTTTCGACGAGGCGCGCCCGCTGCTCGAACAGGTCATCGACGCGCGCCGCCGCGTGCTCGGCCCGGAACATTTCCAGACGCTGCGCTCGACGCAGAATCTCGCCGCGATGCTCGACCGCAGCGGCCACGGCGCCGACGCGGTCGAGCTGCAGCGCCAGGTGCTCGAGGCCCGGCGCCGCACGCTCGGCGCCGAGCATCCGGACACGCTGAAGTCCGAGGACGTCTACTGCTCGATCCTCAAGAACATCGAGCGGATCGCCGAGGCGCGCGCCTGCGCCGCGCGCGTCTACGCGGCGCGGCAGCGCCTGCTCGGCAACGCTCATCCCGACACGCTGCGCAGCGCCGCGCTGTTGGCCGAGGTGGAGCGCCTCGACGGCGACGCCGCGGCCGCGATCGGCGTGCTCGATCCGCTGCTGACCGAGCTGCGCGCCGCGCGCGGCGACGCCGATCCGGAGGTCTTGTTCCTGGCCGCGCGGCTGTACGCGCTGCGTCGGTCCGAAGGCGACCTCGCCGGCGCCGCTCCGCTGCGCCAGGCGCTGCTCGATCCGCTGCTGGCGCGCGATGCGGCCGGCCTGCCGGCGTCGCTGCGGCGCGCGCGCAAGGCCGCCGAGGAGGCGGTTCAGGACGCGCCGACGATCCGCGGCTCGGGTTCGAGCACGACGCCGAAGCGCTGAGCGACGGTCTCGACGATGCGCCGCGCCAGCGCCAGCAGCTCGGCGCCGCTGGCGCGGCCGTGATTGACCAGGACCAGCGCATGCTCGGCCGAGACACCGGCATCACCTTCGCGCAAACCCTTGAAGCCGCAGCGCTCGATCAGCCAGGCGGCCGCGAGCTTGACCGCGCCGTCGCCGGTCGGCCAGGCCGGCAGATCCGGGTGCTCGCGACGCAGAGCCTCGGCCGCGGCCATCGTGACGACCGGATTCTTGAAGAAGCTGCCGGCGTTGCCGACCAGCGCCGGGTTCGGCAGCTTGCGCGTGCGGATCCGCGCGATCGCCTCGGCCAGGCGCGCCGGCGTCGGCGTGTCGACGCCGAGCGCGGCCAGTTCCTCGGCGATGCCGGCATAGCCGGTGCGCAGCGGCCGCTCGCGCGGCAGGGCGAGCTCGATCGCGGTGATCACGTAGCGGTCGGGCGCGCGCTTGAACGCCGAGTCGCGATAACCGAACGCGCACTGCGCCCGGTCCAGCCGCAGGATGCGGCCTGCGTGCCGGTCGTAGGCCTCGACGGTCTCGACGAACTCGCCGATCTCGGTGCCGTAGGCGCCGATGTTCTGGATCGGCGAGGCGCCGGCCAGGCCCGGGATCAGCACCAGGTTCTCGAGCCCGGCCAGACCCTTGGCCAGCGACCAGGACACCACGTCGTTCCAGGCTTCGCCGGCCTCGGCGCGGATCAGAGCCCCGTCGCCGCGATCCTCGAGGATCGCGATGCCGCGTGTCGCCATCGACAGCACGATGCCGGGCCAGTCGCCGGCGAACAGGATGTTGCTGCCGGCGCCGAGCACCAGCAGCGGCAGGTGGCCGAGCGCCGGCAGCGCGAACAGCTCGGCCAGCGCCTCGGGCCTGCGCACGTCGATCAGCAGTTCGGCGCGCGCGGCGACCTGCAGCGTGTTGCGGCCGCGCAGCGAGGCGTTCTCGACGATCGTGTAGCCGGGGTGCTCGACGATCGCGGTCGGGCGATCGCTCACGTCGTGCCGCTCGCGGCCGGCGCCGAGGCCGCCGCGGCCGGATCGCGCCGCGCCGCGCGCAGCGCGTCGACGCATTCGCCGATCAGGCCCGGCCCGCGATAGACCAGGCCGGTGTAGCACTGCACGAGCGTCGCGCCGGCGGCGCGCTTGGCGGCCGCGTCGGCGCCGCTCAGGATGCCGCCGACGCCGACCAGCGGCATGCGGCTGCCGAGCCGCTCGGCCATGCCGGCCAGCACCGCGGTCGAGCGCGCGAACACCGGACGCCCGGACAGGCCGCCGGCCTCGCCGGCCAGCGGATGGCCGGCGACCGTACTGCGGTCGATCGTCGTATTGGTGCAGATCAGGCCGTCGATCGCGCTGGCCGACAGCACCTCGGCGATCGCGTCGAGCTCGGTCTCGGACAGGTCCGGCGCGATCTTCAGCAGCATCGGCGTGCGGCGGCCGTGGCGGCCGGCCAGCCGCTCGCGCGCCTCGCACAGCGTGCCGATGAAGCGCTTGAGCGTCTCCTCTTCCTGCAGGTCGCGCAGGCCCTGCGTGTTCGGCGAGGAGATGTTGACGGTCACGTAGCCGGCGCGCGCGTAGACGCGCTCGAGGCAGTACAGATAGTCCTCGACCGCGCGTTCGTTCGGCGTGTCCTTGTTCTTGCCGATGTTGATGCCGAGCACGCCGTCGAAGCGCGCCCGCTCGACGTTGGCGACCAGCGCGTCGACGCCGGCATTGTTGAAGCCGAGCCGGTTGATCACCGCCGCGTGCTCGGGCAGCCGGAACATGCGCGGCTTGGGATTGCCGGCCTGCGGCCGCGGCGTGGTCGTGCCGACCTCGACGAAGCCGAAGCCGAGCGCGGCCAGCGCGTCGAGGTGGGCGGCGTCCTTGTCGAGGCCGGCCGCCAGGCCGACCGGATTCGGGAACGTGATGCCGAACGCCTTGACCGGCAGCGGTGCGGGCCGCACCGCGAGCAGCGGCTCGAAGCCGGCGCGGTAGGCGGTCTCGATCGCCATCAGCGCCAGGTGGTGCGCGCGCTCGGCGTCGAGGCGGAACAGCAGCGGGCGGGCCAGCGCGTACATCGTCAGCGCGCTGCGTCGTGCCGGCGCGGACGGGCGGCCGGCGGTCGTGCCGCCCGGGCGGCCGTCGTGGCGGGGTCTGGGGTCATCGCACTCTCCCGAAGGGCGCGCAGTGTACCCGCAGACCCGTGTGCGCGCAGACGGAGCGGCCGCCGCCCCGTCCGCGCCACCGTCACGGCGTCGCGGCCGCCGGCAGCACCAGGCGGAACACCGGCAGCGGCGCCTCGGTGCCCGGCGGCAGCGCGGCCGGCGCCGCCTCGCCGGCCGGGCCGAGCGCGCGCGTGTAGTGCCACAGCGCCTCGAGGTCGGCGTCGGTCATCGCGTTGAGCGCCCAGTACGGCATCGGCGGCCGCAGCACGGCCGTGCGCGCGTAGGTCTTCCAGTCCGGCAGCGTCTTGAGGCCGATCGCGCGGCGCAGATTGCTCGGATAGGTCGTGCCCCACGGACCGGAGAAGCCGAGCCGGTCGCCGGTGAACCACTGGTCCGGCGCGGACTTGCCGGCGCTGGCCGCGAAGCCGGGCGAATGGCAGTCGTGGCAGCCGGCGATCTGCGCGAGATAGCGGCCTCGTTCGACCAGGGCGGCGTCGGGCGGCGCGGCGAGGGCCGGCAGCGCGGTCAGGAGCAGCAGGGCAGGGAGGCGTCGGATCATCGTCGGCGGCGAGCATGGCCCGCACCGCGCGGGCCTTCGACGGACCAGGACGCGATCGGGCGGTGCTTGCTATCACCGCCTTATCACGCCGGTGCCGGCAGCGTGCCCACATAGATGCGCGTTTCGTAGTCGAAGCCGACCAGGCCTTCGCGCGCGGTCGCGTCGAACAGCTCGCGCAGCGCGGCCAGCATCGGCGCGTGGCGCGGATGGCCCTCGCGCGGCGCGTACGAGGACGACAGCAGCCGGCCGCGCAGCGCCTCGAAGTCGAGCAGCTGGCGGTGCGGGAACGTCGCCGCGCCGCGATAGCCCGCGCCGAACCAGCGGCGCATCGCGGCCTCGTCGGCGTAACGCTCGGCGACGCTGATGTAGTCGGTGCCGTAGTCGAGCAGCAGCTGCTCGTAGCCCTCCAGAAACGGGCTGCCGGCGAGCAGGCGCGAGTTCCAGAACACCGCGGCGAGGCCGCGCGGCCTGAGGATGCGCGCCCATTCGCGGCGCACCGCGTCCGCGTCGAACCAGTGGAACGCCTGCGCGGCGGCGACCAGATCGACGCTGCCGGACGCCAGCGTCGTCGCCTCGGCGCTGCCGTCGACGGCGTGGAAGCGCGGGTTCTCGCCGAGCCAGCGCTCGGCCGCCGCGCGCATCGGCGCATTCGGCTCGACCGCGTACACGGTATTGCCGGCGTCGAGGAACATCCGCGAGGAGATGCCGGTGCCGGCGCCGACGTCGGCGACGGTCCACGACGGCACCAGGCCGTGTTGGTCGCTGAGCCAGTCGATCAGCGCGGCCGGATAGTCGGGCCGGTAGCGGACGTAGTCGGCGACGCGGTCGCTGAAGCGCTGGGTGGAGTCGGTGATCATCGGCGATCGGCGGCGAGGAGGCGGGGAATGCGCCAGCTTAGCGGCAAAGCCCCGCCGTGCGACCGCCGCCGCGCCGTCGCGTTCAGCCGGCGTCGATCGCCGGCCGAACGCACGAGCCGTCCGCTTACAGGTCGAACTTGATGCCCTGCGCCAGCGGCAGTGCGTCGGAGTAGTTGATCGTGTTGGTCTGGCGGCGCATGTAGACCTTCCACGCGTCCGAGCCGGATTCGCGGCCGCCGCCGGTCTCCTTCTCGCCGCCGAACGCGCCGCCGATCTCGGCGCCGGAGGTGCCGATGTTGACGTTGGCGATGCCGCAGTCGGAGCCCGCCGCTGACAGGAACTGCTCGGCGACCTTGAGGTTCTGCGTGAAGATCGACGAGGACAGGCCCTGCGGCACGCCGTTCTGCATCTCGATCGCCTCGTCGATCGTCTCGTACTTCATGACGTAGAGGATCGGCGCGAACGTCTCGTGCTGGACGACCTCGTCGCTGTTCCTGAGGCCGGTGACGATCGCCGGCAGCACGAAGTGGCCGGGACGGTCGATCGCGGTGCCGCCGGTCACGACGGTGCCGCCGGCGGCCTTGGCCTTCTCGATCGAGGCCAGGAACGCCTCGACCGCGCCGCGGCTGTTCAGCGGACCCATCAGATTGGCCGGGTCGGTCGGGTCGCCGATCTTGCCCTCGACCTGCTTGTAGGCCTTGACCAGCGCGGCGAGCACGCCGTCGTAGATCGACGCGTGCACGAGCAGGCGGCGCGTCGTCGTGCAGCGCTGGCCGGCGGTGCCGACCGCGCCGAACACGATGCCGGGAATCGCCAGCTTCAGGTCCGCGCTCTCGTCGAGGATGATCGCGTTGTTGCCGCCGAGCTCGAGCAGGCTGCGGCCCATGCGGCGCGCGACGCGCTCGCCGACGCGGCGGCCGACCTGGGTCGATCCGGTGAAGCTGATCAGCGGGATGCGCGTGTCGTCGACGAAGCGCTCGGCCAGCTCGGTGCCGGCGTCGTTGATCAGGAAGAACAGATCCGGGAAGCCCCCGGCCTTGAGCGCCTCGTTGCAGATGCGCATCGACGCGATCGCGGTCAGCGGCGTCTTGTTCGACGGCTTCCAGATGCAGATGTCGCCGCAGATCGCGGCGAGGAACGAATTCCACGCCCAGACCGCGACCGGGAAGTTGAACGCGCTGATGATGCCGACCAGGCCGAGCGGATGGTACTGCTCGTACATGCGGTGGCCGGGGCGTTCCGAATGCATCGTGTAGCCGTACAGCATGCGGCTCTGGCCGACCGCGAAGTCGGCGATGTCGATCATCTCCTGCACTTCGCCGTCGCCCTCGGGCTTGCTCTTGCCCATCTCCAGCGCGACCAGCGAGCCGAGCGCGTCCTTGTGTGCGCGCAGCGCCTCGCCGCAAAGACGCACCGCCTCGCCGCGGCGCGGCGCCGGCGTCGTGCGCCAGATCCTGAATGCGGCCTGCGCGCGCGCGATCACGGTCTCGTAGTCGGCGGCGCTGGTGGCGTTGACCTTGGCGATGACTGCATCGGTGGTCGGATTGACCGAGGTCAGCGTGCCGGCGTCGGTCGTCGTGGACCACTCGCCCCGGCCCAGATACGTACCGGAATTGAGGGCGCCGAGGCCGAGCGCCTCGAGGATGTCAGCGGACATGGAAACTCCTGCGAAAAGGGCGGATCGCGCCGAGGAGCGGCGCGCAAAGATCGACGATTCTAGCAAATGGGTCCGCGCGTCCCGGCGCGCAACCGCCGCGGCGCCTCAGCCGCCCTCGGGCAGCGGCTGGCCGGGCTGCCAGGCCTGGTCGGCGAGGCGGTCGAGCAGGGCCACCGCGGCCGCGCGCGCGGCCGCGTCGTGCACCGGCAGCACCAGGCTGTCGCCGGCGCGCGCCCAGCGCAGCACCGTGCGCACCGCCTCGACCTCGTCCAGGCAGGTCCGCAGCGCTGCCGCCGGCACGCCGCGGCGCTGCAGTTCATCGGCGAGGATCGCCGCGATCTCACCGCTGGCGCGGCCGCGCAGATAGCTCTGGATGTCCTTGAGCACGACCAGGTCCGGTGCGAATCGCGCCGCCGTCGCCGCCAGCGCGCGGATGTCGGCGTCCTCGCGGTTGCCGGCCTGGCCGAGCACCAGCGCGAGCCGGCCCGACGCGCCGTCCGCGCCGCGCGCGACCTCGATCAGGCCCGCGAGGCCGGCCGGATTGTGCGCATAGTCGAGCCAGACCGACGCGCCGCCGAGCGACCAGCGCATCAGCCTGCCGAGATTGTCGGCGTTGCGGCGGCCGAAGCGGCCCAGCACCGCGCCGATCGTCGCCGGCGCGACGCCGAGCACCGCGGCCAGCACGGCCGCGCCGGCCAGATTGGCGATGTTGTAGCGCGCGCGGCCGCCGATGCTGAGCGGCATCGCCGCGACCGCGCCCAGATCGTGTTCGGCGCCGTCGAGGCCGAGCATCAGCCGTCCGTCGCGCACGCCGCAGACCGTCAGGCCGGTCGCGCGCGCCTGGGCCAGCCGCGGCTGGTCGGCGTCGAGCGCGAACCAGGCCAGGCGCCGTCCCGGCGGCTGCGCATGTCCGCGCAGCCGCGCATCGTCGGCGTTCAGCACGAGCACGCCGTCGGCGGCGAGCGCTTCGCCGACGACCAGCTTGACCGCGGCCAGATCGTCCAGGTCGTGGATGCCGTACTCGCCGAAATGATCGGCGCTGACGTTGGTGACCAGCGCCGCCTGCACGTCGGTCACGGCCAGGCCGCGACGCAGGATGCCGCCGCGTGCGGTCTCGAGCACGGCCGCCTGCACGCGGCCGTCGCGCAGCACCGCGCGCGCGCCGCCGGGGCCGGAGTAGTCGCCGTCCTCGAGCGCTTCGCCGTCGACGACGACGCCGTCGGTCGAGCTGTAGCCGCAGACCCAGCCGTGCGCGGCCAGCATCGCGGCGGTCAGCCGCGTCGTCGTGGTCTTGCCATTGGAGCCGGTGACCAGGGCCACCGGAATCGCATGCAGCTGCGCCCACGGCACCTCGGCCGGCGCCGGCAGCGCCGCGCGCGGCCAGGTCCGTGCGCCGCTGCCCTCGCCGAGCGTCAGTGCCTCGTCGTCGAGCAGGGCCGGCAGCGCATGCGCGGCCGCGGCGTCGAGCAGCGCGCTCAGCGCCGGCTGCGCCTCGGCCGCGGCCAGCGCGCGCAGCGTCGCCAGCGCACCGGCGCGGTCCCAGGCCGCGGCGTAGCCGGGCGCATGGCGTTGCGCGAACGCCGTCGCGACCTCGCCGAGCGCCGACTCCCAGGCCCATTCGTTGACCTCGGTGGCCGCGTAGAGCTGATCCGGCGGCGCCGCGAACGCCAGCGTCGCGCCGCTCGCATGCGGGCGTGCGCGCAGCGGCGCGGCCGGCCAGCCGAGCGCATGCCGCGCCGCGGCGACGCCGGCCTCCCAGCGCGCGATGCGTTCCGCATCGGCGGCGAGCCCCGGTGCGATCTCGAGGGCCGCACCGGGCTGCGCGAAATACGGATTGATGCCGGTCAGCCGGCGCGAGTCCTCGAACGCGTCGCGCATGCGTCAGTCGTCGCTCTCGCGAGCGAAGCGGATGCCGCGCTCGTCGCGGACCAGGCCCTCCATGTCGACCGTGATCGCGTCCTCGGCCGGCGTCGTCAGCAGCACCGGTTCGCCGCGCTCGGCCGCTGGCGGTGCGCCTTCGGGGCGGAACTTGGTGATCTGCTTCCAGGTGCGCGTCAGCGCGTCGGCGAAGATCAGCACGAGGTCGCCGGGGCGGCCGCTGCGCAGCGCGTGGTCGACCGCCTGCTGCTCGTCGGGGATCACGTCGATCACCTCATTCGGCACGCCGCGCTCGCGCAGCGCAGCAGCGATGATGCGCGGCACCTCGTCGCCGTCGCGTCCGCGCAGGCCGTCGTCGCGGCGCACGACGTAGCGGTCGAAGCGGCCGGCGACCGCGTCGGCGATCGCGCGCAGATCGTCGTCGCGGCGGTCGCCGGGGCCCGCCAGCACGACGATGCGCCGGCCGGTCACGTCCAGGCGCTGCGCCAGATCGGCCATCACGCCGACGGCGTGGGCGTTGTGGCCGTAGTCCATCAGCACCTTGAACGGATGCTCGTTGAACACGTTCATGCGGCCGGGCGCCTGGAAGAACGTCGTGTCGAACGTGCGCAGGCCCTGCCGGATCGCGTCGAGCTTGATGCCGAGCGAGAACGCCAGCGCGGCGGCGAACATCGCGTTCTGCACGTTGTGCAGCGCACGGCCTTCCAGCGTCGCTGGGATCAGATGCGTCCACATCAGCGGGATGTGGCTGCTCTTGTCGTAGAGCGTGATCATGTGGCCGTTGACGCCGGCTTCCAGCGCGCAGGCGCGGCCGCCGGCACGCACGTGCTCGCGCACCAGCGGATGCGAGGGATTCATCGTGACGTAGCAGATGACCTTGGCGTCGGTGTAGCCGGACATCTTGAGTACGTTGGGGTCGTCGGCGTTGAGCACCGCGCAGTCGCGCGCGACCTCCACGACGATGCGCTTGACCTCGGCCAGCTGCTCGAGCGTGTCGATGCCCTTCAGGCCCAGGTGGTCGGACTGCACGTTGAGCACGGCCGCCACGTCGACCTCGGGCACGCCCATGCCGGCGCGCAGCAGGCCGCCGCGCGCGGTCTCGAGCACGGCCAGGTCGATCTGCGGATCGGCCAGCACCATGCGCGCCGAGACCGGTCCGGTCATGTCGCCCTCGACCGTGCGCTGGCCGTCGATGTAGACGCCGTCGGTCGTCGTCAGGCCCGGCGTGTAGCCGGCCATCTTGGCGATGTGCGCGAGCATGCGCGCGGTGGTCGTCTTGCCGTTGGTGCCGGTGACCGCGGCGATCGGTACGCGCGAGGGCGTGCCGGGCGGGAACAGCAGGTCCACGACCGGGCCGGCGACGTCGCGCGGCGTGCCGTCGCTGGGGCTGACGTGCATGCGGAAGCCCGGCGCGGCGTTGACCTCGCAGATCGCGCCGCCGATCGATTTGTAGCTCTCGGCGATGTTCGGCGAGATGAAGTCGACGCCGCCGACGTCGAGGCCGATCGCGCGCACTGCGCGCTCGGCCATCGCACGATTGTCCGGATGGATGACGTCGGTGACGTCGGTGGCGGTGCCGCCGGTCGACAGATTCGCGGTCGAGCGCAGATAGACCACCTCGCCGTCGGCGGGCACGCTGGTGGCGACGTGGCCGGCGCGCGCGAGCATCAGCTCGGCCTGCGCGTCGAGGCTGAGCTTGGTCAGCACCTTCTCGTGGCCGACGCCGCGGCGCGGATCCTGGTTGACGATCTCGACCAGCTCGGCGACGGTGTGGCGGCCGTCGCCGACGACGTGGCCGGGCGTGCGCCGCGTCGCGGCGACCAGCTCGCCGTTGACGACCAGCAGGCGGTGGTCGTCGCCGTGCACGTAGGTCTCGACGATGACCGAGCGCGAATGCTCGCGCGCGGCCGCGAAGCCGGCCGCGATCTCCTCGTCGCTGGCGATGTTGATCGTGATGCCGCGGCCGTGGTTGCCGTTGTACGGCTTGGTCACGACCGCTCCGCCGAGCTTGCGCGCCGCGCGCAGCGCGCCGGCCTCGGTCTGCACGAGCTCCTGGCGCGGTACCGGCAGGCCCAGCGAGGACAGGATCTTGTTGGTCTCCTCCTTGTCGCTGGCCAGCTCCACCGCGATGTGCGGCGTGCGACCGGTGACCGTGGCCTGGATGCGCTGCTGGTAGCGGCCGTGGCCGAGCTGGATCAGCGACTGGTCGTTCATGCGCAGCCACGGAATGCCGCGCTCCTCGGCCGCGCGCACGATCGAGGCGGTCGACGGGCCCAGCGCGCGGCGCTGCGCGTAGCGGATGAACTCGTCGCGCGCCTCGTCGAAGGTCCAATCCGCCGGCACGCTGCCGGGCGGGCGCAGCTCGGCCGGCAGCAGCGAGGCGATCAGCTTCATCGCCAGCTCGCCCGCGGCGATGCCTTCCTCGCGCTGCGCGTACTCGTAGACCACCGTATAGACGCCCGGGCGGTCGTCACCGACGCTGCGCGTCTTGCCGAACGTGACCTGCTCGCCGGCGACGTTCTGCAGTTCGATCGCGACGTGCTCGAGCACGTGGCCGAGCCAGGTGCCTTCGCCCTCGCGCATGCGCCGCAGGAAGCCGCCCGGTTCGCGGTACGAGCAGCCGTGCTCGGCCAGCGTCGGCAGCGCCGCGACCAGTCCGTCGACGAAGGCCGGCCCGAGCCGGCCGGTCGGCCAGGCTTCCAGCGGGCCTAGGTCCAGCTCCAGGCGGATCACCGGGAAGTGGGCGTACAGCGAGGGACCGACGTAGACGGAGCGATCGAGAATGCGCATGGGGACCTCTGGCGGTGGGGTCGAAGCCTGCTTTCAGTGAGTCGGGTTCGATGAGTCGTGTGCGATGGGTCTGCTTCGGTGGATCGATTCGGTGGTGAGCGTGACCGGTCGGGTCAATGGACGAGGGAGCGGGGCGCGGGCCGGACCGACGAGCGGACGCGACCGGGCGGATCGGGCAGGGACTTCACGAGCGGGCCGTCCGGCGTCGCGCATCGGCTCAGCCCTTGGCCAGCGTGCCGGCCGAGGCCTTGCGCGTGTGCAGGTTGAACGTGGCGCCGGCGGTCAGGATGTGGACGGTCAGGCCGAGCAGGCAGACCGGCTGGCCCTCGTCGACCTGGGCCATCGACGAGAACTGCACGCCGTCGGCGTCGACGACCGTGACCGCGCCGGTGCCCTCGACCTCGAGCGTATTGTCCGGCGCGATGAACGCCGCGGTGTCCTCGTCCAGGCCGATGCCGACCGCGAACGGATTGAACGCCAGCGCCGTGACCAGGCGGCCGAGCCGGTCGCGCTGGCGGAAGTGCTGGTCGATCACGAAGCGGTTGGTCAGTCCGAGCCCGGGCGCCAGCCGCACGCTGCCGGCCTTCGGCGAGGAGCCCTCGTCGCCGAACGCGATCATGTGCTCGCTGAGGATGCTGGCGCCGGCGCTGGTGCCGCCGACGGTGATGCCGCTCGCATTGCGGGTGCGGATCAGCTTGGCCGCCGGCGTGCCGCCGAGGATCGTGGAGATGCGCAGCTGGTTGCCACCGGTGAAGAAGATGCCGCTGGCGCGCTCGATGCGGCGCAGACGGTCATCGCGCTTGCCGTCGTCGCGGTGCGCGAAGTCCAGCGCGTCGACACGCTCGGCGCCGAGCTCGCGGAAGATCTTCTCGTAGCGCGCGCCGGTGTCGGCCTGGCGGCTCGCGGTCGGGATCACGACGATGTCGGCGTCGCTGCCGCCGCAGACGCGCACGAAGCGCTCGAGGATGCGCGGACTGCTCTCCTTCTCCTCGGCTCCGCCGATCGGCACGATCCAGCCTCGCTCTTCGCCGGCCATCACCTTGCTCGGACTCATCGATTGCTCCCGGTTTGGAGGTCATACGCCGCGCGCGGCGCGAGCCGGCCGCGACCTGCGCCGGCGCGCCGATGCGCACCTGTCCAGCCCCCACCGAGCCCCCGTGCCGCCGGCATCCGTCGCGACGAACCGCCGCCGGCCGCCGGCCGGCACGCGTGCCGGTCGGCGACGTGGCGACCCCGACAGGAGTCGAACCTGTGACCTCGCCCTTAGGAGGGGCGCGCTCTATCCAACTGAGCTACGGGGCCGTCGGCCGGATCATACGGCAATCGCCGCGATCGATGCCCGCGCGCGCCACCGGTCTCCCGATCCGTGGATGTCCGGGCCGCCGCAGCGCCGTCGCGGCGCGGCTGTTCTTCGCGACGTTCGCATCGACGGCGTCAGCGGTCGCGATCGATCGCCTTCGCGCGGCAGGCGCGGCTGGACGAAGCGCGGCTTGTGTACAGGGGCATGCGCCGGCGCGCATCGCGCGCACCGTGACCGACGCTCGCGCAGAAGCGCGACGCGCCTGCGTTTGATGCGGTGCAGCGGCTGCGCGGATGCGGCCGCAAAGCGCGCAACGGCGCGGTGACGTGCCGGTGGTCACTTGACAAGCGTTCATTACGATGAGATTCGTATATCGTTCGAGCGAGGTTAACGCCCGCATCGAACGCATCCGGTGAGACGTGCGACGCACGTCGGTCGATCCCCGTCAGGGCTGATTGCACGGATCAAGTACGAAGGCCTTCGTTTTCAATCGCGAAGAGCCGAGCGCCGGAAGGCAGGTGTGGCCTTGGTGGGGCCTCGTTCAACGCCTGCCGGAAAGGAATCCGCCGGATGACGGGTCCGGGCCGTGCAACGGCGGTCCGGCCCGTCCGCTCGGCTGTTCGCGACGGCGAAAAGGTCCGATCGGTTCGCAGGGCGGTCGGCATGCGGACTCCCATGTCACGAGAGGAAAGAACATGCAACGCAAAATGCTGGTCGCAGCCATCACCGCCACGCTGGCCCTGCCGCTCTTCGCCGCTCCGGCGCTGGCGCAGGATCAGGAAGGCGCCGCCGCGAACGCCGAACAGCTGGAGGCGGTGACCGTCACCGGTTCGCTGATCAAGCGCTCGCAGGTCGAGACCGCCTCGCCGGTCATCACGATCACCAACGAGGAGATCACCAAGAAGGGCTTCGGCAGCGTGTCGGACGTGCTGCGCGCGCTGCCGCAGGCCAACGGCGGCGTGCAGGGTGCGCAGACCTCGGCCAGCTTCACGCAGGGCGCCGAGACCTTGAGCCTGTTCGGCCTGGATCCGGGCTTCACGCTGTACCTGATCGACGGCCGCCCGATGGCCGACTACCCGCTGCTGTACAACGGCTCGGGCAACTTCGTCGACATCTCCTCGATTCCGATGGCGATGGTCGAGCGCATCGACATCCTGCCGGGCAACCAGTCGGCGATCTACGGCTCCGACGCGATCGCCGGCGTCGTCAACATCGTGCTGAAGCAGAAGATGGACGGCTATGCGCTGAATCTGCGCGTGGGCGGCTACTCCGAGGGCGGCGGCGACAGCCAGCGCCTGCAGTTCACCGGCGGCAACAGCTGGGACCGCTTCAACCTGATCTACAGCCTGGAGCTGCGCAACCAGGAGCCGATCTACCGCTTCCAGCGCAGCTGGATGGATTCCACGCTCGACAACCCGAGCGGCCGCGGCCAGGGCTCGTTCAACTATCTGGTGCGCGATCTGCTCGGCGAGGTCGCCGACGACTTCGTCGATCCGGGCGCGTGGTGCGATCGCGTCTCGAGCGCCTACGGCGGGACGGTGCGCCGCTTCGAGGACAACCTCGGCCGCGGCTACGCCTGCGGTTCGCCGCTGACCAGCGGCTACTCGTCGATCATGAACGATCGCCGCTCGGCCAACGGCTACGTCAAGGGCGTGTTCGACATCAACGACAGCACCCAGGCGTACGGCAGCCTGATGTACAACGTCAATACGGTCGAGTACTTCGCCGGCGCCAGCTACAGCTGGTGGGGCAGCGGTGCCGGCGCGGGCCCGTTCTACGATCCGACGGTCGGCTCGATCATCTCGCTGCAGCACGTGTTCGACTCGTCCCAGACCGGCATCTTCGGTCTCAACAACAGCTTCGACCGCAACAAGACCTACGTCGGCCAGCTCGGCCTGCGCGGCACCTTCGGCGATTCGAACTGGGACTACGACGTCTACTACCATCGCTCCGACAACGTCGTGCGCTCCAAGCAGCTGCGTCCGCTCGGCGCGCTGGTCGACCGCTACTTCCTCGGCGACCCGGTCGCCGGCGCGACCGACCCGTTCTTCAACGAGTATCCGGTCTACAACGTCAACTGGGATCGCTTCTACTCGGTCATCACGCCGGACCAGTACCGCTCGTTCAGCGACTACATCCGCGGCGAGTCGCACACCTACACGCAGAAGGTCAACGCGACCGTCACCAACCTCAGCCTGTTCGAGCTGCCGGCCGGTCCGGTCGGCTTCGCGGCGCTGGTCGAGGCCGGCAACCAGCTCTGGGACGACTCGCCGGATCCGCGCATGGTCGCCGGCGAAGTGTGGGGCGCCTCGGCGACCCAGGGCTACGGCAAGCGTGACCGCTACGCGATCGCGGCCGAGATGAACGCACCGCTGACCAGCATGCTGACCGCGACCGGTTCGGCCCGCTACGACCAGTACAAGGCCTCGGGCCGCAGCGACGAGAAGTTCACCTACAAGCTGGGCCTGGAGTTCCGCCCGGCCGACTCGCTGCTGCTGCGCGGCACCTACGCGACCGCGTTCCGCGCACCGGACATGGCCGGTCTGTACCAGGGCGAGAGCGGCTTCTTCGCGCCGGGCCAGACTGATTACTATCGCTGCCGCGAGGAGTTCGGCGACGACGTCGACTTCGACACCTGCCGCTACAACAACCAGCAGATCGTCGGCGTGCAGTCGGGCAACCTCGATCTCAAGAACGTCAACGCCAAGTCGGCGACGATCGGCGTGGTCTGGGCACCGACCTCGGACCTGGCGTTCAAGGCCGACCTGTACGAGATCAAGATCGACGACCAGGTGCAGGCGCGCTCGCTCGACGAGATCCTGCAGCTGGAAGCCGACTGCCGTCGCGGTTCGACGGTCGGCGGCTCGCCGGTCGACATCAATTCGCCCAACTGCGTCGCCGTGCTCGGTCTGGTCGACCGCAACCTCAACCCGACCGGCCCGAGCGTCGTCGCGATCGACCAGGTCCGCACCTATCCGATCAACGTCTCGAAGGAAAAGGTCCGCGGCATCACCGCGAACATGCAGTATCGTCTGCAGACCGACTCGATCGGCGACTTCATCTTCGGTGCGGACTACAACACGCTGCTCAAGCACGAGTACATCACCTATCCGGGTGATCCGACGATCGACGAGCTGACGTTCCTGAGCTATCCGCGCGATCCGAAGTGGAGGGCCAGCGCCAGCGTGACCTGGAACGTCGGCGGCTTCAGCACGACCGTCTACGGCCAGCGCCGCGGCAAGACCCTGGCGTTCAACGAGGTCGACACGATCGGTCCGTGGACGACCTACAACGCCAGCGTCAGCTACACGGTCGACGACCTGACCTTGTCGCTGATCTCCAACAACGTCACCAACAAGCGTCCGCCGAAGGACCGGTCGAATACGACGTATCCGTACTACGACTCGTTCAACTACGACGCCTACGGCCGTTCGATCTTCGCCGAGATCAACTACCGCTTCGGCGGCAGCGGCGGCTGATCGCTGCGCAAGCGCAAGAACGAAAAAGGCCGGCGCGAGCCGGCCTTTTTCTTGTCTGTCCGGCGCGGTCCGCCGGCGCGGGCGCCCACTGCGAGGACCTCGACGCCTAGGCGCCGGCGTCCGTGGACGGTAGGCTTCGGTCTCGCCGTCGCCCGGGGGAACGCCATGTCGCTGCATCTACGCCTGCTGCTGGGCTTCGTCATCGGCCTCGTCGCCGGTCTGGCTGCCCACGTTCTCGCCGGCGCCGACGCGCCGTGGCTGCAGGCGCTGACGAGCTACGTCACGCAGCCGGTCGGGCAGATCTTTCTGCGCCTGCTGTTCATGCTGGTGATCCCGCTGATCTTCTCGGCGCTGGTGCTCGGCGTCGCCGAGATGGGCGACATCCGTTCGCTCGGCCGGATCGGCGGGCGCACCCTGGTCTACACGATCGTGGTGTCCTCGATCGCGGTCGTGATCGGCCTGAGCCTGGTCAACCTGTTCCGTCCCGGCGACGGCATCGATCCGGCGGTCGCGCAGTCGCTGATCAGCGATGCGGCCGACCGCGCCGAGACGATCGTCGCCAGCAGCCAGCAGGCCGGCGGCGTCTCGCTGCTGGTGCAGATCGTGCCGGACAACGTGATCCGCGCCGCGGCCTCCAACGACATCCTCGCGGTGATGTTCTTCGCGCTGATCTTCGGCATCGGCATGGTCGCCACGCGCACGCCGGCCACCGAGCGCGTCAAGGAGTTCTTCCAGGGCGTGTTCGAGGTCTCGATGACGCTGATCCACGGCGTGATCCGGCTGGCGCCGTACGCGGTGGCCTGCCTGGTGTTCAACCTCGCCGCGCTGTTCGGCTGGGACCTGCTGGTCAAGCTGGCCGGCTACGTCGGGGTCGCGCTGCTGGCGATGGCGATCCACTTCTTCGTCGTCTACTCGGCGGCGGTGCGCTGGTTCGGTGGCATGTCGCCGCTGGCGTTCTTCCGCGGTTCGCAGGAGGCGATCGTCATGGCGTTCACGTCCTCCTCGAGCAACGCGACGCTGCCGACCGCGCTGAAGGTGGCCGAGGAGGAGCTGCGGCTGCCGCCACGGATCTCGCGCTTCGTGCTGACGATCGGCGCGACCGCGAACCAGAACGGCACCGCGCTGTTCGAGGGCGTGACCGTGCTGTTCCTCGCACAATTCTTCGGCGTCGATCTGACGCTGTGGCAGCAGCTGACGGTGATGTTCGTCTGCATACTCGGCGGCATCGGCACCGCCGGCGTACCGTCCGGGTCGCTGCCGGTGATCGCGATGATCTGCGCGATGGTCGGCGTGCCGCCCGAAGGCATCGGTCTGATCCTCGGCGTCGATCGCCTGCTCGACATGAGCCGCACGGTGCTCAACGTCACCGGCGACCTCGCCGCCGCGGTCGTCGTCTCGCGCGGCAGCGAGGCGGACCCGCCGGCCGACGGCGCCTGAGGCCACGCCGGCGCGCGGCGCGGCGCGGCTTATACTCGCGCACCCGGGCGTGGTGCCCGGACCCGTCCGACAGCACACGCGCACACCGACGATGGCCGGCGCTCCTCCCACCGACGCATCCGCTGCCGCGGCCGACGGCCCGACGCTGCCGCTCGGCCGCTCCGGGGCCGGTATCGAATCCGATGCGCCGACGCTCGCTGTCGGACAGACGTCCGCGGCGGCGACCGCCGCACCGGGCGCCGGCGAGCGGATCGGTGCCTGGCGGCTGCAGCGCGAGCTCGGCCGCGGCGGCATGGGCACGGTCCATCTGGCCGAGCGCGCCGATGGTCATTTCCGCCAGCAGGCGGCGCTCAAGATCGTGCGCGGGCCGCAGGGCGCCGACGGCGTCGCGCGCTTCGCGCGCGAGCGCCAGATCCTGGCCAGCCTGCAGCATCCGGGCATCGCGCGTCTGCTCGACGGCGGCGCGACGACGCGCGGCCAGCCGTATCTGGTCATGGAATACGTGCAGGGCATGCCGATCGACCGCTGGTGCAGCGAGCGCGGCCTGGACCTGCCCGCGCGACTCGGCCTGTTCGTGCAGGTCTGCCGGATCGTGCAGTTCGCGCACCAGCGCCTGATCGTCCACTGCGACCTCAAGCCGTCCAACGTGCTGGTGCGCGAGGACGGCACGCCGGTGCTGCTCGATTTCGGCATCGCGCGTGCGCTCGACCACGAGCCGGCGGCGGCCGATACCGACTGGTTCTCGCCGCGCTACGCCAGCCCCGAGCAGCTGCGCGGCGAGGACGTCACGGTCGCCAGCGACGTCTATGCACTGGGCCTGATCCTGTTCGAACTCCTGACCGGCCGTCGCGCGCGCCTCGATCAGGCCGATCACACGATCACGCGGCTCGGCGCCGCCGAGGTCTGCCCGAGCGCGCTGGCCGACGCGGTGCCGTGGGGCGGCCGCCTGCGCGGCGATCTCGATGCGATCGTGCTGCGCGCGACCGCCACCGATCCGGCCATGCGCTACGCCTCGGTCGACCTGCTCGCGGCCGACATCGGCCGCCATCTGGCACGTCGCCCGGTTCGCGCGCGGCCGCCGACGCCGGCCTACGTGGCGCTGCGTCTGCTGCAGCGGCGCTGGCCGCTGTTCGTCGCCGGTGCGGCGCTGGCGGTCGTGGTCGCGGCGTTTACGGCGGGACTGGTCACCGAGCGCGATCGCGCGGTCCGTGCCGAACACGACGCACGCCTGCAGGCGGCGACGGCCGAGCAGGTCAGTGCCTACCTCGTGTCGGTGTTCGACGTGTCGAACCCGCGCTCGGGCCATGCGCGCGACGTCAGTGCCCGCGACGTGCTCGACCAGGGCGCCGCGCGGATCGCCCGCGATCTGCAGGCGGCACCGGCGGTCCGCGCGCGCATGCTCGACGTGCTCGGCACCGCGTACCGTCACATCGGCGAGAGCGGCCGGGCCGCCGAGCTGCTCGGCCAGGCGGTCGAGGGCTATCTGGCGGCCGGCGTCGATCAGCCGCTGGCCGCGGCCGATGCGCTCAGCCAGCTCGCGGTCGTGCAGGCCAACAACAACCACTCGCTGGCCGAAGCGGAGCGCACCGCACGGCGTGCGCTGGCATTGCGCGAGCGCTACGCGCCGCCCGATTCGCTGGCGCTGGCCGACTCGCTGAACACGCTCGGTGTCGTGCTCGAGGCCGACGACCGGCTCGACGAGGCCGAGGCGCTGCTGCAGCGCGCGCTGGCGATCCGCCGCGAGCTGGCCGGCGCGGCCTCGATGCCGGTCGCCTCCACGCTGCACAATCTCGGCCTCGTCGCCGATACGCGCGGCGACCACGCCGCCGCGATCGAGCGCTTCGAGGCCGCCTTGACGATCAAGCGCCGGCTCGACGGCGAGCGCAGCTCGCAGGTCCAGACCACGCTGCAGCCGCTGATCGGCGCCTACAGCGGCGACGGCCAGTTCGAGCGCGCAGCCGATCTGGCCGCGGTGAACCTCGACCTGTCGCGCGAGCTCTACGGCGAGGACAGCGACCACGTCGGCACCGCCGAGAACGAGCTCGGCTCGGCGCTGCACGACCTCGGCCGCTACCGCGAGGCCGCCGGACACTATCGCAATGCGATCGCGATCCTCGAGCGGGTCGGCAGCAGCGCGCAGCGGCCGCTCAACAATCTCGCCTCGGCCTACGAGGACATGGGCGACTATGCCGCCGCCGAGCCGCTGTTCCGGCAGTCGCTGGACGAGCGCCGGCGCACGCTGGCCGCCGATGCCGCGCCGGTGCTGCGCGCCGAGTACAACCTGGCGCGCCTGCTGGTCCGCAGCGGCCGTGAGCTCGACGAGGCGCGCACGCTGCTCGACGCAGTGCTGACCGGCTACGTCGCCCGCTACGGCGCCGATCACGTCAATACCGCCAAGGCGCGCTGGCTCGACGTCGAGTGGCAGATCCGCCGCGGCGACTTCGCGGCCGCGCGCCAGCGCTACGCGGTCGCCGCCGCGCTCGGTGCGGCGCGCGCCGATCCGTTCCTGCAGGCACGCGCGGCGAGCGTGGCGGCCGACCTGGCGCGCCATGACGGCGACCGTGCCGCCGAGATCGCCGAACGGCGCCGGTCGCTGGAGGCGCTCCGGGCTCGGTTCGGCGATACGCATCCGCTGGTCGCCGAACGCGCGATCCAGCTCGCCGTCGCGCTGGCCGACGACGGTCAGGCCGCGGCCGCGGCCGCCCTGGTCCAGGCGCATGCCGCCCGGGCGCGGGCCGCCTTCGCGCCGTCCGCACCGGTGCTGCGCCTGCTGGCGCGCTGGCCGGACCCTGCGGCCCGGATCGGGGCGGTCCGGGCACCGATGGCGCCCCGCCATGCGGGCGGCGAAGCGGACGCGTAGAATACGCGCCCCCCGCCCGTGCGCCGACTGCCGGACGCCGTCCGCCCGCGCACCGCTTCACGGAATCTGATGAGCAGCAATCTGAACTTCCAGATCAACTACGGCAACGTCGGTCTGCCCGCGCAGACGCCGGCGATGGTCCGGCCGGATCCCAAGGCGCCGTTGTTCGCGTCGGAAGACGGCATGGTCGCCTCGCTGTCGAACAACGAGTGCATCTTCCAGGTGCGCTCGACCGGCGAGACGCACGTGATGACGTATCAGGTGCTGCAGGCGCTCGATCAGTGCCGCGAGTTCCGCAGTCTCGACGAGCACGTCAACCGGATCCTGTCGACCGTGTCGGGCCTCAACGTGCCGCGCGAGGGCGTCAGCCAGGTGCTGCAGAGCCTGGTCGGCCGCGGCCTGGTCGTCGAGGACCGCGCGTTCCTGGCGCGTCTGGCCGAGACCCCGGCGGTCGAGCAGGCGCCGCTGCGCGCGGTGTTCATCCGCGCCTGCGACCGGCCGCTGCAGCTCGAGCGGTTGCTGGCCTCGCTGACCGACTACGAGCGGCGCTTCCGCGCCGGCCACCGCTACGTCGTCATCGACGACTCGGTCCAGCCCGAATCGATCGACCGCCACCGCGACCTGCTGCGCGAGTTCGCGCGGTCCACCGGTGCCAAGCTGACCTATCTCGGCGTCGCCGAGCAGGCGCGTCTGGTAGAGCGGCTGATCAAGGCGGTGCCGGCCGCGCGTGCCGCGGCGCCGCAGCTGCTGCTGCGCGATCCGGCGCAGCCGCGCTTCGGCGGTGGCCGCGGCTGGAATCTCGCGCTGCTGCTGTCGGCCGGCGCGCGCCTGGCGATGTTCGACGACGACCAGCGCCTGCCGCTGCGCCGCAGCGAGGAGGCGCGCGAAGGCCTGGATCCGAACCCGACCACGCCGGCCCACGTGCGCTTCTTCCGCAACATCGAGGAATCGCTCGGCGCCGGCGAGGAAGTCGCCGACGATCCGTTCGAGCTGCATCTGGAAGCCTCCGGCCAGGCGCTCGGCGCGCTCAGCCGCGGTGCGCGCTACGCGATCGACCGCACCGCGCTGCGCGGCCTCAGCCTCGGCCGCCTCGAGCATCTGCGCGGCGGCGCGCGCGTGCTCGCGACGATGCACGGCACCACCGGCAGCTCGCGCACCGAATCGGGCACCTGGCTGTACCAGATCGCCGCCGACGGGCGCGAGGACTTCGCACGCGACCGCGACAGCTATCTGCGCAACATCGAGGCGGGCAGCCTCTGGTACGGCTTCCAGCAGGCGCGGGTGGCGACGATCGGCTACTTCACGCCGTTCTCGCTCGACAACAGCGTGCTGCTGCCGTGCACGAACCCGGTCGGCCGCGGCGAGGACGCCCTGTTCTCGACCGTCACGCGGCTGATCCATCCGCAGGCGCTGGTGATGGAGCTGCCGGTCGTGATCGGCCACGTGCAGGAGGCGGCGCGCAAGCGTTCGGCGCGCACCCAGTCCGCGCATACGCCGCGCTTCAATCATTTCGTCAGCGACTACGTGCAGCGCCAGCTGCCCGATTTCCTCGCCGACGATCCGGCGCAGCGGCTGTCGCTGCTGGCCTCTCATCTGCGCGACATCGCCGGCGCCGGCGAGAGCGCCCGCGTGCGCCATCTGCAGGAGTATCTGAGCTTCGCCCGCGCCGATCTGATCGAGCGCCTGCAGCAGCAGTTCGAATCGGCGTCCGACGCGCCGGTCTACTGGCAGGCCGACGTGCGCACGATCATCGAGGCCAACGGCCGCGCCTTGCTGGCCGGTGCCGCGCCGCGCCTCGGCGACTGGCCGGACACCGCGACCCAGGCCGACGTCTCGGCCGCGCTGCGCAGCGAGCTCGGCCAGCTGGCCGCCGGCTACGAGGCCTGGCCGGCGCTGTGGAGCCACGCTCGCGACGAAGGCGAGCGGCTCCTGTCCGGCCTGTAGCGCACGGCCGCGCACCGGCGATGGCCGAGCGCAGGGCGGGCCTGACCAGCGTCGTCGTCGTCGCCGCCGACAGCGGGCCGCTGCTGGCCGACTGCGTCGCGCGCGTGCTGGCCTCGACCGCCGCGGTCGAGCTGATCCTGGTCGACAACGCGTCCGCCGACGGCCAGCCGCAGGCGGTCGCCGCGCGCCATGCCGGCGACGCGCGTCTGCGCCTGGTCGAGAACGGCGCCAATCTCGGCTTCGGGCCGGCCTGCAACCGCGGCGCGCAGGTCGCCGCCGGCGATGCGCTGCTGTTTCTCAACCCCGATGCGCTGATCGCGCCGGACACGATCGCGCGGCTGCGCGCGGTGCTCGCCGACGATCCACGCTGCGGCCTGGTCGGCGCCTGCGTCCGCGAGGCCGACGGCGATATCGCGCGCGCCGTGCGCCGCCGCGATCCGATGCTGCGCCGCGCGCTGATGACCGCGACCGGTCTGTCGCGCCGGGAATCGCGCTGGCCGGCACTGGCCGGCGTCGAGCAGCCGCCGCCGGCCGTCGCCGTCGCCGTCGAGGACGTCGAGGCGGTTTCCGGCGCCTGCCTGCTGCTGCCGCGCGATCTGTTCGAGCGCCTCGGCGGTTTCGACGAGGGCTACTTCCTGCATTGCGAAGATCTGGACCTGTGCCGTCGCGTGCGCGACGCCGGCTGCCGCGTCGTGCTGGCGGCCACGGTCGACATCGCGCATGCGCAGGGCAGTTCGAGCCGGCACCGCCCGCTGTTCGTCGCGCGCCACAAGCACCGCGGCATGTGGCGCTACTTCGTCAAGTTCGATCCGGCCGCGCGCAACCCGCTGCTGCGGATGCTGGTGTGGCTCGGTATCTGGGGGCACTTCGCGCTGCGCGCGCCGCTGCTGTGGTGGCGTACGCGACGCACCTGAGCGGGGCCGCGTTACATCGCTGACGCGGCCGGAGCGGATCTGTCGTCATGTCGATCGCGCACGCCGCAAGTTGCCGATGCATAGCCGGTCGCCGCAGGCCTGATCGATCGGGAAGGACCGGCGCCGGTGTCGCGCGGCCGCGTGTTCGCGCCGAGGTGATCGGGCTGCCGTGCACGGTTCCGCTCGCGCCTCGGCCTTGGCCTCTAGGCGGCGGGCCGATACCGATTGATCTGCGCGCGCAGCGCCTCGGTCGCCGCACGCGCGGCCTCGGCGAAATCCTCGCCGCCGGATGCGTAGAGGATCGCCCGTGACGAGCTGATCAGCAGGCCGGTGCCGGCCGCGGTCGCGCCGTTGCGGATCACCGCCTCGACGTCGCCGCCCTGCGCGCCGACGCCCGGCACCAGCAGCGGCAGGTCGCCGACCAGCGCGCGCACCGCGGCGATCTCCTCGGGCCAGGTCGCGCCGGTCACCAGCGCGCAGTTGCCGTTGCCGTTCCACTGCGTCGCGACGGTCTCGGCGACGTGCTGGTACAGCGGCCGGCCGTCGACGAGCAGATCCTGAAAATCGCGCGCGCCCGGATTGGACGTGCGGCACAACAGAATCACGCCCTTGTCGGCACGGTCGAGGAACGGCTGCGCCGAGTCGCGGCCCAGATATGGGTTCAAGGTCACCGCGTCGGCGCGATAGCGGTCGAACGCCTCGGCCGCGTAGTGCTGCGCGGTCGAGCCGATGTCGCCGCGCTTGGCGTCGAGGATCACCGGGATGCCCGGATGACGTTCGTGGATGTAGGCGATCAGCGCCTCGAGTTCGTGCTCGGCGCGCTGCGCAGCGAAATGCGCGATCTGCGGCTTGTACGCGCAGACGTGGTCCGCGGTCGCATCGACGATCGCGCGGCAGAACGCGCCGATCGCGGCCGGGCCGCTGCCGAGCGTGGCCGGCAGCCGGCCCGGCTCCGGATCGAGGCCGACGCAGACCAGCGAATCGTTGCGGCGCCAGGCGTCGGCGAGCAGGGTGGTGAACGACATGGCGGATCTCCCGTCAGCAGGATGCCGGGGCGGCGCCTGGGCACCGGTCCCGGTCGGGTCGCGCTCGCTCCGGCCGCCGCCCGCGATGGGGGTGGCGGCCGGCTTCCCTGGCCTGGGCGTCGCCGCGGACCTTCCGCTGGTCCGCCGGATCGGGGTGCGGCGGGTGCCGCGCCGAGGTGCCTCGTCAGGCCAGCTTCTTGAAGCGCACGCGATGCGGCTTGGCGGCTTCCTCGCCGAGACGGCGCTTCTTGTCCTCTTCGTACTCGCGGTAGTTGCCCTGGAAGAACTCCACGTGCGAGTCGCCCTCGAAGCTGAGGATGTGCGTCGCGATGCGGTCGAGGAACCAGCGGTCGTGGCTGATCACGAACGCATTGCCGGGGAACTCGAGCAGGGCGTCCTCGAGCGCGCGCAGCGTCTCGATGTCCAGGTCGTTGGACGGCTCGTCGAGCAGCAGCACGTTGCCGCCCTGCAGCAGCGTCTTGGCCAGGTGCAGGCGGCCGCGTTCGCCGCCCGACAGCGTGCCGACCAGCTTCTGCTGGTCCGGACCCTTGAAGTTGAAGCGGCCGATGTAGGCGCGCGACTGGATCTCGATGCCGTTGATGTTGAGGATGTCCGAGCCGCCGGAGACTTCCTGGAAGACGTTGTGGTTGCCTTCGAGCTTCTCGCGGCTCTGGTCGACGTAGGCGATCTGCACGGTCGGACCCTTGACGATCTCGCCCTTGTCGGGCTTTTCCTGGCCGGTGATCATCTTGAACAGCGTCGACTTGCCGGCGCCGTTGGGGCCGATGATGCCGACGATCGCGCCGGCCGGCACGACGAACGACAGGTCCTCGATCAGCAGGCGGTCGCCGAAGGACTTTGACACGCCCTTGAACTCGATCACCGAGGCGCCGAGGCGCTCGCCCGGCGGAATGAAGATCTCGTTGGTCTCGTTGCGCTTCTGGTAGTCGACCGACTGCAGCTCTTCCATGCGGGCCAGACGCGCCTTGCCCTTGCTGCGGCCGCCCTTGGCGTTGCTGCGCGCCCACTCGAGCTCGCGCGCGATCGCCTTCTGGCGCGCCTTCTCCTGGTTCTCTTCCTGCTTGAGGCGCTCTTCCTTCTGCTCGAGCCACGAGGAGTAGTTGCCCTTCCAAGGAATGCCGCGGCCGCGGTCGAGCTCGAGGATCCACTCGGCGGCGTTGTCGAGGAAGTAGCGGTCGTGGGTGACCGCGACGACGGTGCCCGGGAAGCGCGCCAGGAACTGCTCGAGCCACTCGACCGACTCGGCGTCCAGATGGTTGGTCGGCTCGTCGAGCAGCAGCATGTCCGGCTTCTGCAGCAGCAGGCGGCACAGCGCGACGCGGCGCTTCTCGCCGCCCGACAGCTGGCTGATCTTGGCGTCCCACGGCGGCAGGCGCAGTGCGTCGGCGGCGACCTCGAGCTGGCGCTCGAGCGCGTGCGCGTCGTTGGCGGCCAGGATGTTCTCCAGGCGCTGCTGCTCGGCGGCGAGCTTGTCGAAGTCCGCGCCTTCCTCGCCGTAGGCCGCGTAGACCTCCTCGAGGCGCTTCTGTGCGTCCATGACCTCCGAGACGCCTTCCTCGACGGCCTCGCGCACGGTCTTCTCGGGATCGAGCTGCGGCTCCTGCGCGAGGTAGCCGATCTTGATGTCCGGCTGCGGGCGGGCCTCGCCCTGATAGTCGGTGTCGACGCCGGCCATGATGCGCAGCACGGTCGACTTGCCGGCGCCGTTCAGGCCGAGCAGGCCGATCTTCGCGCCCGGGAAGAACGACAGCGAAATGTCCTTGATGATCTGGCGCTTCGGCGGGACGACCTTGCTGACGCCGATCATCGTGTAGATGTACTGCATGCGCGCTCCGGATGAGGCAGGCCGCGCCCGCGGGCGGCCGCGAGGCCGGCGCCGCCGGGGGAGCCCGGAAGAAGGGAAGGACGGCGATTATCGCCGATCGGTGCCCGGCGCGTCATGCGCGCGACGCCGTGCCGCCCCGGCCGGCGGGCGGCGCCGGCCGGCCGCGTGCCGCGTCCTGGGCGCCGATCGGCTAACATCCGCCGTTTCCCCGCTGCCAGCAGGTTGTCCATGTTCTCCAAGGATCTCGCGATCGCCGGTTTCGACCCCGAACTGGCCGGTGCCATCTCGGCCGAGGCCTCCCGCCAGGAGACCCACGTCGAGCTGATCGCCTCGGAGAACTACGCCAGTCCGCGCGTACTCGAGGCGCAGGGCAGCGTGCTGACCAACAAGTACGCCGAAGGCTATCCGGGCAAGCGCTACTACGGCGGCTGCGAGTTCGTCGACATCGCCGAGACGCTGGCGATCGGCCGCGTCAAGGCGCTGTTCGACGCCGACTACGCCAACGTCCAGCCGCATTCGGGCTCGCAGGCCAACCAGGCCGTGTACCTGGCCCTGCTCGAGCCGGGTGACACGATCCTCGGCATGAGCCTCGCGCACGGCGGTCACCTGACCCACGGCGCCAAGGTCAACATCTCCGGCAAGCTGTTCCACGCGGTCCAGTACGGCGTCGACGCCGAGGGCCGCATCGACTACGACGAGGTCGAGCGGCTGGCCGTCGAGCATCGCCCGAAGATGGTCGTCGGCGGCTTCAGCGCGTACTCGCAGATCGTCGACTGGGCGCGCCTGCGCGCGATCGCCGACCGCATCGGCGCGATCCTGTTCGTCGACATGGCGCATGTCGCCGGTCTGATCGCCGCCGGCGTCTATCCGAGCCCGCTGCCGCACGCGCACGTCGTGACCTCGACCACGCACAAGACGCTGCGCGGTCCGCGCGGCGGCATCATCCTCGCCAAAGGCCTCGGCGAGGCGCTCGAGAAGAAGCTGCAGTCGATCGTCTTCCCGGGCATCCAGGGCGGTCCGCTGATGCACGTGATCGCGGCCAAGGCGGTCGCTTTCCTCGAGGCGCTGCAGCCGGAGTTCAAGGTCTACCAGCAGCAGGTGGTCGCCAACGCCAAGGCGATGGCGCGCACGCTGATCGAGCGCGGCTACAAGATCGTCTCCGGCGGCACCGAGAACCATCTGATGCTGATCGACCTGATCGGTCGCGAGGTGACTGGCAAGGACGCCGAGGCCGCGCTCGGCCGCGCCCATATCACCGTCAACAAGAACGCCGTGCCGAACGATCCGCGCTCGCCGTTCGTGACCTCGGGCCTGCGCATCGGCACGCCGGCGATCACGACGCGCGGCTACGGCGAGGCCGAGAGCGTCGCGCTGGCCGGCTGGATCGCCGACGTGCTCGACGCGCCGGCCGACGAGGCCGTCATCGCCGCCGTGCGCGAGCGCGTCACCGCGCAGTGCAAGGCGTTTCCGGTCTACGGCTGAGCGCGTGCACTGCCCGTTCTGCCAGCACGAAGACACCCGCGTGATCGATTCGCGGGTCTCCGAGGACGGATCGACGATCCGCCGCCGGCGCGAGTGCGAGCAGTGCGGCGAACGCTTCAACACGTTCGAGACCGCCGAGCTGAAGCTGCCGGCGGTCGCCAAGAGCGATGGCCGCCGCGAGGCCTTCGACGAGCACAAGCTGCGCACCAGTTTCGAGCGCGCGCTGCAGAAGCGTCCGGTCGCCAGCGAGGCGGTCGATGCGGCCGTGCGCGCGGTGCTCGACGATCTGCGCCGCAGCGGCGAGCGCGAGGTGCCGTCGCTGCGTGTCGGCGAGCTGGTCATGCGCGAGCTCAAGAAGCTCGACCAGGTCGCCTACGTCCGTTTCGCGTCGGTCTACCGCAGCTTCGCCGACGTGCAGGCGTTCCGCGAGGAGATCGAGATGCTCGAGCGCGATCTGCCTTCGCTGGAAGGCCTGCAGCTGCCGCTGCTCGGCGAAGCGGTCGCGCGCAAGCGCAAGCTCTGAGCCGGTCGATGAGCCGGCCGACGAGCCGAGCGGACGCCAGCCGAACGAGCCGCCGATGAGCGAATCCGTCCCCAGCACCGTCGCACCTGCGTTCGACGCCGTCGATCACGCGCACATGGCCGAGGCCCTGCGTCTGGCCGAGCGCGGTCTGCACACCACCCAGCCCAATCCGCGCGTCGGCTGCGTGCTCGCGCACGGCGAGGCCGTGGTCGGGCGTGGCTGGCATCGCCGCGCCGGCGGCGCCCATGCCGAGGTCGAGGCGCTGGCCGATGCCGGCGCGCAGGCGCGCGGCGCGACCGCCTACGTGACGCTGGAACCGTGCGGCCTGCACGGCCGCACGCCGCCGTGCGCCGATGCGCTGGTCGCGGCCGGCGTCGCGCGCGTCGTCATCGCGGCCGAGGACGCCGCGCAGCGCGGCGGCGGCGCCCTCGAGCGCCTGCGCGCAGCCGGCATCGCGGTCGACTGCGGCCTGCTGCGCGAGGCTGCGCGCGAGCTCAACCGCGGCTTCTTCAGCCGCGTCGAGCGCGGCCGGCCGTGGCTGCGGCTGAAGCTCGCGATGAGCCTGGACGGCCGCACCGCGCTGGCCGACGGCGCGTCGAAGTGGATCACCGGTGCCGCCGCGCGTGCCGATGTGCAGCGCTGGCGCGCGCGCAGCTCGGCGCTGCTGACCGGCAGCGGCACGGTGCGCGCCGACGACCCGCGGCTGACCCTGCGGCGCGGCGAGGCCGGGCTGGAGCCGGCCGATGCAGACGCGCCGCCGCCGCTGCGCGTCGTGCTCGACCGCACGCTCGCGACGCCGGCCGGTGCCGCCGTGCTCGACGGCAGCGTGCCGACCCTGATCGTCCATGCGCCGGACGCCGCCCCGGCCGACGCGCGCTATGCCGCGGTCGAGCGCGTCGCGGTGCCGCTCGCCGCGGTTGAAAGCGGCCCGCCCGGACTCGATCTAGGCGCGGTGCTGGCTTTGCTCGCGGCGCGCGGCGTCAACGAGCTGCAGGTCGAGGCCGGGCCGACGCTCGGCGGCGCGCTGTTCGCGGCCGGCCTGGTCGACGAGCTGCTGCTCTACGTCGCGCCTGTGCTGCTCGGCGACCGCGCGCAGCCGTTGCTCGCGCTGCCGCCGCTGGCCGAGATGGCCGCGCGCTGGCGGCTGCGCACGATCGACCGGCGCGCCGTCGGCACCGATCTGCGGCTGCTGCTGCGGCCCGAGTGACGCCGACCGACCTTTCCCCTTTCTCTTGACGGATTCGCGCATGTTCACAGGCATCATCCAGGCGGTCGGACGGGTCGCCGCGCTCGAGCCGCGCGGCGGCGACGTGCGATTGCGCATCGCCGCACCGGGCTGGTCGCTCGACGACGTCGCCGAAGGCGACAGCATCGCGGTGGCCGGCGTCTGCCTGACCGCGCTCGACCTCGCCGCCGACGGCTTCGCCGCCGACGTCTCGATCGAGACCTTGAACCTGACCACGCTGGGCCGGCTCGCGCCCGGCGACGGCGTCAACCTCGAAAAAGCCCTGCGGCTGTCCGACCGCCTCGGCGGCCATCTGGTCTCCGGCCACGTCGACGGCGTCGGCCGCGTCGTGGAGATCGCCGCCGACGCGCGCTCGCAGCGCTGGACGTTCGAGGCGCCGGCGGCGCTGGCGCGCTACATCGCCGTCAAGGGCTCGATCTGCATCGACGGCGTCAGCCTGACCGTCAATGCGGTCGACGGTGCCCGCTTCGGCGTCAACCTGATTCCGCATACGCAGGCCGTGACGACGTTCGGCACGCGCCGTCCCGGCGACGCGGTCAACCTCGAGGTCGACCTGCTCGCCCGCTACATCGAGCGCCTGCAGCAGGTGCCGGCCGGAGACGCCGCATGAGCTTCAACACGATTCCGGAGATCCTCGAGGACATCCGCGCCGGCCGCATGGTCGTGATCCTCGACGACGAGGACCGCGAGAACGAAGGCGATCTGGTCATGGCCGCGGCCAAGGTCCGGCCCGAGGACATCAACTTCATGGTCCGCGAGGGGCGCGGCCTGGTCTGCCTGCCGCTGACGCAGGCGCGCTGCCGCCAGCTCGGCCTCAAGCCGATGGTCGTCGACAACACCTCGCCGTACCACACCAACTTCACGGTCTCGATCGAGGCCGCCGAAGGCGTCACCACCGGCATTTCCGCGCACGACCGCGCGCGCACGATCCAGGTCGCGGTGCAGCCCGGCGCCGGCCCCGGCGACATCGTGCAGCCCGGCCACATCTTCCCGCTGGCTGCGCAGCCCGGCGGCGTGCTCGCGCGTGCCGGCCACACCGAGGCCGCCTGCGACCTGGCCGCGCTGGCCGGCCTGGAGCCGGCCGGCGTGCTGGTCGAGATCCTCGCCGAGGACGGCTCGATGGCACGGCGGCCGGAGCTGGAGCGCTTCGCGGCGCGCCACGGCCTGAAGATCGGCACGATCGCCGACCTGATCCGCCATCGCCTGGCGACCGAGAAGACCGTCGAGCGCCTGCGCGATGGGCCGGTCGAGACCGAGTTCGGCGCGTTCCGCCTGGTCGTCTATCGCGACCGCCTGCAGGGCGCACTGCACTACGCGCTGGTGCGCGGCGAGGTCGACGACGGCGCGCCGGTGCTGACGCGCGTGCACGTGCGCAACACGCTGTCGGACGTGCTGCATCTGAAGCGCGACGATCTTGGCCTCACGGTGACCGCGGCGCTGCGCCGCATCGCCGACGAGGGCCGCGGCGTCGTCGTCGTGCTCAGCGAGGTCGACGAGGACGCGGCCCTGCTCGACAAGCTCGCACAGGCGCCGGCACGGCCGCCGGCCGCCGATGCGCAGTGGCGCCAGCACGGGCTCGGCGCGCAGATCCTGTGCGATCTGGGCGTGCGCCATCTGCGCGTGCTCGGCACGCCGCGCAAGCTGGTCGGTCTGGCCGGTTTCGGTCTCGACGTCGTCAGCTGGGACGAGCGCTGAGCGTCCGGCGCCGGTTCGTGCCGGCGCTTGCGGACCCGAACCGGTAGCACCGCTGCACCGTGAGCGGGCGCCCCGGGGACGGCCCGAACGCCGGCCCCGGCGCCGCGCCGGGCGCGCCGGCCGCGTCATCCGTGGATAATGCACACCCCCTCGACGTGTCCGACCGACCCATGCCGATGCTCGCCGGCGATCTTCGCCCCGTTCCCGACGCCCGTTACGCGATCGTCGCCAGCCGCTGGAATCCCGGCATCGTCGATGCGCTGGTCGCCGGCGCCGAGGCCGCGTTCGCGCAGAACGGCGTCGCGCCTGCGGCGGTCGACGTCGTGCGCGTGCCGGGTGCCTGGGAGATTCCGGCGGTCGCCGCGCGTCTGGCCGCGGCCGGCGGCCATGCGGCGATCGTCGCGCTCGGCTGCGTCGTGCGCGGCGATACGCGCCACTACGAGCAGGTCGCCGACGGCTGCGCCGACGGCCTGATGCGCGTCGCACTCGACTACCGGCTGCCGGTGCTGAACGGCGTGCTCGCGGTCGAGCGTCACGCCGACGCACAGGCGCGCGCCGGCGGCGTGCACGGCAACAAGGGCGAGGAGGCCGCGCTGGCGGCGATCGAAATGGCTGATCTGTGGAGGCAACTGTGAATCCCTCGCACCGCATTCCGGGCGTCGATCCCGCCGCGCGCGCCCGCGCGCGCCGTCGCGCGCTGCAGGCGCTCTATGCCTGGCAGCTGTCGGGCAGCCGCATGAACCTCGTGATCGAGCAGTTCCGCCACGAGCAGGACATGGAGATCGCCGATCTGGAGTACTTCGAAGAGCTGCTCGGCGGCGTCGAGGCGCATTGCGCCGAGCTGGACGCCGGCCTCAAGCCGCACCTGGACCGCGACATCGCCCAGGTCGACCCGATCGAGCGCGCCGCGCTGCGGCTGTCGGCGTGGGAGCTCAGGTACCGGCCGGACGTGCCGTACCGCGTCGTCATCAACGAGGCGATCGAGGTCGTCAAGCGCTTCGGCTCCGAGTATGGCCACACCTACGTCAACGGCGTGCTCGACAAGCTCGCGGCCGACTGGCGTGCGGTCGAATACCGCGGCGCCGGCCGCTGAGCACGGCACCGACCGGACCGGCACCGAGCACGCCGATGGCCGAGTTCGACCTGATCGACCTGATCCGCAGCCGCTGCGAAATCGCGCGCAACGACGTGCGCCTGGGCATCGGCGACGATGCCGCGATCCTCGCACCGCCGCCCGGGCACGAACTCGTCGTCTGCACCGACACCCTGGTCGCCGGGGTGCATTTTCCGCTCGACACGCCGGCCGAGGCGATCGGCTGGAAGGCGCTCGCGGTCAACCTCAGCGATCTGGCTGCGATGGGCGCGACGCCAGCCTGGGCGCTGCTGGCGCTGACGCTGCCCGAAGCCGACGTCGACTTCGTCGACCGCTTCGCGACCGGCTTCGCCGCGCTCGCCGCGCAGCATCACGTCGCCCTGGTCGGCGGCGACACCACTTCGGGATCGCTGACGATCACGGTGACCGTGCACGGCTTCGTGCCGCCGGGCCAGGCGCTGCGCCGCGACGGCGCGCGCGTCGGCGACCAGGTCTTCGTGACCGGCACACTCGGCGATGCCGCCGCGGCCCTGGCTGCGCGCCGCCGTCACACGCCGCCGCAGCAGCGCGAGGCGCTCGACGCGCGGCTGGACCGACCCGAGCCGCGCCTGGCCTGCGGCGCCGCGCTGCGTGGCCTCGCGTCGGCCTGCATCGACGTCTCCGACGGCCTGCTCGCCGATCTGCGCCACGTCGCGGCACGCAGCGGCGTCGGCATCGAGATCGACGCGGCCGCGCTGCCGGCCAGCGCCGCCCTGCTCGGCGCGTTCGACGGCGACGAACGGCTCGCGCTGCAGCTCGGCGGCGGTGACGACTACGAACTGGCGTTCACGGCCGCGCCGTCGCGGGCCGGCGATCTGCTGCGCGATCTGGCGCGCATCGGCTGCGGCGCCACGCGCATCGGCCGCGTCGTCGACGGCGCGGGCGTGCAGGCCTTCGACGCCGCCGGCGCCGCGATCACGCTCGCGCATGGCGGCTGGGAGCACTTCGCATGAGGTACGACGCCGCGCAGTGCCGCGCCGTGCTCGGCCATCCGGCCGGCTGGATCGCGTCCGGCTTCGGCTCGGGTTTCAGTCCGTTCGCATCGGGCACGGCCGGTTCGGCGGTCGCCGTGCTGTTGTGGCTGCCGCTGCGCGGCTGCCCGTGGCCGCTCTACCTGGCCGGTCTGCTGGTCACGTTCGCGCTCGGCGTGTGGGCTTCGCACGTCGTCGTGCGCCGGCTCGGCCTGGAGGACCCCGGCGTGATCGTCTGGGATGAGTTCGTCGGCCAGTGGATCACGCTGCTGCCGCTGCTGGCGCTGCCGCTGCACTGGGGCTGGATCGCCGCGGCATTCTTCCTGTTCCGCCTGTTCGACGTCTGGAAGCCGTGGCCGGTGTCCTGGGCCGATCGCACGGTCGAAGGCGGCCTCGGCGTCATGCTCGACGACGTGCTGGCCGGCGTCTACGCGGCGCTCGTGCTGGCGGCTGCGCTGTACGTTCTGGGCTGAGCGGCATCCGCGTCGAACCGTCCTCGACTCCCGAGAGGGAAGCCGCCTCTCAGCGGCGCACCGCAGCGCCGCACGCGTGCTGCCGGCGCGAAGACGGCGCCACGGCATGCTTATGCCGCCGCTGCGCGGTCGATCGCAGCGCGGCGCGTGGAACGGCCCGCGCGGGGGACCCGGGCAGCTGCGACTCTGGCTTGCGCTGACTGCGTGCCCGGCCCGGCTGCGCATAGCGCGGCCGTGACCGCTTCGGCGGCGCGGCCGAAACACGCTAGAGTGGCCCGGCTCCTGGATCCGTTCGCGATCGACGCATTCGACCGCGAACGGGTCTGCGAGAGGCGATGTCGGCGTGAGCGCCTCGATCGCGCCGGCACGGCGCGAGCATCCGGCATCCCGATCTGCCATCCGGACTCCGAGCGCGCAACGGTCCGGTCTTCGTTCCGATCAGACAACGGGTGGATTCGATATGAAAGCAGTACTCCTGGCCATCCTGCTCTGCGCGGGCGCGTCGTCGAGCGGCACGGCATGGGCCGCATCGTCCGCGTCCTCGACCGAACAGCAGCTGCGGCAGCTGATGAACGAGATGGTTGAGGCCGCCAATGCGCACGACACCGATCGCTTCATGGCGCTCTACGAGCGCAGTCCGACGCTGCTGCTGACGTTCGACGACCAGACCCTGGTCGGCTGGCAGGCGGTGCGCGACCAGCAACTGCAATGGTGGAACAACGGTACGTCCGACGCCGTGTACCGGCTGCGCACCGAGCCGAAGATCACGATCATCAGCCCGGACGTGGCTGCCACGGTGCAGTCGCTGGAAGTGGCAGCGACCGGACCGGACGGAAAGAAGGGCACCGTCAAGGTCGTAGCGACCTCGATCTGGAAGAAGCGGCCCGAAGGCTGGCGCATCGTGCTTGCGCACGAATCGCTGTTGAACTGATCGGCGGACAGCCCCGCCGGACGTCTTGCGGCGGCGCGCCCTCGCGCGTGCGCGCGAGGCCCAGGCGACTGCCGATCGGCGGCCCGGGAGAGCGCTCGGGCCGCATGCGCCTAGCCGCCGTCGCTTCGGTGCGTACTTGCGCGCTCGGCGGTCGAACGGCCGACGAAAGTCGGCTGTGCGAAGTCCGCTCAGCGCGCAGCCGCCTTCGCGCCGCGCAGTTGCTCGCCGAGCTGGCGCGCCCGCGCATCGGCCTGGGCCTCGAGCTCGGCCAGCGGCGCGATACCGGCCGCTGTGCGTGCGGCGTCGTCGACCGCGCCTTCGGCGACGTCGAGCCGGCACACCGGCGGATCGGCGCGTGCGTCGCAGACCGGCTGGGTGCCGTACCACTGCGGCTGGCGATGCGCGAGCAGCCAGCGATCGGTCGCGGCCGCGGCCAGCCAGCGCAGGTCGCGATCGTCCGGCGCCAGCGCGCTGCCCATCGTCGCCAGCGCGTGCGCGAGCGCGTAGTCGTCGGCCGCCTGGCCGTGCTGCATCACCGTCGCCGCGTGGCGATAGTCGGCCGCGCTGCGCAGGCGTCCGTCGCGCAGCGCGTCCATCACGACGCGGCGGCGCGCCGCATCGGCCGTGGCCAGACGCTCGGCGAAGCTGCGCAGCGCGTCCTTCGAGGTCTGCTTGGCGAGATCGGCGCGTTCGCGCTGGTCGGCCGCATAGGCGGCGGCCACCTGCGGATCGTCGGCCGGCGCAGCGGGCGCAGCGGCGTGCAGCGGCACGGAGAACAGCGCAGGCAGCGCCAGGCACAGCGAGAACAGCAGCGATCGCGACATCGGCGAGATTCCATCGGGGAGCAGGGACGCCGCGCGTTGCGCGGCGACCTGATCAGATGCTCGAACGGGCCGTAGGGTCGCGTCGACATCGGCAGAATGTGCCAGGCGATGCGGTGACTGCCGGGTCGGCGACGGTACGACGCGCGTCGCTACGATCGGACATGCAGTCCTGTGTCGCCGACGATGCGCGGCGCCGCTGCCAGCGTCGCGGTGCCGCCACTCCATGCACGGACGAGGACCGAATCGATCGCCCAGGACCGTCGCGCGATCGCGACGCTGTGCAACGGCCGGATCGGCGTGTAAGGCTCGTCGAGCCCGCGCTGCGCGCTGCCGGGCTCGTTCGGGGCGCGCTCAGTCCGGCAGCAGCTTGCCCGGGTTGAGCAGGCCGTCCGGGTCGAACTGCTCCTTGATCCGCCGCATCAGCGCGATCGCGGTCGGATCGAGTGCGCGGCGCATGAACGGCCGCTTGGCCAGCCCGATGCCATGTTCGCCCGACAGCGTGCCGTCGAGCGCGAGCACCAGATCGAACACCGCCGACAGACAGGTCGGCGCGTTCGCGGCCTGGGCCGGATCGTCCGGATGGTAGAGCAGGTTGACGTGGACGTTGCCGTTGCCGGCATGGCCGAAGTTGACGATCGGGATGCCGAAGCGCGCGGCGATCGCCTTGAGGCCGGCGACCAGCTCGGGCAGACGGCTGACCGGCACGACGACGTCCTCGTTGATCTTCTTCGGCGCGATCGAGCGCAGGCTCGGACTGAGTGCCTTGCGCGCGGCCCAGATCGTCTCGACTTCGCGCGGATCGGTCGCGGCGGCCAGCTCGATCAGGCCCTCGCCGCGCGCGGCGGCCGACAGCGCCTCGGCGGCCGCCGGCAGCGCGTCGGGCTGGCCGTCGACCTCGACGATCAGCATCGCGCCGGCCAGCGGAATCGCCTCGCCGCCGTGCAGACGCGCCAGCCGCAGCGCCTCGTCGTCCATGAACTCCAGCGCGCACGGCGTGACCGGCTGCGCCATGATCCGCGCGACCGCGGCCGCGGCCGATTCGATGTCACGGTAGGTCGCGCGCAGCGTCGCCTTGGCCGTGGCCAGCGGCACCAGCTTCAGCGTCGCCTCGGTGACCAGGGCCAGCGTGCCCTCCGAGCCGACCATCAGCCGTGCCAGGTCGTAGCCGGTCGCCGCCTTGCTGGTCGCCTTGCCGAAGCGGAAATCCTCGCCGGTGCCGGTCACCGCGCGTACCGCCAGCACGTTGTCGCGCGTCGCGCCGTACTTGACCGCGCGCGGGCCGCCGGCATTGCAGGCGATGTTGCCGCCGACCGTGCAGGTGGTCGCGGATGCCGGATCGGGCGGCCAGAAGAAACCGTGCGCGGCGACTGCGGCCTGCAGATCGGCATTGATCACGCCGGGCTCGACGACTGCGACGCGGTTGTCGGTGTCGATCAGGAGGATGCGGTTCATCCGCTCGAAGCCGACCACGACGCCGCCGCCGAGCGGCACCGCCGCGCCGGTCGTGCCGGTGCCGCGGCCGCGCGCGTAGATCGGCAGCCGGTGCGCCCGGCAGAGCCGGACCAGGGCCGTCACCTGCTCGTGACGGTCCGGGAACACGACCGCATCGGGCAGCGCCTCGCGTTTGGAATCGTCGCGGCCGTACGGCGCGCAGTCGGCCGGATCGGTCAGCACGGCGTCGGCGGGAAAGAGCGCCCGGAGGGCGTCGAGAGCGGCGGCGGTCAGCGGCATGGCGGTCGTGTTCGGCAAAGGCGCACGCGGCGCTTCAATCGCGGTACTCGAAGACCTTGACGACGCGCTCGACGCCGGCGACGTTGCGCGCGATGCCGGAGACGGCCTCGTCCTCCTCCTCGTCGACCAGGCCCATCAGATAGACCGTGCGATGCGCGGTCGTCACGTTGATGCGGCTCGGATCGAAGCCGGGCAGGCTGGTCAGGTCGAGCAGGGCGGTCTTGACGTGGGCGGTGATCGTGTTGTCGCGGCGCCGCGACCAGAAGCCTTCCGGCTCGCGCACCTCGATCTCGTTGACGAGCCGGCGCACGCCGTCGAAGCCGGCGACGATGCCTTCGGCACGACGCTTGAGCTCCTCGGTGCGCACCTCGCCGACCAGCAGCATCACGCCGTTGTAGACGACGATCGAGACGTTGTTGCGCAGCGCGAGCTCCTTGTCCTTGTTGAGGTCGTCGTAGGCCGACAGCTGGATGTTGCGGTCGACGAACACGGTGCGCGTGCTGCGCCGGTCGTGTGCGGCGCCGGCGCCGGCCGCCGCGCCGCCGACCAGGACCGCCGCGCAGCCGGACAGGGTCGGCGCGGCGAGCACGAGCGCGGCGAGCAGGAGGGCGGATGCTGTCTTCATGAAGAAAAACCTCTCAGAAGCTGTCGAAGGCGTCGCGCCGCCAGTCGACGTCGCGGGCGTTGCCGCCGAGCGAGACCACGTCGAAGCGGCACGGCTGGCGCGCCAGCGCCGGATGCGCGGCGAGGAACAGGCCGGCGGCGCGGACCAGTTTCGCACGCTTGGCCGGGCCGACCGACTCGGCGCCGCTGCCGGCCTCGTCGCGCTTGCGATAGCGCACCTCGACGAAGACCACGGTCGCGCCGTCGCGCATGACCAGATCCAGCTCGCCCTGCCGATAGGTCACGTTGCGCGCGACCAGCTGCAGTCCGGCCCGTTGCAGATGCGCCAGCGCCAGCGCTTCGTAGCGCGCGCCGGCCGCGCGCGTGTTCATTGCACCGCGGGCGCGGCCGGCACGCTGCTGAGCACGCCCTGCGCCGGCCGCGCGATGCCGTTCTCGAACCGCATCCAGCCGAGTCGGCGGTGGATCCGGCCGAAGCTGTCGGCGGTCAGCTGGCCGGTCGCGCCGTCGATGTACTGATCCGAGTGCTGCAGCATCCAGCCCAGGTACGGCAGCAGGGCGTAGGCGTCCATGCCGAATGCGAACAGCCGCGCGCCGACGCCGTTGGCGCTGGCGATCTGGTTGGAGATGTTGCCGCGATCGGGCCGGCCCGGCACCGGCGAGGACAGCCACGGCGCGTCGCAGAACTCGACCTGGTTGAGGTCGCGGTCGAAACCGGAGTTCGGGTCGCCCGAGTAGATATGCGAAGTGCCGAACACCGGCGCGGTCACGCCGGCGATCTGCAGCTGCGGTACCAGCAGGCGCGCCTGCTGCGGACGCATGCTGATGAAAACGCCGCCGTCCGGCGCGGGCGCCAGTTGCGCCGTGGCCTGCGTGATCGCGTTGCGGTAGTTGACCTCGTTGTCGAGCAGGCGCGCCTCGCCGACGATGCGGCCGCCGGTCGCCTCGAACTGCGTGCGGAACGCCAGTGCGGCGCGCTCGGCCCAGTCGGTCTTGGCGGCGATCACCGCGGCGCTGGTGATGCCGCGCTCGATCATGCGCTGCGCGGCCTGCGCGCCCTCGGCATCCGGCAGCAGGCCGAACTCGGCGTTGCCTGGCGGCGGCACCTCGCCGCTGTCGGGATGGTTCAACGCCAGCACGCGCGCTGGCAGCGGCTGGCGGAACAGCTCGCCGACCGACTCGCGCTGCAGCGGGCCGACCACGTGGTCGGCGCCGTCGGCGACCGCCTTCTGATACGCCGCGACCGCGTCCGCCGGCGTGTCGCCCGAATCGTAGACGCGGATCGACGGCCGCTGCTCGGACGCATCGGCGAAGTAGGCCGTGAAGAAGCCGTCGCGGATCGACTGCGCGACGCCGCCGAGCGGACCCGACACCGGCAGCAGCAGCGCGACCTGGCGCAGCGGCCGGTAGCCTTCGGCGTGCAGCGCGCCGCTGTCGTCGGGCTGCAGCGTGCCGACCGGGCGGTTCGCCTGCGGCAGCTGGCGCGGCAGCATCGAGCCGCGGCGGCGCAGGGCCTGCTCGATCCACGGCAGCAGCGGATCGTCCGACTGCAGGGCCTCGGCGCGCGCGATCAGCGCATCGGGTTCCAGCGCAGACAGCGTCTCGATGATCTCGGCACGGTTGTGGTCGCGGTCGGCGCCGGACAGGCGCGGATCGATCGCCGCGCGCGTGCGCGCCGCCGCGAAGCGGTCGCCGGCCACGGTCTGCGCGCGTGCGCGCAGCTCGTAGACGCGCAGCTGCAGCGCCTCGGACGCGTCGATGCCGTCGGTCCGGTTCAGCAGGTCCAATGCATGCGCGGCATCGCCGCGCGCGAGCGCGATCTCCGCGTCGAGCAGGTCCAGCCGCAATGGCTCGTCGCCGCCGAGGCGCCGCCGCCGCACATCGGCGATCGCCTGGGCCGCCGCGTCGAGCCGGCCGGCGTCGCGCAGCACCTCGGCCGCCCGCAGCCGGTAATGCGCCGCGGCATCGGCACGACTCTGCTCGGCGAGGTTCAGAAACAGGTTCGCCGACTCGTCGAGCTGGCCGTCGCGATACAGCTGCTCGGCCCGGTCGGCCAGGCTCGCGTCGGCCGGGCGGCCGGTCGGCAGTGTGGAACAGGCGCTCGCCAGGACCGCCAGCAGGGCGGCGAGAACGGCGGGACGGAGACGGCGGAAAACGGACATGGGCACCGCAGGCGGCCGGCAGAAGATCGCGATCATAGCAGGGCCGTCCGGCCCGCTCCGGGCGGCGCGCTGCGGCGCGCGATCGGCGCAGGATTACTGCGCTCGGCCGCGTCGCGCCGAGAGGACGTTCGGTGTCCGACACGCGTCCGCTTCGACGCCGCACCCGATCGGCAGCCGCGCTGCCGCTACACTTGCAGGTCCCCTCGACGCGGCGAGCCGCCCATGACCCATCGACCCGGCCAGCTGTGGGTGGTCGCCACGCCGATCGGCCACCTCGACGACCTCACGCTGCGCGCGGCCGAGGTGCTGCGTCGCGTCGCCGTGATCGCGGCCGAGGACACGCGGCACAGCGCACCGCTGCTCGCGCGCATCGGCAGCAGCGCCGCCACCGTCGCCCTGCACGAACACAACGAGCGTGAGCAGTGCGAGCGCCTGGTCGAGCGCATGCAGGCCGGTGCGGACGTCGCGCTGATCAGCGATGCCGGCACGCCGCTGATCAGCGATCCGGGCTTCCGCCTGGTGCGCGCCGCGCGCGCCGCCGGCCTCGTCGTCTCGCCGGTACCGGGTGCCTGCGCCGCGATCGCGGCCCTGTCGGTGGCCGGACTGCCGAGCGACCGCTTCGTGTTCGAGGGCTTCCTGCCGCCGAAGTCCTCGGCACGGCGCGAACGCCTGCAGGCGCTGGTCGCCGAACCGCGCACGCTGATCTTCTACGAGTCGAGCCATCGCATCGACGAGTCGATCGCCGATCTCGCCGCGGTGTTCGGGCCGGCCCGCGAAGGGGTCATCGCGCGCGAACTGACCAAGCGCTTCGAGACGATCCTCGCCGCGCCGCTCGGCGAGCTCGCCGCACGCGTCGCGACCGACGCCGACCAGCGCCGCGGCGAGTTCGTCGTGCTGGTGGCCGGCGCGCAGGACGAACAGGCCGACGCCGTGCTCGCCGAAGGTCGCCGCGTGTTCGCGCTGCTGAGTTCCGAATTGCCGCCGGCGCGCGCCGCCAAGCTCGCCGCCGCGATCACCGGCGCTCCGCGCAAGTCGCTGTATGCACCGGGTGGCGACGCGGGCTAGTGGCCCGCGTGGCGCTTCTACGCCGGCTTTCTTGCGGCTGCGCGACGTATGGCCGTCCATATCGCTGCAGCACGAACGTCACGGAACCGTCGTCAAATCATCGGTTTGGCCGTCCAAACTGGTCAAAGAACGAAAATTTTCGTATCGTATCCGGCCCGGTGTCCGGTTTGGACACGGTGCTGCGTCTATATTCCCTGGCAGCCCCCGCACCCCCGTATGCGTGGGTTGCCGGAAGAGCAACGGTGTATTCGGTCCCCCTAGTCCCGATACGCCTGCACCGCAAATGCCGCCCTGGATGGGCGGCATTTGCTTTTTTCCGCAGCGCCGCCGCCCGATCACCGCGTCGTGTCGCCGCCGCTGTGACGGCTGCCGCTGCGCGCCGTTTCCTACTGTCCGGCCTCTGTCCAGTCGCCGCGATAGACGCGCAGATGCACCGGTCGGCCCGGCTCGACGATCAGGATCGCGTTCTGGCCGTAGCGCTCGGCCAGCGCATCGATCCGTGCGAGCGGCACCTCCGCTGCGAACAGCGAGGCCTCGCGCCAGGACGGCCCGTAGCCGGATGCCGGCAGCAGGCGCGCACCGGCATCGATCAGGTCGGCGTGCAGGCAGCGCAGACGCCGGCGGTTCTCGGATGCCGGCAGCGGCCGCGAACCGGGATTGCAGGCCGTCAGCAGCATGCCGGTCGCGCCCGACAGCCACTGCACGAGCGCCGGCGGCGGCATCGCATCGACGCCGATCGCCGCGCGCCGCCCGCCCGGCAGGCGCACCGCGTAGCCCGCGCTGCGATACAGCGCCAGCAGCCGCAGCGCCTGCGCGGCCGCGGCGCCGGCATTCACGCTGGCAGCGCCGGCAGCCGCTCGCGCACGGTCGCGACGGCCGCATCCAGATCGATCGAATCCAGCTGCGTCCTGCCGGCGGTGAACTCGCGCAGCAACTCGCCCTGCAGGCGGCCGCGTTCGTATGCGAACGCATACGGCATCCGCGTGAACGTCACCATCGCATAGCGCGGCATCCAGTGCGTCGGAACGCGTTCGGCCAGCGCCCGGTCCAGCGCGCGCATCAGCAGGAAATCCGCATCGTCGACGCGGTCGCGCATCTCGACGTAGTTCTCGAGCGCCATCGCGGCGATCGCGTCGGCATTGGGCTTGCGCCGCCGCGCGAACTCGGCGAACACCGCCGCGCGTTCGGCCGGGCGCTCGGCCAGCAGGTCGGCCAGCTCGACCGCATCCTCGAAGCCGCAGTTCATGCCCTGGCCGTGGAACGGCACGATCGCATGCGCCGCATCGCCGACCAGCACCGCCCGACCGTCCAGATGCCAGTGATCCAGGTACAGCGTCGACAGCACGCCGACCGGATTGGCGGCGAAGTCGGCTTCGAGCTCCGGAATCAGCGGCAGCGCATCGGCGAACTCACGCGCGAAGAACGCGCGTGCTCGCCCCGGCGTGTCGACCGTCGCGAAGCTCGGATCGCCTTCGTTGGCGAGGAACAGCGTCACCGTGAAGCTGCCCTCGGCGTTCGGCAGCGCGATGCACATGTAGCTGCCGCGCGGCCAGATGTGCAGCGCGTTCGGCTCGATCGCGAAGCGCTCGCCGCGCGCGCGCGCGGCGGCGAGCGCCGGCGGCAGTGCAGCGGCCGGGAACGCCTGCAAAGACGGAATTTCCAGCTCCTTGTAGCCGTGGCCGAGCGGCTCGATGCGCTCGCCGAGCGGCGCCGTCGCATTGATCGCCGCGCGCAGTGCCGAGCCGGCACCGTCGGCGCCGATCACCGATTCGGCGACGTGGCTGCGCCGGCTGCCGTCGTTCTCGTCGTGGAACGCCAGCGTGACCGCATCGCCGAACGTCGCCGATTCCAGCCGCTGATCGAAGTGCACGCGCGCGCCGGCCGCCTCGGCCGCGTCGATCAGCGCGATGTTGAGCCGGCCGCGGCTGATCGACCAGATCACCTCCGAATCGTCGCGGCCGTAGCGCAGCAGTTCGGTGCGGCCGTCCGGCGCGTGCACCATGCGCCCGCGCATCATCACCGCCAGCTGCATCACCGCATCGGTCAGGCCGGCCAGACGCAGGCCGTGCAGGCCGCGCTCGGCCAGCGCCAGATTGATCGAACGGCCGCCGGCGTAGCCGACGCGACGCGGATCGGCACGGCGTTCGAACACCTCCACGGCGAAGCCGCGCTGCGCGAGCAGGGTGGCCAGGAGCGCGCCGACCAGGCCGGCGCCGACGAGAGTGATGGCAGGACGTGTCATGCGGCAGCATCGCAGGGTGGGGCGCCGATTCTGCATGCTGCACCCGGTCGCCGTCATGCGGCGGTCGCGTGCGCCGCGCTCAGGTCGGCCAGGGACCGCTGCGCGTCAGCCACTCGATCGGCGCCGCCTTGCCGAACAGATTGCCCTGCACCCATTCGACGCCGAGCTCCTTCATGCAGGCCAGGATCGCCGGGCTCTCGACGTACTCGGCCACTGCTTCCGCGCCGAACGCGTGCGCGATCGTCACCGAGGCGCGCACCAGCTGGTAGTCGCTGTCGATGTGCAGGGCGTTGCGCACGAACGAGCCGTCGATCTTCAGCAGGTCGAACGGCAGCTGCTTGAGCCGCTCGAAGCTCTGCACGCCGGTGCCGAAGTCGTCGATCGCGACGTGACAGCCGAGCGTGCGCAGCTCGTTGAGGCAGCGCCGGCTGAGTTCGAGGTCGGAGATCGCCGCCGACTCGGTGATCTCGAAGCAGAATACGTCCGGCGGCAGCGGCGGATTGGACATCAGCGTCTGCAGCTCGCGTACGAAGCCCGGCGAGGTCAGGCTCTGGCCGGTCAGGTTGACGCCGATGTGGCGCAGATGGCCCAGCTGCTGGCGGTGCACGCGGATCCAGCGGAACAGCTCGCGGATCACCGCGCGGTCCAGCTCGACCAGCCGCCCGGCCGATTCGAGCTCGTGCGTGAAGCGCGCCGGCGAGACCCACTCGCCGTCCGGCGTGCGTAGACGGCAGACCACCTCGCCGGCCGACACCGGCATCTGCTCGGACTCGCCGATCCGGCGCATCGGCTGGAAGTACAGCGCCACCTCGCCGGTGCGCAGCGAGGCCAGCGTGCTCGAGGCCTCGTCGAGCTTCTTGCGCTGCGCCGCGGCCACGTCCTGCATGCGCGCGGTGTCGCCCTCGCGGATCGGCATGACCTCGCGCAGCGAGCGCGCCTGGAACGCCGCCTGCGAGGCCGCGATGATCGCCGCGTCCAGACCGCTGGCGCGGCTGTTGCGGATGCGCGCATGGCCGACGTACGGCACCACGCGATAGCGGATGCCGTTCCACTCGAAATCGAAGCTCTCCAGCCGCTGCAGCACCTGCTGCCAGTCCGGATGGCGGTGATCGTCGCGCCGGCGCATCAGCACGAACTGCGCGCTGGTGACGTAGTACGGCTGCACGCGTTCGGACAGGCGCTCGGCGACCGCACGCATCAGCGCCGTATGCGCGTTGAGGCCCAGACCGGCCAGCAGCCGGTCGGCATTGTCGACGACCAGATAGCCGAGTTCCTCGTCGGTGCCGTCGTCCTCGCTGACGCGCGTGCGCAGCGCCTTGAGGTTCGGCAGGCCGGTCAGGCTGTCGTTGCCGGCTTCCTCGATCAGCCGCTCGCGCATCAGCCGCCCGTCGCGCGTGACCGCGTGCAGCACCAGCAGCAGCACCTCGAGTACGACCAGTTCCAGACCGAGCAGCACTGGCTCGAGCGGATGCGGCGTCGCGCCGGCGCGCTCGGCGACCGCATAGGCCAGGATCAGCATCGTGCCGGCGATCGCCGGCATCGACCAGCGTGCCGGAAAGCGCATCACGCACCAGGCCAGCGCGGCGGCCGCGAGCAGGCGGTAGTCGAGCATCCACTCGCCGAGCGACTCGCCGAACGCCGTACCCTGCCAGCGGCCGAGCACGAAGCCGAGCGCGAGGAAGCCCAGCGTCGGCAGCACCGTGCCCGGGCTGAGGCGCGGCGCATCGGCCGATTCGGTCAGCCAGAACGCCGCCGGCAGCGTCAGCACCAGGATGCCCAGATGGGTGGCGACCGCCCCCTGCGCCAGCCGCATCGGCAGTTCCGCCGCCGGTGTGCCGAACGCCCAGTGCGGCAGCAACACCGCCGCCGCGGCCGAGATCGACGGCAGCAGCAGCAGGCCCGCGCCGACGAAGCGCAGGATGTCATCGGTACCGATCGGGGCCGGATCGCGGCGCGGCCAGCCAGCCAGCCGCGCACCGGCCAGCGCGATCAGGAAATGCAGCGTGTAGAGCGGTATGCCGATCAGCGCCCGCGCGCCGTAGACCGGCCAGACCTGGGCCATCCAGACCAGGGCGGTCGCGCCGATGCACACGGCCAGCACACGCCGGCTCGCATCGAACATCGCGATCGTCAGCAGCAGGCCGGCCTGCAGATACAGCAGCGAACTCGCCGGCATGCCGGCCGCCGGCACCTGGACCAGACGCAGCGCCATGCAGGCAGCCGCAAGCGCACCCACCAGGAGGAGGTTTCTGGGCGTCACGAGCGATCGGTCCCCTGCATGCATTGCACCCGACCGGCTGGAGGCGGCGGATGCGAGCCCCTTGTCCCGGGCCGCCACGATACCGCGAACCGGGGCGGCTTGGCGCGTCGGAACGGGGGGCCGGACGGAGGGCGCTGCCCGCTCGCGGCAAGGCACAGTTCTACCGAGGAAGCGTCGTTCCGGCTGCGCGGAACTGCGGGTTCATCGCGGCATATCGCGCGCAGGCGCGTACCGGTCGTCGCCGGGCGAACCGGCCTGCGATGCTGCGCTGCGCTTGGCGGTGGTTCGCCAGGGCAGCCCCCGTGCTCTCCTCGCCGACGGCGTCGCGCCGCCGTCGAGCGTGACCGTCAGCCCGCCGCGCGCCAGGCCTTGACGCCTTCGACCAGGCGCAGGCAGTCGACGTGGCGGTTGTACAGCGGCACCGGCGAGGCGCGGATCACGTCCGGCTCGCGCCAGTCGACGATGATGCCGCGGGCCTGCAGATACTCGAACAGCGAGCGGCCGCTGTCGCGCGGACCGCGCACGCGCAGCGACAGCTGGCAGCCGCGCCGCGCCGGTTCGTCCGGCGTCAGGATGTCGAGCAGGTCCGACAGCTCGCTGCGGATCAGCCAAGCGAGGTAGCCGGTCAGCGCCTCGGACTTGGCGCGCAGTGCGGCCATGCCGGCCTCGCGGAACAGCGACAGCGAGACGCGCAGCGGCGCCAGTGCGAGTACCGGTGGATTGGACAGCTGCCAGCCGTCGGCACCGGGCGTCGGCACGAAATCCGGACCCATGCGGAAGCGCGTCGTGCGGTCGTGCCCCCACCAGCCGGCGAAACGCGGCCGCGGCGTATGCGCGTGGCGCTCGTGCACGAACGCGCCGGCGACCGCGCCGGGGCCGGAGTTGAGGTACTTGTAGCTGCACCACACCGCGAAGTCGCAATGCGTATCGTGCAGCGCCAGCGGCAGATTGCCGGCGGCGTGCGCGAGGTCGAAACCGACGACGCAGCCCTTGCGGTGCGCCGCCTCGGTGATCGCGCGCAGATCGAAGGCCTGACCGGTCAGGTACTGCACGCCCGGCAGCAGCACCAGCGCGATACGCGGGCCGTGTCGATCGAGCGCCTCGAGGATCGCCGCTTCCGACAGCGTGCCGCCGGCTTCGTCGCCTTCCAGCTCGATCAGTGCGTCGGCCGGGTCGAAGCCGTGGAAGCGGATCTGCGACTCGACCGCGTAGCGGTCGGATGGAAACGCGTTCTTCTCGATCAGGATCGCCGGGCGCTCGGCGCTGGGCCGATAGAAGCTGACCATCAGGAAGTGCAGGTTGGCGGTCAGCGAGTTCATCGCGACCACCTCGTCGGGCTGCGCGCCGACGACCGCGGCCAGGTCCTCGCGGACGAAGCGGTGATAGTCCATCCACGGCAGTTCGCCGCGGAAATGGCCTTCCACGCCGTGTTCGGCCCAGGCGTCGAGCTCGGCGAGCAGCGCCGCCCGCGTCGCGCGCGGCTGCAGGCCGAGCGAGTTGCCGCAGAAGTACGCGACCTCGGCCTCGTGGTGGCGCGGGATCAGGAACGCATCGCGCAGCGGCGCCAGCGGATCGGCCGCATCCTGGCCGGTGGCCCATTCGAGCTGCGACGCAGCAGCGGACGCGGGACTCATGCGCCGCCTCCGGTCGACCCGATCACCTGCTGGCACGCGGCGTCGAAGGCCTGCGTCCAGGCGGCCGGCGTCGTGTCGAGCAGCGGACGCTGGCAGCGGATGTGGACCCAGACGCCGTCGGTCTCGCGGAAGCGGTCGTGGACGCGATAGCGTGTCGGACCGCGCTGCACGAAGTACTGATGCACGTTCTCGCCGGCACCGGACGCGTCGCGCTCGTAGCCGGTCTGCTGCTTGGACAGTTCGAACTCCTCCTGCACCAGCGCGCCGAACGTCGACTGGCCGCGCAGCAGCTGCGTCTTGACGGTCACGCTGGCCATGTCCTGGCTGCCCTCGGCGCTCGCGTCGGGCACGCGGAATACGACCAGCTGCGGATTGCCTTCGGTCTTCTCCATGATCGCGGCCCAGTCCGGCGGCACCGTGAAGTGGACGCGGCCTTCGTTGAGCTCGTAGCGGGTGCGCGCCTGGGCGCCGGCCAGCGTGGCCGCGCCGAGCAGGAGCAGCGCGACCGGGATGCGCGGCAGGTTCATTCGTGTGACTCCGGATCGTTCGCGAAGCGGTTGAGCGGCAGGTCCAGCCATTCGAGCGCGGTGCCGTGCATCAGGCGGGCCTGGCGGTCCGGCGGCAGGCCGAGCGCGGCGATGCCGCTGCCGGGTTCCTGCTCGCCGAGCGGGAAAGGATAGTCGGTGCCGAGCATGACGTGCTCGGCGCCGGCCACGTCGATCAGATAGCGCAGCGCGGCCGGATCGTGCACGCACGAGTCGAAGTAGAGCCGGTCGAAGTAGTCGCGCGGGTTGCGCGCATTGTCGGTCGCGACCAGGTCCGGCCGCATGCGAAAGCCGTGCTCGATGCGGCCGATCGTGTACGGGAACGAGCCGCCGCCGTGCGCCAGGCACACGCGCAGCTTCGGCAGCCGTTCCAGCACGCCGCCGAAGATCAGGCAGCACGCCGCGCGCGACTGCTCGGCCGGCATGCCGACCAGCCACGGCAGCCAGTACTTGGGCATCGTCTCGCGGCCCATCATGTCCCAGGGATGGACGAGGATCGCCGCGCCGAGATCGGCGGCGGCCTCGAAGAACGGAAACAGCTCCGGTGCGTCGAGATTCCAGTTCTCGATGTGCGAGCCGATCTGCACGCCGCACAGGCCGAGCTGCTCGACGCAGCGCTCCATTTCCTGGATCGCCAGCGTCGGCGACTGCAGCGGCACCGTGCCGATGCCGGCGTAGTGGCGCGGATAGCGCCGGCAGATCTCGGCGGTGTGGTCGTTGAGGAACCGGTGCAGCTCCAGTGCCTGGCTCGGCTTGGCCCAGTATGAGAACAGCACCGGCACGGTCGAGACCACCTGCACGTCGACGCCGAAGCGCGCGTAGTCGGCGATGCGGACCTCCGCGTCGAACGCGTTGGCCCAGACCTCGCGGAAGAACTTGCCGTCCTTGTAGATGCGGTGATGGCCGTCGCTGCGCACCATCACGGGGAAGCGGTCGTCGCCGTACTTCTCGGCGAGGTTGGGCCAGGTGTCGGGGAGGATGTGGGCGTGGGTATCGATCTTCAGCATGGGGTGGAGTTTACCTGTCCCGGGTGGGGAGGGATCGGGGGCGGGTGTCGACTGGGGTCGGGGCAGGTGTTGTGCGTTGCACGGTGTCGGGGGTTGCGCTCTCCTTCTGTCGGGTCGGCTCGCTGATCTGTGAGCTTCGTTCGCTGGTGGTGGCATTGACGTTTGCGAGCGATGGGCTGGGTTGTGCTTCGTCGGTGGGCTTCGCTTCGTAGGAGGGCGGCATCCCTGCCTTTTTTCCGCTCGCCTCCGGGCGAGCGGGTCACTTTCTCTTGCGTGCCCAAGAGAAAGTAACCAAAGAGAAGGGCACCCCGGTGCCGCGGTCTCCGGGCATCCTGCCCTGCGACTTCGCGAAGGCGCTGCGGGGGTCCGCTGACGGCGCCTCCTGCGCCGACAGCGGACTGGGCCACGTCCTGTGGCCCACCCTTCGGGCCATTCCTGCGCCCCTTCGCCGCGGCACAGGGGCCCCATGGGCGCGCATCCTGCGCGCTCGAGCAAAGAGCAAGAGCGAAAGCGAGAAGCGCGCTTGCACGCGCTGCGGATGCCGCGCATGCAAGCAGGTGCGCAAGCATTGACGCTGGCGCCGATGCACGAGCATGGAAAACGCGCTGTCGCCGTTGTTCTTGCTTCGTCTTCTGCGCGCAGGAAGCGCGCTGAAGGGTCCCGTCAGACGTGGTGGGCCGGGGCCGGAACAGCCCGCAGGGGCGCGGGCACGGATGCTCGCGCGTTCGTCGTCAGCACAGGAGGTGCTGTCGACGAACCCCGGTCCCGGCCCACGGACCCGTAGGGCAGGATGCCCGGAGGGCACGTCTGTGGGGTGCCCTTCTCTTTGGTTACTTTCTCTTGGGCACGCAAGAGAAAGTGACCCGCTCGCGGAAGCGAGCGGAAAACAGGCAAGGACGCCGCCCGCCCACGAAGCAGCAATCCTCCAACGTCGAGCCGACTCCCCTGTTCGCGCCGCTCCTGCGGCGCATGGGAGGCACGCAAGAGAAAGTGACCCGCTCGCGGGAGCGAGCGGAAAACAGGCAGGGATGCCGCCCACAGACGAAGCAAAAAAACAGCCGGTCGCTCACAACCAGAAGCGGCTCATCGACGAATCCCGGTGGACCGGTCGCTACGACAAGCCCTGTTCGCGGGAGCGAGCAAAAACGAAGGATGCCCCTGCAGACCAAGCAACCACCCCAGCCGCGCCCGCCCCACTCCGCGGAGCCCCGCTACGCAACGAGAAGCAATCCGCTCGCCTGAAAGCGAGCGAAGAAGAACATCAAACGATCACGCCACTCCCCCATCCCCCACCGGCCGCAACAAATACGCCAACGTATCGACACTGTCGGCAATCCGATCACAGGTATCGGCCACCGCGACCAGCGCCGTGCGCGTCGCCTCGTCGGCACTCGCCTCGGCCGCCAGGGTGTCGGCCAGCAGGCGTTCCTCGCCGCGCAGCGAAGGCAGGAGCAGCGGCGTCCCGTCGCGCAGGGCGCGGGCGATCGCGGCCAGGGCCTGGTCGGCGCGGGCGGCGAAGGCCAGTACGCGGTCGCGCTGCGGCAGGTCGGGGGCGTCCTGCAGCACCGCTTCGAGCGACATGCAGGCGCGGATCAGCCGGTTCGCGTTCGCGAACACGCCTTCGGCGAGGATCAGCTCGCTGCGCGAGCGCAGCGGCTCGCCGCGCAGACGGTCGATCGAGGCCTGCGCATTGGTGCGCGCGGCGCGGGCCGCGCTGCGCGTCTCGATCATCGCGGTGTCGCGTTCGGTCAGCAGCGTGATCGCATAGGCGCGGTAGGCGTCGATCATCGCCGCCAGCGCGGTGCGCACGCGCAGCCGTTCCCAGGTCGGCCACAGCGCGTAGGCGGTCAATGCCAGGGCGCAGCCGAGCACGGTCGCGATGCCGCGCGGCACGATCATCTCGCCGGGCGGCACGCCGTCGAACGACAGCAGGATGACCAGCAGGCCGGTCAGCAGCGCGACGCCGAGGCCGTAGTGCATCGTCGTCAGCAGGCGGAAGCCGAAGCAGAACACCGCCAGCAGCACCAGCCGCGCGGCGACGCCGTCCATCGCGAAATGGGCGATCGCCGAGGTCAGCAGCAGGCCGGCCAGCGTGCCGGCGACGCGCAGCACGCCGAAGCTGAAGGTGCTGGCGAAGTCCGGCTTCAGCACGATCGCCGCGGTCATCGGAATCCAGAAGCCGTGCGGGATCGCCAGCACGCGTTCGAGCATGACCGCGAGCGCCAGGCATACGCCGCAGCGCAGCGCGTGGCGGCACGCGACCGAGGACAGGTCGAGGTTGGCGCGCAGCGTCGCCAGCGCGCCGCGCGGCTTCAGCGCGGCCGGCAGGCGCGCTTCCATCTGTTCGGCGCGGATCTCGCCGCGACTGCCGGCGAATTCGCTGTTGCGCACGACCGAGCGCAGCTGGCCGGCCAGGCCCTGCGCGCGCGCGTCGGCGATGCGCAGCAGGTAGTCGTCGGCGTCGCTGCGCACCTCGCCGAGCGCGGCGACCAGCGGATCGAGCGTCGACACAGCGGCTGCGGCGGCCGACGGCGGCTCGGCGTGCTCGAGCGCGTGCGCGAGGCCGTCGAGCACCCAGGCGGCATGTTCGAGAATCGCATCGAGCCGCGCGCGTGCGGTCGGGTCGGTCAGGCGCTCGTGGATCTCGGACAGCGCCAGCAGCTCCAGGCGCACGCGTTCGCAGACCTCGGCGATCACGCGGAACGCCTGCACGGCCACGCCGCGCGCGCGGTGCGCGCCGTGCAGCAGGATCACTGCGTCCTGGACCGCCTGCGTGGTCGGCGGCGCCTGGTCCGGGCCCGGATGCTGGCGCGCGGTCGCGGCCAGCTGGTGGAACACGGTCGCCAGCGCGAAGCGCTCGGGCCGGTAGCGCTGCAGCGGCCAGGCGGCGATCGCGGCCAGGGTCTGCAGCAGGCCGCCGGCGAAGATCAGCGCGGCGGCGATCGCCGCTTCCTCGGGCGTGTAGCGCAGATCCGAGGTGACGATCAGCAGGATCATGCTGGTCAGGCCGGTGCGCGCCTGTTCGGGGCCGAGCGCGACCAGCAGGCCGCCGCCGAAGCCCCACAGCAGCGCAGCGACGGCCAGCAGCACGGTGTCGGCGCCGAGCAGCATGCCGGCGAACGCCGACAGGCCGGCGGCCAGCGCGGTCAGCAGCATGCGCTGCATGCGCAGCCGGTACGGGCCGGGCTGGTCGGAGAACATCGTGTTGAGCGCGCCGGTCGCCATCGCGACGCCGGCCTCGACGTGCCCGGTCGCGGCGGCGACCGCCAGCGGCGCGACCACGGCCAGCGTATTGCGCAGCGCGACCCGGTACGGCACGTCACGAGGCTTGAGTTGGAGCAGCGGGCGCAGCATCGGACTTCAGATCAGGAAGGGCGTCGCATCCGGCCGGTGCCGGCGACCCGGCCGCGTGCGGAACGCGCCCGGCCGGCCATCATCCCAGAGCGCCGTCGGTGCCGATACCGGGTCGTGCGCCGACCGGCGGCCGCCGGCGGGGTGCTCAGGTCGGGTCGACCATGTAGCGTGCCGGCGCCGGGTTGACGTGGCCGCATTCGGCGCAGGTGCGGTGCTCGCGCGAGCCGTAGAAGCGGTCGAACACCGCGCCGAAGTCGCGCTCGATGTCGACCAGGTGGAAGTATTCCTCGTAGAGCCGGTGGTTGCAGCGCTCGCAGAACCACAGCAGGCCGTCGTCCTCGTGCGCGAGGCGCTTGCGCTCGATCACCAGGCCGACCGAGTCGGGCATGCGCTGCGGCGAATGCGGCACGCGCGGCGGCAGATAGAACATCTCGCCGGCGCGGATCGGGATGTCGCGTACCGCGCCGTCCTCCTGGATCTTCAGCACCATCTCGCCCTCGAGCTGGTAGAAGAACTCCGGGCCTTCCTCCCAGTGGTAGTCGGTCCGCGCGTTCGGGCCGCCGACGATCATGACGATGAAGTCTTCCTGGACGATGCACTTGTTGCCGACCGGCGGCTTGAGCAGGTGGCGGTGCTCCTCGATCCAGCGCTGGAGGTTGATGGGCGGGGCAAGCATCGGCGGTCGCCTGGCAGATTCGGGGTGCTTGGGAGTGTGGGCGGTAGAGACGCTCGAGGCGAAAAGTCGACCGCGCGAGGACGGATTGTCGACGATTCGCCGGCCCGTAGGAATGCTGCAGGCCAGGAATCGGCGGGAACATCGACCGCGCGGGCGGCTTCGGCCGTTTTCTGCCGGCCACGCTCCTGGCGTACGCCGGCGCTCAGGCACTCCGCAGCGCGGCGATGCATTTGAGCTCGATCGCGATCGGCGTCGGCAGCGCGGTGATGCCGAGCGTGGTGCGGCACGGCGCGCTGCCGGCGTCCGGGAAATGCTCGGCCCAGATCGCGTTGTAGGTCTTGAAGTCGCGCGCCATGTCGGTCAGGAACACGGTCACGTCGACCAGGTCCTCCCAGCGCGCGCCGCTGGCTTCGAGCACGGCGCGCACGTTCGCGAACACCTGCCGCGTCTGCGCGGCGATGTCGTAGGTGACCAGTGTGCCGTCCGCGGCGGTCACGTTGCCGGGAATCGCGCCGCTGCCGGGCAGGCGCGGGCCGACGCCGGACAGGAACAGCAGATCGCCGACGCGGCGCGCGTGCGGGTAGGCGCCGACCGGTGCCGGCGCGCGTTCGGTGCGGATGCTGCTGTCGAGGTTCGTGTCCATCAGTGTCCCTGGGTGGCGGTCGCCGCGCTCACGTCGATCGTGCGCCGGCCGAGCGCGCGATTGTCGGTCGAACGGGCGGTCAGGCGATAGCGGTCCGGGCGCAGATACAGATCGGTCGTCGGCTCGGCGTCGGCCGAGGTGCGCACCCGGTCGCGCGTCGTGCGCGCCGCATGGGCCGGGTCGAACACGACGCGGTCGGCCGGGATCGCCTCGTCCGGCTCGTCGGCGTAGCGCGCCTCGAGCAGGCACGGGTACTGGTTGTCGCACAGCGCGCTGGTGATCGGATACGGCAGGCGCTCGCCGCCGAGCGACAGCCAGGTCGGCCGGCCGCGACGCAGCGTCTCGGCCGGGAAGATCACGCTGACGTCGTAGGCGTCGGCGCGCAGCGACCACGGCGCGCCGGCGGCGTCGCGAAACACGATCGGCTGCTGCGGCTGCAGGTGATTGCTCATCGCGGCGTAGAGCGGATGGTCGTCGGCGGACGAGGCGTGCGGCGTCATGAAGGTCTGCTCGATCGTCAGCGGATCGATGCGGCTCATCTGCGCGAAATGCTGCGCCATCGACTTGCCGTCGAAGTAGCGGCCGGCCTCCTGGATGTGGGCGTAGCCGGCGTTGACGACGATGCGCGCATCCGGGTGTACATCGAGCGTGCGCCGGATCAGGTTGCGCGCCTGCTCGCGCTCGCGCGCATCGCCGATCGCGTCGGATTCGGCCTCGTAGGCGACCACGACGTAGCCGAGGTCGAGCGCCGTGCGCACCATTTCCGCGTAGATCGGCTCCTCGGTGTAGAAGCCGGTCGCCGCGGTCGGATAGCCGCGCGCGGCGAGCTTCTTGTCGGTGGAGTACAGCGTCTCGGCCGCGAAGTGATCGAAGCCCTGCTCACGCAGACGCTCGAGCATCTGCACGGTCAGCGTGCGCGTCAGCGCGTTGGAGTGGTTCTCGTTGAAGAACACCGCCTGGCGGCCCTGGGCGAGCGCCGCGATCGCATCGACCGCCGGTTCGGCGCGGTAGCCCCGATCGAGCGGCGAGGGGCTGTCGCCCTTCTGTGCCGGCTGCGCGATCGTGAACGTCGTGCGCGCGCCGGCGTAGTCGCCGACCCAGGTCTGGAACCAGCTCAGATACTGGTTGAAGATCAACCGGAACGGCACCGCGGTGGTGCCGGTGTAGGCATCGCGCATGTACAGGTACTGCGCGAGCAGGCCGGGCCGGCGCTGCGCCTCGGCCATGATGCGTTCGGACTTCTCGACCGCGGCACGCTGCTGCGGGATCGCCGCGCCGGTCGTCTGCGGCGGCGCCTGGGCGGGCTGGACGGCGAACAGGACGGCGGCGGCGGCGAGTGCGGACATGGCGGGCTCCGGTCGATCGGCGGGCAGGCCTCTGGGCCGTCCCGGTCGACCGATTATCGGCCGCTTTCCGCATCGCGGGGTGCATCGCCGGCGCGTTGCGCCGGCGGCCGCCGGAACCTGCGGCGCTGTCGCGCCGCAGGTCGGCCCGGGTGGGCGCTCAGGGATTGATCGGACTGAAGTCGACGCTGAAGCCCGGGTTGTAGTTGCTGTACCAAGTCCAGCCGGCGTTGATCTTCCAGTACATGCCCGGCGAGCAGCTGCTGCCCCAGAAGCGGACGCCTTCCCATCCGAAGCTGCCGCTGACGGACTGGTATCCGGTCAGCAGGTTGCCGGAGACCCAGGCGGAGATCGTGTTGACGTCGAGCGAGCCGCTGGTGGCGCCGGAGAAGTCGCCGACGTGCCCCCAGGTGCTGAACGCATCCTCCCACTTGTCGGGAATGTTGGAACCGTCGCACGGATCGGTCATCCACCACTGCGCGCCGAGGCTCGCGCCGGAGCTGATCGACTTGCACGACCACTTGTCGACCGTATTGCTGATCGAGCCGGTGTAGGTCCAGATCTGATAGCCGCCGGTCGGCGACTTGTAGCTGATCGGGATCGACACCGTACCGCTGAACGTGCCGCTGCCGCTGGTCGGCACGAAGGCCTGCGGGCTCATCGGCGCAGTCAGCGTACCGAGCACGTAGGCATTGCCGAAGCCGCGATCGCATTCGTCGTTGGCATGCAGGCTGCCGGCGTTGACGCTGATGCGGCCCTCGACGACCAGATACTGCGAATTGCTCTGCTGGGTCTGGTTGAGAAAGCCCCAGACCGTCCAGGTGAACGTCGCCGCGCCGGCGCCCTTGTTCGAGGTGCCGCCCTGCGAGTACGTGAACGAGTACGTCGTGGTGAACGTCTGCAGGAAATACTTCAGGCCGGTCGGCGGCGTGTTGTCGAGTATGACCGGTGCCCCGCGCGTGCGGTCCATCGTGCGCTCGACGTGGACCTTGAACAGGTCCGCGGCGGCCGGATCGACGAAGGCGCTGCCGAGTGAGGCGAAGTCGATGCAGGCACACGCGATCGCGGCGTCGTCGGTCGGCGTTCTGTCGTGCTCCCGCGCGGCCCGGCTCGGAGCGTCGGCGGCCGCTGCTCCGGCCGCGACGGCCGAGTACTCCAGTGCCTCGACGCGGAAATCGGTCAGGCCCGAGGCGTTCCGGCTGGCACTGATCAGCAGGGCGGCGACGCTGCGTTGCGGCAGGATGCCGACGATGCCGTGCAGCGCCGCCAGCGTATCCGGACTCGGGCACAGCAGCAGGATCGGCCGGTCGGCCTTGAGGCTCTGACTGACCCATTCGGCCGTCTGCGCCGCTTCGGTCGTCCGGCAGTCCGCCACGATCAATCGGGTCTTGTCCAGCGCCGCCTTGTCCGGTCGGCCGCGCGGCGTCTCTTCTCCGAGATGAAACAGATAGCTGACCGGGTGCGACAGCAGGCCATCGCCGCATACGAATATCTGTTGCTGGATCATCGTCCTTTTACTCCCTGTGAATACCGCCAGTCCGGCGGCGAAGTCCGATTGAGACAGATTACACAGATTGACATTGTGAAACATGATTGATTTTATACATTGCGCGTTAAGGACAATGACACCGGGCGCCGCGTCGCGCAGACGTCGCGCCCGACCACCTAGGGAGAAGGGGGCCGACCATGTCTCATCCGCGTATCGCCTGCGCTCACGTCCTGCGTCTGTGGCCGGCCGTCGCCGCACTGCTGTGCACGCTGCTGATCGCGACCGGCCATCCGCCGGCCACCGCGGCCCGCACCGAAACGCGCGCTCAGAACCTCGCACCCTCGCAGCCGGTCGGCACGCTGCCGGGCAGCTTCGGCGTCGACGGCAACGGCGCGGCGACCTGGACGCTGCAGGTGCAGGTACCGCCCGGTACCGGCGGCGTCGCGCCGTCGCTGCAGATCACCTACGACAGCCACCGCAGCAACGGCTATCTCGGCATGGGATTCTCGCTGAGCGGCATCTCGGCGATCACGCGCTGCGGCGCCAACTACCGCACCGACGGATTCAAGGCCGGCGTCGACTACGGGCCGCGTGACCGCTACTGCCTGGACGGCCGCCGGCTGATCGCGACCTCCGGCAGCTACGGTGCCGACGGCACCGTCTACCACACCGAGATCGAGACCTGGACCGTGCTGGCCTCGCACGGCAGCTGCGGCTCGGGGCCGTGCTCGTTCACCGGCACCGACAAGGACGGCAATACGCTGAGCTTCGGCGCCACGACCGGTGCGACCGGCTCGCGCATCCTCGCGCAGGGCCGCAGCGACGGCGCCGTGCGTACCTGGTCGATCGACACGCGCACCGATCTGAACGGCAACGCGGTCGGCGTCGTCTACGTCAACGACGCGACCACCGGCGAGTACTACCCGCAGCGCATCGACTACACGAGCAATGCCGCGGCGGGTCTCTCGGCGCAGCGCTCGGTACGCTTCGACTACGAGTCGCGCGACGACGTCGTCAAGCGCTTCCTGGCCGGATCGCAGGTGCTGATCTCGCAGCGGCTGAGCGCGATCACGACCTCGGTCGTGCAGGACGGCACGGCATCGGACGTCCTGCGCTACCGGTTCGCGTACGCGGCGAGCCCGACCACGCAGCGCTCGCGCCTGCAGAGCGTCACGCTGTGCGACGCCGCCGGCATCTGCTGGCCGCCGAGCACGTTCGACTGGTACACCGACCCGACCACGTTCGCGGCGCCGACGACGCAGCTGCCGGGGCCCACCTACGTGATCCTCGACGGGCGGCTCTATCCGTTCGGCGTGATGATGGATTTCAACGGCGACGGACTGGCCGACTATTCCAAGGCGGTCGAGTTCGTCGACGGCAACCGCGATCTCTCGGTCTATCTCGGCCGCAGCGACGGCAGTTTCGAGCCCGCGTCCTATTCGCTGCCGGGGCCGGTCTGGCGCGTCACCAGCGACGCCGTCGTGCAAACCGGCGTGCTGCAGGACATCAACGGCGACGGCATCCTCGATTTCTCACCGGCGCTGCGCAACGACGATGCCGGCACCACCGACTACACGGTCTATCTCGGCAGCGGCAGCGGCTTCGTCCGGCAGACGAACTACCAGCTGCCCGGGCCGCTGTTCTGGCAGGTCAACGGCCGCACGATGGACAGTGGCGTGCTCGAGGACGTCAACGGCGACGGCATTCCGGACTACTCGCGCGCGACCGTGCTGCTGGCGACCGGCGAGACGATGCTCGATCTGTACAAGGGCACCGGTACCGGCTTCACGGCGACCGGCACCCAGCTGCCGGGACCGCTGTTCGCGATCGACGCGACCGGTTCGCGCGACGCCGGCATCCTGCGTGACATCAACGGCGACGGCCTGGCCGACTACTCGGCCGCCACGGTCAATGCCGATGCCGGCAGCCAGGATCTGCGCGTCTTCCTCGGCCAGAGTCCGGACTTCACGTTCCGCTACGCCTACGACCTGCCGGGCCAGATGATCTGGATCGTCGATGGCCGCGCGCTCGCGAGCGGCGCCCTGGTCGACATCAACGGCGACGGCATCCCGGACTATTCGCGCGCGACCGAGCTGACCGCCAGCGGCGAGCTGCTGCTCGACGTCCATCTCGGCACCGGCGGTGGCTACACGCCGGCCGGCTTCAAGCTGCCCGGTCCGCTGTACTCGATCATCGACGGCGTGTCCTACGTGCAGGGCATGCTGACCAACTGGAACGGCGACGGCACCACGCGCTACTCGCGCGCGACGCAGTGGCGCGATGGCACCGAGGACCTCGCGCTCTATCTCGGCAGCGGCACCGGTTTCAGCGCGATGGGCAAGGACCTGCCGAAGGCGATGTTCCGCGTCCTCGACGGCGGCACCTACGCCAATGCCGAGTACCAGGACGTCAACGGCGACGGCGTGACCGACTTCGTCGACAGCGTCTGCACGCTCGAGGCCGGCGGAGCGCTGAGCCAGTGTGCGCTCGGCGTGCAGCTCGCGAACGGGCCGTTCTCGGACCTGCTGCAGCGCGTGACCAACGGTTTCGGCGGCACCGTCGACGTCGAGTACGAGGCGCTGACGGCCGGCCTGTACACACCGGCCGGGCCGCCGACCTATCCGACCCGCAACGTCGACGGCTCGATGATCGTGGTGTCGGCCTACGTCAACGGTGACGGCCGCGGCAATAGCTATCGCTACACCTATACCTACGCGGGCGGTCTCGTCGACGCGCTCGGCTACGGCTGGCTCGGCTTCTCCGACGTGACGATGACCGACGTCGCCGGCGGGCGCGCCGCCAAGTCCACCTACGACCAGACCTATCCGTTCGCCGGCATGGTCGCTTCGAGCGCGGCGATCGACGGCGACGGCACGCTGCTCGCGCGCAGCGTCTACACCTACATCGACGCGGCACAGCCGGCCCTGCAGGCGCTCGGCGTCCATCAGCCGCTGCGCAGCAGCGAGACGATGACGCAGTACACCGCCGGCAGCGCCGACTACACGCTGGAGACCCGGTACGAGTACGACGCCTACGGCAACGCCGCGCTGACCGCCGAACTCGGCGACGCCTCGATCGGCGACGACGACCTCTACACCTGCGTGCGCTACCACAACGATGCGGCGTCCGGCCGCTACGGCTACGAGCTGCAGACCAAGGTCGACCGTACGCAGGCCGGCTGCCGCACGTTCCTCGACGCACCCGACCCGGCCGCGATCACCTGGGACCCCGCGGTCGACCTGCGCTGGAGCAAGAAGGACTACGACGCGAACATGAACCTCATCGCGTCGTCGCGCTACGACGATACGCATGCGGTGTTCCTGACCGACAGCTTCGGGTTCGACGCCTACGGCAACATCCTCAGCGCGACCAATGCCGCCGGCGACACGACGACCTACGCCTACGACGCCACCTATCACACGTTCCGCACGACGATCACCTCGCCGCCGCTGACGCGCGACGGCGGCGCCAGCTACCAGCTGACCACGCGCACCGACTACGAGCCGGCGTTCGGCGTGCTGATCGCGACCACCGATCCCAACGGCAACGTCACCACGCAGGAGATCGACGGCTTCGGCCGGCCGGCACGGGTTTACGGTCCGGACGATCAGGGCAAGCAGACCCTGCTGGTGACGACCGCCTGGGCCACGTCCGGCGGCGCGTATTACCTGCAGACCCAGCAGCGGCCGTCCTGGAACGTCGACGACCAGACCACCTGGTACTGGGATCGCCAGTACTACGACGGCCTCGATCGCGTCTACCGCGGCGAGCGCTACGGCGTGAAGGACGGCCAGGCGACCAGCGTGCTCGCCGACACCGGCTTCGACGCGCAGGGCCGCGTGCACACGACGACCGCGCCGTACTACGCCGGCGATCCGGCGCCGACGACGACGATCGAGTACGACGTCTACAACCGGCCGATCCTGTCGACCGATGCGGCCGGCGTCCAGCACAAGATCGACTACGCCGAAGGCGGCCGCAAGATCACGCGGACCAACGCGTACGGCACGCCCGACGCGCAGACCGAGATCACCTATCTGAGCGGCCGCGGCCTGGTCGAGCAGGCGGTCGCGCCGAACGGCGCGACGACCACCTACGCGCGCGATCCGCTCGGCCAGATCCTCTCGGTCACGACCGCGCCCGAGGCGCGCCTGACCACGATCACCTACGACTCGATCGGCCGCCAGCGCACGCTGTCCAGCAGCAATACCGGCACCTCGAGCTGGACGTTCGACGCCACCGGCACGCTGCGGCAGATCGTCGACGGCGCCGGCAACGTGATCGCCTATCCCGAGTACGACGGCATGGGCCGGCTGCGCCAGCGCACGATGACCTATGCCGGCGGCACCGCCTCGGCGGTCTACGTCTACGACGATCCGACCTACGCCAATGGCCTGGGCAACCTGACCGGCGTGCAGATGAACCAGGGCGCGGCCGGCGCGTTCGCTTACACCTACGGCTACACCGCGTACGGCCAGGCCAAGGCCGGCACGATGACGCTCGGCGGCGAGCGCTACGTCTACGGATCGAGCTACGACCCGCTCGGCCGCCTCAGCACGGCGACCTATCCGAGCGGCGAGGTGCTGTCGATGAGCTACCTCACCGAGGCGACCACCGGCAGCGTCGCGCTGACGCCGGCCGGCGGCGGCAGCGCGGTCACCTATGCGACCTACGAGGCCTACACCGCGCTCGGCCAGGCGCAGCGCATCCGCTACGACCGCTCCGGCGTCACCGTCGAGAACGGCTACTTCCCGATCGGTCCCTCGTTCTCGCAGTTGCAGACCACGCGCGCGAGCAATACCGCCGGCACGCTGTACGCGCGCAGCTACACCTGGAACCCGCTCAACTCGCTGACCGGCATCGCCGATCAGCAGAACGCCGCGGCCAGCGAGGCCTATCGCTACGACACGCAGCCGGCCAACGCGCACATGGGATTCCTGACCCGGGCCAGCGGCGCCTACGGCACGCAGGACTACGCCTACGATGCGCTCGGCAACGTGTCGGACAAGGCCGGCGTCACGATGACCTATGCCGACGGCAAGGACTGGCTGACCGCGACCTCGGCCGGCGCCACGCTGGACTATTACGCCAACGGCAATCTCAAGACGCAGACCGACGGCGGCACCGCCTTCGCGTACACCTACGACGCCGGCGGCCTGCTGGTGCAGGTCGACCGCACCGTCGACGGCCAGACCGAGTCCGGCTACGCCGCCTACGACGCCAGCGGCCGGCGCGTCTTCTACCAGCGCATCGGCGACGCGCAGAAGACCTGGCGCGTGACCAGCCAGTTCGAGGTCGTCGACCGCGGCGACGGCACGTTCCAGCACACCGTCTACGTGCCCGGCACGGTCACGCCGATCGCGGCGATCACCGCCGACGGCAAGGGCAACGACGGCGGCGCCGCGACGCAGGCGGCGCTGCGCGATCTGTACGGCCCGCGCACGCTGAAGGGCCGCGCGCTCTCGGCCGTGCACGGCCTGCGCGCCGAGCTCGCCGCGGCCGGCCGCGCCGCGGCGCCGTTCGGCACCGGCCTGCTGTTCGCGGCGCTCGGCCTGTTCTACGTACGCGCCACGCGCAGCCGCCCCGGCGCCGAGCCGGTCCGTCCGTTCTACCGGTGGAGCACGCCGCTGGTGCTGCTGTGCTTCCTGCTCGGCAGTCCGCCGCCGGCCTATGCGGCCCTGCTGCCCGGCGCGAACGGTGCCGGCGTGCCGACCGCGGGCTCGGTGTTCTTCCTGCCCAACGCACTCGAAAGCACGGTGCTGGTGACCGACCAGAGCGGCACCGTCACCGCGACCGTCGCCTATACGCCCGACGGTGCGATCGATCAGCCGAACAGCAGCGGCGTCGACAACTTCCGGCCGAAGTTCGTCGGCAGCGAATGGGATCCGACCGCCGCGCTCTATCACATGGGCGTGCGCTACTACGCGCCGGCGCTCGGCCGCTTCATCTCGCCCGATCCGGTCGGCCAGTTCACGAGTCCGTATCTGTACGCCGGCAACAACCCGGTCTCGGCGATCGATCCGGACGGCGACTTCGCATTCGCGGTCGCGATGATCATCGGCGCGGTCGTCGGTGCGTACTTCGGCGGCGCCACCGTCAACCACGACATGAACCCGCTGAACTGGAACTGGCGATCCGGCAAGACCTATGCCGGACTCGCGGCCGGCGCGGCGATCGGTGCGGTCGGCGCCGCCGCCGGCGGCCTGGCGGTCGAGGCCGGCGTCGCGATCGGCGCCTCCGGCGGTCTCGCGGCCGAGGCGGCCGGCGTCGCGGTCGGCATCGGTGGTCAGGTCCTGGTCGGCGCCGGCGAGAACGCCGCGTTCACCGCGCTCGGCGGCGGCAGTGCCAAGGACGTGCTGCAGGCGGCCGGCGAGGGTGCGCTGTGGAGCGCCGCGTTCGCGGTCGCCGGCGAGGCGATGGGCGGCATCGCCTCGCAGTTCGCACGGCGCACCGGTGCCGCGGCCGAGGGCCTGGAAGAGAGTGCCGCCTCGGCCGCACGCCGCGAGAGCAGCGCCGCCGACGATCTGGCCGGCGATGTCTGCAGCGCCAGCTTCGTCGCCGGCACGCCGGTGATCGGCGCCGGCGGGCAGGTCCGGCCGATCGAGTCGATCGCGGTCGGCGACCGCGTCGCCGGCCGCGACGTGCCGGCCGGCGTCGACGCCGACGGCACCGTCTCCGAGCTGGTACGCCGCGAGACCGACGTCCTCGTGCAGATCACGCTCGCCGGCGGCGAGCGCATCACGACGACGCCCGACCACGCGTTCCGCGGTCACCAGCGCGGCTGGATTCCGGCCAAGGACTTGGGGGCCGGCTCGCTGCTCGACGGCGCCGACGGCAAGGCGATCGAGGTCGCCTCGGTATCGACCTACCAGGCGCAGGCGCCCACGCGCGTCTACAACTTCGAGGTCGAGGGCACGCACACCTATCGCGTCGGCGAGGACGGCGCGCTCGTCCACAACCCCAAGTCGAAGAAGGCGCGCGTATGCCGCGCCAGCATCGACCCCTACGGCGTCGTCACCGAGGAATGGAACATCACCGAGCTGCAGCGCCGCTATCCGGTCAAGAAGGACTATCAGGCGATCCAGCGCGACATCCGGCTCAAGGCGCGCAATGCCAACAAGATCATCAACAGCGGCAAGGTCACCGCGCGCACGCGCGTGACCAATCCGGCCAAGACCGCCAGTCCGCAATGGGTGCGCTATCAGTGGCAGCGCAAGTTCGGCACCGGGTCGACGCCGCCCAAGTCGATCCGGGCCGCGCTCGCGGTGCTGCGCAAGCACTTCGCCAATCAGGACGTCGACGAGTTCTTGACGCGCATCCAGGGCGGGCTGACCATCCGCGAAGGCATGCCCGAGAACCAGGGCCCGATCAACAGCTTCGTCAATCAGACCTCCGGAGCCGCCATGGGCGCACTGTCGCGCTCGGGGCCACCGCAGACGATCACGGCGATCAAACCGGCATTCACGGTATTTTGAACGACAGACTCGACTACGCGCTGGCCGGTGCCGCCGCGCACGGCGATCTCGACGCCGTGCGCGAGCTGGTCGATGCCGGTGCGCGCATCGGCGCCGGTGAGCAGGAAGCGCTGCGGCTGGCCGCGCAGGAAGGCCATCTGACGGTCGTGCGCTGGCTGCTCGCGCACGGCGCCGACCCACAGGTCGAGGACTGCCGTCCGTTCCGGCTCGCCGCCGAGCAGGGCCATGCCGAGGTCGTGCGCGAGCTGCTCGCGCACGGCTGCGACGTGCACGCCAAGGGCGAATACGCGACCGGCATGGCCGTGCAGAACGGCCACCTGGCCGTCGTGCGCCTGCTGCATGCCGCCGGCGCCGATCTGACCGCGCGCGGCGGCGCGATGGTGGCGGTCGCCGCCGCCAAGGGCCATCTGGACGTGCTGCGCTATCTCGGCGAGTCCGGTGTCCCGCTCGATGCCGAGCACGGCGGCGCGTTGGTCGTGGCCGCACGTGACGGCCGCCTGCCGATCGTGCGCTTCCTCGTCGAGCACGGCGTCGAGGTCGCCTCGCGCGAGCACGCCGCGCTCGCGCTGGCCGCGCAGAACGGCCATGCCGACGTCGTCGCGTACCTGCTCGAGCACGGCGCCGACCCGTCCGCACGCGACGGTGCCGCGGCGGCGTTCGCGCGCGAGAACGGACATGCGGCGCTCGCCGAGCGCCTGGACATGCATCGGCGGTCCGGTCGCTGAAAGACCGGAGGCTTCATCCACGACGACTGGACGTCGCGTCGTGAATCCGTCATCCGCTTGATGACCGCTCGCCGGACTCGGAGGATGAGGTTTCGCTCGTCGTCCCGGCGTCGCCGACCGCGCCGGCGACGATACCTTCACCCCGGGAGCGGCGACCTGCTCTCCAATCGCATCGGCTGCATCCACTTCGGTCGTGCCCGCGCATGGCCGGGCCGTCCCGTTCGGACCGGCGCGGCCGCATCGCAGTCCCGGATCGATGCAGGTGCCGACGGCTGGCGACGCATCGCATGATGAAACGGGAGCCCGCCCTCAGCCGTTCAGCGGCAGCCGCGCGCCGATGTAGTCGGCGACGTTGAGCGCATGCGGGTGGCCGCGGTTCGACAGCACGACGGTCCTGTAGTCCGATTGCGGATAGATCGCGACATCGGCATTGACACCCGGCGCCGCGCCGCCGTGTCCGTACCACGAGGCCCCGTTGCGGGACGCGACGCGCAGGCCGAGCGACCAGTGCGCGGTGCCGGCGGCGATGCGCGGACGGACCAGCTGGTCGAGACGATCGCCGTCGAGCAGTCGGCCGTCGCGCAGGGCGACGCCGAAGCGGTGCAGGTCCTCGACGGTGGAATAGCCGCCGCCCGCGGGCAGGCCCGTATAGAACGGCAGTGCGCGCAATCCGGTCTCGGCCGCTCCGGTACACGGGGCGGCGGTATCGCCATCCGATGCGGACGAGGAGGTCGAGGCCATGCCGGCGACGCGAAAGATGCAGCGCTCCAGATGGACGTCCCACGGCGTCGCGGTCACGTGCTCGACGATCGCGCCGAGCACGATGAAGCCGAAGTTGCTGTAGCCCCAGCGCGAGCCCGGAGCAAACGCCGGCGCCCGCTCGCCGAACATGCGGATGAAGTCCGATGGCGTACGCAGCTCGGCCTGATGCCGCTCATAGTCGGCGCCGAAGAAGTCGCCGGTTCCGCCGCTGTGGGTCAGCAGATGCTCGATCGTCACCGTTCGCGCGAGCGGCGTATCCGGATACGCCGGCAACGACGCGGCGATCGTGTCGGTCAGACGCAGCCGGCCTTGCTGGACCAGCTGAAGTATCGCCACCGCGATGAACATCTTGCCGGCCGAGCCGATGCAGAACCGCGTCTGCGGCGTCACGTCCCGGGACGCATGAATCGAGCGGGATCCGTACGCCTCGCGAAACAGCACGTCGTCGCCCTTCGCGATCAGCACGGCACCGGAGAAGCGTCCGGCCGCCGCCTCGGTGCGCAGCTTCCGGCGCAGCCGGGCGAGCGCCTCGCGCTCGCCGGTGCGCCGGACCACGAAATCGGCCGGCGGCGACGCGCCGAGAAACGCCAGGTCGTCGATGCGTCCGTCGCCGATCGTCAGCACGACGCGCGAGAACCGATCCCAGCGGCGATCCCGCACCCATGCGGTGATCTCCCGCGGCGCCGTTCGTTCGCTGCGCAGCAGGACGAAACCGCCCGACGCCTCGCGCATGCCCAGATCGTCGTCGAGATACGGAACCAGCGTCGGGACGTAGGCCCGCACGAACTGCACGTACCTCGACGCACGCGCGTCGTTGAACGCCGCGAGCCATCGCGACAGCCATGCCGGCGCGTCGTCGGCCGGCGGCGCCGGATCCCTCGCCGATACCGATCCGGGCAGGCACGCGAGCGCGAGCGCCGTGCCGATGAAGTGACGCCGACTCAATGCCATTGTCCTGCTCCGATGACGAACGACGTCGCGCTGATCCCGCCCGGGGCGACACGACGCTTGCGGACAGGATAGGTAGGCGCCTACCATTCGTCAACGGTACGGGACGACGTGGGGCCGGACGATGGACTACAGCAGGAACAGCGGCGGTGCGGCGCTCGGTGCGCGGCTGCGCCGCCTGTCGGAGGCGATCGACCGCGATGCGACGCGCGCGTATGCGGCGCTCGGCATCGATTTCGAGCAACGCTGGTTCGGCGTACTCAATCAGCTGGTGCTCAACGGGCCGATGACGGTCAGCGAGCTCGCAGCGGCGCTGCGCATCACGCGCGCATCGGTCAGCCAGACGCGGCAGTCGCTCGAGGCCTCGGGCATCGTCGAGGCGACAGCGCACGCGACGGATGCACGGCAGCGCCATCTGGCGCTCACCGCCGCGGGATCGGCGCTGGTGCGCCGTTTGCGGCCGTTGTGGCGGGCGATGGACGAAGCGGCGCGCGAAGTGGATGCCGAGGCCGGCGAAGTAGTCGCCGTGCTCGACCGGCTCGATGAGGCGCTCGAACGGCGATCGATGTTCGATCGCATCAGCGAGAAGCTGTCTCGAACGACCGACGTCGCCGCCGAACGACGGACGCGGACCCGGTCGAAGCGCGCGCCGTGATCGCGCTGGCGGCTGCTTCTCACCCATCCGTCACTTCGCCGAGCGGCCGATGCAGTCGATCGACGAGCGGGATCGGACGATGCGGCGTCGGCGGCACGAGGGACGATCGGCTCGCGGCCGGTCGTCTCGGCTCGAAGTCCGCGATCGTCGCGACGAACGCCGTGCGCCGCGAGGCGGCCCGAGAAGGCATCCGGCCCGCCGAAGCCCGCGTCGTCGCAAACTCGACGCGCTGCGTGGCGCATCGACCGATGGACGCGCGCAGCAGGCTGCTCGTCGGCAGGGCGATTGGCATGGCGCGCCGCGGTGCCGGCGGCCCCGGTGCCCGCTGGCGTTCGGCACGCTCTCTATCCGATCGCAGCACGTAGCCGCGTCTGCGAATGCGCCCCGATCGATGCATGGACGCCGGTCAGTTCGTGACCGGACCGTCTGGGACGCGGCTGTCGTCGCCGGACATCGATGACGCCGGCATCACGTGCGGCCCGGACCTTTCGGATCGCCGTCGCCGTCGAACGCCGGCGGGTAATAGACGTTCAGCGTCTTCAGCGGTGTGCGGCCGGTATTGCGGATCGTGTGGCGCTCGCCGCGTTCGATGACCAGCAGCCGTCCCGCGCGCAGCGGAATGCGGCGGCCGTCGACGGTCGCCATGCCGGTGCCGGCCACCACGTACAACCACTGGTCGGCGCCGCGATGGCGATTGTCGTCGCCGCCTTCCTGTCCGCCCGGTTCGATCACCATCTGCGCCGCCTGCACGCGGCGCACCGTGAACAGCGTGCGGAAGCCGGTACCGAAGCGGAGCAGGGTGTGGCGCATGGCGGACCTCGAGCGTGACGGGGCGATCCACCGTGCCGCCGCCCGCTTGAACCGGCGCTGCACGCGCGCCCGCGCGCGCCGCCGCAGCGGCCGGCCCGGCACTGCGCCGGGCCGGCCACAGGCTTCAGGCCGCGAGCGTCGCGTTGTCGATCACGAAACGGTACTTCACGTCGCTCTTGACCATGCGATCGTAGGCCTCGTCGATCTGCTTCGCCGCGATCAGCTCGATGTCGGCGACGATGCCGTGCTCGGCGCAGAAGTCGAGCATCTCCTGCGTCTCGGCGATGCCGCCGATCAGCGAGCCGGCGATCGCGCGGCGCCTGAAGATCAGCGGACCGACCGCCGGCGACGGATGCGGATGTTCCGGCACGCCGATCAGCACCAGGGTGCCGTCGCGCTTGAGCAGTGTCGTGAACGCATCGAGCGAATGGCTGGCCGCCACGGTGTCGAGGATCAGGTCGAAGCGATTGGCCTGCGTGCGCATCGCGCCCGCGTCGCGCGAGACGACGACCTCGTGCGCGCCGAGCGCCAGCGCATCCTGCCGCTTGGATTCGGAGGTCGTGAACGCGACCACCTGGGCGCCCATCGCCCGCGCGATCTTGATGCCCATGTGGCCCAGACCGCCGATGCCGACGATGCCCACGGTCTTGCCGGGGCCCGCGTTCCAGTGCCGCAGCGGCGAATACGTCGTGATGCCGGCGCACAGCAGCGGCGCGACCGCGGCGAGCTGGTCGTGCGGATGGCGGATCGTCAGCACGAAGCCTTCGTCGACGACGATGCGCTGCGCGTAACCGCCGAGCGTATGACCCGGCGCATCCGCGGTCCGGCCGTTGTAGGTCGGAACGAAACCGTTCTCGCAGTACTGCTCCAGGCCTTCGGCGCAGGACGGGCACGACCGGCAGCTGTCGACCATGCAGCCGACGCCGACCGTGTCGCCGACGGCGAAGCGCGTGACCTCGGCGCCGACCGCGCTGACGCGGCCGACGATCTCGTGCCCGGGCACGCACGGATACAGCGTGCCGCCCCATTCGGAGCGCACCGTGTGCAGGTCCGAGTGGCAGACGCCACAGTAGGCGATGTCGACCTGGACGTCGCGCGGGCCGGGCGCGCGGCGTTCGATATCGAGGAGTTCCAGCGGTTGGTCGGCGGCGTGCGCGCCGTATGCCTTGACGTTCATGGCGTTCGAGTCTTCCGTCGGGTGGGAGAGGGAGTGCGGGTATCGCCGCGCCGCATCGAGCGGGCAGTGCGGCCGGTCGCGCGAGGGGCGAGGGGCCGGCGCGGACGGCGCGGGGACGCGCAGTATGGCTCCGGGCGGCTCGCGCCGGCCAGCCGCATCCTGGCGCGGAATTGCCCGATTCGCGCAAGCTGCGCCGTCGTGGCCGTCGTGGCCGTCGTGGCCGTCGTGGCGTCGTGGCGTCGTGGCGTCGTCGCGGGCGGCGCCGCAGCCGGTAAGGTCATGGCCTGATCGGTGCTTCCCGCGGCTGCGGCGTCGGTTCGGGCCATCTCGCGCGGGCCGGCGTTACAGTAGCGGCCCGATCGCCGGACCCGATGTCGCGGAGAACTCATGCGCTATCTCGATTTCAGTTCGTGGCAGGCGGTGCTGACGACCCTGATCGGCCTGGCGGTGATCACGCTGATCGGCGTCGGCATCCGCCTGCTGGTCATGCAGACGATCCAGCAGCGGCGCGAGCGTGAGAACCGCCAGATCAACGAGCGCCTGCGCACGCTGATCGCCGCGTACAAGACGCTCGGCGGCTCGTTCACCGGCGATCTGCGCGTCGACCCCGCGCATCTGCGTGATCTGCGCCAGCGCGCAGCCGAGGAAGGCCGCGCTTTCGAAGAGCGCAGCGACCGCGCACGCCGCATGCGCGACGCGGTCGAGGCCGCGCTGTCGGACATCCTGCTGCTCGGCACCGAGGACCAGGTTCGTCTCGCCGCGCAGGCCGCCGCCGAGCTGGTCGCCGGCCGACCCGTGCACGTGGCCGAACTGGTCGTCTCGCTGCGCACCTTCATCCGCGACGTGCTCGACCTCGACCCGGTGCCGGCCGCCCTGACGATTCCGCAGCAGGGCCCGACACGCCCGGCCAGCGGCGGCGGCAAGGGCGGCGGCGGACGCGGCGAGGGCGGTCGCGAAGGCGGCGGCAGAGGTGGTGGCGGCGGAGGCGGTGGTATGGGCGGAGGCGGCATGGGCCTCGGTGTCGGCATGGGCATCGGCGCCGGCGGTGTCGCGGCTGCCGATGACGCCATCGAGCCGCCGGGTGCGCCTTAGGTCGCGACGCGTGGCGCGGTCCCGGACCGATGGTCCAGATCAGGCGCAGCCTGGGGCGCGTGTTCCGATCGGGTTGCTTTCTGGCCGCGGCCACAGGCTGCCACTTCAGCCAGACCGTTCCGGCGCGGCCTCACCCGGTCTCCGTCTCAGGCCGACCGGTCTCGAGCGCTCAGTCTTGCGCCGGCGTATTGATCACCGCCTCGATCCGATGTCCGTCCGGATCGACGACGAAGGCCGCGTAGTAGTGCGGCCCGTAGTGCGGCCGTAGGCCCGGCACGCCGTCGTCGCGGCCGCCGTGGCGCAGCGCCGCCGCGTGGAACGCATCGACCGACGCGCGACCCGGCGCGGCCAGTGCAAAATGGAATCCCGGCCCCGGCGGCTGCGCGCCGGCACGCCGCTTGAGCGCCAGCTTGTCACCGCCGCCGGGCGGACCGTAGCCCGCGGCCGCATCGTCGCCGTCCAGATCGGACCACACGCGCACATAGCCGAGCGGCGCCAGCACGGCGTCGTAGAACGCGACCGCGCGCTCGATGTCGGTAACGCCAAGCGACACGTGATGCAGCATGGCCGGATCCGGTCCCAATGGGGGGCTTCTGGATACCACAGCGCAGCGCAGGCGAGCACCCGCCTGGGGGCATAGACGGGTGCCCGCCTCCTTGCTGCGCAGCCACTTGTCGACGCCGGTTTTCCGGCCTAGAGTCGCTCCGCGGATTCAGGGGCGGCGCCTCCACGGGCGTCGGCAAAGGTCGGCGCCGCCGAGCGCGCGCCGGCCGATCGATTCATGTCGAGGACGACATGGAAGGGATGCAGGCACAGGCTGCAAGCAGGGAGACCCCGCCGGCGACGCGCCGGTCGGTGCGCCGCAGCGCACGCCCGCTTACGCGCCGACGTCCTTCCGCGCGCCCATTCGCTGCTCTCCGTCCGCGGCCGACGTCGCCGTCGGCTTCCTCCATTTCTCGATTCCCGATGCAGCTGTCGCCGAACGGTTTCGTTCGGCGTCTTTGCTTTCGCGTCGCGACAGCGCTGCCGTCTGTGCCGATCAGGCACCCAGGTCCGTTCCATCCTTTCGATGCTTCCAAACGCGCGCTCATGCCGCGCGCTTCATCCGTGCATAGGAGACACCCATGAACAAGCCACCCCGCTGGTTCACCGTCGTCGCCGTCATCGCTCTGCTGTGGAATCTGCTCGGCTGCGTCGCCTTCATCGGCGACCTGCGCCTGACGGCCGCCGACATCGCGCAGATGCCGGCCGAGCATCAGGCGCTCTACGCGGCACGCCCGGCCTGGGCAGTCGCGGCCACTGCGGTCGCCGTCTTCGGCGGCCTGCTCGGCTGCATCGCGCTGCTGATGCGCAAGAAATGGGCGCTGCCGGTATTCGTGCTCTCGCTGATCGGGATCGTCGTCCAGGACATCGGGCTGTTCGTGCTAGCGGATGCGGTCAAGCTGGCTGGGCCGGTGGTGGCGGTGTTGCAGGGGGTGGTGTTGGTGGTGGCGATTGGGTTGGTCTTGTTGAGCCGGAAGAGCATTGGACGGGGTTGGATTAAATAGACTAGCAAATTTCTTGATTTGAACGAAAATCCATCTATACGGGGGCTAAAGTGGAGGAGAAGATCTTCTTTGATCGTGGCGGGGTTAGTGTGTCGAATGCTCGCTTCATCGTGAATGGGCAAACATACGCAATGAATGGCGTGACTTCAGTCAAGCAGGGTGTGAATAACCCGTCGAGAGCTTGGCCGCTATTGCTTGGCTTGCTCGCTATTGTCGTACTTCTGAATGAGGGTAGCGTTTGGGGAGGGCTTTTGCTTGTCGTGGCGATTCTATGGTGGGTAGCCCAAAAGCCAGAGTGGATCGTTGTTCTAAATAGTTCATCAGGAGAAACAAAAGCGCTGAGCAGCGCTGATCAGTCCTATATCAAAGGCGTCATTGAGGCACTCAATCAGTCCATAATTTACCGAGGTTAGAGATTTATAGTTTCTCACATACCGATGCGCCTTCAGTGGATCAACGGAGCGATTCGAGTTCGGTTTACTTCTAAGTAGTATTCTTTTGACATCATCCGGTACATGCTCTGGCCCCAGCAACCCTAGTATCGAGCGGTACTAAGAGGGGGCGCCATGCGGTGCGCTTTGGATAGGTCGTATAACCGGACCCAGGGATCCGACTATTGGGTAGTTAGACACTTATGCCGCCAACATCTCAACGAAAAAAGCCCTCGCCGCCGGGCCCCGCTCGGGCCAAGTTGGTTGAGGCAATCAATACACCCCTTGGCTTCTTCGTCTTGGCTCTTCTCATTGTTGAGGCATTTCTTGCTACCGTACTATTGTGGGCGGAGCTGGCATTAACAGAGAAGATGAGCTGCGTCTGGCTTGGGGTTGTCCTCTTTATCCTTGTCGTGGCTATTGTTGGGATACTGGTTTGGCATAGGCCCCAACACCTTACTTTCGACAGAGATGCCCACCTCTTAGATAGAGGGAAGATGCCATTCGGCACAAACCAGGAGAAGGTCAGCGCCGCCGTGGCACTAAGCGGTCAGAAGCATGAGGAGAGCGGACAATGAAGCGCGCTTACATGGTCACTTATGACTACAAAGGCACTTCAGAGCAGTACTCTGCTCTCTTTGATGAGCTTAAGACGTTCGTAGGCTGGTGGCACTATATTGCAAACTCGTGGCTAATCATTTCGGATGATAACGCCAAAGAAATATTCGAGAAACTCAAGCCCCATCTAGATAACGACATCAACCTCCTTGTCATTGAGGTCGGGCAAGACAGGCAAGGCTGGCTTCCCAAGAAGGCTTGGGAATGGATCAAGAGAAACCTTCCAAAGTACGGCCTCGGTAGAGCGGGGTAAGCCAAAAAACGGAAAAACGGGGTCAAGTACTAAAGTTTTCGAGAACGGGGTCAGGTTTATTTTTTCTAGATGTGTAGGCCTGGGTGGGAACGTCTGCCAGAACCGTCGACCCCATCGTGGCGAGGCGCCGAAACGTACTCTGACTCCGTTTCTCAGCACGACTGGCGTCTTAGTGCTTTGAGTGGACGGTTTTTGTTTTCGCGCTCGCATCTTAGCGAAACGCCAAAACGTACTTGGCCACGTTTATGTTTGAATTTACTTAAAATTAAACAATAATCAAAAATAAAATATATCAATAGGAGATAAATTAATGTCTCAAAAAGTAAAGGAAATACTCAATAGCACGCAAGGTGAAGAGGTTTTCGTGCCCTGCGTGAATTGTATTGGAAAAACAGCGCATGAGATCGTCTTGTCCTTAGATAAGGAGGGAATTGATGACGAATATGGAATCGATTGGTCTAATCATTACCAGGTGATCCGGTGTAGAGGTTGCAAGAACGTATCCTTTAGAGATGCTAGTACAAATTCAGAGAGCTACGTTCGAATTGCTGAGGATGAGTTTGAGCTTAAGGTCTACGAGAAACTTTATCCGTCTCGCCTCGAGGACCGTAAAGATCTGAGCGAGTATGAGCATTTGCTCCCGTCTGATACTCAGCGCGTATACAAAGAAACAATGCAGGCGTTAGTTAATAACTCTCCAGTTTTGGCGGGGATTGGTCTTCGCGCTCTCGTGGAGACAATATGCAAGGAGCGAAATGCCAATGGCGGGAATCTGTTGGCTAAGATTGATGATCTTGCGGATCAAAAGGTGCTATCGCCGGCCCAGGCCAATATTCTTCACAAAATTCGCACTCTAGGTAATGCTGCCGCACATGAGGTTAAGCCGCACAATCAGCGCCAGCTCGGACTTGCAATGGATATTGTTGAGCATCTTATCAAGGATGTATATGTTCTTCCGAAGCTTGCAGATGCCGAGTTCTGACTGTTCGGAAAGCGGGGTCAGGTTGACTTTCTAGATGTGCCGGCCTTGGTGGGAACGTCTGTCGAAACGTACTCTGACCCCGTTCTCGGGCGCGCTATAGAGAGCTGTGAATAGTTATAGGTGGCTGTCAGAGATGTGTCGAATTTGAGATATACATGTAAGCGTAATCAAAGCTTTTTATATTTTTCTTATTCTAGTTAAAATAGATGCATTACATATTTTACTGAGAGCGATCTTTTTTCGAGAGAGCTGACATGGATTTGAGAAAAGAGCTGCAGCGCAACCCGGTTGCGGATGAGGTTCAAGCTTTGATCGCCGTGGTCATTCCTATCCTAAGAGGTGTACTCTTCGCAATTAAGGATGAGGCTATGCACGATGCCGGTGGTATTGATGCGATCAGGCTTCGTCAAATTCCGCGAGCGTATCGACCGGGCGACGGCGACTGCGGAATTAGCTTTGAGTACGCAGTGCACGACGCAATTGCTAGGGGCAATCCAATTGTTCTCGATCGAATTTCAACAGCGCTAAGCGAGCATTGTCGTATTCGAGGCGGGGATCCTGCATCAATTTTGTTTGGCGCCGAAAAAAGTGGGGCTGTTCAGCTAATACAGACGGCACGCGAAGTTCTAACCGATGATAGTCGGTTGCTATCCGGCACCAGGGGGCAGCCGGTCAAGCTAAAGAGACATATCGATGCGGTAGCTGCCGCATTCCGCCGAAGCAATGCTCGTCAATTGCTTCCAGAGTCCATTAATGGACTCTGGAAGGCTGATTTATTCGTGGGTGACAGAGCGCCGGACCAGTGGGTGGGTACTACGGTTAAGATCAATCCAAGGCATCTCGAGGGAGCGCAAGGGCTTCGTCTGGCGGTTGTTCCCTCTCAGCAAGGGCGCAATGACGCAATCAGGCGTGATGAGCAACGGAACTTAATCGTGGTTCCACTTCCATACGACGGATCATTTATGGAAGTTTTCTATCAGGGATGGCAAATCGTACAGCAGTTCATACATGCTGATGCTTGCGTCCCGCGAGAGGTGCATCTTCCTCGGCCGCCGGATCGACAAGTCTGCCGCTTCCTCGAAGAGCGTCGGGAGTTTCCTGTTATTGATGTGCTAGCAGCCTTGCAACCTCTTGCGCAGCCAGAGTTACTTGCAACCCAAGAAGGAAATCTAGATGTCTCGCTTCGCCGAGGAGAGGAAAGCGATACCAGCCTTCTAATTGCGCCTATGGCATCTCAAGGTTAATTCCGGGAAAACCGAGTCAGGTTCTAAGGTTTTCCCACTTTCTCATACCATCCGGAGAAAGGGGTCAGATTCCGGGAACGGGGTCAGGTTTATTTTCTAGATGTGTAGGCCTTGGTGGGAACGTCTGCCAGAACCGTGACCCCTTCGTAGCGAGCGCCGAAACGTACTCTACCCCCGTTTCTGCAATATAACCCCGAAGTAGACGTAGGATCACTTGATTGACGGACGGCACGGGGAGGCCACATGATCTTTGCTATACCCGTGCTAAGGGGGGGGGCTGCTAGGCGTTAATCACCATGTCAAAGATTCTTCTCAGCTCAATAGATATGCGCCAAGTTCTCAAGAACTACTTTTACAGAAAGAGAATTGGGCAGCAGCTGAGAGACTTGCTTCTCCATGGAAGTGCAAGTCAGTTCGCAGAGCTGGCGCTCGGCATTGTGAACCCAACAGGCAACTACAGCGCTGCAGAACATCAATTGGGGCCTAAGATTCTTTCTCAGCGTAGCTCGACGATCATTCGAGACCTCGCTTCACGAATCAGAAAGTCCACCACCGCAATGACGATGCTCGACGAGGTCTACCAAGCCAATATTCCATGGCTCAAGGTTGGTGTTGGCTCAGAAATGGCCATGCTACTCAAGCCGCGGGAGTTCTGGGTAGCAAACACGCGGACGGTTTGGGCGCATCTGCTCCTCAAACATAAGTTTGACCTCGCCAGAGCGAATGAAGCACTACAGCTCTATCGATCCGGCGACCAAAACTCAGAGATGGCATACAGAATTTGGAAAGCGATCTACCTAGAAATAGGCAGCAGTGTTATCGGCCTGACCGAGCGTGGCAACGTTGAAGCCAGATCTCAGGGTGTTAAGCCAGGCGAGCGGCAGAATCTTTGGTTTGACGCCATCGCAAATTCGCTCTACGAAGAGCATGGTGGCTAACAACTCATTCAAGTCGATACACTTCGCGGTGCGGCCTAATTCAGGCGTTAGACCTCGGAGGAAAGATGGGTGCGAAATTGGGACGTCATCCGGGAAATCCTTACGCGTCTGGTACGGAAAACGGGGTCAGGTTCACTTTCCGCAGGGGCGGGTGGGGGCCGAAAACGGGTCAGGTTAACTTCCTGAAGGACGCGGGGCGGGTGCAGGCTTCCTCGCCCCGCCGCTAGCATGAGGAAAAGGACGAGATCCCAGAGTTAGCGTTGTACTCGGCAGCATCTGGAGATCCCGCCTGCCTTAACCGGGTCACCCCACCGTGCGCAGGGGAAAACGGGGTCAGGTTAACTTCCTGAAGGGCGCGGGGCGAGTGCAGGCATCCACGCCCGCCTCAAGCATGAGGGGCCGAGATCCCCGAAAACGGGGTCAGGTTCACTTTCCGCAGGGGCGGGCGGGTGCAGGCGTCCACGCCCCGCCTCAAGCATGAGGGGACGAGATCCCAGAGCTTGCGTTGTACTCGACAGCATCTCGAGATCTCGCCCGCCTCATCCGGGTCACCCCACAGCGCGCGGCACCGGCGTATTGAGCAACTGCTGCTCCCACAGGTACGCAATGCCGCTGCCGGCCAGGTGCTGCTTGAGGACCTCGGTCAGCTCGGCGACGTGCTCGGTGCGGGCCCAATCGCGCTGCCATTCGGCGGCCACGGCCAGCCAGGTCATGACGTTGGCGCCGGCGGCGATCATGCGCTGGATGGCCACTTCGTGGGATTCGGTCGACACGCCGCCGCAGGCGTCGGTGACGACGGTGACGTCCCAGCCTTCGCCGAGGGCCTGGATCACCGGCATCGCGACGCAGACCTCGGTCCACAGTCCGGCGATGAGCAGCTGCTTGCGGCCGGTCGCCTTGACCGCATCCACTACCTTGGGGTCCTGCCAGGTGTTGATGAGCGTGCGGTCGATCACCTCCTGGCCCGGGAACACCTCGGTGATCTGCGGAAAGATCAGGCCGCCGCGTTCGGCGATCACGCTGGTCAGGATCGTCGGGACGCCGAAGGCCTTGGCGGCCTTGGCCAGGCCCGCCGAGTTGTTGACGACCATGTGCGGGTCGTGGCTGTTGAGGTTCGCGAGCTGATACGGCTGGTGGTCGATCAGCACGAGGACCGAGTCTTCGGGACGCAGCAGCGAGGCGAGGCCGTTACGAAAGGTCATGGGTAATCCTTGGCGGGTGATGGGTAAGGTCGATGCGGTCGCGCCGCCGATGGCGAGCGCGCCCCGTCGTCGAACCTTGTCATCGCGCCGTGCGAGGCGGTAGCGCCGTCGCGTGCCACGCTGTGTCGCAGAATGCGCAACGCCGGTCGGGCTCGTCGTGTGTCAGGCTAGGCGCGGAGACGGGGACGCCGAGTGGATATCGAAGATCTGCGGACATTCGTCGAAGTGGCCGATGCGGGCGGCGTGTCGCCGGCGGCGCGGCGGCTCGGCGTGTCCAAGTCGATCGTCAGCCGGCGTCTGGGCCGGCTCGAAGCGGAGCTCGGCGTGCTGCTGCTCGCACGGACCACGCGCGGCGCGGCGCTGACCGAAGCCGGGCTGACGTTCCGCGATCACGCGGCCAGAGCCTGTGCCGAGATGGATGCCGCCCGGGAGGCGATCCTGCCGGCCGGCGATCTGCGCGGCCGGCTGCGCGTCGCCGCACCGCTGACGTTCGGCCCGACGCACTTCGCGCCGGTACTCGCGGACATGGCGCGGCGTCATCCGCAGCTGCACGTCCACACGGTCTACAGCGATCGCTTCGTCGATCTGATCGGCGAAGGTTTCGACTGCGCGATCCGCGTCGGCTATCTGCAGGACTCCAATCTGGTCGCGCGATGCGTGGGGCCGCTCTACGGCAAGCTCGTCGCGAGTCCGGATTACGTCGCCGCGCACGGCGCGCCTGAGACGCCCGACGAACTTGCGGACCATCAGGCGCTGATGCAGGGCACCGAGCGCTGGCAGTTCATGGACGGCGACGCCATCGTCACGGTCCATCCGCGCGGTCGCTTCAAGGCCGACAACGGCACGGCGCTGATCGCCGCCGCGCTCGCCGGGCTCGGCATCGCCTGGCTGCCCGATGGTCTGACCGACGAGCACGTGGCCTCCGGTGCGCTGGTGCCGGTCATGCCCCGCTATCCGCCGCCGCCGGCCGGCATCTACGTGATCCGCCCGCCCGGTCAGTACCCCACCCGCAAGGTGCGCGTGCTGACCGATCTGTTGATCGAATGCTTCGGGCAGGCCTCGTTTCCGGCCGGCTCCGTTCGCTGAGGAGTGAGGACGGCGCGGGTTCCATCCCTGCTCAGGCCCGTCGCGGCTTTGCGCCGCCGGCACGCGAGCTCGCGCGCACGAGTCGCCGAAACGTCGGACATTCCAGATGACTCGGTGCGTGGCAGGCTGCCGCATGGCGCAGGCCGTCGCGCAGCTTGATCAGCCGCTCGATCGTGCGGTCGAGTGCGTCGGCCTTGTCGGCAAGTGCGCGGCGATCGATCCGCGGCGGGCCGTGCGGGCCGACCATCGCGGCGATCTCCTCGAGCGAGAAGCCGGCGGTGCGGCCGAGCGCGATCAGCGCCAGGCGCTCGAGCACGTCGTCTGAGAATACGCGGCGCAGGCCGTGCCGGCCGATCGCGGCGATCAGGCCGCGCCGCTCGTAGTACCGCAGCGTGGCGGCCGGGATGCCGGAGCGGCGTGCGACCTGCACGATGTCCAGTTCGCCCATGGGCTTGACTTGAAGTCGACTTCAGGTGGCAGCCTGCGCCGTTCCGCGTTTCGACGCAAACCGACGAGAGCCGCCATGACCTCCGATTCCGCTACCGACCCGACGGCCGACCGTCCTCAGACCGCGTTCTGGAACGGTCGCAGTGGTCAGGCCTGGGTCGATACGCAGACGCTGCTCGATGCGCTGTTCCAGCCGATGGCCGATCGGCTGATCGCCGGCGCGCCGGCCGGTTCGCCACTGCGCGTGCTTGATGTCGGCTGCGGCACCGGTGCAGTCGCGCTCGCGATCGCGCAGCGGCTCGGCGACGGCGGGCAAGTCGGCGGCGTCGACATCTCGCGGCCGATGATCGCCGCGGCCGATACGCGCGCGGCCCGCGGACGCATCGCGGCCCGGTTCGTCTGCGCGGATGCGCAGCGCCATCGGTTCGCACCCGCCTCGATCGACCGGATCGTCTCGCGTTTTGGCGTGATGTTCTTCGACGATCCGGTCGCGGCGTTCGCGAACCTGCGCCGTGCGGCAGTCGACGGCGCGGTCCTACACGCGATCGTCTGGCGCAGTGCCGACGAGAACGCGTTCCTGACCGCGGCCGAGCTCGCGGCCGCGCCGTTGCTGCCGCAGCTGCCGCCGCGGCGGGCGAGCGGGCCGGGTCCGTTCGCGCTGGCCGACGCGCAGCGCACGCAGGCGATGCTGGAAGCGGCCGGCTGGTCCGGTATCGCCGTCACGCCGCTCGATGTCGAGTGCACGCTGCCGGTCGCGGATCTGCCGGCCTACTACACGCGGATCGGACCGCTCGGCCTGGTCTGGCCGGATCTGGACGATGCGACGCGCTCACGCGTGGACGAGGTCGTGCGGGCGGCCTATCGGCGCTACCAGGACGGCGGCGTCGTGCGCTTCACCGCGGCATGCTGGGAAATCGGTGCGCGCGCGGGCTAGGCGCCCCGGAGATGCGGCGCCTAGGCCGCGTGCGTCGCCGACTCCGCCGCGCTTTGCGTCGCGAAGGTCTGCTTGCGCAGACGCGCGATGTCGCGCGCCGGCGGCGCGCCGAACACGCGGCTGTACTCGCGGCTGAACTGCGAGGGGCTCTCGTAGCCGACGCGCATCGCCGCGGTCGCCGCGTCCAGATGCGAGTTCAGCATCAGCCAGCGTGCCTCCTGCAGACGCAGTTGCTTCTGGTACTGCAGCGGCGCCATGCCGGTGACCGCACGGAAGTGCAGGCGGAAGCTCGACGGACTCATGTGCAGGCGCGAGGCCAGCTCGTCGATGCGCAGCGTCTGCGCGAAGTTCTGCTTGAGCCAGGCGACCGCGCGCGCGACCTGGTGTCCGCGCGAGCCGGTCGCGGCGAGCTGGCGCAGGCGCGCGCCGTCGGGGCCGATCAGCAGGCGTAGCAGGATTTCCTTCTGGATCAGCGGCGCCAGCAGCGGTACCGCGGCCGGCTCGTCGAGCAGGCGGACCAGGCGCACCAGGGCGTCCATCAGCGCATCGGATACGCCGCCGACGCGCAGTCCGCGCGGCGCAGCTTCGCGCACCGGCGGCAGGTCGGCCTCGACCGCGAGCTGCATGATCGTGCGGCTGTCCAGCGTCAGCGCGAGGCCCAGATACGGCCGCTCGGCGCTGGCCTGGCTGATATGCGAGATCACCGGCAGATCGAGCGAGGTCAGCAGCGCCTGGCCGGCACGGTACTCGTAGACCTCGTCGGCGAGCTCGACGCGCTTGGCGCCTTGCGCGATCACGGCCAGGCTCGGCTCGTACAGGCAATGCGTCGGCTCGGTCGGCGTCGAGCAGCGGAACAGCTTCAGGCCCGCGATGGCCGTCGTGTACAGGCCGTCGGCGGCGTTGAGGCGCGCGATGATCGCGGCCAGCGGGGCCGCGTCGGCATAGGCGAGGGAGGCGGTACCGGTCATGGTCGGAGGGCCGCGGGCAGGGTCGTCGTGACGGCACGATGCTAGCAGCGGCATCGCGCCGGACCGTGAATCTCGCCGGCGCGTCGTCGGATCGGGCAAGCATCGCGCCGGATCGGGATAGCCGGACATGGCGGACGCAGGCTGTTCGCGCCCGGACGCTGCGCTGTGCGCCGGTGGACAGTGGGCGGCTCGTGGCTTTTCAAGTGACTGATTCGTATGAGCGGCGTGGCTGGCATACCGCTTGCTGCCATCCGGTATCCGCAGTGCCGGCCGGCCCGCCGGCACTGCCCCATGCACTGCTTACCCGCGACGCGACGCGCGCCGCAGCTCTCGAGGACACGCACTATGGCATCGGTTGGCTGGCTGCAGGACCTGCATCAGGCGCGGCGCTCGCTGGCGCGTACCCCGGGTTTCACGGCGATCGCGGTCGGCATGCTGGCCGTCGCGATCGGCGCGACGGCGGGCCTGTTCAGCGTGGTCAAGACCGTGCTGATCGACCGCCTGCCGTATGCGCATCCGGACCGGCTGGTCTACATCGCCTCGTCGGCGCCGGGATCGGACCTGCCGGCCGAGTTCGACGCGGCGCCGGAGTTCTTCGTGCAGTACCACGAGCAGTCGCAGCTGCTCGAGGACGTGTCGACGTCGAGCTCGTTCACCTCGACGCTGCGCGTCGGCGATCGCGTCGAGCGCGTGCGCATGTCCTGGCCGACCAATTCGCTGTTCTCGACGCTCGGCGCGCAGCCGGCGCTCGGCCGTCTGCCGGTCGACGCCGACGAGAACCGCGCCGTGGTCATCAGCGACCGGCTCTGGGCCGACTGGTTCAACCGCGATCCGGCGGTGCTCGGCCGCACGGTCTGGGCGTCCGGCGTGGACCGCACGATCATCGGCGTGATGGGACCGGACTTCCGCTACCCGAATGCCGATACGACGCTGTGGGTGTCGAGCACGCTGAAGGCCTCGGACATCGAGCGCGTCGGCGATTTCGACTATCCGCTGATCGGCCGCATGAAGCCCGGCGTGACCACCGACGCACTGGCCGATGAGCTGACTGCGCTGGCCCGCCGCGCGCCGGAGCGCTTCGGCTCGTCGGCACCGGGCTATGCGCGCACGGTCGAGCTGCACCGCGCGGTCGTGCGGCCGCTCGCCGATCAAATGCTCGGCTCGATCGAGCGGCCGCTGTGGGTGCTGCTCGGCGCCGCGGCGATCGTGCTGCTGATCGCCTGCGCGAACGTCGCCAATCTGTTCCTGGTGCGCACCGAGGGCCGCCACCGCGAGCTCGCGTTGCGTCGCGCGCTCGGCGCCGGCCGGCGCGAGCTGCTGCGCCTGCAGCTGGCCGAGTCGGTCCTGGTCGCCGGCATGGCCGCGGTGATCGCGGTCGCGCTCGCGGCGGCCGTGATGCCGATGCTGCTGCGCGCCGCGCCGTCGGGCATACCGCGGCTGGAGGAGGTCGGCATTCACGTCTCGACGGTGCTGTTCACCGCGGGTCTGGCCGTCGTCGTCGCGCTGATCTGCGGCGGCCTGCCCGCCCTGCGCGCGGCTTCGCCGGACCTGTCGCGCCTGCGCGAAGGGGGGCGCGGCCTGACGCGTCGCCATCACGGCGTGCGCAATGCGCTGGTGGTCGGCCAGACCGCGCTGGCGCTGGTGCTGCTGATCGGCTCGGGCCTGCTGCTGCGCAGCGCCTACGCGCTGCACCAGGTCGATCCGGGCTACGACACGCGCGACATCTTCACGTTCCAGATCGCGCCCGACCGCGCCGAGCTCAAGGACGCGCCGTCGTTCGCGCGCTTCAATCTCGCCTTCATCGACCGCCTCGCGGCGCTGCCCGGTGTGCAGGCGGCCGGTCTGGTCGAGAACATGCCGCTGGACGAATCGACCGGCAGCATGCACGTACGCACCGAGACACCGGGTGCCGATGCCGACGCGCGCTCGCGCGTGCATTACACCTACGCCGCCGGCGACTACTTCAAGGCGATGGGCATTGCGCTGATCGCCGGCCGCGGCTTCGTCGCGGACGATCACGACCGGTCACGCGGCAACGTCGTCGTCAGCCGCAGCGCGGCGGACCAGCTGTGGCCGGGCCGCGATCCGATCGGCCAGCGCATCCAGCGCCAGAACCAGACGCACTGGGAGACCGTCGTCGGCGTCGTCGAGGACGTGCTGCAGCAGGGCTTTCGCTCCAAGCCCGAACCGGTGATCTACTTCCCGATGGTCGACGCCAGCGAGACCGGCGGTCGCCCGGTGTCGTCGCCGGCCTTCGTCGTGCGCACGACGCGCGCCGACGAGATCGCCGCCGACGTACGCGCCCTGGTGCGCGAGGTCGCGCCGGAGGCGCCGATGTACCGCGTCTACACGCTGGCCGGCCTGGTCGAGCGATCGATGGTGCAGCTGACCTTCACGCTGCTGACGCTGGGCCTGACCTCGCTGCTCGCGCTGATTCTCGGCGCGGTCGGCCTGTACGGCGTGCTGTCGTATCTGGTCGCCGAGCGCACGCGCGAGATCGGCGTGCGCATGGCGCTCGGTGCGCGCGCCGGCCAGGTGCGCCGCCTCGTCGTCGGCGAGGGCGCGCGCGTCGTCGGCGTCGGCCTGCTCATCGGTCTGGCCGCCGCGTTCGTCTTCACGCGCGCGCTCGGCAATCTGCTGTTCGGCGTGCAGCCGATCGACGCGGCCACCTTCGTCACGATGCCGCTGACGATGGCCCTGGTCGGCCTGGTCGCGAGCTACCTGCCGGCGCGCCGCGCGTCGAATCTCGATCCGATGGAGTCGTTGCGGCGCGATTGATGCGCCGCGCTGCTTCATTCCGATTTCTCTTTGTTCCCGCGTAACGGCTGAGCCCTGCGTTAGCGAGGTTGGCATCTCTTCGGCACCGCTCCGCGGTTCGTTAACGCGGCTCACGCGGCGCAATCTCATCCTTTGATATTACGTCCAGACAGACTGCCCACCCGTCAAGGGAGCGGCTGGGCTGGCCGATCGCACCGACGGCTGCGGTGATCCGCAACGACGCTCGAGCTTGATGCCTTGTGTGCCGGGTATCAATGATGGTTGATTTAGATCATGCTGTGATGCCATCAGGGCGAGAGCATCGGGAGCGGATGCACATCGAGATTTCTCATGCCGGGTCCATGCGTGCGGGAGATGCATGGCGAGCGTGCGCTCAGCAGCATTCAGGGGATCGATCGAGTTGTGCGGAAGACGGATCCGTTCGTCACGTCGCATTTTTTTCAGGGGGTGATTGCTTTCGTAATGGCGTAGCGCGCCCAAGATCTGTCTTTCGTTTTTACATGTGCTCAGATGGGGAAAAGACGATGAAAAAACTCACTATCCAGAAAGCTGGAGCGCGGGTCCTGGGCTCGTTGCGAACCAGCTCCCTGACGATCGCGCTCGCCTGGGTTGCGGGCGCCGCGGTGGCGCAGGAGAACTATGGCTCGCCTGCGTTGAACCGCGTGGTGGTGTTGGTCGCGGACAATTCTGCGGGCTCTTCGTTGAGTGCTGCCTCACTGGTGCAGGCCGTGCAGCAGCCGGACGGGCGTTCGGACGTCCATGCGTCTCTCGGTAAGCCGGTAAGCGCGCGTGCGGTGTTCAGCACCGTTACCGATACTACCGATATGAGCGAAGAGCTTGCACAGCTCGAAGAGCTCATGGCTCGCTACGTCGTTCTGGAGTATGGCTCGGTCGATGAAGCCATATCAGCCCAGTACATGCTCTCCAGCGATCGGCGCTTCGCGAACGTGGAGCTGGTACACGAGGGGCGCTTGGCCGCCACGCCGAACGATCCTCGCTTTCCGTATTCATCCGGTGGCTGGGGACCTCCGGACCCGGTTCCGGTCGATTATCAGTGGGCCAGTCAAGCCGGGATCCTGGACTTGCCCGCCGCGTGGGATCGCACCAAAGGCTGGGCGACGATCGGCATCGTCGACTCCGGACCGCCGATCGGAACGGATCCGACCACTCGTCGCGAGTATCGGATCGATCATGAGGATCTGCAGCAGGTCGTGTCCTATACGCATAGCTGGAACTTCGCGGCGGTGCCTTCGACGCGATATCTCGCAACCCTTCCCAACGGCTTGGTGCAGACACTCAATCCGCACGGGTCCCATGTCCTGGGCATCGCTGCGGCAAGGGGCAACAACGGCATCGGCGTTGCCGGTACGTGCTGGAACTGCAGTGTGAACTATGGTCAGTTTTCTTCCGGGGAAGACAACATCGCCGCTGCGATTGCCTATCTGGCCGACAAGGGCTCCCAGGTGATCAATCTGAGCTGGGGCGATGCGGTAGGTAGTTGCGGCACGCCTGGCGTCACGGATTCGGTTATCTGCCCGGCACTGGCCAAGATGGCGCTGCGCGACTCGACGATGGCGGCGTCGGCCGGCAACGATCTGGCGACCTCGGTCGAGTTTCCAGCTCGTGACTCGCGTGTCATCAGCGTCGGCGGTACCGATCCGTTGAACGACCAGTGGGATGAGAGGGATTGGCCTGCGGGTCCTAGTGATATCACGACAGGTCCGTATACGGGATGTCCGAATCTCGGGCTCGGACCGCTGATCGAATGCGGATCCAATAGCGGCTTGGCGGGACCAATCCTGGATTTCGTCGCGCCGGCGCGCAAGATCATTTCGACTGTGCAGGTAGGATCCGTCTACCGTTCCGACCTCGTGGACGCGTGCAACGACTCGAACTTCGCGCCAGCCGGTTACGCCTACTGCACCGGCACGTCGATGTCGGCGCCGTTCGTGAGCGGCATCGTGGCCTTGTTGCGATCTGCCAACCCGCTGCTGAACCGTACTTCCATCTACTCCGTGATCAAGGCCTATGCGTCGGGCGGCGGTTTCTTGTCGACCGTGATGGGATGGGGACGGCCCAACGCCGGAGCATCCGTCGAGAAAGTCATGGGCAAGGTGGGTGGTCACACCGTGCCGACGCGCCTGACGCCGATGTTTGCGCTGGTCAACAATACATACAAGGATCGCCTCTATACGACACGTCCCCAGCTGGCATCGGCAGCCATTGCCGGAAATTACCTCGCGACCCCGGACACCGGGACGATTCCTTCGACTTACTCGTATGCGACGGCGCCCACCACCGAGGCCTCTGCCGTCTGGGGCTACGAAGTGTATCCGGGCTATACCTGGACACTTCGGCCCCGAGCGAGCTTCTGGGTGTTCACGACGTCCGATCCGATCTCCTTCACTACCGGAGGGCGTCTGCTGTTGGGGACGGGCTTGGGTGTGCAAACCGCGCTCAAGCCTCTGTACCGTCTGAGCTTCTTGGATCCGCAGCCGGGTGTTGCGCCGGCATGCGATCGGTTCGAGCATGCCTACGCCACCGAACAGGCGGTGATCGACTATCTCACCGGAACCGACTTCTGTACCGGACATGGATATACCGCTCAGCGGACTTTCAACGTGGACGCGATCGAAGGCTACGTCATGGCGACCTGCCCTTACGGCTATACGTGCAACAATTTCGCCGATGGCAGTGAGCCGCAGAAACTGTTCCGTCGTTACAGCGCGGCTGAAGACAAGTGGGCGCTGCTGCTGGAAAGTCAGCTGGCGTCGTTCCCGAGCTATACCGCGGATTGGCCTGGCAGCACGGGATTCCTGGGTTATGTGTTCCCGAACGTCGATACTGACGGAGAGGGCCTGCCCGATGGACTCGAACGGATGTACGGCATGGCGATCGTCGGAGGCGATAGCGATTGTGACGGCCTTGCCGACGAAGTCGAGTTTCCTATTGCCGGGCTTCAGCCGGCGGGCTACGACCCATTGGCTGGGGGTACCTGCCTTTGAGAGCGCATTCCGCTTCGGGAATGCGTCGCTGTTTCCTTCTTTCGGCTAGTCTTTAGCCTAAGCAGGTCGGCATCTTGAGACACCGCGACCATCCGGTCGCGGTGTTCTTGTATCGATGCCTGACGGAGATCAGTAAGTGGCCGCTCTTTGTAGAGGGAGGTAGGCCGACGGATACCGACGCTCGTTCGATTAGTTCATATGGCGAAGGTCTTTTTTCCGTGAGAACGGTATTGCCACAGCGCCGCGATCTTTTCCCTTCATCTGTTATGTCGACCTGTTTCGTCATCGCGCCCGCGTTTGGCCACGCCCGAACGTCGGTCCTCTCGCCGAGCGGCTTGGTAGCTTCGCCTCATGGATGTCGGGCTCGAACGATCTCGCCTTCGGCGCCTTGAGCGTTACCGGAGGCGCGGCCGACGTGTCCCTGAAACGCATGCGGGAATGGCGGATGCGGCTGATGATTCGACCTGCTCACCAATTCGGTTCCGCGTCGCGCTCTTCTTATCGAAGCGTCCGGATCGCCTGACTGCGCCGCTCCATCTCCTGGCGCAGGTCGCGACGCAGCTGCGCGGCTTCGAAGCGCTGGCGCTCCTCGGCGTCGCGCGGGGTCAGCGGCGGGACTTCGACCGGCACGCCGGCATCGTCGACCGCGACCATCGTGAAGTAGCAGCTGTTGGCATGCCGGACCAGCTGCTTGCGGATGTCCTCGGCGACGACCTTGATCCCGATCTCCATCGAGGTGCGGCCGGTGAAGTTGACCGCGGCGTAGAACGTCACGAGCTCGCCGACGTGGATCGGCTGGCGGAAGATCACCTGGTCGACCGAGAGCGTGACGACGTAGCGGCCCGCGTAGCGGCTGGCGCAGGCGTAGGCGACCTGGTCGAGGTACTTGAGGATCGTGCCGCCGTGGACGTTGCCGGTGAAGTTGGCCATGTCCGGCGTCATCAGGATCGTCATCGACAGGCGGTGCGGGAGATCGTCCATCGGCGGCTCGGTCGGGGGCGGTGCGGCGATTGTAGACGGGGTACCCGGCGCCGAACGCGTGAAATCGCGCGGCGCCCATGCGGGCACACCGGTACGAGTGTTTTCGCGATGTGAACAGTCTTATGCGCGGCCCCGCCTAGGCGCGGGGCGCCGGCGACCCTAGGCTGCACGACGTCGCCGCCTGCGCGTGAGCGCAGGCCCGCCGCCACTTTCCCGCTAAGGAGATCCGTCATGAGCAAGGTTCTGGTGCTGTACTACTCGGCCTACGGCCACATCGAGCAGATGGCCGAGGCGGTCGCCGCCGGCGCGCGCGAGACCGGCGCGACGGTCGACATCAAGCGCGTGCCGGAACTGGTGCCCGAGGACGTCGCACGCGCCTCGCACTACAAGCTCGACCAGCGCGCGCCGTTCGCGAAGATCGAAGACCTCGCCGAGTACGACGCGATCATCGTCGGTGTCGGCACGCGCTTCGGCCGCATGGCCTCGCAGATGGCCAACTTCCTCGACCAGGCCGGCGGGCTGTGGGCGCGCGGCGCGCTCAACGGCAAGGTCGGCGGCGCGTTCACGTCGACCGCGACCCAGCACGGCGGCCAGGAAGTGACGCTGTTCTCGATCCTGACCAATCTGATGCACTTCGGCCTGATCACGGTCGGCCTGCCGTACAGCTACCAGCCGCAGATGACGCTGGCCGAGATCGCCGGCGGCTCGCCGTACGGCGCGACCACGATCACCGGCGGCGACGGCGCGCGACAGCCGAGCCCGATCGAGCTGGACGGCGCACGCTTCCAGGGCCGCCACATCGCCGAGATCGCGAACAAGCTGTTCGGCTGAGGCCGCGCCGGCTCCAGGCCGGCACCGGTTCTGGGCGCCGCCGCGCGGTGGCGCCTCAGTCCTTCATGCGCCGGAACACGAACCACGGCAGGCTGCGCACGATCAGCGCGACCAGCGCCCACCAGCCCGGCCGGTAGTAGGTGCCGTTGCGGCGCGCGAGTCCGGCGACGACGTCGCGCGCGACCTCGGCCGGCTCGGCCGTCGGCAGCGGCAGACGCAGTCCGTGCGTCAGATTGCTGCGCATGAAGCCGAGCTGATACAGCTGTACGCGCAACGAACCGTCGGCGTGGCGGTGGCGCAGGCTCTGCGCGAACGAGACCAGGCCGCGCTTGGCGGCGGCGTAGACGATGTTGCGGCCGCGGCCGCGCTCGGCGGCGACGCTGCCGAACAGGACCAGCGTGCCGCGGCGCTCGAGCAGCGCCGGCAGCAGCGCGTGCGCGATCGCCAGCGGCGCATGCAGATTGATCGCGAGCAGCTGGCCGATCGCGGCGGTGTCGAGCGTGCCGTCGTCGTCGTGGCGCGACCAGCCGGCCGGAATCAGCACGGCGCCGAGCGGCGGCAGTCCGTCGAGCGCGGCGCGGACCGCGCCACCGGGATCGGCACTGCGCGCCAGATCGAGCGCGAGACCGCGCGCCGGCACGCCGTGGCGCAGCTGCAGATCGGCCGCCAGCGCATCGACGTCGCGGCGGTCGGAGGCGACCAGCAGCACGGCGTGGCCGTGCCGTGCGAGCTCGGTCGCAAGCGCGCGGCCGAGGCCGCTCGACGCGCCGACGACGACGGCGCTGTCCGCTGCGGCGGTCGCGATCGGAGTATCGGGACTCACAGGCCGATCCTCCGCGTCAGTTCCGAGCGCACGTGCCCGTCGGGATCCCAGCGCCGCAGCCGTTCACGCGTGACCTCGAAGCCGGGCAGGGCGCGGCGCACGGTCGCGGCATCGAGCGTGGAATCCTTGATCAGGTTCGGCCGGCCGCCGTGAGCGAGCGCGAGCTCGGTCAGTGCCTCGAGGAACGCGCGCTGCGCGCCGTCGGCCGGTGCCGGCAGGTGCAGCGCGAGTGCGATGCCGTGTCCGTCGAACGCGAGGCCGCCGGGCTCGCCGGCGAACAGCTTGCTCGAGATCAGGCTGATCCGCGGCCGCATCCGCGCGACGGCCTCTTCCAGGCCGGCCGCGAAGGCGACGAAGCGCGTATGCGGCACCAGCCACTGCGCCTCGACGAAACCGGCGCGACCGAAGCCGGCGAAATAGGGTCTGGCCGCATTGAGCGGAAACAGCGTATCGGCCAGCGTGACCGCGCTCTGGCCGGGGCGGCACCAGCGGCGGCGGATCATGCCGTTGGCGAGTGCGATGCCGAGGCGGTTCCAGGTCGGAATCCGCGACGGCGCGATCGCGATCGGCAGATCGGGCAGCCGGCTCGGCGGCAGCGCGGCGGCGTCGCCGGTGTCCAGGCCGATCCGGATCACGCCGCGGCCGAACGTGCCGGGACGGCCGTCGTGCCAGCCGTACAGCAGCGGCACGTTGAGCGCGTCGCGCAGCACCTGGGCGGCTTCGGCGAGCGAGTCGACCGGAATGCGCCGCACGACCAGCGTCGCCGGCGCGCGCGCCAGGCGCAGCGTCGCCGAGACGATCGTGCCGGTCAGGCCGAAGCCGGCACAGGTGTCGGCGAACAGATCGCCGTCGTGGTCGGGCGACACGGTCACGCCGCCGCCGTCGCGCCAGAGTTCCAGCGCCGCGACCTGGGCGCGGAACGTGCCGTCGCGCGCCGGATTCTTGCCGTGCACGTCGGCGGCGATGCAGCCGCCGATCGTCGCGGCCGGATGGCCGGGCGCGACCGGCAGATACCAGCCGTGCGCGAGCGCGAAGCGCTCCACATCGCCGATGCGCGCGCCGGCCTCGACGCGCAGCAGGCCGCGCTCGCCGTCGAACGCGAGCAGGCGGTCGAACGCGGCCATGTCCTGCGTGATCGCATCGACGCCGAAGCTGGCGGCCACGTACGAGACGCCGGAGCCGCGCGCGATGCGCGGCGCGTCGGCCGGCAGCGCGTCGAGCAGCCGGTAGCGGTCCGGGCGCTGCACGCGGCAGCGCATCGAGAACTGACGGTCGAACGAGGTCAGGGCCTGTTCGCCGACCGCGAATCCGCGGATTTCCTTCATGAAGTCTCCTTGCTGCTGTCGGCCTCGAACAGACGCTCGAGGTCGTCGCGGGCTTCGCGTGCGGTCTGCATCACGGCCGCTTCGTCGTCGTAGACCAGGTGCTGGGCGCGCAGCAGGTTCTCGTCGTGCTCGCGGAACAGCGCGATGCGCCGCTCGGCCTGCTCCTCGGGCATGCCGAGCGAGGCGAGCACGTCGCGCGACAGCACCAGGCTGGAATGGAAGGTTTCGCGCACCACCTCGACGCCGAGGTCCATCAGGCGGTACACGTGCTGGCGGTTGCGCGCACGCGCGAACACGCGCACGTGCGGATACATGCGCTTGACCAGGCGCGCGGTGCGGATGTTGGCCTCCGGGTCGTCGGTGGCGACGACGAAGACCTCGGCCTTGTCGATCTGCACCGCGCGCAGCAGGTCGGCGCGGGTCGGGTCGCCGTAGAAGATCGGCGATCCGAACCGGCGCGAGAACTCGACCTGCTCGATCGAGTGTTCGATCGCCGTGAACGGGATGTGGTTGGCGCGCAGCACGCGTGCGACGATCTGGCCGACGCGGCCGAAGCCGGCGATCACGACGCGCGGCTGCTGTACGTCGAGCGGCTCGAACGCCGGCTGTCGCGGCGCGTCGTCGTCGTCGATCCAGCGCGCGCGCGCCGACACCAGCAGCGGCGTCAGCGCCATCGACAGCGTGACCACGACGATCAGCAGATCGCGCTGCGCCGCCGTGATCAGGCCGTTGGCGGCCTCCAGCGTGAAGACCACGAACGCGAACTCGCCGCCCTGGCACAGCACCGCGGCGAGCGCGGCGGCCTGCGTATTGCCCAGGCCGCCCGGCCAGCGCGCCAAGCCGAACAGCAGCACAGCCTTGACGACGATCAGGATCGCCAGCAGCGCGAACACCGTGACGGGCTGGCCGGTCACGACCTGGAGGTCGGCCGACATGCCGACGCTGATGAAGAACAGGCCGAGCAGCAGGCCCTTGAACGGGTCGATCTGCGCTTCGATCTCGTGGCGGTATTCCGAATCGGCCAGCAGCACGCCGGCCAGGAACGCGCCCATCGACATCGACATGCCGGCCGCTTCCATGATCCAGGCCGTGCCCATCACGACCAGCAGCGCGCTGGCCGTGAACACCTCGGGGATCCGCGTGGCCGCGGTCGCGCGGAACAGCGGCCGCAGCAGATAGCGGCCGCCGACGACGACGGCGGCGATCACCAGCACGATGCGCACGACGTCGACGACGTCGTCGACCAGGCCGCTGCTCGGCGCGATCTTCTTGGCCGCCAGCACCGGGATCAGCGCCAGGATCGGGATCGCGGCGACGTCCTGGAACAGCAGGATCGAGAAGCCGAGCCGGCCGTGCTCGCTGTTGAGCTCCTTGCGCTCGGCCAGGACCTGCAGCGCGATCGCCGTCGACGACAGCGCCAGGCCGAGGCCGACGATCAGCGCCGGCTTCCAGCGCAGACCGAACATCACCGCGATGCCGCCGAGGGCCAGCGCGGTCAGCAGCAGCTGCAGACTGCCCATGCCGAACACCTGCCGGCGCATCACCCATAGCCGCTGCGGCGAGAGCTCCAGGCCGATCACGAACAGCATCAGGACGATGCCGAGCTCGGAGATCTCGGCGATCGTGTCGTTCTCGCCGAGCAGGCCCAGGCCGTCGGGCCCGATCAGTACGCCGGCGGCCAAGTAACCGACGACGGCGCCGAGCCGCCAGCGCCGCGCCAGCGGCACGGCGATCACCGCGACCAGCAGCAGGACGACGGCGTATTGCAGGAACGGATGGGACGACACGCGGGCTCCAGCGGTGGCTCCGGCTCCTGACGCCGCCGGTGCTCGGGGCGGCGCGGGCGCTCGACTTCAGGGGGCGTCGGGACGGGCGTGTCCGGCCGCCGGTCCGATCGAGCGGCACGGCCGCAGCCTGTACCTCCCTCGCAACCGCCGGCCGTTCGCGCGGCCGACGATCGGGCGCCCGTCCCTGGGGTCCGCAGCGCGGATGCATCCGCCCGGCCTGGTCTTTCGAGGCCACCGCGCGTCGGGCCGCGATTATTGCATGGGGGTCGGTTGGCTTACGGACAGAATCCTGAACGATCGTGACTTTTCTCAGGCGCTGAGACGGGGCCGGATCAGGCTGGACGTCCACGTTGGAGGGCTCACCGTCATGCTGCTCGCACCGTTGTCGCTACCGCCGGCCGTCGCGCCGGCCCGCTCCGCCCCGGGTGTCGCGTCGTCTCCGGGCTTCGCCCCTTCGCGCCATCGAGCGGCGCGCATCGTCACGTCGCCGGCGCCTGCCGCAGCGGTCGCACCGCCCCGATCGGACGCCGCACGCCGTCGCAGTCTGCTGCTGTGGGCGCTGGCCGGCCTGCTCGTCGTGATGCTGGTGCCGGCCGCGCGGCCCGGTCCGCTGCTCGGCTGGTCGCTGCCGTTCTGGCTGGTGCTGGCGCCGCTGCTCAATCTCGCCTGGCTGACACGGCGCCAGTGGCCGGTCGCGCTGCGTGCGCATGTCCGCCGGGCCGCAGCGCGGCGCCGGCCCGGCGCGCGCCGGCTGCCGGCGCGCCGTGCGCAGGTTCAGGGCGCGCTGCGCAGCAGGCGCGCGCGATCGGCGGCGGTGAGCGCCGACAGGTCGAGCAACTCGTAACGGCGGTCGACGACGCGGCGCACGCCCGGCGTGCGCCGGACTTCCTCGCACAACGCGACGAACGCGTCCGGCGTCCACGGCGGCTTGCGGCCGGCGTCCGGCAGCGGCGCGATCAGATACTCGATGCGCTGGCGGTCGACGAAGCGGCGCAGGCCGGCGTCGGTCGCGACGTAGTCCGAATGCGAGAAGCTGATCGTCGCCACGTCCTCGAAGCGGGCCGGCAGCCAGTTCATCGCCTGGCTCTCGACCGCGCCGATCACGCGCGGCGTCCCGTCCGCTTCGCGCAGATAGGCCGCAATGCCGGTCAGACCGGCCCATTCCAGCTCTCGGTTGCGCGCCCTGCGCAGATCGCGCCAGGACTGGCCGAACTCGAGGTCAAAGGCGCGCGTGCCGGGCGTCCACGCGCCGCTGACGAAGCTGTAGCCGGCCTGGAACGTCGCCAAAACCGGCAGGCAGGCCAGCGCGACCGCGAACGCGCGCGGTGCGGACACCAGTCGACCGAACACGGCGCCGCCGGCCAGGATCGTCGCCGGCAGCAGCGCGTACAGAAAGTAGTTGCCGTCGCCGCCGCGCACCAGATAGCGGTTGCCGAGCGCGAGCGCGAGGCCGATCGCGACCAGGCCCAGCAGCGGCCACGGCGCCGGGATCTTCGGGGTGCGACGCAGGCCCAGGCCGGCGGCCGCCAGCGCGAGCAGACCCATCCAGAGCCAGGCATTGCCGGTCCAGGACACGACGACGTGCGGCATGCGCTGCGGTCGCAGCAGCCAGTCGACGATCAGCTCCGGCACCTCGCGCCAGTTCTGCGCCTGGGTCCAGGCCAGCGTGCCGGCCGGTTCGCGCAGCTCGAAGCCGAGCGCGAGCCAGAGCTTGAACAGCGGGTCCGGGCCGATCGTCGGCAGACCGGCCAGCACGAACGTCCGCGCGAGTACGAACAGCGCCGTGACGAGGACCAGTGCCAGCGCGACGATGGCCAGACGCCGCTCGGCCGCGGCCGGCGGCATCGCATCGGCCGGCGCCGAGGCGCCGCGCAGGCCGGCGACCAGCGTCGTCAGCACCATGACGCCGGCATACGGAATCGCGGCCATCTTGATCGAGCAGGCCAGTGCGGTGGCACTGGCCATCCACAGCAGCGCGGTCCAGTGCCGCGTGCGCAGCCAGGTCAGTCCGAACAGTGCGGCGAGCAGCACGAACAGCGTCGCCGGCACGTCGGGCTTGGGGTCGGGCGCGAGATTGGCCAGCGCCGGCAGCGTCGCGATCAGGCCGAGCAGGCCGGCCTGTGCGGCCGCCGGCACCGCGACCGCCTGCATCAGCAGCCGGCAGGTCATCAGCAGCGGCACCAGCAGCAGCACGGTCACGCCGCCGATCGCGCTGCCGGAGCCGAGCGCGCTCAGCGGCAGCAGCAGCATCTCGTAGAGCTTCGGGAAGTAGTAGACCGGCGAGACCAGGCCGAGCGGCTCGAACACCGAGTCGCCCGGCGCCAGCACGAACTCGCCACGCAGGCCGTACCACAGCGCATCGAAGCCGATCGCGTAGCGTCCGCGCACGAACAGCACCAGCAGCCAGGTCGCCAATGCCGCATAGGCGATGCGCGTGCCGCGCGGCTGTTCGCGGATGCGCTGCCAGACGTATAGGGACAGCGGCCGGTGGCCGCCGAACGCGGCCGGAATCGCCAGCAGCAGGGTCAGCCAGCGCAGCGCCTTGATCGATCCGACGCCGAGCGCCGAGGCGGTCCATGCGCACACGCTCCACAGCGCGAGGCCGGCGATCAGCGCGTACAGGTAGTCGATCGAGCGCGCCGGCCGCGGCAGTCCGACTGCGCGGCGCAGTGCCATGCCGAGGCCGATCACGATCTCGAACAGGATCAGATCGAGCAGCAGCGGCACGTCGGTCGCGTGGCGGCGCAGATAGAACAGCGCCGGCAGCCCGACCAGCAGCGCGAGCGCGGCGCCGCGGTTGATCGCCAGGCCGGCCGCGATCAACGCGCCGACGGCGAGGGCTTCGAGCGCGCCCTGCCAGCTCGACGGCTGGGCGACGTGCCAGAGGAACGGGCCACCGCCCCAGGTCAGGTTCCAGGCGGTGATGCCGATGCCGAGCGCGGCACCGGCGAGGGCCAGGACGATCAATGGAGCGGTGCTGCGGGCCGGTGCGGCGATCGCGTCTGACATCGGTCGGCCTAGCGCTTCATGCGCACGCAAAACGCGAAGTCTAGCAGGCGGTCGCGAGACGGCCTGTGAGGTAACGGCCGGTCGCGCGCCGGATGCGCCTTGTCGGGCTCGCCTGCACGCGTCGACCGCGAACCGCCGCGGCGTCTCGCAGGCGCCGTGCGCGCCGGACCGTTCGGTCGAGATCTCGCCGGATCGAGGCGTATCCGGTCGGTGGGCGATCAGGGCGTGTTCGATCCGGGCATGCCAAGCCGAGCCGCATCGATCGTTGCGGTGTCGAGCCGCTCGGCCTGAGACCGCAGCAGAAGCCGCCCCGCCGACTGTCCCGCTGTTCGCGGAGAAGCAACGACGAGCCGGCACCGACTCGAGCGCCGCCTCAGCCGTGCACGCCCAGGCGCTTGCGCTCCATGCGGCGCAGGAACTCGCTCATGATGCGCCGGTACAGGTCGTCGCCGAGATAGGCGTCCTCGACGCCGGCGTCGATCGACGGATTGTCGTTGACCTCGATCAGCGCGAGCCGGTCGCCGGCCTTCTTGATGTCGACGCCGTAGAGCCCGTCGCCGATCGGCGCGGTGGCCTTGAGCGCGAGCTTGACGACGTCGGCCGGTGCCTCGCGGATCGGCAGGGTCTGGAAGCCACCGGACTTGGCGGTGCCCTTGGCGGCGTGGTTGTAGATCTGCCAGTGGCCGCGCGACATGAAGTACTTGCAGGCGTACAGCGGCTCGCGGTTGAGCACGCCGATGCGCCAGTCGAACTCGGTGAACATGAACTCCTGCGCGAGCACCAGGGCGGTGTGCTGGAACAGCGACTCGGCCGCCTCGCGCAGGCCGCCGGGCGTCTCGACCTTGACGATGCCGCGCGAGAACGAGCCGTCCGGAATCTTCAGCACCAGCGGGAATTCCATGCGCGTGGCCAGCTCGTCCAGGCGCTTGGACTCGTCGCGGTAGAGGATCTCGGTGCGCGGGATCGGCAGCTTGCGCGACAGCATCAGGTCGTGCAGGTAGATCTTGTTGGTGCACTTGAGGATCGAGCCCGGATCGTCGATGACGACCATGTCCTCCTTCTCCGCCTTGTTCGCGAAGCGGTAGGTGTGGTTGTCGAGCGCGGTGGTCTCGCGGATGAACAGGCCGTCGTATTCGGCCAGACGCTGGTAGTCGTTGCGGCCGATCGTGTCGACCTCGATGCCGAGCTCGCTGCCGGCCTCGACGAAGTGCTTGAGCGCGCGCTTGTTCGACGGCGGCATCGCCTCGGCCGGATCGACCAGCATCGCCAGGTCGAAGCGGAACTTGCGCCGCGCGCGCGGCTTGCGCCAGAGCTTGCGCGAGAACTTGTCGAGCGACTGCGCGAACGCGTCCTCCTGCTCGTCGGACAGCGTATGCAGGCCGGTCGGCTTGATCGCGCCGATCTGCCAGACCCGCTCGCGCTCGAACTCGATGCGCAGGATCGGGCACGGAAACGTCTCGAACAGCTGGCGCGCGAGGTCCTCCAGCGCCGGATACGAGGTCTCGCCGAAATAGACCAGGATCCCGAAGTCGGTCGTGTCGCGGCCGCCGGCCGGCAGGAACTTGCCGAGCTTGGCGTTCAGGTCCTCGATGTCCAGGCCGTACAGCGAGCGCCGGCGCAGGTCGTTGATCGTGCGCACCGACGGAATCACCTTGTGGCCGCGCGCCTCGGCCAGCAGCGAGACGTAGTAGCCGGTGCCCAGATACTTGTAGCTGCGGCACAGGTTGATGACCTGGGTGCGCTCGTCCTCGTCGCTGAGCGGCTGCTTGAGATAGTCCTGCGCGGAGACGACGTTGTCGGACGGATAGTACGAGCCCCAGTCGGAGGCTTTTTCGACGACGATCAGGAGCCGGCTCATGCGTGGAAGGGCCTTGTGGCCGGTCGCTCGGGCGGCTGCGCGGACAGGGGGAGAAGACGAAGGGTTTCGGAGCGGCGGCGAAGTCTGACACAAGCCGGCAGCGCGCGGGAGCCGGATGCCGGCGCCTCGTTCAGTCGGCAGGCGGCGAGCTCACGAACCGGTTGCGTCGACACGGCGCTGCGCCTAGTCTGCGCGCCGTCTTCGCAGCCGATCCGCCGATGTCCCTCGTGTCCTTGCGTGTCCGCCGTGCCGTCGAAGGCGATCTGCCGGCGTTGATCGACCTGGAAAACGCCAGCTTCGCCAGCGATCGGATCAGCCCGCGCCAGTGGCGCTGGCATCTGGAGAGCGACAGCGCGCGCGTGCTGGTCGCGCTGCACGAGCGGCGCCTGGTCGGGGCCTGCGTCGTGTTCTTCCGCAAGGGCAGCGATCTGGCGCGTCTGTACTCGATGGCGGTGGCCGAGGATGCGCGCGGACGCCGCGTCGGCGAACAGCTGCTTGAGGCGGCCGAGCAGGCGGCTTTGCGCAGCGGCTGCCGGCGGCTGCGCCTCGAAGTCCGGACCGGCAATCGGGCCGCGCAGCGGCTCTACGAGCGCAACGACTACCGGCGGCTGGCCGCGTTGCCGGCCTACTACGAGGACGGCGAGGACGGCTGGCGCTACGAGAAGGCGCTGTCGCGCACGCCGTCCGCCTGAGCGGCACGGTGCATCACCAGCCGGCCTGTTCGATCCGCATGCGCGTGGTCTCGTCGGCGGGCCGCGCGATCAGGCCGCCGGCCGGCGCCAGCGTGACCAGGAAGCGGCCGCCGTCGACCATCGGCAGGTAGGCCGCGCTGCCGAAGTCGGCGTCGAGCCACGGCAGCCAGGCCGGATGACGCTGCGCGAGGTTCCACAGATCGAGCGGACCGGTGCCGCCCAGGTCGATCAGCGACGGCGGCTGCATGCGCGCCTGCGCGGCGTCGCGGTAGCGCCCGCTGAGACGATCCAGGCGGTACAGCGGTGGCGCGCCGAGCATGACCGCGCTGCCGCGCCACTTGATCACGCGCGCGTCGAGCTGCCACTGGTCGCCGGACAGCTCGGTCGTGCGCGCGCTGCCGTCCGGCAGCTCCAGGCGCACGCTGTAGCGCTGCGTGTCGAGTGCGCGCGTGACCACGTGCGCGACGACCGCTTCCTCGGTCAGGCGGTGATAGCCGAGCAGTGCCAGACCGGCCAGGCCGCCGACCGCGCCGAGCGCCGCGAAGACGACGCTCCAGACGCCGCGCAGGCAGGCGCCGACGCGCCGGCGCTGGTGCCAGCGCCGACGTGCCGCGACGGCCTGGCCGAGGCCCGCGACGAGACATCCGGCGGCCAGCACGAACAGCGCGACGATCAGCGGCATCAGCGACATCGGCGCAGCATACCCAGTGACGGCGCGTTTGACAGCGCCGCCGGCCCGCCGGCCCGATCGGGCCGCCGCTATACTGGCGCACGTCTTCCCGCTCGCAAGGTCCGTCCCATGCGCAAGTCGCGCCTGCTCGTCGTGTTGTCGATGGCGATCGTGCTGTCCGGCCTCGCCGGCTGCGGCAACAAGGGCGATCTGGTCCGTCCCGGTCAGACGCCGGCCGCGGCGACGCCGTGAGCGCGTCGGCCGCGGCACCCGGTGCGGCCCTGAGCGCCGCGCCGCGGTCGCTGGCGTTCACGAAGATGCACGGCATCGGCAACGATTTCGTCGTCGTCGACTGCCGCGCCGCGCCGCTGCCGCTCGATGCGGCCGGCATCGCCCGACTCGGCGATCGCCATCGCGGCGTCGGCTTCGACCAGTTGCTGACGATCGAGCCGGCGCGCGACGCCGGCTGCGCATTCGCGTACGGCATCTGGAACGGCGACGGCAGCCCGGCCCTGCAGTGCGGCAACGGCGTGCGCTGCGTGGCCGCCTGGCTGCACCGCGCCGGCGCGCTGCCGGCCGGACCGCTGCGGCTGCAGGGACCGGCCGGCCCGGTCGCGGTCGAGCGCCTCGGCGACGGCCGCATCCGCGTCGATATGGGCGAGCCGCGCTTCGCGCCGGCGGCGATTCCGCTGGCGGTCGCGGCCGAGTCCGACCTTTATGCACTGGACCTCGACGGCACGCGCGTCGCGTTCGGTGCGGTCTCGATCGGCAATCCGCATGCGGTGATCGAGGTGGCCGACGCCGCGGCCGCGGCGGTCGCGACGATCGGTCCGCGTCTGGAGCGCGACGCGGCGTTTCCGCGCCGCTGCAACGTCGGCTTCGCCGAGGTGCGCGGCCGCGACGCGATCGCGCTGCGCGTCTGGGAGCGCGGCGCCGGCGAGACGCTGGCCTGCGGCTCGGGCGCCTGCGCGGCGGTCGCCGTGCTGCATCGGCGCGGCCGCGTCGGCGACGCGGTGCGCGTGTCGCTGCCGGGCGGCGATCTGGACATCGAGTGGTCCGGCCCCGGCGCGACGCTGTGGATGACCGGGCCGGCCGCGTTCGTGTTCGACGGCGAGCTCGCGCTCTGAGCGCCGCGATGCGTGCCGGACCGGATCGACGCACGCGCGGCCGCGTTTGTATCGCGACCGTCCGCTTCGGGTAACCTGCCGCAAACGACGAGGAACACGCCATGTCTGAGCTCAGCGTCAAGGACGGTCTGGCCGCGATGGAAGTCGCCAGCTATCTGCGCCGCCATCCGGAATTCCTGGCCGAGTTTCCGGACATCGCGCTGGCGCTGCGGCTGCCGCGCGAGCACGGCGACGCGGCCTCGCTGGCGAGCTATCAGCTCGAGGTGCTGCGCGAGAAGAACCGCGATCTGAACCGGCGCCTGCACGAGCTGATCGAGATCGCGCACGACAACGAGCAGCTGACCGTGCGCGTGCACATGCTGACGCTGTCGCTGATGCGCGCGACGACGCCGGCCGAAACCGTCAGCCACGTCGCGGCCAGCCTGACCGAGGACTTCCATTCCGAGCACGTGCGCCTGGTGCTGTTCCGCGCCGGCCGCGATCTGCCGTCGGTCGAATGGCTGATCACCGAGCCGGGCGGCGCCGCCGCGATGCCGGCGTTCGCCGAGTTCTTCAAGCGTGCCGAGCCGCTGTGCGGCCGGCTGCAGCAGGACAAGCTCGACGCGCTGTTCGGCGAACAGGCGCCGCAGATCGCCTCGGCGGCCCTGCTGCCGATCGGCGACGCCGGCCTGCTCGCGATCGGCTCGGCCGATCCGAACCGTTTCCATCCGGGCATGGGCACGATCTTCCTGAAGCTGATCGCCGAGGCGGTCGCCGTGTCGCTGGCGCGCTTCCCGAAGTCGCCGTGAGATGAGCGCGCCGCTGGCCCGACGCGTCGAAGGCTTCCTCGACTATCTGCGCGTCGAGCGCCGCTATGCGGCCGGCACGATCGACAACTACCGCGACGAGCTGGCGCGGCTGCAGGCGCGCATGGAGGCGGCCGGCCGCAGCGGCTGGACCGACTGCGACACCGCGCTGATCCGCAGCCTGGTCGCGGCCGAGCACCGGCGCGGCCGCTCGCCGGGCAGCCTGCGCATCCTGGTGTCGGCATGCCGCAGCTTCTTCCGCTACCTCGCGCGCGAGGGCGAAGTCGCGACCAATCCGGCGATCGGCGTGCGCCTGCCGAAGTTCCGCCGCAAGCTGCCGCAGGTGCTCGACGCCGACGAGATGACCGCGCTGGTGACCGTGCCGCCCGATTCGCCCGAGGCCGTGCACGATCGCGCCCTGCTCGAGCTGTTGTACTCGAGCGGCCTGCGCGTCGCCGAGCTGGTCTCGGTGCGCTGGCGCGACCTGGACTTCGCCGAGGCGCAGCTGACCGTGCTCGGCAAGGGCTCCAAGACGCGCATCGTGCCGGTCGGCCGTCACGCGCTGGAGGCGCTGCGCGCGCTGCACGCGCAGGAGACGCCGGCGCACGAGGCGACGATCTTCCGCGGCCGCGGCGGCCGGCCGCTGTCGACCGACGCGGCGCGCGCACGCGTGCGCCGCCGCGCGAAGGAGCAGGGCATCTGGAAGCGCGTCTATCCGCATCTGCTGCGGCATTCGTGCGCGAGCCATCTGCTCGAATCGTCGGGCGACCTGCGCGCGGTGCAGGAGTTGCTGGGCCATGCCGACATCGGCACGACGCAGATCTATACGCACCTGGACTTTCAGCATCTGGCCAAGGTCTACGATGCGGCGCATCCGCGGGCGCGGAGGCGGGAGCGCGATTGACGGGTGGGGTTTTTGTGGTGTCGGGGCGACCGGGGCGGTATCGCTCGCCTATGGTTTTCTTGGTCTTGAACCCAGGCGTCAAATCTAAGAGCAGGATTGGAAGATCAACATCAAAAGCTTCCGCTCGCTGCGCGAGCGGGTGACTTTTTTCTTGGAAAAAGTCACCAAAACCGCCTGCGCTGACGCGAGCCGATGCGGCTGCGCCGCATCGGTGGCTGCCCCAACTCGCTGCGCTCAGACACGGGGCAGCTCTTCGGCCTGGACGACCTGCGATGCTCGGCTCGCTTTAGGCGCACCAACAGCCAACAGCCAACAGCGACAGCACAAAGCAATAGCCAAAAAGCGACAGCAACAGCGACAGCCAACAGCGTAGCGCAACGGCAAGAGCCGGGTGTGGTGGGGGCTGGATGCGGAGCGTCGTCAGTCGCGGCAGTAGCCTTCGCCGGTTGCGATGATCAGGCAGTCGCGCTTGCCGGCGAGCCATTTCATGCCGGTGGCGTCGCCGTCGCCGGCTTGGATCGTCGCCTGGCTGCCGTCGCGGTCGAAGCGGATCAGCGGGCCGTCGGCCTGGCCTTCGTAGCGGCGGGCCTCGTCGAGATCGCGGATCGTGATCGTGTAGCGGCCTGGAACATCGGCGCGTTCGATCCGCAGGAACGTGCCTTCGGGGCCGGTCCACTGGCCGATCCAGGCATCGGTTGCGGCGGCGGCCGGCGTGGCCGTGGCAGCCGGTACAGTGGCCGGTGGTGCCGACGGCGCGGGCGGGGGCGTGGGTGACGGCGCGTCGCAGCCGGTCAGCAGGCCGGCCGCGAGGCAGGCCGCGAGCGTCACGAGACGAAGAGGCATCAGAAGTCTCCGGAGACCGAACGGGCCTGCACGATAGGCCGTCGCGGCTGAACCGGCCGAGGTGCCGCCGCGCGCGGGCTGGCTGCCGGCGCGACTTGGAAAGCGCGCCGCGGCCCCCACCTCCGGCGTTCCCCTTCGTCCTCGGATCGCAGATGGAATCCTTCCACGCCACCACCATCGTCTCGGTGCGCCGCAACGGACGCGTCGTCATCGGCGGCGACGGCCAGGTCACGCTCGGCCACACCGTCATGAAGGCCAACGCCCGCAAGATCCGCCGGCTCGGCAAGGGCGACGTGCTGGCCGGCTTCGCCGGCGCCACCGCCGACGCCTTCACGCTGTTCGAGCTGTTCGAGCAGAAGCTCGAGCGTTTCGGCGGCAACCTGACCCGCGCCGCGGTCGAGCTGACCAAGGACTGGCGCACCGATCGCCGCCTGGGCCGTCTGGAGGCGATGCTGGCGGTCGCCGACAAGGACGTCTCGCTGCTGCTGTCGGGCAACGGCGACGTCGTCGAGCCCGAGCACGGCCTGATCGCGATCGGGTCGGGCGGTCCGTACGCGCAGGCCGCGGCGCGCGCCCTGCTCGAGAACACCGACCTGGACGCGCGCGGCGTCGTCGAGCAGGCGTTGAAGATCGCCGGCGACATCTGCATCTACACCAATCACAACGTGACGGTCGAGGAACTGTGATCGCGCCGCGCTGCGCGCCGATCGCCGACCGTCCTCTCCCTTCGCTCACCGTGCCGAGCTCATGTCCGAACTGACCCCCCGCGAAATCGTCAACGAACTGGACCGCTACATCATCGGTCAGCAGGCGGCCAAGCGCGCCGTCGCGATCGCCCTGCGCAACCGCTGGCGGCGCATGCAGCTCGACGCGCCGCTGCGCGACGAGGTCACGCCGAAGAACATCCTGATGATCGGCCCGACCGGCGTCGGCAAGACCGAGATCGCGCGGCGCCTGGCCAGCCTCGCCAATGCGCCGTTCATCAAGGTCGAGGCGACCAAGTTCACCGAGGTCGGCTACGTCGGCAAGGACGTCGAGCAGATCGTGCGCGATCTGGCCGACGCGGCGTTCAAGATGGCGCGCGAGCAGGCCAAGGCGCGCGTGCGCTCGCAGGCCGAGGACCGCGCCGAGGACCGCGTGCTCGACGCGCTGCTGCCGCGCCGCCAGGGCGTGGGTTTCGCGAACGAGCCGGCGCAGGTCGATGCACGCGACGCCGATACGCGCCAGAAGCTGCGCAAGCAGCTGCGCGAGGGCGCGCTCGACGAGCGCGAGATCGAGGTCGACTTCGCACTCAACGTCGGTGTCGAGATCATGGCGCCGCCGGGCATGGAGGAGATGACCAACCAGCTGCGCGGCATGTTCTCGTCGCTGGCCGGGCAGCGCAGCCAGAAGCGCAAGCTGACGGTGCGCGCGGCGCTGCCGCTGCTGGTCGAGGAGGAGGCCGGCAAGCTCGTCAACGACGAGGAGATCAAGGCGCAGGCGATCACCAACTGCGAGCAGAACGGCATCGTCTTCATCGACGAGATCGACAAGGTCGCCCAGCGCGGCGAGTGGAGCGGCGCGGGCGTCTCGCGCGAGGGCGTGCAGCGCGACCTGCTGCCGCTGGTCGAGGGCTCGGCGGTGTCGACCAAGTACGGCATCGTGCGTACCGACCACATCCTGTTCATCGCCTCGGGCGCGTTCTCGCTGGCCAAGCCCTCGGACCTGATCCCGGAGCTGCAGGGCCGCTTTCCGATCCGCGTCGAGCTCTCGGCGCTGACCGCGGAGGATTTCAAGCGCATCCTGGGTGAGCCGCATCACGCGCTGACCAAGCAGTATTCGGCGCTGCTGGCGACCGAAGGCGTCAGCGTCGAGTTCGCCGACAGCGGCATCACGCGGCTGGCCGAGACCGCGTTCGCGGTCAACGAGCGCACCGAGAACATCGGCGCGCGGCGCCTGCACACGGTGCTCGAGCGGCTGCTCGACGACATCTCGTTCGAGGCGGCCGACAAGAGCGGACAGCGCTACCTGATCGACGCCGACTACGTCGACCGCCACCTCGCCGGCCTGGTCGAGGATCAGGATCTGTCGCGCTACATCCTCTGACGAGGCGCCCGTCGCGCCGGGCCGCGACGGCCGTCACGGCGCGCGAGGTGGCCCGATCGCCCGCCGACGCGCTAGGATGGCGCCGTGCGCGGGCGGCCGGTCCCGCGCGCGCCGGGTCCGAAGGACAGGTGCACAGCATGGCCAGATCAGCGCGAAAGCGTGTACGCGAGCGGGACGCCGTCCGCAGCGTCGTCCAGCCGGACGCAGCCGCCGCGGCCGCGCGGCCCGGCACGGAATCCACGGCGACCACCGGCCAGTCAGGGAATCGCGTCATGTCCGACATCAAGAATCCAGCCGAAGCCGACCGCAACGTCGACCAGATCCGCGACATCCTGTTCGGCGGACAGATGCGCGACTACGAGCGCCGCTTCGTCGAGCTCGACCAGCGGCTCGCCACCGACATGGCGCGCCTGCAGGAGGCGCAGAACGAGCAGCTCAAGCGCCTGGAGCGGCGTCTGGACGAGCAGTTCGAGAAGCTCACCCAGCAGCTGCGCAAGGAAGTGCAGGACCGTACCAGCGCCGTGGACGACCTCGAATCGCGCGTCCAGCAGGCCGCGCGCACCGCGCGCAGCGAGATCAATGCCGGCATCGATGCGCTGCAGCACGAGCTCGCCGCAACCGACGAACGGCTGCGCGCCGCGCTGACCGAGCTGGAGGCTGCGCTGGCACGGCGTGCCGGCGAGCTCGATGCCTCGCTCGCGCGCAGCAGCGGCGACCTGCGTGCCGAGAAGGTCGGCCGCGAGGACCTCGCCGCGCTGATGACCGAGGTCGCGCTGCGGCTCAAGGGCCATTTCGACCTGCCGGGCGCCAAGTAAGCCGCCCGCGGCACCACCGTGAACGATCTGGATCGGCTGCGGCAGATCCTCCTCGAGGAGGACCGGCGTGCGCTGGCCGCGGCCGCTCAACGCCTCGACGTCGCCGAATCGCGCCAGCACGGCCTCGCCGAACGTCTGCCGCAGGCCCTCGAGGCGGTCCAGTCCGGCGCGCAGCGCGAGCGTTTCGCGCGGGCGATGGCCGCGCCGGTCGCCTCCGCGCTCGGCAATGCGGTCCGCGGCAACCGCCATCTGATCATCGACGCGCTGTTTCCGATCATCGGTCCGACGATCCGCAAGGCCGTCGGCGAAGCGATGCGCGGCCTGGTCGCCGACATCAACCACGCGCTGGAGAGCAGCTTCACGCTGCGCGGCCTGGCTTGGCGCGTGGAGGCCTGGCGCAGCGGCGTGCCGTACGCCGAGGTCGTGCTCAAGCACACGCTGGCCTGGCAGGTCGATCATCTGTTCCTGATCGAGCGTGCCTCGGGCCTGGTGCTGCACCGCGCGTCGGCGCCGGAACTGCCGGCGCTCGACGCCGACGCGATCGCCGGCATGCTGACCGCGATCGCCGACTTCGTCAGCGACTCGGTCGGCCGCGACGGCGGCGACACGCTCGAGTCGGCGCGTGTCGGCGAGCACGTGCTGTGGCTGATCCAGGGGCCGCGCGCGAATCTGGCCTGCTTCATCCGCGGCGTGCCGGGCTCGGCGCTGTACGTGAGGCTGCAGGAGCGGCTGGAGCGCATCCACGCGGCGATGGACGCCGACGGCGCGTCCGACGAGCTGGTCGCCTCGGTGGGCGCCGAGGCGCTCGACCTGGCCGCGCTGACGCGCGATGCGGCGACCGCCGAGCCGCGCCGCCGCACCGCCTGGTGGCCGCTGCTGCTGGTGATCCTGGCCGCGGTCGCCGCACTGGCCTGGCACGTGCTGCGCGACCGCAGCTGGGAGACACGCATGGACGCGCTGCGGACCCATCTGGGCACGCACCCGGGTTTCGTGCTGACCGCGCTGGACGATACGCGGCGACCGACGATCCTCGTGCGCGGCCTGCTCGATCCGGATGCCGCGCCGATCGAGCCGCTGCTGGCGGCGGCGCGCGCGGCCGGCGGCGAGCCGCAGCTGGCCGTGCAGGGCTATCTGTCGACCGACGATGCGATCGTGCTGCGGCGTGCGCGGCGCCTGCTCGCGCCGCCCGATTCGGTGCGGCTGAGCGTCAGCGGCGGCGTGCTCGTCCTCGACGGCGTCGCGGCGGTGGACTGGCTGGACACGGCGCGCCTGCGCGCGCCGATGATCGCCGGCGTGCGCGACGTACGTCTGGCCGTCCAGGCCGCGGCGAGTCCGGCCGAGATCGCACGCGCCGAACTCGACCGGCTGGCGCGCCAGCTGCCCGAGATCAGGGGCGTGTTCGAGCGCGGCGTCGCGACCGTACCGGCCTCGACGGCCTTCGTCGACGACCTGGCCGGGCACCTGCGCGGCATCGAACAGCTCGCCGCCGCGGCCGGTGTCGAGGTGACCCTGGTCGCGGTCGGCTGCAACGATGCCACCGGGGCCGACCGCACCAACGCGGGCCTGCGGGAGGGGCGCGGCGCCTGGCTGCGCTCGGCGCTGATCGAGCGCGGCGTGCCGGCCGTGCTGATCCGCGTGGCCGGCGATACCGATCCGGATTTCCAGGATCGCCCACTGGAGCGCAGTGCGTACCTCCATATGGAGCTATCGTCGCGCCCATGATTCGTGCCACTGCCCGCAAGATCTGCATGCTCGGCGACTTCGGCGTCGGCAAGACCAGCCTCGTCGCGCGCTACGTCCACGGTACGTTCTCCGAGAAGTACCTGACCACGGTCGGCGTCAAGGTCGATACCTGCCAGGTCGCACGCCCGGACGGCACCGACTGCAAGCTGGTGGTCTGGGACATGGCCGGCCGCAACGGCGTGGACGCGCTGGCGGCGAGCTATCTGCGCGGCGCCAGCGGTCTGTTGCTGGTCGCCGACGGCACCCGCGCGGCGACGCTGCGCACCGCGCTGGATCTGCTGATGCAGGCGCGCGCCGTGGTCCCCGAGGCGGCCGCCGTGCTGATGCTCAACAAGCTGGACCTGATCGAGCACTGGGAGATCGAGCCGCTGACCGTCGCCGAGCTGCGCAACAGCCTGCCGGTGTTCGAGACCAGTGCGCTCAGCGGCGACGGCGTCGTGCGTGCGTTCGCGGCGCTGACCGCGGAGCTGCCGGCATGAGCGCCCTGCCGCCGCCGGTGCTGACCCATCTGCAGCACACGGTGCTGGCGCGCCTGCATCCGACCGTCTTCAGCTACGCCGCCGACGGACGTTTCCTGGGCGCCCGCGGCGAGCCGGGCGCATTCGGCGTCGAGGCCGATCCGGCCGCCGCCGCCGATCTGCTGCGCGACCTGTTCATCGGCATGGACGAGGACCGGCCCTGCGAGCTGCCGTTCATCGTGCTGCCGAACGGGCGCAGCACGCATCTGCACCGGCTGCCGGACCGCGACGGTTTCCACATCCTGCTGCTCGACGCCGGCGACGAGCACGCACGCCAGCAGGCGCAGCAGCAGATCGCCAACGAAGAGACCCTGGCCGGCCAGGAGAAGAGCAAGGCGATCGGCCTGCTCAAGCGGATCCGCTCGGACCTCGAAACCGAGCGCAGCGAGCTCGAGGAGGCCAATGCGCTGAAGTCGGCGCTGATCTCGACGCTGAGCCACGAGTTCCGCACGCCGCTGACCTCGGTCTTCGGCTATCTGCACCTGCTCGAGCGCGTGATCGGCCGTGATCCCGACGCCGTACAGGCGCTGCGCGCGATCCAGCGCAACGCCACCTACCTGTTCACGCTGGCCGAGAATCTGCTCGAGTACGGACGCGGCGACAGCGGCACCGCCCTGCTGCATCCGGACGAGATCGACCTGCTCGCGCTGGCGCGCGACGTCGAGGCGATGATCCGTCCGCTGGCCGACGACAAGCGGCTCGAGCTGGTCTTCGACATCCGCGTCCGCGAGGAGGACCGGCCGGTCTACGACGAGCTGCGCGTGCGCCAGATCCTGGTCAACCTGCTGTCGAACGCGGCGCGCTACACCGTGGCTGGGCAGATCCGCGTCGGCCTCGCGTTCGCCGACGGACAGCTCACGATCGAGGTCGCCGACACCGGTCCCGGCATCCCGCCGGAGTATCGCGAGCGGATCTTCGAGCCGTTCAACCGCGGCGGTCCCGGCGGACGCAAGGGCGCCGGACTCGGTCTTTCGATCGTGCGCCGGCTGGTCCAGCAGATGGGCGGCCGGATCACGCTCGACTCGGCACCGGGGCAGGGCAGCCGCTTCCGCGTCGAGCTGCCGCAGCAGCTCAGAAGCGCCGGCGCCGACCTCGTCGCCGAGGCGCCGGACCGGACCGAGCTGTGGACGCGTGCGCGCAGCGCGATCGTCGTCGACGACGATCCGGACGTCGCGCATCTGCTCGAGTCGCTGCTGCTCGATCTCGGCTTCACGGTCGAGGTCCATCCGAATGCCGCCGACGGTGAGACCGCCGCGGCGCGCGAGCGGCCGGACCTGCTGTTGGTCGACGTGCACCTGTCCGGCTCGTCCGGCAACGCACTGGTGTTCCGGCTGCGTGCGCAGGGCTATCGCGGCGCGATCGTGACGGTGTCGGCCAATGCCTCGCGCGAAGCCCACGACGCCGCACTGAAGGCCGGCGCAAGCGCGTTCCTGACCAAGCCGATCGAACTGTCGCGCTTCATCCACACGATCCAGCGCGCGTTGCAGCGCGGCGGCTGAGCGCGGCCGTCAGCGTCGGCCGCGCGGCGGGCCGGGCCGGCGCTCGCGGTCCAGCGGCACGACCCAGTCGGCCCGCGCCGGTAGCACCGCCAGCGCATGGCGGCTGATCCGCTCGTAGTGCATCAGAAAGCGCCGCAGGGCCGGCGCGTCCATCGCCTGCGGTGCGCCGCGCCGATGCAGCGCCTGTTCCTGCTCGGTGCGCCAGCGCGTGACGACCGACCAGTCCGGCGCCTGCAGCATCACCAGACGATCCAGCCGCGCGGCCAGCTGCGCATGCTCGCCGGCGAGCTGCGCATTGGCGTAGCGCCGCCAGCGCCCGTCGCGATCCTCGCGGCGCTCCAGTGCATTGACCGGCGCGGCCAGCGCGGCGGCCGGCTCGGGCGGCACGCCGAGGCACCAGCCCTCGATCACGATCAGGGCCGGACGGCGCGTCACGCGCCGCCAGCGCGACGGCGGCAGCCGCGTGTCGGTGCCCTTGTCGAAGCGCGGCAGCCGCGCCGGCCGCGCCGTGCTCGCATGTCGCAGCGCCTCGATCGTCGCGAGCAGCAGCGCGACGTCGTGGGTGCCCGGCACGCCGCGCGTGCGCAGCAGCGGATGGACCTCGCGGGCGAGCCGGTTGCGGTCGCGCCGTCCGAAGTAGACGTCGTCCAGCGACAGGACCTGCGCCTCGACGCCGCGGGCCCGCGATGCGGCCGCCAACTGGCCGGCCAGCGTGCTCTTGCCGCTGCCCTGCAGACCGCTCAGGCCGACCACGGTGGTGCCGCGCCGCGCCGGCGCCAGGCGGTCCAGCAGTGCCGCGACGAAGCCCGCATCCCAGGTGTTAGCATTTGCCGCCATGACCGCATCTACACACTCTTCCGACGACGATCCACTCTATCAGCAGGCGATCGCCGGCTTCGCCGGGCTGCTCGCACAGGCCGAACAGGCCGGCGAGCCGGAGCCGACCGCGATGACGCTGGCGACCTGCGACGGCAACGGCCGCGTCTCTGCGCGGATCGTGCTGCTCAAGGCGGTCGACGCGGCGGGCTTCCGCTTCTTCACGAACTACGAGAGCGCCAAGGCGCAGCAGCTGGCGGCGCATCCGCAGGCGGCACTGTGCTTCCACTGGAAGCGGCTGCGCGAGCAGGTGCAGGTGCGCGTCGAAGGCCGCGTGCAGCGGCTGCCCGAGGCCGATTCGGACGCGTACTTCGCGAGCCGTCCGCGCGGCAGCCAGCTCGGCGCCTGGGCCTCGCGGCAGTCGCAGACCCTGCCCGATCGCGCGACGTTCGAGGCGCGCTACGCCGAAGCCGAGGGCCGCTATGCCGGTGCCGACGTGCCGCGCCCGCCGCACTGGGGCGGCTATGTGCTGGTGCCGGACCGCATCGAGTTCTGGTTCGGCGCCGAGTACCGCCTGCACGATCGCGATCTGTACGAGCGCGGCGAAGATGGACACTGGTCGCGGCGCAATCTGTATCCGTGATGGCCGGCCCGCGGCGCATCGTCTGCCTGACCGAGGAGCCGACCGAAGTCCTCTACGCGATCGGCGAGCAGGACCGCATCGTCGGCATCTCCGGCTTCACGGTGCGGCCGCCGGCGGCGCGGCGCGAGAAGCCGAAGGTGTCGGCGTTCACCAGCGCGAAGATCGACGCGATCCTCGCGCTCGAGCCCGATCTGGCGATCGGTTTCTCGGACATCCAGGCCGACATCGCCCAGGCGCTGATCCGCGCCGGCGTCGAGGTCTGGATCAGCAATCACCGCAGCGTCGAAGGTATCGTCGACTACATACGCCGGCTCGGCGGCCTGGTCGGTGCGGCGGCCGCCGCCGAACTCCTGGCGGCACGCGCCGAGGCGCATCTGGCCGCCGTGCGCCGGGCCGGCGAGCGCCTGCCATACCGGCCGCGCGTCTACTTCGAGGAATGGGACGATCCGCCGATCACCGGCATCCGCTGGGTCGCCGAGCTGATCCGCATCGCCGGCGGCGAGGACGTGTTCCCCGAACGCGCGATGGAACCGCTGGCGCGGGCGCGGATCCTCGCCGACTCCGGAGAGGTCGTCGCGCGCGCACCGGACCTGATCGTCGGCTCGTGGTGCGGCAAGCGCTTCCGGCCCGAGCAGGTCGCCGCGCGGCCGGGCTGGGACGCGATTCCGGCGGTCGTCAACGGCCAGATCCACGAGATCAAGTCGCCGATCATCCTGCAGCCCGGGCCGGCCGCGCTGTTCGACGGGCTCGACGCATTGCACCAGCTGATCGCGACGGTCGCGCTTTCTTGAGATACCGCTCATAATGCGTCGCTGGCTTCTAAAGGCTGGCAACACTATCAAGGAGAAGAGTTCTTATGGGTCGTTTCATATTATTTTTTGTTGCATTGTTTTGTTTTTTTTTGGGCAAAGCCGAGGCGGTAAATCAACAAACTATCTGCCTTTCTGATCCTGTGCCGGCGGGTTGGATTGTGGCTAGTAGGGAGTACAATATAAGTACCTGCAATACTCCATACGCTCCTGTCTTCAATCAGGGTAACTTGGTTACCATCTATCAGTACGACAATCTTCCGGTTGGTGCCAACCTTACCGTTTGTTATGACACGGTTGCGCCGCCAGGCTGGACGATTAATAGCACATTTCTATCTGCGACTTGTAAGAGTATCTATGGTGGCGCTGTTCCTAATCCCAGCGCGATGAGTATTTCACATACTAGCTGCGTCAACCAAAGCGCCTCTTCTTGCTATCCATCGCAGCCGGCTACCATATCTGCGACCCCAACTTCGGTGGTTGTTCCTTACGCGCAATCATCGGGCAGCACATCGGTCAGCTACAGCAATCCAAGTGGTGGCACTACCTGCATATGGACCCAAAATACCGGTGGGTCAGTTTCTCTCTGGCATTGTGGAGGTAATTCGGGGAGTAATATAACCTGGACTTATGTTCCGGTCGGTGGAAGCACTAATTTTTACCTTTCAAACAGCTCGACTTCATCATCTCCAGTTATTGCCTCGGTCGCGGTGAGTGGCGTTGCAGGCGCGCAACCGGCCTTTTCTGTAAATCCTATCAAGGTTAAGGTTCCCGCTGGTCAGACAGTAGGAAGCACTGTGGTTAGTTGGGATACCAGTCAGTCCGGCTACAGTAACTCGTGTATTTGGATTCAAAATACAGGTGGGGCTGTCCAGCTCTGGTCCTGCAATGGAGCATCTGGAACTCTGACTTGGCCTTATGTGCCTTTGGGTGGGAGCACGACGTTCTTTTTGACGCCAGGCTCCACGTCGGCTACTCCGGTTCTCGCAACTGCGGTTGCATCTTCAAACGTACTCGGGGGCGGTTAAAGCATGGGGGCTCGCCCGCGAGCCCCCTCTCTCTTTCTCTAGTCGAGACGTGAAAGATAGATGATAAATCTTGATGTCAGACGGTCGTGGTCGATTCATGCGCAGGCATTTTCGGATGCCCAACCGTTTCGCCACGCGGTGATCCCCGACTTCCTCGACCGTTCGCTGTGCGAGGGCCTGCTCGCCGACTTTCCAGGTTTCGAGGCGCGCCACGCGCTCAACGAGATGGGGCAGGTCGGCGGCAAGGCGGTGCGCATGGACGTGCGGGACATCTCCGACGCGTACCGCAGACTCGATGCCTATCTGCAGACCGAGGACTTCCTCGGTCTGGTCTCGCGGATCACCGGCATTCCCGATCTGCTCTACGATCCGGACTACATCGGCGGCGGCACCCACGAGAACCGCAACGGCCAGAGTCTGGATGCGCACGTGGACTTCAACTACCACCCGCGCACGCGCTGGCACCGGCGCATCAATCTGATCGTCTATCTCAACCCGGTCTGGGAAGACGGTTGGGGCGGTGCGCTGGAGCTGCACGCCGATCCGTGGAACGACGCCGACGAGCGCAGCGTGCGTATCGCGCCGACGTTCAATACCTGCGCCTTGTTCGAGACCACCGAGCACTCCTGGCACGGCTTCTCGACGATCGACCTGCCCGAGTCGGCGGCCGGTCTGTCGCGCAAATCGTTCGCGATCTATCTGTATACGCGCGAGCGTCCGCCCGAGCAGGCCGCGCCACCGCACGGCACGATCTACGTGCCCGAGGCGATGCCGCGGAACTGGACCGCCGGTCGCGTGCTGCAGGACGCCGACGTCGGCGACGCGCGGCGGCGTTTCACGCGGCTGCGCACGCAGTTGCGCTATCTGTACGACCGCGAGCGCCAGTTCGGCGCGCAGATCCAGGCGCTGGAGCATGCGTTGGAAGAGGCGCGTGCCGCGCAGCGGCTGCCGCTGCAGGGATATGCCACGCAGCCGCACGGCGTCGGCGGGCTGTGGCCGGACGGCTGGGTCGGACCGGCGCTCGAGGCGACGTTCGTGCCGACGCGCGCGGCCCGGTCATTGGAGCTGACGATCTGGACGCCGCCGCAGATCGGCCAGGCGGCGAAGCTCGACGTCGCCATCGGTGCGGAACGGGTCGAGCACACGCTGCGTCCCGGTGCCCGCACCACGCTGCGATTGCCGCTGCGAGTGCGTGCGGACACCCCGGTGAGTCTGAAGATCCGCAGCGACCGCAGCTGGACGCCGGCCGCCGACGGCGGTTCCGGCGATCAGCGCGCCCTGGTGTTCCGCCTGCTCGAAGCGGTGCTGGTGCACTGAGCCCCGGCAGCGGTGGGCGCGATCTCAGTCGGCCGGGAACTCGCGCTGGAAACGCACCGTCTCGGCCTTGCCGTTTTCGGGTGTGACATCCAGCGAGAAGCGCAGCGTGTCGGGACGGCGCAGCGGGAAGGTCGCCAGGTAGTCGATCGTGTCCTCGCCGCGCACCTCGTTCAAGCGCAGCGGGCGCGGCTCGCCGAGCAGATTCTGTACCGTGCCGGCGATCCGCGCCGTGACGGCGGGGTCGCCCGCAGCGGCGTCCTTGCGCCGGACGATCACGGTCAGCAGACCCTGCCGGTCGCTGCGCTCGATGCCGTAGCGGCGTGCGACCTCCGGATGCAGCTGGTCGGCCGACAGCACGCTGTAGAGAATCGTGTGATCGGCCGTCTCGTGCTGCTGCGCCGGGGCGGGCATGGCGGCCAGGCCGCCGAGCGCGAACGATGCGGCGAGCAGGAGGCGTAGTGCGGTCATGCGCCGCGCGCCAAGCCGGTGCCGAGGTCGAGCAGCGGCTGCACCAGCAGCACGCGCGCCAGCGTGATCAGCAGCCAGGCGACCATCGGCGAGAAGTCCAGCCCGCCGAGCGACGGCAGGATCCGCTGCAGCGGGCGCAGCAGCGGATCGGTCAGCTGGTAGATCAGCGGCACGATCGGGTGGCGCGTGTTGCCGGGAAAGAAGCTCAGCAGGATGCGCACGATGATCAGCGCCATGTACAGCAGCAGCACGAAACCGATCAGGTCGGCGACCGCCATGACCGCCAGGCCGACCAGCTTCGGCGCGACGCCGGCCAGCGCGAACAGCAGCGCCAGTTGGATCGCGCTCAGCAGCCAGGCCAGCAGCACGCCGGCGACGTCGAGGTTGCGCCACGACGGCACCACGCGGCGCAGCGGCATCAGCACCGGGTTGGTGGCCTTGTAGAGGAACTGGCAGATCGGGTTGTAGAAGTTCGCGCGCACCATCTGCAGCAGCACGCGCAGCACGACCAGCGTGATCAGCGCGCCGAACACGAAGCGGATCAGGATCTGGCCGGCATCGGCGAAGTAGCTCATCGGGGAGGTCCGTTCAGGGCGGGGTCGACGACAGCTCGCGTCCGCGCCGGACCGCGGCGTCGACCGCGGCGGCGACCAGATCGCGGAAACCGCCGGCGGCGAACGCGTCGAGCGCCGCCTGCGTGGTGCCGCCGGGCGAGGTCACGCGCTCGCGCTGCGTGGACGGCGACACGTCGCCTTCGACCAGCATGCGGCCAGCGCCGAGGCAGGTCTGCGCAGCCAGCGCGCGCGCAACCTCACGCGGCAGGCCCTGCGCGACCGCGGCATCCTCGAGCGCTTCGACCAGCAGGAAGAAATAGGCCGGCCCGGAGCCCGACAGCGCGGTGACCGCGTCCATCAGCGACTCCTGCGCGATCCAGGCGGTGCGTCCGGCGGCGCCGAGCAGCGCCTCGGCCAGTGCGCGCTGCCGTTCGTCGACCGCGGCGTTGGCGATCAGGCCGGTCGCGCCGGCGCCGATCATCGCCGGCGTGTTCGGCATCGCACGCACGATCGGAAAGCCGCCGCCGAGCCAGGCGTCGATCTGGTCGATCCGCACGCCGGCCGCGATCGACACGATCAGCGGACGGCGCCCGGCCAGCGCGGCCTGCACCTGCGCGCAGGCCGTGCGCAGCACCTGCGGCTTGACCGCGAGCACGATCAGGTCGGCGCCGGCGACGGCCGCGGCGGCCTCGGCGTGGACCTGCGCGCCGAAATCGGCCGCCAGCTGCGCGCGGCGCGCAGCGTCCGGCTCGGCCACCGCGATGCTCGCGGCGAGCGCGTCGCCGCGGCGCAAGGCGCCGATCAGGCTGTAGGCCATGTTGCCGCCGCCGACGAAGGCGACTGCGGGTAGGGATGAGGTCATGCGAGAACCGCCGCCGCAGGGTCAGGCGCGAAGGATAGCAAGACGTCCGCCGCCGGCATCGGGCGCGCGCTCAGCGGCGCGCGCCGAACAGCGCGGTGCCGATGCGGACCAGGGTGGAGCCGGCGGCGATCGCGTCCTCGAAGTCGGCCGACATGCCGAGCGACAGCGTGTCGACGCCGGCATGCATATCGCGCAGTTGCTCGAACAGCCGATGCATGCGCGCGAATGCGTCACGGCGGCGCTCGATCTCCGGCCACGGTGCCGGAATCGCCATCAGCCCGCGCAGGCGCAGGCGCGGCTGCCGCGCGACCGCCGCGGCGAGATCCCCGATCTCCTCGGGGCGGCAGCCGGACTTGCTGGCTTCCTCGTCGATGTCGACCTGGATCAGCACGTTGAGCGGCGGCCGGTCGGCCGGCCGGTAGTGCGCCAGCGGTTCGACCAGCTTGGCGCGATCGAGCGTATGCAGCCAGTCGAAATGCCGTGCGGCCTCGCGGCACTTGTTCGACTGCAGCGCGCCGATCAGATGCCAGATCAGCGGCAGGTCGGCGAGCTCGGCCTGCTTGGCCAGCGCCTCCTGCACGTAGTTCTCGCCGAACGCGCGCTGGCCGGCCGCGGCCAGCGCACGGATCGCCGCGGCGCTCTGGCCCTTGCTGACCGCGAGCAGGTCGACGCCGCCGGGCCGGCCGGCGGCCTGGGCGGCGAGCGCGATGCGGCGCTCGATCGCGGCGTAGGCGGTGTCCGATTCGCTCATCGCGGCCGGTCCGCCTCGCCGGCGACGACGGCGCATGCCGCGCCGACCGGGTGCCCGCAGGCGGCCCAACCCGCGGCGCGCCGCGGCGCCGTACTTCTCGGTTCAAATCGCATGACTGGCTCTATACTGCCGCGCATCGGCAACGGGGAGTGTTCGATGGACATCGCGGAACTGCTGGCATTCTCGGTCAAGAACAAGGCGTCGGACCTGCACTTGTCGGCGGGCCTGCCTCCGATGATCCGCGTCGATGGCGACGTGCGGCGCATCAACATCCCCTCGCTCGACCACAAGCAGATCCACGGACTGATCTACGACATCATGTCCGACAAGCAGCGCCGTGACTACGAGGAGTTCCTCGAGGTCGACTTCTCGTTCGAGATCCCCGGCCTGGCGCGCTTTCGCGTCAACGCATTCAACCAGAACCGCGGCGCCGGCGCGGTGTTCCGGACGATTCCGTCCGAGGTGCTGACGCTCGAAGACCTGGGCTGCCCGAAGGTCTTCAAGGAGCTGATCGAACAGCCGCAGGGCCTGATCCTCGTGACCGGCCCGACCGGCTCGGGCAAGTCGACGACGCTGGCGGCGATGGTCGACCACGTCAACAAGAACGAGTACGCGCACATCCTCAGCGTCGAGGACCCGATCGAGTTCGTGCACACCTCGCAGAAGTGCCTGATCAACCAGCGCGAGGTGCACCGCGACACGCACGGCTTCAACGAGGCGCTGCGCTCGGCGCTGCGCGAGGACCCGGACTACATCCTGGTCGGCGAGCTGCGCGACTTGGAGACGATCCGGCTGGCGCTGACCGCCGCCGAGACCGGCCACCTGGTGTTCGCAACGCTGCACACCAGCTCGGCGGCCAAGACGATCGACCGCATCATCGACGTGTTCCCGGCCGGCGAGAAGCCGATGGTGCGCTCGATGCTGTCGGAGAGCCTGCGCGCGGTGATCTCGCAGAGCCTGCTCAAGAAGGTCGGCGGCGGCCGCATCGCGGCGCACGAGATCATGGTCGGCATCCCGGCGATCCGCAATCTGATCCGCGAGGACAAGGTCGCCCAGATGTACTCGGCGATCCAGACCGGCCAGCAGCACGGCATGCAGACGCTCGACCAGTGCCTGCAGGATCTGGTGCGGCGCGGCCTGGTCACGCGCCAGCAGGCGATCGGCTACGCCAAGAACAAGGACATCTTCAAGTAATCGCGTCCGGGCCGGCGCGCTGCGCAGGCCCTTGGCCGCAGCCGCCGTCGCGCCGATAATGCGCGCCTCTTTTCGGCGGACGCGGCGATGACCCAGCAGACGATCCTCAACGCAAGCCATCGCGCGCTCGGCGCCAAGATGGTCGACTTCGGCGGCTGGGACATGCCGCTGAACTACGGTTCGCAGATCGAGGAACACCATGCGGTGCGCCGCGACGCCGGCATGTTCGACGTCTCGCACATGACCGTCGTGGACCTGCGCGGCGCGCGCGTGCGCGACTTCCTGCGCCATCTGGTCGCCAACAGCGTCGACAAGCTCAAGGTGCCGGGCAAGGCGCTCTACACCTGCATGCTCGACGAGCGCGGCGGCGTCGTCGACGATCTGATCGTCTACTACCTCGACGAGCAGTGGTTCCGCATCGTCGTCAATGCGGCCACGCGCGACAAGGATCTGGCCTGGATCGAGCGGCAGGCCGCCGCGTTCGACGTCGCGGTCCGCGAGCGCCGCGATCTGGCGATGATCGCCGTGCAGGGTCCGAACGCGCGCGCCAAGGTGCTCGAGCTGTTGTCCGAGGAGACCCGCGCCAAGGCCGGCAAGATCGGCAAGTTCGCCGCTTGCGAGGGCGACGGCTTGTTCATCGCGCGCACCGGCTACACCGGCGAGGACGGCTTCGAGATCATCGTGCCGGAAGGCGAGGCGGTGGCGCTGTGGGACCGCCTGCTCGCGGCCGGTGTGCGTCCGGCCGGGCTCGGCGCGCGCGACACGCTGCGCCTGGAGGCCGGCATGAATCTCTACGGCCAGGACATGGACGAGAGCGTCACGCCGTACGAGGCCGGGCTGGCCTGGACCGTGGCGCTCGACGAAGGCCGCGACTTCATCGGCCGCGCGGTGCTCGAGTCGCAGAAGGCCGCCGGCGCGCCGCGCAAGCTGATCGGGCTGGTCATGGACGAGAAGGGCGTGCTGCGCCACGGCCAGCGCGTGGCCACGCCGGCCGGCGACGGCGAAATCCTGTCCGGCACGTTCTCGCCGACGCTCGGCAAGTCGATCGCGTTCGCGCGCGTGCCGGCCGGTGCCGGCGAGGACGGCGTGCAGGTCGACATCCGCGGCCGACTGGTGCCGGTACGCGTGGTCAAGTATCCGTTCGTGCGCGACGGTCAGGGCGCCCCGGGCGTCTGACCGCGGCTGCCCGTCGCGACGGTTTCGTCGGCGGGCACGGGCGGTCCGGCGGCGCGCCGGCCCGCAACCGCTGCGGATCAGCGCCTCTCCGTCCGCCTATACAGCTTCCTTGCGGCGCGCTGATAGAATGCGCCGCAGCCCAACCCAGGATTCGAGCCATGCAAGAGATCCCCGGCGATCTGAAGTTCATGAAGTCCCACGAGTGGGCCCGTGTCGAGGACAACGGCACCGTCACGGTCGGCATTTCCGACCATGCGCAGAGCCTGCTCGGCGATCTGGTCTACGTCGAGCTGCCGAGCGTCGGCGACGAGGTGCAGGCCGGCAACGCCTGCGCGGTGGTCGAGTCGGTCAAGGCCGCCTCGGACGTCTATACGCCCGTCAGCGGCGAGATCGTCGCGGTCAACGAGTCGCTGGCCGACAAGCCCGAGACGATCAACGAAGACGCCTACGGCGACGGTTGGCTGTTCGTCGTCAAGGCCAGCAGCCGCGACGAGTTGCAGGAACTGCTCGACCCGGACGCCTACGCCGAACTGGTCGAGAACGAAGAGCACTGACCGCATCACGTCGGGCGACCGAACGGCGGCCCGCGCCTGGCGCGGGCCGTTTCCGTTGAGGGCCCGCACGCCGTCCCCCTGGCCGCCGCGCCGAGATCGAGTATTCCGCCATGCCGTTCATTCCCCACTCCGAAGCCGATGTCCGTTCGATGCTGCAGGCGATCGGCGTCGGCAGCATCGAGGACCTGTTCGACGAGATTCCCGCCTCGCTGCGCATCTCCGCGCTGGAGCGGGTGCCCGAGGGTCTGAGCGAGATGGACGTCACGCGCCTGATGAAGGAGCGCGCCGCGCAGGACGGCACACCGTTGTGCTTCGCCGGCGCCGGCGCCTACGAGCACCACATTCCGGCCGCGGTCTGGCAGGTCGTCTCGCGCGGCGAATTCTATTCGGCGTACACGCCGTACCAGGCCGAGGCCAGCCAGGGCACGCTGCAGCTGATCTACGAATACCAGACGATGCTGACGCGCCTGACCGGCATGGACGTCAGCAATGCGTCGCTGTACGACGGCGCCACCGCGCTGGCCGAGGCCGCGCTGATGGCCGAGCGCTGCGCGCGCAAGGGGCCGCGGCGGATTCTGGTGCCGCGCTCGGTCCATCCGGCCTACCGCAAGACGCTCAAGACGATCGTCGAGCTGCAGGACATCACGGTGGTCGAGGTCGACGTCGCGCTCGACGGCGCCCATGCCGGCGCGGTCGATCCGGCCGCGCTCGCGCAGCAGGACCTCGGCGCGTTCACCGCGCTGGTGATCCCGCAGCCGAACTTCTTCGGTGCGCTCGAGGACGTCGACGCGCTGACCGACTGGGCGCACGCGCAGGGTGCGCTGGTGATCGCCGTCGTCAACCCGATGTCGCTGGCCGTGCTCAAGCCGCCGCGCGAGTGGGGCGCCAACGGTGCCGACATCGTCTGCGGCGACGGCCAGCCGCTTGGCGTGCCGCTGTCCTCGGGCGGTCCGTACTTCGGCATCCTGGCCTGCCGCCAGGATCTGGTGCGGCAGATGCCGGGCCGCATCGTCGGCCGCACGACCGACCTCGACGGCAAGGAAGGTTTCGCGCTGACGCTGCAGGCGCGCGAGCAGCACATCCGCCGCGCCAAGGCGACCTCGAACATCTGCACGAACCAGGGTCTGCTGGTCACCGCCGCGACGATCTATCTGTCGCTGCTCGGCCCTGAAGGTCTGCGTCGCGTCGCCTGCGCGAGCATGAACAATACGCGCGCGCTGCGCGATCGCCTGATCGCGATCGACGGCGTGGAGGTGCTGTTCGATCGTCCGGTCTTTCACGAGATCGCATTGAAGCTGCCGCGTCCGGCGAGCGAAGTCGTCGAGCGTCTCGCCGGCGAGCGCATCGTCGCCGGCTATGCGCTCGAAGAGGATTACCCCGAGCTCGGCGACGCGCTGCTGGTCTGCGCGACCGAGACCAAGACCGACGCCGACATCGAGCGTTTCGCCCGGGCACTGGCCGCCGCGCTGGCCTGAGTCGTACCGACTTTCGCCGCCTCCGTTCAGACGGCAGTCAATCTCTCCGCCTCGATTCGTCGACCGCATCGCACCGCTTCCGCGGCTGCGATGCGGTGCGGCGTTCGCACGCGCGGAGATCGGGCCTCGCAGCTGCGCTTCGGCGAAAAGCGTGGGAAAACCCGGGTTTTTCGCGCTTTCCGCATCGCGCGCCGTCTCCATGTCGTGGGACGTAAAGACGTCTAGACGTCCATTTAATGACAGTGCCGAACAGCGGTCCGGAAGCGGCCGGCAGGGTGTTTTCCGGGTGTTCGGCAGGGTAATCCGAAGCCCTTGTTTCGCATAAAAAATCTGTTGACACGACTGCAAGACAGGAATAATTTCTGCGCCGGTGACAATGATGATTTAAGGAATCATGGCTGCATCAAGGTTCGTCGACCCCTACGTGCTGCACGGCTCCAAATCGGGGGCGGTGAAAAAAATCACGGTGTCGATCCCGCTCCACATTCTTCAACTGCTGTCCGACGAGCGGACTCGCCGCCAGGTCAAGAACCTGCGCCACGCCACCAACAGCGATCTGCTGTGCGAAGCATTCCTTCACGCTTTTACTGGGCAAAAACTGCCAACTGACGAGGAGCTAAGACGCGATATGGCAACTGCAAAGAAAGCCGTAAAGAAAGCTGCGAAGAAACCCGCCAAGAAAGCCGCCGTGAAGAAGACCGCGGTCAAGAAGGCGGCCAAGAAGACCGTCGCCAAGGCCAAGTCGGCGACCGTGAAGAAGACCTCCGCCGCCAAGAAGCCGGCTGCGAAGAAGGCCGTCAAGAAGACTGCGGTGAAGAAGACCGCCGCCAAGAAGGCCGCCAAGAAGTAAGCGGACCTGTTCGTTTCCAGAAGTACCTGCAAGACGCGGCGACAACCCTCGCGGATCGCCGCTGAAGTCGCATAAGGCTGTAAGAAAGAGCCCACCGAAATTACTCTCCCTGCGGTTGCCCAGCGCAGGGGGAGCATTTCGCAGACGCGTCCCAGGCCCTCGTCGGCCGCATCGCTCCTCGCATCCCCTCCGTCGTCCCGGCGTACCGCTTCAGCGGTACGTCCGCATGCGCGCGCCAGTGTCGTCCGCAGGCTGCGCACGTCCGCACGCGACGGCGCCGGGCGGCTTTCGAGCGGGTTCGACCAAAGTCCAACGTCGGCCCCCGGGGTCTTCCTCTAGTCTTCGGGCAGGCCGCACCGACGAGGACCGCCATGCGCTACGAGGACGCCTACCGCCGATCGATCGAGGACCCGGAGGCTTTCTGGGCCGAGCAGGCCCGGGCCATCCATTGGCATCGGCCGCCGCAGCGGATACTCGAATACGTCGATCCGCCGTTTCGCCGCTGGTTTTCCGGCGGCATGACCAATCTCTGCTACAACGCGATCGATCGGCATCTGGCCGAGCGTGCCGACCAGCTCGCCCTGGTCGCCGTCTCGAGCGAGACCGGCGTCACCCGCGAACTGACCTATCGCGAGCTTCATCGCGAGGTCAACGCGTTCGCGGCGGTGCTGGTGTCGCTCGACGTCGGCAAGGGCGATCGTGTCGTCGTCTACATGCCGAACATGGCCGAAGCGGTCTTCGCGATGCTGGCCTGCGCGCGCATCGGCGCGGTGCACTCGGTGGTGTTCGGCGGCTTCGCCGCGCACAACCTAGCGCTGCGCATCGACGACGCGAAACCGAAGCTGCTGATCGCCGCCGATGCCGGCATGCGCGGCGGACGCGTCATTCCGTACAAGCCGCTGGTCGACCAGGCACTCGCGGAAGCGGCCTATCCGCCGGCGCAGGTGCTGATCGTCAGTCGCGGACTGGACCCGGCGATCTCGATGGTGCCCGGGCGCGACCTCGGCTATGCGGAGCTGCGCGCGCGCCACGAAGGCGCCGAGGTCGAGGTGACCTGGCTCGAATCGAACGAGCCGAGCTATCTGCTCTATACGTCCGGCACGACCGGCAAGCCCAAGGGCGTGCAGCGCGACGTCGGCGGCTACGCGGTCGCGATGGCGCTGTCGATGCGCACGGTCTACGACGTCGGACCGGGCCAGGTCATGTTCTCGACCTCCGACGTCGGCTGGGCGGTCGGGCATTCGTACAACGTCTACGGTCCGCTGATCGCCGGCGCCACGTCGCTGCTGTACGAAGGCCTGCCGACCCATCCGGATCCGGGCATCTGGTGGAAGCTGTGCGCCGACTACGGCGTACGCACGATGTTCTCGTCGCCGACCGGCATCCGCGTGCTGAAGAAGCAGGATGCGGCCTGGCTCAGGCGGCACGACTTGTCGGCGCTGAAGTGGCTGTTTCTCGCCGGCGAACCGCTCGACGAGCCGACCGCGCAATGGATCAACGAGGGACTCGGCAAGCCGATCATCGACAACTACTGGCAGACCGAGACCGGCTGGCCGGTGCTGACGCTGCTGCCGGGACTCGATCTGAAGCCGGTCAAGTTCGGCTCGCCGGGCCTGCCGAATCTCGGCTACAAGCTGCGCGTGATCGACGAGACCAGCGGCGCCGATGCGGCGCCCGGACAGAAGGGCGTGCTGGTGATCGAGCCGCCGCTGCCACCGGGCTGCATGACGACGGTGTGGAACGACGATCAGCGCTTCCTGAGCAGCTACTTCAGCCACTTCAAGGAGCTGCTCTACAGCTCGCTCGACTGGGCCGTACGCGACGAGGACGGCTACACCTTCATTCTCGGCCGCACCGACGACGTCATCAACGTCGCCGGTCATCGCCTCGGCACGCGCGAGATCGAGGAGTCGGTCGCGACGCATCCGAGCGTCGCCGAAGCGGCGGTGGTCGGCGTGCAGGATGCCTTGAAGGGCCAGGTGCCGGTGGTGTTCGCGACGCTCAAGCAGGCCACCGCCGACAGTCCCGAGATCGCGGCCAGCGGCATGCTCCAGTGCGTCGTCGACCAGCTCGGCGGCGTCGCCCGGCCGGCCCGTGTCTACGTCGTCAATGCGCTGCCGAAGACGCGCTCGGGCAAGCTGCTGCGGCGCTCGCTGCAGGCGCTGGCCGAGCAGCGCGATCCGGGCGATCTGTCGACGCTCGATGATCCCGCCGCGCTGGAGGAATGCCGCCGCGCGCTCGAGCGCGGCCCCAGCGGCGGCGCCTGACCGCGAACCGCAGGATGCGCGCCGCTCGCCGGAGCGGCGTCCGGCTCAGCGTTCGATGATCAGCAGGGTCGAGGTCGCGCTCGCATAGAGCCGGCCTTCGGCATCGGTGATGCGCGCCTCGGCGAACGCGACGCGCCGGCCGAGACTGACCACGCGCCCCTCGGCCTCGATCGGTCCGACCGTCGCGTGCAGCGCCTTGTGATAGGCGATCTTGAGCTCGAGCGTCGTGTAGGTCTGCGCCGCGCCGAGGCGCGTGTGCACCGCGCAGCCGCAGGCCGAGTCGAGCAGGGTCGCCGCGTAGCCGCCGTGCACCGAACCGATCGGGTTGTAGGCGTGTTCGCCGGGCGTGCCGGTGAACACGGCACGTCCGTCCTCGACGATCGCCAAGTCGAAGTCGAGCGCGACCGCGATGCCGGGCCGTCGCCCCGATGCGAGCAGTGCGCGCAGCTGATCGAGCCCCGACAGGCCGGCGCCGGCCTCGTCGATGAGCCGGCTCACGGCTGCGGTTCCGTCGCCGCGGTCGCGGCGCGATAGCGCGCGGCCGGCGTGTCGCGCGACAGGTTCGGCGCCAGCGCGAGGCGCGCCTGCACGTAGCGCTCCCACTGCGCGGCGTCCGGCAGCGACGGAATCGTCACGCGCTCGCCCTGGTCGAGTCCGGCGAGCGCGGCATCGACGAGGTCCTCCACGTCCATCAGCATCTCGGCCGGCAGCGTCGCGATGTCGACGCCGGCGCGCTGCCAGATCTCGGTGCGCGTCGCGCCCGGCAGCACGGCCTGCACGCGCACGCCGTGCGCGGAGGCCTCCTGGTCGAGCGCCTGGCTCAGGTTCAGCAGATGGGCCTTGCCGCCGCTGTAGGCGCCGTTGAAGCGCTCCGGCAGCAGCGCGACGACCGAGGCGATGTTGATCAGGGTGCCGCCACCGCGCGCAGCGAACGCCGTCGCCGCCGCGATCGCGACCTGCGTGGCGGCGACGACGTTGAGCGCGAGCATCGCATCGATGCGCGCCGGATCGGCGCCGAGCAGCGGGCCGGGCGTGGCGATGCCTGCGTTGTTGACGACCAGGCCGATCGCGGCGTCGTCGCGGATGCGCGCGGTCAGCTGCGCGAGGTCGGCGCGCTCGGACAGGTCGGCGCGCAGCAGCTCGATCGCGACGCCGCTGTGCGCGGCGATGCGCTCGGCCTGCTGCCTCAGCCGCGCCTCGTCGCGTGCGAGCAGGATCAGGTCGTGGCCGCGACGCGCCAGCCGGTCGGCATAGCAGGCGCCGATGCCGCTGGAGGCGCCGGTCACGAGGGCGACCGGTCGGGTCTGGAGGGGCAGGTTCATATCGGTGATCTCCGCAGCGGGTGGGAATGAGACGAGGACACGATCTTGCCGATGCGGCGAGCGCGGCAGCACCGACCGATGCGAACCTGCGATCAGCGCGTCAGCGCCGCGCCGGTCGCCTCGAGGATTTCGTCGGAGAGCGCGCGATCCTCGACCGCGCGCGCAAGCACGATCGCGCCGACCATGCCGGCCAGCGTCGCGAGCGCCCGGCGACGCCGCGCCTGCGCCGAGCGCCCGGGCAGTACGTGCGCGAGCAGGTCGGCCAGGGTCCGTACGCCGCGCTCGAACGCTTGTCGCACCGGCGGCGCATGCCGGTGCGCCTCGCCGCCGAGCGCGGCCAGCGTGCAGCCGCGTCCGGGGTGATCGCGATGGCGTGCGCTGACGTACGCGGCAATCAGCGTCGGCCACGCGTCGTCGCCGGCCTCGGCGAGCAGCTTCGACCAGCGCGCCTGCGACTGCGCGAACGCGTGCTCGCAGGCGCGGGCGGCCAGATCGTCCTTCGATGCGAAATGGCCGTAGAAGCCGCCGTGGGTCAGACCGGCGCTCTGCATCAGGTCGGCCACGCCGATGCCGTCGATGCCGTGCTCGCGGAACAGCACCGCGGCCTGCTCGATGATGCGCTCGCGGTTGCGCGCGGCCTGTTCCCTGCTGACCCGCATGGCGATACCTCGGTCTGATCGAATGGAGCGCTTGACACTTTAAATGACGATCATCATACAATCCAGTCCGCGTCGCGGATCCGGTACAGTCGTGCCGGACGCCGGCGGCGTTCTCCCTGCGCGAGGTGTACGGCGATGTCCGAGGTCCGATCCGAATGGACGCGCAGCGCGATCGTCGCGGTGGTCGCGGCCGCGTTCATCGTGACGATCAGCATGGGCATACGGCAGAGCTTCGGCCTGCTGCTGCAGCCGATCGGACGCGATCTGGCGATCGCGCGCGAGAGCTTCGGTTTCGCGATCGCGTTGCAGAACCTGCTGTTCGGTCTGGTGCAGCCGTTCGTCGCCGCGCTGTCCGAGCGCTGGGGCACGCGCGCGACCCTGATCGGCGGTGCACTGCTCTATGCGGTCGGTCTGGCGCTGGCGGCGACGATCGGCAGTGCGACCGGCCTGGTCGTATCGCTCGGCGTGTTGATCGGCCTGGCCTTGAGCGCGACGACGTTCGTGATCGTGCTCGGCGCGGTCGGCCGCCTGGTCTCGCCGGCGCAGCGCAGCGTCGCGTTCGGCATCGTCACGGCCGGCGGCTCGCTCGGCCAGTTCGCGGTGGTGCCGCTCGCCCAGGCACTGATCGCGGCGATCGGCTGGCGCGCATCCCTGGTCGGACTCGGTGTGCTCGTGCTCAGCATCGTGGTCGCCGCGTTCGGCTTCCGTGCCGCCAAAGCCGGTGCCGTCGCCGCGCCGCGTGCGGCCGGCGAGCCGGACTGGCGGCTCGGCGAGGCGCTGCGTCACGCATCGCGGCACCGGCCGTACTGGCTGCTCAACGGCGGCTTCTTCGTCTGCGGCTTCCACATCGCGTTCGTCGGCACGCATCTGCCGGCGTATCTGGTCGACCGCGGCATCGCCGCATCGGTCGGCGCGTGGTCGCTGGCGCTGATCGGTCTGTTCAACATCGCCGGCTCGTACCTGTTCGGCGTCTGGGGCGGGCGCGGATCGCGGCCGCGTCTGCTCGCCGGCCTCTATGCCGGTCGCGCCGTCGCGATCGCGGCCTTCATCTGGCTGCCGCTGACGCCGGCCAGCGCGCTCACGTTTGCGGCGGTGTTCGGCTTCCTGTGGCTCGGCACGGTGCCGCTGACCAGCGGCGCGGTCGCGTCGATGTTCGGTCTGCGCCATCTGCCGACGCTGAACGGCGTGGTGTTCCTGAGCCATCAGGTCGGCGCGTTCTTCGGTGCCTGGTGGGCCGGCTGGCTGTTCGACCGCACCGGCAGTTACCTGGCGATCTGGCAGGTCAGCATCGCGCTCGGCGTGCTCGCGGCGCTGCTCAGCGTCGCCACGCGCGACGCAGCCGCGTTCCCGAAGACGCCGCAGACCGCGCTCGGGGCGGCGACGTGAGCGCGCGGCGCATCGCGGCCGGCGTCCTCGTGCTGGTGCTGATCGCCGCGGCACTGGGGCTGTGGGCACGCCACGGCGGCGCGATCTTCCTGTCGAGCCTCGGTGCGATGATCTGCTGAGCGATCGCGCCGCTCGACGCGTCGCACGCCCGATGCGCGAGCGGCTGGGTGCCGCGCTCCGCCGACGAGGCTCGGCACACATGCGCGAACGAATCCATCGCTGCGAAGAGCGCCCGCCGTGCCGTGGCGAGGCCCGATCGATCGCGCACCTCGTGCGTGGCGGCTCCGTCAGCTGCGCTCGTCGCCGGCCGCCGGCATCTGGCCGGCATAGCGGGCGCGCGGCCGGATCAGGCCGCCGAGACTCTGCTGTTCGAGTGCATGGGCCAGCCAGCCGGCGACGCGGCCAGCCGCGAACAGCGTCAGCGCGGCCTCCGCGGCGAGATCGTGCACGACCGCGATGGCGGCCAGCGTGAAATCGATGTTCGGTCCCTGGCCGCTGGTCTCCTCGACGCAGGCGGCGAGTGCGGCGACCGCGTCCCAGCGGCGCGGCCGTGGGCGCGCGGCCTCGATCAGCGCCATCAGTTCGCGCGCACGCGGGTCGCCGTCCGGATACAGCGCGTGGCCGAAACCGGGCAGGTCCTCGCCGCGGCGCCAGCGCGCCGACACGAACGCGTCGATCGAATCAGCCTGCAGCGACTCGCGGATGAACGCGTACGCGCGCGTCGTCGCGCCGCCGTGGCGCGGGCCAGACAGCGCGGCCAGACCCGCGCAGACGGTCGCGTGCAGATGCGCGCCGGTCGAGGCGACGACGCGCGCGGCGAACGCCGAGACGTTGAGCTCGTGATCGGCGCACAGCACCAGGGCCGCGCGCACCAGCGTGTCGAGCCGTGCGTCGCCGCGTTTCCAGTGCTGCGCGAGCAGGCGGTGCACCGGCCGCGTGCCGGCGCGCTCACCGATCAGCAGGGCGGCGTTCTGGCGCAGCAGGCGCGCCGCGGTCTCGCGCCGCGCCAGCGGCGAGGCGCTGAACGAGTGCGGCGACTCGATCGCGAGCAGCGGGATCGCGGCCAGCGTGCGTTCGAGCGGCGGCAGCCGCGGATCGGCGAGGATCGCCGCGACCGAGGCCGGCCAGACCTCGTCCGAGGCCGACGCGAACGGATCGCGGTCGCCGCAGTCCCAGAGCACGCGCGCGGCATCCTCGAGCGCGGCGCCGGCGCGGACCAGTCCGATCGCCGACTGGCCACGGTAGTACGGCCCGTCCGGCCGGATCAGCGAGATGCGCGTCTCCATGACCGGCAGGCCGCGGTCCAGGCTCTGCGCGGCGCCGCGCGCCGCGCCGCGGCCGACGCGCTTGCGCGAGGCCAGGCGCTCGACGTCGCGGCGGCGGTAGACGCGGCTGCGGTGATCCTCGCCGGGCCGCGACTCGATGAGGCCGCGGCTGACGTAGGCGTACAGCGTCGCCGCGCTGATGCCGAGCACGGCGATCGCCTCGCCGGCGGGAATGTAGTCGCCGTCGCTCACGATATGTTGATCGGATCGATCAAGATTGATCAATGCATCCGATGGTGCCAGATTTCGCGCCGACCCGGCACCGGTCGTGACGCACGGCGTCGTGCACGCCCGGATACCGCCCCCTAGAATCCTCGCGAGGACCGCTTCCATGACTTCCCCATCGTCCGCCGGTGCCCGCTTCCGCAGCGCCCTGGCCCAGGAGCAGCCGCTGCAGGTGATCGGCGCGATCAACGCCAATCACGCCCTGCTCGCGCGCCGCGCCGGCTATCGCGCGATCTATCTGTCCGGCGGCGGCGTCGCCGCGGGCTCGCTGGGCCTGCCGGACCTGGGCATCAACACGCTCGAGGACGTGCTGGTCGACGTGCGCCGCATCACCGACGTCTGCGATCTGCCGCTGCTGGTCGACATCGACACCGGCTTCGGTCCGAGCGCGTTCAACATCGCGCGCACGGTGCAGTCGCTGATCAAGGCGGGCGCCGCCGCCTGTCACATCGAGGACCAGGTCGGCGCCAAGCGCTGCGGGCATCGGCCCGGCAAGGAGATCGTCTCGGCAGCCGAGATGGCCGATCGCGTCAAGGCCGCGGCCGACGCCAGGACCGACACGGACTTCTTCCTGATCGCGCGCACCGATGCGATCCAGGTCGAGGGCGTCGACGCGGCGATCGAGCGCGCGCTGCTGTGCGTGGAGGCCGGCGCCGACGGCATCTTCGCCGAGGCCGCCTACGATCTGCCGACGTATCGGCGCTTCGTCGATGCGGTCAAGGTGCCGGTGCTCGCGAACATCACCGAGTTCGGCAAGACGCCGCTGTTCACGCGCGAGGAGCTGGCCTCGGTCGGCGTCGCGATCCAGCTCTATCCGCTGTCGGCGTTCCGCGCGATGAACAAGGCCGCCGAGGCCGTCTACGAGGCGATCCGCCGCGACGGCCATCAGAAGAACGTGATCGATACGATGCAGACGCGCGAGGAACTGTACGACCGCATCGGCTATCACGCCTACGAGCAGCGGCTCGATGCGCTGTTCGCGGGCGCCAGAACCAAGGCCTGATGCGATGAAGACCCTCCCGCTCGTGCTGCTGTCGACGCTGTTCGTGTACGCCCACGCGCGGGCTGCCGACGTGCCGATGCCGGCCGAGGCCGATGTCGCTGCCGCGGTGGCGGAGGCGATCGACGGCCAGCCGGTATGCGAATGGCTCGGCTGGGTCACGTTCGGCAAAGAAGGCAGTGCCGTGCTGGCGTCGGACGACGTGTTCCTGCGTCAGCCGCGCGCCCGGGACAGGATCGACGCGCTCGTGAAGCTCGGCTTCGTGCGGTCGAGCCGGATCGAGGAGAGCGACGGTCCCAAGCTGAAAGTCGAGCTGACCGCGGCCGGCCGCGAGCATCTGCGCAGCCGGCAGCCCGGCGCCTGGGAGCTGTGCTACGCCAAGCGCAAGCTCGCGCGCATCGAGGCCTACACGCCTCCGGTCGAGCGTGAGGGGTATTGGATCGTGCGCGTCGTCTACGCGTGGCGGCCGAACCAGGTGCAGGCCTGGAGCGCGGATCTGTTCGCGAACGGTGCGCTCGGCCGAGACGGCAGGATCGTCAACGATGAGCGCCGCGACTGGATCGTGCTGGTCTCGACGAACCGCGGCTGGACGGATCAGGCCTGGTTCGGGAATCCGATCAAGTGATCGCGAGCACCTTCTCGCGCCCGCCGTTGCCGGCGCCTGCGCCGGTCCGCCGAGGTTGAAACGATGAACCCTGCGTCTGCGTTCGCCCGGATCGACCCGCGCCAGACCGCGCGCAAGCTGCTGCAGACCGAGCTGGACAGCCTGCCGGCCGACGAGCGCGAGGTGATCGAGCGCTTCATCGCGCGGCGCAGCGTTTCGCGCAACATCGTGCGCGAGCTCGACCGCTCGCGCGGACTCGGCGAGCGCGTCGCCGACCGCGTCGCCGCAGTCGGCGGCAGCTGGCCGTTCATCATCGGCTTCCTGGTGCTGCTGTTCGCGTGGATGGGCTACAACACCTTCGTGCTCGCGCGCGAGGCCTTCGATCCGTATCCGTACATCCTGTTGAACCTGGTGCTGTCGTGCCTGGCCGCGATCCAGGCGCCGATCATCATGATGAGCCAGAACCGCCAGGCCGCCGCCGACCGGCTCGGCGCGCAGCACGACTACGAAGTCAACGTCAAATCCGAACTCGAGATCATGCAGGTGCACGAGAAGCTCAACGCGCTGCGCGAGCGCGACTGGGCGGTGCTCGTCGAACTGCAGAACCGCCAGATCCAGATGCTGCAGCGCCTGCTCGAACGGCAGGCCGGCGTCGGCGACGGCGGGTCCGCTTCCAACCCCGAAAGACAAGACAGGGAATCCCCATGAGCGAAACCGCCATCCCGTTCAAGCCGAAGAAGTCCGTCGCGCTGAGCGGCACCGCCGCCGGCAACACCGCGCTGTGCACGGTCGGCCGCACCGGCAACGATCTGCACTACCGCGGCTACGACATCCTCGACGTCGCGACCGCCTGCGAGTTCGAGGAGATCGCCTATCTGCTCGTGCACGGCACGCTGCCGACGGTCGCCGAACTGGCCGGCTACAAGGCCAAGCTGAAGTCGCTGCGCGGCGTGCCGGCCTCGGTCAGGGCCGTGCTCGAGCAGCTGCCGCCCTCGGCGCATCCGATGGACGTGATGCGCACGGCGGTCTCGGCGCTCGGCTGCGTGGCGCCCGAGAAGGACGACCACAACCATCCCGGCGCGCGCGACATCGCCGACAAGCTGATGGCCTCGCTCGGCCCGATGCTGCTGTACTGGTACCACTACAGCCACAACGGCAAGCGCATCGAGGTGGAGACCGACGACGACTCGATCGGCGGCCACTTCCTGCATCTGCTGCACGGCGAGAAGCCCTCGGAGCTGTGGGTGCGCGCGATGCATACCTCGCTGATCCTCTACGCCGAGCATGAGTTCAACGCGTCCACGTTCACCGCGCGCGTGATCGCCGGCACCGGCAGCGACATGCATTCGTGCATCGCCGGCGCGATCGGTGCGCTGCGCGGTCCCAAGCACGGCGGCGCCAACGAGGTCGCGTTCGAGATCCAGAAACGCTACGCCTCGCCGGACGAGGCCGAGGCCGACATCCGCGCGCGCGTCGAGCGCAAGGAGGTCGTGATCGGCTTCGGGCATCCGGTCTACACGGTCAGCGATCCGCGCAACAAGGTCATCAAGGAGGTCGCGCGCGAGCTCTCGGCCGAGCAGAAGAACATGAAGATGTTCGACATCGCCGAGCGGCTGGAGTCGACGATGTGGGAGATCAAGAAGATGTTCCCGAACCTGGACTGGTTCAGCGCGGTGAGCTACCACATGATGGGCGTGCCGACGGCGATGTTCACGCCGCTGTTCGTGATCGCGCGCACGTCCGGCTGGAGCGCCCACGTGATCGAGCAGCGCATCGACGGCAAGATCATCCGCCCGAGCGCGAACTACACCGGTCCGGAAGACCTCGCCTTCGTGCCGATCGCGCAGCGCTGAGGCGCCGCGGGGAGGAGACGTCGCGCTCCTTCCCGTTCTCATGCGCGATGTGAGACCCGCGCCGCGCCGCGCGGCGACGGCCGGATGGGGCGGGTGCCGATCGCCGGCCACCGCGCGTATCGCACGCCGTCAGTCGAGTGGGCGGATACGGAACGTGCGGCCCTTGATGCGGCCGGCGCGCAGCCGCTTCAGTGCGGTCGCCGCGGTGTCGGCGCGGATCGCCACGTAGGTGCGCGTGGCGAACACCGCGATCTTGCCGATGCAGTCGGCAGTGAGCCCGGCATCGCCGGTCAGCGCGCCGACGACGTCGCCGGGCCGCAGCTTGTCCTGGCGGCCGGCGTCGATGCACAGCGTCCGCATCGAGGCCGCCAGCGGCGCCGCGGCGGCGTCGGCCGGCGGCAGCGGCAGGTAGCGCAGGCGCGTGCCGAGGCGCGATTCGATCGCGTTCGCGCGCGGCATGTCGGCGGGCGCCGCCAGCGCGATCGCCAGGCCGCTGCGCCCGGCGCGGCCGGTGCGGCCGATCCGGTGGATGTGGCTGTCGGCGTCGCTGGCCAGGTCGTAGCTGATCACCAGCGGCAGATCGTCGATGTCGAGCCCGCGCGCGGCGACGTCGGTGGCGGTCAGGACCACGCAGCTGCGATGCGCAAAGCGCACCAGCACGTCCTCGCGCTCGCGCTGGTCCAGGTCGCCGTGCAGCGCGGCCGCGCTGTGGCCGAGGCCGCGCAAGCGCTCGGCGACGCTTTCGGCGTCGCGCCGCGTATTGCAGAACACCAGCGCCGATTCGGGCCGATGGGCGGCGAGCACGCGCAGCAGTGCGTCGAACCGGCGCGAGGGGTCGATTTCGTGGAAGCGCTGTTCGATCGCCGGCTCGGCATCGGCGACCGTGACTTCGGCCGGATCGCGCTGCAGGCGCTGACTGACGGTGCGGATCGGCGGCGGCAGGGTCGCCGAGAACAGCAGCGTGCGGCGCTGCTCGGGCAGGCTGACCGCGATCGCGTCGATCGCGTCGAGAAAGCCCATGTCGAGCATGCGGTCGGCCTCGTCGAGCACCAGCACACGGACCTGGTCGAGCAGCAGCGCGCCGAGATCGATCAGCTCCTGGATGCGGCCCGGCGTGCCGACCACGACGTGCGGCGGATGCGTCAGCGAAGCCAGCTGCGGCCGCAGCGGGATGCCGCCGCACAGCGTCAGCAGCTTCAGGTTCGGGATGAAGCGCGCCAGCCGGCGGATCTCCTTGCCGACCTGATCGGCGAGCTCGCGTGTCGGGCACAGCACCAGGGCCTGCACGGCAGTGACGGCGGGATCGATCGCGCTGAGCAGGCCGAGCCCGAACGCGGCGGTCTTGCCGCTGCCGGTGCGCGCCTGCACGATCGCGTCGCGCCCGTCGAGGATCGCCGGCAGGCTCTGCGCCTGCACCGGCGTCATCTGCACGTAGTCCAGTGCGGCGAGGGCCTGCTGCAGGGCAGGGGCGAGCGGCAGCGTCGAGAAGTCGGTCATGCGCGCATGATCGCATCTTGACGCGCGGCCGGCAGATCGGGTGTCGATTGCGTGCGTGGCCCGAGCCGGAGTCGGCGCGGCGCACGGTGCCGTGGCAGTCGTGCGCGGCGGTCGTCTCGATGCGCGGCCGCCGCGATCGGCGGGCGGCGCGGCTACTTCTCGTAGCGGTAGTTGATGCCGGCGCGGTTGCCGCTGGTCGCCGACTGCGCCTCGAAGTTCCAGCGCCGGTGGAACAGATAGCGCAGCGTGACGACCTCGCCGGGTTCGAAGATGCCGACGCCATAGCTCAGATAGAGCTTCGGCGAGAGGTACTTGCCGACCGTGAACGCGGCGCCGCCGAGCACGGCATTGTCGGCGACGCCGATGTCGTCGACGCCCATGCGCTTGCCGATGCTCTTGGCGAGCAGATCGCCGCCGGCCGTGCCGAGCGCGCGCGCCGCGGTGCCGAGCATGTCGCCTTCACCGCTGCCGAGCGCCGACAGCGGCTTGCCGGTCACCAGGTACGACAGCGCCTGCGACTGCTCCATCGCCGGTTCCGAGAACACCGTCAGCACCGGCACGATCGCGGTGCCGCGGATCATCAGGCCGGCGGTGACGTCGTCGGCCTCGATCTTGCGCACCGCGCGGATGTCCAGGCCCGGATTGTCGAGCGCGGTGCCGGCGAACAGCACGCGGCCGGTCTCGATCTTCAGATCCTGACCATAGGCCTTGTAGGTGCCGCCGACGTTGAGCGTGCCGGTACCGGTCGCCGCGCGACCGGGCCGCTGGTTGATGCGCAGATTGCCGGCGATCGTGCCGTCGAGGCCGAAGCCGGCGAGCTTGACCTGATCGCCGAGCTCGACCGAGACGTTGACGACGACCGGCGGCGCCTGGCCCGGCTCGACCTGCTCGGCATCGACGATCACGACGTCCGGCGAAGCCGCGCTGGCGCCGCCGCCGGGCAGCTTGCTGACGTCGACGTTGGCCTTCGGCACCGCGACCTTGCCGTTGACGTAGGTGCCGCTGGCATTGCGCTCGATGCTGAGGTCGGGCGAGACGATGACGTTGGCGGCCGGGATGTCGGCGGCCAGCACGTTCTCGCCGCGGATCGTCATCGTCAGCGGCGCGTCGGCGGCCAGACCGCCGTCGCCTTCGATCTTCAGCGTGCCCTGTCCCGAGACGATCGAGCCGTCGAGCACGAAGCGGTCGGCGCCTTCGGCGCGCAGCGACACCTGGCCGTCGCGCAGCTTGAGGCCGGCGATCGGCACTTCGGTCGCGAAATCCTCGAGCTTCAGCGCGCCGGACAGCTGGGGCGCCGACAGCGTGCCGCCGATGCCGTAGTCGGCCGAGACGCGGCCCTTGGTATTGGCGACCTCGCTGGTCAGCAGCTCGACGAAGGCCAGGCTCTGCAGATCCAGCGTGACGCGTCCGCCGAGCGCCGGGTCGCCGCCGAGCGGACCGTCGAGCTGGACGCGCCCGTCGAGCCGTCCGTTCTGGTCGAGTCCGGCCTTGACCGTCGCGACGCTCGACGCCGGCGAGAACTGCGCCTCGAGCGCGAAGCCGGTATAGCTCAGCAGCGGCTGGCTGCCGCCGTCGACGTAGATGATGCTGCCCTCGTTCGAGCTCAGCGTCGCCTGGCCGTTCAGTGCGCCGGACGCGTCGCGGCGGATGTCGCCTTCACCGCTGATCTCGCCGCGCAGCCGCACCGGCGCGTCCGGTGCGGCCAGGCGCACGACGGTGCGCAGCGGCAATGCTTCGATCCGGTAGCGCGCGGCGAGGCTGCCGTCGGCCGCGCCGTTGCCGCCGACGCACAGTCGCGCGTCGGCGCCGGTCAGGCAGCTGTCGGCCAGCGTGAAGCGCTGGCCGTCCCAGCCGAGCGCGGCCGGCGCGGCCAGGTCGAAGCGCGTGACCTCGCGCGGGCCGGCGATCGCGAGGCCGAGCGATTCGAGCGTGCCGTTCCAGCGGCCGTCGCGCGCGCTGCCGGACAGCGCCAGCGTGACGTCGGCCGGCTTGCCGGCGCCGGCCAGGCGCAGGCGATGACGCGCCTGATTGCCCTCGGCCTCCACGGCCAGACTGTCGAAGCGCAGCTCGCCCTGGCTGAGGCCGCCGAACGTCAGCGTCGCCTTGCCGGACGGGTCGTCGAGATGGGCGACGTGCGCGTTCAGCGACAGCGTGTCGATGCGCAGATCGCCGAGCGCGAGCGCCGTGCCTTCGGCGGTGCCGTCGACGTCGAGCGCCGGCCAGCGGCCGCGCACGCGGAAGTCGCCGCCGAGACGGCCGCCGGCATCGGGCAGCCAGTCGGCCAGCGAGCCGATCGCCAGGCGCAGGCTGGCGTCGGTTTGGTTGCCGCCGCGGCCGGTGACCTCGACCGTGCTGCCGCCGGAGCGCAGGCTCAGCTTGCCGTCGACGATGAAGTCCGGCTTGATCGTCAGATCGGCGCTGCCGCCGACCGGGCGCTTGCGCAGCGTGCCGCCGAGGCGCTCGATGCGCAGCGTCGTGTCCGGGCCGCGGTCGGTCAGCGTGCCGCGGCTGGCGAGGTCGAAGTCGAGCGCGCCGGGCCAGTCGGCCGCGAACGCGCCGGGATCGAGCCGCTGCGCCTTGGCCTGAAGATCCCAGCCCAGCGCCGGCTGCAGCGTGACCGTGCCGCTGGCATCGAGACCGCCGTCGGGCTGGACCAGCGCCAGCGTCTTCAGCGCGATCGCCTCGGGCGTGCCGCTGAGGTCGAGCGTCAGGTCGGCGAGCTGGCCGGGCGGGCCGACCGACAGGCTGCCGCGCGCCGCATAGGCCGCCGCGCTGCCTTCGACGTCGAGCGTGCCGTGGCTGGCGAGCACCTGGCCGGCGAGGTCGGCCGGCAGCACCAGATCCTTCCAGGTCACGTGTGCGGTCGCGCCGACCGGCTCGTCGGCGAGGCGCACCTCGCCGCTGGCGTCGAGCCGCCCTTCGAAATCCGGGCTGGTCAGGCCGAGCGCCTCGATGCGCAGGATCTGATCCTTCAGCGTGTAGTCGAGCGGCTCCAGATGCAGGCGACGCTCGTCGAGCGTGACGTCGCCGCTCAGGCTGCCGCGCTCCAGATCGCCCTCGCCGCGCAGCGAGACGGCTGCCGAGGCGAGGCCGGCTTCGGGTGCGAGCCGCTTCGGGTCGAAGCGCGGTACGTCCAGTGCCAGCGTCCACGGCCAGCGGTCGTTCTGGCCGAGCGTCGCATCGAGCGTGGCGGCCATCGGCGACTCGAGCTTCAGCGCAAGCCGCGCCAGCTTGCCGTCGCTGTCGGCGTCGAGCGTGCCGGCGTACTCGGTTTCGGCGACGCGCCAGCGGAACGCCGTGTGGCCCTTGCCGGCGTAGCCCTGATGCGTCGTCAGCGTGCCGTCGAGGTCGACCTGGCCGTCCGGCGCGCGCAGCGCGAGTTCGCGCACGGTCAGGCCTTCGTGCGTCCACGCTGCGGCGAGGTTCAGGCTGTCGGCCGCGAACAGCGGCTCGCCGTCGCGGCCGATCGTCGCGCCGCGCAATGCGAAGCGCTCCAGCGCGATGTCCAGCGGCGGCTCGGGCGAGAACGACTCGGACGGTGCTTCGGGCTTCGGCGGCACCGTGGTCAGTGCGACGTCGAGCGTCTCGACCTCGAGCTGGCGGACCACGACGCGCTTGCCGAGCAGCGCGCCCAGCGCGACGTCGGCCGTCAGCGCGGCGATCCTGGCGTCGACGCCGGCTTCGGTGTCGCGGTAGCGCACGCCTTCCAGCCGCAGCGGACCGGCCAGCGTACCGCTGCTGCGCTCGACGACGAGCTTGCCGTCGAGCGCGCTCTGCGCGCGCGCCAGCACGAAGCGCGCACCGGCACCGGTGTTGAGCAGCCAGGCCAGCGCCGCCGCGACGATCGCCAGCACGATCAGCAGTGCGATCGCGATCCGCTTGAGCCATTTCATAGGTCGGGCCCGATGATGATGTGCAGCTCGACGCCGCTGGCGTACCTGTCGCCGACCGGCGTGGCGAGATCGACGCGCACCATGCCGACCGGCGAACGCCAGCGCAGGCCGAAACCGGCGCCGACCTTGAGGTCGAAATTGCCGCCCGAGAACGCGTCGCCGCTGTCGACGAAAGCCGCCGCGCCCCAGTTCTGCGAGAAGTAGTATTCGTACTCGGCGCTGGCCACGACCAGCTGCTTGCCGCCGATCACGTCGTCCTCGTCGTTGCGCGGACCGACCGTCTGGAACGCGTAGCCGCGGATCGAGCGGTCGCCGCCGGCGAAGAAGCGCAGTTCCGGCGGCAGCCGGTCGAAATTGCTGACCTGCGTATAACCGAGCGAGCCGCGCGCGATGAAGCGGCTGTTGTCGCCCAGGCCGCGGATCCATTTCGCGTCGGCGGTGACCTGCGCGAAGCTGGTGTCCGACAGCACCGATTCGGCGCCGGCGCGCCCGGCCAGCGTCAGCGACCAGCCGCGGCGCGGGAACGTGAGATCGTCGGCGTGCTTCTTCGCGAACGAGATCTCCGGATAGAGCAGGGTCGTGGAGCCCTCGACGTCGGCGACCTTGAAGTCGCCGGTCAGGAAGTTGAGGCCGACCGTGCGCAGCCAGCCGTGCCAGATCCGCGAATCGTTCGCGGTCAGACGCAGCGTCTTGGACTGGCTGGTGTCGGTGTCCTCGTCGCGGTAGGTCGCGCCGAAGTTGTAGGCGTGGTTGTCCTGACCCGGCAGCGGAATCTGGTAGAGGCCGGTGACGGTGCTGAGGCGCTGCGCGAGCAAGGCCTCGAAATTGAGCTTGTGGCCGCGCTCGTTGACCCAGCGCCGCTCGATGCCGCCGCGCACGCCGGGGCCGGTGTCGGTGCCGATGAATACACCGCCGGTGTAGACCGTGCGCTTGGCCGGGGCCAGCATCACGTCGATCGGCACCAGGCCATCGGCGGCCCCCTCCACGTTCGGCTGCACCTGGGCGATCGCGAAGTAGTTGGCGTCGACCAGACGCTGCTGGAAGCTCAGCAGCTGATCCTGCGAGTAGTAGTCCTTGCCGGGCTCCCACGGGATGTAGCGCGCCATGAACTCGTCGGAGAACTGGCCGCCCTCGAAATGCGTCTCGCCGAAGCGGTAGCGTTGGCCGGCACTCCAGGCCAGATGGATGTCGGCGGCATTGCTCGACCGGTTGACCTCGACCCGATGCGTGCCGAGCACCGCATCGAGATAGCCGCTGCCGAACAGCGCGGCCGACACGGTCGCCTTGCTGCGCTCGTACGCGGCGTGGTCGAGCGGCTGACCGACGCGCGGCTGGAACGCCGCGCGTGCCTGGTCGATCGCGCGAATGCCTTCGGTCTCGCCTTCGATGCGCAGGTCCACGTCGGCCACGCGCACCGGCTCGCCGCGCTTGACCTCGAGCACGGCGGTGAAGGTCTCGCCGCTCTGCTTGAGCTCGCCGTGCACGCTGACGTTGTAGTAGCCGTACGGCTCGAGCGCGGCCTGGATCTGGCCCTCGGCGCGGTTGTACAGACGGCGCGCCTGGGCCGGACTGACCTCGCGATTGGTGTACTGCTCGAGCTCCAGCCGCGCCAGCGCGGCTTCGCGCAGCGGACCGTCCAGCCCCTCGAGCTGTACGCTCAGCCGGGCCGCGAACGCGGGACCGGCCAGCAGCAGGGTGACGGCGGCGGTCAGGACCGCGCGACCGGAGTGGCGTGGATCGATCATGCAGAGCGCCATCGGAACCGGGTCCGGACCTTATAGCAAACGCGGCGCAGTGATGGGGCTGGACCGGCCGGGCGCGTTTCAATTGCTTGCATCCGCTGCATGCCCGGTGCGATTCCGTTCAGCCGGTGGCCTCGCCGGAGCGGTGCGCGACCCAGGCGCCGATCAGCGCCGACACGTACGGAATCGACTGCGCGGCGAGGATCGCGATCCACAGCTTGCCCTCGACGTACTGGAAGCCGACCGAGTGGATCATGCCGACGATGCAGGCGGCGAGCGCCAGCGCCATCAGGCCTTCCTCGCGCACCGACGTGAACGGATTGGGCTTGGCGCCGAGGCGGCGGCTCTTGGCGGTGCGGACGAACTCGCCCTTCTTCTGCCACAGGCCCTGGAAGATGCCGCGCGCGATCGCGTGCGACAGCCCCATGCTGGCGATCGAGGCCATGATCGTGTCCTTCCACGAGCACGGCACGCGGACGCGGTAGAGCACGATGCCGAACACCGCCTTGCAGACGAAGAAGCCGATGATCGGAACCAGGAACAGCTGCAGCGGCAGTGCGAAGTACTGCGGCCAGCCGACCATGCCGACGGTCCAGGCGATCGCCATCAGCGTGAAGACCAGATGCAGCGCGTCGGCGAACCAGGAGAACCAGCCGGTCAGGAAGTGGAACTTCTGGCCGCGGCTGAGCGGACTGTCGCCCGAGACCATCCAGTTCCAGCGCGCCTTCATGATCTGCATCGCGCCGAACGCCCAGCGGTAGCGCTGCGACTTGTAGGCCTTGAAGTCGGCCGGTGTCAGGCCCTTGCCGATCGCCTCGTCGACGTAGACCAGGTCGTAGCCGGCGTGCATCAGGCGCAGGCCGAGCTCGGCGTCCTCGCAGATCGTCCATTCCGACCAGCTGCCGGTGTCGACCAGCATGTTCTTGCGCACCATCGTCATCGTGCCGTGCTGGATGATCGCGTTGCGCTCGTTGCGGTGATGCATGCCGATGCGGAAGAAGCCGTCGTACTCCCAGTTGCACATGCGCCTGAACGCGTTGTGCTCCCAGTCGCGGTGCGCCTGCGGGCATTGCACGACGGCGACCTTCGGATCGCGGAAGTAGCCGGTCAGCGCGCGCAGCCAGTCGGTGCGCACCTCGTAGTCGGCATCGACGACGGCGATGACCTCGGCGCGCGGATCGGTGACGGTCAGGCCGTAGTTCAGCGCGCCGGCCTTGAAGCCGGGCCAAGGTTCCAGATGGAAGAAGCGGAAGCGCGGTCCGTGCTTCTCGCAGTAGGCCTCCAGCGGCTTCCAGACCTCGGGGTTGCGGGTGTTGTTGTCGATCACCAGCACCTCGAAGTTCTCGTAGTCGAGCGCGGCCAGCGAGTCGAGCGTCAGGATCACCATCTCCGGCGGTTCGTTGTAGCAGGCCAGGTGGATCGACACGAACGGCTGCGGATCGCCGGGCTGCGGCGTCAGCAGGCCGAAATGGCGCAGCCAGCGCGGCCGCCAGATCACCTCGGTGAACTCGAAGCCGTTGATCAGCAGCACCAGGATGATCGCGACCTGCGCCGGCAGCAGCAGGGTCAGCATCGTCCAGTCGAGCGGGCTCAGGTAGAAGTCGTACGGCAGCGTCGCCGACCACACCAGCAGCGTGCCGCCGAGCTGGATCAGGACCAGGAAGAACCACAGGCCCGCGGTGCGGAAGCGCATGAAATGCCGCGCGAACCAGAACATCGGCAGCAGCGCCAGCAGCGAGGCGGCGGCCGCCTTCCAGGGCCAGGTGGTGTCCTCCACGACCGGACCGGTGAACGCGAACTTCGGCTGGCGGTTGGCGTTGAGCACGCCCCAGTACGCGCCGGCGCGGCCTTCGTTGGCCTCCTTCCAGGGCTGGTCGAACGCCTCCATGACGTAGTAGTCGATGTTCTCGCGCGCGGCGAGGTTGAACCACTCGCGCAGGAACTGCGCCTCGTTGGCCAGCGTCGGCTGCGCGTACTCCTTGCGGTCGCCGTTGGACGGCCAGCCGATTTCGCCGACCACGACCGGCTTGTCCGGGAACAGTCGCTTGAGCTGCTGGTACTGGCCGAGCGTGAAGCCGATCGCGTCCTTGCGCGGTATCCGCTCCCAGTACGGCAGCAGATGCACGGTGATGAAGTCGACGTGGCGCGCCAGCTCCGGATTGCGCTCCCAGACGAAGAACGGCTCGGCGGTCGAGACCGGGATGTCGAGCTGCGCGCGCGCGCGGTCGAGATAGCCGATCAGCTGCTCGACCGTGACGTCGCCGCGCAGCACCGACTCGTTGCCGACGATCGCGCGCTCGATGTTGTCGTACTTGCGCGACAGCGTGACCAGGGCTTCGAGTTCGCGGTCGTTGTGGTCGGCGCGGCGGTCGAGCCAGGCGCCGGCCATGACCTTCATGTCGTACAGCCGCGCCAGCCGCGGGATCTGCGGGCTCTCCAGCGAGGCGTAAGTGCGGATGCGGCGCGTGTACTGCGCCATCAGGCGGATGTCACCGGCCAGCTCGGCCTCGCTCGGATAGATGTCCTTGGTCGGATCCTGATAGCGCTGGAACGCGCTGAACGCGAAGCCGCCGACCTGGCCGTTCCAGTCGGCGATCGGGGTCGGCCGGTTGAGCCAGGCCCAGAGCCCGAAATTCAGCACCGCGATGGTCAGGCTGAGCGCCAAGGCCCGCCAGAACGACTTCTGCACGGGGGCGGTCTGGACGGTCGGGGTCAAGCGGCAGCCTCGGCGTAGCGCAGGCGCGAACGCCGCGCCGGACAAAGGCTTGCAGCATAGCCCAATGGCGTGAACGCCCTCAATCGAGCGCTCGCGTACAGTGCTTGCTCGGCGCGCCATAGGGGCCGCCTCGGGCGCGTGGTCGTCGTCGATCCGCAACCGGGCCGGATGCCAGTCGCCGCGCGCGTGGGAGTACCCGCCGATCTGACTCTGCGCGGCTTCGCGAGCCGACAGCTGCCACTACGGTCCGGCGCCGGCGACGTAGCCGGGGCTCAGCGTCAGCGCCGCGAAGACCAGAGCGAGCGCGAGGACGAGGCCGTTCGGGCCGCGCGCCGCGCCCGGCCGGTTCATGCGGCGGTGTTCGCGATATGCGGTGGGAGGTCGATCGCCGGGGCGGCGTGCTCGATCGTTCCGGCCGTCGGCGCCGCGGCCGGCTCGGGTGCACGACGGCCCGTCCGCAGCCGCGAGACCAGGATCGGCGTCAGGGCCAGCGCCGCCATGCCGAGCATCGGCAGCACGACCTCCGGACGCGTCAGGACGCCGAGCTCCAGGCGGCCGCTGCGCGCCAGCGAACGGGCCAGCCCGGCGCCGAGGCTGGTTTCCACTGCGGTCATGACCGCACCGCCGATCGTGCTCGCGCCGAAGAACAGCAGCAGCGGGCAGCGCAGCCAGGCCAGCGCGACGGTGACCGCGCCGTACGGGAAGAACGAGACCAGGCGCAGGAAGAACGTGTAGCTGACCGGATGCGTCTCGAACCCGCTCCGGATCCGCGCGATCAGCGCCGGCGGTGGCCGGTCGGCGCCGGCGAACGCGCGGCGGCTGGCGAGGAACAGCAAGGCGGTGCCGAGCACCAGGCCGATCGTCGACAGCAGCGTGCCGTACACGGCACCGAACAGCATGCCGCCGGTCAGCACGATCAGCACCGCGCCGGGCAGGCCGGTCGCGGCGGCGACCGTCATCGCGGCGATCTGCGCCGCGGCCGCAGTCAGCGGATATGCCTCGATTTGCCGCTGCAGCTCGCCGTGCCGCTCGACCAGTGCGGCCGGATGCAGGCCGTCGAGCAGGCCGGACGCGTAAAGAGCGCCGCCGGCCGCGATCAGCAGCAGCAGCGGAAGGAACGAGGACAGACGCTTCATCGGGGATCGATCGAAAGGGGCGGCGGCCGATTCCGGCGGCGCTTTAGCATAGCGGTTGCACCGCCGCTCAGCGCAGCGCGGCGTAGACGGTGACTTCCTCGCGGTCGTGATAGAGCTGGCGCGCGCGCCAGTCCAGGCGCCGCCCGGCGACCGCCTCGGCGACCCGCTCGCGGCACAGCACGACCTCGTCGTGGCGCTTCTTCATCGGCAGCTTCAGATTGAACATCGCGTGCCGGCACCAGCCGGCGGCGAGCCAGTCGCCGATCCGCGTGGCGATGCGGCGCGGCTGCTCGACCATGTCGCAGACCAGCCAGTCGACCGGCCGCGGCGGCTGGTAGCGAAAACCGTCCTCGCGGCGGTGGTCGACCAGGCCGGAGGCGAGCAGGGCGGCGTCCATCGGGCCGTTGTCGACCGCGGTCACGTGGATCGAGCGGCGCACCAGCTGCCAGGTCCAGCCGCCCGGCGCGGCGCCGAGGTCGACCGCGGTCATGCCGGGACGCAGTGCGCGTTCGCGCTCGGCCTCGTCGAGCAGGACCAGGAACGCCTCCTCGAGCTTGAGCGTCGATCGGCTCGGCGCGCTGCTCGGAAAGCGCAGGCGCGGGATGCCGCCGGGCCACGGCGCGCTGCGCGACACCTCGGCGATCGCCAGCAGGGCCGTCGTCGGATCGAGCAGGCCGACGTGCAGCCGCTGCGGCGCGGCCGGATCGATCAGGCGCTCGCGCTTCATCGCGGCGACCAGGGCGGCGTTGAGCGAGCGACACAGGCCGGCCAGTTCGCGGCCGGCATCGCTGTCGGGAGACTCGATCCAGGCGTCGGCGAAGGCGTGGCCGGCGGCGCGGATCGCAGGCAGCAGCACGGCGAGCCGGTCGCTGGCCGGCAGGCCGTCGACGCGTGCGCGCAGCGGCAGCCATTGCCGCGCGAACGTCAGCGAGCGCCAGTCGACCGCGCGGCCGTAGCGCGCCGCAGCGGCCGCGTCGGGCAGGATGAACTCGACGTAGCCGCTGTCGCGCCGCGCACGCGCATAGCCGCCGGTCGCCAGCTGCGCGTCGAGCGCGGCCAGCTCCTGCGCGCAGTCGTTCTCGAAGCCGGGCCGGCACCAGGCCAGAAAGCCGTCGAGCGGGCGCGCAGGCGCGATGTCGGAGTCCGTCACGATCGATCCTGGGCCGGGCGGTGCGTCGGGCGCGCCGCTCAGTACATCGCGCCGCCGCTGCGCGTGTAGAAGTCGAGCACCTCGCGCGCCTGCTCGCGCAGGATGTCGCGCCGCACGGCGATGCCGCGCCGTTCGAGCTCGCCGATCCAGTCGGCCGGCAGCGGGCCCTCGTCGAACTCGGTCAGCGTCATGACGTCTTCGGCGCGCGCGCCGATCAGCAGGGTGTCGACGCCGGCCCAGACCGTCGCGCCGTAGCACTGGCAGCACGGTTGCGAGCTGGTCGCCAGCGTGTAGCGGCCGCCGTCCTCGTTGAGGCGCTTGCGCTGCAGGCGCTGCTGCGCGGTCATGTAGGCCATCATCTCGGCATGCGCCACCGAGCAGGTGTGCGGTACCACGCGATTGACGCCGACGGCGATCACGCGGCCGTCCGCGTCGAAGACCGCGGCGCCGAACGGGCCGCCGCTGCGCAGCTCGACGTTGCGTCGCGACAGCTCGATCGCGAGCGCGACCTGGGCCTCGTCGTCGGCGTAGCGCCGCTGCAGGTCGACGGTCTCGGCGATCCAGGCGGGCAGGGTCAGGTGGATCTGCAGATACAGCATCAGTGCGTCTCGTCCGAGCCGGTGACGGCGGCGCAGCGCTGCTCGACGCAGCGGCAGCCGCTAATCTCCGGGTAGCCGCAGATGCCGGACATGCCGGTCCGTGCGCATTCGGCGGCGACCCGTTCCGGAAACGTCGGGCTGTCGCGATTGACGCAGGCCGGGTAGCGGCCGCAGCAGTTGCCGACGTCCTTGACCGCGCAGTCGGCATCGACGCGGCAGCTGTAGTCGACCTCGCCGGGCGGCGTCGCAGAGACGGCGGCTGCCGGCTCGGGCGTCGCTGCGGTCGATGCGGCCGGCGGCGACGGACTGCAGCCGGCCAGCATCGCCAGCCACGCGATCCAGCCGGCCGCGCGCAGGCTCATCGGCCGGCGGCCTTGGCCCACGAATCGCGCAGCGTGACGATGCGATTGAACACCGGACGCGCCGCGCCGTGGTCGTGGCGGTCGGCGACGAAGTAGCCCATGCGTTCGAACTGCCACGTCGACTCGCTCGCGACGGTGTCGAGCGACGGCTCGAGATAGCCGCGCACGATGCGCTTGGACGCCGGATTGAGATGATCGCGATAGGTCTTGCCGTCGGCGTCGTCGTCGGGATCGGGCGTGTCGAACAGGCGGTCGTACAGGCGCACCTCGGCCTCGAGCGCATGACGCGCGCTGACCCAGTGGATCGTGCCCTTGACCTTGCGCTCGGCACCGGGCTGGCCCGGCCGCGTATCGGCGTCGAGCGTGCAGCGCAGCTCGACGACCGCGCCGGCGGCGTCCTTGACGACTTCCTCGCAGCGCACGATGCCGACACCGCGCAGCCGCACCTCTCCGTCCGGCACCAGGCGATGGAAGCCCTTGACCGGCACTTCCATGAAGTCCTCGCGCTCGATCCACAGCGTGTCCGAGAACGGCACCTGGCGATGGCCGGCGCTCTCGTCCTTGGGATGATTCGGAAAGCTCAGCCGCTCCTCGTGGCCGGCCGGCAGATTGGTCAGGACCAGGCGCAGCGGATCGAGCACGGCCAGACGGCGCGGCGCGGTCGCGTCGAGCGCCTCGCGCACGCAGCCTTCGAGCACGCCGACGTCGATCACGCTGTTCTGCTTGCTGATGCCGATGCGCTCCCAGAACGCGCGGATCGCCGCGGCCGGAAAGCCGCGCCGGCGCGCACCCGACAGCGTCGGCATGCGCGGATCGTCCCAGCCGTCGACCAGGCCGTCCTGGACCAGGGCCATCAGCTTGCGCTTGCTCATGACCGTGTAGTCGAGATTGCCGCGCGAGAACTCGATCTGCTGCGGGCGGCTCGGCTCGCAGCGCAGGCCGGCGGCGCGCAGCGGCTCGGTCAGCTGCGGATCGCCGGGCAGGTCGAGCTGGTCCAGGCACCAGTCGTAGAGCGGCCGGTGATCCTCGAACTCGAGCGTGCACAGCGAGTGCGTGATGCCTTCGAGCGCGTCGGAGATGCAGTGCGCGTAGTCGTACATCGGATAGATCGGCCAGGCGTCGCCGGTGTTCTGGTGCGGCACGCGGCGGATCCGGTACAGCGCCGGATCGCGCAGGTTGATGTTGCCGCTGGCCATGTCGATGCGCGCGCGCAGCGTGCGCGCGCCGTCGGCGAACTCGCCGGCGCGCATGCGCCGGAACAGGTCGAGGTTCTCCTCGACCGAGCGGTCGCGATACGGCGAGTCGCGGCCCGGCTCGGTCAGCGTGCCGCGGTACTCGCGGACCTGCTCGGCGCTGAGGTCGCAGACGAACGCGCGGCCGTTGCGGATCAGCTTCTCGGCGCAGCGGTAGAACACCTCGAAATAGTCCGAGGCGTGGCGCAGCTCGGTCCACTCGAAGCCGAGCCAGCGCACGTCTTCCTGGATCGCCGCGACGTACTCGACGTCCTCCTTGACCGGATTGGTGTCGTCGAAGCGCAGGTTGCAGGTGCCGCCGAACTCGCCGGCCAGTCCGAAGTTCAGGCAGATCGACTTGGCGTGGCCGATGTGCAGATAGCCGTTTGGCTCGGGCGGAAAGCGCGTGGCGACCCGCCCGCCGTGCTTGCCAGCGGCGCGATCGTCCAGGACGATCTGGCGGATGAAGTGGTTGGAGGTCAAATGGTCGCTCATGCCTGCCGTCGCATGTCCCGTAAAGCCAAAGTCGGCAAGTCTAACCTTCCCGGCTGCGCTTGGTGAGGGCGGCCGGTCCGGGAGTGCGACGGTGCGCTGCGGTCAGGCCGGTCGAGCCGGCAGCGTGTCGCGCAGGCGCAGCCGCACCGGGCCGCGCGCGTGACGGATGTCGACGGCGGCCTCGCCCTGGGTGGCGTCGAGGATGCCGTCGTCGATCATCGTCGTCGCGACAGTGCGCAGTGGCCGCATCAGGTCGCGCCAGTCGCAGCCGATCTTCAGCGCGGCGCTGCGCGCGGCGTCGTGGAGGTCGATCGTGCCGGCGAGGCGCTGCATCCCGAGCAGCTGCAGGACGCAGGCGCGTAGCGTGTTGGCGAGCTCGTCGTCGGGCAGCTGGACCATCGGATCGGCAGTCGGGCGCGGGGTGCGGCGCGGACGCGGCACGGCGGGGCGCATCATGCGCCGATCGACCGGCAGCGTCCAGACGAGTGCAGGGCGGACCCGGGGCCGCCGCTGCGCCCTGGACCGCGCGGCGCGCTTTGCGGCACAGTGGCGCCGTGAAGATCGCCTGCCGCACCGATTCGCTCATCGACGCCCATCTGCGCAAGGGTCTGCTCGAGTCCGGCGGCATCCGCGTCCATCTCGGCGGCGAGTATCTGTCCGGCGCGCTCGGCGAGATGCCGCCGTTCGGCCTCTACGTGCTCTGGGTCGGTGACGAGGACCTGGCCGCGGCGCGCGCGCTGCTGGCCGAGCTCGACCCCGCCGCGCCGGCGCCGCCGGACGATCTGAGCGAGCTGCTGGCTTGAGCCCGACGCCGGCCGTGCCGCGTGCAGCGGTCTGGCGGATGAGTGCGGGCGCCGCGCTGATCAGCACGACCAGCATCTTCGTGCGCCTCGCCGGCGTCGGGCCGACCACCTCGGCGTTCTACCGGATGCTGTTCGGCGCATTGATGCTGACCGGCGGCCTGATCGCGCTGCGTGCGTGGCGGCCGCTGACGCCGCGCACGATCGGCTGGCTGCTGGTGCCGGGCGTGGCGTTCGCGGTCGATCTGATGCTCTGGCATCGCAGCATCCATCAGGTCGGCCCGGGGCTGGCGACCCTGCTCGGCAACTTCCAGGTCCTGCTGATGGCGCTGGCCGGCGTCGTGCTGTACCGGGAGCGGATCGGCGCGCCGTTCGTCGCCGGTACCGCGGTGGCGCTGGTCGGCCTGTACCTGCTGGTCGGGCTGGAGTGGGGCCGGTTCGACGCGGTCTATCGGCAGGGCGTGATGTTCGGCCTGCTGACCGGCGTGGCCTATGCGGTCTACCTGCTGACGACGCGTCACGTCCAGCGCAGTGGCCAGGTCACGCTCGCGCCGGCCCAGCTGATCGGCGTGACCTCGTGGATCTGCGCGGCCGTGCTCGCGGTCTCGATGCTCGGCGAGGGCGCCTCGTTCGAGATTCCCGATCTGCATTCGTTCGGCGCGCTGCTCGGGCTCGCGCTGTTCGGCCAGGTGATCGGCTGGATCCTGCTGGTGCGGGCGATGCCGCAGCTGCCGGCGTCGCTGGTCGGGCTGCTGTTGCTGCTGCAGCCGGCACTGTCGTTCCTGCTCGACGTGGCGATCTTCGCGCGGCCGACACGGCCGCTCGACTGGCTCGGCCTCGGGCTCTCCCTGCTCGGCATCTTCATCGGCTCGTGGCGGCCCGCGCGGCGCCGGTCGCAGCCCGGGTCTTCCACGTAAGGACGTATAGACGTCTATACGCCTATTGACGCAGGCGCGGCGCCTGCGTAGAGTGCGGCCCACTCATCGCGACCGGTCGAGACACTGGGTCTGAGACGCCGGGGCAACCGCGACATCCGTCGCACGGTGCCAATTCCAGCGAAGCCGCCGGCTCGGCCGGGCTTCGGGAGATGAGCGGTCGCGCCCCGTGCGCGCTGCTCCGGTCGCGCCGATCAGATCAGGAGCAGCACGTGGCCGCCGTCCTTTCCTTCGAATCCCCGGATCTTCCCGATGCCTGTCCGCAGCCGCTGCGCGGCGTGCTGCGCCTCTCGGCGCTCGCGCTCGCCGGCGGCCGGACCCTGACCGACGCCGACATCGCCTGGCAGGCCTGGGGCGATCCCGGCCTGCCGGCCGTGGTCGTGCTCGGCGGCATCTCGGCCGGCCGCGATCCGGATCGCTGGTGGTCGGCGCAGTGCGGCGTGGGCCGCGCGCTCGATCCGCGCCGGCTGCGCATCGTGTCGATCGACTGGCTCGGCGGCGCCGACGCCTCGACCGGGCCGCGCGCCGGCGACGATACGTTCCCGGCGATCGACAGCGCGGACCAGGCCGCCGCGGTCCTGGCGGTGCTCAATCACCTGGGCATCGCGCGCGTCGCGCTGGCGATCGGCGCCTCGTACGGCGGCTGCGTCGTCCAGCACCTGGCGCGGCTGGCCGGCGCTCGCATCGGCCGCGCGGTCGTGATCAGTGCTGGTCCGCAGGCCAGCGCCTGGGCACGCGGTCTGCGCGGTCTGCAACGCGGCCTGGTCGCCGCCGCCGCGCCGGAGCGCCGCGGTGCCGCGCTCGCGCAGGCGCGCCAGCTGGCGATGCTGTCGTACCGGACCCCGGGCGAGCTCGAATCGCGCTTCGGTGGCGCCGAGCCGGCCGACGGCCTCGAGCGCTGGCTCGACGCGCACGGCGCGCGTTTCGCGGCGCGCTTCCCGGCCGAGGCCTTCGTGACGCTGTCGGCCTCGCTCGACGCGCACCGTTGCCGCCCGGAGGCGATCGCGGTGCCGCTGACCGTGGTCGGCGTGCGAGACGACCTGCTGGTGCCGATCCAGACGCTGCGCGCATTCGCCGAGTGCCTCGGTCCGCGCGCCGAGCTGCACGAATTCGATTCGATCTACGGTCACGACGCCTTTCTCAAGGAGGACGCGACCATCGCCGGAATCTTCCGGCACGCGCTGGCTGCGGAGGATTGCGCATGAGTACGCTCTCTCGGGACACGATCGCGGTCCGCGCCGGCGTCGACGCCGATACCGCGCACGGCGCGGTGATGCCGCCGCTGTACCTGTCGACCAATTTCAGCTTCGCCGGCTTCGGCCAGAAGCGCAGCTACGACTACACGCGCTCGGGCAATCCGACCCGCGACACGCTGGCCGGCGCGCTGGCCGAACTCGAGGGCGGCAGCGGCGCGGCGGTGACCGCCAGCGGCATGGCCGCGGTCGCGCTGGTCGCCGCCGCCGTGCTCGAGCCGGGCGATCTGCTGGTCGCGCCGCACGACTGCTACGGCGGCACCTGGCGGCTGTTCGACGCGCAGGCACGGCGCGGCCTGTATCGCGTGCGGTTCGTCGACTTCCACGATCCGCAGGCGCTTGCGGCCGTGCTGGCCGAGCGGCCGAAACTGGTCTGGATCGAGACGCCGTCCAATCCGCTGCTGCGCATCACCGACGTGCGCCACGTCGCCGAGACCGCGCACGCGGCCGGCGCCCTGGTCGCGGTCGACAACACGTTCCTGTCGCCGCTGCTGCAGCAGCCGCTCGTCCTCGGCGCCGACGTCGTCGTGCATTCGACGACCAAGTATCTGAACGGCCATTCCGACGTCGTCGGCGGCGCGGTGATCTGGCGCGAGCCGGCGCTCGGCGAACGGCTGGCCTGGTGGGCCAACTGTCTGGGCCTGACCGGAGCGCCGTTCGACAGCTATTTGACGCTGCGCGGCCTGCGCACGCTCAAGGTGCGCCTGGCACGGCACGAGGCCAACGCGCGTGCGCTGGCCGAGCAGCTGCACGCGCATCCGGCCGTGCGCGCGGTGCACTATCCGGGCCTGGCCGATCATCCGGGACACGTGCTGGCGCGGCGCCAGCAGTCGGGCTTCGGCGCGATGCTGAGCTTCGAGCTGGTCGGCGGCGAGGCGGCGGCGCGTGCGTTCGTCGACGGCCTGGACTGCTTCACGCTGGCCGAATCACTCGGCGGCGTCGAAAGCCTGGTCTGCCACCCGGCCGGCATGACCCATGCCGCGATGGCGCCGGAGGCGCGTGCGCGCGCCGGCATCGCCGACGGCTTGCTGCGGCTGTCGGTCGGCATCGAGGACGAGGCCGATCTGCGCAGCGACGTCGAGGCCGCACTCGAGCGCGTCGAGGCGGCGATCGGGTCGGCGCGCGCGGCGTCGGCGGCTTAAGATTCGGTCGTTCGGAAACGGTGGCGGACCCGCGGCGAGGCGGGTCCGGCGCTCAGCGGTGCAGGTGGCCGCTGGCTTCGGGCTGATAGGCGATGTCGCTTACGCGCAGGCGCAGCCAGCGTCCGGCCGGCAGCGGCCAGTCGATCGTCTGGCCGATCCGCAGGCCGAGCATCGCGGCGCCGACCGGCGCCAGCACCGAGACCTTGCCGGGCGAGCCGTCGGCATCGCGCGGATAGACCAGGGTCAGTTCGCGCGTATCGCCGCTTTCCTCGTCGACCACGCGTGCGGTCGAGTTCATCGTGACGACGTCGGCCGGCATCTGCGGCGGATCGACGATCGCCGCACGCGCGAGCTCGCCACGCAGCGCCTGTGCGCCCGCGGCGTCGCGATGCGCCGGCAGGTCGAGCAGATGTTCGATGCGCTCCAGGTCGAGACTGGACACGGTGATCGGTGCGGGGGTGCTGGCCACGAAGAACAACTCCTGAAAAAACCTCGAGATACGAAAATGCGTCGGGAATCTCCCCGCCCGGCGCGTCGATCCGGCAACGCTAGCCGATCGAGCCGGCTTTCTCAAATCGAGCCGGCTCGCGATCGGCGCGGCGCGCGGATCAGACCCGATCGGGTGCCGCGGCGGTGGCGCCGGGATCGAGCAGATCGGCCGGCAACTCGGCGAACAGGTCGGCCAGCGACTTGATGAAGCCGCCCAGCGCCGAACTCTTGCGCCAGACCATCGCGATCTTGCGGCTCGGCGCGGGCGAGCGGAACTGCACCAGCCGGACGTGCGCGACCTGCGGCACCGGCGGCTTGACCGCGAGCACCGGCAGCAGCGTGATGCCGACGTGCGCCGCGACCATCTGGCGCAGCGTCTCCAGACTGGTCGCGCGGAAGCCGGCCTTCTCGCCGGCGCCGGCGAGCTGGCAGACCTCCAGCGCCTGATCGCGCAGGCAGTGGCCGTCCTCGAGCAGCAGCACGCTCTGGTCGGCCAGGTCGTCCAGACGCAGCGCCGAGCGCGCCGCCAGTGGATTGTCGTCCGGAACGGCCAGCACGAACGGCTCCTCGAACAGGAACTGGCTGTGCAACTGCGGATCGTGGATCGGCAGCGCGAGGATGCCGGCGTCGAGGCGGCCTTCGCGCAGCAGGCGCAGCACGACTTCGGTCTTCTCCTCGGTCAGCAGCAGCTCCAGGCGCGGAAAGCGCTCGCGGATGCGCGGGATCACATGCGGCAGCAGATACGGTCCCAGCGTCGGGAAGATGCCGAGCCGCAAGGTGCCCGACTCCGGATCGACGGTGCGCCGCGCGATCGCCTTGATCTGGTCGACTTCGTTGAGCACGTCGCGCGCGCGGGCGGCGATCTCCTGGCCGACCTCGGTCAGCAGCACCTTGCGCGGCGTGCGCTCGACCAGGGCCACGCCGAGTTCGTCCTCGAGCTTGCGGATCTGCGTCGACAGCGTCGGTTGGCTGACGAAGCTGGCCTCGGCGGCGCGGCCGAAATGCTTGTGCTCGGCGAGCGCCACCAGGTAGCGGAGGTCGCGCAGGTTCATGGCAGGTCATTCATAGGTGGCGGCTATCGATGATAGTCCATTCCATAAGCGCGCCATCGCAGGCGTGCCGCTTTTGGCAGCGCCGCGGCGTGCCTCCTGCGGCATTCGGGCGCAGCCCTTGAAGCGACCGGGCCGGGCCCCATCTGCTGGCTCAGGCGTTCGAGGACTTCGCTCCTCACGCTCGGCTGGCATCGTACTCCCCCCTCCCCACGATGCCGCCCGGGCGACGGAATCCCTCCCCGCTTCCGTCGCCCACCTATTCGGATCGGCGGCCCGGCGACAGCCGGGCCGCCGGCGCGAACCGGCCGCCGCCGTGCGTCCCGAGGACATGGCCTAGAATGCCGCGATCCTCGCGATGGAAGGCCCCGATGCGCGACGCCGCCGAACCCCGTGACGCATTCGCACGGGTGCCCGAACGCAATACCGCCGACAACCTGCTGCGCACCGCCCAGCAGCACCACGTGCTGCTGTCGAACATGGCCGACACCAAGGCCAATATCATCATCACGGTGTCCTCGATCGTGCTGACGCTGTCGCTGGGGCGGGCGTCGGATCCGGACCTGCGCGTGTCGGTGCTGATCCTGGCCGGCTTCACGCTGCTGGCGCTGCTGCTGGCGATCCTCGCGGTGCTGCCGAAGTACCGGCCGGTGCCGGTCGGCGAGGGGCCGCTGCCGGCCCATTTCAACCTGCTGTTCTTCGGCCACTTCGCCACGCTGTCGCGCGAGCGCTATCTGACCGAGGTCGCGCGCGTGCTGACACCGGACGGCACGCCGTACGCGACCTGGGCCGCGGACGTCTACGCGCTCGGCGTCTATCTGGCCCAGCACAAGTACCGCTACCTGCGCTGGAGCTATCTGTTCTTCCTGACCGGCTTCGTGTTCGCCAGCGTCGAGCAGCTGGTCCGCCATCTGCTGCGCTAGACACCCCGCCGCGATCGTCCGGCGCGTGCGCGCCGTCTCGCGATCGACCCGGAATCCAACCCCGCCGTGTGCAGGTCGCCGTTGACTGCGCTGCCCGACAACGACATACGAGGGAACCGACGATGCATCGCTTCTGGCTCGGCTTGATCGCTTTGCTGCTGCCGCTGTCGACGATCGCGCAGCCGACGGTGCCGCCGTCGCTGCAGGAATGGCGCGGCTGGGTGCTCGAGCGCGACGCGTTCCGCACCTGCACGCTGCTCGCCGGCCGGCCGGGGCAGGCGGAGAACGATTACCTGTGCGCCTGGCCGGGCACGCTGACGATCGCGGCCGATGCCGCCGGCGCGCGCATCGCGCAGCGCTGGCAGCTCGAGACCGAGAGCTGGGTGCCGCTGCCGGGCGACGCCGAGCACTGGCCGCAGCGCGTCACGGTCGGCGGTGTCGCGATGCCGGTGGTCGATCGCGGCGGTCCCGCTCTGTGGCTCGGCAGCGGCAGTCACGAGGTGCGCGCCGAGATTCCGTGGACGCAGCGGCCGCAGTCGCTGCGCGTGCCGCGGTCGATCGCCCTGGTCGCGCTCAGCGTCGACGGGCGCCCGATCGTGCCGGTGCAGCGCGACGGCGAGGCCTTGACGCTCGGCCGCGGCGTGACGCTCGCCGCCGAGGCCGACAGCGTGGATCTGCGCGTCCATCGGCGCCTCGACGACGGCATTCCGGCCGTGCTGACGACGCGGATCCAGATCGGCGTGTCGGGCCAGGCGCGAGAAGAGCGCATCGGGCCGGCGCTGCCGGAGGGTTTCGTCGCGCTGGCCTTGCAGAGCGAGGCGGGCTGGCCGGTGCGTCTCGAGGACGACGGCCGCCTGCGCGTGCAGGTGCAGGCGGGCTCGGACGTCCTGATCCTGACCGCGCGCGCCGCCGGCCCGTTGACCGCGGCGACCGCGCGCGTTCCGGCCGCGCCGTGGCCGAGCCAGGAGATCTGGAGCTATGCCGCGGCGCCGCGCCTGCGCGTGACGGCCGCGAGCGGGACGACCCAGGTCGATCCGCAGCAGGCCGACGTGCCGCCGGCCTGGCGCGATCTGCCGGCGTTCGCGCTGGCCGACGGCGACACGCTGCGGATCGACGAGCATTCGCGCGGCGCTTCGGGCGACGAGGCCAACCGCCTGCAGCTCACGCGCGAGGCCTGGCTCGATTTCGAAGGCCGCGGCTGGTTCGCGCGCGACCACATCGACGGCCGCATGAACAGCGGATGGCGCTTCGACGCGGCGCCGCCGTTCGTCGTGCAGCGCGCGCAGGCACGCGCCGACGATCAGCCGCTGTTGGTGACCGAAGGCGGGCAGGGCGGCTGGAGCGGCGTGGAATGGCGCACGCCCGACGTCGCGCTCGATGCCGGTGTGCGTATCGAGGCCGGGCCCGGCGCACTGCCGATCGCCGGCTGGCAGCAGGTGTTCGACCGGATCACCACGACGTTGCATCTGCCGTACGGCTATCGCCTGCTGGCGGCGCCGGGCACCGATCGCGCGCTCGGCAGCTGGCTGTCGGGCTGGACCCTGCTCGACGTGTTCGTCGCGGCGGTCGTGATCCTGCTCGGCGTGCGCCTGCTCGGCTGGGCCGGCGGCCTGCTGGTTCTGGCCTATCTGCTGATCGGCTATCAGGAAGCCGGTGCACCGCTGTGGACGCTGATGCTGGTGCTTGCGCTCGGTCTGATCGTGCGCGCGCTGCCGGCCGGACGCCTGGCCGAGGTGGCGGCGGGCTTGCGCCTGGCCGCGCTCGCGCTGCTGGTCGTGGTGACGCTGCCGTTCGCGATCACGCAGGTGCGCACGGCGCTGTATCCGCAGCTGGAGGCCGACAGCGGGTTTATCGAATCGGCCTATCCGCAGAGCGCGGCCGGCGCCGGCGATGCGATGGTGATGTCCGAGCCGGTGCCGCCGCATCCGCCACCGGCGCCGTCGGCGGCCGAGCCTGCGGAGCGCGCCGACGCTGCGAAAGCTCTGGAGCGCGTCACCGTCACCGGCTCGCGCAGCCTGCCTTCGCAGGTGCTCAAGCGCTACGTGCAGACCAGCGTCGTACAGACCGGCGGCGGCGAGCCGGGCTGGCGGATCGGGCGCACCTACCAGCTCGAATGGAGCGGGCCAGTGCTGCCGAGCCAGGAAGTCCGCCTGCTGGTCGCGCCGCCGTGGCTGGTGCGGTCGCTCAAGCTGGTGCTGGTCGCGCTGCTGGCGGTGCTGATCTGGCGAATCGCGCGTCGCACGCCGCTGCTGCCGCTGCGCTCGCGGCCGGCCGCGGCGGGTCTCGCAGCGATCGCGCTGGCGTGCTCGGCGACGGCATTCGCGCCGCCGCTGCAGGCGCAGGGCTTTCCGTCCGACGAACTGCTCGGCCAGCTGCGCGATCGTCTGATCGAACCGCCGCGCTGCGCGCCGCAATGTGCCGACATCGCGCTCGCCGAGCTCTCGGCCGAAGGCGACGAGGTCGTCGCGGTGCTCGAGGTCCATGCGCTCGAGCGCAGCGCGGTGCCGGTGCCGGCCGACGACAAGACGCTGGCGCTGCGCACGGCGCGGCTCGACAACGGCAGCGTCGAGGGCATCGCCGGCGTGCCCGGCGGTGCGCGCATCCTGGTGCCGCGTGGCGTGCATCGCGTCGAGCTGCGCTGGCAGGCGCTGGCCGACAAGGTCGCGCTGGCGTTTCCGCTGAAGCCGCGTCGCGTCGTGTTCTCCGGCAGCGGCTGGCAGGCCGCCGGCAGTGCCGACGGCCGCCTGCTGACCGAAGCGCTGAGCCTGGTCCGTCTGCGCGACGCCGGCGAGTCTGCCCGCGTATCGGGCGGCGATCAGCAATTCGCGCCGTTCGTACGCGTGGTGCGCGAGCTGTCGCTCGACGTCGACTGGCGCGTCTCGACGCGCATCGAGCGGATGGCGCCGCGCGAGGGCGGCCTGGTCGCGAACATCCCGTCGCTGCCGGGCGAGCGCGTACTGACCGCCGGCGCGCGCGTCGCCGACGGCCGGATCGAGCTGCCGATCGCCGACGGTCAGGACCACGCCGAGTACGCCGCGACGCTCGATCCGCGCGACACGCTGACGCTGACGGCGCCGCCGCTGAGCGGCCACGCCGAAGTCTGGCGCATCGTGGTCAGTCCGACCTGGAACGTCCGCTTCGACGGCGTGCCCGAGGCCGGCTTCGATGCAGCGGAGGATTCGGCCGCCGACCTGCGCGTCTTCGAATTCCATCCGCTGCCCGGCGAGACGCTGAATCTGCATATCACGCGTCCGGCGGCGGTCGCCGGCGCGACGCGCGCGATCGACCGCGTCGCCTTGTCGAGCGAGATCGGTCAGCGCGCGGCCACGCATACCGTGCAGCTTGATCTGCGCGCGAGCCAGGGCGGCGAGCAGGTGCTCGCGTTGCCCGAAGGCGCCGAGCTGCTCGGCGTCCGGCGCGGCGGCGAGACGCTGAACCTGCGGCTGCAGGATGGACGCCTGGCCGTGCCGGTCGTGCCGGGCCTGCAGCAGGTCGAGATCACGTTCCGGCAGGCCGTGCCGATCGCGACGCGGGTCGCCACGCCGGCGCTGTCGCTCGGACTGCCGGCGGCCAACATCGATCTCTCGCTGCAGCTGCCGCACGACCGCTGGCTGCTGGCCGCGTACGGTCCGCCGGTCGGCCCGGCCGTGCTGCTCTGGGGCGAGCTGCTGGTGATGGTCATCGCCGCGATCCTGCTATCGCGCTGGCGGCATTCGCCGCTGCGCATGCATCAGTGGCTGCTGCTCGGCCTGGGCTTCTCGACGTTCTCGTGGGCGGCGCTGATCCTGGTCGCGGTCTGGCTGTTCGCGCTGGACGGGCGTCGCCGCTGGGCGCCGGCCGATGCGCTGCGCTTCAATCTCGTGCAGATCGCGCTGCCGGTGCTGACGCTGGCCGCGCTGCTGTGCATGTTCAATGCGATCCGCAACGGCCTGCTCGGCGCGCCGGACATGTACGTGACCGGCAACGGCTCGACCGCGCAGCTGCTGCGCTGGTTCGCCGATCGCAGCGCCGACGCCCTGCCGGTGGCCGGTGCGATCTCGCTGCCGCTGTGGGTCTACAAGCTGGCGATGCTGGCCTGGGCGCTGTGGCTGGCCTGGGCCGTCGTCGACTGGCTGCGCCGCGGCTTCGCGGCCTGGCAGCGCGGCGGCTACTGGCGTTCGCCGGCACCGGCCGCCAAGCTCGATCCGATCGGCGATCTGCCGCCACCGCCACCGCCACCGCCGCCGGCATGAGCGCGGCGATGACGGTCCGCGGCCTGCTGAGCGTGGCCGCGACGCGGCTGGCGGCGTCCGATGCGGCGCGGCTGGAAGCCGAGCGGATCATGGCGGTCGCGCTCGAGCGGCCGCGCGGTTGGCTCTACGCGCACGGCGACGCGGTGCCCGATGCCGCGCAGGCGGCACGCTTCGCCGCGCTCGTCGAGCGGCGCGCGGCCGGCGAGCCGCTGGCGTATCTGATCGGCTCGCAGGGTTTCTGGACGCTCGATCTGGCGGTGACGCCGGACGTGCTGATTCCGCGTGCCGATACCGAACGGCTGGTCGAGCTGGCGCTGCAGCGCATCGATCCGCGCAGGCCGGCGCGTGTCGCCGATCTGGGCACCGGCTCGGGCGCGATCGCACTGGCGCTGGCCAGCGAGCGGCCGTTGGCGCGGGTGACCGCGACCGATGCGAGCGTGGCGGCGCTCGCGGTCGCGCAGGCCAACGCGCGGCGACTCGGTCTGGCCAACGTCGCGTTCGCGCAGGGCGACTGGACCGCGGCGCTCGGCGCCGCGCGCTTCGATCTGATCGCGTCGAATCCGCCGTACATCCGCGACGGCGATCCGCATCTGGCACGCGGCGATCTGCGCTACGAGCCGGCGGCGGCGCTGGCGTCCGGCGGCGACGGCCTGGACGCGATCCGGACGATCGTCGCGCACGCGCCGGCCCATCTGCAGCGCGGCGGCTGGCTGCTGCTCGAACACGGCTACGACCAGGGCGCCGCGGTGCGTGCGCTGCTCGAGGCGGCCGGGATGACCGAAATCGAAACCGCGCGCGACATCGAGGCGCGCGATCGCGTCAGTCTGGGCCGCGTAGCGGTCTGAGTCCGACGCGCGAGCGCAGCGTCATCGTCGTGGCGGCATCACCGGCGACGCGCGGGTGCGCCGATGCGCCTGCGTATCGCCGCGCGCGCCGCGCGGCGCGATCCGGTCAGCCGGCCTGGCGCAGCGGCAGCGCCAGATGCGCGCCGTAGCGGGCACGCACGGCCGCTTCGATGCCGGCCGCGTCGAGCCCGCACTCGGCGAGCAGTTCCTCGCGGCTGGCGTGCTCGAGAAAGCGGTCGGGCAGGCCGAGCTGCAGCAGCGGCACGGCCAGGCCGTGTGCGGTCAGCAGTTCGGCGACGCCGCTGCCGGCACCGCCGGTGACCGCATTGTCCTCGACGGTCACCAGGGCCGCGTGACTGCGCGCGAGTTCGAGGATCAGCGCCTCGTCGAGCGGACGTACGAAGCGCATGTTGACGAGGGTCGCGTCGATCGCCTCGGCGACCTTCGCACACGGCTGCACCATCGCGCCGAACGCGAGCAGGGCGACACCGTGGCCGCTGCGGCGCAGCTCGGCCTTGCCGATCGGCAGATCGGTCAGGGCCGGGTCGATCGCGACCCCGGGTCCGGTACCGCGCGGGTAGCGCACGGCGGCCGGTCCGGCGTGACGGAAGCCGGTCGTCAGCAGCTTGCGGCACTCGTCCTCGTCGGCCGGCGCCATCACGACCATGTTCGGAATGCAGCGCAGGTACGACAGATCGAAGCTGCCGGCATGCGTCGCGCCGTCGGGGCCGACCACGCCGCCGCGGTCGATCGCGAACAGGACGTCGAGGTCCTGCAGCGCGACGTCGTGGATCAGTTGGTCGTAGGCGCGCTGCAGGAACGTGGAATAGATCGCCACGACCGGCTTGGCGCCTTCGCAGGCCATGCCGGCCGCCAGCGTCACCGCATGCTGCTCGGCGATGCCGACGTCGAAATAACGGCTCTTGTATTCCTTCGAAAAGCGCACCAGGCCTGAGCCCTCGCGCATCGCCGGCGTGATCCCGTACAGCCGCTCGTCGGCCTGCGCCATGTCGCAGAGCCAGTCGCCGAAGACGTCGGTGTAGGTCGGCTTCGACGCGCCCTTGCGCGCCAGACCGGCCTGCGGATCGAACGGTCCGACCGCGTGGTACTCGATCTGCTCGCGCTCGGCCGGCGGATAGCCCTTGCCCTTGGTCGTCATCACGTGCAGCAGCTGCGGGCCCTCGAGGCCCTGCAGCGTGCGCAGCGCCTGCACCAGCTGCGGGATGTCGTGGCCGTCGATCGGCCCGGAATAGTGGAAGCCGAACTCCTCGAACAGCGTGCTCGGCATGAACATGCCCTTGGCATGCTCCTCCCAGCGCTTGATGAAGCGCCACAGGAAGCTGCCGCGCTTCATCATCTTCTTGCCGTGCTCGCGGATGCGGTTGAGCGTGCTGCTGGTCATCAGCCGCGCGAGCATCTTGGTCAGCGCGCCGACGTTCTCGCTGATCGACATGCCGTTGTCGTTGAGGATCACCAGCAGATTCGGCTCGACGTCGCCGCCGTGGTTGAGCGCCTCGAACGCCATGCCGGCGGTCATCGCGCCGTCGCCGATCACCGCGACGACGCGGCGCGGATCGCCCTTGCGCTGGGCCGCCAGCGCCATGCCGAGCGCGGCGCCGATCGACGTCGAGGAATGGCCGACGCCGAAGGTGTCGTACGGACTTTCCTCGCGTCGCGGGAACGGCGCCAGGCCGTCCTTCTTCTTGATCGAGGTGATGCGGTCGCGGCGGCCGGTCAGGATCTTGTGCGGGTAGCACTGATGGCCGACGTCCCAGACCAGGCGGTCCTCGGGCGTGTCGTACAGATAGTGCAGCGCGACGGTCAGCTCGACCACGCCGAGGCCGGCGCCGAAGTGGCCGCCGGAGGTCGCGACCGATTCGATCAGGTACTCGCGCACCTCGCGGGCGACGTCCGGCAGCTCCGATTCGGGCAAGCGACGCAGGTCGGAGGGGCTGTCGATGCGCGCGAGGCGCGGATAGCGGCTGGGATCGATCATCAGGGGCGACGCGTTCGATGGGCCGCCATTTTCGGTCAGCCGGACGGGCGGAGCAAGGAAGCGCCGCGGGCGGTTCAGGTGCGCCAGCGGGCAATGCGCGGGCAAGATGCGGGCCGGCCGGGCGGCGACCGGGCCGGCAGCCGGCGGCGAGGACGCCGGCGTGCAGACGATCGGAAAGCCCGGATCCGGCCGCTCAGGCCGAGGCGCCGGCCGCGTCGCTGCGCGCCTCGATCGAGACGATCAGCGCCGAGAGCAGGACGCCGGCCTGCGCCGGGTCGCGCGTGTCGACCTCGAGCACCGGCAGGAACAAGGCACGGCTGCGCAGGCGGGCGTAGTAGTCGTCGATCGACGGCTGCCGGGCCAGGTCCGTGCGCGTGACGCCGATCACCACGGCGCCGCGGTCGCGGAACCGCGCGAACGCGTCCAGGTAATGATCGAGGTCGGCGAGCGGATCGGCGCCGACGTTGTCGATCAGCAGCACCATGCCGATCGCGCGCGGTTCCAGGATGCGCCACATGAAGTCGAAGCGCTCCTGGCCGGGCAGGCCGTACAGACGCACCTTGTCGCCGTCGGCCAGCGTGATCTCGCCGTAGTCGAGCGCGACGGTCGTGGTCGCCTTGGCGTTGCGGCCGGTGTCGGTGTTGTGCGCTTCGGTGCGCACGACCGGAATTTCGCTGAGGCTGGCGATCGCGGTGGTCTTGCCGGCGCCCATCGGCCCGGCGAACAGGATGACGTGCTCGCGGGCCATCAGCCGGCGGCTCCGAAGCCGAGACGACGCCACAGCCGCTCGAGCAGGCCGCCTTCGGCCGCCGGCGGCGCACGCATCGGACGCGCGGCCGCCGCGGGCGCCTCGACGATGCGCTGCTCGGCCGTCGCATAGCCGCAGGCCACGCAGGCGCGCAGGAAGCGCGCGACGAATGCCGCCGGCAGGCCGCTGTGGCGCTGCAGGTCCTCGACGGTCCAGGCGGCGCCGGCCATGACGCCGCACAGGCGCAGATGGCCCATCTCGTGCGGCAGGCGGTCGAACTCCGGCCAGCGCAGCAGACGGTAGGCGGCCGTCGCCGAGGGCTCGGCGCAGCGCGTCTGGGCGATGCCGATGCTCCACAGCAGCGGCGCCAGCGCCATCGCCTGAGCCCGGATCGCGGCCAGCTCCGGTGCCTGGACCGGTGCGGTGGTCATGACGAACCGGCGCTCCATGACGATGCGCGGCAGCATCGACGGCGCGAAATCGACGTGGAACACGCGCTCGGCCGGCCAGACGTAGATCGTGCCGGCGCTCAGGATGCGGATCCGCAGCGCGTGGTCGTCGCGCGTGCGCGCCAGCGACGCGGTCAGGACCGCGGCCAGGCTGGAATCGGCATGGGTGCCTTCCTCGGCCGCCGGCGCCTCGCGCGGCGCGGGCGGGGCCTGCCCGTGACGACGCGAGGCGAGGTTGAGCACGTCGAGCACGGCCATCACGCGGATCGGTGAGGTCAGCACCAGATCGCCTTCGCGCGGCAGCGGACCGTCGTCGGCGATCAGCGGGATGACGTGGCGTCCGCGCAGCGGCCGGCCCTGATCGGGATCGCGCGCCAGCGCGAGCGGCGCGATCACGAAATCGGCGTGGTCGAGGTCACTGAGTTCCCAGGTGGCCTCGGTACGCGTCTTGAGCACGTGCAGGATCGCGCCGAGCGTGTGCAGCTCGCCCGCCTCCAGCCCGTATGCCGCCACGTGCAGCGGCGTGCCGCCGTCCGCGTGACGGCCGGGCGCCGCCGCGGCTGCACTCGACGGCTCGATCAGTCCATTGAGCATTGACATCGGATCATCTCCTGCCAGGCTTTCCTGCGCGACGTATTGAGCCATGCGCGATGCGGGCCAAAACGCGCGCTGGCGCAAGCTTTCGAGAAGTCCCGGCTGCATCGCGCAATGGGTTGTTTTAGCGAAGGTTTCCTTTTCGTCACATTCTGTCGGTGGGTGTCACCTTGGTGGAAAAAGCGACAGCGACCACGGCCGACCAGGCGCTCGTCGAGCGCTTCGTCGAGAATGCCTGGGCCGAGGCGGGACTCGCGCAGAACACCGTCGCCAGCTACCGGCGCGATCTGCAGGGTTTCGCGCGCTGGCTGGCCGGCGAGGGTGGCGCGCTGGGCGGCGCCACGCGCGCGCAGCTGCAGGACTATCTCGCGCGGCGCAGCACGCAGGGCGGGACCAGCGGCCGCGGCTACAAGGCGCGTTCGACCGCGCGACTGCTGTCGTGCCTGCGCCAGTTCTACGGCTGGCTGCAGCGCGAGGGGCGGCTCGAGGAGGATCCGACCCTGCTCGTCGACGCGCCGAAGCTGCCGCGATCGCTGCCCAAGGCGCTCGGCGAGGCCGACGTCGAGGCGCTGCTGCAGGCGCCCGTGGTCGATACCGCGCTCGGGCTGCGCGACCGCGCGATGCTCGAGCTGCTGTACGCGACCGGCCTGCGCGTCAGCGAGCTGGTCGGGCTGACCGCCGCGCAGGTCAATCTGCGCCAGGGCGTGCTGCGCGTCGTCGGCAAGGGCGGCAAGGAGCGGCTGGTGCCGATCGGTGCCGAGGCCGGTCACTGGCTTGAGCGTTACGTCGTGTCGGCACGTCCGGCCCTGCTCAAGGGCGGCCAGGCCGAGGCGCTGTTCGTGACGGCGCGCCGCGCCGGTCTCAGCCGGCAGATGTTCTGGAACATCGTCAAGAAGCACGCGGCCGCAGTCGGCATCGCCTCGTCGCGGATCTCGCCGCACGTGCTGCGCCATTCGTTCGCGACGCATCTGCTGAACCACGGAGCCGACCTGCGCGCGTTGCAGATGATGCTCGGCCACAGCTCACTGACCACGACGCAGATCTACACCCACGTCGCCCGGGAGGGGCTCAAGCGGCTGCACGCGCGCCACCACCCGCGAGGCTGAACGCGAAGTCCAGGGTTTGGCCGCCGCAGTACCGTCGTGAGAAGATGGCCGATTCGGGCGGGAACCTTTCCGCCCGCGTTCGGTCCATGCCCGATCGGGTTCGGCGGCGCTCGCGCGCCAGACCGACGCCGCCGGCCCGGGCACCCAGACAGAGGTCTTCCATGCTCAATCCCGTGTTCCTCCGCCACACGCTGCAGCGTGGCCTGATCCTGCTCGCCCTCGTGCTCGCCGCGGCGCCGCTCGCGCAGGCGGCCGCGGACGATGCCGCACGTGCCGCGGTCGCCAAGCTGGCGCCGGGCCTGCCGATCGATGCGATCCAGCCGTCGGTCGTGCCGGGTTTCTACGAGGTGCTGTCGGGTGTCAAGGTGCTTTACGTCAGCAAGGACGGCAAGCTGGTCTTCGAGGGCGGCGCGTTCGACGTGGACCAGCGCCGCGACCTCGGCGACGCGGCGCGCAACGGCGTCCGCCGCGCCGCACTGACCCAGGTGCCGGCCGAGCGCAAGCTGATCTACGCGCCGGCCAATCCGCGCCATACGGTCACGGTGTTCACCGACATCGACTGCCCGTTCTGCAAGCGCTTCCACGAGCAGATCGCCCAGTACAACGCGCACGGCATCGCCGTGGACTACATCCTGTTCCCGCTGGTCGGCCTGCATCCGGGCGCCGACAAGAAGTCCGAGGCGATCTGGTGCTCGAAGGACCGCATCGCGACGTTCAACGCCGCGATGGCCGGCCAGGATCCGGCGCCGGCCTCGTGCCCGAACCCGCTGGCCGAGCTGACCCATCTGGCCGACTCGCTCGGCATCAACGGCACGCCGACTCTGATCGCGGCCGACGGCACCCACGTGGCGCCCGAAATCGCGATGTCCCCCGACCGCCTGGCCGCCGAGCTCGATCGGCTGGCTGCCGCTTCCGCTCCCTGACCTTTCGACCCGCCGAGGCCACCATGATGCGTTCCACGCTGACCGTCCTACTCACCGGCCTGCTGCCGCTGGCCGCGACGGCCGCCGACAAGGCCGACGACGCCGCCCGCGCGGCGATCCTGAAGCTGGTGCCGCAGGCGACGATCGATTCGATCGAGCCGGCGCCGATGGCCGGGTTCCGCCAGGTGCTGCTCGGCGGGCAACTGGTCTACGTCAGCGACGACGGCCGTTATCTGCTGCAGGGCAAGCTCTACGACGCGGCGACGCGTTCGGACCTGACCGACGTCCGTCTCGGCAAGGCGCGCGTGGAGAAGCTCAAGAACGTGCCGTCGAGTCAGATGCTGGCGTTCGGCCCGGACAAGCCCAAGTACAAGCTGACGGTCTTCACCGACATCGACTGCGGCTACTGCCGCAAGCTGCACCAGGAAGTGGCCGAGTACAACAAGCTCGGCATCGAGTTCGACTATCTGTTCTTCCCGCGCAGCGGCATCGATTCCCCGTCGTACAAGAAGGCCGTCTCGGTCTGGTGTGCCGAGGACAAGAAGGCGGCGTTCACTGCGGCCAAGGGCGGCGCGACCCCGACGCCGGTCACCTGCGACAACCCGATCGCCGCGCAGTTCCAGCTCGGTCTGGACGTCGGCGTCGACGGAACGCCGGCGATCTACTCGCCGGGCGGCGTCAAGATCGGCGGCTATCTGCCGCCGGCGCAGATGCTCGAGCGCCTGCAGCAGCTGGACGGCGCCAAGTCCGGCAGCTGAACCGCGTCCGCGCCCGGGCCGGCCGGTCCGGGCGCCACCGTCGGGCGGGAGGCCGGTGCGGGAGGATCGCGCGCGCATCGGCTAGAATAGACGGCTTCCCGATGCTCCCCGCTCCCGACCCTCATGATTGCGATCGACGGCCAGACCGCGCTGTCGCCTTTCCGCGTCGACCGGATCAATGCCGCCCTGGCGGCACAGGTCCGCGACTGCCGTCTGCGCGACACCCGGCATGTTTACTTCGTAGCGGCTGATCCCGGCACCGCCGACGATCCGCGGCTGTACGAGACGCTGCAGGCCGCCCCTGGCGCGCCGCGGCCGGCGACGCTGTGGATCGTGCCGAGACTCGGCACGCGCTCGCCGTGGTCGAGCAAGGCCACCGACATCCTGCGCGGCTGCGGCCTGCCGGTGCAGCGCGTCGAGCGCGGCATGGCGATCGACCTGGAGCGTCCGCCGGCGACCGGCTCGGCCGGCTGGCAGGCGATGCTGCAGGCGCTGCACGATCCGATGACGCAGTCGGTCGTCACCTCGCTGGCCGAGGCCGCCCGGTTGTTCGACGCCGGCGCGCCGGCCCCGCTCGAGACCGTCGCGCTCGGTGCCGATCCGCACGCGGCGCTGGCCGCGGCCGACCGCCGGCTCGGCCTGGCGCTGGCCGACGACGAGATCGCGTATCTGGCCGACAGCTACCGCGCACTGGGACGCGATCCCAGCGACGCCGAGCTGATGATGTTCGCGCAGGCCAATTCCGAGCACTGCCGCCACAAGGTGTTCAACGCGGCGTTCACGGTCGACGGCGTCGCCCAGGACAAGTCACTGTTCGCGATGATCCGCAACACGCACGCGGTGTCGCCGGCGTTCACGCTGTCGGCCTATGCCGACAATGCCGCCGTGATCGAGGGCAGCATGGCCCGGCGCTTCTACGCGTCGCCGTCGGACGGGCGCTATCGCGCGAACGAGGAGGCCGTGCCGTACGCGATCAAGGTCGAGACGCACAACCACCCGACCGCGATCTCGCCGTTCCCGGGCGCCGCGACCGGCTCGGGCGGCGAAATTCGCGACGAGGGCGCGACCGGGCGCGGCGGCAAGCCCAAGGCCGGCCTGGTCGGCTACTCGGTCTCGCATTTGCGCGTGCCGGGACTGGCGCGGCCCTGGGAGCCGGAACGTCCGCTGCCGCCGCGTTTCGCGACCGCGTTCGAGATCATGCGCGACGCGCCGCTCGGCGCGGCCGCGTTCAACAACGAGTTCGGCCGTCCGTGCCTGGGCGGCTACTTCCGCACGTTCGAGCAGGACAACGGCGAGCCCGGCAAGCGCTTCGGCTACGACAAGCCGATCATGATCGCCGGCGGCATCGCCAATCTGCGCCGCGACCACGTGACCAAGCTGATGCTGCGCGAGGGCGACGCGGTGATCGTGCTCGGCGGTCCGGCGATGCTGATCGGCCTCGGCGGCGGCGCCGCCTCGTCGATGGCGGCCGGCAGCAGCAGCGCCGAACTCGACTTCGCGTCGGTGCAGCGCGACAACCCGGAGATGCAGCGGCGCTGCCAGGAGGTCATCGACGCGTGCTGGACGCGCGGTGAGGACAATCCGATCGTCTCGATCCACGACGTCGGCGCCGGCGGCCTGTCCAACGCGATTCCCGAGATCCTCAACGATTCCTCGGTCGGCGGCCGCATCGATCTGCGCAAGATTCCCTGCGACGATCCGAGCCTGTCGCCGATGCAGATCTGGTGCAACGAGTCGCAGGAGCGCTACGTACTCGGCGTACGGCCGGACGCGCTGGCGCTGTTCGAATCGCTGTGCGCGCGCGAGCGCTGCGTCTATGCGGTCGTCGGCACGGTCACCGCCGAGCGCCGCCTGGTCGTGTCCGATCCGCTGCTCGGCGGCGAGGTCATCGACCTGCCGCTGGAGGTCCTGTTCGGCAAGCCGCCACGCATGCAGCGCGAGGCGACGCGCAAGCCGAAGCGGCTCGATCTGATCGCCGACACGGCCGGTCTGGAGCTCGACGAGACGTTGCAGCGCGTGCTGCGCTTTCCGGCGGTCGGCAGCAAGTCGTTCCTGGTCACGATCGGCGACCGCAGCGTCGGCGGCCTCTGCGCCCGCGACCCGATGGTCGGCCCCTGGCAGGTGCCGGTCGCCGACTGCGCGGTGACCCTGGTCGACTTCGATGGCTACGCCGGCGAGGCGATGACGATGGGCGAGCGCACGCCGCTGGCGGTGTTCGACGCGAAGGCCTCGGCGCGCATGGCGGTCGGCGAGGCGCTGACCAATCTGGCGGCGGCGCCGGTGCGGCTCGACGAGGTGCGCCTGTCGGCCAACTGGATGGCGGCGGTCGGTCAGGCCTGCGAAGACGCCGCGCTGTACGACGCGGTGCAGGCGGTCGGCATGGAGCTGTGCCCGGCGCTCGGCATCTCGATTCCGGTCGGCAAGGACTCGCTGTCGATGCAGACGCGCTGGTCCGCCGACGGCCAGGAGCAGCGCACGGTCTCGCCGGTGTCGCTGGTCGTCTCGGCGTTCGCGCGCGTCGCCGACGTGCGCGGCGCGCTGACGCCGCAGCTGGCGCTCGACCGCGGCGAGACCGATCTCTGGCTGATCGACCTCGGCGGCGGCGCCAACCGGCTCGGCGGCTCGGTACTGATGCAGTGCTCGCAGCGTGCCGGCGGGCTCGCGCCGGACGTGGACGATCCGCGGCGGCTGCGTGCGTTCCTCGAGATGATGACCGAGGTCCATCAGGCCGGCCTGGCGCTGGCCTACCACGACCGCAGCGACGGCGGCGTGATCGTCGCGTTGATCGAGATGGCGCTGGCCGGCCACTGCGGTCTGGACATCCGCCTGGACGGCTGGGGCGACAACACGCTCGGCGCGCTGTTCTGCGAGGAGCTCGGTGCGGTGCTGCAGGTCCGCAAGGCCGACCGCGCAGCGTTCGAGTCGCTGCTCGACCGGCACGGGCTCGGCGCGCTGGCGCACGTGGTCGGCCGCCCGGTCGAGAAGCTGCGCGTCCATCTGCTGCAGGGCGACGGCACGCTGGCCAAGTGGGGCTGGGGCGATCTGATGGCGGCCTGGTCCGAGACCAGCTCGGCGATGCAGCGCCTGCGCGACAACCCGGCCAGTGCCGACGCCGAACGCGAATGGCGCCGCGACGAGGACGATCGCGGCATCGTGCCGCGGCTGACGTTCGACCCGGCCGAGGACGTGGCGGCGCCGTTCATCGCGACCGGTGAGCGGCCGCGCGTGGCGATCCTGCGTGAGCAGGGCGTCAACGGCCAGATCGAGATGGCCGCCGCGTTCACGCGTGCCGGTTTCGACGCGGTCGACGTGCACATGACCGATCTGCAGGACGGCCGTCATCGGCTGGCCGACTTCGTCGGACTGGCCGCCTGCGGCGGCTTCAGCTACGGCGACGTGCTCGGCGCCGGGCGCGGCTGGGCGACCTCGATCCTCTACAACCCGGCGCTGCGCGACCAGTTCGCGGCGTTCTTCGACGACGCCGGCAAGTTCGCGCTCGGCGTCTGCAACGGCTGCCAGATGATGGCGCAGCTCAAGCCGATCATTCCGGGCGCCGAGCACTGGCCGACCTTCGAGCGCAACGCGTCCGAGCAGTACGAGGCGCGCCTGGTCACGCTGGAGGTGCTCGAGTCGCAGTCGATCCTGCTGGCCGGCATGGCCGGCTCGCGTCTGCCGGTCGTCGTCGCGCACGGCGAAGGCCGCACCCGCTACGCCGATGCCGCGGCGGCGCGCCAGGCCGACGTGTGCCTGCGCTACGTCGACGATGCCGGCAAGGCGACCGAGCGCTATCCGCTGAACCCGAACGGCTCGGCCGGCGGCGCGACCGGCTTCACGGCCGCATCGGGCCGCGTGACGATACTGATGCCGCATCCGGAGCGCGTGTTCCGCAGCGTGCAGATGAGCTGGCGGCCGCGCGAATGGGCCGAGGACTCGCCGTGGATGCGGCTGTTCCGCAACGCGCGAACCTGGGTCGGCTGACATGACACTGTCGCCGCTGCGCGAGTTCGCTCTGAAGGCGCTGCTGTGGCTACCGCTCAGTTTCGTGTGCTGGTTCGTGCTGGCGCCGCTGCTGGTCTGGCCGGTCGGCGTCGCGGCCCGCGCGATCCTGCTCGGCATCTGGCCGGATCTGTTCAGCGGTCTCGTTCAGGGAGGACAGGCGGTCGATCACGCCGGTCAGGTGCTCGGACGCGCCGACTATCTGCTCGACGTGACGACGACGGTGCTGGTGCGGGCCGACGAAGGCGGCCGGGTCGGCCTCGGCGTGCTCGAGACCACGGTCAATCCGATGGTCTACGGCTATGCGCTGCCGCTGTTCTCGGGCCTGACGCTGGCCACGCCGATGCCGGTGCGGCGGCGCCTGCTGCAGCTGGCCCCTGCGTTTGCGGTGATCTGGCTGGCGCAGTCGTTCGGCGTGGTCGCCGAGAGCCTGAAGATCATCGCGTTCCAGTCCGGCCCGCCCGGCGTCGCGGCGGCGCAGAAGGCCGGGCTGGAGCCCAATGTGATTGCGCTGGCCTATCAGTTCGGTTATCTGATCCTCCCCGCTCTGGTCCCGGTCGCGCTCTGGGTGGGCTTCAACCGGACGTTCATCGAATCGCTGGTCGGCCCGCCCGGGGAACCTGGCGAGGGAAAGCAGAGTCTTAACCATGTCGAATGAATCGGAATCTCCTGTCTTGGCCAGCGTGATCGAACCCGCCGCCGGCGTGCCCGTCGTCGCCGAAGAGGTGCTCGACGAGCGCGTCTGCCAGTTCCTGGTCGCGCGCGGCCGCCTCAAGGAGACCGATCTCGTACGCGGCCGGCGCCTGCACGAGGAGGACACGACCGGATCGAGCCTGCTGTCGCTGCTGACGCGGCTGGGCCTGGTGTCCGAGCGCGACATGGCCGAGGCGATGTCCGAGCTGATGGACATCGCGCTCTTGCCGCCGAAGGATTTTCCGGAGACGCCGCCGCCGAACGTGCAGCTGTCGGTGCGCTTCCTCAAGCAGGTCCACGTCTGCCCGATCGCCGAGACCGAGGAGGAGATCACGCTGCTGATCGCCAATCCGGCCGATCCCTATCCGCTCGAAGCGGTCAAGCTGGCGACCGGCCGCAAGGTCCAGGTGCGCCTCGCGCTGCGTTCGGAGATCGACGACCTGATCGAGCGCTACTACGGCCAGGGACGCTCGGCGATGGGCACGATCGTCGAGAACCTCAGCGACGAGAGCGGTCGCGGCGAGGACGACATCGAGCACCTGCGCGACCTGGCGTCCGAGGCGCCGGTGATCCGGCTGGTCAACCTGGTGATCCAGCGTGCGGTCGAACAGCGCGCCTCGGACATCCACATCGAGCCGTTCGAGAACCGCCTGAAGGTGCGCTACCGCATCGACGGCGTGCTGCACGAGGTGGAATCGCCGCCGGCGGCCTCGACCGCCGCGGTGATCTCGCGCATCAAGATCATGGCCAAGCTCAACATCGCCGAGCGCCGCCTGCCGCAGGACGGCCGCATCATGATTCGCGTGCAGGGCAAGGAGCTGGACCTGCGCGTCTCCACCGTGCCGACCGCGCACGGCGAGTCGGTGGTCATGCGTATCCTCGACCGCGAAGCGGTGGTCTTCGACTTCGAGACGCTCGGCTTCACCGACGAGTTCCTGCCGAAGTTCATCAAGGTGCTCGACCAGCCGCACGGCATCATGCTGGTGACCGGCCCGACCGGCTCGGGCAAGACGACGACGCTGTACACCGCGCTGTCCAAGCTCAACACGCCCGACGTCAAGATCATCACGGTCGAGGATCCGGTCGAGTACCAGATCGAAGGTATCAACCAGATCCAGGCCAAGCCGCAGATCGGCCTGGACTTCTCGCACGCGCTGCGCTCGATCGTGCGTCAGGACCCGGACATCATCATGATCGGCGAGATGCGCGATCTGGAGACCGCGCGCATCGCGATCCAGTCCGCGCTGACCGGCCACCTGGTGCTGTCGACGCTGCACACCAACAACGCGGCCGGCGGCATCACGCGTCTGCTCGACATGGGGGTGGAGGACTATCTGCTGACCTCGACCGTCAACGGCATCCTCGCCCAGCGTCTGGTGCGCAGGATCGACCGCAACACGGCCTTGCCGTACGAGGCGCCGCCGGAGGTGGTCCGCGAGTTCAATCTGGAGCGCTACACCGACGAGCGGCCAATCAAGCTCTACAAGCCGATGCCTTCGCCGCTCAACTCCACCGGCTACTTCGGACGCACGACGATCATGGAGTTCCTGGTCATGACCGACGCGTTGCGGCGACAGGTCATGCAGAAGGCGACGATGGGCGCGCTGGAGGAGCAGGCGCGCGCGGAAGGCATGCGCACGATGTACGAGGACGGCATCGTCAAGTCGCTCGGCGGCTCGACGACGCTCGAGGAAGTCCTGCGCGTGACGCAGGAAGGCTGAGGCGCCGATCATGACGATCTATCGGTACAAGGCGGTCACGCCGGGCGGCGACACGCTCGAAGGGCAGCTCGACGTGGCCTCGTACGACGAGGCGATCCTCAAGCTGCAGGACGCCGGCAACATTCCGCTGGACGTGCGCGAGGCCAGCGCCGGCTCGGGCGGCAGCCTGTTCGGCGGCATGTTCAAGAAGGCCACGCTGCGCGAGCAGCAGGTCGTGCTGTTCACCCAGCAGCTGGCGACCCTGCTCGGGGCCGGCCAGCCGCTCGATCGCGCGCTGCAGATCCTGCTCGACCTGCCCGAGTCGGAGAAGGCGCGGCAGATGCTCGAGCGCATCCGCGACCACGTGCGCGGCGGCGCGCCGTTGTCCGACGCGCTCGAGAACGAGACCGGCAACTTCTCGCGCCTGTACATCAACATGGTGCGCGCCGGCGAGGCCGGCGGCTCGCTCGACGACACGCTCAAGCGCCTCGGCGAGTATCTGGAGCGCTCGCGCCTGCTCAAGGCCGGCGTCATCAACGCGATGATCTATCCGGCGTTCCTGGTCGGCATGGTGCTGCTGTCGCTGCTGGTGCTGCTGACCTACGTGGTGCCGCAATTCGCGCCGATGTTCGCCGACATGGGCGTGGAGATGCCGCTGATCACGCGGATCGTGCTCGGCGTCGGGTCGACGCTGCAGAACTTCTGGTGGCTGCTGATCGGCCTGGCGATCTTCGCGGTCAGCTGGGTGCGCCGGCAGATGTCCGATCCGGTCAGCCGGCTCAAGATGGACCAGCGCCTGCTCAACCTGCGCCTGGTCGGCGAGCTGATCCGCAAGCTCGAGATCGCCCGGCTCGCGCGCACGCTCGGCACGCTGCTGCACAACGGCGTGCCGCTGCTGAACGGTCTTTCGATCGCACGCAACGTCATGGGCAATACGGTGCTGGCGACCGCGGTCGAGCAGGCTACCGAAGAGGTCAAGACCGGCGGCGGCCTCGGCTACTCGCTGACGCAGTCCAAGCAGTTTCCGAAGCTGGCGCTGCAGATGATCAGCGTCGGCGAGGAATCCGGTCAGCTCGACGCGATGCTGATGAAGGTGGCCGACACCTTCGACATCGAGGTCAAGAACACCCTGGACCGGCTGCTGGCCGCGCTGGTCCCGCTCACGACCGTCGTCATGACGGCCATCGTCGCCATGATCATGCTGGCGATCGTGTTGCCGATCATGGATATCGCCGGTTCGATACAGTAAGACTCCTCACCTTCCGACACGAGGTCTCCCATGAATCTGCCCCATCGCTCCTTCGCCCGTACGCTGCCGCGCAGCGGCGGCTTCAGTCTGATCGAAATGCTCGCGGTCATCGTCCTGATCGGCATCGTCGCGACGATCGTCGTACAGAACGTCGGCAACCGCGTCAACACCGGCAAGTACAACGCCGGCAAGGCCCAGGTGCAGTCGCTGGCCGGCAAGGTCGAGGCCTATGCGCTCGACAACGGCTCGCCGCCGCAGCGCCTCGAGGACCTGGTCACGCGCGGCGGCAACGCCAAGAACTGGAACGGTCCATACGCCAAGGAATCGGACCTCAAGGATCCGTTCGGCAACGCGTTCCAGTACAAGGCGCCCGGCGAGCACGGCGACTTCGACCTGGTCTTCCTCGGCCGCGACGGCCAGACCGGCGGCGCCGATCTCAACGCCGACTACGGCAACTGGCAGTAAGCCGCCGGCGCGGCGCGCACGCCCCTGCCTCGAGCCATCGCCGTGCATGCCCCCCGTCCGCGCCCCCGAGGCTTCACGCTGATCGAGATGATCGCGGTCGTGGTCCTGATCGCGATCATCCTGACGGTCGTCTCGGTCTCGTTCTCCAAGAGCCTGACCACGGCCAAGGTGCGCGCGGCCAGCCGCGACCTGGTCGCCGCCTTGCGCTACACGCGCGGCCAGGCGATCGTGAAGGGCGAGCAGAAGGTCCTGATGCTGGACCTGGAGCACAACAGCTACCAGGCGCCGAATCGCGGCTCGGTCGAGCTGCCCAAGGACATGAAGCTGCAGCTGACGACCGCCGAGCAGGAGTTGACCGGCGAGAATGCCGGCGGCATCCGTTTCTTTCCGGACGGCAGCTCGACCGGCGGCAACATCGCGGTTCTGATGGGCGAGCGGGTCTGGCGCATCAACGTGGCCTGGCTGACCGGCGAGATCACGCTCGACCAGCCGCCTGACTGAACGAAACCGGTACAGCACGGTCAGACTGGCATGTCGCGCCCCACCTCCTTCTCTCCGCATCGCGCTCGAGGCTTCAGCCTGATCGAGATGGTCGCCGCGTTCCTCGTGTTCGCGATCGCGGTCGGCGTGCAGATGCAGATTCTCGCCACCTCGCTGCACACGACGCGCCGTTCGGCCGAGTACACGCAGGCGGCGCTGTGGGCGCAGTCGCGGCTCGACGTCGTTGGCGTCGGCGAGCGCATCGAGGAGGGCGATACGTCCGGGCGCTTCGACGATCGCTACAGCTGGGAGCTGCGCATTCACAAGGTCGACCCGCAGGGCATCGTGCCGCCGCAGGCACTCGGCGGCGGCATCGCCGGCCTCGATGCCGGACAGCAGGTGGCCGCGGCGGCCCAGGTCGGCAACAGCGGCGCGCTGAGCGTGTCGCCGGTGGAGATCTACCAGCTCGACCTGACCGTGATCTGGGGGCCGCGCAACAGCCCGCGCAGCGAGACGTTCTCGACGCTGCGCGCGACCAATCCCGACGACGGCAGCGGCCTGTCCGGCGGTGGCGTCAACATGCCGAGCATGCGCAACCAGGCACCGGGCGCGAACAGTGCCGCGGTGAACAGCCGGGCCAGCGGGACCAAGCGGTGAGTGCGGCGCGCACCCGCGGCTTCACGCTGATCGAGGTCATGCTGGCCACGATGCTGCTCGGCCTGCTGCTGGCCGGCACCTACGGTGCGATCAGGACCACGGTCAAGGCGATGCAGTCCGGCGAGAGCGCCGTCGACACGATCAACCGGATCCGCGTCGCGCAGGAATTCATCCGTCGCCAGATCAGCCGCGGCATGCCGCTCGGCTTCGACCGCGACGACAGCACCGGCGTCAACTTCGTGTTCGAGGGCAAACGCGACTTCATGCGCTTCGTCGCGCCGATGCCCGGCTACCTGTCCAAGGGCGGGCCGTACGTGCAGACGCTGGAGCTGGCCAACGTGCGCGGCGGCAAGGAACTGGTGTTCACGCATGCGATGCTGAACGGGTTCGACCTGCGCCAGCTGCGCGAGGCCGATCTGGAGCCGGTCATGCTGGTCGACCGCATCCGCGGCGGCCGCTTCGAGTACCGCGGCTTCGATGAGGAGGGCAACCTCGGCGACTGGCAGGACGACTGGGAGGATCCGAGCCTGACCCCGGTCATGGTGCGGATCCGGCTCGAGATGGCCGACGACAGCCAGGCCGTGTTCCCGGACATGGAGATCCCGCTCGTGCTCGACGTCGGTTCGATGCGGCGCCCGTACATCGGGCGCGACGGCGAGCAGGCGATTCCGGGTCAGTCGGCGCCGCCGCCGGCCTACGGCGTGCCGCAACAGAAGAACATGCAGGGGCAGATCCGATGACCGCCATCTCGCTCCCGCGGGCGCAGCGCGGCATCGCCTTCGTCCTGGTGCTGTGGGTCATCGCGATGGTCGCGGTGCTGCTCGGCAGTTTCTCGATGATCGCGCGCACCGAGAACCTGCAATCGCGTCATCTGTTCGAGACCACGCAGGCGCGCTACGCGGCCGAGGCCGGCCTCAATCTGGCCGTCTACGAACTGCGCATGCACGACCCGATGCAGCGCTGGCAGGCCGACGGGCGCAGCTACCGGTTCGCGTTCGGCGACGCCGAGATCGACGTGCGGATCACCGACGATGCCGGCAAGATCGACATCAATACCGCCGACATCATGGTGATGACCAATCTGCTGACCTCGGCCGGCGTCGAGTTCGACAAGGCCCAGGAGCTGGCCGATGCGATCGAGGACTGGCGCGACCCGGACGATCTGGCCCGGCCGCTCGGCGCCGAAGCGAAGGATTACAAGGACGTAGGTCTGTCCTATGGGCCGCGCAACGGCCCGTTCGAGACCGTCTCGGAGCTGCAGCAGGTGCTCGGCATGAGCTACGAGATCTTCACCGCGATCGAGCCGGCGATCACGATCTATTCCGGCCGCAACACCCCGAGCGCCGCCTACGCCCCGATCGAGGCGCTGCGGGCGCTGCCGGGCATGACCAACGACTATGCGCAGCAGCTGATCCAGCAGCGCCAGATGCTCCAGCCGGGTTCGCCCGAGCTGCAGAGTCTCACCCTGCCCGACGGGACCCCGCTCATGGCGGACGGAGGGGGGCTGACGTATAGTGTGCGTTGCCGTGCGACGCTGCCCAATGGTGCCAGTGCCGAACTGGACGCCACGGTCCGCATGGGCGGCGCCGGTGCCGCGGGGCGCCCTTATGCAATCCTGCGTTGGCGGGATGGGGAAAATTCCTGAACGTGCTGATCGAAACGCTGGACAGACAGCTGGCGCGTCTGCGGACGCGCCTTGCCAAGACTCCGCTGCCGGCATTCTTCGCCTGGTGGGGCGAGAGCCTGCTCGCCTGCCTGCCGCAGCGCTGGCGCGAGCTGATCGCCGACCGCAACGAGACGCTGCTGCTCGAGCAGCAGGGCGAGGAGGTCGTGGTGCTGCGCGAGCGCGGCCGCGCCGCGCCGACCGAGCTGGGCCGCATCGCGCGCAGCCTGTCCCCGGAGGCGCAGGTCGCCGAGTACCGCCGGCTGCGTGAACGCATCGAGGATCCGGCCGTCCAGGCGATCTACTGCATCGACGCGGGCCGTGTGCTGCGCCGGACGATCACGCTGCCGGCCGCCGCCGAGGAGAACCTGCGCCAGGTGCTGTCGTTCGAGATGGACCGGCAGACGCCGTTCAAGGCCGACCAGGTCTATTTCGACAGCCGCATCGTCGGGCGCGATTCGTCCGGGCGCAATCTGCAGGTCGAGCTGGTGCTGCTGCCGCGACCGCAGCTCGATGCCGAGCTGACCGCGCTGGCCGGCGGCGCGCTGGCGATCGACGGCGTCGACATCTGGCGCGTCGGCCGCGGCGGCCAGCGCAGCCACGTCAACCTGCTGCCGCCGGAACGGCGCGCGCACCGCCGCGACCTGCGCCTGCCGCTCAATCTCGGCCTGATCGTCCTCGCGCTGGTCTTGCTGCTGCTGGCGATGTCCAAGTGGCTCGACAACCGCGCCGCGGCGGTCGAGTCGATGCGCGAGAAGGTCAGCCAGTCCGATGCGCAGGCGCGGCAGGTGTCCGATCTCAAGCGCAGCCTGGTCGACTCGATCGCCGGCGCCAATTTCCTGTCCGACAAGAAGCGCAACGAGCCGCTGATGGTCGCGGTACTCGCGGACCTCACGCAGCGGATACCCGACGACACGTTTCTCGAGCGCATGAACATCGAGAACGGGCAGGTGCAGCTGCAGGGGCAGAGCCGCGAGGCCGCCAAGCTGATCGGCCTGCTCGCCGAGTCGCCGTATCTGGCCAATCCCACGTTCCAGGGCGCGATCCAGCCCGATGCGAGAACGAGCAAGGAGCGCTTCCAGATCACCGCCGGGCTCAAGCGGACGACCGCGGCCGAGGGTGCGGAAGGCGAAGCTGCCAAGGGGGCCTCCGATGGCGCTTGAGATCAAGGCTCCGAAGGACGGCCGGCTGCTGGCGTTGATCCTGCTGGCGATCGTGCTGCTGCTGGTCTACATGCTCGGTTTCCACTGGTGGTTCGTGGCGCCGCATCTGCAGTACACCGAGCAGATGGCCGATCTGCGCGAACAGCAGCTGCGGTTCGCGCGCACGATCGCCGAGCAGCCGCAGATCGACCTCAAGATGGGCGAGATCCGCGCCTACGAGCAGGAGAACCAGGCCTTCATGCCGGAGGCCGACGTCAATGCGGCCTCGGCCAGCCTGATCCAGCGCCTCAAGCAGGTCGTCGCCGAGCACGCGCCCGACAGCAACCGCTGCCAGGTCGTCAGCTCGCAGTCCTACACCAGCACCGAGGAAGAGCTCTACCGGCGCGTCACGATCAGCGTGCGCATGCGCTGCGATCTGGAGCAGCTGTCGGCCGTGCTGTACGACCTGGAGAGCGGCAAGCCGTATCTGTTCGCCGACCAGCTGATGATCTACAAGCAGCAGAGCTACGTGCCGCCCGGCGGTCGGGCCGCGGTGCAGCCGCTGGACGTGCGCTTCAATCTGTCGGGCTACATCCGGCAGTCGGGGAGGGCGCCGAAATGAACATCCGCGCCGCCGAAATGACCACCCGCGTGCTGCTCGGCGTCTGCGCCGTGTTCGGCGCCCTGCTGCTCGTGCTCTATGCCGGCTACGGGCGCGGCTATGGCTGGCTGAGCGACAGCGAGGGCGCACGCCAGCTCGCTGCGGGCAACATCGACCGGGCCCCGTTCGTGCCGCCGCCGCTGACGACGTTCGCCGCGATCGATCAGCGGCCGCTGTTCAACGAGGATCGCCGGCCGGCACCGGTCGAGGCGACCGCGGCCACCGACGCGCCGCCGCAGGTGCCGCTGAACATCCAGCTGACCGGCGTGATCGTGACGCCGGAGACGCGCATCGCGCTGATCACCGACAAGACGCGGAACCAGCCGCTCTCGCTGAAGGTCGGAATGCCGCTGGAAGGCGACCAGGCTGCCTGGACGCTGGTTCAGATCAATCCGCGCTCGGTCGTGTTCGAGAGCATCAACAACGAGCGCAGCGAGGTCGAGCTCGAGGTCGCCGGTACGGTGGCGCCTCCGCCGAACATGCGCTCACCGGGCGGCACGCCGCCCGGCAACGCCAAGCCGGGCACGCCGCAGCCGGGCGGACAGCCGGTCCAGAGTGGCAGCAGCAACGAAGACCTCGCCAAGCGCATCGAGGCGCGCAGGCGCCAGATGCGCGAGGAAGCCGAGAAGCTGCGGCAGCAACAGCAGTCGGGTGAGCAGAAATGATGCGATCGAAACCTTCGTCCGCACGACCGCGCGCCGCGCGGGAGCCGGCCTGGACGTACGCCCGCCGAACCGCGCATAGCCTGGATCGCCGTATCGCAGAACCGCCCCATGCTGCGGTCAAGTTGATGGAGAGTGACGTGTCGTTGAAACCGAAGACCCTGCTGATCGCGCTGTCGCTGGCCCTGATGGCCGGCTGCGCCACCACGCCGGCTCCGCGCGCCACCGCTCCGGACGGCGGTCCGATGACCGCGGACAATGCGATCGCGCCGACGCCGCCGGTGCGTTCGCTCTCCGACGAGCAGGAGCGCGGCAGCGGCGCGATCTCGATCAATCCCGACGAGCGCACGCAGCGCGAACCGCCCAAGCCGGAGATCCAGGTCGGTACCGGCCGTTTCTTCAACGAGCAGGCTGCGCGCGGTGCCGGCACGGCGGTCGCCGGTGAAGGCCAGGTCGTGTTCAATTTCGAGAATCAGCCGATCCAGGCCGTCGTCAAGGCGATCCTCGGCGACCTGCTGCAGGAGAACTACATCATCGCGCCGAACGTCGGCGGCAACGTCACGTTCTCCACGTCCAAGCCGATCCGTCCCGAGGACGCGATGTCGACGCTCGAGACGCTGCTGCAGTGGACCGGCAATACGCTGGTCCGCGAAGGCGGACGCTACACGGTGCTGCAGCTCAAGGATGCGATCCCGGGCAAGCTGACACCGCGCATCGCGCCGCCGGACGCCGCGCGCGGCTACGAGCTGCGCGTGTTCCCGCTGCGCTACGTGTCGCCGTCGCAGATGGCCAATCTGCTCAAGCCGTACGCGAAGCCCGAGGCGATCATCAACATCGACACCGCGCGCAGCCTGCTCGTGATGGCCGGCACCGCGTCGGAGCTGGTCAACTACAAGCGCACGATCGAGACCTTCGACGTCGACTGGCTCAAGGGCATGTCGATGGGCGTGTACGCGCTGCAGCACCAGGAGGTCGGCAAGATCCTGCCGGAACTGCAGAAGCTGTTCGGCGCCGAGGGCGAGTCGCCGCTGGCCGGCATGTTCCGCTTCATGCCGCTGGAGTCGGTCAATTCGGTCATCGTCATCACGCCGCAGCCGGAGTATCTCGAGCAGGCCGAGCAGTGGCTGCGCCGCCTCGATACCGGTGCCGCCGAGAATGCGACCCAGCTCTATACCTACGACGTCAAGAACATCAAGGCGGTCGACCTCGCCGACTATCTGAGCGACATATTCGGCGCGAGCAGCGGCGGCGGTGGACGGCGCAGCACGTCCGGCTCGGTCGCGCCCGGTCTGAAGCCGGTCACGGTCGGCGCGCTCGGCGGCACCGGCGGCGCGTCGATGGGCTATGGCAACCGCCAGACCCAGAATACGCAGACCGAAGCGCCGAAGACCGAGTCGACGCCGCGTCCGGCCAGTTCCGGCGGTTCGGGCGAGGAAAAGCAGATGCGCATCACCGCGATCGAGGAGAACAACCAGATCCTGGTGATGGCCACGCCGTCGGAATGGGATTCGGTGCAGGCCGCGATCCGCAAGCTCGACATCGCGCCGCTGCAGGTCCACATCGAGACGAAGATCCTCGAGGTCAGTCTGGACGGAGACCTGCAGTACGGCGTGCAGTGGTGGTTCGCCGGCCTGCAGGGCGAGGGCTATCCGAACGGCGAGCCCTACGTACGCACGCACGATCGCCAGCGAGGCCTGATTGGAGCTGCTGGTCCCGGGGCGGGTTCGTCAACAATCTTCTGGTCGTATCTCAACAGCAAGTTCCAGGTCGCGCTGAGCGCGCTGCAGTCCAGCGGCGTGGCCAAGGTGCTGTCGGCGCCGTCGCTGGTCGTGACCAACAACCAGGAAGCGCAGATCAACGTCGGTCAGCAGATTCCGGTCCAGCAAACCTACTACACCGGCTATACCGTGCCGTCGACGGTCGGTACCGGATCCTCCTCGACGCCGGCGACGACCTCGTCCGGCTACGGCACGGTGCAGTACCTCAATACCGGCATCATCCTGCAGGTCAAGCCGCGCGTGAATCCGGGCGGTCTGGTCTACATGGAAGTCTCGCAGGAAGTCAGCAATCCTGGACCGATCACCGCGAACGGCAATCCGCCGATCAACCAGCGCCAGCTGCAGACGCAGATCGCCGTGCAGAGCGGTGAGTCCGTGCTGCTGGGTGGTTTGATCTCGGAGAATTCCCAGGAAAGCGAATCCAATGTTCCGGGCATCAACAAAATTCCGTTGCTCGGCAAATTGTTTGGACGGACCAGAAACCAGCGCCAGCGCACCGAGCTGATCGTCGTGATCACGCCGCAGGTGATCGCCAACAGCCAGGATGCGCGCAGCGTCACCGACGAGTATCAGCGTCAGTTCGAGTCGCTGCGTCCGCTGCCGAAGTCCAACGTGACGGTCGAGCCGCTGCGTCCGGCCGAGACGGTGCCGCTGCAGCCGACGCCGTGACGCGCCGAGATTGAACCGCGCCGGTTCGACGGTGTCCCAGCGTCGCGTTTTCGTTTCGGCGAACCGGCGTTCGCGGTGCGGCACGCACCCAATTCTTTCAAAGGATCCCAAGATGAGTCTCGACAATCCCAGGCGCGGCCTTTTCGGACGTCTATTCGCGTATGCCGCCTTGGCTGCATTGATCGGCGGCTGCGCCTCCGGCGGTGTGCGCGGCGGCAGCTCGCCGGATGCCATCGACGCACTGGCGGTGCAGCGGTGGGAGTTCCTGATCGCCCGGCAGGCGGACAAGGCCTACGATCTGCTGTCCCCGGGCTACCGCTCGACGCGTACGCGCGAGGCCTACGCTGCGGCGATGAACTCGCGGCCGATCAACTGGAAGAAGGTGACCTTCGTCAAGAAGGAGTGCGAGGCCGAGCGCTGCAACGTGTTTCTGCTCGTCGACCACACGATTCGCCTGCCCGGCATCGGCATCGCCAAGCCCCAGGAGGCGTTCGCGCCGCTGCGCGAAACCTGGATCCGATCGGCGGGCCGCTGGTACTATCTGCCGAGCGAGTGATATTGCTCAAGTGATTGATTTCGCTGCCATAGAGAGAGGTTCTGGATGGGGATTGCATGCCTCTTTCCTTTGCCTTAACATGGCAGCGCTGTTGCCCAGTCCCGATAGCGGCAGTCGGGGAGTCGCTGATCGCCGGCGTGGGACTGGTGAAAGCAAAAAAGCCCTGTGGTCCTAATTAGGAGTTTGTGATGAAGAAGAACAGCTTGACGACTGCTGTGATTGCCGGTATCGCCGGCGTCGCAGGCTTCGCGAGCCTGGCCAACGCCGTCGACCTGAATCCCGATGGTCTCGGCCAGGTTCTGCTCTACCCGTACTACACGGTCGAGAAGGGTCAGCAGACCTATCTGTCGGTGGTCAACACCAGCAGCCGCGGCAAGGCCGTCAAGGTCCGCTTCCTGGAAGGCTATAACAGCCGCGAAGTCCTCGACTTCAACCTGTGGCTGTCGCGCTACGACGTGTGGACCGCGACGATCTTCGCGCTCGAGGACATCGGTCTCGAGAGCGAGGGCGCTGCGATCCTGACGCGCGACCGCAGCTGCACCTCGCCGGCCTTCTCGGAAGGTGACGGCACGGTCGGCGGCGCTCCGTACGTTGCGTTCCGTTCGTACGCCTACGCCGGCGACAGCGGCCCGCAGGGCATTTCCCGTACGCGTGAAGGTCATTTCGAGATCATCGAAATGGCGACGCTGACGGGTTCGACCGAAGGCGCCATCACGCATGGCTCGAGCGGTGCTCCGGGTGGCTGCGGTACGGTTCGCGGTCTGAGCTCGGCCAACGCCGACATGAGCGCTCCGAGTGGTGGTCTGTTCGGCGGTGGCGCGGTTGCCAACGTCGGTCAGGGTACCTACTTCTCGTTCAACGCCGACGCGCTGGAAGGCTGGAGTGCGGAAGTGCGCTTCACCGGCACCGGCAGCCTGCTGCCGTCGCTGGCTCAGGCTATCGACCCGTCGGGCGCGACCGCTACCGCGTTCGTCCCGCTGGGCACGTACGTCGCGACCAGCGTCTACTCGGCCGCGAACGCGATCGACGCCGTCAGCGCCACGCTGACCGCCGACGCGATCTACAACGAGTACATCGTCGAGCCGTCGATCGGCGCGAACTCGGACTGGGTCGTCACCTTCCCGACCAAGCGTTTCTACGTCGATTCGACGGTTTCGTCGGGTCCGGTGCCGATCGCGCCGTTCGTCCAGGCCTTCACGGGTGGCCGTTCGTGCGTGGTTGTCGGTATCAACCTGTACAACCGCGAAGAAGGCACCACGACCGCTGCCGCTTCCGACTTCTCGCCGACGCCCCCGGGCGATCCGCCGTCGTCGCTGTGCCGTGAGACCAACGTCATCAGCTTCCTCGACGTGAACACGGCTCCGACGGCTTCCGCGGTGCTCGGCTCGAAGCTCGTGTCGAACGTCCGTCCGTCCGTCGGCAACGACGGCTGGCTGAAGCTGAACTTGAACCCGGGTTCGGAGCCGCACGCCCTGCGCGCGTCGACCAACGGCAACGTGTTCCATGGTCTGCCGGTCACGGGCTTCTGGGCGACCAACCTGGTCAACGAGAACGTGTCCGACGGCGTCATGTCGAACTACTCGGGCGTCTATCGTCACCGCGCCAGCCGGTCGTGCACGGCGGGTGAGAGCACCTGCTCGTAAGTCGATCGAGTTGAAGCAAGTGTCAGAAAAGAGGGGGGCCTTGGCCCCCCTCTTTTTTTGCCGGCATCCCGATGACTCGGCTCGGGATCGAGGTTTAACGACGAATTTGCATCTGACATGCAATTGATCGGCTACACTCTCCTCGCTTACGCCCAGGGAAGTTCCAGCAATGCGCCTTACACGCCTCGCCGTCTACACTGTTCTCCCACTCTCGCTGGCCCTGTCGCAGACGGCGTCGGCACAAGTCGTTCTCGAGCTGACCGATCCGTCGCTCTCCTCGAGCCCTTGTATTTTCACGACGAGTAACGGCGTATCCGCCGATCCGACCACGGGTCGCCTCCGTGCGACCGGTACCTTCGGTGAGAATTGTCAGACGACGCCGGTGCAGCCGACGATTCCGTCCGGCCCGGCCAACTGGACGTTGCCGACGCCGTGGACGATCGGTACGACTGCGACGGTATCCTGGTCGGCGAACCAGGCCGATCTCTGTGTGTACGACGGCAGTGAAATTCCCCAGGGCCAGGCGGGTTCGTGGCCGTGGCCCGCATCGGGCGTGGCCTGCAACAGTCTGAGTTCGTGTTCCGAGGCGCACAACATCGCGCTGACGCCCGCCGTGGCCGGCAACTACAAGTTCCGTCTGACCTGCTCGCGCAACGGCAATACGCAGACCGCGGTCGTGTCGGAGATTTCCAAGCAGGTCGACGCCGAGGCGACGGGTTGCTCGGCACCGACCGGCTGGACCCGCGTGACCCAGGGCCGACTGCGCTACAACCACGCCAGCGGTCCCACCCTGACCTCGCCGACGACCGAATGGCGTCATGTATGGGGCCAGGACGTCAACACGCCGGGTGTGTTCAATCCGTGGCCACAGCTGGCCAACAACAACGTCGGCGTCGAGTTCGGCCAGAAGCAGTTCGTCGCCCTCGAGTTCACGCCAGATCGGACCGGTAACTTCAAGCTGTATCTGAATCACTCCACGAACGTGGGCGTCGTTGGTTCCGGCATGGGCGTGAGCATCAGCAAGAACTGCGGCGATTTCGTGACGCAGCCGGGGGCAGGGTCTGCCACGCCTGCGGGATGCTGGATGCCCAACGCCTCTACCGGTACGGACATCTACTTCTCGGTCGGTACGCAGCCCGGGTTCAATTGCAAGCTGGATCTCAACCAGAAGTACTACCTGAACCTGGTCTACACCTCGCTGCCGATCACCTCGCAGTCCACCTCGAACTGCCCGAGTGGCAGCTGTCTGACTGCTTATCAGCTGACGCTTCCCGCGCAGTGACGGTAACGCGATGAGTCGCTCGCTCTGAACCGACTCATGTCGAAGCTGTCCCAAGCAATGCCGCTTCGCTTTCGAAGCGGCATTGCTCTTAATGAAGATCGAAAACCGATGGTGCACGCATTCAAATACGCGTTGTTGTTGATGCTGGTGGTCGCTGGCGCGGCCCTGGGCGAGTCGGCACTTCCGCCGGAGGTCCTGGTCCGCCAATCCGGTCAGGAAGTGACCTTGCAGGACGTCGACGCGTTCGCCCAGACGATACCGGTGAAGGATCGCGCGGGTTTCTTCGACAGCCCCAAACGTATCGAGCAGGTTCTGCAGAATCTGCTGACTCGCAAGCTCGTCGTGCAGGATGCCCGTAGCCGTGGCATGGGCGTCGACCCGGTCGTCAACGAAGGGGGACGACTCGACGACGACGCGCTCTATCGCCTGAGGATGGAGCAAATCCGCGACGCGTCCCGAATGCCGGATCTGACTCTGCTGGCCCATGAGGCCTATCTGGCGGACCCATCCAGCTACCAGCAGTCCGGTCGCATCGACGTGAAGTTCATCGCCGTCAAGGTGCCTCGGGAAACCGAGCGCAGCGCGCCCACGGACGCTCAGATTCTCCAGGCCCGCCAAGCCATCAGCAAACTCGCTGCCGAGATCGGTGGCGATGCTGCGCGGTTCGACGCTGTCGTCACCGACCTGCCGGCGCGCGCTCCGGATGTGGATACGCTGTCCGGCGAAATCACCCATGCCGTGTCCGACCGGTATCCCGATGCTCTGCGAGAGACGGCACGCAAGCTCAAGCAGCCCGGCGAAATCTCAGCTCCGGTCGAGACGGTCGACGCGATGTACTTACTGAAGCTCGTGTCTCGCGAGCCGGACCGTCAATTGAGCTTCGAGGAAGTCAAGGACGACATCATCGAGCGAAAGCGGGCCGATTATCTGCGCAGAGAGGTCGACGAGTATCTCGGTGGATTGCGCACGACGCCGATGGAAGTGAACCCCGAGGGCGTCGCTGCATTGAGAGACCGATACAGACTGGAGCCGGCCCGAGACGGCGCGACTCAGGGGTGAGAGTCGCGCGCTCGGTCTCCCTGCGCCGGTCACCGAAGATGACGGGGCAGAGCACGTGTTAACGACGTGGGCGGTAGACGCCAGGCATCTCACGCTGGCTTCGGAATTCGTCCGTCGCGAGCTGCGAAACCGGTTCTCGGCGAGCTTCAGCGGCGGTCTGTGGGCCTTGATCCAGCCGGTCGTGCAGCTGGCGGTGTATTCGCTCGTGTTCGTGCACGTCTTCAAGGCCCGCTTGCCGGGTGCAGATGCCCCGGGGTTCGTCCCCTTTCTGGTCACCGCATTGTGGCCTTGGACGGCGTTCTCCGAGGCCTTGCTGCGCTCGGTCACGGCGATTCACGACAATGCGGGCCTGATCGGCAAGGTCGCGCTGCCCAGATGGGTACTGGTCTTCGCGCCCACTTGCGCCAGCTTCCTCGTGCACGGCACCGGCTTCGTCGCGATCGTCATCGCGCTTCGCCTGCTCGGCTACGACGTCCGGTTGGGTGGGCTGCTGTCTTCGTTGCTGCTCTTCGTACCGATGTTCGCACTCGTGTTCGGCCTGGCGTCGATACTGGCCGCTGCGCAGGTCTTCGTTCGCGATCTGGCCCAGGTGCTGGGCCAGTTGCTGCTGCTGCTGATGTTCGCCGCGCCGATCTTCTATGCGCGCGAATCGATCCCCGAGCAGTATCGGGGCTGGCTGGATTTGAATCCCTTCACATTCTACGCCGAGAGCTTTCGCAGTCTCCTCCTCGGCTATGGTCACATCGAGGTAGCCCCTTCGCTGGCGGCGATCGCGCTGGCTTTGGTCGTGCTGGTTGTTGGAGTCGCGGTGTTCCGACGTCTGGACCGGCACTTCGAAGATTTTCTCTGAGCAGCGATGCGCCCATCCCATTCCTCATCGCGAACCGACGCCGACACGATGATTTCGCACGTCAGCGAGCCGGCGCCCGATGCCAAAAGCGACGTGGCGCGAGGAAGCCACCGAAGCGTTCCGCTGATCGAGGTGCGCGGTCTCGGCAAGGGTTATCCGAAGGTCTTCGAGCGTCGCGACCGTCTGCGCGCACTGCTGCAACTGCTCCTGGGCCGTGAGCGGGCGGACGGTTACGAGGTACTTCGGGATCTCGACATGACGGTGATGCGAGGCGAGTCCCTCGGCCTCATCGGCGAGAACGGAGCCGGCAAATCGACGTTGCTGAAGCTGATCGCGGGCGTGCTGACGCCGAGCACCGGCAGCGTTCGCGTGTTCGGCACCGTCGGTGCCCTGCTCGAGCTCGGCGCGGGCTTCCACGCCGAATACAGTGGTCGTGACAATGTCGCGATGGCCGCGGCGTTGTACGGCCTCGATCGGGCCGAACTGCGTGCCAAGCTCGATGAGATCATCGCGTTCGCCGACATCGGCCGTTACATCGACGAGCCGGTCAAGCACTACTCCTCGGGCATGGTCGTGCGGCTCGGTTTCGCGGTCGTCGCTGCGCTGCGGCCGGACCTGCTGATCACCGACGAGGTGCTCGCGGTCGGCGACGAGGCGTTTCAGAAGAAGTGCATCCGCTGGATCGAAGACTACCTCGGTGCCGGCGGCACGCTGCTGCTGGTCTCGCACAGCATGTATCACGTGCAGAAGCTGTGCCGGCATGCGCTGTGGCTGCGCGACGGCAGCGTCGCCGCGTACGGCGACGTGTTCGACGTCACGCAGGCGTATCTCGCCTACCAGGAGCGCAAGAGCGGCGAGCAGGCGGCCCGGTCACAGAAGATCGACACCGCGCAGGAGTTCGCGGTGATCGGCGTCGCGCTCAACGGCGTCGCCGCGGACCGGCCGACCGTGCTCGAGCGCGGGGCGGATCTGCACGTGGAGACGAGGATCCATTCGCGCGACGGACGCCTGCCGGTCGTCGCGTTCGGCCTCGCGCGCGCCGATGGGACGCCGGTCTACGGCGTGACGACCGAGATGGAGTCGGTCGCGCCGGTTCGCGACGGCGAGGCGTTCGTCGCACGGATCGTTTTTCCACGGCTGCCGCTGCTGCCGGGCAGCTACAGCCTGCGCGTGCATTCGATGGACAGCGAAGGCGTGCGCGCGTTCGACACGGTCGAGCGCGCGATTACGATACGCGGCGAGTCGCGCGAGTTCGGGCTGGTGCGCCTGGAGCATCGCTGGCCCGATGCGGAAGACCGCGAGCGCCGTTCCGATCCGGAGGGTTCCGATGGCCGATGAGTCCGACACTGCCGCACTGCCGTTCACCGGAGAGCGCTTCACGCCCGAGTGCGTGCGCGAGATCTGGTACGAGCACTGGCATCGCTATGCGTTCGCGCTCGATCTGGTGCGTGGCAAGCGTGTGCTCGATGCCGCCTGCGGCGAGGGTTACGGATCGGACCTGCTGGCTGGTTCGGCGGCCGGCGTCGTCGGCGTTGATCTGTCCGAAGCGGCGATCGCGCACGCGCGCGAGCGTTACGGTGCGCGCCCGAATCTCCAGTTCGCACAGGGCGATGCGACGCGGCTGCCGTTCGATGACGCCCGTTTCGACGTGGTCGTCTCGTTCGAGACGCTCGAGCACCTGCACGAGCAGGAGCGCCTGATCGAAGGCTTCGCACGCGTGCTGGCCGCGGACGGCCTGCTGATCATCTCCTCGCCGGACAAGCGCACGTATTCCGACGCGATGGGCTTCCAGAACGAGTTCCACGTCCGCGAACTCTACCGCGAGGAATTGCTGGCGCTGCTGAGTTCGCATTTCCGCAGCGTCCGACTGTACGGCCAGAAGCTGTTGTTCCAGTCGGCGCTGTGGTCGCTCGACCGGACACCGGGTGGCAGCCAGCTGTGGACCGCCGCCCAGTCCGCAGACGCGGCACCGTCTTCCGGCCTCGACTACGCGCCGATCTACTACGTCGCGGTCTGCAGCCGCGGCGACCTGCCGGCCGACCTGCCGGCGCTGTCGCTGTTCGGCGATCGCGACGAGTCCGTCTACGCGCACTACAACCACGAGGTGCGCAAGAACATGGTGGCCGGCGCGCGCATCGCCGAGCTCGAGGCCGAAGTCGCACGGCTGCGGACGCAGGCGGCCGTGCCCGCGTCCAGTGCGACCCGCGAGCCTCCGGCGCGCGGCTGGCGCCGCTGGCTGCGCTGAGCGGGTTCAGTCCTCGAGGAACAGGTCGATCAGCGGCGTCTGCGCGGGGTCGACCGCGTAGCCGGAGAAGTCCTCGACGCCGCGCGCGCGCAGTATCTCCTCGTCGATCAGGAAGCGTCCGTTGAGCGTGGCGGCCGGCGCGGTCAGGATCGCGTGCGCCGCGTCGGCGACGATCTCCGGCTTGCGGCAGCGTTCGAGCTCGACGCCGGGAATCATGTTGAGCGCATCGGTCGCGATGATCGTGTGCGGCCACAGCGCGTTGATCGCGATGCCGCGGCCGGCGAACTCGGCGGCCAGGCCCAGCGTGACCAGGCTCATGCCCATCTTCGCCAGCGTGTAGCCGGTATGCGGCGCCCACCAGCGCGGATCGAGCGAGGGCGGCGGCGCCAGCGTCAGGATGTGCGGGTTCGCCGCGGCGAGCAGATGCGGCAGCGCGGCCTGCGCGCAGACGAAGCTGCCGCGCGCGTTGACCTGCTGCATCAGGTCGAAGCGCTTCATCGGCGTGTCGAGCGTGCCGCGCAGCCAGATCGCGCTGGCGTTGTTGACGAGGACGTCGAGTCCGCCGAACGTCGACACGGTGCGCTCGATCGCCGCGCGCACCTGGTCCTCCTCGCGGATGTCGACCTTCAGCGCCAGCGCGCGGCCGCCGGCGGCTTCGACCGCCGCGGCGGCGCTGTGGATCGTGCCGGGCAGTTTCGGGTTCGGCACGTCGCTCTTGGCGGCGATCACGACGTTGGCGCCGTCCCGGGCGGCGCGCAAGGCGATCGCCAGACCGATGCCGCGCGAGGCGCCGGTGATGAAGAGGGTCTTGCCGGCCAGCGAAGTCATGTCGGTTCCTCGGGAATCTGGGGGCGGGGATGTCATTCGCGCTGGAAGCGTGGCAGCGCGTCGCGCAGCAGCGTCAGGCGATGCAGCGGATCGGTGGTCTCGAGCATCTGCTGGCGCTCGTCGGTCGCCAGCGGCAGCACTTCGGCGAGGCGGAAGCCGACCCAGCTGGCGTCGTCGAAGCAGCGCCGGTCCTCGTTGCGCGCCGGCAGGTTCATCTGCGCGAGCAGGCGATCGAGTATGACCGGCAGCAGGCCGAACTCGGCCGGCACCGGCTCGCTCGCCTCGGCCTCCCAGCGCGAGACCTCACTGCGGATCAGGCCGTTGTCGCGCACGCGTGTACGCTCGACGCGGAAGCGCTCGCCGCCCTCGGCGGTGATGCCGAGCAGGCCGCGGTCGAGCGTGTAGAAATCGGTGATCCGGGCGATCGTGCCGATCGCGGCCGGCACCGCCGGCGCGCCGACCTCGCTGCCTTCGATGATCAGGCACACGCCGAAGCCGCTGCCGTCGCGGCAGCACTCGCGGACCAGGTCCAGATAGCGCGGCTCGAAGATGCGCAGCCGCAGCACGCCGCCCGGGAACAGCACATTGGACAGCGGGAACAGCGGCAGGTCGTTGCGGTCGGCGGAGCCCATCGCAGCGAGTCTAGCAAGGCGCCGTGCCCGCAGCGATCGACGCCTCAGCCGCGCAGCCGCGCCGCGAATCGCTGCGGCGCGCCTTCGAATCCGCCGTTCGACATGAACACCACGTGGTCGCCCGGCTGCGCGATCGCGCCGAGCGCGTCGAGCAGCGCGTCGACGCTGGCGGCGGCCTGGCCGCGGCCGTCGAGCGCTGCGATCACGCGCTGCGCGTCCCACGGCAGTTCCGGCCGCTGTAGGAAGACGATCCGGTCGGCGGCGCGCAGCGACGGTGCCAGCTCGTCGGCATGCACGCCGAGCCGCATCGAGTTCGAGCGCGGCTCCACGGCGGCCAGGATGCGCGCATCGCCGACCTGCGCGCGCAGGCCTTCGAGCGTTGTCGCGATCGCGGTGGGATGGTGCGCGAAATCGTCGTAGACCCGGATCCCGCTGTGCTCGCCGGCGTCGAGGCGTTCGAGCCTGCGCTTGACGCTGGCGAAGTCGGCCAGCGCGGTCAGCGCCTCGGCGACAGAGCCGCCGACCGCGTGCACCGCGGCCAGTGCGGCCAGCGCGTTCATGACGTTGTGGCGTCCGACCAGCGACCAGCGCGCCTCGCCGATCGGCGTGCCGCGATGGCTGACGCGGAACACCGAGCCGTCCGCCTTGAGCAGGTGCGCGCGCCAGTCGCCGGCGTCGATGCCGAAGCTCTCCACCGGCGTCCAGCAGCCCATCGCGAGCACGCGCGCGAGGTTGCGGTCCTCGGCGTTGACGATCAGGCGTCCGTTGCCGGGCACGATGCGGACCAGATGGTGGAACTGGCGCTCGATCGCGGCCAGGTCCGGAAAGATGTCGGCGTGATCGAACTCGAGATTGTTGAGGATCGCGATCGACGGCCGGTAGTGCACGAACTTGGACCGCTTGTCGAAGAACGCGGTGTCGTACTCGTCGGCCTCGATCACGAACGGACCGCTGCCGACGCGCGCGGAACGCTCGAAGTTGCCGGGTACGCCGCCGATCAGAAAACCGGGCGTGCCTCCCTGCGCCTCCAGCAGCCAGGCCAGCAGCGAGGTCGTCGTGGTCTTGCCGTGCGTGCCGGCCACGGCCAGCACCTGGCGGTCGCCGAGCACGTGCTCGCCGAGCCACTGCGGGCCGGACCGGTACGGCAGCCGCGCATCGAGCACGTGCTCGACCGCCGGGTTGCCGCGCGACAGCGCATTGCCGACGATCACCTGGTCGGGCGGCGGCATCAGATGCTCGGCCGCGTAGCCGGCGTCGAGCGTGATGCCGAGCGCTTCGAGCTGGGTGCTCATCGGCGGATAGACGTTGGCGTCGGAGCCTTCGACTTCGTGGCCGAGCTCGCGCGCGAGGGCGGCGATGCCGCCCATGAAGGTGCCGCAGATGCCGAGGATGTGCAGTTTCATCGGGCCCGTTCCCGGCTCGGCCGGCGCGGTCGGTTCGGCGCGGGCGTCAGCGCGGCAGCGCCGCCATGATGCGCTCGAACACCTCGTCGAGCTCGCCGACGCCGTCGACGACGGTCAGCTTGCCGACGCCGGCGAAGTAGTCGGCTACCGGCGCGGTCTGGTCGGCGTAGACGCGCAGGCGTTCGCGCACGGTTTCGGGCTTGTCGTCGGCGCGGCCCTCGGCCTCGTAGCGGGTCTCGCAGCGGCCGATGATCGTCTCGTTCGGCACGTCGAGCTTGACCGCGATGTCGAGCGGCTGGCCGATCCGCTCGAGCAGCGCCTCGAGCGCCCGGCACTGCGCGACGTTGCGCGGATAGCCGTCGAGGATGAAGCCGGCGCCCGCGTCGGGCTGCGCGAGACGCTCCTCGAGCATGCCGAGCACGATGTCGTCGGATACCAGCTGGCCCGCCTCCATGACCGCCTTGGCCTTGAGGCCGAGCGGCGTTCCGGCCTTGACGGCGGCGCGCAGCAGGTCTCCGGTGGAGATGTGCGGGATGCCGAGCGCGGTCTTGAGTCTGGCCGCCTGGGTTCCCTTGCCCGAACCGGGCGCGCCGAGCAGGACGAGTCGCATAGAGTGTTCCGTTGGATGTGGGCGGAGCGATCCCGACTGTCGCGATCCGCTAGACTGCCCCGACGACGAGGCAGACCCTCAAAACGAGCGCGGGCTACGCTAACGGGTGCACCCGGGAGTGTCAAACGGCCCCGGCGGTGGTGGAGGAGCGATGAAACGCGGCAATTTGCTGTATGCGCAATCAGGTGGCGTCACCGCGGTGATCAATGCCACCGCGGGCGCGGTGATCGAGACGGCACGGCGCCGTGGCGTCAAGGTGCTGGCCGGGCGCAACGGCATCGTCGGCGTGCTGCGTGAGGATCTGATCGACACCGGCGCCGAGTCGGCCGCGGCGATTGCGGCATTACGCCACACGCCGGGCGGCGCGTTCGGCTCGTGCCGGTTCAAGCTCGGCACGTTCGAGGCGAACCGTGCGCAGTACGTGCGGCTGATCGACGTGCTGCGCGCGCACGACGTGCGCTACTTCCTCTACAACGGCGGCAACGATTCGGCCGATACCGCCCTGAAGATCGCCCAGGCGGCCCGCGCGCTCGACTATCCGCTGGCGGTCGTCGGCGTGCCCAAGACGGTCGACAACGACCTGGCCGTGACCGATACCTGTCCGGGTTTCGGCTCGGTCGCCAAGTACACCGCAGTGTCGGTGCTCGAGGCGAGCCTGGACGTGGCCTCGATGGCCGAGTCCTCGACCAAGGTCTTCGTGATGGAGGTCATGGGCCGCCATGCCGGCTGGATCGCCGCCGCGGCCGGCCTCGCCGGCAAGGGCGGCGACGATCCACCTCACATCATCCTGTTTCCGGAGGTGCCGTTCGTCGAGGACAGCTTCCTCGCGCGCGTGCAGTCGACCGTCGACCGGGTCGGTTGGTGCACGGTCGTCGTGTCCGAGGGCGTCAAGACGCCGGACGGGCGCTTCCTGTCGGAGACCGGCGGACGCGACGCGTTCGGCCACGTCCAGCTCGGCGGCGTCGCGCCGTGGCTCGCGCAGCGGATCAAGGATCGGCTCGGCCTGAAGTATCACTGGGCGCAGCCGGACTACCTGCAGCGCTCGGCGCGGCATCTGGCGTCCCGGACCGACGTCGCGCACGCGGTCGCGGTCGGCAAGGCGGCGGTGGCCTATGCGCTGGCCGGACGCACCGGTGTGATGCCGGCGATCGTGCGCACCTCGGACGCGCCGTACAGGTGGAAGATCGAGCCGGTGCCACTGACCCGGGTGGCCAATGCCGAAAAGAAACTGCCGCGGTCGTTCATCCGCCGCGACGGCTACGGCATCACCGAACGTGCGCGCCGCTATCTCGAACCGCTGATCCGCGGCGAGGATCCGCCGCCGTCCGGCAAGGACGGTCTGCCGCGCTACGTGCGTCTGAAGAACGTCGCGGTCGAACGCGTGCTGCCCGCCTACGAGCCGGACGCCTGAGCCGCCGATGAGCGCGCGCCTTCGGCAGGTCGCGACCGCCTGCGTCGCGGCGGTCCTGATCGCGATCCACACGTTCGCGCACGCCTCGGTGCTGTTCGCGCTGGCCTTGTTGAAGGTCGCACTGCCGGTCGCACCGTGGCGGCGCGGGCTGTCGCGCGCGCTGGTCGCCGTCGCCGAGAGCTGGATCGCGGTCAACAGCGCCCTGATGGCGACGCTCGGCGGCACCCGCATCGAGGTCGACGGGCTGGACGGCCTGCGCCGCGACGAGTGGTATCTGGTGCTGTGCAACCACCAGAGCTGGGTCGACATTCCGGTGCTGCAGTCGGTGTTCAACCGGCGCATCCCGTTCATGCGCTTCTTCCTCAAGCGCGAGCTGATCTGGGTGCCGGTGCTCGGTCTCGCCTGGTGGGCGCTGGATTTCCCGTTCATGCGGCGCTATTCGCGCGCCGAGCTCGAGCGTCGGCCGGAACTGCGCGGCAAGGACATCGAGGCGACGCGCCAGGCCTGCGAGCGCTATCGCGATCTGCCGGTGTCGGTCATGAACTTCGTCGAGGGCACGCGCTTCACGCCGGCCAAGCATGCCGGCAGCGGTTCCCCGTACCGCCATTTGCTGCCGCCGCGCGCCGGCGGCGTCGCATTCGTGCTCGAGACGATGGGCGATCTGATGCAGGCGGTGCTCGACGTCACCGTGGTCTATCCGCAAGGACGTCCCAGCGTGACCGATCTGCTGAGCGGCCGCGTCCGGCGCGTGCGCGTCGTGGTACGGCGCCTGGCGGTGCCGATCGACCGGCTCGACGGCGGCTACGAGCGCGATCCGCAGGCGCGCGCGCGCTTCCAGGCCTGGATCAACGAGCTGTGGCGCGACAAGGACGCGACGATCGAGGCGCTGCTGGCCGAGGCCTGATCGCGACGAGCCCGGCTGACGGCGAATCCGACGCAGCGCCGGGCCGGGTCGACGGCATACCGCGCTTCGCCGCTTCACCGCGATGCGGCGATCGACGCCTGCCCGCTGCAGCCACGGCCTGTCGGCCGCCATGCACGATCGCAGCGCCGGCCCATCCGCTCAGGTGCCGGCCTTGCGATCCTTGCGCCGCCGCCGTCGCTCGATCTGCAGCAGCGCGTCGTCGGCGATCGCCGCGCCGCTCTGGCCGCGCAGCCGGTTGGCCTTCAGCAGTGGCGGACATTCGCGCGTCAAGGTGTCGATCACGGCGCGCTGCAACCGCGTCGGGTGCGGCTGCGCGTGGAACTGCAGCAGCACCGGGACTTCGAACGGACGGTAGCCGGCGACCGGCCGCACCGCGTGCTCGGGCCGGATCAGGTGCACCGGCACCACGGCGCGGCCGATGCCCTGCGAGACCGCGTCGATCAATCCGTAGATGTCGTCGAAGTACGCACGCAGCATGCGTGGCACGGTCGCGCCGGTCTGGCTGAGGAAGAACCGCTCGGTGAAGTTGTCGCGCGGCTCGTGGTCGATGTAGCAGTCCGGGCGCACGTCGTAGCGGGCCGATTCGATCAGCACGTTGCGCTCGACGCCGATCGGAACGTTCTCGACCCCCATGCGCTCGCACTCGGACAGCGAGATGCAGAAGTCGACGCGACCGTCGATCAGCATCTCGTGCAAGGTGTGCGCCTCGCCCTTGATCGTCTGGCAAGTCAGCCGCGGATTGGCGCGCAGCAGTACGGCCAGGGCCGGCAGCGCGACCGAGCGCAGCGACGAGGAGAACGCGACCAGCCGGAAGAAGCCGGCCAGTCCGCCGTCCTCGCCGCGGCCGCCGATCAGGCGATCGATCAGCTCCTGCTCCTGCAGCGCGATGCTCGCCGCGTAGCGCTGCAGCAGGCGTCCCGACTCGGTCAGCGCGAGCCCCTCGCGCGAGCGTACGAACAGCAGCTGGCCGACCGTCTCCTCGAGGTTCTGGATGCGCTTGGTCAGCGCCGGCTGGCTGATGTTGAGCCGCTCGGCCGCCCGCGCGAACTTGAGCTCGCGCGCCAGCACGACGAACGATTCGAGCTGTGCCGATGAGAGCCGCGTGGTCATCGTCTGCGCCGCACTGTCGTGCCGGCACTATAGCCCCTCGCGTCGGTGGCGGCACCGGTCGCGCGTCGGTCCGGGCCGTCCGGCGAGCGGCCATTGCAAGCATGCGGCAGATCGTCAACGATGCGCGTTCGTCTCCGTCCGCAGCCAACGCCCGACCGATGAGCAGCACGACTCCGACTCCCGCGCCCGATCCGGCCGACGCCGATGCCGTCGCCTCGGCCCTGGCCAGCGTCCACACGACCAATCTTCCGGACCTGCTGCGCCAGCTCGGAGGCTGCCTGATCGTCAGTACCTATCAGGCCGGCAAGCTGGTGATCCTGCGGCCCGACGGCGCGTCGATCAATACGCATTTCCGCACGTTCGATCGGCCGATGGGCCTGGCCGCCGACGCCGAGCGCATCGCGCTCGGCACGCGCGTGGAGATCGCCGAGTTCCGCAACATGCCGGCCGTCGCGGCACGCCTGAGCGACCCGCCGCGGCACGATGCGGTCTACCTCGCCCGGCGCGGCCACGTCACCGGCGCGATCGACATCCACGAGATGGCCTGGGACCGCTCGGGCGACCTGTGGTTCGTCAATACGCTGTTCTCGTGCCTGTGCACGCTCGACACCAAGTCGAGCTTCGTGCCGCGCTGGCGTCCGTCGTTCGTCAGCCATCTCGCGCCGGAGGACCGCTGCCACCTCAACGGCCTGGGCATGCGCGACGGCCGACCGCGCTATCTGACCGCGCTCGGCGAGACCAATACGCCGCAGGGCTGGCGCGTCAACAAGCGCGACGGCGGCGTATTGCTGGATATGCAGTCCAACAAGGTGATCACGCGCGGCCTGTCGATGCCGCACTCGCCGCGCTGGTACGACAACCGGCTCTGGGTGCTCGAATCGGGCCGCGGTGCGCTGGTGACGGTCGATCCGAAGACCGGCGCCAGGACCGACGTCGCACGCGTGCCGGGCTTCGCACGCGGCCTGGATTTCCTCGGGCCGGTCGCGTTCATCGGCCTGTCGCAGCTGCGCGAGAGCAATGCGTTCACCGACATTCCGATCACCGAGGACAATGCCGATCGGCTTTCCGGCGTCTGGGCCGTCCACATCGGCACCGGCCAGACGATCGGCCTGCTCAAGTTCACCGGCGGCGTCCAGGAGATCTTCGCGGTGCAGGCGCTGCCGGGCACGCTGTTCCCGGAGATCATCCACGAGGGCGAGCTGCTCGAATCGGCCTATGCGCTGCCGGACGAGGCCCTGCGCCAGGTCAAATTCTCGTCCGCACCGGCATAGCGCCGCGTTATCGGACGATTCCCGGCGCCGATGGCGATAACCGCGCGCTATCGGCACGTGACGAGGTTCGATTGGACGCGCCGAGGTCGCCCGGCGAGTATGTGGGCGATCATTCGCCGAGGAGACGGCCATGTCGACGACCGCTGCAGCCGCAGCGTCCGAGCGGACGCGCGGACCGATCGGCCCTCTCGCCGCCGCCGTCCACCTGTCGCCGCCGTCCGCTGCCGCGCGCCAGCTGCCGTTGCTGCAGCGCTGGCTGCGTGACCGCCTGCCGCCGGATCGCCGGGCGCTCGCGCGCGCGGCCGAGCTGGCCTGGCGGCTGCTGACCGAGCCGCCGGCCCGCGATCCGTCACGGCGCGGCACGGCGCCGCTGGTCGTGCTGCGCGATCGGGCCCTGGACGCACTGGCGCGCACGCCGTACGCGGTGCAGGCCCGCTCGGCGCGGATCGAGCAGTGGGTCGGCGCCGAGCGGCTCCATGCCTACGAGCGCGCGCTGTCCACGTTGCCGCCGCACGAGCGCGAGGTCATCGTGCTGCGCATCGAGTTCGCGATGAGCGATGCGGCGGTCGCCGAGGAGATCGGCGCGGCCGAGGCGCGCGTGCGCGAGATCGCCGCGAACGGGCTGGCCGCGCTGGTCATCGCGCTGGCGGCCGGCTCGCGCCGCTAGTCAGCCGCAGGGGCCGCACGCGGCCGGCACAGCGGCGCCCACGCCGACGTCGAGAGCCGATCGGCTACACTACGCCGATCATGATCGCCTTCCGAAACTTCGCCCTGCGGCGCGGCGAACGCCTGCTGCTGTCCGACGTCGACATCGCCCTGCACGCCGGCGCCCGCGTCGGCGTGGTCGGCCGCAACGGCTGCGGCAAATCCAGTCTGTTCGCCGCGATCATGGGCGAGGTCGAGGCCGACCGCGGCGATCTGGACCTGCCCGGACGCCTGCGCATCGCCAGCGTTGCGCAGGAGACGCCCTCGCTGCCCGATCCGGCGATCGACTTCGTGCTGTCCGGCGACGCCGAGGTGCACGGCATCCTGCGCGCCGAGGCCGCGGCGATGGCGGCCGAGGACTGGGACGGCGTCGCGGCCGCGCATCAGCGCCTGGCCGAGATCAACGGCTACGACGCGACGGCGCGGGCCGGACGCCTGCTGCACGGCCTCGGGTTCGCGGCCGATACGCACGAGCGTCCGGTCTCGGACTTCTCGGGCGGCTGGCGCGTGCGTCTGAACCTGGCGCGCGCGCTGATGATGCCGAGCGACCTGCTGCTGCTCGACGAGCCGACCAACCATCTGGATCTGGACGCCGTGCTGTGGCTCGAGCAGTGGCTGCTCAAGTATCCGGGCATGCTGCTGATGATCTCGCACGACCGCGAGTTCCTCGACGGCCTGTGCACCCATACGCTGCATCTGCACGAGGGGCGCGCCAAGCTCTACACCGGCGACTACACCAGTTTCGAGCGCCAGCGCGCCGAGCATCTGCGCCTGCAGCAGATCGCGTTCGAGAAGGAGCAGGCCGAGCGCGCGCATTTGCAGGCCTTCATCGACCGCTTCAAGGCCAAGGCCAGCAAGGCGCGTCAGGCGCAGTCACGCGTCAAGCGGCTGGCCAAGCTGACCGGCACCGAGGCGGTGCGCGCCGAGCGGCAGATCCGGATCGGCTTCGCCGAGCCGCTGAAGCTGCCGCATTCGCTGCTGCGCCTGAATCACGTCGATGCCGGCTACGGCGACCTGCGCGTGCTCGGCGACGTGCGCTTCGGACTCGAGGCCGGCGACCGGATCGGCCTGCTCGGTCCCAACGGCGCCGGCAAGTCGACCCTGGTCAAGACCCTGGTCGGCGAACTGCCGCTGCTCGGCGGCGAGCGTACCGCGCATCCGGAGCTGCAGCTGGGCTACTTCGCGCAGCACACGGTCGAGTCCCTGCACGAAGGGCAGAGCCCGATCGACCACCTGCGCGAGATCGCGCCGGGCACCGCGACGCAGGAGTTTCGCGATTACCTGGGCCGCTGGAACTTCGCCGGCAACCGCGCGTTCGAGCTGGTCGACGGCTTCTCAGGCGGCGAGCGCGCGCGTCTCGCGCTGGCGCTGATCGCCTGGCGCAAGCCGAACGTGCTGCTGCTCGACGAGCCGACCAATCACCTGGATCTCGAAATGCGCGAGGCGCTGGCCGAGGCGCTCAGCGATTTCGGCGGCGCGATCGTCCTGGTCTCGCACGACCGCCATCTGACCGGCCTGGTCTGCGAGACGTTCTGGCGCGTCGCCGACGGCCACGTCGAGGCGTTCGACGGCGATCTCGACGAGTACGCGGCCTGGCTGCGCGCGCGCGGCAACAAGCCGGCCGAGCGCAGCGACGCCGCGTCAGCCGCGGCCTGAGGTGGCCGCCCCGGGCGACGGCACGTCGCCCGCAGCCGGCCGTCGCGCCGGTGCCGGGCCCAGAAGCGGGCGTTCGGTCAGCCGGTACGACAGCCACGAAACCAGGATCACCGCCGGCGTCAGCCACAGGCTCAGCCTGAGCAGGCTCGCCGCCGGCGGCCACTGGCTGAATCCGGTGCGGTAGGCGATCACGAACACGATGCCGTGCCATAGATACAGGCTGTAGCTGATCCGTCCGAGGAACGCGAGCAGCGGGCCGGCGAACAGTGCCGTCGCGAGCCGTCCGCCGGCGGCCGCGCCGTAGACGATCAGCGCCATCGGCGCGCCGATCAGCGTCCAGTGGAAGAACATCCACGGCACGTCGGCCGCGTCGAGGACGTTGCCGCGGCGCCCCAGTTCGACGACCAGGACCGCCAGCCCGGCCAGTCCGGCGGTCAGCGCCGCGCCCGGCAGCCAGACCGGCTCGCGCGGACCGCGCCGCAGATGCGCCCAGGCCGCGAGCATGCCGAACACGAACTGATCCAGCCGCGCCGGCAGGTGCATCATCGTCGTCCACCAGATCAGGTCGGACGGCTGTCCGGTATAGAGGCGATCGTAGGCGAGGAGCCGGAACGCGATCACCCAGACCATGATCAGGGTCACCACCAGCCAGGCGCGCGCGTGGAACAGCAGCCACGCCAGCAGCGGCAGCAGCAGGTAGAAGTGCCATTCGACCGGCAGGCTCCACCACACGCCGTTCAACAGCGGTCCGATGTCCGGGTACAGCAGGAACTCCATGCTGAGGTAGGCCAGGAACTGCTTGAAGTCGATCGGCCAGACGCCGCTGAGCAGATAGCCGCCGACGGTCAGGATCAGCAGCTGCGCATAGAACGGCGGCAGCACGCGCAGGCAGCGGCGCTTGAAGAACGTGGCCAGATCCGGGAATGGCCGGCGCCGGTCGATCCAGGCCAGAAACGGCCGGCCGAGCAGAAACCCCGACAGCACGAAGAACAGATCGACCCCGAGCATGCCGCTCGAGAACACCGGCGTGAGGTCGAGTCCGGCGACGACCACGGCCGGCGCGACCGCGAGCAGCCACAGATGCAGCAGCATCACCCAGACCGCGGCCAGTCCGCGCAGGCCGGTCAGGGCAGGGTAGTAGTCGGTCGTCGCGGTCACCGAGGTCGGGGGCGGACGGGGCCGCGGCTGGGAGCGGGACGGCAGTGTAACGGCCGGCCGCGAGCGCGTGTCGTCCTCGCTGCAGGGCGGCGTGGCCGCACCGGTCCCAGCGGCTATACTCCGGCGGTGTTTTCCAGCGGCCGCCAAGAGCCACCTGCACGTCAACGCAACGCATCGGGGAGGAAAGCTACATGGCTTTACTGCAGCAACACGGCATCCTGTTTTCGCTGATCTGCGCGGTGATCGCGCTGCTCTACGGCGTGTGGTCGATCCGCTGGGTGCTGGCCAAGCCGGCCGGCAACGAGCGCATGCGGGAGATCGCCAAGGCGATCCAGGTCGGCGCCCGCGCCTATCTCAACCGGCAATACACGACGATCGGCATCGTCGGTGCGATCCTGTTCGTCGCGATCGGCCTGGCGCTGGACTGGCTCACGGCGATCGGCTTCGCGATCGGCGCGGTGCTGTCGGGACTGGCCGGCTACATCGGCATGAACGTCTCGGTGCGCGCCAACGTGCGCACGACCGAAGCGGCGCGTCACGGCATCAACGCCGCGCTCGCGGTCGCGTTCCGCGGCGGCGCGATCACCGGCCTGCTCGTGGTCGGTCTCGGCCTGCTCGGCGTCGCCGGCTACTACGTCGTGCTGGCGCGCATGGGCTACTCGATGAACGACGCGCTGCACGCGCTGGTCGGCCTGGCATTCGGTTCCTCGCTGATCTCGATCTTCGCGCGCCTGGGCGGCGGCATCTTCACCAAGGGCGCCGACGTCGGCGCCGACCTCGTCGGCAAGGTCGAGGCCGGCATTCCCGAGGACGACCCGCGCAACCCGGCGGTCATCGCCGACAACGTCGGCGACAACGTCGGCGACTGCGCCGGCATGGCGGCCGACCTGTTCGAGACCTACGCGGTGACGCTGATCGCCACGATGCTGCTCGGCGGCGTCATGGCCGCCGACGCCGGTCCGTACGGCGCGCTGTATCCGCTGGTGCTCGGCGGCGTGTCGATCCTGGCGTCGATCGTCGGCACCTGGTTCGTGCGCACCAGCCCCGGCGGCAAGATCATGAACGCGCTGTACAAGGGCGTCATCGTTTCCGGCGTGCTCGCGCTGATCGCGTTCGTGCCGGTCACGCAGGCGCTGATGGCCGACAGCATCTACGGCGTCTGGAACATGTTCGGCTGCGCGGTCATCGGCATCGTGCTGACCGGTGCGATGGTCGTCATCACCGAGTACTACACGGCGACCGAGTACAAGCCGGTCCGTCACGTCGCCCAGGCCTCGACCACCGGCCACGCGACCAACATCATCGCCGGCATCGGCATCTCGATGAAGTCGACCGCCTGGCCGGTGCTCGCGGTCTGCGCGGCGATCTGGGGCGCCTACCATCTCGGCGGCCTCTACGGCATCGCGGTGGCGGCCACGGCGATGCTGTCGATGACCGGCATGATCGTCGCGCTCGACGCCTACGGTCCGATCACCGACAACGCCGGCGGCATCGCCGAGATGGCCGAGCTGCCGCCGGAAGTGCGCGCGGTGACCGACCCGCTCGACGCGGTCGGTAACACGACCAAGGCCGTCACCAAGGGTTACGCGATCGGCTCGGCCGGCCTCGCCGCGCTGGTGCTGTTCGCCGACTACACGCACAAGCTCGGCGTCGAGCATCCCGACACGATCTTCACGTTCGACATCTCCGACCACATGGTCATCATCGGCCTGCTGATCGGCGGCCTGATCCCGTACCTGTTCGGCGCGATGGCGATGGAAGCGGTCGGACGTGCGGCCGGCTCGGTCGTCGAGGAGGTGCGCCGCCAGTTCCGCGAGATCAGCGGCATCATGGAAGGCACGACCAAGCCGGACTACTCGCGCGCGGTCGACCTGCTGACCAAGTCGGCGATCAAGGAGATGATGATCCCGTCGCTGCTGCCGGTGCTGGTGCCGATCCTGGTCGGCTTCCTGCTCGGTCCCAAGGCGCTCGGCGGCCTGCTGATCGGCACGATCGTGACCGGCCTGTTCGTCGCGATCTCGATGACGACCGGCGGCGGCGCCTGGGACAACGCCAAGAAGTACATCGAGGACGGCCACCACGGCGGCAAGGGCTCGGAAGCCCACAAGGCGGCGGTGACCGGCGACACCGTCGGCGATCCGTACAAGGACACCGCCGGACCCGCGGTCAACCCGCTGATCAAGATCATCAACATCGTCGCCCTGCTGCTGGTGCCGTTGCTGTAAATCCTTCACCTGCATCACCGTACGAGGCCCCGGTCGTCCGGGGCCTCGTCGTTACCGGATGGACCTCTTCATGCGCTTTCGACGTCTGCTTCTCGCCTTCGCTTGCCTGATCACCGCACCGCTCATGGCCGATACCTCCCCATCCAAGACCGCTCCGTCCGACGCGGACGATCCGTACCTCTGGCTCGAGGACGTCGGCGGCGACAAGGCGCTGGAGTGGGTCAAGGCGCGCAACGCCGAATCGACCGCGGCCCTGGCCGAGTCGCAGGATTTCGAGCGCATGCGCGAGCGCATCCTCGAAGTGCTCGACTCGGACGCGCGCATTCCCGGCGTCGTCAAGATGGGCGACTACTACTACAACTTCTGGCGCGACAAGACGCATCAGCGCGGCCTGTGGCGGCGCACCACGCTCGCCGAGTACCGCAAGGAGCAGCCGGCCTGGGAGACGATCCTGGACCTCGACGCGCTCGGCAAGAAGGAGAACGAGAACTGGGTCTGGAAGGGCGCGCAGTGTCTGCGTCCGTACGACGGCCGCTGCCTGCTGTCGCTGTCGCGCGGCGGCGCCGACGCCAGCGTCGTGCGCGAGTTCGACCTCAAGACGCGCGACTTCGTCGCCGACGGTTTCACGCTGCCGGAGGCCAAGTCCTCGGTCGCGTGGATCGACGCCGACACGCTGTTCGTCGGCACCGACACCGGCGCCGAGGCGATGACGCGCTCGGGCTATCCGCGCGTCGCACGGCGCTGGAAGCGCGGAACGCCGATCGCCGATGCGCCGGTCGTCTACGAGGGCACGGCCGACGATCTGAGCATCAACGCCTACCACGACGACACGCCGGGCTTCGAGCGTGACTTCGTGCGACGTACGATCGACTTCTACACGAGCCAGACCTTCGTGCTCGGCAAGGACGGCAAGCGCGTGCAGCTGCCGATTCCCGACGACGCCAACGGCAGCGTCCACCGCGAGTGGCTGACGATCGAGACGCGGACGCCGTGGACGGTCGGCGGCAAGACCTATCCGGGCGGCGCGCTGCTCGCGGCGAAGTTCGACGACTTCATGGCCGGCAAGCGCGACCTGGTCGTGCTGTTCGAGCCGACCGAGACGACCTCGCTGTCGGGCTATTCGTGGACGCGCCATCATCTGATCGTCAACGCGCTCGACGACGTCAAGAGCGTGCTGAGCGTGCTGACGCCGCAGGACGGCGCGTGGAAGCGCGCCGCGCTGCCGGGTGCACCGAAGCTCAGCACGGTCTCGGCCTCGGCGATCGACGCCGACGAGAGCGACGACTACTTCATGACGGTGACCGGCTACCTGGAACCGACCACGCTGTATCGCGGCGTGATCGGCGAGGCCGAGCCGGAGGTGCTCAAGCGCACGCCGGCGTTCTTCGACGCGTCGCGGCTCGAGGTCGCGCAGCAGTTCGTCAAGTCCAAGGACGGCACGCGCGTGCCGTACTTCATCGTCTCGCCGCGCGGTCTGCGCGCCGACGGCAGCCATCCGACGCTGCTGTACGGCTACGGCGGCTTCGAAGTGCCGCTGCAGCCCGGCTACGCCGCGGTCGCCGGCCGTGCCTGGCTCGAGAAGGGCGGCGTCTACGTGGTCGCCAACATCCGCGGCGGCGGCGAGTACGGCCCGCGCTGGCACCAGGCCGCGCTCAAGCAGAACCGGCTGCGTGCCTACGAGGACTTCGCGGCGGTCGCCGAGGATCTGATCAAGCGCAAGATCACCTCGCCCAAGCACCTGGGCATCCAGGGCGGCAGCAACGGCGGACTGCTGATGGGCAACATGACCGTGCTGTATCCGCAGCTGTTCGGTGCGGTGGTCTGCCAGGTGCCGCTGCTCGACATGAAGCGCTACAGCCATCTGCTGGCCGGCGCCTCGTGGATGGCCGAGTACGGCGATCCCGACAAGGCCGACGAATGGGCCTACATCCGGACGTTCTCGCCGTACCACAACGTGCGCAAGGACGTGAAGTATCCGCCGGTGCTGTTCACGACCTCGACGCGCGACGATCGCGTCCATCCGGGGCATGCGCGCAAGATGATGGCGAAGATGCGCGAGCAGGGCCACGACGTGACCTATTACGAGAACATCGAAGGCGGACACGGCGGCGCGGCCGACAACCGCCAGGCGGCCTTCATGCAGGCGCTCGCCTACACGTTCCTCTGGCAGCATCTGAACTAGGCATCGCATCTACGGCGCGGCCGCCCGGCGGCGCCGTCGAATCGTACGGTCCGCCGCGCGCGGGCCGTGCCGGTACGGCTCCGTTCGCGCTGCACGGCGCGAGCCCGACTTCCCTCGGCTCGTCGACTTATCGTCCGATCGCCCGGCCAGCGGCCGCGCGCTGCAGCCGGCTGCCGCCGAACCGGTTCAACCCCGTCGCCTCCGGCCGCGCGTTGCAACGCGCGCACGGCAACCGACGAGGTGACTGCGATGACGACGCTGACACGATGCGATGGCGTTCGGGTGGGTGGACTCGGGGCGACCCTGGCGCTGCATATCCTGGCACTGGCGGTACTCTGCCTGCCGGCGATACTGCCCGATCGCGTGCCGCCACGTTCATCGTCGCCGCTGCAGATCAGTGCGATCGTGCCGGCCGATGCGCTGCCGCCGGTTCCGTTGCCGCCACCGCCTGCACCGCCCGCTCGTCCGGTCCCTGCGGCGCCTGCCGTGCCGCGACCGCCGACACCGGTCGCGGCGACCGACCGCTCCGAGGTCTTCGAGCCGGCATCGCCGGCGGTGTCGGCCGATGCGACGGTACCGGCCGACGCCGTGCCGGCGCCGGCGCAGGCGTCGACGTCGGCCCCGGTCGAGCGGGCGCTCGCGTACGCGCAGGTGCACGAGCCGCTCTATCCGACCGACGCGCTGCGGCGCGGCGAGCAAGGCGTCGTACTGTTGCGCGTCTCGGTCGCCGCGGACGGCTCGGTCGAGCGCGTCGAGATCGAACGCGGCAGCGGTTCTTCGCGACTGGATCGCGCGGCGCGCGATGCGGTCCGGCGATGGCGGTTCGTTCCGCCGCTGGTCGACGGCGTGCCGACGGCTGCGGTCGGCACCGTGCCGATCGCGTTCCGGCTGCCCGCGCGGACCTGATGCGGCAGGGTGCGATCCACGCGCTTCGCGTAGCGTTCCGCATCGATGCGACGCGACCTGACGATGACTGTCAGAAGCTGTCACCGGCGCGGATGGATTGCGAACGCGATCGCATTCCGTCCGGAGTCGACTGAGACGCGCATCGCGATGTCGCCGGCACGGACCTTGCTCGCTCGATCAGACGGGTCGCCGATCGCCGGCGGCCCGCAGCGAACCTGAAACACCGGCGCAACCGGACGACGCGCAAGCAAAGGCGGCATTCGATGGAGTGGTGGACTTCCCCGGCGCGAGCGCTCGGCTCGCCTGACGCAATCCGATACGACCTCTGTCGTGCGTCGCGTCGATCCCGCTACCAAGCGGCGAGGACAGCGCATCGCCGCCGATCGACCGGTCGACCGAACGCAGGCTTCCGCGTTGCGCCGCACGCGACGCTGCCGGCATCCCGCCTCGATCACGGCGACGTCGAGATCGTGACACGTCGGGCTCGCGCCCGACGGCCGGCCTCTCGCTGGCCGGTACCGCACACAGCGCGCATGTCGCAGCGCGGAGCGCTCGCATGACACCGATGAACAAGGTCGAGACCGCTCTGCTGACGCGCCGGCTGCAGGATCTGCTGGCCGAGCACGAGAGCATCCTGGCGGCGGTCGTCGCGACGCACGACGGATTCGAGGTCGCCTATGCGCAGCGCCAGGGGGCGCTGTCGCCGGCTCGTGTGGCCGCGATGGCCAGTTCGCTGCAGGCGCTCGGCAGCTCGATGGCCGCCGAGACCTCGAGTGGCGCGTGCACCGACATCATCATCAACGGCACACTCGGCCGGCTGCTGGTCCGCGACATCGCCGACGCGCAGATGCCGCTGCTGCTGTGCGTGCAGACGACGACCGAGACCGTGCTCGGTTCGGTCCTGTTCGCGGTGCGCGAGTGCCTGACCGACGTCGCCGGCCTGCTCGACCGCGCGCATCACTGAGCGGCGGGCGCTCCGCGCCGATCGGTATCGAGCCGATCGCGGTCACGACGGCGACGGCGCTGCGGGGAAATCCCGGTCCGCGCTCGGGCGATCAGCCGCCGTCGCGGATGCGGCCCTGGCCTTCGTTGTCCCAGTAGCCGAACAGCTTGCGTGCGATCAGCTTGTAGGCGCGCTTGCCGGTCGCGTGCCAGATCCGCGTGATCCAGGAGCGGCGGCGCAGCACGCGCCGTTCGATCGGCGTCAGCGCGTCCGGACAGTAGGTGCGCTTGTGCTTGAGCAGATGGCGCAGATCCTCGCGCGCCAGCAGCCGGAACAGGGCGCCGCGGCGCCGGCTCAGCCATGCGATCTGGAAGTCGAGCACGCCGGGCCGGCCGTCGCCGAGCACGAGCCAGTTCGGCTCCTTGGCCAGATCGTTGTGCGCGACGCCGCGCGCGCGGATCCGCTTGAGCAGGCGATGCGCGTCGCGGTAGAACGCCGGGTCGCGTGGCTGGCCGCGCTGCATCGGTTCGCCGGCCAGATAGCTGCGCTCGAGCCGGCCGTCGTCCCAGGCGATCAGCTGCGGCACGCCGTCGATGCCGGCCAGGGCGGTCAGCACGCGCGCCTCGCGCGCGGCCGCACCGCGCGCGAACGGCCGCAGCAGCACGTGCACGTCGCGTGTGTCGCGCCGGATCCAGCAGCGGTCGCCGTCGCGGCACAGCTCGATGCGGCCGAGCGCGTCGGCCTTGAGGGGCGTGATCTCCATGCCGCTAGCATAGCCGAGTGCCGCCGCCGGCCCTGACCGCGGACCCGGGCGACGTCGTTTCGCGACACCGATCTAGTGATGCGCCAGATGCGCGTGTGCGTGATCGTCACCGGTCGCCAGCGCACTGCGATACGCGAGCAGATCCTCGGCATCGAGCCGGCGCGCGCCGAGTGTGGCCAGCGGTGCCGGATCGGCGCCGATGCGCAGACGGCTGCCGAGGCCCGCATACAGATAGTGCTCGCCGTAGACCTGGGCCAATGCCGAGAACGTCGGTTCGCCGGTGCAGTGGCCCGGCGCCAGATAGGCGACGCGATACTGATCGTGCAGGAGCCGGCCGAGCGTGGCGATCGCGGCATCGTCGGCGGTCACGTGATGGAATCCGCCGGCGATCAGGTGCACGCGCGGATCGACCGCAGCCGCCGCGGCGACGATGCGGTCGAGTCCCGGATGCGAGCAGCCGACGACCAGCACGAGCCCGTTGCCGGTCTCCAGCGCCAGGCTGAGTTCGCGCAGCTCGCGCGTGCCGGCCTTGTCCGAGACCAGCGCGATCAGATGGATGCCCGGCGCGATCCGTGTCGTCTCCTCGACCAGGCGGAAGTCGGCATCGGGCCAGGCCGCGCCGAACTTCAGCGTCGCCGGCGGCGCGCCGTCGTAGTAGCGCCGTTCGGCCGGCAGCGTCGGGTCCTTGCGGTAGAAGCTGGCCGGCAGGTCGGCGCCGTAGACGCCGAAGCCTTCCTTCGGCGCGTAGATCGGCACCTTCGGATTGACCGCGAGCAGATGCGCCAGACCGCCCATGTGGTCGCCGTGACGATGCGACATCACGACGAAGTCCAGGCGATCGAGGTCGATCTTCAGCGCGCGCGCATTGTGCTCGAGCACGACCGGATCGTTGCCGGTGTCGAACAGGATGCGCCGGCCGCCGTACTCGATCAGGGCCGCGTAGCCCCAGTCCTTGCGCAGCGCGGTGTCCTGGCCGAACGCGTCGTAGATCACCGTGATCACGGCCTCGTCCGGTGCGGGCGAAGCGGCGCGTGCCGCCGGCAGCATCGAGGCGAGCGCGATCCACGTGCAGAGTGCGAGCGAAAGACGGGTCGTCATCGGAGGTCTCCGGATCGGAAGGCCTCGATGATCGCGCGCCGCGGCGGCGCCGGCTTCGTCGCGCTCGCCATATCGATATGGCGAGCGTCGCGCCCGGTTCAGGTGCGGCGGTCGACCGCGTAGTCGGCGAGCACGGCCAGCGCATCGCGGGCCGGCGAGGGCGGCACCGCGGCGAGCGCGGCGCGGGCCGAACGCGCGTAGCCAGCGGCGCGGTCGTGCGCATAGTCGAGCGCGCCCGACTCGCGGATCGCCGCGACGATGCCGTCGAGCGCGCCGGTGTCGCCCGACTCGATCGCTCCGCGCAGCAGGGTGGCCCGCTCGGGTCCGGCGTCGGCGATCGCGCGGATCACCGGCAGGGTCGGCTTGCCTTCGGCCAGGTCGTCGCCGATGTTCTTGCCGAGCGTCTGCGCGTCGGATACGTAGTCGAGCACGTCGTCGGCGATTTGGAACGCGAAGCCGAGGTCCATGCCGTAGCGCGCCAGGGCCTCTTCCTGCTCGGCCGGCAGACCGGCCAGCACGGCGCCCAGCCGCGTCGCGGCTGCGAACAGTACGGCGGTCTTGCGCTCGATCACGTCCAGATAGGCCTGCTCGCTGGTGTCGGCATTGCCGATGTTCAGCAACTGCAGCACCTCGCCTTCGGCGATGCGGTTGGTCGTGTCGGCGAGGATGCGCATGATCCGCATGTCGTCGAGCTCGACCATCATCTGGAACGAGCGCGAGTACAGGAAATCGCCGACCAGCACGCTGGCCGCATTGCCCCACAGCGCGTTGGCGGTCTTGCGGCCGCGGCGCAGGTCCGACTCGTCGACGACGTCGTCGTGCAGCAGGGTCGAGGTGTGGATGAACTCGATCAGCGCCGCCAGCGGCACGTGATGATCGCCGCCGTAGCCGGCCGCTTCGGCTGCCAGCAGATGCAGCATCGGGCGCAGCCGCTTGCCGCCGCCGCCGATGATGTGCTCGGCGATCTGATTGATCAGGACGACGTCCGAGGCCAGACGGCGGCGGATCAGCGCGTCGACCGCACGCATGCCGGGTGCGGCATGGGCCTGCACGGCGGCGATGTCGGCGATCGGGCGGAGCGCTTCGGAAGGGGCGGATGAACTCAAGAGCGGCGGATTCCGGATCGGGTCCGGCCGATTATAGCGGCGCGTGCGCCGCGCATCGTCCGCCGTGGCTTCAGGCCGCGAGCGCGCGCGCGACCAGGCCTTCGATCGCTTCCAGATCGGGGATCTGCGCGTGATCGTCGCGCACCAGCACCTCGGCCAGCACGCCGGTGCGGCGCTCGCGCGCGTCGCCGCTGGGAATCAGCAGATCCTGCGTGACCGTCACCAGGCGCGGAAAGCCCTGCGTCAGCAGCGCCAGGAACGGCATGCGCGCCTGGCCGCCGAGCGCCTTGAGCACCGCGACCTTGGCGTTGCTGTAGCCCTCGGTCTGGCTGGCCTGCGTCAGCATCGAATACGAGAACAGCGGCAGGCGCCAGCCGCGCCAGGCGAGGCGTCCGAGCAGCCAGTCCGGCGCGTCGGCGATGCGCTCGGGCGTCGCATAGGTGATGACCTCGGCCACGGTCGCATTCGGCAGCAGCACGCGGCCGTTGCTGACCGGTATCAGGACGCCACGGATTTCGCGGGGCAGATCAGCCATGGGAACGGAGGTCCTCGAATCGAAGTGGGGACGGAGCGGCGGACGCGGGACGCTTCATCAGGCGCGCGCCTCGGCGCCGTCGCGCAGCCCCGCCAGGTGCTCGGCCAGCGAGGTCGGCGAACCTTGGAAGCGCACGACGCCGGTCGCCAGCGCGTTCTCGACCATCTCGCTGACGACGCAGGTGGCCGGATCCTGCACCCAGACCTGGCCGCCGGCGGCGGCGACGTCGCTGCATCCGGCTGCGCCGTCGTCGGACATGCCCGAGAACACGATCGCCAGCACGTCGGCGCCGAACGTACCGGCCAGCGACTCGAGGATCCGGTCGATCGACGGCTGATGCGGCGCCGGCGGATTCTGCGGCTGGATCAGCACGGTGCCGTCGCGCTGGACGCGCAGGTCGCGGTTCGGTGGCGCGATCAGCAGGTCGCCTGCCGCGACGCGCTCGCCGTGACTGGGTACGCGCACCGTCAGTGCGGTCGCCCGCGCCAGCTGCTGCGCGAGCAGGTCGATGAATTCTTCGCCCATGTGCTGGACCAGCACGAACAGCGCCGGATAGCGCTTCGGGATCGCGCCGATGACCTCGCGTATCGCCTCGGGTCCGCCGATCGACGCGCAGAGCACGACGACGCGGTCGATCGTGCTGCCGGCCGTCGCATTGGATACGGCGCCCGCGGCCGCGACCGCATCGCCGTCCAGCCAGACCTCGTGCGTCGCGCTTGCCGGCTGCGGCGCGATCGCATCCTCGATCGGCACCAGCTCGAGCGACAGGCCGTCGGTCTCGATCGTCTCTTCGGTCGCTTCGTCGCTATACGGCGAGGCGGCCGCCATGTACTCGGCCGCCGAGATCTTCTCGATGCCGAACGGCGCCGGCGGCGGCGTCTGCGGCGCGACCGCGTCGTCGAGATCGAACGAGACCAGGCTCCAGTCGGGCACCGCCGGAACCGCCGGCTTGGGATCGTCGCCGGCCGGTTGGAAGCTGTCGGAGAACACCGGCTGCGTGTCGAGCCGCGCGACCCGTGCCGCAGTCTCGGCCGGCTGGTCTTCCCAGCGCGGCCGCTCGATCGCGGCGGCCGGATCGTCGGCCATGGCACGCGACAGCCAGTCGTCGAGATCGGCCGCGGGCGCGTCGTCGCGCCGCGCCGGTTCGCCGTCGCCGGCGGTGTCGAACGCTGCGAACAGTCGCGACTCCTCGTCGGAGAACGCGACGGCGTCGATCTGTGCGTCCTCGTCCGCCGTGGCCGGTGCGGCGAAGCGGGGCGCGGCGGTCGAGTCGAATTGGGGCGCGTCGGACGCGAGCGGCGCGTCGAGCGGTTCGAGATCGATCAGTTCCAGATCGAGCGGTGCAGCGCCGGTCGATGCGGATTCGACGAACTCGACCTCGAGCGATTCGAACTCGACGGGTTCGGCATCCGGCGATACGGCTGCGAGTGGTACCTCCGCGTCGTCGGTCTCGAACGCGATCGACGCGCCGGTCGCCGGCGGCGCCGGCGGCGGCGCGACGTCGAGGTCTTCGAACGAGAACGGCTCGTCCTCGTCGATGTCGGCGAGGCCCAGGTCCGCCGCTGCGGACGCCTCGGGCGATGCCGGGACGGCCTCGTCGAAGCGGTCGATCGCGATCTCGACCGTGTCGGACGGCGGTGTGGCGGCTTCGTCGATCGCCGCTACCGGCTCGGCCGTCGGCACGGCACCGGCCTGCGCCGGCGGGGCCGGCACCGGCTCGGCACCGGCCGGCCGCGGCGGATCGGTCACGGCCGGCGTGTCGAGGATCTTGGCGGCGAGATGGCGCATCCAGCGCGCCTGATCCCAGCCCGACAGCCGGCTCGACACGTGGCCTTCGTTGATCAGCACGCGATACGATCCGTCGCCGAGCAGGTCGTAGACCTGGTCGAGATCGCCGTCGAGCTCCGAGTCGAGATTGACGACGACGACCCGCGCGCCGGACTGCTCGAGCGACACGCGGTCGATCGCGTGCGTCGTCGATTCGTAGACGATCGGCGTGCCGATGTCGTTGAGCACGGCGCGCAGATGCCGGCCGAGCTCGTCGGTCTGGAACAGCAGGGCGACGGGGACGGACGTCTGGTTGGCCATCACGGTTCGAGCCCCAGCACCTCGACGACGTTCTGCATCAGGTCGGCCTCCTGGTAGGGCTTGCCGAGATAGCGCTGCACGCCGAGTTCCAGCGCGCGCTGGCGATGCTTCTCGCCGGTGCGCGAGGTGATCATGATGATCGGCACTTCGCGCAGCCGCACGTCGTTGCGCATGTAGGTCGCCAGCTCGTAGCCGTCCATGCGCGGCATCTCGATGTCGAGCAGCATCAGGTCCGGCACGCGGTCCTGCAGCTTCTCGACCGCGTCCAGGCCGTCCTTCGCGGTGACGACCTCGAGGCTGGCGCGCTCGAGCACGCGCGTGGTGACCTTGCGCATCGTGATCGAGTCGTCGACGACCATGACCAGCGGCTGCTGACGAACCTCGGCCTGGGCCTCGGGGATCATCAGGTCCGGCAGGATCGTGCCGCCGTCGGCGCCCTGGTCCTCGCGCAGCGCGGCCGCGCGGCGGACCAGCGGGGCCAGATCGAGAATCATCACGACCGAGCCGTCGCCCATGATCGTCGCGCCGAAGATGCCCGGGATCGAGCTGATCTGCGGACCGACCGACTTGACGACGACCTCGCGCGAGCCGATCACCGCGTCGACGCGGATTGCCGCGCGCTGGTCGCCGGTACGGGTCATCAGCAACGGCAGCTGGGTCTCGTCGAGGTTGCGCCCGCCCGGCACGCCGAGCAGCTGCGACAGGTCGTGGAAATGGAAATCCTCGCCGCCGAACGCGTAGCGCGTATTGCCGGCGAGCAGGCGCTCGCGCAGCTCTTCCCGGTCGATGCGTACCACGCCCTGCACCGACGACATCGGGATCGCGTAGGTCGCCTCGCCGAGCTTGACCAGGATCGCCTGGGTCACCGCCAGCGTGAACGGCAGGCGGACCGTGAACGCGGTGCCGCGGCCGGCCTGCGAATCGATGCCGAGCGTGCCGCCGAGCTGCTTGATCTCGCTGGCGACCACGTCCATGCCGACGCCGCGGCCGGCCAGCTGGGTGATCTGGTCGGTCGTCGAGAAGCCGCTCTCGAGGATGAAGCCCTGCAGGTCGCGGTCCGACAGCTGCGCATCGGCCTTGAGCAGGCCGCGCTCGATCGCGCGGCGGCGGATCGCGGCGAGATCCAGGCCGCGGCCGTCGTCGGACACTTTCAGCACGACCTCGGTCGCCTCGCGGCTCAGCGCGATGTTGACGGTGCCCTCGGCCGGCTTGCCGGCGGCCAGGCGCTGCTCGGTCGGTTCGATGCCGTGCGCGAGCGCATTGCGCAGCATGTGCTCGAACGGCGCCTTCATGCGCTCGAGCAGGTTGCGATCCATTTCGCCCTGTGCGCCCTCGACGCGCAGCTGCGCGCGCTTGCCGAGCTCCTGTGCGGCCTGGCGCAGCGTGCGGCGCAGCGTCGGCACCAGCGAGTCGAACGTGACCATGCGCGTGCGCATCAGGCCTTCGTGCAGATCCGAACTGACGCGCGACTGCTGCAGCAGCAGGGTTTCGGACTGCCGCGTCAGCTCGTCGAACACGCCCTGGATCGAGACCAGGTCCGAGACCGACTCGCCGAGTGCGCGCGAGTACTGCTGCAGTTGCGAGAAGCGGTCGAGCTCGAGCGGGTCGAACGTCGCGGCGCCCGATTCCTCGTTCTCGCGCTGGTAGCGCGCGATGATCTGCGCCTCGGTTTCGATCTCGAGCTTGCGCAGCTGCTCGCGCAGTCGGTTGACGGTCTGCTCGAACTCGACGAGGTTGAAGCGGAACGAGGCGATCTGCTGTTCGAGGCGCGAGCGGTAGATCGACACCTCGCCGGCGTAGTTGACGAGCGAGTCGACCAGCTCGGAGCGGACGCGGATCATCTCCTGCGACGCACGCATCGTCTCGTCGTCGTCGGCACCTGCCGCCGGCGCGAATGCCGCTGCGGTGGTGGCCGGCGCGCCCGGTGCCGCGGCTGCGGTCGGCTGCGCCGGTGCGGCGTCCGGTTGCGGCGTCCGGGCGCCGTCGGCGGCCGCGTCGAGCGTCCGGCCCTCGACGAGCTGTTCGAAGCGCGCGATCGCGTGCTGCGGCATCGCGATCGCCTGGCGCTGGCCGACGCGCTGGACCAGGCCGTGCAGGCGGTCGAAGCCGCGTTCGAACGACTCGATCGCGGCGCGGTCCATGCGGCGCGAACCGGCATGGATCGCCTCGAGCAGTGATTCCATCGCATGGCTGAGATCGCCGATCGGCGTCAGGCCGGCCATGCGCGCACCGCCCTTGAGCGTATGCAGGTCGCGCTGCAGACCTGACAGCAGATCGAAGGCCTCGGGCGTCTCGTGCAGGCGCGCCACCAGCGAGTCGGAATGATCGAGGATGTCGCTGGCTTCCTGCACGAAGATCTCGAGCAGGTCCTCGTCGGCGTCGTCGAGCGCGAGCGCGCCTTCGGGCAGCGGATCGTCGGGGATCGGCGGCGTCTCGCGCTCGGCATCCCACCAGCGCGTCGCCGGGCTGGCGATCGCCGGCGCCGGTTCGGCGGCCGATGCGGTGGCCGGCTGCGGCTCGGCGTCCTCTTCGATCGCCGCCTCGGTCGCTGTCGGCTCCGTCGTCCCGGCTTCGACTTCGACTTCGACCTCGGCGACCGGCTCGTCGACGTCGAACGTCGGCAGCCGGTACGGTTCGAACGCCGGCGCCTCGGCCGGTGCCTCGGCGGCGTCGGCCGCGCTTGCAGCGTCGTCGCTCGCGACGGCCGGCGTCGTGTCGGCATCGAGCTCGGAGAGCCAGGCCATGTCGTCGCTGCTGAGCTCGATCTCGGTCGGCTCGGTCGCGTCGTCGTCCGCTTCGTCGCCGAGCGCCGGCGCCGCCGCCGATTCGGCGAGCAGCCATTCGATCTCGTCGGCCAGCGGATCGGCACCTTCGCCCACGTCGGCCGGCGGCTCGGCCGGTGGTGTCGTCGTCGGCACGCCGGCGAACAGCGCCTCGAGCGGCGAGCTCGCCGCGGCCGGCGCCGCGGCTGTTTCGTTCGTCTCGGTGCCGGCATCGGTATAGCGGGCGATCAGGATGTCGGTGAAGTCCTCGAGCTCGGCGCCCGTCGTGTCGAGGTCCGCCGCGCGCTCGCGCGGTCCGGGTGGCGCGGTTGCGTCGGCCGTTGCGTCGGCCGTCTCATCGGTAAGCGTATCGTCCGCGTCGACGAGGTTCGCATCGGACCGGTCGGTCTCGGCCGGCTCCGCGTCGATCTCGTCGGCGGAGACGGTGTCCGCGGCCTCTGCGTTCTCGTCGAGCGCCGCCGGCTCGACGGCCTCCTCGTCGAGGCCTGCGCGCAGCAGATCGAAGCCGGGCTCCGGCAGCGCGTCGCGCAGCGCGGTCAGGCGCTCGGCGAGATCGGCCGTGTCGGGCACCGACAGATCGCCGACGCCGATCCGCGCGATCACGTCGCGTGTCACGCGGCAGGCATCGCCGAGCGCGCTGCGGCCGGCCGGCGGCAGCGCCGCCGACTGTGCGCCGAGCCGCTTCAGATAGCCTTCCAGCGGCGCCAGCACGGCGGTCAGCGCCGGGATGTCGACCATCGCGATCGCGCCGTGCAGCGTGTGCACGGCGCGCTGCACCGGATCCTCCACGCCGGGACGCAGCGCATCGCCCGACTCGAGCCAGGCTTCGACCGTCGCCAGATGCGTATCGGTCTCATTGCGCAGGATTTCGTAGAGCACCGGATCGATCGCGGGACCGCTCGCCGCAGTCGCCACGGCGATCGTCTCGGGCGTATCGGCGTCGATACGATCGGCCTCGGCATGCGGCCAGACGGCCGGAACACGCCGGCGCACCACGCGCTTGACGGTGCGGCGTGCCGCCGCCGGCGGCAGCCAGGCGTCCTCGCCGGCGGCCAGGCGATCGGCGGTCTCCATGATGCCGCCGAGGTCGACCGCGGCGGCGCGTTCGCCGCGCAGCGCCGCGAGCAGGTCCGGCAGTGTCGAGATCGCGCTCTGGGTCAGCGCGAACACCGCACGCGACGGCTCGATCGTCCGATCGAGCACGCGGTTGAGCATGTTCTCGATCTTCCAGCTGAACTCGCCGAGCGTCAGCGCGCCGACCAGGCGGCCGGACCCCTTGAGCGTGTGGAACGAGCGGCGGATCGTCTTGACCGCATCGAGATCGCCGAGCTGGGCGCTCCAGCCCGGCAGCACGCGCTGCAGGCTGTCGACCTCGTCCTGGACCTCGTCGAGGAAGACCTCGCGGATGTCGTCGTCGATGTCGTCGGAGGCCGCGCTCTGGAAGCCGAGCGCGAGCGGTTCGACACCCGGCAGCTCTTCCTCGATCTCCTCCTCGATCTCGATCCAGGTCTGTTCGTCGGCCGGCGGGGCCGAGCCGGTATCGGCCAGCCGCAGTCCGGCCATCTCGTGGCGATGCGGCTCGGGGCTGTGCGTGCCGCCGAGGATCAGGTCGCGCAGGTCGTCGCCGGGCGCGATCTCGACCGCGGTGTCGAGCTCGACCGACGGCAAGTCGACCGCAGCGGGCTCGACGGAAGCAGGCTCGACCGATGCGTCGGCCACGCCCGGCGCGTCGAACGTCCAGACGGGTTCCGCCGCGAACGCGGTCGGCGGTTCCACTGGCGTGGCTGCCGCTTCGATCGCCGCTTCGGGCGCGGCCGCCTCTTCGAGCGCCGGCGGCACCGGCCAGTAGCCGAGCGAGGCCAGGCTCTCGCGGGTGACGTCGAGGATGCACTCGCGGCCGCTGCGCTGCTCGCGCGTGGCCTCCAGGTAGTACTCGATCGAGGCCAGCGCATCGGCCAGCTTGTCCATCTGTTCGACGGTCGGGATGCGCCGGTGCCGGATCAGTTCGATCTCGACGAAGCGCACCACGCCCGGCATCAGCTCGGCCGCGGCCTCTAGGCCGAGCATGCGCAGCGCGCCGGCGATCTCCTCGAGCAGGCGCGGGATCAGCTCGACGCGGCTGTGGTCCCACGGCGACTCGATGAACGCGACGATGTCGTGCTTGGCCTGCTGGATGTTGATCGCGGCCTCGCGCATCAGCGCGTCGAGGATCTTGCGCACTTCGGCGCGCGGCAGCTCCTTGCCCTCGGCGGCGTCCTCGTCGCCGGGGCCGCCGGCGCCGAGACGTTCGATGTGATCGTCCAGCGAGGCTTCGACGTAGAGCAGGGCGCCGGCGACGTCGAGCAGGCTGCTCTCGTCGACCGGCCGCTTGCCGCTGGCGATCTCGTCGATGATCTGGCGCTGCTCGCCGACCACGCGGCGCGGCACGCCGAGGCCGAGCATGCCGAGCGTGTCGCCGACGCGGTCGAGGATCTCGGTCTGCGCGCCGAGTGTTTCGGGATCGGGGCTGTGCGTGCGCAGGAAGATGTCGAGCACTTCCTTGACGCGCAGCAGGTCGTCCTTGATCGCGGCCGATACGGTGTCGAGCAGGTTGCGGTTGTGGCCGGTCATCGCGCCTTGCGCGTGCTCGACCTCGCGTGCGCTCGGCAGCAGGCCGTCGAGCTGGTAGGTCGCGCGGACTTCGCTGACGCGGCCGCCGCGGCCGCCGGAGTTGGCGACGTAATAGAGCAGGTTCTGCAGCAGATCGCGCGGCGGCCGCGCGTGCAGGGCCTCCTCGCCGCCTTCGGCGAAGCGCTTGATCTCCAGGTCGATGCGGCCGAACAGCAGCTTCAGCGTGACGCCGACGTCGAGCGCGCGGTCCTGCAGCGCCTCGACCACGGCCGCCGCGACCCACCACAGCCGACGCGGCTCGACGCGGCTGGACAGCTCGCGCAGGCGGTCGAGCACGCCGATCAGCCGCTGCAGCGCGGCCGCCTCGTCCTCGCCGCGGAACCAGCGCAGCAGGCTGGCCTGATAGGCCAGGCGCAGCCGCGAGGCGGCCTGGCGCTGCTGCTCGACCGGCAGCGGCTGCGCCGCGCCGGCGGCGCCGGCCGGCAGCTCCACCGCCATGTCCGGCGCGAACAGCGCCGACTCGGACAGCAGCTTCTCGCCGCGGCAGGCGCGCAGGTCGTTCAGCAGCGGCAGCAGGACGATCGGGATGTCCTTGTGGCCGCCCTGCAGGCGTTCGAGGTAGTCCGGCAGCTGCACGATGCCGCGCATCAGCACCGAATAGGCCTCGTCGCGCTCGCCGATCGCATCGTCGAGCAGCGCCTTGACCAGCTGCTCCATCTCCTCCACGACCAGGGCCGCGCCGTACAGCTCGATCATGCGCAGCGTGCCCTGCACCTGGTGCAGGTGGCCGCCGCAGATCCGCATCAGGCTGCTGTCGGCCGGCGTGTCGACGTAGGCTTCCAGCGCTTCCTGCGCCTGGCGCAGCGTCGAGTCGAGCTCGTGCTTGATCCAGCCGAGGCTCGTGAATTCGATGTCGTCTTGCAGCTTCATCGTTCGTTCTCTGGGCGACGGGCAGGGAAGTCGCCTTCGCTGCGCATGATGGATACCAATGCAATCATCATGCCTCCAAGGGACTTTCCGGCGGTGTCGGCTGCCGGCATCAACCCGGCAGCTTGAAGTCCGCGACCGACCGGCGCAGATCCGCCGCGAGTTCGGCGAGATTGCCGATCGACTCGGCGGTCTGGCTGGCGCCGACCGAGGTCTGCGTGGTGATTTCCTGAATGACGTTCATCGTCGCCGAGATGTTGGTCGCGGCCAGCGACTGCTGGCGCGCGGCGGTGGAGATGTTCTGGATCAGTTCGGCCAGGTCGTTGGACACCTTCTCGATCTCGCCGAGTGCCAGGCCCGCGTCCTCGGCCATGCGTGCGCCGGAGACCACTTCGGCGGTGGTCTGCTCCATCGAGCTGACCGCCTCGTTGGTGTCGGACTGAATCGTCTGCACCAGCGTCTCGATGCGCTTGGTCGCGCCGGCCGAGCGTTCGGCCAGTCGCTGCACTTCGTCGGCGACCACCGCGAAGCCGCGACCGGCCTCACCGGCCGACGCGGCCTGGATCGCCGCGTTGAGCGCCAGAATATTGGTTTGCTCGGCGATGTCGTTGATCAGTTCCACGATCGAGCCGATTTCCTGCGAGGACTCGCCGAGGCGCTTGATCCGCTTGGAGGTCTCCTGGATCTGGTCGCGGATCGAGTCCATGCCGTCGATCGTCTGGCGCACCACGGTCACGCCCTTGGTCGCGATCGTCACCGACCGCTGCGCGACGTCCGCGCTCTCGGAGGAGTTGCGCGAGACCTCGTCGATCGACACCGCGATCTCGTTGACCGCGGCCGAGGCCGAGGTGATCTGCTGCGCCTGGTGCTCGGCGGCTTCGGCCAGGTGCATCGCGGTCGCCTGCGTCTCCTGCGCGGCGGCGGCCACCTGCACGGCGGTCTCGTTGATCGTCGTCACCAGCGAGCGCAGCGCCTCGACCGCGAAGTTGACCGAGTCGGCGATCGCGCCGGTGATGTCCTCGGTGACGGTCGCCTTGACGGTCAGGTCGCCTTCGGCCAGCGAGCCCATTTCGTCGAGCAGGCGCAGAATCGCCTCCTGGTTGCGGTGGTTGAGCTCGGCGGTGACGTGGTAGCGCTTCTGCTGGTCGCGGATCAGGCTGAAACCGAGGATCAGCAGCATCAGCAGCGAGGCCGCGCCGGCGACCGCGCCGAAGATCGGGTTCGGCAGCAGGCGCGCGTTCGGCAGCCGCTCGATCGCCGTGGCGAGCTCGGCGGCGCGCATCAGCACGTTGCCGCTCTCGTTGGATGCGTCGATCGAGGCTGCCTTGACCTCGTCGATGCCGGGGCCGGCGTCGATGATGCGCTGCACCGGATTGCCGAGCATGCCCCACTGCTCGTTGACGTCGTCCAGGATCGTGCGCGCGTTGGCGTTGTCGAGTGGCCGGATCGACAGCTCCGGCGCGCCGTTGATCAGGCCCGACAGCACCGTGCCGTACAGCCGCGCGTCGCGCTGGAAGCCGCCGACCGCGGCCTCGCTCTGGCCGCCGGCGAGGATTTCCTGCAGGCGGCGCATCATGCGGTCGGCCAGCAGCATCTGGCGCGCCGAGATGTAGACCTGGGAGGCCGGCGCGTTGCGGTCGGTCAGGATGTTGACGACCTCGTTCATGCGCGAATTGAGCACCGGCATGCGCGTGTTGAAATCCGACGCGGTCGCGGTCGCGTCGAGCACGAGCTCCTTGCGGCTCAGGATGCCGGCCGCCTTGGCCGACAGCACGCGCCAGCCGTCGGTGAGCTTGGTCAGCGCAGCGGCGGCGCCTTCCTCGCCCTGGTAGCCGGGCATGCCGACCTCGGGGTTGCCCTCATTGAGGTAGCGCACGCGCGCGTCGATCTCCTTGCGGCGCGCGTCGAGCTGGTTGAACGCGTCGAGGTTGCCGCCGGCCGCCTCGGAGGCGAACTTGGCCAGCTCCTGCGATTTCACCTGGATCTCGGTCGTGTAGGCCACCGCCTGGCGGTCCTGACCGTTCTTGATGTACATCCAGCCGAAATTGAAGATCACGAACGCCAGCAGCAGGCCGAGCAGGACGATCTGCCACCAGTTGCCGCCCCGCTCCTTCGCCGCCAGATTGCCGCTAGTAGTGCTCATCGGTTCTCTACCTCAACGTGAAACTCGATACGGCCAGATCAGCGTCATCAGGACATCCGTACGCCCCCTTGCCATGCCTGGCACGTCCTCCTTCCTCGCGGCCGGCGCCGCCGTCGGCGGCGCAGCCCGTTTCGCGTGTCGCCGCGCGCCTGCGCGCCGCGGCCTGTCCGGATGGCGGCGAGGCGCGCTGCTTCACGCCGCCGCTTGCTGGAATTCGGGCGCGCGCACCAGGGCCGCCATGCTGAACATGCCCCAGAGCACCTCGCCGAGCGGCACGCGCTCGCGCACGTAGCGCTCGTAGCGCGCGTCGTCCTCGGCCACCGCCTGCTCGCGCAGTTCGTCGGCGAAGCTGCGCTGGCCGAGCACCTCGTCGACGAGCAGGCCGACGCGGCCGGCCTGCTGGCGCACGATCAGCACGCGGCTGTTCTCGGTCAGTTGGGTCGGCGTGCCCTCGACGAAATCCTTCAGGTCGATCACCGGCACCAGGCTGCCGCGCACGTTGGCGACGCCGAGCAGCCACGAGCGCGTACCCGGTACGATCGCGGTCGGCGGCAGCGTCAGGATCTCGTTGACCTCGCCGATCGTGCTGGCCAGGTAGCGCTGGCCGACGCGGAAGCCGATGCCGCGCCACAGGCCCGGCGCTTCGGCCTGCTCGGGCGCGCCGGCGGCGTGCGCCAGACTGCGGCGCTCGTAGTCGGCCAGGGCTTCGAACGGACTCAGGAAGGCAGGGGCGGAGGTCGACATCGTGGGGTCCTCTAGGCCGACAGCAGGCCGTCGATCTGGCCGAGCAGTTCTTTTTCGGCGACCGGTTTGGTCATGAACGCCTTGGCCCCCTGGCGCAGCGCCCAGATGCGGTCGGTCTCCATCGACTTGGTCGTCACCATGACGACCGGGATCGCGGAGGTGGCCGCGTCACGGCTGAGCTGGCGCGTGGCCTGGAAGCCGTTCATGCCCGGCATGATGATGTCCATGATCACCAGGTCGGGCCTCGCCCGGCGCACCTGGTCGATGCCTTCCTCGGCGCTCGGCGCACTGCTGACGCGGTGCCCGGCCTTCTCGAGGAAGCCGGTGAGCACGCGGACTTCCGTCGGCGAGTCGTCGATGATGAATATGTGTGCCATCGCGTGCCCCCATCGCGTCGAATGGCCGGTCCACTCATTTGAGGTCGACGTGCCGGCGGATCGCGCCGAGCAGTTCCTCACGCGTGAACGGTTTGGTCAGGTATTGCTCGGATCCCACGATGCGGCCGCGCGCCTTGTCGAACAGGCCGTCCTTCGACGAGAGCATGATGACCGGCGTGGACTTGAACAGCTGGTTGTTCTTGATCAGCGCGCAGGTCTGATAGCCGTCCAGGCGCGGCATCATGATGTCGACGAAGATGATGTGCGGCTGCTGGTCGGAAATCTTGGCCAGCGCCTCGAAACCGTCGGTGGCCGTGATGACGTCGCAGCCTTCCTTGCGCAGCAGGGTCTCGGCGGTGCGGCGGATGGTCTTGGAGTCGTCGATGACCATGACCTTCAAGCCGCCCAGGTTGTCAGTTCTTGCCTCGTCCACCTGCGGATTCCCCAACCACCAAGCCGAGTCGAGCTTCTTAACCGTCGCTTAGCGAGACTGTCAAGTTTCTTTTGTAAGCGCAAGAAAGAACGACAAAAAGCCAGGCTCGAGACCTGGCCGGCCGGCGTCCCCTCGCGATCGTGCCTGTAGTATATGACGCAGGTGACGGCCGGAAACGGTGTCCCCATCCCATTTTCCGGCCGACGGCCCGACGCGGAGTGCCCATGCCCTCGACCCTTGCCGTCCTGATGGATCCGATCGAGAAGATCCGGGTCAAGAAGGACTCCACGTTCGCGATGCTGCTCGAAGCGCAGCGGCGCGGCTGGACCCTGCTCTACATGACCCAGGGCGACCTCGCGCTGCACGGCGCCGAGCCGTACGCGCGCCTGGCGCCGCTCTCGGTCCAGGACGATCCGGACGACTGGTTCCGGCTCGGCGACGCGGTCTGGCGCGACCTGCGCACGATCGACCTGATCCTCGCGCGCAAGGACCCGCCGGTCGACGCGCAGTTCGTCTACGACACGATGGTGCTCGAAACCGCGCAGCGCGGCGGCGCGCGCGTCGTCAACGATCCGCGCAGCCTGCGCGATGCCAACGAGAAGCTGTTCACGCTGCAGTTTCCGCAATGCATCGTGCCGACCCTGGTCGCGCGCGACGCGGCCGAGCTCAAACGTTTCACGGCCGAGCACGGCCAGGTCGTGCTGAAGCCGCTCGACGGCATGGGCGGCCGCGGCATCTTCCGCTCGCACCGCGGCGATCCCAATCTCAACGTCCTGCTCGAGACGCTGACCGACAACGGGCGTCAGCTCGCGGTCGCGCAGCAGTTCATCCCGCAGATCGACGCCGGCGACAAGCGCATCCTGCTGATCGACGGCGAGCCGGTGCCGTACGCGCTGGCGCGCATCCCGCAGGGCGACGAGTTCCGCGGCAATCTGGCCGCCGGCGGCAAGGGTGTGGGCGTGCCGCTGTCCGAGCGCGACCGCTGGATCGCCGCCGAGGTCGCGCCGGAGCTGCGCCGGCGCGGCCTGGTCTTCGTCGGGCTCGACGTGATCGGCGACTACCTGACCGAGATCAACATCACCTCGCCGACCTGCATCCGCGAGCTCGACGCGCAGTTCGGGCTCAACATCGCCGGCCAGCTGTTCGACCGGCTCGAGGCCGGCCAGCCCTGATGGCGTCGCCCGGCATCGCCGACCGGCTCGGCGTGACGCTGCTGTTCTCGGTGGTCGCGCACGCCGTGATCGCGCTCGGCCTGACGTTCGAGTACGAGAAGGCCGCGCCGCACCTGCCCTCGCTGGACGTGATCCTGGTGCAGTCGGCCAGCGGCGAGAAGCCCGACAAGGCCGACTTCCTGGCCCAGGCCGCCAACAGCGGCGGCGGCGACGCCGACCAGCCGCTGCGGCCGAGCGAGCGGCTGTCGAGCCCGGTGCCGAAGGCGACCGACGGCATCGCGCCGTTGCCGACCGAGGACGGCGCGCCGCGGCCGAGCACGGCGCGCCAGGCCGAGATGCTGACGCGCGAGCGCTCCGACTTCGCCGTGCGCACCGACCGCGAGGCACCCCGGACCGAACCCGTGCCGCAGCTGGCCGAGCGCGAGGCGCTGCAGCGCCGGCTGGAGATGGCGCGGCTGGCCGAGGAGCTTCAGCGCGAATCGCAGCGCTACGCCAAGCGGCCCAAGCGCAAGTACATCTCGGCCAATACGCGCGAGCACGCGTTCGCGGCCTACATGCGTGCCTGGGTCGCCCGCGTCGAGCGCGTCGGCAACCTCAACTACCCCGACGACGCGCGCCGCAACCAGCTCAAGGGTGAGGTCATCATGACGGTCGGCCTCAACCGCGACGGCAGCGTGCGCAGCGTCGACGTGATCAAGTCCAGCGGCCACAAGGCGCTCGACGCCGCCGCCGAGCGCAGCATCCACCTGTCGGCGCCGTTCCCGGCCGTGCCCGACACCGACGAGAAGGTCGACGAGCTCTACATCACGCGGACCTGGCAGTTCCTGCCCGGCGACGTGCTGCGCACGCAGTGAGCGGGCCGCGCTCGCTGTCCGTCCGGTGAACGGCCGGCGCGCGCAGGGCAGGCGCGGCGCCGTACAATGCGGCCCATGCAAGCCTCCAGCGGACTGGCCAACCAATTGCTGATCGCGATGCCCGGGCTGCGCGACGCCAACTTCGCGCGCAGCGTCACGTTCGTGTGCCAGCACGGCGAGGACGGCGCGATGGGCCTGCAGATCAACCGCCTGTCCGAGTACCGCCTCGGCGACCTGCTCGACCAGATGTCGATGCGCTCGGAACTGACCGACGTCAACGACGCGCCGGTGCTGATCGGCGGGCCGGTGCAGCCCGAGCGCGGGTTCGTCCTGCACTCGCCGCACGGCGACTGGGAATCCTCGTTCCGCATCTCCGAGCGGATCAGCGTGACGACCTCGCGCGACATCCTGGCCGCGATCGCCGAGGGCAACGGCCCGCGCCAGTCGCTGGTGACGCTCGGCTACTCGGGCTGGGGCGCCGGCCAGATCGAGCAGGAGCTGCGCGAGAACGCCTGGCTGACCGCGCCGGTCAGCGAGCAGATCCTGTTCGAGACGCCGCTCGACCGGCGCTGGCAGGCCGCCGCGGCGATCCTCGGCGTCAGCGACCTGGTGCAGTTGGCCGGCTATGTCGGCAACGCCTGACGCGATCCTCACCGTGCTCGGCTTCGACTACGGCAGCCGCCTGATCGGCGTGGCGGTCGGCAACCGCCTGGCCGGCAGCGCGCGCGCGCTGACGACGATCGGCAACGGCGCCGCGCCGGAGTGGGCGCGCCTGGACGAGCTGGTCCGCGAGTGGAAGCCCGACGCGTTCGTGGTCGGTCTGCCGCTGACACTCGACGGTGGCGAGCAGGCCGCCACGCGCGGTGCGCGCGCGTTCGCCGCCGCACTCGGCCGCCGCTACGGCCGTGCGGTCTACGCGACCGACGAGCGCTACACCTCCCGCGAGGCCAGCCGCCGCTTCGCCGATCGCCGCGCCCAGGGCGCCGCACGGCGCAAGGACGCCGCCGCGATCGACGCGCTGGCCGCCGAGGTCATCCTCGAAGCCTGGATGGCCGCACCCGACGATTCCGTTGCCATGACGTCCCCATGACCGTACAACTCGACGCCGCAGGACGCCTGCGCCATCTGATCTCGCTGCACGGCCTCGGCGCCGCGCGCATCACCGCCCTGCTCGATCGCGCGGCCGACCTGCGCGACGCACAGCGCCGCGGCGGCGCCGCCGCGCTGCCGCCGCTGCTGGCCGGCCGCACCGTCACCAATCTGTTCTTCGAGCCGTCCACGCGCACGCGCACCAGCTTCGAGCTGGCCGCGCGCCGGCTCGGCGCCCTCGTCGTCAATTTCGACATCGCCGCGTCCTCGACCAGCAAGGGCGAGACGCTCGAGGACACGCTGGCGACACTCGAGGCGATGGACTGCGACGCGTTCGTCGTACGCCACAAGGAGAACGGCACGCCCGAGCGGCTGGCCCGGCACGCGCGCGCGGCGGCCGTCGTCAACGCCGGCGACGGCAACCACGCGCATCCGACGCAGGGCCTGCTCGACGCCCTGTCGATCCGCGACCGGCTCGGTTCGGTCGAAGGTCGCCGCGTCGTGATCTGTGGCGACGTGCGCCACTCGCGCGTGGCGCGCTCGGACGCCGACGTGTTCGCCGCGCTCGGTGCGCGCGAGATCCGGCTGTGCGGTCCGCAGGCGCTGCTGCCGGATCCGGATGCGTTCCCGGGCTGCACGCGCTTCGATGATTTCGACGCTGCGCTGGACGGCGCCGAGGTGATCGTGATGCTGCGCCTGCAGAAGGAGCGCATGGCGAGCGCGATGATCGCCGACGAGCGCGAGTACCACGCGCGCTACGGCCTGGACACGGCGCGGCTCGCGCGTGCGGCCACCGGTGCGGTCGTGCTGCATCCGGGACCGATGAACCGCGGCATCGAGATCGCCGACGCGGTCGCCGACGGCGCGCAGTCGCTGGTGCTCGAGCAGGTCGCCAACGGCGTGTTCGTGCGCATGGCGGTGCTGGCCGCGTTGCTGGAGCGTTGAGGCCGCGCTGCGACGACAAGGTTTCATCCGCACGCCGACGGCCCGGCCGCCGGCGGGTGGAGCGGCCCGGATTCGATGCCGCGGCCGGTTGCCGATCGGGAACGGGCCCGCGTACGGGCCGCTTGCCATCTTTTTCATCATCAGGGAGACATCATGGACATCGTCGTCAAACGCCTCGCGATCGCCTGCGCGGCCGTGGCCCTCGCCGCCTGCGGCAAGAAGGCCGACACTTCCGACCCGCTCGCGTTCATCCCGGCCGACACGCCGTACGTGATCGCCAACGTCGAGCCGCTGCCCGAGGCGACCGTGCAGGTCTTCGCGGCGCAGATGAAGGTGTTCTGGCCGGTGATGTTCGAGCAGTTCGCGCCGATCGTGGCCGAGTTGGAGAAGGATCCCAAGCACGCCGACGCGGCGCGCGTGATGCGCGCGCTGTACGACGAGCTGGCGCCGCGCGACACGCCCGAGAAGCTCACCGAGATCGGTCTCGGCATGAAGGTCCGCTCGGCGTTCTACGGCGTCGGTCTGATTCCGGTGCTGCGCGTCGAGCTGGCCGACGCGGACGCATTCCGCGCCGCCGTCGCGCGCGTCGAGGCCAAGTCCGGCGCCAAGCTCGGTACCGGCCGCATCGGCGACCAGGATCTGTGGATCGTCGGCGCCGAGGACGTGCAGGGCCTGATCGCGATCCAGGGCCGCCATCTGGTCGCCACGCTGGCGCCGGCGAATGCCGACGAGGCGCTCAAGCGCCGCCTGCTCGGTCTGGATCTGCCCGAGTCCTCGCTGGCCGCGTCCGATGAGCTGGTCGCGCTGAACAAGGCCGAAGGCTATCTGCCGTACGGCAGCGGCTGGGTCGACCTGCGCCGCGTCGTCGCGCTGATCGATCGCGATCCGGGTTATCAGGCCTTCGCGAAACTGGCCACCGAAACGCCGCCGGCGCTCGATGCGACCTGCCGGGCCGAGGCCGAGGCGATCGTCGCGCACACGCCGCGCGCCAGCTTCGGCTACACCGCGCTCGATGCCGGGCACATGACGATGCGCAGCGTGCTCGAGCTCGATCCGGCGCTCGCGCAGTCGGTGCAGGCGCTGGCGGTGCCGCCGCCCGGTTCGGCGTCGACCGCCCGCACCCTGCTCGATCTGAGCCTGTCGGTGCCGGTGCTCAAGCTCAAGGACTTCGTCGAGAAGCAGGCCGATGCGATCCTCGCCGCGCCGTACCGGTGCGAGGCCCTGGCCTTTCTCAACGACGGCGCGACCGATCTGAAGGCCAAGATCGGCCAGACCGTGCCGCCGCCGCTCAGCGACCTGACCGGCCTGCGCATCAGTCTGGACCGCTTCGACTGGACGGCCGACAAGCCCGACTTCGCCGCCAAGCTGCTGGTCGCCAGCGGCGACCCGGCGACCCTGGTCAGCATGGCCCAGCTCGCCGTGCCGGCGCTGCGCGACGTGCAGATCCGCCCCGACGGTACGCCGGTCGATCTGGCGCTGCCGCCGGAAGCGGCCGGCTTCGTCGAGTTCGCGCAGGCCGCGATGGTGCCGCAGGCGCTGGGAATCGCGTTCGGCACCGGCAGTGCCGGCGGCGACCTCGGCAGCTGGATCGCCGAGCCGGCCGCGACCGACGCGCAGCTGCTGTCGTTCCGTTACAGCGCCCGTCTCTACGGGCTGATCGGCGATGCCACCAAGCGCTTCGCCGAGGCGATGCCGGAGGAGCAGCGCGCGATGATGGACGGCCAGGTCCGCATGTATGCGCTGTACGAGCAGTGGTTCAAGCACTTCGATCAGCGCGTCCAGGCGACGCCGAAGGGTCTGGTCTTCGTGCAGGACGTCGAGCTCGCACAGCCCTGACCGCGACGCGGATCCGGCCCGGCCGGGTCCGCATCGTCGCTCGTCGCCGGCGCGGCACCGCTCCGGTGTCGCGCCGGCGCACCGTCTCAGTTCCCGGTCGGCTCGACCGGCAGCGCGCGGATGTAGACGTCCACGCGCAGGCCGACCGGCAGCGGCGGCTGGCCGTCGAGTTCGATCAGCACTTCGAGGATCTTGGCGTCCTGCTTCTCGGCCGGATCGCCCGAGGTCTGGTTGCGCGGACCCATGCGCCGGCTGACGTGGGTCACGCGGCCGCCGAAACGCCGGCCGGCGAAGGCATCGGACTGCACGTAGGCGTCCTGCCCGACGCGGACGCGCCCGATGTCGAGCTCGTCGACGTCGGCACGCACCTGCAGGCGGCTGAGGTCGCCGATGCGCGCCAGCGGTATCGGCGCCAGCGCGACCACGGTCTCGCCTTCGCGCTGGTCACGCTTGAGCACGGTGCCGTCGATCGGCGAGCGGATCAGGCTCTTCTCGAACAGTGCCTGCGCGCGATCGCGTTCGGCCTCGGCCGCCGCCAGCGCCGCGTCGGCCGCATCCAGATCCTCGCGGCGCGCCCCGGCTTCGAGCAGGGCCAGCGCGGCGGCCGCGCGGCGGCGCTCGGCATCGGTCGCGGCGGCCTGCGCCTCGGCCTGCTCGCGCTGTTCGGCGCTGATCAGGCCGCGCTCGGCGATCGTCGCGCGGCGTTTCGCCTCTGCCGCCGCCAGCCGCTGCTGCGCGGTCGCCGCGTCCAGCACCGCGGCCGCCTGATCGACGTCCTCGCGGCGCGCGCCGTTGCGCAGGCGCTCGCGTTCGGCGCGGCGCAGCGCGACCTGCGCCTCGGCGGCGGCCAGCGCGGCGCGATATTCGGCGTTCTCGATCTCGGCCAGCAGCTGGCCGGCGCGGACCGCATCGCCTTCGTCGATCAATACGCGCGCGAGCCGGCCGGACAGCTGCGGAATGATCACGCGCTCCTCGCCGGCCGGCTCGACCAGGCCGCCGGCGGCGACACGCGGCGCGTCGGCGTCCGCCCCGGCCGTGGTCTCGGCCGACGACCGCGCGCCTGGATCGGTCGTGCGCGCGCAGGCGGCCAGCATCGACAGCAGCAACAGGCACAGCGGAGCGAGGGTGCGGCGCATCAGGGCGTTCGGTCGTGGACGGACGGTGCGCCGGCAGCCGGCGCGTGCGGACGGCGATCGTCCCTGAGCCGGCCGTCCTCCAGGTGGAGGATACGGTCCCCGAAGCGCTCCATGCGCGGATCGTGGCTGACCACGACGACCGCGCAGCCTTCGCGGTGCGCCAGCTCGTGCAGTACGGCGGCCACCTCCTGGCCGGTGCGTCCGTCCAGTGCCGCGGTCGGCTCGTCGGCCAGCAGCAGCTCCGGCGCGCCGGCCAGGGCGCGTGCGATCGCGACGCGCTGCTTCTGGCCGCCGGAGAGTTCGGCCGGGAAGTGATCGCGCCGGTCGGCCAGACCGAGCCGGTCGAGCAGGCGCTCGGCTTCGGCGCGGCGGCGCGCGCGCGGCACGCCCTTCAGATCGAGCGCGATCGCGACGTTCTCCCAGGCGCGCAGCGTCGGAAACAGGTTGTAGTGCTGAAACACGAAACCGACGTGGCGCAGCCGCAGCCGCGCCAGCGCCTCGGCGTCGAGCCCCGACAGCGGCTGCCCGAACAGGGCGACCTCGCCGCCGCTCGGACGCAGCAGGCAGCCCATGACCTGCAGCAGCGTCGTCTTGCCCGAGCCGCTCGGCCCGAGCAGCAAGCTGAGCTCGCCGGCCTCGATGCCGAGATCGATACCGCGCAAGGCCTCGAACGCGGTCGCGCCGCGGCCGTAGGTCATGCGTGCATCGCGCAGGCTGACCACGCTGCGGCTGCTCACTGAGCCATCGCTCATTGAAACACCGCCGTCGGATCGATCCGCATCAGCCGCCGCACCGAGACGATCGCGCCGAATGCGCACATCAGCACCGTCAGCGCGGCCAGCACCGCCGCCAGCCACGGCGGCATCGCGACCGCGACATTGGTGCGCGAGGACAGCGCGACGACGATCAGCACCGCGACCATGCCGCCGGCGTAGCCGATCGCCGCGCTGATCGCGGCCTGTTTGAGGATCACGCGGTTGAGATAGCCGGTCGGCGCGCCGATCGCGCGCAGCGTCGCGTACTCGGGCAGGCGGTCCATCGTCGTCGCGTACAGCGTCTGGCCGACGATGACGATGCCGACGATCAGGCCGAGCGCGGCCGCCAGCAGCAGCGCCGAGCCGGCGCCGGTCGTGATCATCCAGTAGGTCTGCGCCTGCCGCGCCAGATCGCGCGCGTGCCAGACGTCGACCGCGCCGAGCCGCCGCTTGAGCGCGGCACGCACCGCCTCGGCGTCCGCACCGGGGCGCGTGTGCACGAGCAGGTAGGTGGTCTGCGTGTCCGGAAAGCCGGCCAGGCGCTGCGCCTGGCGGTGGTGCATGAACACGTACGGGCTCTGCGTGAACGTGCGGATGCCCTGCGTGAAGCCGACCACGCGCGCGCGGCGCCGATTGATCTCGACCGTGTCGCCGATACGCTCGACGCCGAGCTTGCGCGCGTAGAGCCGATCGATGACGACCGCATCGTCGCGTTCGAGATCGGCCGGACGGCCCTCGACCAGCCGCCACGGCGCGCCCTGGCCGCCGGCCGGATCGAAGCCGACCAGGCCGACGCTCTCGCTGCCGCCGTCGGGCCGCGTCCAGAAACCGAACTGCATCATCAGCGGATCGACGCGCTCGACGCCCGGCACGCCGAGCGCCTCGTAGCGCCGGCGCAGCTCGAGCCGGCCGGCGATGTCGAGGTTGGTCGTGCCGGCGGGCGTGATCCACAGCGGCGCGTCGGTATTGTCGACCAGGCCCGAGGTCGTGCGCGTGAAGCCGACCAGCAGGCCGAGCTGCACGCCCATCAGCATGACCGCGAAGACCACGCCGACGATCGTTGCGGCGAAGCGCGCGCGATCGTGCGCGAGATTGCGCCAGGCCAGCAGGGTGGTGCCGTCGATGCCGCGCTCAGTCATCGCCACCTCCGCGCCGGTGCGCCATCGGCGGCGATCGGCGACGCCAGGCTGGTCCGCGTACTTCGCAGTTCACGCCCGGCGGTTCCTCGCATCGAAAAGCCCGATTGTTTCAGAAGCCGGTGCCTCGTGCCGTCGAGACGCGCGGGCACGGCGAGGCACGACCGCCGCATCGGCGAGTATCCGTTCCGACGCCTCGCCGGCCGGTCGAGGGCTCAGCGCGCGCGTGCCGCCTCGGCGGCATCGAGGAACGCCTGCATCAGCGGATCGGCTTCGAGCAGGTCGGCGTCGCGGCCGTCGTGGAATTCCGGGTGCCACTGCACGCCGACGACGAAGGCCGGGCTCTCGACGCGGATCGCCTCGATCACGCCGTCGTCGGACCAGGCGCCGGCGACGACGCCGCGGCCGAGCGCCTTGACGCCCTGGTGATGGATCGAGTTGACCCAGCCCGTGTCGGTGTCGCCGTAGATCCGGCCGATCCAGGTCTTGGGGTCGAGCCGCAGCGGATGCTTGTGCTCGTCGTAGAGCTCGGCGTGGACGTGACTGGCGTGCGTCGCGCCGTCGGCGCGCAGGTCCTGATGCAGCGTGCCGCCGAACGCGACGTTGATCAGCTGCATGCCGCGGCAGATGCCGAAGACCGGCTTGCCGGCCGCCGCGAACGCGCGCAGCAGATCCAGCTCGAAGCGGTCGCGCAGCACGTCGACCGCGCCGACGGTGTGCGTCGGCGCCTCGCCGTAGGCGCTGGGGTCGATGTCGGCGCCGCCCTGCAGGATCAGGCCGTCGAGCGCGGCGACGATGTCGGGAATGTCGACGTGCGCGCGCCGGATCAGGCTCTCGCGCTCGACCGTCGGCACCATGAAGACGACCGCGTCGAGCGCCATCACCCATTGCGCGACCGATTGCTCGAGGTACTGCAGCGTCTTGCCGCGGAAGCCGAGTTCGCGTGGGACCTGGCGCAGGATGCGCGGGGAGACGCCGATGATCAGTTTGCGCGGGGTGTCGGATACGGTCATGGAGCGGCGGGGATCGCGGGCGCGGTGTGGCGTGGGCCGTCGCTATCGTCGTCCGGATGCCCGGTCGGCGACAAGCCCGGCAGACTGGCGGCGATCAGCCAGTCGACCACCGCGTGCAGCGCTTCGATGCGGCCGGCGCCGGCGTCACGCGCGTCGCGATAGATCGCCAGCTGCCGGTCGGCGCTGCTGCCGCGGAGCAGGATCGTGCGGATCGGACCGAGCGCGTCGTCGATGCCGAGTGCCTCGGCCGAGCGGCGCAGCCACGGCTCGGCCTCCTCGAGCAGGGCGGCGATGTCGCGGCGGCGCCCGTCGTGGTCGATGAAATCCGCGGCGACGCCGTGCCGCTTGGCGCGCCAGCGGTTCTCGTCGGCCAGCCGGCGCAGTGCGGCCGCCGATCCGGCCGCGTGGCCGAGTGCCGGATTCTCGACGTGGGCATGGACCAGGCAGCGGTACAGCGTCGCCAGCGCGAGCGCGTCGTCCAACCGCGTGCAGCTGTCGGCGATGCGCAGCTCCAGCGTCGGAAAGCGATGCGAGGGGCGGATCGCCCACCACAGCGACTGGCGGCTCTCGATCGCGCCGCTGCGTTCGAGCAGGTCGGCGAACGCGTCGTAGTCGGCCTGGTCCTCGAACGCATCGGGGATGCCGGTGCGCGGCCATTCGTCGTAGGCGGCCTGCCGGTAGCTGTGCAGGCCGGTCGACTGCCGGCTCCAGAACGGCGAGGACGCCGACAGCGCGAGGAACACCGGCAGCCACGGCAGCAGCCGGTTCATCACGCGGACGCGATCGACCGACTCGGGCACGCCGACGTGCACGTGCAGGCCGCAGACCAGATTGCGCAGGCCCAGGATCTGGTAGTCGTCGAGCAGGCGCGCGTAGCGCTCCTTCGGGCTCACGGCCTGGCTGCGCCAGGCGGTCAGCGGCTGCGTGCCGGCCGCCAGCACGCGCAGGCCGTGACGGCCGGCGACGCCGGCCAGGCGCCGGCGCAGATCGGTCATCGTCGCGGCCGCCTCGGCCGCATCGGAGAACACCGGCGAGACGATCTCGATCTGGGACTGCAGCAGCTCGCGGCCGATCCGCTCGCCGAGCTCGCGCCGGCAGTCGGACAGAAAGCGCTTGGGCATGCGCGTGACCGCGCAGCGGCTGACCGGGTCGACGAGGAAGAGTTCTTCCTCGATGCCGAACGTATAGGACGAGTCGGATGCGGTCATGGCGCGCATGGTCGCCAGCGCGCCGCCAACCGCAGTTGAACGGAACGGGGCGCGCTGCAGCGGCTCGCCCCGTTCCGCGCGGACGTTCAGCCGCCGTCCGCCTCGAAGTCGTCGGCGAACAGCCGGTCGGTCACGTCGGTCCGGCAGACGACGGCGACGTCGGTGACGTCGGCCGCGGCGACCGTACCGCTGTCACCGGTGATCGTGCAGGTCTGCGCCGGACCGGTCGGCTGAGCGCCCACCGTCACCGCATAGCTGCCGCCGCTGGCGACCACGGTCGGAAACGTGAAGGCGCCGTCGCTGCCGATCGCCAGCGGTGCGCCACCGTTGAGACGCAGCGTGAAGCCCTGACCGAGGAGGCCGCTGACCGTGCCGCCGACCGAGAACGTCCGCGTCGTGCAGGCGACGGCGATGTTCGTGACCGCGCCGTCGCCGACCGTGCCGCTGCCGGCGGTGACCGTGCAGGTCTGGCTGGGGCCGCTCGGCCTGCATAGACGGCGCCGCTGGCGACCTGGGTCGGGAACGTGAAGGCACCGTTGCCGCCGATCGCCAGCGGCGCGCCGCCGTTGAGTCGCAGCGTCAGCCCGCTGCCGAGCAGGCCGCTGACCGTGCCGCCGACCGGGAATGTCCGCGTCGTGCAGGCGACGGCGATGTTCGTGACCGCGCCGTCGCCGACCGTGCCGCTGCCGGCGGTGACCGTGCAGGTCTGGCTGGGGCCGCTCGGCCTGGGTCGGGAACGTGAAGGCACCGTTGCTGCCGATCGCCAGCGGCGCACCGCCGTTGAGCCGCAGCGTCAGCCCGCTGCCGGCCAGTCCGCTGACCATGCCGCCGACCGGGAACGTGCGCGTCGTGCAGGTGACGGCGACGCTGGTCACGTTGCCGCTGCCGACCGTGCCGCTGCCGCCGCTGACCGTGCAGGTCTGGCTGGGGCCGGCCGGCTGGTCCTCGACGGTCACCGCATAGGTCGATCCGCCGGCGAGCGGCGTCGGGAACGTGAAGCTGCCGTTGCCGCCGATCGCCAGCGGCGCGCCGCCGTTGAGGCGCAGCGTCAGGCCGCTGCCGGCCAGTCCGCTGACGCTGCCGCCGACCGTGTAGCTGGTCGGCGCGGCGAACGTCGGCTCCAGGCACCAGCGCGTCAGCGAGCCGGTATCGCCGCTCGCGTTGTCGCTGACGTTGAGCGTCCAGGTGCCGGCGAAGGCCTGGCCCGCGAACGCGCTGTCGAGCGGATTGTTCGGCCGCAGCGTACCGGCGATGCCCGGCGCCGAACCCGCGCAGGCGTTCTCGACCGGATTGGCCGCGGCATCGTCGAGCACGACGTCGATGTTCGGCGTGCCGCAGCCGAACGTCGATGCCGGCACGCCGGGCCGGTCGATCGCCAGCACGCTGGTGCCGTTGCGGCTCAGCGTGAACTTGAGGTCGCCCGGATAGGTGTGGGTGCTGCGGATGTGCAGGCGCACGCCTGCGAGCACGCTGGCGTCGGACACGCTGATCGTGCTGTTGACGCCGCTCGCGTTGGCGTCGGGAATCGCCAGCGCCGGCTCGATGCAGGCCAGGCTCGCCGTGGCGAAGCTCGACACGCTCGACAGCGGTCCGTTGCCGCAGCCGTTGCTCGCGCGCACGCGCCAGTAGTACGTGGTGCCGGGATTGAGGCTCGGTGCGATATAGCTGGTGCCGGTGATGCCGGGTGCGCTGGTCACGATCGTGCCGAAGCCGGCATCGGTCGCGATCTCGACCGTATAGGCTGTCGCGCCCGCCACCGCCGACCAGGTCAGCGTGACCGGGCTGGCGACCGCGGTCGCGCCGTTCGCGGGCGTCAGCAGCGTCGGCGCCGCGCTCAGCGCGGTCGATACCGTCAGCGTCGCCTGCGCGCTGTGGCCGCTGCTGCCGCTGGCGCTGCCGGCGATCGTGATCGTATGGCTGCCGGCCGGCGTCGACGCGCCGGTGGTGACCGTCAGCGTCGAGCTGGCGCCCGGTGCGACCGGGTTCGGCGAGAAGCTCGCCGTCGCGGCGCCGGGCAGGCCCGACGCGGCCAGACTGACCGGATTGCTGAAGCCGCTCTGCGCGCCGATCTGGATCGTGTAGCTGGCGGCGCTTCCGGCGCAGACCGCCTGCGTCGGCGGCGTGACGCCCAGCGAGAAATCCGGCGTGCCGGCGGTGCAGGCCGGCCGCGTGCCGCAGGCGATGCCGTGCGCGTTGAACGCATCCCAGATCCGGCAGGCGTTCGGCGTGCCGTTGGCGAGATTGCCGTCGTCGTCGTCGGCCGCGATGAACACCGTGTACCAGTTGGTCGCGCCGCAACCGTTGACGGTCGCCGACGGATTGCACTGGCCGCCGCTCTGCACCTGGTAGGCGCTCTTGGACGGCGTCAGGCTGGCGTACCAGATCTGATCCATCTGCTGCCAGCCGGCTTCCTCGCCGTGCGCGTCGACCAGCATATGGGTCAGATCCCAGTTCGCGCTGGACGCGATGTAGCTCTCGCAATGGCCTTCGTAGCCCATCGGGCCGCGATAGGCCGACCCGTTCGATGCCACGTACGGACAGGCCACGCCGGTCAGGCCGATGTAGGCGCCGCAGTTGATGCCGGACGAGGCGGTGACGTTGGCCGGCGTCGCCAGCGTGCGCGTGCCGAGCAGGCTGAAGTCGCCGACGTCGCGCACGCCGGTGCAGCTGGTGCAGTTGTGGCACAGGCCGCCGGGGCGGAAATTCGGGCCGATGCAGCTGTCGCGCGTCTCCAGGAACGCGAACGTGTCGCCGACCGCCTCGCCGCTGCCGTACTCGTTCGCGGCACCGCCGGTATTGCTGTCCAGGCCGTGTCCCCACTCGTGCAGGAACACCGCGGCGATCTCGCCGGTGTTCGAGCAGCCGCCGCCGGACTTGAAGAAGTTCAGCGTGCCGCCGCTCCAGTACGCATTGCAGGTCTGGTTGAGATTCATGTTGGCGGTGACCGTGCTCTGCAGCCAGGTGTTGCTCGGCAGGATCGCGCGTGCTTTCTCGTTGATGCGCGTGAGGTGGTAGAAGCCGCTGCGCGAGGCGTGCGTATTGCCGGCGCCGCCGATGCCGGGCGTCGCGCAGTCGGTGCCGCTGCCGCTGCCGAACGCGAGATTGCCGGTGCTGGTGTTCGACAGCGAGATCGAGCCGCAGCTGTCGCTCATGCGGAAGTAGCGGCCGTTCAACGTGGAACTGGCGGTGCCGCCGCTGTAGTCGTAGACGCCGTCGGTGTCGGTGATCTTGCTGCCGTTGTTGGTGACCGCCGTGAACGGAAACGGCACGACCAGCTCCGGATCGGTATTGGTCGTCGCGTAGACACCGCCGCTGACGGTCGCGTCGACGTAGACGTTCAGATCGCGCACGTCGATCAGGCGGCCGCTGTGCGCATCGGTCAGCACCTGCCAGGTCGACGGGTTGCCCTCGACGCGGAACACATGGCGCCAGGCCAGCACGTGGCGGTAGCCGCCGCCGCGCACGCCGGCGTAGGCATCGCCGGGGGCCTCGCCGTCGGGACGGGTCGGGTAGATCGCCAGCGTGCCGGCCTCGACGGTCTCGGCCAGACGCGTGCCGGCCGGAAAGCCGAGCGCATGCCAGGCCGCCGCGAACGCCGCGTCGCGCGTCAGCGACGGCCGCGCGTCGATCGCGACGTCGGCGATGCGCTCGGCACCGAACTGCACGACGTTGCCGTGCGCGATGCGCACGAAGACGAACGCGCCGTCGACGCGGACGCCCTGGTGGTATTGCGCGTACTCGAGAAACCAGCGCGGGTTGCCGTCGCCGAACGCGACCGAGCGCTCCTCGTCCAGACGCAGGTCCAGGCCGTGCGTGCCGAGCAGGTCGGCGACCTCGCCGACGAAGCGCAGGCCCTCGGCGGCGACGCGGTCGCGATCGAGCGCGGCGGCCGCGGCGACGCCGAACGCGGCCGGCGCCAGCGCGTTGCCGCGGCCCGGGATCAAGGCGATGCCGCTGCCCTGGATCAGGTTCGGGCGATCGCCGCGCGTATCCCAGCGCACTTCCCAGTCGTGGCCGTAGCGCTGCGAGAACGTGGCCAGCCGCGACTGTAGCTGCGCATCGCGCGCCGCATCGAGGCCGAGCGAAGGCGTGACGTCGAGCGCGGCGTCGTGGACCTGGAGCGCCGGCACGCGGTAGGCGGCTTCGGAGGCCGGATCGGCCTGGGAGGGGTCGTACGGCTGGATCGCCGGAACGGGCAGCGCGACGAACGCCAGCAGCGCGGCGATCGCGGCCATGGATATGCGGAGCATCGGAGGTCTTCCCCTGGAGTTGGGCAGCCTCGCCGCTTCGGTTCCCCGTGCGGGCCGGCTGCAAAGCCCGCGAACCCTACGAAGCGACCGGTCGATTATGGACCAGGCCGAGCCGTCGTACTCACGGCGGCCGGCTTTTCGTGCGGCCGCGGCCGGTCAGGCGGTCGCGACCGGTGCCGCGGCGGCCTGACCGGCGATCAGGCCGACCGCCTCGGGAATGCCGCGCGCATCGCCGATCTGGACCACGCGCGCATCGTCGGCCGAGAACGTCGTGTCGGTCTCCAGCGACCAGGTCGAGTGGTACGGCATGTAGATGCCCCAGCCGCCGAGCGTCACGACCGGCTCGATGTCCGAACGCAGCGAGTTGCCGACCATCGCGAACGCGGCCGGCGTGCTGCCGCATTCGCGCAGCACGCGTGTATAGGCCGCCGGGTCCTTCTCGGTGACGATCTCGATGCGGTGGAACAGGTCGCCGAGTCCCGAGCGTGCGACCTTGGCCTGCTGATGGATCAGGTCGCCCTTGGTGATCAGCACGACGCGATAGCGCGCGGCGACCGCCTCGACCGCCGCGCGGATGCCCGGCAGCAGTTCGACCGGATGCGCGAGCACCTCCTTGCAGAGGCCGACCAGGCGGTGCAGGTCGGCGGCGCCGATGCGGCCGCAGGTGATGTCGTAGGCGGCCTCGATCATCGACAGCGTCATGCCCTTGGCGCCGTAGCCGAACAGTGCGATGTTGCCGGCCTCGATCGCCAGCAGCCGCTCGTGCACGCGCGCATCGGCGAGGTCGACGTAGGCGCCGACGATGCGCTCGAACTCGGCCTGGGCCGCATCGTAGTAGTCCTGGCTGTGCCAGAGCGTGTCGTCGCCGTCGAATCCAATCAGTTCGAGCATCGGTCTTTCATCGGTCTCGTGCGCGGTCGCGCAGACGGTGATTGTACGCGCCTGCTGCGGCAGGCCTGCGTCGGCCGTGCCGGTCGACCGCCATTCGGCACCGGCCGCGGCGCGCCTCGCGCGATCGGCGCGGATGCGGACGCGGCGATGCGGGCTCAGGCGATGCCGAGGCCTTCGATCGATCCGATCGCGTCCGGATCGAAACCGGCCAGCGTCGCGAATGCGCGGCCGCGTTCGGCATAGTCGCGGAACTGGTCGAAGCTCGGCGCACCGGGCGACAGCACGATCGTGCCGCCGGGCGGCGTGCACGCGCGCGCGGCCGCGACCGCGTCGGCGAGCCGTGCGACCACCTGTAGCTGGTAGGTGCCGCCGGTCTCGCGCAGCACCGCACCGATCCGCGCGGCGTTGGCGCCGTTGACGACGATCGCGTGCGGCGGCCGCAGCCGTACCGCCTGCGCGAACGGCTGCCAGTCCAGACCGCGTTCGTGACCGCCGACGATCAGGGTCGCGCGCGCGGCATCGGCGACGCTGCCGAGCGCCTCGAGCGCCGCCTGCGGCGTCGTCGCGATGCTGTCGTCGACGTAGCGCAGGCCGTCGCGTTCGCCGAGCCACTGCAGCCGGTGTGGCAGCGGGCGGAACCCGGACAGTGCCGCCGCGGCGGCCACGGCGTCCTCGCCGGCCGCCTCGATCGCGGCCAGCGCGGCGCAGGCATTGAGCACGTTGTGCGGACCCGGCAGCGCCAGCGCCGCGCGCGCTGCGACTTCGCCGCCGCCGCGGGCGATGCCGGCCTCGCTGGCATGCCAGCCCTCGGCCTGCGCGAACCGGCGCCGATCCGGATGGCGCTCGGTCAGCCGCAACAGCTCGGGCTGCAGCGCGTTGACGACGAGCACGCGCGCCGCGTCGGCCAGGCGCAGCTTGTCGGCGACGTAGCGCTCGCGGCTGCCGTGCCAGTCCAGGTGTTCCTCGTCGAGCCGCGTCACGACGCCGACCGCGAGCGGGCCGGCCTCGCCGGTCTGGAAGCTCGACAGTTCGATCACCCACCAGTCCGGCGGCTGCGCCGGATCGAGCAGTTCGAGCAGCGGCAGGCCGATGTTGCCGGCCAGCGCGACGCGGCGTCCGAGGCCGCGCAGCAGATGTGCGATCAGCGCGCTCGTCGTGCTCTTGCCCTTGGTGCCGGTGACCGCGATCACGCGCGCCTGCGGGTGCTCGGCGAACCACAGCGCGGTGCCCGACGTGAAGCGCGTGCCGTTGCGGCGCGCATCGAGCAGGTCCGGCAGCCAGGCGCTGATGCCGGGCGACTTGATCACGACGTCGAACGCCGACAGCACGGCCGCATCGGGCGGCGCCGCCAGCCAGTCGAACGTGCCGGCCGGGCCGCCGCCGAACGCCGCGTCGAGGTCGGCCTGTGCCTGGATTCGTTCGGCCGCCGACGCGATCAGCGTCAGCGGCAGATCCGGCAGACGCCGCCGCAGCGCGATCAGGGCGGCGCGGCCTTCACGGCCGTAGCCCCAGATCGCGACGCGCAGGCCGGCCAGGTCGGCGATGCGCATGGCTCAGCCGCGCTCGACCCAGGCGGCCAGGCGCGCCGGAATCCGGTGCTCGCCGGCCGGCGCCAGCAGCGGCGCCAGCGTAAGGTCCTCGCCAGTGAGCTGCGGCCGGATCTCGCTCGCGAAGCGCTCGACCAGCGCGTCCTCGCGCCATTCGGCGCGACCGGCCAGGAACGCCATCGCCGCGCGCGATTCGCGGCCTTCGCCGACGCATTCGAACGGCTTGTGATCGCGGTACTCGAGCAGGGCGTCGAAGCCGGGCGCCAGCGCCGGCTGGTCGAGCAGATTGGCGCCGAAGATGCCGAGCAGGCGCGGCTTGGGCATGAACGGCGCCAGCGCCAGGAACACGAAATGACACTTCGGGCACTGCCCGCACCAGCGGTCGGCCGGCTTGGGCCCGAGGATGCGGAAGTTGCGGTTGCAGCTGGAGAACACCGTGTCGTAGCGGTTCTCGCGCGCGAAGCGCTCGGCGACCGCCAGTTCCGAGAGCGGCCGCAGCAGCGAGTAGTAACGCAGGTCCGCCGCGACCAGGGCCTGCACGCGATCGGCGAACGCATGCTCGAACGCCCAGCTCTTGCTCCACTGGTGGTTGACCGGCTGGCCTTCGTATTCGAGCGTCGCGCTCGAGGCCGAGCGTTCGTTCGAGAACGCGATCGCGTCGTAGCCGTAGAGGATCGCCGCGACGACGAGGATCGCCGAGTTGATCGCGGTCACCGGCACGTGGCCGTTCCAGGCGCCGGCCCGGTTGTAGTCGAACAGCAGCGGCGAGACCTGGCGCGTGACGTTGAGCGTCGGCAGGCCGGTCCGCGCCGCGCAGGCCTCGATCAGCGGCGAGGTGCCGATCCAGGTCGCGGTGGCGGCCTCGCCGGCGCGCCTGAAGATCTCGACGCTGACCAGCGAGTCCTTGCCGCCGCCGATCGGCACCAGGCTGCGCGCCGGCAGGCCGAGCGGCGGCGCCGCCGGTGCCGCCTCGCGATCGGCCGGAAACGCGATGCGGCCGCCGAGGTCCAGGCGGTTGTGCCAGGCGAATTCGCCGAGGCCGTGCCGGTACAGCGCGTCGAGGAAGGCCGCGGTTGGCGCGTCCGGCAGCCGGCCCTCGATCCGCATCTGCGGCGGCACGCCGGCCTTGTAGTAGCTGACGCCGGCGACCCAGTGCAGCAGGTCGAGCGCGCGCTCGAACGCCGCGCGCCGCTCGGCGGCCGGCTCCGGCGCGCCCGGAAAGCCGATCCGCTCGACCAGCTCCGGGCCGTCGTCGAATGCGTAGCGCAGGCGCACCTCGCCGTCGACGTAGTCGCGGCCGATGAAGCGGAACGCGCGCGCGGCGCGCGGATCGGGCAGGCTCAAGGCGAAACTCCTGGACGGACGGCGCCGGGTCGGAATCCGGTGCGCGGCGAGTATCGGCGATCGCCTGCGCCGCCGACAGGATCGCGGCCGGCCGCGGCGGCGCTCACAGCACCTCCTCGGCCGCCGGCTCGCGCAGGTTGTAGTGCGAGCCCATGACCGCGCCGTAGGCGCCGGCTTCGGCGATCAGGATCACGTCGCCCTCGCGGCACGGCGGCAGGCGCCGGTTGTGGCCGAGCACGTCGCCGGTCTCACAGATCGGACCGACCACCTGGACCAGGTCCGACGGCGGTTCGTCCAGACGCGTCAGATTGACGATCTCGTGCCAGGCCTCGTACAGCGCCGGGCGGATCAGCGAGTTCATGCCGGCATCGATGCCGACGTAGTGCACCTCGCCCTTGCGCTTGAGCTGGGTCACGCGGCCGAGCAGCACGCCGGCCTCGGCGACCAGATAGCGGCCCGGCTCCATCCACAGCTTGAACTGTGGATAGGCGCCGCGCACCTCGGCCAGCGTCGCGCCGAGTTCGGCCAGGTCGAGCGGCACGTCCTCGGGCCGCGACGGCACGCCGAGCCCGCCGCCGATGTCGAGGATCTCGATGCGGTTGAAGCGTTCGGCCAGGCTCGCCATCTGCGCGTAGACGCCGCGCCAGTGGCCGGCGTCGAGAATGCCCGAACCCAGATGCGCATGCAGACCGACGATGCGCGCGCCATGGCGGCGCGCGTGCTCGCGGAACGTCTCGATCTGGTCCAGCGCGACGCCGAATTTCGACTGCGCGCCACCGGTCTTGACCTTGTCGTGATGGCCGCGGCCGCTGCCGAGATCGACGCGCAGCAGGATGTCCCGGTCGGCGAAGTCCGCACCCCATTCGACGATCGGATGCAGCGCGTCGAGCGTCACGCGCACGCCGGCCGCCAGGCCCGCGCGGTACTCCTCGCGCGGCGCGAAGTTCGGCGTGAACAGGATGCGCTCGGGCGGCAGCGCCGGCAGCGTGCGGCGCACGTGCTCGACCTCGGCCCACGACACGCATTCGAACGCGAAGCCTTCCTCGTACAGCGCCTGCAGGATCGCCGGGTGCGGATTGGCCTTGAGCGCGTAGTGCCAGCGGTCGACCGCGCCGAGTGCGCCGAGATCGCGCGCATGCGCGCGGACCTCGTCGAGATCATAGGCGTAGCGCGGACTGCCGGCATCGGCGAGCGCGAGCAGCGCATCGCGCCGGCGCCGCCACCAGGCCGGCCGCGGCGCCGCGGCGGCGCCCTCGGCCAGCTCGCGCCAGCTCGGCCCGAACACGGCCGCATCGTCCACGCGCATCGCCTCGGCGCGGATCAGCAGCGCGTGCAGGCGCGGAATCAGCGCGTCGGCCAGGCCCTCGTCGACGACGAAGGTCAGATTGAGGTTGTTCGACGATTGCGAGATCAGGTGCACGTCGAGCGCGCCGAACTCGGCCAGCACGGCCGAGAGCTTGTGCAGCATCGCGCGCATGCCGCGGCCGACCATCGTGATCGCCGCGCACGGTGCGATCACCTTGACGCGGCAGAACGATTCCAGATCCGCGCACAGGCGCGCCAGCACGTCCGAGTCGAGCAGGTTGTCGGACGGATCGAGCGAGACCGTGACGTTGGTCTCCGACGAGCCGATCAGGTCCACCGACAGGCCGTGCGCCTTGAACGCGTCGAACACGTCGGCCAGGAAGCCGACCTGCTGCCACATGCTGATCGATTCCATCGATACCAGCGTGATGCCCTTGCGCGAGCTGATCGCCTTGACCGACGGCGCGGTCTGCACGGTGCTCCAGCCGATCGCGGTGCCGGGCAGCTCGGGCCGGTTGGTGTCCTTGATCACCAGCGGCACGCGGACCTCGCGCAGCGGATGGATGCAGCGCGGATGCAGCACCTTGGCACCGGTGGTCGCGATCTCCTGCGCCTCGGCGTAGTCCAGGCGCGACAGCAGGCGCGCGTCGGGCACCTGGCGCGGATTGGCGCTGAACATGCCGGGCACGTCGGTCCAGATCTCGACCGTCTCGGCGCCGAGCACGGCGCCGAAGTACGCCGCCGAGGTGTCCGAGCCGCCGCGGCCGAGGATCGCGGTCGCGCCCTCGTCGTTGCGCGCGATGAAGCCCTGCGCGATGAATACGTCGCCGCGCGCGGCCAGTGCGGCCGCCGCGGCCGGGTCGGGCACCGCGTCGACCGACGCCGACAGCCAGCGGCCCCAGTCGCTCTGGTTCGGCAGCGGCCGGCAGCGCAGGTAGTCGCGCGAATCGATCCAGCGCGTCGGCAGGCCGCAGGCGTTCAGATACAGCCCGCCGAGCGTGCTCGACAGCAGCTCGCCGTGGGCGAGCAGTTCGGCCTGCCACGACAGCGCGCCGGCCGGCCGGCGCGGGTCGCCGAGCAGCTGGTCGAGCCGCGCCAGCCAGCCGTCCAGCGCATTGCGTACCGGCAGGCCGAGCTCGCGAAACAGCGTGTGGTGGCGTTCGACGATGCCGACGTAGACCTCGCGGCAGCGTGCCGCGTCGGCGCAGGCCTCGCCGATCGCCTTGAGCTGGTCGGTGATGCCCGACAGCGCCGAGACCACGATCAGCACCCGTTTGCCCTGTTTTCGGTGCGCCCCTGCGATGCGTGCGATGTTGTCCCAGCGCGGCCGCGTCGAGACGCTGGTGCCGCCGAACTTGATCACGATCCACGGCGCGTCGGCCGGGAGCAGGGCAGGGGGGGTGTTCACGGGTGTGGTCGCATCCTCGTCGTGTCGTGAGAGAAAAGGGCAGGCGGATGCCGCCGCAACGGCGGCCGCGGGCCGCCGGCGACGGGGCGGCCGGCGGGGTCGGCATTCTTTCTTGCGACGCAGCAGAACGCAACGGCGAAGCCGGGCGCTTTCGTGGCCGCCGGCGGGCGCCGGCGAGGCCGTTTCCTACCGCCGGCCGCGGCGATCGGCGATGGCCGCGGCCGCTTTCGCGGTACTATGATCGATCTATCGCCCAGCGCGCTGCGGCCGCATTCTCCGGAGGTTCCTGTTCATGGCACGTGGTATCAACAAGGTCATTCTCGTCGGCAATCTCGGCGCTGATCCGGAGACCCGCTACACCGCCAACGGCGGCGCGATCACCAATATCCGCCTGGCCACGTCCGAGGCCTGGCGCGACAAGCAGACCGGCGAGAACCAGGAACGCACCGAGTGGCACCGCGTCGTGCTGTTCGGCAAGCTCGGCGAGATCGCCGGCGAGTACCTCAAGAAGGGCCGGCAGGTCTACATCGAAGGTTCGCTGCGCACCAACAAGTACACCGACAAGGACGGCATCGAGCGCTACACGACCGACATCGTCGCCAACGAGATGCAGATGCTCGGCGGCGGCGAACGCGGTGGTGGCGGTGAGGGTGGCGGCGGCTACGGCGGTGGTGGTGGAGGTGGCGGTGGCGGCGGCGGTTACGGCCGCGAGCGCGGTCCCGCGCGCGGTGCGCCGGCACAGCAGCCGCGTTCGGCACCGCCGGCCGCGCAGCGTCCGCAGGACACGTTCGAGGACGACGACATCCCGTTCTGAGCGCCGACACCTGCGGCACGGGCCGGGCATCCCGTGCCGTGCGCTCAGCCGTCGAAGCCGTTGCCGAACACGCGCTCCGGTCGCGCTTCCGGATGGAAGACCACGACGGCGTAGGACAGGCTCGCCGGCACGCCGTTGCCGCTGGCGCCGTCGATCGTGACGCGGTAGACCGTGTCGCCGGCCGGCTGGCCGTAGTTCACGCCCTGCGGCAACCAGACCAGGGTATTGTCGCCGTAGCCGACGTCGTTGGCGAGCGGCTCGTAGCTCACCGCACCGAGTGCCTGTCCGTCGCGCGTCATCGTCACGCGCGCGTTCGCGAAGTTCGCGCCGGGCCACGAGAACGACCAGCGGTTCGACAGGCTCGGCAGCAACTGCCACGGCACGTAGCCGGCCGGCGGCCAGGCGACGCCGACCGGCGTGTCGGGCCGCGCGCCGAAGCCGCCGATCACGCGCAGCGCATTGGACGGCCAGCCGGCGGCCCCCTCGACGCTGCCCGAGGCCATCTGCGCCTGCGGCGGATAGAGAATCCAGCGGCGATGGCCGACCATGCCGTTGCCGCTGCCGTAGTCGTCCATATACGCGACGACCGCCTCCGGGCCGGCCAGGCCCAGCGAGACGTTCGAGGTGGCGGCCGCGCCGGCACCGGCCGCGGTATAGCAGAGCCAGCTCGTCGGCGGCGCATGGCTGATCTGGCCGTTGGCGGTGAACATCAGCGCGGCGTCCTGGGCGCCCTGCACGGCGCCGGCGGTCGTCGCGGTCACGTCGCCGGGCAGTCCGGCCAGCGCGCGATAGACGTTGACGCGTTCGATCGTCGCCGTGTGATAGGCCGCCGCGGTCGTGCCGGACATGCAGCTGCCGAGCGAGCCGGTCCAGCCGGCGGCGATGCCCGATTGCGGCACGAACACGCCCAGATACGCATTGGCGACCGAGTCGCGGCTGGTCGGGTCGATCCAGACGCGCACTTCGGTGCCGGCCGTCGCGCTCGCGGCGGCGGTCTCGCCGGCGGTCGCATCGGGCAGCCAGCGCGGTGCCGCACCCAGCCCGCCGTCCGGCGGCAGGTCGGCCCGGGCGGTCGCGGAAGCCGCGAGCGCACAGGCGCTCAGCGCGACGGTCAGTGCGCGTGCGGGCCCGACGCGATGCGGCGGCGCATGCCGGCCGGCGCGATGGTCGTGGCGGTTCGAACGGGTCATCGGTGAGCGGGGCTCCGGCGAGGCGCGGCAGTGTGCCGGCCGGTTCGTCAAGCAATCGCTGCCAAAGCCTCAATATCGTGTTCGCACGGCGTCCTGTGTGATCATGTCGGCCGATTCGGTCGGGCCAGGGGCGCCGGCCGCTCCACCGACTGATCGCTCGCCGATGGCCTCCGCCGACAACGACCGCCTGCTGCTGCGCCTGGATTCCGAGGGACATCTGTCCTGGCTCGGCGGCGCCGGCCGCACGCTGCCGGGCGTGCCGCCGCGGCAGCGGATCGAACAGGCGCGCCGCATCGTCGTGCTGGTGCCCTCGGAAGACGTGCTGCTGACCGGCGCGACGCTGTCGGCGCGCAGCCAGGCCCAGCTGCTGCGCGCGTTGCCGTTCGCGGTCGAGGACCAGCTGCTGGCGCCGGTCGAGGACATGCACGTGGTGCCGGTGTCGGCGCCGGGTCTCGAAGGCGACCGCCGCGCGGTGCTGGTCGTCGCGCGCACGCGTCTGCGCGAGTGGCTGGACCGGCTCGGCGCCGACGGCATCCGCCCCGACGTGCTGATCCCCGAAACGCTGGCGCTGGCGCCGGCGACCGCGCTGATCGAGGCCGATCGCGCCCTGGTGCGCGTCGCGCCCGATGCGGCCTGGGCCTGCCCGGCCGGCGATCTGGCCGAATGGCTGCGCCAGACCGGCGTGGCGGCGGCCGAGCTGACGATACACGACCTGCGTGCGGCGCCGAACGAATCGGCAGCCGGCGCGCGCGATGGCCTCGGCCTGCTCGCCGCTTCGCTGCCGGCGGCCGGCAACCTGCTCGAGGGCGCGTTCGCGCCGGCGCATCGGCATGCGGCCGGGGGACGGCTCTGGCGGCTGGCTGCCGCGCTGGCGGCCCTGGTCGTGCTGCTCGGTCTGGCCGAGCGCGGCCTGGGCGTGCTGCAGCTGTCGCGCGAGTCGGCCGCGCTGCAGGCCGCGATCGATCAGCGCCTGCGCGCAGCCGTACCTGAACTCGACGGCGCGGCGCTGGCCGGCGTGGAGGCAAGCCAGCTGCTGCAGCGGCGTCTGGAATCACTGCGCGGCGGCAACGACGAAGGTCTGCTCGGCCTGCTCGGCCGGATCGCGCCGGTGCTGACCAGCGGCACGCGGATCCAGACGCGCGGCATCGAGTATCGCAACGGCGCGCTCGAGCTCGGTCTGCGCGCGCCGGACGTGCAGACGCTCGATGCATTGCGCGAGCGCCTGGCGATGCTGCCGGGCCTGCGCGCCGAGATCACCGGCACCAGTCCGGTGGACGCCGCGCAGGGCGGCGCCGGCGTCGACGCGCGGATCCGCGTCAGCGGAGCGGGCGCATGAACGTGGTCTGGTGGACGTCGCGACCGCCGCGCGAGCGGCGCATCCTCGCGATCGGCGGCGGCGTTGCGGCGGCGCTGCTGCTGTGGGCGCTGGTCTGGCATCCGCTCGGCCGCCAGCGCGAGGATCTGGCGCTGCGCATCGAGGGCGAGCGCGAGCAGCTGATGCAGGTGAGCCGCGCGGCCGCCGAGCTCGGCGGCCTGCACGCGACCGGCCTCGACGCACGCGCCGACCGCGAGGGCAAGTCGCTGCTCGCGCTGGCCGACGTGACCGCGCGCGGCGCCGGTCTGGAGTCGGCGCTGCGCCGCGTCGAGCCCGGCGCCGCCGGCAGCGTGCGCGTGAGCTTCGAATACGCCTCGTTCGACGAGCTCGTCGCCTGGCTCGAGGGCCTGTCGCGCGACTACGGCATCCAGGCCAGCGACTTCTCGGCCGATCGCGTCGACGGCGTCGGTCTCGTGAACGCACGGGTAACATTGCAGGACGTGCCCTGAGGTAAGGTCGCCCGGCCGCCGCCCGTCTCGCGTGCGCGGCCGTCGTTTTCGCCATCGCTCACTCTCCCGGTTCTCATGCGCATCCTCAAAGTCCTGATCGTGCTGGTCCTTCTGTTGCTGGTCGTCGCCGGCGTCTTCGTCTGGACGATGCCGGCGGAGCTGGCCTGGCGCTGGGGCGGCCATCGCTTCGCACCGGTCGTGCTGACCGGCGTGCGCGGCAGCATCTGGGACGGCCGTGCCGACGGCATGAGCGTGTTCGGCCGCGACCTCGGCGAGGTGTCGTGGACGATCGACAAGGCGCCGCTGCTGCGCGGCCAGGTCCGGCTCGACGCGCACGTCAAGGGCGCCGAAGTCGAGGCCGCCGGCCTGGTCACGCGGCATCTGGACCGCAGCCTCGACCTGCGCGACGTGCGCTTCCGCTTCGCCGCGCAGCTGGCCGCGCCGGCGCTCGGCATCCCGGCGCTGAATCTGCTCGGCACGTTCAACGGCGTCCTCAGCCAGGCGCGCATCGCCGACGGCCGCGTACAGGGTGCGACCGGCAGCGGTCGCTGGAGCGACGCCGGCGTGTCCGGCCAGGCCGAGGCGCGCTTCTCGGACATCCTGGTCGAGTTCTCGTCGAAGCCCGAGGGCGGCATCGGCGGCGTCGTGCGCGACGACGGTCAGGGCAATCTCGAGGTCGAGGGCGTGTTCGACGTGCGCTCCGACCGCTTCGACGCCGAAGCACGCCTGGCCGCGCGCAACGACGACGTGCGCGTCCGCGAGGCGCTGCGCTACGTCGGTCAGCCGCAGCCCGACGGCTCCTCGCACCTGATCGTGCAGGGCCGCATGTTTCCGCTGCTTTGAGCGCGTCCGCATGACCGACGCCAGCTTCGTGCAGCGTGCGCTGGCCACGGCCCTGGCCGCGGCCGATGCCGCGCGCGAGGTGATCGCGCCGCGCTATCGCCGGCGCACGTTCGAGGTCGTCACCAAGGACGACCAGACGCCGGTCACCGAAGCCGACCGCGAGGCCGAGGCGACGATCAAGCGCGTGCTGCGCGCGCAGTTTCCCGACCACGCCTACTACGGCGAGGAGGAGGGCCGCGAGGGCGACGGCGACTGGCTGTGGCTGATCGATCCGATCGACGGCACCAAGGCCTTCGTGCGCGGCTATCCGATGTTCTCGACGCAGATCGCGCTGATGCATCGCGGCGAACTGGTGCTGGGCGTGTCCGATGCCGGCGAATACGGCGAGCGCGCCTGGGCGACGCGCGGCGGCGGCGCGTTCATCCAGGACCGCCGCGAGGGCGGCGTTCCGCGCGCGCTGCACGTCGGCGACGTCGACGGCTTCGGTCCGCAGACCGCGATCTCGACCGGCAATCTCAAATCACTGGCCGCCGACCGCCGCTGGGACGTGCTGGCCGACCTGATCCGGCGCAGCGGACGCATCCGCGGCTACGGCGATTTCCTGCATTACCACCTGCTCGCGCGCGGCGCGATCGATCTGGTCATCGAGTCCGATCTGAACATCCTCGACATCGCCGCCCTGGTCGTCATCGTGCGCGAGGCCGGTGGCGTGTTCACGGCGCTGGACGGCGCGCCGATCGATCTCGCCACGCGCAGCGCGCTGGCCGGCCCGCCCGCCTTGCACGCGGCCGCGCTCGCGGCGTTCCGCGCGGCCTGATTTCGCGGCCGTCGGGGCCGCTCGGGTAGCGTCCGCAGATTCCGCGCGGACGCATTGCGCATCGCCCGACCGACCCTCTCGCGGAGTGCCGCGTTCGCGACGTCGCGTATCGCAGGTCGCGCTCCACGTCGTGGCGTGCGGGGCCGGTTCGAGACGTTCCGATGTGCATGCTCGTTTGGGCATGCTGCATCGACCTCGGTGCCGATCGATGTCCGCTTGCCCGCGAGTCTGCTGCTGATCCGCAGCCCCGATCCCGGACTCGACCGCTCCGCCCGCGCGCCGCATCCGGCCGCGTCCGCCACCGTCCGATCGTCCTGCCGCGTGACCGCCGCCGACCGCCTCGCCGGGCGGCACCGCCGTCGCCTGTCCGAGGCTTTCCTTGACTCGGCCGGGCTCCGATGCTTGAATGCGCGCCTCTTTTGGACGTATAGACGTCCATACGTCCATAAGGAACGCGAAGATGGTCGGCAAGGTGGTCAAGTTCGGCGGGACCTCGCTCGGCGACGCGTCGCGGATCGCGCGCGCGGCCGATGCGGTCGCGGCAGCCCGTGCGCACGGCGCCGTCGCGGTCGTCGTGTCGGCGATGGCCGGCGTGACCAACCAGCTCACGCGCATCGTCGCGCAGGCCGGGCGGGACGATGCGGGCGCCGCGCTGCGCGGTCTGTTCGATCGGCACGCCGACGTCGCGGCCGAGCTCGGCGCGACGCCGCAGGGCGACCTGCCGTGGACGCTGGAGCGTCTGGGCCGCCAGCTCGGGGACGCGCTCGAGCGCGTGGCCGGTGGCGACGCCGCGGCCGCCGATACCGTGCTGGCCGGCGGCGAGAAGCTCGCCGCCTGGCTGATGCTCGGCGCGTTGCAGGCGCGCGGCGTCGAGGCCGCGATCGTGCCGGCCGAGGTGCTGATCCGCACCGGCGAGCGTCCCGGCCATGCCGAGGTCGACCGCCGCGCGACCGATGCGGCGATCGGCGCACGCGGCGAGACATACTGGCGTGCGCAGGTGCGCATCGTGCCCGGATTCACCGGCGCGGCGCCCGACGGCCGTACGACCACGCTGGGACGCAATGCCTCGGACTACAGCGCCGCGCTGCTGGCTGCCGCGCTCGGCTGGCCGCTCGAGATCTGGACCGACGTCGCCGGCTGCTACAGCGCCGATCCGCGTCTGGTCGCCGGCGCCCAGCTGCTGCGCCATCTCTCGCTGGCCGACGCGAACCGCTTCGCGCACGCCGGTGCCAGCGTGATCCATGCACGCACGCTCGAGCCGCTGCTCGAGCGGCCGGTGCCGCTGACGATCGTCAACAGCTTCGCCGCCGATGCGCAGAGCACGCGCATCGGCGGCGATCTCAGCGAGCCGCTGCGCGGCCTCGCGCTGCGGCACGACCTGGCCCTGCTGCGCGGCACGCGCGCGCTGTCGGCGCCGGCCGCGTTCGATCACGGCGAGGACGTCTATGCCGATGCGCCGGCGGCGCTGGTCGCGGCCGACGGCACGGCCGGTGAGCACGCGGTGCCGGTCGCCCTGCTCAGCGTCTTCGACGACACCGCCGGTCCTTCGCTCGCCTCGCGCTGCCGCGACGCCCTGGTCGCCGGCGGCCTGGCGCCGCTGGCGCTGTGGTGGTCGCGGCGCGAACGCTGCGTGCGCGTCGCGCTGGCCGCCGCCGACGGCGAGCCGGCGCTGCGCGCGCTGCACCGGCAGCTGATCGCCGGCGATGCGCCGGTGCCGGTGCATCTGGCCGTGATCGGCGCCAGCGGACGCGTCGGCGGGCGCCTGCTGGCGTTGCTCGACGAGCAGCACGCGAGCTTGCGCGCACGCGGCTTCGATCTGCGCGTGATCGCCGCGGCCAATTCGCGCAAGGCGCTGATCGATGCTTCCGGTCTCCAGGCCGGCACGCTGGCGGCGCGGCTCGCCGCGGCCGAGGAGCGCAGCCTCGCGCACTGGTCGCACGCGCTGCTCGGCCGGCCCGAGCGGCCGCTGGTCCTGATCGACTGCACCGCCAGCGCCGAGGTCGCCGCGCATTATCCGGACTGGCTCGCGGCCGGCATCGACGTCGTCACACCGAACAAGCACGGCCCGTCGGCCGCGGCGCCGCTGGCCGACGCGATCGCCGAGGCGCAGCGCCAGTCCGGCGCGCGCCTGCTGCACGAGACGACGGTCGGCGCGCAGCTGCCGCTGCTGCGCACGCTGCGCGAACTGACCTCGGCCGGCGATCGCGTCGAGACGCTCGAGGCCGTGCTGTCGGGCACGCTGTCGTACGTGCTCGGCCGCGTGCAGCAGGACGTGCCGTTCTCGACGGCGGTGCGCGAGGCGGTCGCGCTCGGCTACGCCGAGCCGCATCCGGCCGCGGACCTGTCCGGCGCCGACGCGGCCCGCAAGCTGGTCATCCTGTTGCGTGCGCTCGGCGTCACGGCCGACCTCGACGCGATCGACCTGCAGCCGCTGGTCGGCGCCGAGCATCTGGCCGAGCCCGACGCCGCCCGGCTGCTCGACGCGCTCGGCGATCAGGACGCGTTCTGGCGGCAGGCCGCCGCCGATGCGCGCGCCGCCGGCGAGTGCTGGATCTACCGCGCGAGCTGGCACGGCGGTATCGCCCGCCTGCGCGCCGAGCGCGTGCCGCTCGGCCATCCGCTGGCGCGGCTGCTGCCGTGCGAGAACGCCCTGCGCCTGTCGAGCAGCTACTACCGTGCCGCGCCGCTGACCGTGGCCGGCCCCGGCGCCGGGATCGACCTGACCGCGGCCGGCGTCTTCGCCGACCTGCTCGAGGTGATCGCACGCCACCAGCCGGTCGAGCCGCGCCGTCCGGTCGCCGGTGCCGAGCCGCTGCGCGCGGTGGCCTGAGCGCAGCGGGGCCGTTCGATCGCCGTAGGCGTTTGCGTGCGCACGTGGCGCGCGCGCTGCGGGTGCGCCCGGCGGCGTGCGCCGGTGCCGGCTTGGGCTAAAGTCGCCGTCCGCACCGACGCCGCCGCCGAGAGGGCATGAGCGCACGCATCCTCTATCGATTCGGAGACTTTCTGCTGTGCCCGGCCACGCGCGAGTTCCGGCAGGGCGGCGTCGTGCTGCCGGTGCCGGCGCGCGTGTTCGACTGTCTGGTCTATCTGATCGAGCATCGCGACCGCGCGGTCGGGCGCGACGAGCTCGGCGCGGCGGTCTGGGGCCGCACCGACGTGTCCGAGCCGCAGCTGACGCAGGCGATCCTGCGTGCCCGGCGTCTGCTCGGCGAGGGCAGCGGGCAGCCGAGCTGCATCCGCACGATTCCGAAGTTCGGCTATCGCTGGGCCTGCGAGGTCAGCGTCGAGCCGGCCGAACCCGACGCGCCGGCGTCCGGGCCGGCTACAGCGGCGGGCGGCGAGCCCGCGGGCGAGGCATCGGTCGCCGCGGCGCCGCCGGATACCGCGCCGAAGCCGCGCCCTCGATGGCGCGTCGCCGTGGCCGCGCTGGCGGCGATCCTGGCCATGCTGGCGCTGGCCGTGATCTGGCGCGAGCAGCCGGTGCCCGCACCGCAGGCGCTGCCGGTCGCGGCGCCGTCCGGCGCGCTGGTCGTGCCGGTGGAGGTCGGCAGCGGGCGCGATCACGCCTGGGTGCGGCTGGGCGCGATGGACATGATCGCGCAGCGGCTGCGCACGGCCGGGCTCGCCGTGGCAGCGAGCGAAACCACGCTGGCCCTGCTCGCCGCGCGGCCCGCTGCCGAAGACCTCGACGCGCTGGCACGGCGCGTCGGCGCGAGCTGGATCGTCGCCAGCCGGGCCGACCGCAGCGCCCGCGGCTGGCGTGTCGGCCTGCGCGCGACCGATGCCGACGGCCGGCAGCGCAGCGCCTCCGGCGAGGCCGAGGACGTCCTGACCGCGGTGCAGGTCGCGACCGACGCGCTGCTCGCGCAGATCGGTCTGAGCGCGCCGCCGGCCGCGACGCGTGATCCGGCGGTCGAGGAGGTCCTGCAGCGCGCGCAGGCGGCGATGCTCGAGAACGACCTCCAGGGCGCCGCGCGCATTCTGACCGAGACACCGCTGCCGGCTTCGGCGCAGCCCGAGCTGCGTTACCAGCTCGCCTCGCTGGCGCATCGGGCCGGGCGACTCGACGAGGCCGAGCGGATGCTGCAGGACCTGCTCGACGACGAGTCCGCCGCGGCCGACGGCGCCTTGCGCGGCCGCATCCACTACGGCCTCGGCGCGATCGCGATGATGCGCGACCGCGCTGCGGTGGCCGAGCAGGCGTTCGAGCAGTCGCTGCAGTCGCTGGACCGGGAGCGCCAGCGCCTCGACTACGGCAAGGCGCTCGCCGGCCGCGGCGGCGCGCGGCTGACGCTCGGCCGCGTCGGCGAGGGGCTGGACGATCTCGGCGAGGCGCGCGTGCTGCTCGAGCAGGCGGGCGACCGCCTGGCACTGGCCCGGTTGAACCTCAACTACGGCATCGTGCTGCTGCTGCGCGACCGGCCGGCGCAGGCCGTGACCGCGTTGACCGAGGCCTTGGATCAGCTGGAGCCGTTCGGCGCGCTCAACGAACGCGCCCACGGCTATTCGGCCCTGGTCAACGCGCGCCTGGCGCTGCTCGATCTGGCCGGTGCGCGTGCCGCCAACGAGGCCGCGCGTGCGCTGCTGACGCGGATCGGCGATCCACTGAGCCGGGCCGAGATCCTGATCGACCGCGCCGCGCTGCTGATCGCCGAAGGCCGTGACGCCGAGCTGGATTCGACGTTCGAGGCGCTCGCCGCGCTCGGCCTCGCCGACCATGCCCGTCTGGACGGCCGCCGCGATGTGCTGCGTGCGCGCCGGGCCTGGGACCGCGGCGATGCGGTGGCGGCGGCCGATGCCGCGCGCGCGGCGGTCCTCAAGCTCGCGGCGAGCGAGCCGGACACGGCCGCCGACGTGCTGCTGCTCGGCCAGCGCGCGCTGTTGAGCCTGGGGCGCGGCGACGAGGCGGCGGCCGCGCTGGCGGCGGCTGCGCCGCTGCTCGGCGCGACGCGCGACGGCCGCATGCCGATCGGCCTGCGTCTGGCGCGCGCGGAGCTCGCTGCCGCCACCGGCCGGCCGACGGCCGCGGACGAGTTCGCGGCGGCGCAGGCCGACGTCGATGTCCGCGACGTGCCGGCCCAGTCGCTCGCGGTCGCCGTGTCGATCGTGCCGTACCTGTTGCGCAGCGGCCGTGTCGAGGCCGCCAGCGCGGTGGTCGGGCGTCTGCCGGCCGCCGCGTCGGGCGTCTTCGAAGGCGCCCTGCTGCAGGTGCGCGTACACCAGGCACTCGGCCACCGGCAGGCCTGGGCCGAGGCGCTGCAGCACGCGCGCTCGCTGGCCGGCGCTCGGCCGATCCCGGTCGATCTGCAGTCGCCGCCGTCGAACGCGCGGATCGCCGGAAGCCGCTGAGCGCCGCTGCGGGCCCGCGTTAGCGTGCGGTTAGGACATTCCAACCGCCCGGCAACCCGCCGCGAGCGACAACGCTCTCGCCATTCGGACAATCGGACGGACCCGCCAGTGGCGGCAGCCGGCGTCGCTCGCAGCGGCCGCGCGGGCGGGTCCTTTCCTATACGTACGGGGTCAATCACGTGGAAACAGCACTCAATCGATCGCCGGGCGCCTCGGTGCCGGGCAGCGCGGGCGGGACGGGCCGGTCCGTCGCACGGCCGGTGCGGCGCGCGTCCGCCTGGATGTACGGCTTGTTGTTCGGCCTGCTCGGCTGGCTGCCGCTGTCCGCCGCGACGGCCGGCACGCCGGCGCTGCAGCTGGATGTGGATACGATCGTCGAGTACTGGTTCTGGGCCGGCGGCGTCGAGGTGACCGGCAGCGGCTTCGCGGCGACGACCGCGCTCGAGGTCACGGTCACCGATCCGGACGGCGGCGTGCGCCGGTTTCCGGCGAGCACCGATGCGTCCGGCGGCTTCGTCGTGCGCGTCAACGCGATGAAACTGCGCTCGGTGCTCGGCCAGCACGTCGTCGCCGCGGACGACGGTGCCGGCGCTGCGGCGCAGGTGCCGCTGACGGTCATCCGTGACCCGGACGAAGTGCTCGACGTCAAGGCTGCTCCGGACGCGCTGCCGATCGCGCAGTTCTTCGCCAGCGGGACCGAGATCCGCATCGAGGGGTTGGCGGCCAATGCGCGGGTCAGGCTCAACCTGTCCGATCCGGCCGAGAACATCGGCGAACTGATGACGACCGAGGAGCTGTATGCCGATGCGGCCGGCCGCTTCACGTTCGTGCTCGATCCGAGCACGCAGATCTTCGGCGCCGGCGTCTCGGAGGTGCAGCCGGTCGAGGGCGTGTGGCGGCTGAGCGCCCACGACTTCTCCGGCAACCAGCGTTACGGCGAGGGTGTGTTCCGCATGCTGCCCGACGCGCCGAGCACCGAACACTACTGCGCGGTCGACATGACCTCGGCGGTCGAGCCGATCACGCGCGTGCGCTTCGGCGACATCGACAGCGTCTCGGCCGTCGACTCGACGGCCGGTTACGAGGACTTCACGGCGCGCTCCACCGTGGTCACGACCGGATCGATCTATCCGATCGCATTGCAGGGCCGCGCGGCGTTCTCGTTCCATGCCAATACCTACACCGTGTTCGTCGACTGGAACCGCAACGGCATCCTCGACGACGAGGGCGAGGTCTACAGCGCGGGCGCGCTGGTCGGATCGACCGGACAGGACGGCATGGAGGTCAACTATCCGATCGGCGTGCCGGCCGGCGCCGCGGAAGGCACCACGCGCATGCGCGTACTGAAGGTCTGGTCACCGTCGTCGTTCGCGCTGTACTGGCCGGGCGGCGCCTGCGGCGCGTATCGCTGGGGCCAGGTCGAGGACTATACGCTGCAGGTCACGCGAGCCGAGGCGATCTTCGCGAACGGATTCGAGGAGGACCTCGCCGCGCCGGCGGTCGAGAAGCGCTTCGCGGCGGCGACGGTGCCGCTGAACACGCCGACCGGCCTGACGATCACGCTGAGCAATCCGAATGCGACGCCGGCGACGCTGAGCGCCGATCTGGTCGACGCATTCCCGAGCGGCCTGGTCTCGGCGGCCAATGCCTCGACGACCTGCACGGGCGGTGCCGGACTGCTGCAGACCGGCAGCTCGGTGACGCTGCAGGCCGGTGCGACGATCCCGGCCAACGGCAGCTGCACGATCGACGTGCAGGTCGCGGCCGTGACGGCCGGCGAACTCGTCAACACGATCCCGGCCGGCAGTCTCGTCACCGACCTCGGCAGCCATGAGGCGGACGCCGTCGCGACGCTGACGGCGCAGGCGCCGTAGCGTCGCGCGGATGCCGTACGGCCGGCCGATGCCGGCCGTACGGTGCGCGGATCGTCGCGTCTCAGCGCTCGATCCGCAGCGCCCGCGCGCGGCGTTCGATCAGCGCCGGCACGGTCTGGTCGTTCAGACGCAGATCGCGTAGTTCGAACGGCGCGTTCAGACCGGCCGCACTGGCCGGAAAGTCCAGACGCAGGCGCCCGCTGCCGGGCTCGAACCAGGCCGCCGACTGCGCCGCGGCGGCCGGCACCAGACGGCCGTCCGCAGCGGTGCCGTAGAGCACGCCGCGCACCTCGTAGCGGCCGGCGCTGGCGACGTCGAGGTCGACGTCGATCGCGGTCGTGCCGCGTCCCGGCGCCTTGCCGTCGCGTGTCGCGGCGGCGATGCGCGCGGTCGGCACGCTGACCGCGATCGCGGTGCGTGCATCGCGCTGGAACGCGCGCGTGCCGTCGTTCGCGGCCACGCTGGTGCGCAGATCCCAGAGTCCGGCCATCGCCGCGGCCGCGTCCGGAATCTGTACGCTGCCGCGCGCCCGGCTGCCGTCGCTGCGCAGATCCAGATCGAGCGCGGTGCCATCCGGCGCGACCAGCAGGCCGGCGGCGTGGCCGATGCGGGCGCCGCCTTCGAGCGCCAGATCGACCTCGACCGTGTCGCCGGCATGCAGCGTGTCGCGCCGGGACGCCAGCGTCAGCACCTGGTCGCTGCGCGGTTCGGCGACGTGCAGCAGATACTCGCCACGTGCGCCGTCCAACTGCAGCGCGGCGCCGGTCTCGTAGCCGTCACGCAGGCGGAAGCCGAGCGCACCGGTCGCGACCTGCATGCCAGCCGCGCGCAGGGCGGCCGCATCGGCCAGCGCCTCGCCGGCCTGATCGAGCGTCGTCCGCTCCGCGCCGCGCACGATTCGTATCCGGGCCGCGTCCGGCGCCGCGGCCGACGGCGTCGGCGACAGCAGGATCAGCGCGCCGGCCGAGGTCAGCGCCAGCGGATAGCCCTGGCGCAGCGCGGCGGCATCGACGCGCTGCCAGTACTCGCGACTCTCGGCGCGGTGGAGCGCCGGCTCGGCGGTCAGCGCCTCGTCGGCCGCGAGCGGCTGTGCATAGGTCAGCGGCAGGCGTTCGATCGAGTCCGGTACGGCGCGGTCGATCGCGCGTGCGCGCGCCGGCACCAGGTCGCCGGGCTGTGCCGGCAGCAGGCCGGCGGTCTGGGCCTGCACGGCCGTGGCGGCGAGCAGCAACAGCGAGGCCCAACGGTTCGTCTTCGTCATCGCGGCGGCTCCTACAGGTCGTTGCGCAGGATCGTGTCCAGGCCGAAGCACGGACGCCGGCTCTGGTTGTGGTTCAGCACGTAGCCGCTCGAGCTGCGCTGGTAGTCGTAGAACCAGAGCCGGCCGGCGGCGTTCTGGCTGGTGCAGTTGAGGAAGCCGTCGGAACAGCCGGCCAGCCAGTTCTGCGTGAACTCGAGCCCGACGCTCTGCGCGTAGCCGCCGCAGTAGGCGTTGCCGCTGAAGACGCCGGAACTGACGTCGCTGCCGACCACGTTCCAGAAACCCTTCGGCAGCGCCGGACGGCCGCTGGTGCCGGCCAGGTTGTTCTGGTTGTAGTAGGCCATCCAGCTGACCTGCTGCATGCGGACCGCGTCGTTCTGATAGCCGAGCAGCCAGCCGAGCGCGTTCTCGAACATGTTGCCGGCGATGACGGCGTCGGCCAGCGGCGTGCCGGCGCTCGAGGGCGCCAGTGCGTTGACCCAGCGCGTGCGCTGGATGATCGTCGGATAGCGGCTGTCGTAGGTCGGGTTCGACAGGATCCAGCGCATGACGTTGCCGCCGTTGGAATGCGTGATCACGACCAGGTCGGTGATGCCGCGGCTGGTGATGAATCCGTGCAGCTGCGTGGCGAGGCAGCCGGCGGCGCGGCTGTCCCACATGTACTGCTCGAAATCGCAATTGACGACGAGATAGTTGGCGGTATTGGGCAGTCCCTGCCGCACCGAGTCGACGAAGTCGGCGGTCCAGTAATCGTTCAAGGCATTGGTCTGGCGGCCGGTACCGTGAACGAAGGCCACGCCGGTCACGGCATGGACCAGTCCGGGCGACAGCAGACACACGCACAGCAGCAAGGCGGACACGGATCGGAACATCGGATTCTCCCCAGAGCGATGAGCGCAATCGCGCGGCGTGGTCGGTCCGGACGCCGGCGTATGGACGCTAGCGTTCCGGGTCGGCCGGTTCCATGACCGGGTCCGCAAAACCGGTCCGGCCATGCGTCGCGTCCGGCATGTGCATCTGCAGCACGTACGAGGCCGACGGCACCGGCACGCCGTCGACGCAGCGGCCGGTGTGCCGCTGCGCCGTGCAGCGGAAGCCGAGCGTCTCGAGCAGCCCGCGCGAGGCGAGGTTGCGCGGATCGACGTCGGCCCGCAGCGTACGCAGGCCGAGGGCACCGGCCGCATGCGCGATCGCCAGGTGCACGGCCTCGGAGGCGTGGCCGCGCCGCCACCGGGCCGAGGCGATCGCATAGCCGAGTTCGGCCCGGCGGCGGGCCGCATCGGCGCCGAACAACGACACCGTGCCGATTACCGTGTCCTCGTCGCGCACGGCGATGCCCCATTGCCAGAAGCGGCGGTCGCGACGGCCGGCTTCGAGGTTGGCGAAGTACCAGGCCGCGTCGGCCGGCGAAGCCAGCGGCGGATGGCTCCAGTAGCGCATGACCAGCGGATCGGAGAACACGGCGTACAAAGCCGGCAGATCGCGCTCGGCCAGCTGACGCAGGACCAGATGCGGACCGGTCAGCGTCGGCAGCGCGGCGACCGCCGGCAGCGCCGGGCGATACGGCGCCTGCGGTGCCCGGTCGGGACGAGGCGGCGGCCGGCGGCGTGCAATTGGCATATTTCCGAGTACTCCAAGGCCCGATACCATCGTCGGGCCGACCCGCGGGCCGGCGGCCGTGCCGCGTACCGGAACCGTCCGGCGCGAGCCGTCCGACCCAGCCGACGCAGGAGCGAGGGGCCGGTGAACATCCAGACGCTGTCGCCATTCTTGCACGACGCCTACGAGACGCTGAGCCAGACGCTCGAGCAGGCGATCGACGCGGTCGTCGCGATCGACGAAGGCAACCGGATCATCCTGTTCAATGCGGCCGCCGAGCGCATGTGGGGCTACGCGCGCGAGGAGGTGCTCGGTCGCAACGTCAGCATGCTGGTGCCGGCCGGGCTGCGTCCCCGGCACGACGGCTACGTCGACACCAATCGCATCACCGGCATCAACAAGATCGTCGGCGCCTGCCGCGAGGTGCCGGTCGCGCGCAAGAACGGCGAGCCATGCTGGGGCGCGATGTCGATCTCCAAGGTCACGCTGGCCGGACGCATCATCTACACCGCGTTCATCCGCGACGTGACGTTGGAACGGCGTGATCGCGAACAGCTGCGCCTGCTGTCGCTCGGCGTCAACGAGACCGACAACGCGGTCATCATCACCGACGGCGAGGATCGCATCGTCTACGTCAACGCCGGCTTCGAGCGCCTGCTCGGCCATGCCGCGCAGGACGTGATCGGCCGCCACCATGCCGACGTGCTGCGGCTGCCGGCGCGCAGCGAGCAAGGCGAGGCGTCCGATCCGCGCGATGCGTCGTGGAGCGGCCGTCACGTCGAGGAACTGATCCACGATCGCGAAGGACAGCCGCTGTGGTGCTCGATCGTGGTCAATCCGATCACCGATGCGGCCGGTACGCTCGTCAACACGGTCAGCGTGATCACCAACATCACCGATACCAAGATGCACGAAGTGCTGCAGCACAAGATGCTCGAGGCGATCGTGCACGAGGTGCCGGTGCGCGAGGTGATGACCCTGGTCTGCCGCGAGGTCGAGCGGATCGCGCCGGAGGTGATCGCCTCGATCCTGCGCGTCGACGAGCACGGCCGGCTGCGTCCGCTGGCCGGGCCGAGCCTGCCCGACGTCTACAGCGAGGCGCTCGACGGCGTGCCGATCGGCCCCGCCTGCGGCTCCTGCGGCACGGCCGCGCATCGCGGCGAACCGGTGCTGTGCAGCGACATCGCGACCGATCCGCTGTGGGCCGACTTCCGCCATCTGGCACTGCCGCACGGGCTGCGCGCGTGCTGGTCCAGCCCGATCAAGTCGAGTAGCGGCCGCGTGCTCGGCTCGTTCGCGTTCTACTATCGTCATCCTCGCGGGCCGAGCCGCTTCCACAAGCGCCTGGTCAGCGTCAGCGTGCATCTGTGTGCGCTGGCGCTGGAACGCGAGGAGTCGCGCAGCCGGATCCGCCAGCTCGCGTTCTACGACGCGCTGACCGGCCTGCCGAACCGCAGCCTGCTGCACGCGCGCGCCGAGCAGGCGATCGCCGACGCGGCGCGGTCCGGCGACGCGCTGGCGGTGCTGTTCATCGATCTGGACCGGTTCAAGCAGGTCAACGACTCGCTCGGCCACACCGCCGGCGACGAGCTGCTGCGCCAGATCGCGCGGCGCCTGCAGGATCTGGTCGCGCCGTCGGACATCGTCGGCCGCCTGGCCGGCGACGAGTTCGTCGTCGTGCTGATCGGCTGCGACGCGCGCGGCGCGGCCGATCGCGCCGATCGGATCCAGGCCGCGCTGTACGCGCCGGTGCCGCTCGGCGGCGTCGGCGTGGTGCCCTCGGCCAGCATCGGCATCAGCCTGTTTCCTGACAACGGCGCCGAGATCGACCTGCTGCTGCGCCGTGCCGACATGGCGATGTATCAGGCCAAGACCGCCGGCCGCCACCGCTTCGCGTTCTTCAGCAACGAGATCACCGTGCTTGCGCAGGAGCGCATCGCGCTGGAGGCCGCGCTGCGCGACGCGCTGAGCCATGAGGCGCTGCGCCTGTGCTATCAGCCGCAGCTGCGCCTCGCCGACGGCCGCCTGCACGGCGTGGAGGCGCTCGCGCGCTGGCGCCATCCCGAGCTCGGCGAGATCGCGCCGGCGCGCTTCATCCCGCTCGCCGAGGAATGCGGCCTGATCGCGGAGCTCGGCGTCTGGGTCGTGCGCGAGGCTTGCCGCCAGCTCGCCGACTGGCGCGCGCGCGGGCTGCCGGTGCCGATGGTGTCGGTCAACCTGTCGCCGACCAGCTTCCGCGACGCCGGCCTGCCGCGCCGAATCGCGCAGGTGCTGGACGCGCATGCGCTGGCCGGCAGCGACCTGACGCTGGAGATCACCGAGAACGCGTTTCTCGACGCCGGCCCCGAGACGATGCGCGTGATCCGCGAGGTACGCGCGCTCGGCGTGCGGCTGTCGGTCGACGATTTCGGCACCGGCTACTCGAGCCTGGGCCTGCTGCGCAGGCTGCCGGTCGACGAGATCAAGCTCGACCAGAGCTTCGTGCGCGACCTCGACACCGATGCGGCCTCGCGCGAGCTCACGCGCGCCGTACAGCGCATCGGCGAAAGTCTCGGCCTCGGCGTGATCGCCGAGGGTGTCGAGACCGACGATCAGCGCCGCCTGCTGCAGCAGCAGGGCTACCACGCCGTGCAGGGGCATCTGTTCGCGCCGGCGCTGGCGCCGGACCGGCTCGAGGCCTGGCTGATCGGTCAGGCGGCCGCGCCGTAGCGACACGCGAAGCCCTGCGTGAGCGTCACGCGCGGCCACTGGCGCGGCGGTCGCCGCCGCCGGTGTCGCGTCCGCGCCGGCGGCAGCGATCGCGAGACGTGCCTCGCCGCCGCCGCGCGAACGGTCGTGTGATACGGCTGCGCCGATAGTGGCGATCCGCTCGCAGCGGTGCGGCGGACAGCGTCGCCGCGGCGGGGCCGGACGTTACACTGGCGCGCCTTCTCCGACGATCCGCCGACGATGACGACCACCTTCATTCTCTACGCCCTGGCCGCCGCGCTGATCCTGGTCGGCCTCGCCGGCGCGATCCTGCCGGCGCTGCCGGGCGTGCCGCTGGTCTTCGCCGGCATGCTGGTCGCGGCCTGGGCCGGCGATTTCGTCTACATCGGCTGGCCGACGCTGACCGTGCTCGGCGTGCTGACGGTGCTGGCGCTGATCGTCGATTTCGTCGCGAGCATCCTCGGCGCCAAGCGGGTCGGCGCCAGCCGCTGGGCCCTGGTCGGCGCCGCGGTCGGTACCCTGGTCGGCGTGTTCTTCGGCCTGCCGGGCCTGCTGCTCGGACCGTTTCTCGGTGCGCTGATCGGCGAACTGGTCGCCGGCGGCACGCTGCGCCGCTCGACCGCGGTCGGCATCGGCGCCTGGCTCGGCTTCGTGTTCGGCACGCTGGCCAAGATCGCACTGTGCTTCACGATGCTCGGCGTGTTCGCGCTGGCGCTGCTGCTGTGAGCGCGGTGAGAGCGGTCGCTCAGTCGGCCGGCAGCACGTAGAGCAGCACCGCGAAGAACTGCAGAATGCTGCCGGCGAGCACGAAGACGTGCCACAGCGCGTGGTTGTACGGCAGCTTGCGCCACAGGTAGAACGGCACGCCGAGCGTGTAGCAGAGGCCGCCGGCCAGCAGCAGCCACAGGCCCGGCGCCGGCACGCTGTCGATCAGCGGGCCGGCCGCGACCACCGCGATCCAGCCCATGCCGACGTAGAGCGCGACCGACAGCAGGCGGTTGCGGACGCGGCGCATCTCCAGCGCGATGCCGATCAGCGCCAGCGACCAGACGATCGCGAACAGCGACCAGCCCCAGGGACCGCGCAGGCTGATCAGCGTGAACGGCGTGTAGGTGCCGGCGATCAGCAGAAAGATCGCGGCGTGGTCGAGCAGGCGCAGCAGAGGCTTGGCACCGGCATGCGGAATGCTGTGATAGAGCGTGGAGGCGGTGTAGAGCAGGATCAGCGTGGCGCCGTAGACGCTGACGCTGACGATGTGCCAGACGTCGCCGCGCATCGACGCGGCCGCCGCGAGTATCGCCAGGCCGGCGATGCTGAGCACGATGCCGATGCCATGGATCAGGCTCGAGGCGATTTCCTCGCGCAGGCTGTAGTCGGACGTCAGCGGCGGAGCGTGGGCGGCCATCGGTGTGTCGCAAGCGGCATGGTGCGCCGCAACGACCTCACGGTACTCCGGCGGCCGCTCAAAACCAAGCCTGGCCGGTTGGGGGCCGGCAGTCGCGCGACGCCGGCCCGCCTTGTGCGACGTCGGCGTGTGTGGCCTTTCGTCGATGTCGCCGCAGGCGTCGCCCGCGCCATGCCGCGATCGCGAAGCAGCGCTCGTCGCTGCGCGAGCGGCCAGGCGTTGATCAGCCGCTCCGCAGGCAGCTGGAGGTGCGCGGTGCCGTCGTCGACGGCGCCGCCGGTGAACGCGGTGATGGAACGGCTCGCGCCCGCCGGTCAGGCGCGCGGCGGCAGGCTCGGCACGACCGGCGGTGCGGCCGGCCGCGAGGCGCGGACCAGCAGCCAGACCAGTGCCGCGACCGCCAGCACCGGCACGATCAGCGGCAACAGCAGGCCGATGCCGAGCACGACGGCGAGGACGCCGCCGACGAGCGCCATCGTCAGCGCGAGCGCGCCGCCGATCACGAGGCCGACGACGCGCAGGACCAGGCCGAGTATCGTGAAGGTCAGCCAGATCGCGAAGATCGCGATCGCCAGGCCGAACACGGCGGGCAGCAGCGCCAGACCGCCGACCGCCAGCGTCAGCAGACCGATCAGCATCAGTACGGTGAACAGCAGGCTCATCGCAGATCCTCCGGCCGGGGTGTGTGAGGCCAGCATGCCGTCGGCTGCGGCGGCGCGCGCGTGCGGAACGTCATGGCCGCGGCCGGCGATCATGCCGCGGACGGCGCGAAGCCGTATGCTGATGCGATCCGATACCGGCCGAGGTGAAAACCCATGCATCACGTCGAGATCGTCACCCATCTGCGCCGCTACGGCGAGGATTCCCCGGCGGCCCTGGTCGGCCTGCAGCTCGCCCAGCGCCTGAACGCCTGGCTGCTCGGCCTGCACCTGGTGCCGATCGCGCCGGCGGCGTTCGCCTCGCCCGACGCGGTGGCCCTGTACGTCCGCGATGCCGAGCAGCTCAGCCGCGACGCCGAAGCGCACGGTCCGTGGTGGCAGGCGCGCCTGGGCGCCTACGGCGTGGCCGGCGAGTGGCAGGTCGCGCAGGGCGATCCGGTCGAGGCGCTGTGCCATGCCTCGCGCTGGGCCGATCTGGTCGTCGTCGAGCGGCCGATCCTCAATCCGGACGCGCCGACCGGCTGGGGCATCGTGTCGCGCACCGTGTTCGGCGCGATGGCGCCGGTCGTCGTCGTGCCCGACAGCGCGCGCATCGACCGCGTCGGCCGCCAGATCGTGGTCGCCTACAACGACAGCCGCGAGGCGATCCTGGCACTGCGCGGCGCACTGCCGCTGCTGCGCCAGGCCGAGCACGTCGAGGTGCTGGTCGGCGAGCCGGCGGCGAGTCCGTTCGGACTGAACTACCTGCCGCGGTTCGATCTGCGTGCCTGGCTCGAGCGCCACGGCATCGCCGCCTCGTTCCGCGAGTTTCTCGTCAGCGGCAAGGACAGCGGTCCGGCGCTGCTCGACGCGGCGCGCGCGGTCGACGCCGATCTGATCGTGATGGGGGCCTGGGGCCACTCGCGCATCGCCGAGCTGGTGCTCGGCGGTTCCACGCGCTACCTGTTCCAGAACAGCGACGTGCCGCTGCTGGTCGCGCACTGATCCGCGCCCCGGCGGCCGCGCATGGCGCGGCGCCCGCCGGGGACGCGTTCGATCACTTGGCGTTGACGAGCGCCAGCGTCATGTCGAGCATGCGGTTGGAGAAACCCCACTCGTTGTCGTACCAGCTCAGCACCTTGACCAGGGTGCCTTCCATGACGCGGGTCTGCGTCGCATCGTAGATCGACGACAGCGGGTTGTGGTTGAAGTCGATCGAGACCAGCGGCTTGTCGTTGATGCCGAGGATGCCCTTGAGCGGACCTTCGGCCGCGGCCTTGACCGCCGCGTCGATCTCCTCCTTGCTGGTCGCGCGCGCGGCCACGAAGCTGAGGTCGACGACCGAGACGTTGATCGTCGGCACGCGCATCGCGAAGCCGTCGAGCTTGCCGTTGAGCTCCGGCAGAACCAGGCCGACCGCGGCGGCGGCGCCGGTCTTGGTCGGGATCTGCGAGTGCGTGGCGCTGCGCGCGCGGCGCAGGTCCGAGTGGTATACGTCGGTCAGCACCTGGTCGTTGGTGTAGGCGTGGATCGTCGTCATCAGGCCGTGCACGATGCCGATCTTCTCGTGCAGCACCTTGGCCAGCGGCGCCAGGCAGTTGGTCGTGCACGAGGCGTTGGAGATGACCTGGTGCGAGGCGCTGAGGCGGTCGTGATTGACGCCGTAGACGAACGTGCCGTCCACGTCCTTGTCGCCCGGGGCCGAGATGATGACCTTCTTCGCGCCGCCGGCGATGTGCGCACCGGCCTTGGCCTTGGACGTGAACAGGCCCGTGCACTCGAGCACCACGTCGACGCCGAGGTCGCCCCACGGCAGCTTCGACGGATCGCGCTCGGCGAACACCTTGATGCGGTCGCCGTTGACGACCAGATCGCCGCCGTCGACCGAGACCTCGCCCGGGAACTTGCCGTGGGCGGTGTCGTACTGGGTCAGATGCGCGTTGGTCTCGGCGTTGCCGAGATCGTTGACCGCGACGATCTGGATTTCGCCGTTGCGCTTGGCCTCGTACAGCGCGCGCAGGACGTTGCGGCCGATGCGGCCGTAGCCGTTGATGGCGACCTTGACTGCCATGGAACACTCCTCAGGATGGGAACGGCGACCGGGCGCCGGAACGGGAAGGTGAGCGGCGCGCAGTTTAACGGCCCCGGCCGGTCGATGCTAAGAGCCATTCGGATGGAGCCATTCCGCCCGGACGGCTCGGTCAGGCGCCGGTGCCGCGCAGCGCGGCCGGACGTCTGATCTGCGACCGGCGCAGCGCATCTGCACTGCGACGGTATGGCACTATCGTCCAGGGGAACGACGCGCGTAGATTGCCCGGCATCGGGCCGGCTGCCGCAGCGCGTCGCGGACGCCCCCGTCGACCCAGCCGGACGCCGCGGGGCCATGCGCCCGTCCGGCTGCCTGCGGGCACGGCCTCCAGGCCGGCCCCCGGATTGCGAGGTGAGAGGATGATCTCCGATACCGTCATCGAGCTGTCGCGCTGGCAGTTCGCGATCACCGCCCTGTATCACTTCCTGTTCGTGCCGCTGACGATCGGTCTGGCGATCATGCTGGCGATCATGGAGTCGGTCTACGTGATGACCGGCCGGCCGGTGTACCGGCAGATGGTCATGTTCTGGGGCAAGCTGTTCGGCATCAATTTCGCGCTCGGCGTCGCCACTGGCATCACGATGGAGTTCCAGTTCGGCACGAACTGGTCGTACTACTCGCAGTACGTCGGCGACATCTTCGGCACGCCGCTGGCGATCGAAGGCCTGATGGCGTTCTTTCTCGAGTCGACGTTCGTCGGACTGTTCTTCTTCGGCTGGGACCGGCTGAGCCGCCTGCAGCATCTGATGGTGACCTGGCTGGTCGCGCTCGGCTCCAACTTCTCGGCGCTGTGGATCCTCATCGCCAATGCCTGGATGCAGAACCCGGTCGGCGCGCATTTCAATCCCGACACGCTGCGCATGGAGCTGGCGAGCTTCTCGGAGGTGTTCTTCAACCCGGTCGCGCAGGTCAAGTTCGTCCACACGGTATCGGCCGCGTACGTGACCGCGTCGTGCTTCGTGCTCGGCATCAGCGCCTGGTATCTGCTGCGCAACCGGCATCGCGCATTCGCGCTGCGCTCGTTCGCGATCGCCTCGGCGTTCGGCCTGGCCTCGGTGCTGTCGGTCATCACGCTCGGCGACGAGAGCGGCTACGAGGTCGGCCATGTACAGAAGGTCAAGCTGGCCGCGATCGAGGCGATGTGGGAGACCCATCCGCCGCCGGCGGCGTTCACGGCGATCGGCGTGATCGACTCCGAGCAGATGCGCACGCATTACGCCGTCGAGATCCCGTGGCTGATGGGCCTGATCGCGACGCGCTCGGTCGACACGCCGATCGCCGGCATCCGCGAGCTGACGATCGAGCACGAGGCGAAGATCCGCAACGGCATCAAGGCCTACGCGGCGCTGCAGAAGGTCCGTGAGAATCCGACCGATCTGTTCGCGCGCCAGGACCTGCTGAGCCTGCAGGGCGATCTGGGCTACGGCCTCCTGGTCAAGCGCTACGCGCCGAACGTGGTCGACGCCACCGACGCGCAGATCGCGCAGGCCGCGCGCGACGCGATACCGCCGGTCGGTCCGCTGTTCTGGTCGTTCCGGATCATGGTCGGCTGCGGCGTGTTCATGCTCGTGGTGTTCGTCTGGGCGTTCTTCGCGTCGGCGCGGCGCAGCGTCGGGCGCAGCCGGATGCTGCTCAAGCTCGCGGTGGCGATGATCCCGGTGCCGTGGATCGCCTCGGAGATGGGCTGGATCGTCGCCGAACTCGGCCGGCAGCCGTGGACCGTATCGGAGGTGCTGCCGACCTGGATGTCGGTCTCGTCGCTGACGGTCGGCGACCTGATCTTCAGCCTGACCGGCTTCGTCGTGTTCTACACGGCGCTGCTGGTCGTGGAGATGTACCTGATGGTCAAGTTCGCGCGCAAGGGGCCGGCCGAGGAGGTCGCGCCGAGCGGCGGGCCGATGCAGCCCGATCCCGGCCGTGCCGCGATCGAAGCGGGAGAGCCGGCATGAGCGAGGCATTCACGTTCCTGATGAGCTACGAGACGCTGCGTGCGGTCTGGTGGCTGTTCCTCGGCGTCCTGCTGATCGGCTTCGCGGTCACCGGCGGCTACGACCTCGGCGTCGGCGCGCTGCTGCGCGTGGTCGCGCGCGACGACGACGAGCGGCGCGTGCTGCTCAATGCGATCGGGCCGACCTGGGAGGGCAACCAGGTCTGGTTCATCCTCGGCGGCGGCGCGATCTTCGCGGCGTACCCGCTGATCTACGCCGCGGCGTTCTCGGGCTTCTTCGTCGCGCTGATCCTGGTGCTGTTCGCGCTGATTTTGCGACCGGTCGGCTTCGACTACCGCAGCAAGCTGCCGCAGCAGCGCTGGCGCGACATGTGGGACTGGTGCCTGTTCATCGGCGGCTTCGTACCGGCCCTGGTGTTCGGCGTCGCGTTCGGCAATCTGCTGCAGGGCGTGCCGTTCCATTACGACGAGGCGCTGCGCGTGCGCTACGAGGGCGGCTTCTTCGGCCTGCTCAATCCGTTCGGCCTGCTGGTCGGCGTGGTCAGCCTGTCGATGCTGGTGATGCAGGGCGCGGCGTTCCTGCTGATCAAGACCACCGGCGTGATCCGCGCCCGCGCGCAGCGCTGGTTCGGCATCGCCGTGGCGACGTTCTGCGTGGCCTTCATCGTCGCCGGCATCTGGGTGGCCTGGGGCATCGACGGCTATCGCATCGTCACGTTCGCCGGCGGCGATGCGCATTCCAACCCGCTCGCCAAGACGGTCGAGCGCGTCGCCGGTGCCTGGTTCGACAACTATCGCGCGGTGCCGCTGCTGTGGGCGATTCCGTCGCTCGCGGTGATCGGTGCGCTGGCGGCCTGGCGGGTCGCGCCGGCACGGCCGGGCATCGGCTTCGTGCTGAGCTCGATCGCGACCGCCTGCACCGTGCTGACAGCCGGCGTGGCGATGTTCCCTTTCATGATGCCGTCCAGTCTGCAGCCCTCGCACAGCCTGACCGCCTGGGATGCGACCTCCAGTCTGCTGACGCTGCGCTGGATGTTCTGGATGACCGTGCTGTTCCTGCCGCTGATCCTCGTCTACACGAGCTGGGTGTTCCGCGTGATGCGCGGACCGGTCCACGTCGAGCACGTCCGCGGCTCGGACGCGCACTACTGAAGGAGGACGAAGCATGTGGTACTTCGCCTGGATCCTCGGCGTGCTGCTCGCCTGCGCGGCCGGCATCGTCAACGCGATGTGGCTGGAGCTGAAGGGCTATCCCGAGGACGAGGAGACCGAGTGACGATCGCCGGCGCGGCGCGAGCGCGCCGCCGCTGCGGAGTCGCGGGCGGGTGGTGACCGAGCCGGGCCCGGCGCTCGATGCGGCGGCGACGCACTGGCTGCGTACGCACACGCGCAACGTGCGTGCCTGGAACGGTCTGGCCGCCGCGGCCGGCCTCGCCGCGACACTGGCCTGGATCGGTTTCGCCGCGCTGGTGGCCGGCGTCGCCGCGCACTGGATCGGCCAGCCGGATGCATGGCCGTCGACGGCCGCCGCGCTCGCGCTCGCACCGCTGCTGCTGCTCCTCCGCAGCCTGGCGCTGGCGGTCCGCGACTGGGCCGGCAGCCGCGCCAGCCTGCGCCTGCGCGTCGCGACGCGCGACGCGCTGCTCGATGCGCTGGCCCGGCTCGGCCCGCTGCGGTCCGCGGCCGGCAGCGACGGCGCATTGGCCACGGTCGTCGTCGAGCAGGTCGACGCGCTCGACGGTTACGTCGCGCGCTACCGTCCGCAGTGCGTGCTGGCGGTCGGTGTCCCGCTGCTGATCGTGATCGCGGTGCTGCCGCAGAGCTGGCTCGCCGCCCTGGTGCTCGGCGCCACCGCACCGCTGATTCCACTGTTCATGCTGCTGGTCGGGCAGGGCGCTGCGGCCGCGAACCGGCGCCAGGCCGAGGCGCTGGCGACGCTCGGCGGCCGTTTCCTCGATCTGGTTCGCGGCCTGCCGGCGCTGCGTCTGGCCGGACGTACCGAATGGGGCGCCGCCGCCGTCCGCGACGGTGCGCAGGGCTATCGCCGCAGCAGCCTGCGCGTGCTGCGCCTGGCGTTCCTGTCCTCGACCGTGCTCGAGCTGTTCGCGTCGCTGGCGATCGCGATGGTCGCGCTGTATCTCGGGCTGGCCCTGCTCGGCCGCTTTCCGGCTGGCCACTACGGCGGACCGATGCAGCTCGACTCGGCGCTGTTCGTGCTGCTGCTGGCGCCGGAGTTCTTCGCGCCGCTGCGCCAGCTCGGTGCCGACTATCACCTGCGTGCGCAGGCGCTCGCGGCGGCCACGGCGATCGCCGACCTGCTGCGGCGCGCACCGCCGTCGCGGACGGCCGACACGGACGCATCGAGTACCGGCGAATCGGATCCGGCGCCATCGGACGCCGGACCGGCGAGCGCGGGCCGAGCGGGCCCGGCCGCGATCGAGTTCGACCAGGTCAGCCTGCGCCATGCCGACGGACGTCTCGCGCTGGACCGGATCAGCTTCCGCGTCGCCGCCGGCGAGCGCGTGCGGTTGCGCGGCGCCAGCGGGTCGGGCAAGAGCAGCGTGCTCGCGCTGCTGGCCGGCTTCGTCGCGCCGACCGAGGGCTGCATCCGCATCGACGGCCGCGATCTGGCGACGCTGCCGCGGCCGTCGTGGTGGCGGCGCCTGGCCTGGCTCGAGCAGCGGCCGGAGTGGTTCGCCGCGAGCATTCGCGACAACGTGCTGATCGGGCTCGGGCAGGCCGATCCGGCGCGGCTGTGGCAAGCCTTGACCGATGCCGGCCTCGCCGCCGACGTCGAGGCGCTGCCCGACGGTGTCGAGACCTGCATCGACGCCGACGGCGGCGGCCTGTCGGGCGGCCAGCTGCAGCGCCTCGCGCTGTCGCGCGCGCTGGTGCGCGATGCCGGCGTCTGGCTGCTCGACGAGCCGCTCGCCCAGCTCGATCCGGACACCGCAGCCGATCTGCAGCGGACCCTCGCCGCGGCAAGCCGCGGCAGCACGCTGCTGATCGCCAGCCACGAGCGCACGCAGGCGGCCGACGCCTGGGTCGACCGCATCGTCACGCTGGCGGCCGGACGCATCGTCGAGGACCGGCCGATTCTGCCCGTAGAACCGGAGCGGCGATGAGCACGCGCAACGGCCACGGCTGGCTTGCCGTACTGCGGCCGCATGCGGGGCGGTTCACACTGGCGTTCGTGCTCGGCGCGCTGACCGTGCTCGCCTCACTCGGTCTGCTGGCGCTGTCGGGCTGGTTCATCACGGCCGCCGCCGTGGCCGGCGCGAGCACGGCGGCGGCCGCCGCGTTCGACATCTTCCGCCCGGGCGCGGTGATCAGGCTTTGCGCGATCGTGCGCACGGCCGGCCGCTACGGCGAACGGCTGCTCTCGCACGACGCGGTGCTCGGCCTGCTCGCCGACCTGCGCCTGGTCTGCTATCGCGCTCTGGCGCGGCTCGCGCCGGAACCGCTGGCGCGATGGTCCGAAGGCGAGCTGCTGCAGCGCGCGATCGCCGACGTCGAGGCACTCGACGAGGCGCCGCTGCGCGCCTGGCTGCCGCTCGGCTGGATGCTGCTGGTGCTCGCGCTCGTGCTGGTCCTGATCGCTTACGTCGCGCCGGCGCGGGCGCTGGCCGCGGCACCGTGGCTGGTCGCCGCCGCGATCGGCGTGCCGCTGGCGTCGAGCCTGCTCGCCGGCCGCGCGATGCGCGATCTGGCCGCGCGCGCCGGCCGCCGCCGCGAGGCGCTGATCGACCTGCTGCGCGGCCTGACGACGCTGTGTCTATACGGTGCATGGGAGGCGCGCCGCGACGACTGGCGCGGGCTCGACCAGGCGGTGATCGACCGGCGCCTGCGTCACCGCGTGCTCGAATCCTGCGCGCAGGCGGCGGTCGTCCTGCTGGTCGGTCTCGGCGGCTGGCAGCTGCTGCGCGACGGCGATCGGCTCGTCGCTGCCGGTGCCGTCGCCGCGCCGTGGCTGGTCATGGCGGTGCTGGCGAGTCTGGCGACGCTCGAGGCCTTCGCGCCGGTCGCCGGTGCGCTGCTCGCTCAGGCGCGTTCGCGCGCGGCGCAGCGGCGCCTGAGCGATCTGATGCACGAGCAGCCGGCACTGGCGTTCGGTGGTACCGCGGTGACGCCGGCGCGGACCGGTGCGTTGCAGCTGCGCGAGGTCGCCCGCCGCCATCCGGGCCGTGCCGAGGGCATCGCGCCGTTCGATCTGGACCTGCCGGCCGGCGCGCGTCTCCTCGTCGAGGGCCGCTCCGGCGCCGGCAAGTCGACCCTGCTGAAACTGCTCGCACGCGTGGTCGATCCGGATGCCGGGCGTATCGCGCTGGACGGTACGGCGCTGGCCGACTATCGCGAAGACGCGCTGCGCGCCAGCGTCGCGCTGCTGCCGCAGCGGCCGCACCTGTTCGCGATGAGCCTGGCCGAAAACCTCGGCCTCGGCGGTCCGCGCATCGACGATTCACGGATGTGCGCGGCGCTCGAGGCGGTCGCGCTCGGCGACTGGCTGACGCGGCTGCCGCACGGTCTTCGGACGCGGCTCGGCGAGTACGGCACCGGTTTGTCCGGCGGCGAGGCGCGCCGCGTCGCGCTGGCCGGCGTGCTGTTGCGCGGCACGCCGCTGGTGCTGCTCGATGAGCCGTTCGAAGGACTCGACGCCGAGACCGAAGCTGCCGTCGTCGCCGGCGTCGACCGCTGGGTCGGCGCCGGCACGCTGATCGTCGTCAGTCACCGGCCGGTGCGTTTCGGCGAACCGGCCTGGCGTCTGCGCATCGAGGCCGGCCGGGTGTCGCCGCTGCGGCGCGGCGCGGACTGAGGCGCGCGCTCCACGCACCTACCTGCGACGGCAGCCGGCCGCGACGATCTCGCCGTCGTGCGCCCGACGCTAGCGCGACTTCAGCCGGCCGGACACGGCGCGCCGGCCTCGATCCAGGCGTCGACCGCGGCGACCGTCTGCGCATGCGTCAGCGGCGGCGTGCTGCGGCCGCCGCCGGGCTGCCAGCCCCAGGCGACGAGCTTGTCCTCGGCGAAGTGGTGCCGCAGCTGCGCGAGGTCCTTGCCGCCGTTGCTGCGCGGATCGCGCAGGCGCAGACAGGCGTCACGCGCACCGACGTCGACCCAGACCATCTCCTTCGGCGCCAGATGCCAGTTCGGCGCGCCCGGCGGCGCGTTGGGGCCGGCCGTGGTCGGCGCGTTCGTGCTCTGGTGGCAGGTCGAACACGGCAGGCCCGGCATGCCGCGCCCGTCCGGGCCGCCCTGGACGTTCTGGCCGTGCACGCGGCTGTCGTCGTACTGGCGCGGCCGTCCGTCGGCGACGTGGCAGTTGAGGCAGCGCGGATGCTGGATCACGCTGCGGATCGGTTCGAACAGGCCGCGCGAGTCCGGCGGCGCCTGGGTCGCCGGCGGTTCGGCCGCGCCGAGGACGCCGCCGAGCAGCGCGAGGATCAGTGCCGCGGCCGCTACGCCGGTCGGAAGCATCGTGCGGAGGTTCATGCGCGCAGCTCCCGCGGATCGATCGGCAGACGCCGTACGCGGCGCCCGGTCGCGGCGAACAGCGCATTGACGACCGCCGGCGCGGCGACCGCGGTGCCGGGCTCGCCGACGCCGGTCGGCTTCTCGGTCGACGCGACGATGTGGACCTCGACCGCCGGCATGTCCTGCATGCGCAGCGGCCGGTAGTCGTGGAAATTGGATTGCTCGACGATGCCGTCCTTGAGCGTGATCGCGCCGTACAGCGCCGCGGACAGGCCGTAGCCAATGCCGCCCTCCATCTGCGCGCGGATCACGTCGGGGTTGATCGCCACGCCGCAATCGACCGCGCAGACGATGCGGTCGATCCGGAAACTGCCGTCCGGCCGCACCGTGACCTCGGCGACCTGAGCCACGTAGGTGTCGAACGACTTGTGCACGGCGATGCCGCGGCCGCGGCGCAGGCCGTCGGCGGCGGCCGGCAGCGGATCGGACCAGCGCGCCTCGCGCGCGACCCGGTCGAGCACGCCGAGCTCGCGCGGATGCGCGCCGAGCAGGCCGCGCCGGAACCGGTACGGATCGGCGCCGGCGGCGCTCGCGAGCTCGTCGACGAAGACCTCGGTCGCGAAGCCCGAATGTGTATGCCCGACCGAGCGCCACCACTGCACCGGCACGCCCGGATCCGGCGAGTGCAGGTCCAGGTGCAGATTCTCGACCGCATACGGCAGATCGTTCACGCCTTCGACGGTCGTCGCGTCGATGCCGTCCTTGACCATCATCGCCTCGAACGGCGACCCCTTGAGGATCGACTGGCCGACGATGCGATGGCGCCAGCCGGCGATCGCGCCGTTCCCGTCGAGGGCCGCGGCGACCGCATGCACAGTCAGCGGCCGGTAGTAGCCGCCGCGCGTATCGTCCTCGCGTGTCCAGACCAGTTTGATCGGCACCTGCCGGCCGCGTTCACGCGCGGCCATCGCCAGCGCCACCGTCTCGAGGATGTAATCGGACTTCGGATTGGCGCGGCGGCCGAAGCTGCCGCCGGCGTAGAGCTGGTTGATCGTGACGCGGTCGGGCGCGATGCCGAGCTTCTTGGCGACGGCGCCCTGATCGACGGTGTGGAACTGCTCGCCGTTCCAGATCTCGCAGCCGTCCGAGCCGAGCGCGATCACGCAGTTGAGCGGCTCCATCGAGGCATGGGCCAGGAACGGTACCTCGTAGGTGGCTTCGATCAGACGCTTGCCGGCGAACGCCCGCTCGACGTCGCCGCGCGTGACGACGGTCTTGCCGGGCTTGGCGGCCAGCGCGCGATACTGCGCGGACAGCGCCTCCGAGCTGGCGCGCAGCGCGCCGGCGTCGTCCCATTCGACCGTCAGCGCCTCGCGTGCGCGCAGTGCGGTCCAGGTATCACGCGCGAGCACCGCGACGCCCCCGGAGAACACGCCGGGCTCGCCGGGCACGACGAAGACGTCGGCCACGCCGGCGATCGCCTTGGCCTTGGCGGCGTCGAAGCGCGCCACGCGTGCGCCGAAGCGCGGCGGATGCGCGATGACCGCGACCAGCATGTCCGGCAGCTGCACGTCCTGCGTGAACATCGCGCTGCCGTCGGTCTTGGCGCGGCTGTCGGTGCGCGGCAGCTTGGCCTTGCCGATCAGCGTGTACTGATCGGCCGTCTTGAGCTTCGGTGGTTCGGCCGGTACCGGCTGCCGCGCCGCGGTCGCGGCGAGTTCGCCGAAGCCGGCGCGCCGTCCGCTGCCGGCGTGGCTCAGCACGCCGCGGCTGACGACGATCTGCTCGGCCGGTACTTTCCAGGTTTCGGCGGCGGCGGCGACCAGCATCGCCCGCGCGGTCGCGCCGGCCTGGCGCATCTGGTCCCAGGCGCCCGGCATCGCGCTGCTGCCGCCGGTGCCCTGGATCGCGCCGCCCCAGGCGGCGTTGCCGTAACGCTTGGCGTCGGCAGGCGCGCCGACGACGCGGACCTGCGACCAGTCCGCATCCAGTTCCTCGGCGATCAGCGTCGCGATGCCGGTGAATGTGCCCTGGCCCATTTCCAGATGCTTGGAGACCACGGTGACGACGCCTTCGCCGTCGATCCGCACGAACGCGTTCGGTGCGAACGGCGTGGCGGAGGACGACGGCGCGGCGGCGGCTGCCGCGGCCAGCGTCGGCGTCGCGTAGACGGCCAGCGCCAGGCCGGCGCCGGCCTTCAGGAACTCGCGGCGGCTCTCGTTGACGATGCGTGTGTTCATCGCGTGCTCCTCAGGCCAGTGCCGCGGCGGCTTCGTGGATCGCCGCGCGGATCCGCACATAGGTCGCGCAGCGGCAGACGTTGCCGCTCATCGCCGCGTCGATGTCGGCGTCGGTCGGCGCCGGCTTGGCCTTCAGCAGTGCCGCGGCCGACATGATCTGGCCGGACTGGCAGTAGCCGCACTGGACGACGTCGAGCTTGCGCCAGGCCTCCTGCACGGCCTGTCCGATACGGTCGTGGCCGACCGCTTCGATCGTCGTGATCGTCTTGCCCTGCGCGGCCGCGACCGGCAGCACGCACGAACGCACCGGCTGGCCGTCGACGTGGACCGTGCAGGCGCCGCACTGGGCGATGCCGCAGCCGAACTTGGTGCCGGTCAGCCGCGCGGCGTCGCGCAGCGCCCAGAGCAGTGGGGTGTCGTCGGGCACGTCCAGCGAAAGGGACTTGCCGTTGACGTTCAATGCGATCATGGCGCCACTCCTGTTGCCGTCGGGTACAGGGCGGGCGGGAATGCCCGCTGGGCCTCAGCATGCACACGGCGGCGCCCGGGCGCCAGCGCGGCGCCGGAGGTTCGGCGGATCGGGCAAGAACGACGCCGCCGGCGACAAGCCGGCGCGGGCGGCTCAGCGGTCGACGAAGGCGCGCTCGATCACGTAGTCGCCGGGCGTGCCGATCCGCGGCGACACCACGAAGCCGGCACCGTCGAGCCATTGCGACAGCGAGGCGAGCATCGCCGGACTGCCGCAGATCATTGCGCGGTCGCGCGCCGGGTCGAGCGGCGGCAGGCCGACGTCCGCGGCCAGCCGGCCGCTTTCGAGCAGCTGGTCGAGCCGGCCCTGATGGCGGAACGCCTCGCGCGAGACCGTGGGGTAGTAGATCAGCTTGTCGCGGACCAGCTCGCCCAGATACGGGTGGTTCGGCAGCTCATGCTCGAACAGTTCGCGATAGGCGAGGTCGGCGACCTGGCGTACGCCGTGCGTGACGACGACCTTGTCGAACCGCTCCCAGGTCTCCGGGTCGCGCGCGATCGACAGGAACGGCGCCAGGCCGGTGCCGGTGGACAGCAGATACAGATGCGGCGCCGGCTTCAGATCGTGCAGCAGCAGCGTACCGGTCGGCTTGCTGCCGATCAGCACCTCGTCGCCGGGCGCGAGGTGCTGCAGCCGCGAGGTCAGCGGGCCGTCCGGCACCTTGATGCTGAAGAACTCCAGGTGCTCCTCGTAATTGGCGCTGGCGATGCTGTAGGCGCGCAGCAGCGGCCGGCCGTCGACCATCAGGCCGATCATGATGAACTGCCCGTTCTCGAAGCGCAGGCCGGCGTCGCGCGTGGTCGTGAAGCTGAAGAGGAAGTCGTTCCAGTGCCTGACACTGAGCACGCGTTCGGTGTTGAAAGCTGCCACGGGAATACCTGTCGTGATAACGGGAGCCGCTCGCAGGCGGTGCCGCCAGGATCGACCGCCCTGGATCGGGGCGACTTGGCCCCGATCAAGCGATCGACCGATCGACGCGGACCGGCCCGCGGCGGTTTGCCGCGGGCGCGTGGCCGCCCTCAGCGCAAAGCTGCGGCGGCGTCGGCGACGTGATCGGCGGTGATGCCGAAGTGGCGGTACAGCGCATCGGCCGGCGCCGAGGCGCCGAAGCGGTCCAGGCCGACGACGGCGCCGTCCAGGCCCACGTACTTGCGCCAGAAGTCGGTCACGCCGGCTTCGACCGCGACACGCTTGCGGCACCACGACGGCAGCACGCCCTCGCGATACTCCACCGGCTGCGCGTCGAACACATGGGTCGCCGGCATCGACACGACGCGCGCGGCGATGCCGCGGTCGGCGAGGATCCGCATCGCCTGCATCGCGATCTCGACCTCCGAGCCGGTCGCGATCAGGATCAGGTCGAACTTCGCCTCCGGCGGATCGGACAGCACGTAGCCGCCGCGCGCGATATCGGCCAGCTGCTCGGCCGTACGCGCCTGGTGCGCGAGATTCTGCCGCGAGAACACCAGGCAGGTGGGGCCTTGGCGACGTTCGATCGCGGCCTTCCAGGCGACCGCGGACTCGACCGCGTCGCACGGGCGCCAGACCGGATTGTTCGGGATGTAGCGCAGGCTGGCCAGGTGCTCGACCGGCTGGTGGGTCGGGCCGTCCTCGCCCAGGCCGATCGAATCGTGCGTGTAGACGTGGATCGCGCGCGTCGGGATCAGCGCGCTCATGCGCACCGCATTGCGCGCGTAGTCGGAGAACACCAGGAACGTCGCGTCGTACGGAATGAAGCCGCCGTGCAGCGCCAGGCCGTTGGCGATCGCGCTCATGCCGAACTCGCGCACGCCGTAGTGCACGTAGTTGGCGCTGGCATCGTCGCTGTTGACGTCCTTGGAACCCTTCCAGATCGTCAGGTTCGAACCGGCGAGGTCGGCCGAGCCGCCGATCAGCTCCGGCAGCAGCGGGCCGAACGCGTCCAGCGCCATCTGCGAGGCCTTGCGCGAGGCGACGACCGGCCCTTCCGCCTGCAGCTTGTCGATCCACGCGTCGGCGGCCGCCGCGAAGCCCTCGGGCAGGTCGCCGGCGAGGCGCCGCTCGAACTCGGCCGCGAGCGCCGGATGCGTAGCGCGATAGCGCGCGAACGTGGCGTCCCAGGCCGACTCGAGCTCCGCGCCGCGCGTCTTGGCGTCCCAGCCGGCGTAGATCTCCGGCGGCACGACGAACGGCGCATGCGGCCATCCGATGCGGTCGCGCGTGATCGCGATCTCGTCCTTGCCGAGCGGTGCGCCGTGGCAGGCCTCCTTGCCCTGCTTGTTCGGCGCGCCGTAGCCGATGATCGTGCGCGCGCAGATCAGCGTCGGCCGATCCGAGCCGCGCGAACCGGCCAGCGCAGCCGCGATCGCGGCCGGGTCGTGGCCGTCGACGCCGCGGACCACGTTCCATCCGTAGGCCTCGAAACGCGCCGGCGTGTCGTCGGTGAACCAGCCGTGCACCTCGCCGTCGATCGAGATGCCGTTGTCGTCCCAGATCGCGGTCAGCTTGCCGAGCTTGAGCGTGCCGGCGAGCGAGGCCGCCTCGTGCGAGATGCCCTCCATCAGGCAGCCGTCGCCGAGGAAGACGTAGGTGGCGTGATCGACGATCGGGAAGCCGTCACGGTTGAAGCGCGCGGCCAGCACCTTCTCGGCTAGCGCCATGCCGACCGCATTGGCCAGGCCCTGGCCGAGCGGGCCGGTCGTGGTCTCCACGCCGGGCGTCTCGCCGGCTTCCGGGTGGCCGGCGGTCTTCGAGTGCAGTTGACGGAAGCGCTTGAGCTCCTCGATCGGCAGGTCGTAGCCGGTCAGGTGCAGCAAGGCGTAGATCAGCATCGAGCCGTGACCGTTCGACAGCACGAAGCGGTCGCGGTTGGCCCATTTCGGATTGGCCGGGTTGTGGCGCAGGAAGTCGTTCCAGAGCACCTCGGCGATGTCGGCCATGCCCATCGGCATGCCCGGATGGCCGGATTTGGCGGTTTCGACGGCATCCATCGCCAGCGCGCGGATCGCGTTGGCCAGTTCGGTACGGCTCGGCATTGATCGGACTCGACAGGAAGCGGGGGCGACCGGGCGGCGGCGGGTCGCAAGGGGGGCGCATTGTCGCCGATCACGCCGGGCTTGTCCCCCTGCGAGGCGCGTCGCATCTCGCTCGGCCCCGCCACGGCGGAGCCCGCCGGCCACCCGTCGCCTCGATGAATATTTAGTAAACCGTCAGGTATTGAAATGGAGGGACTGAACCCCAGCTTAGGGCGCACGGAGCAGCGAGGAACGCCACGAGAACAGGTCGGTCCAAGCCCTCCGATCGCATACGCCACCCCGACGTATGTCGCTCATCCTCTCGAAAGTTGGAGTAGAAAATGAAAACCTCGATTCTTGCCATCGCCCTGACCGCCGCCGGCCTCGTCGCAGTTCCGGCCATCGGGCACGCTCAGGACAAGGGCGGATTCTTCATCAACGGCCAGGTCGGCCAGGCCAATCTCGACAAGGGCGTCTACGACGACGACGACACCGCGTACGGCGTCAATCTCGGCTATCGCTGGGCGTTGAACCCGGCCGTCGCGCTCGGCGTCGAGGGCGGCTACACCGATCTGGGCACCTTCGATCCGAAGTCCTCGGCACGCCCGGTCGGCCGCGCCGATCTGAAGGGCTGGACGCTCGGCGTCAACGGCCACTTCAACATCAACGACAACTGGTATCTGAGCGGCCGCGGCGGTCTGTTCCGCGCCGACATGAAGGGCGGCTACGCCGGCATCGAAGCGCCGGTCTACGTCGACGACACGTCCAACGGCTGGTACACCGGCGTCGGCTTCGGCTACGACTTCAGCAACAAGGCCAGCGTCGGCCTCAACTACGACTACTACAAGGTCGACGAGAAGGGTCTGAAGCTCGATCCGGGTGTGATCTCGGTCGGCGCCGAAGTCCGCTTCTGACGCAACAGCTCTCCAACGGAGCCACAGGGCAAGGACGCCTTTTTTGTCAGCCGGTCCGAACATCGGGCCGGCTGTTCTTTTTTCCGGCTCGCGTCGAACGGATAATGGGGCGGCGCGCCTTCGCGCCGACTCGAGTGGGAATCCAACGATGAACGACGCCGCTGCGCCCGGTGCGGACAGCCATGCACTGATCGGCAAGGGCCGCGACTATCTGGTACCGGTCTACCGGCAGCGCGAGCTGATCCTCGACCGCGGCCTCGGCTCGCGTCTCTGGGACCTGGACGGACGCGAATACGTCGATTTCGCCGCCGGCATCGCGGTCAGCGCGCTCGGCCACGGCGATGCCGACATCCTCGCCGCGCTGCACGAGCAGGCCGCCAAGCTCTGGCACACCAGCAACGTTTTCTACAGCGAGCCGCCGCTGCGCCTGGCCGAGGAGCTGGTCGCCGCCAGCGGCTTCGCCGAGCGCGTGTTCTTCTGCAACTCCGGCGCCGAAGCCAACGAGGCCGCGATCAAGCTCGCACGGCGCCATGCCGCGGCCGGCGGCCGGCCACCGGAGCGGCGCGTGATCCTGAGCTTCGAGGGCTCGTTCCACGGCCGCACGCTGGCCACGGTCACCGCGACCGCGCAGCCGAAGTATCAGCACGGCTACGAGCCGCTGCCGGGCGGCTTCCGCTACGGCACATTCAACGACGTGGACGCACTGGCCTCGACGCTGACCGACGACGTCGCCGCCGTCATCGTCGAGCCGATCCAGGGTGAGGGCGGCGTGGTGCCGGCGACGACCGAGTTCCTGCAAGCCCTACGTGCGCGTTGCGACGAGATCGGCGCCTTGCTGATCTTCGACGAGATCCAGTCCGGCATGGGCCGGACCGGGCGGCTCTGGGCGCACCAATGGCACGCGGTGTCGCCGGACGTGATGACGCTCGCCAAGGCGCTGGGCGCCGGCTTCCCGATCGGCGCGATGCTGGTCAACGCACGCACCGCGCAGACGCTGCAGTTCGGTTCGCACGGCACGACGTTCGGCGGCAATCCGCTGGCGGCGGCCGTCGCACGCGTGGCCTTGCGCAAGCTGTCCTCGCCGGACCTGCTCGCCGACGTCGAGCGGCGCTCGATCGCGCTGCAGATCGGTCTGCAGCGGATCGGCAACGAGCGCGGCGCCTTCACCGAGGTGCGCGGCCGCGGCCTCATGCTCGGCGCGGTGCTGGCGCCAGCGTATGCGGGACGCGCCGGCGACATTCTCGATCGCGCCGCCCAGGCCGGTCTGCTGCTGTTGCAGGCCGGACCCGACGTGCTGCGCTTCGTGCCCGCGCTGACGATCGGCGAGGACGATCTGCTCGAAGGACTGGCTCGCCTCAACGCCGCGATCGGCCGTCTGGACTGAGCACGCCGCGGAAGCCGCAGGCCGCCGTTCGGGACACGCGCGCCCTCGCGTTGGCGACGCGTGTCCGGAGCGACAGGCCGCCTCAGGGCTGCTTGACGGCCCGGAATGCCGCGCGCGCCGCTTCGAGCGTATCGGCGATGACCTGTTCGTCGTGGCTGCTCGAGACGAAGCCGGCCTCGTAGGCCGACGGCGCCAGATAGACGCCGCGCGCGAGCATCGCCTGGAAGAACCGGTTGAACGCGCCGATGTCGGCGGCGATCGCCTGCGCATAGGTCTCGACTTTTCCGGCGCTGAAGAACAGGCCGAACATCGCGCCGACGCGCTGCGTGCTGAAGGCGATGCCTTCGCTGTCGGCGATCGCCTGCAGGCCGTCGGTCAGCAGCCGCGTGCGGCGCGCGAGCTCATCGTGGAAGCCCGGTGCCTGGATCAGCTCGAGCATCGCCAGGCCGGCGGCCATCGCGACCGGATTGCCGCTCAGCGTGCCGGCCTGATAGATCGGCCCGGCCGGCGCGATCTGCTGCATGATCTCGCGGCGTCCGCCGTAGGCACCGACCGGCATGCCGCCACCGATGATCTTGCCGAGCGTCGTCAGGTCCGGCGTGACGTCGTAATGCGCCTGCGCGCCGCCGAGCGCCACGCGGAAGCCGGTCATGACCTCGTCGAAGATCAGCAGCGCGCCGTGACGCGAACACAGCTCGCGCAGGTGCTGCAGATAGCCTTCGCGCGGCGGAATGCAGTTCATATTGCCGGGTACCGGCTCGACGATCAGGCCGGCGACTTCGCTGCCGATCGCCTCGAACAGCGCCGTGGCGGCCTCGAAGTCGTTGAACGGCAATGTCGAGGTCAGATCGGCGAGCGCGGTCGGCACGCCCGGCGAGGTCGGTGCGCCGAACGTCAGTGCGCCGGATCCGGCCTTGACCAGGAACGCATCGCCGTGACCGTGATAGCAGCCCTCGAACTTCACGATGCGCGACCGCCCGGTGTAGCCGCGTGCCAGCCGGATCGCCGACATCGTCGCCTCGGTGCCGGAGTTGACCATGCGCACCATCTCGATCGACGGGATCAGTCGCGTGATCGTCTCGGCCATCGTGACCTCGGCTGCACACGGCGTGCCGAACGACAGGCCGTCGGCGGCCGCGCGCTGCACGGCGGCGCGCACGTCCGGATGGTTGTGGCCGACGATCATCGGGCCCCACGAGCCGACGTAGTCGATGTAGCGCTTGCCTTCGACGTCCCACAGATAGGCGCCGTCGGCCCGCGCCGTGAAGAACGGCTGGCCGCCGACCGACTTGAATGCGCGCACCGGCGAATTGACGCCGCCCGGCATCAGCGTCAGCGCGCGTTCGAACAATGTCTGGTTGGAACTCATCGGATATCCGTAGCGTCGGTGAAGAGGGAGGCGTAGCGCGCGGCCGCCGATCGCACGTCGTCGGCTCCGAATACGCCGGTGATCGCGGCGACGAAATCGGCGCCGGCGTCGATCAGGCCGCGCGCATTGTCCGGCGTGATGCCGCCGATCGCCACCAGCGGACGGTCGAGGCTGCGTGCGGCCCGCAGCAGCGCCGTCGAGGCGTGCCGCGCGCCCGGCTTGGTCGGTGAAGCGAAGAACGCGCCGAACGCGAGATAGCTCGCGCCGCGCCTGGCCATATCGGCCGCGCGATCGAGCGAGTCGTAGCAGGAGGCCCCGATGATCGCCTCGGGCCCCAGCCGTTCGCGCGCCTGGGCCGGGTCGGAATCGTCCTCGCCGAGATGGACGCCGTCGGCGCCGACCGCCTGCGCGAGCAGGACGTCGTCATTGACGATCAGCGGTACGTCGTGCGCGCGACAGAGGCGAAGCAGGGCGGCGGCTTCCGCGTGCCGCCGCGAGGCATCCGTGGTCTTGTCGCGATACTGCAGCAGGCGGACGCCGCCGGCGAGTGCGGCCGCGCAGACCTCGAGCAGATCGCCGCGCGGCCCGTCGGTGATCGCGTAGAGGCCTCGCCGTCGTTCCAGATGAGTGAGCATGCGCGCAAGTGTAGCGGCCGCGGCAGGTGCGTCGACGCGGCTTGGATCGATTCGGGCGCGCTGCGACAATGCGCGCCGTTCACGTCGCAATACAGAGCCCCATCCATGTCCTTCGATTCGCCCAGTCGCGCCGACGAGCCGCCGTACCGCACCTTCATGTGCGTCGTATGCGGATTCCTCTACCACGAGGCGGAGGGCTGGCCCGACGACGGCATCGAGGCCGGCACGCGCTGGGAAGATGTGCCCGACACCTGGACCTGCCCGGACTGCGGCGTCACCAAGTCGGACTTCGAGATGGTCCAGATCGGCTGACAGGCCGACTGCCCTCGTTCGGCCTCATGCCGTCAGCGCGAAGGCAGCAGCCGGTCATGGCTGAGGTTCAGGTCGAGGATGGAATAGATGGCACCCCGTTCGTTTCCCGACCCAGCCAGCGAGGTGCCGTCATGCAGGTGTTCGTCCCGCTCGAGGAGATTCCGGAAGGTCTGATGTTTCCGGGCATGCTGGTGCCGTATCAGGTCGGCATGCGTCTGGCAGGCCGTGCGGCCAGACCGCACGAGGCGCGTGCATCGGCGCCGCCGCCGGTCGAGTATTCGCGCATCGAGCGCGCCGACGTGCGCCGCGAGCTCGCCTGCTGCGAGGAGTGACCAGGGCGCTTCGCGCGCCGGCGTAAAAAAAATCGTCGCTCCCCCTTCCCGAAACGGGGCGATGTGGTTAGGATGCGCGCCCCTTGCAGGGAAGGCCGGAGAGGCTGAAGCGAGGGGGTGCAGGAAGGCAC
>QFPO01000025.1 GCA_003241385.1 Rhodanobacter denitrificans
CCGAGCATCGCAGGTCGTCCAGGCCGAAGAGCTGCCCCGTGTCTGAGCGTCAGCGAGTTGGGGCAGCGTGCCTGGGCGACCGAGAAGCGCAGGGCACCGGCGCGGCGCAGCCGTGCCGGCTCGCGTCAGCGCAGGCGGTTTTGGTGACTTTTTCCAAGAAAAAAGTCACCCGCTCGCGCAGCGAGCGGAAGCTCTTGATTCTGATCTTTCCGCTTGAACTGCTTGACGATCAACGGCCCGAAGGGGCAACGCCAAGACCAACATCGACATCGAAGCTCAGCGCTTCAGATCGCTCAAAGAAAAAGCGCCGGTACGAAAGCAGAGGTGGAGCCCACTCGTCCGCCGCCGGGAGAAAAACGAAAAACCCCGCATGAGCGGGGCTGACAGGCGTCCCCGGCCGCAGGCCGGACGCGTGGTGGCTATGGGTGGACTCGAACCACCGACCCCAGCATTATGAGTGCTGTGCTCTAACCGGCTGAGCTACATAGCCACGCGAGGGCGCGCATTCTAGCGGCTCGCGCCGGCGCGGTAAACCGGCGCCGGCGCCGCCGCCCGCCCGCCGGTGGCGCCGGCCCTGCCCCACCCGGCCGGCGCGGGACGATCGGCTAAGATGCCGCCGTCCCCGAAGCCGGCCCCGACACGCCCGTCCGATGTCCGCATCCGCCGCGATCCATGCCGCCAGTGCGTTTGCCGTCGCGATCGGCGCGGCGCTCGGCGCGCTGCTGCGCTGGCTGCTCGGGCTCGCGTTCAACCCGCTGCTGCCGTCGCTGCCGCTCGGCACGCTCGCCGCGAACCTGGTCGGCGGCCTGCTGATGGGCGTGGCGATGGCCTTGTTCGCGCATTACGAGACGGTTCCATTGGCCTGGCGGCTGGCCGCGACGACCGGCTTTCTCGGCGGACTGACGACGTTCTCGGCGTTCTCGGGAGAGACCGTGCAGCTGCTCGAGCGACAGCAGTGGAGCTGGGCGGCGGCGATGGTGTCGGCGCATCTGGGCGGCTCGCTGCTGATGACGATCGCCGGGCTGGCCGCGACGCGCGCGCTGCTGCGCGCCGGCTGAGGGCACGCTTCAAAAACCCGCCTCGCTCGCGGCATACTGATGCCGGGTTCGGCCGCCGTCGGGGATCGATGTCGCCCTCTGAACTTCGTCAACGCATTCAGACACTGCTGGAGCCGGCCGGCGTCACGCTGGACGGACCGGCGCCTTGGGATCTGCGCGTCCACGACCCGCAGTTCTACGCGCGTGTGATCGCGCACGGTTCGCTCGGCCTCGGCGAGGCCTACATGGACGGCTGGTGGGACAGCGACGACCTCGATGGTCTGCTGACGCGTCTGCTCGCGGTCCACGTCGACCAGCGCGTGCGCGGACTCGACGACGTGCTGCTCTGGCTCAAGGCCGCCGTCGTCAACCTGCAGCGCGGGCGGCGCGCCTACGCGATCGGCGAGCGCCATTACGACATCGGCAACGACCTGTTCGAGCGCATGCTCGGCCGTCGCCTCGTCTACAGCTGCGCGTACTGGCGCGAGGCCGCCGATCTCGATACCGCGCAGGCGGCCAAGCTCGATCTGGTCTGCCGCAAGCTAGGGCTGGCGCCGGGCCAGCGCGTGCTCGACATCGGCTGCGGCTGGGGCGAGGCGCTGAAATTCGCGGCCGAGAACTACGGCATCAGCGGCGCCGGCCTGACCGTCTCGCACGAGCAGGCCGACTACGCACGCGAGCTGTGCCGCGGCCTGCCGGTCGAGATCCGGCTGCAGGACTACCGCGAGATCGACGAGCGCTTCGACCGGATCTACTCGATCGGCATGTTCGAGCACGTCGGCGTACGCAACTACCGGACCTATTTCGAGGTCGTGCGGCGCAGTCTCGTCGAGGGCGGACTCTCGCTGCTGCACACGATCGGCGCGAACGTCTCGACCAATCACACCGATCCGTGGATCGAGAAGTACATCTTCCCGAACTCGATGCTGCCGTCGGCGACGCAGATCGCGCAGGCCAGCGAGGGCCTGTTCGTGATCGAGGACTGGCACAACTTCGGCGCCGACTACGACCGCACGCTGCAGGCCTGGCGCGACAACGTCGAGGCGGCCTGGCCGGCGTTGGCCGACCGCTACGACGAACGCTTCCGCCGCATGTGGCGGTTCTATCTGGCCGGCTCGATGGCGAGCTTCCGCACGCGCCAGATCCAGCTCTGGCAGTTGGTCATGAGTCCGGACGGCGTGCCCGGCGGTTACGTCGCGCCGCGTTGAGCGGCCCCGCTCAGAGCGCGGTCAGCACGCCGAGGAAGGCCTCGCCGTAGCGCGCCAGCTTGCGCTCGCCGACGCCACTGATCGCACCGAGTTCGTGCAGCGACTGCGGCCGCTCGCGCAGCATCGCCAGCAGCGTCGCATCGTGGAAGATCACGTAGGCCGGCACACCCTGCTCGCGCGCCAGGCGTGCCCGCGCGTCGCGCAGCGCGTCCCACAGCGCGGCCTCGTGCGGCGCGATGTCCAGGCTCTGCCGCGTGCGCGCCGCGGAGCCGTCGCGGCCGGCCGCGCGGCGTTCGGCCTTGCCGGGCGGGCGGCGCAGCCAGATCGGCTCGGTGCCGCGCAGGGCCGCGCGGCTGGCCTCGGTCAGGCGCAGCGTGCCGTAGCCTTCCTCGTCGGTCGTCAGCAGGCCGGCGGCGACGAGCTGGCGGAACACCGACCGCCACTGCCGAGCGTCGAGCTCGGCGCCGATGCCGAACGTGCTCTGCCGGTCGTGACCGAGCGACCGCACCCGTTCGTCGTCGTCGCCGCGCAGCACGGCGGTCAGATGACCGACGCCGTAGCGCTGGCCGGTGCGGTACACGCACGAGAGCGCCTTCTGCACGATCACGGTCGCGTCCCAGTTCTGCGGCGGCTCCAGGCAGTTGTCGCAATTGCCGCAGGGACCGGCCGGCGTCTCGCCGAAGTACGCGAGCAGGCGCTGGCGGCGGCAGGCGGTGGTCTCGGCGAAGCCGAGCAGCGCGTCGAGCTTGGCGCGCTCGACGCGCTTGCGCTCCTCGCCCGATTCGGACTGCGCGATGAACTGCGCCAGCGTCACCACGTCGGCCAGGCCGTAGGTCATCCAGGCCTCCGCCGGCAGGCCATCGCGGCCGGCACGGCCGGTCTCCTGGTAGTAGCCCTCCATGCTCTTGGGCAGGTCCATGTGCGCGACGAAGCGCACGTCGGGCTTGTCGATGCCCATGCCGAACGCGATCGTCGCGACCATCACGACGCCGTCCTCGCGCAGGAAGCGCCGCTGGCTGGCGGCGCGCTCGGCCGCGTCCATGCCGGCGTGGTAGGCCAGCGCATGGATGCCGTCCTCGACCAGGCCGGCCGCGGTCTCGTCGACCTTGCGGCGCGACAGGCAGTAGACGATGCCCGACTCGCCGCGGTGGCCGTCGAGAAACGCCTTGAGCTGGCGGCGCGGATTGTCCTTCTCGACGACGCGGTAGCGGATGTTGGGCCGGTCGAAGCTCGCGACGAAGCGCGAGGCGTCGCCGAGATTGAGCCGTTCGACGATCTCGTTGCGCGTCGGCGCGTCCGCGGTCGCGGTCAGCGCGATGCGCGGCACCGCCGGAAAGCGTTCGTGCAGGATCGTCAGCTGGCGGTACTCGGGCCGGAAGTCGTGGCCCCACTGCGAGACGCAGTGTGCTTCGTCGATCGCGAACAGCGCCGGCGTGCGCGCGCCGATCAGCTCCAGACAGCGCTCGGTCAGCAGCCGCTCCGGCGCGACGTAGAGCAGCTTGAGCTCGCCGCGCGCGTAGCGCTGCTCGACCTCGCGCTGCGCCTGCGCATCGAGGCTCGAATTGAGGAAGGCGGCCTCGACGCCGAGCTGCAGCAGCGCCTCGACCTGGTCCTGCATCAGCGCGATCAGCGGCGAGACGACGACCGCGGTGCCTTCGCGCAGCAGCGCCGGAATCTGGTAGCACAGCGACTTGCCGCCACCGGTCGGCATCAGCACCAGAGCGTCACCGCCGGCCGCGACGTGCTCGATGATCGCCTGTTGATCGCCGCGGAAGGCCGGATAGCCGAAGACGGTATTGAGGGCCTGCAGCGCGGAACCAGGGATCGAAACGGACATCGAAACGGGCGGACCTTCGGCGGCGGAACGGCGCGGCGTCCTGGGCGGACGCGGCCGGACCGGCATTCTAGCGGGCCGGACCGGCCGCGCGTCCCGAAACCCGCCGCGATCGACGCGACCGAGCGGATCGGCCTTTGCGATCAGCCACTTGAACGCCGGCTGACGGCAACGGGAAATCAACACCGGCTCGACAGATCGGCACGGGGCGCTCTGTTAACCTGCGCCGCCCCGACCGCTGCCGCGTCCGCCGATGCCCCTGCCCGCCGTCCGCCCCGTTCGCGCCCTCGCCGCCACGCTGGCGCTGCTGCCCGCCGTCACGTTCGCCTCCGCCCCGCCGCGCTTTCCGGCCGGCTCGGTCTGGCATCAGAACATCGCCGACGCGCCGCTGCATCCCGAATCGCAGCAGATGCTGCAGACCCTGGCCGGCCTCGGCGGCTGGGGCAACAGCAACCGCATGCAGATCGATTTCTCGCTGCACGTCCATCACAGCGCGCCGGCCGACGCGCCACGCTACGAGGTGATCCCGCATCGCGGCTCGGGCGAGTACTGGACGCCGGACTGCGAGGCGCTGCCGACGACGATGCCGGTGCCGCCGGATGCGGCGTTCGAGGGCCAGAGCGGCCTGAGCTGCAACAGCTCGGACTCCGACTGCCATCTGCTGGTGCGCCAGGGCAGCAAGCTCTACGAGCTGTACTCCGGCAATCTCTCCGGCGGCGTGCTCGATGCGCGCTGCCTGGCCGTGTGGGATCTCAATACGGTCTACCCGCCCGAAGGCCGCGGCGAGCACTGCACGAGCGCCGACGCGGCCGGCTTTCCGATCGCGCCGCTGCTGGTCAACGCCGACGAGGTCGCGCAGCGCCAGGGCGAGGCCGACGGCGATCTCGGCCATGCGATCCGCTTCATCCTGCCCAATGCGCGCATGGCCACCGACAGCTCGCTCGGCGGCGTCGGCGGGCGCCTCTACGTGCGCCCGGCCTCGCACGCCGGCGGGCCGAGCGGGCCGCGCGGCACCGTGCCTTACGGTGTGCGCATGCGTCTGCGGCCGGACTTCGACATGACCGGCTACAACCCGGCGGCGCGCGTGATCCTGCGCACGATGCAGCGCTACGGCCTGGTGCTCGCCGACGGCGGCAACATCGCGCTGACGTTCGAGAGCGACCGCCACACCACGGCCAAGTGGTCGAGCCTCGGCATCACGCCGCAGGTGTTCTGGAACGGTACCGGCGGCGCCGCAGCGGTCAAGGTGACCGATTTCCAGATCATCGACACCGGGCCGCGCATCGGCGAAACCTGGAACTGCGTGCGCAGCGTCGCCCTGCCGAGCATCGAGATCTTCCTCAACGGATTCGATCCGGCATAAGCATCGGCCGTGCGCGCATGACGGCGCGGGCCTGCCGGCGCCTATACTCGGCTTCGTCTCCCTGCCGCGTGCGACGCCCATGACGCCCTCCGTACACACCCGCCTGATCGCCAGCGTGCTGCTGGCCGGCTCGCTCACCGCGGCGTTCGCCGCCGACGACTACGTCGCCTCGATCGAGCAGTGGCACGCCACGCGCATCGCCAATCTCAAGAAGCCCGACGGCTGGCTGAGCTTCGCCGGCTCCGGCCGCGTCCAGCCCGGCGACAACAGCGTCGGCAGCGCCGAGGACAACGCGATCGTGCTGCCGAAAGGTCCGGCGCACCTGGGCACGCTGCACCTGGCGGACGACGGCAGCCTGACGCTGAGTGCCGCTCCCGGCAGCGGCGCCCTGATCGACGGCAAGCCGTTCGAGCGCGCCTCGTTGTCGACCAATGCCGACGGCGCGACGCCGACACGCGTGTCGATCGGCGCGACCTGGTTCTACGTGGTCAGGACCGGCGACGTCGTCGGCTGGCGCTTCCGCGATCCGGACTCGCCGGCGCGACTGGCCTTCACCGGCATCGAGACCTGGCCGATCGATCCGTCGTGGCGCATCGTCGCCGACTGGCAGCCGTTCGATCCGCCCAGGACGATCGAGCTGGTCACCTCGCTCGGCACGCCCGAGCAAGGCACGGTGCCCGGCAAGGCCGTGTTCGAGCGCGACGGCCAGCGCTACGAACTGCAGCCGCTTTCGGAGGACGACGGCAAGCAGCTGTTCTTCATCATCGCCGACCGCACCAGCGGCAAGGAGAGCTATGGCGCGGCGCGCTTCCTGTACGCCGACGCGCCGAAGGACGGCAAGGTGGTGATCGACTTCAACAAGGCCTACAACCCGCCGTGCGCGCTGTCGCCGCACGTGGTGTGCCCGACTGCGCCGCCCGAGAACCGCCTCGGCCTGCGCGTGACGGCCGGCGAAAAGAAGCTCGCCGCGGCGCACTGACGGCATGCTGCGCGTACCGCGAAAGCGGCGCACGGCACGACATGACAGCGGCGAAGCGGCCGCGTTATCTTCGGGTCGATGAGCCGCCCGACCTACCGCTTCGCCGCCTTCGAACTGGACAGTGCCGCGCGCGAGCTGCGGCAGGACGGCGAGCTGGTCGTGGTCTCGCCGAAGATCTTCGACTGTCTGGTCTGGCTGATCGAGCACCGCGACCGCGCGGTCGGCCGTGACGAGCTGATCGCAGCCGTCTGGGGACGCGCCGACGTCGCCGATGCCCAGCTCGGTCAGCTGATGCGCAAGCTGCGCCGGATCATCGGCGACGACGGCGACGGCCAGACGATCATCCGCACGGTGCCGCGCTTCGGCTATCGCTGGATCGCGGCGACGGCCGTGCTCGATGCCGCAACCGAGCCGCCGGACGCGCCGGTCGCCGAGACGCCGCCGGTGACCGCCGTGCAGGCGCCGCCCGGTGCGGCGTCGGCACCGGCACGTACCGACGCGGCCTCGACGCCGCACCGGGCGCCGACCTCCGCGCCGGCACGGCGGCGTCCTTGGCCGGCGCTGGCGCTCGTGCTGGTCGTGCTGCTGGTCGCGGCGATCGGCGCACAGCGCTGGTTCGCACGCGCACCGCTCGCCCCCGTGCTGCCGGGCGCCGAAGAAGCGATCGCGATCCTGCCGGTCGAGGTCGGCGCCGGCATCGACAGCGAATGGGCCTGGCTGCGGCTCGGCCTGATGGACCTGGTCGCCAACCATCTGCGCCGCGCCGGCCTGGTCGTCGTACCGAGCGCGAATGTCGTCGCGCTGGTCCGCAACGAGGGCACGCCGGCCCTCGAGGCGCGCCGCGTCCACGACGCGACCGGCGCCGACAGCCTGATCACCGGCGGCGCCGAGCGCATCGCCAACGGTTGGGTCGTGCGGCTGCAGTGGCGCCGCGACGAGACGGTCCTGCGCGAGGTCGAAGGCCGCGACATCGACGCCGCCGGCGCCGCGCGCCAGGCCGGCGACCGCCTGCTCGGCTGGCTGCAGCGGCGCGCGCCGGCGCCGCCGCCGGGCGCCGACGCGGTGCCGGCGCAATGGCTGCAGCGCATCGACGCCGCCCTGCTCGACCAGGACGTTGCGACCGCGCGCAGTCTGATCGAGCAGGCGCCATCCGAGCTGCAGGGTTCCTCGGCGCTGCTGCTGCGGCAGGCCGACCTCGACGTCGCCGCCGAGCGCAACGACGAGGCCTACGCCGCCTACGCCGAACTGCTGCGCCGGTTTCCGGACCGCGAGAGCGATCCGGTCATGCGCGCCCGCGCGCTGATGGGCATCTCCGGCCCGCTCGCGCAGCGCGGCGATCTGGCCGGTGCGCAGCGCGAACTCGGCGAAGCGATCACGCTGCTGCAGGACCTCAACCAGCCCGACCTGCTCGGCGAGTCGCTGGCCGGACGCGCGACGCTGCGCATGGTGCAGGGCGACTACGACCGCGCCGACTCGGATTTCTCGCAAGGCCGCATCGCGCTCGAGCTCGGCGGCGACACGCTGCGCCTGGCACGGCTCGAGGGCCAGCAGGCCAATCTGCTGGCATTGCGCAACCGGCACGCCGAGGCGCTCGCGGTCTGGGATCGCGTGGCCGACCGCTTCGAGCGCTTCGGCGACGCCAGGAACGTCGTCGACGCGCTCGGCAATGCCGGTGTCGAACGGCTCGCGCTGCTCGAGTCGGCCGCCGCGCTGGCGACGATCGAGCGCGCGCGGCCATGGCTGGCGCGCATCGAGGACGGCGCGCTGACGCGCGTGATCTTCGACTACGCGCAGGCGCGCGTGCTCGCGCGCAACGGCCGCGACGGCCAGGCACGCGGCCTGCTCGAACCGATTCTCGACCAGCCGGCCGCCGTGCCGGTGCTCGGCCTCGCGCTGGCGGTGCGCATCGAACTGGCGCAGCTCGAGCTGGCGCACGGCAATCCGGTGCGCGCGGTGCGCCTGATCGACGAGGAGGCCGCGCTCGACGAGCCGGCGCTGGCGACGCCGCTGTATGCGCGGCTGCGCGCCGCCGGCTGGTTGACGCGCGTGCGCGCGCTGCGTGCCGCCGGCCAGGACGCACGCGCGCAGCAGGCGGTGCAGCGCTTCACGGCGCTGGCCGAGCGCGGCGGCGAGCCGGACATGCACATCCACGCGCTGCTGGCCGCGGCCGAGCAGGACTGGGCGGCCGGACGGCGCGAAACCGCCGCGCCGATCTACGAGGCCGCGCTGCGCGAGGCCAATCGCAACGGCGCGCCGGCCGACGTCGCCGAAGTCGTGGTCTCTTACGGCGGCGCCCTGATCGGCGCCGGCGATCAGGAACAGGCCGCCGCCGTGGTCGGCCAGGTCGCGCGCTGGGCCGCGCAGGATTTCGACTGCGCGCTGATCCAGGCGCGCCTCTACGCCGCGCTCGGCCAGACCGACGCGCTCGCCGCCGCGCTGGCGCGCGCACGCAGCCTGGCCGGCGAACGCAGCGTGTCGATCGCGAGCGTCACGGCACCGCCGTGAGCGGCGTCGATACGGGTGTCGGACGCCGTCATCGGAAACGGCAGGCAGCAGCAGGCGCATCCGGACGCCGGCACAGAGGGATGATGCGAGTCTGGCCGAGAACGTGATGGCCCGTGCGCGATGAGCACCGGCCTCTTCCAATCGGATTCCGGTGACGCGATGCGCTGTCGCCGCGAGACCGGACCAACGGCGTTCTTGCGAAATGACCGGCCGGACCGTGAACCGGCTCCGGCCTCCGGCGCCGCGACGACCAAGCCGCGCGCGGCGCGAGGCCCGGCGACGATGCAGGTCCGCGCGCCGTGACTGCCGAGCTCAGTGCCGCAGCGAGCGCCGCGCCTGCCGGCGCGGCAGCAGGCCGATCAACCACGAGCAGCCGACGCAGGCTGCCAACGCGACGCCCAGACGCAGCGTGCCCGGCGGCAGCGGCGAGGCCTGTTCGGCAAGGATACGCAGCCATTCGGCGCCCTGTTCGAGTCCCTGCGCCAAGGCGGCCGCGCCCAAGGCGATGCCGAGCACGGCGCCGAGCAGCCGCTCCAGGCGCGTATCGACCGTGCGCGTGGCGGCGGCCGGTGCCGCGAGGCGCGCGACTCCGGCCGCGAAATCGGCCGGCAGCGGCGACAGCGGCGGTTCGCGCAGCGCGCGCAGCAGGCGGCGGTCGGCCAGCGCGGCCGCATCCGGTTCGTCGCGGCGGACGTGTGCGGCGCGCAACGCCTGCTCCTGCAGCTGCCAGGCGCGTTCGTCGACGATGGGCGTGGGGGTGGTCATACGGGCACTCCGATGCGCGGTTCCAGTATCGCGCGCAGGTGTTTACGGCTGCGGAACAGATGACTCTTGATCGTACCTTCGGCGAGGCCGGTCATCACGGCGATCTCGCCGATCGGGACCTCGTCGAGGTGGTACAGCGTCAGCAGGGTGCGCTGCAGCGGCGGCAGCGCCTCGATCGCCGCGTGCAGCAAGGTCTGCGCCTCGTCCTCGGCGCAGGCGGCCTCCAGGTCGAAGTCCTGCCCGACCGACTCGGCCAGCGTCATGCCGTCGGCGCCGTCGGCCGCCTCGGCCAGCGGAATGCGCCGGCGTTCGAGATGGCGCTTGGCGACCGAGTAGGCGACCTGGCCGATCCAGGCCTTGAGCGGGCTCTCGCTGCGGTACTGATGCAGATAGCGGTGCACGCGCAGGAACGCCTCCTGGCACAGCTCGCGCGTGTCCTCCGGATGGCGCACCATGCGGTCGACGATGTGCCAGCACAGGCCCTGGTACTGGCGCACCAGGCGTTCGAACGCGCCGGGCGCGCCGGCCAGCACGGCCTGCACGAGGGCAGCGTCGGCATCGGCGGACGGGGATATGGGAAGGTGCGCATCGGTCATCGCCGCTCAGGGATACGCCCGGGGCGGGATCGGTTGCAAGCGATTCGCTGCAACCGGTCGCGCGGCTCGGGTATCTCCTGCTGCGCACCCACCATCACGAGGTCTCCGCATGAATCTGGAAGTCTTCATCCCGATCAGCCTGTTCGTCTGCATCACCTATGCGATCAAGGCCGTGGTCGACGCGCGCACCCGGCGCCGCATCATCGATGCCAGCGCCTCGCAGGACTTGATCCGCTCGATGCTCGAGGGCGACGAGCTGCAGCGCCGCCACGCGGCGCTGCGCTGGGGCGTCGTACTGCTGACGCTGGCGATCGGCTTCGCGATCATCGAGTACAAGGCCTGGTCCGACCTGACCCCCGGCGTCTTCGCGATCCTGCTGGCCGCCACCGGCATCGGCAATCTCGCCTACTACGCGATCGCACGCTGGTCGAACCGGTGATCGGCCGCGTGCGCGCCGCGTCTTTCAGGCGTTCGCCGACGCGTCTTGGCCGCCGCCGACAGTGCCACGCCGGGCGCCCGGCGCTGCTGGCCCTGCTGTGCCTGCCGTTCGCCGCGACGGCCGGCGCGGCGGCGCCGGCCCCGGCCGAGGTCGCCGCCTACGCCGAGCGCGTGATGCGCGAGGCGGTGCCCGATCCGGACGGGCCGGGCCTGGCGGTCCTGGTCGCGCGCGGCGAAGAGGTGCTCTATCGCGGTGCACGCGGACGCGCCAGCATCGAACTCGGCGTCGCGCTGTCGCCCGATCACGTGATGCGGATCGGTTCGGTCACCAAGCAGTTCGCGGCGGCCGCACTGCTGAAACTGGTCGACGAAGGCCGCGCCGCGCTCGACGATCCGCTCGCCAAGTATCTGCCGGACTATCCGAACGCGCAGGCGATCACGCTGCACCAGCTGCTCGACCACACCGCCGGCATCGCCAACTACACCGACCTGCCCGGCTACATGGACGGGCCGATCCGGCGCGACCTGACGACGGCCGAGCTGGTCACGGTGTTCGCGAACGAAAAGCCGATGTTCGCGCCCGGCCAACGCTGGGCCTACAGCAACTCCGGCTACGTACTGGTCGGTGCGGTCATCGAGGCGATCACCGGCAAGCGCTGGCATGCCTACCTCGGCGAGGCCGTGCTCGAACCGGCCGGTCTGGCCCATACGCGCTACGGCGCCGACACGGCGGTGATCGACGGCTTCGCCGACGGCTACAGCCTGACCGGCGGCCCGGTCTCGCGCGCGGCCGCGATCAGCATGACCCAGCCGCATGCGGCCGGCGCGCTGGTCTCGACGCTCGATGACCTGTGGCGCTGGAACCTCGCGCTGCATCGCGGCCACGTGCTCAGCCAGGCCAGCTACACACGCATGATCACGCCGACCGGTGCCGCGGCGAAGGCCGACACGCCGTACGGCTACGGCATCGCACGCGGCACGCTGCGCGGGCGGCCGACGCTGAGCCACGACGGCGGCATTCCGGGTTTCCTGTCGAAGCTGACCTGGCTGCCCGAGCAGCAGCTGACCGTGGTCAGCCTGCGCAATGCCGACGGCGCGCCGGTACCGCCGGCCGAGCGGCGCATCGCCGCGTTCGCGCTCGGCGATCCGTATCCGGACCCGACGCCGGTCGCGGTCGACGCGGATGCGCTGCGCGCGCTCGAGGGCGTCTATCGCAAGGACGCGCGCGACAGCCGCGTGCTGCGTGTCGTCGACGGCGCGCTGACCTCGCAGCGCGAAGGCGGACGGCCGTACCGGCTGATCGCCGTCGCCGGAGACCGCTTCGTGTTCGAAGGCTCGCTGAGCCATCTGGAACCGGTGCGCGACCGCCGCGGCCGCGTGACCGGCCTGGTCTTCCACCCGGAGGGCGAGGCCGGCGAGCGCTGGCAGCGCAGCGGCGACCTGCCGCCGGGACGCGTCGCGATCGAACTGCCGCGCGCGGCGCTGGAACGCCTGGTCGGCGACTACGCCTCGCCGCAGCTGACGATCAAGGTGTTCCTCGACGAGGCCGGCGTGCTGCACGCGCAGGTGCCGGGCCAGCCGGCGTTCGCGCTGAAGGCCGAGAGCGCCGAGCGCCTGTTCATCGCCGAGGTCGACGCGACGCTGACGTTCGACGCCGGCTCCGCCCCGGCTGCCCGCGTCACGCTGAAACAGGGCCCGGCCGAGATTCCGCTCGAGCGCAGGCGGCCCTGAGAGCGGCGCGATGCGCGTGTTCGGCGTGCGCGGTCGCCCGCCGCGGATCCGCGGCGCGATCGATCATCGTACGACGCTGCGCCACGGCCGCCGCGCGATGCGGCGGCCGGAGTGTCGGAATGGTGCCCGAGGCCGGAATCGAACCGGCACGACCGTGAGGTCGAGGGATTTTCTTGCCACTTCGGCTTTCGCCGCCGCCCGGCTCGCGCAGGACGTTCGTGGTCTGGAGCACGCCTTCACCATCGCCTCGCGGCCTTAGGTGCCCGCCGTCTGCTCTCTACACCTTCCCGCACGATTGCGCGGGCTTGGCTCGGCGTCGGCTCGGCCTGATCGGCCAGGGCGTTCACCGAGTTTGACGGGTGCCACCTGGGCGGTTTCCCGCGCAGGGCTCAAGTCTTCAAGTCCCTTGTGTCTACCAGTTTCACCACTCGGGCGCGATTGCGGCCGACCGGTCCGAACCGGCGCGACCGCGAGCCGCAGCGGACTTTACCTCGGCGGGACCGCGCGGCGATACGCAGACTCCTTTCCGCGCATCGCCACGTCGCGCACGCCGACGCACAATCAACGACTTGCCGGCAACGGCCATCGATCGACCATGCAGCGGCGCGGCATCGCGCCGGCCGCTCGCATCCAATGCGCGGCCCCTTCCCCGTTTCGCGCCGCTCGCCCGAGGTCATCGCATGTCCGCTCCGCGCTCCCGCTTCCGTTCCCCGCTGCCGCTGCTGCTCGCACTCGGATGGCTGTCCGCGCCGGCCGCCGCCGAGCGCGTGTGGACGTTCGACGACGGCGCTGACCTGCCCGAGGGCTGGACCACGACGCTCGACGCCGCCGGCCACGGCTGGCGGATCGTCACCGACCGGGCGCACAGCGGCGCGCGATCGGTGCAGATCGTCGAGGCCGAGGCCGCCGGCGAGGCGAGCCTGGTCACGTCGTCGCTGACGCTGGCGGCCGACGAGACCGAGCTGAGCTTCCGCCAGCGCTGGAACCTCGAGGTCGCGCCGTACGACGGCGGCGTGCTCGAGATCGCGGTCGACGGCGGCGGCTTCGTCGACATCCTCGACACCGGCGGCCAGTTCGTGACCGGCGGCTACGACGACACGCTGGCGGCCTGTTGCGGCGGCAATCCGATCGGCGGGCGCCGCGCCTGGGCCGGCGGCGAGCGCGATGCGTTCTTCGCGACGCGCGTGACGCTGCCGCCGACCCTCGCCGGGCACGCAGTCCGGCTGCGCTGGCGCTTCGCGACCGATTCGTCGGTTGCCGCGCCGTCACCGAACGGCTGGTGGATCGACACGGTACGGCTCGGCGCGCCGGCGACGACCGAACCGACCGCCGAGGTCGACCGGACCGAGCTGCAGTGGTCGCTGGCCGCGCCGGCGACCGCGGCCGCCGCGATCAACCTCGCGAACCTCGGCACCGACCCGCTGAGCTACACGATCCGCCTGGTCGACGACGGCGCGCTCTGCTCGGCGCCGCAGCCGGCCTGGCTCAGCGCGACGCCGGCTGCCGGCACGCTGACGGCCGGCGAGGCGAAGCGGCTGTGGTTCGCCGCGCGCGGTGACCTGGCCGGCATCGGCCGCCATCGCGCGGTCGCCTGCCTGATCAGCGACGATCCGGCCCGGCCCGAGGTCCGCATCGCGCTCGACGTCGGCGTCGAAAGCGACGCCGGCCCGCTGTTCTGCAGCGGCTTCGAGCCCGGCGAGGGTGGACGCTGCGACGGTGCGCCGAGCGGCGTGGTCCGCAGCGGACCGCTCAACTGGACCGTGCCGGCCGACTTCGCCGGTCTCGCGATCGACCTGGTCACCGGCGCACACGGCCCCAAGGGCGGCGGCGCGGCGGCCGACGTCAATCTGTATGCTGGCAACGACGGCGCCGGCGCGCTCAGCGTCTACTGGTACGCCGACGTGGCGCCGGCCTTCGTCGGCGGCGTGATCGACGTCAACTCGACCGGCACGATCGACTTCTCGCTGCTGCAGCCCGGCGGCCGGGTCGGCGAGGATCCGTTCTACAGCCTGTTGTCCAAGCCGCTCGACCACTGGCTGGCCGGCGCGACCGGCTACCTCGGCTTCAAGTTCTGGAACGAGCAGACCGGCCAGGTCAACTACGGCTATCTGCACCTGCAGACGACCGCGCCGTCCGGCTTCCCGGTCACCGTGCTCGACTACGCCTACGACCGCAGCGGCGCGGCGATCCGCATTCCATGACCGTTGGCCGCGGCGCAGGGCCGCGCGTCGCGGCGAGAGCCGGAGTCACGAGTCGGGCCGCGAGGCCGGACGCGATGCGGCGATCGCGGATCGCCGCTGCGAGGACGTCGTCGGCCTCGCGCCGCGACACGCCGCTCGGGCCGGACCGGCGGTGGTATCGCGAAGTACATCACTGAGTCGCGCGCAGCACGTCGATCGCGGTGACCTGCCGGACCCAGCGACCGGGTCGCGCCTCGCGCGGCGCGATCAGCCGGAACGGCCGCACGCGTATCGGGCCGTGCGGGTGCCGGGGCTCAGCACATCGCGCCGACGCTGTCGCCGAGATCCGACGTCCGCCCAGCTCACCGCACCGATCATGCGATAGCGGCGCGCGTCCGCACCGACGCGTCATGCCGCGAGTGGCGCAGCCATCCGCCGAAGAGACCCGTCGCCATCCGCGACCGTTCGCGTGATGCGGACAGGCGGTGCATTACGGCCGAGTCTTGTCACCGCCGTTATTTCCGTACGACTATATCGACGTGAACATCGATTCGCCAACCGGCCCGGTGCCGGCACGCCCTCACGGCCGTCGCGCGGCTGCACGAGGTGCGGCGGCGGCCGCGTCGTCAGTCCGCGGCGAGATCGCGCTGCAGCGTGGCCAGTTCGGCAGCGGCCGCCTGTTCGCAGGCGGCCTCGATGCGCCGGTAGCGCGTCAGCACCTCGCGCCCCAGCGCCGTGAGCTGGGCGCCACCGCCGCCGCTGCCGCCCTTGCTGGCCTCGATCAGCGGATCGCGAAAGCCGCGGTTGAGCTCCTCGGCCAGCTGCCAGGCGCGCTTGTAGCTCATCTTCATGCGCCGGCCGGCCGCGGCGATCGAGCCGGTCTGGTCGATGCCCTCGAGCAGGTCGGCCTTGCCGGGACCGAGCACGCCGGCGCGACCGAACATCACGCGCAGGCTCAGGCGCGGCCGGCGCGCACGCGCTCCGTCGCGAGCGGTCGCGGCGCCGGGGCTGGTGTCCGATGGACGCATCGCGGACCTCCGAAGGGCGCCGCGATGATACCGATTCCTCTCCACGACGAGCCGCGACGGCGTCCGTCATGACGATGCCCCCTGCTCTGTCCTGGCTGCGCGCGAGCATGCTCGCGCTGGCGCTGCTGCCGGCCGCGCCGCTGCGCGCGGCCGAGGTTCTGGTATTCGCGGCGGCAAGCCTGAAGCCCGCGCTCGACGCGATCGTCGCCGGCCCCGACGCGCAGGCGATCGGCACGATCAAGCTCAGCTATGCGGCGTCCTCGCAGCTGGCGCGCCAGATCGAGCACGGCGCGCCGGCGGCGCTCTTCATCTCGGCCGACCAGGACTGGATGGACTACGTGGAGGCCCGCGGCGCGGTCGCGGCCGGCACGCGCGCGAACCTGCTCGGCAATGCGCTGGTGCTGGTCGCACCGGCCGCGAGCGATGCGCGCGTCGCGATCGCGCCGGGCGTCGATCTGGTCGGCGCGCTCGGCGCCGACGGGCGCCTGGCGATCGGCGAGCCGAACAGCGTGCCGGCCGGCAAGTACGCCAAGGCCGCGCTGAGCGCGCTCGGCGTCTGGGATTCGGTCTCGCGCCGCGTGGTCGCGGCCGAGAGCGTGCGGGCGGCGCTCGCGTTCGTCGCGCGCGGCGAGGCGCCGCTCGGCATCGTCTACCGCTCCGATGCGGTGTCCGAGCCGGCCGTGCGCGTCGTCGACACGTTCCCGGCCTCGACGCATCCGCCAATCGTCTATCCGCTGGCCGTGCTCGAGTCCGGCGACGGCGCACCGGCGCGCGCGTTCGCGGCGCTGCTGCGCGGTCCGGCCGCACAGGCCGTGTTCGAGCGCTACGGATTCGGCAGCGCGGATGCGCAGACGGCGACGCCGATCGCGACGCAGACCGTGCGATGACTGGCACACTCGTCTTTTCGCCTGCACCGATCCGGGCATGCTGACACCCGACGAAACCGCGGCGCTCGCGCTCAGCCTGCGCGTGGCCGCGATCAGCGTGATCGTCTCGCTGCCGTTCGCGCTCGCGCTGGCCTGGCTGCTGTCGCGCAAGCGCGTGCCGGGCCGCGCGCTGATCGAGGCGCTGCTGTTCCTGCCGCTGACGCTGCCGCCGGTGGTGACCGGTTACGCGCTGCTGGTGCTGTTCGGCCGCAACGGTGCGATCGGCCAGTGGCTGGCCGCGATCGGCATCGTATTCGCGTTCCGCTGGACCGGCGCCGTGCTGGCCGCGGCGGTCATGGGCTTTCCGCTGCTGGTGCTGTCGATCCGCGTCGCGTTCGACAACGTCGACCGCCGGCTCGAACGCGCGGCCGAGACGCTCGGCGCCGGCGCCTGGCGCCGGTTCTTCACGATCGTGCTGCCGCTGTCCTCGGGCGGCATCCTGGCCGGCTGCGTGCTCGCATTCGCGCGCGCGTTCGGCGAGTTCGGCGCGACGATCAGCTTCGTGTCGAACATCCCCGGCGAGACGCGCACGCTGCCGATCGCGATCTACGAGCTGATGAGCGTGCCCGGCGGCGAGGCCGGCGTGCAACGCCTGACCGTGGTCGCGTTCGCCGTCGCGCTGGCCGCGACGCTGATCGCCGCACTGCTCGGCGGCGCGCTGTGGAGGCGCCGCGCCGATGATTGAGGTCGCGCTGCGCCATGCCTATCGCGACGTCGCGGTCGAGGCCGCGTTCCGCACGCCGGCGCGCGTGCTGGCGCTGTTCGGCGACTCCGGCGCCGGCAAGACCACGGTGCTCAACGCGATCGCCGGTCTGCTGACGCCGCGCGCCGGGCGCATCGTGCTCGACGGCAGCGTGCTGTTCGACCAGGCCGCCGCGATCTGCGTGCCGGTCGCAAAGCGCCAGATCGGCTACGTGTTCCAGGACGGCCGCCTGTTTCCGCACCTCAGCGCGCGCGCCAACCTGCTCTACGGCGCGCGCGCGCGCGGCCGCGACGGCATGGACCTGGACCGCATCGTCGACCTGCTCGACCTCGGCGCCCTGCTCGCGCGGATGCCGGCCCAGCTGTCCGGCGGCGAGCGCCAGCGCGTCGCGATCGGGCGCGCGCTGCTGTCGGCGCCGCGCATCTTGCTGCTCGACGAGCCGCTGACCGGCCTGCACCGCGAGGCGCGCGACCAGGTGCTCGACCACCTGGTGCGGCTCAAGCTCGAGCTCGGCCTGGCGATGCTGCTGGTCTCGCACCAGCCGGCCGAGGTCATCGCGCTGGCCGACGAGGTCGTGCTGATGCAGTCCGGTGCGGTCGTCGACCAGCTGCCGGTCGACCGCTTCGCACAGCGTCAGCTCGGCCGCTGAAGCGCGCGTCCGATGCGCCGGCACGGTCCGCCGGCACCTTGCGGCGCAGCTTTTCGCGCCCGGTCGAACCGGCTACTCTTGGCCGATTCAAACGATCGTTCGAGGCCTCGATGTTTCCACGCGAATCCCGACGCACCCTGATCGTGGCCGCCGCGGCGGCGCTGCTGCTGGCCGGCTGCGGCAGCGGCCCGGTCAAGCGCATCAACCCGCCGACCGCGAGCATCCAGCAGCTGGTCGTCGACGGCAGCGGCACCTGGCGGCTCACGCTGCGCATCCAGAATTTCAGCACCGTGCCGATGGTGTTCGGCCGGCTCGACGCGACCGTCAAGATCGACGGCACCGAAGTCGGCACGCTCGCGCTGCCGCTCGGCATCGACGTGGTCGGCAACAGCGCCGAGGTCGTCGAGGCGACGCTGCCGGTCTCGGCCCGTCTGCCGACCGGCGATTTCGCCTACGAGCTGACCGGACACATCGACGTGACCGACCCGAAGAAGGTCTATCCGTTCGACCGCTCGAGCCGGCTGACGCCGGTGCCGGGACTGCCCGGAACCTGGCGCTAGCCGGTCGCGAGCGCCGTCGCGCGCGGCACGATCGCCGCCGCGCCGGCGCCGTCCTCTTCCGGAACCGACGAGGCGACCCCGCGCCGCGCGATCCGAGCCGCTCCGCCCGCCGTCCCCACCCGCACGTCCACGCCCGCCGCCCCTCTCCGCAGGAATCGCCATGACCGTCTACGCCGCCCCGCTCGCCGACATCCGCTTCGCCCTGTACGACGTCCTCGGCGCCGAAGCGCTCTACCAGCGCCTGCCCGGCTTCGAGGCCGCCGGCCGCGACATCGTCGACGCCGTGCTCGAGGAGGCCGCCAAGTTCACCGAGCAGGTGCTCGCGCCGATCAACCAGAGCGGCGACCAGGAGGGCTGCACGCTCGACAAGGCCACCGCCAGCGTCACCACGCCGAAAGGCTTCAAGGAAGCGTTCCGCCAGTACGTTGAGGGCGGCTGGACCGGCCTGACCACGCCGGCCGTCTACGGCGGCCAGGAGCTGCCCGAGGTGGTCGGCGCGATCGTCAAGGAAATGATCGACTCGGCCAACGTGTCCTGGGGCAACTTCCCGATGCTCTCGCACGGCGCGGTCGAGGCGCTCAAGGCGCACGGCGAGGACTGGCAGCGCGAGGCATTCCTGAAGCCGATCACCGAAGGCCGCTGGACCGGCACGATGTGCCTGACCGAGCCGCACTGCGGCACCGATCTCGGCCTGCTCAAGACGCGCGCCGAGCCGCAGGCCGACGGCAGCTACCGGATCACCGGCACCAAGATCTTCATCACCGCCGGCGAGCACGACCTGGCCGACAACATCATCCATCTGGTGCTGGCGCGCCTGCCGGACGCGCCGCCCGGCGTGAAGGGCATCTCGCTGTTCATCGTGCCGAAGTTCCGCGTCGGACGCGACGGCGCCCAGGGCGAGCGCAACTCGCTGGCGGTCGGCTCGATCGAGCACAAGATGGGCATCAAGGCCTCGGTCACCTGCGTGATGAATTTCGACGAGGCCGAAGGCTGGCTGATCGGCGCGCCGAACAAGGGCCTCAACGCGATGTTCACGATGATGAACACCGCGCGCCTCGCGGTCGGCGTGCAGGGCCTGGGCCTGATCGAGCGCGCCTACCAGAATGCGCTGCGCTACGCGCGCGAACGCGTGCAGATGCGCGCGCTGACCGGCCCGCGCTATCCGGACAAGCCGGCCGACCCGCTGATCGTGCATCCGGACATCCGCCGCATGCTGCTGACGCAGAAGGCCTTCGCCGAAGGCGGCCGCCTGCTCGCGCTGTACGCCTATACGCGCCACGACATCTCGACCCATGCCACCGACGAGGACGAACGGCGCCGCAACGAGGAACTGGTCTCGTTCCTGACACCGATCGTCAAGGGCCTGCTGACCGAACTCGCGCAGGAAGCCACCTACGACGCGGTCCAGGTGTTCGGCGGCCACGGCTACATCGCCGAGACCGGCGTCGAGCAGTATGCGCGCGACGCCCGCATCACGACGATCTACGAGGGCACCACGCAGATCCAGGCCAACGACCTGCTCGGCCGCAAGATCCTGCAGCTGCGCGGCGCCGGCCTGAAACACTTCCTCGCCGAGATCGGCGCGTTCTGCCAGGACCAGGCCGGCGACGCGGCGCTGGCCGAATTCATTGAACCGCTGGCCCTGGTCGCGAAGGAATGGAGCGACGTCACCGAAGAGCTGGCCGGCAAGGCGCAGCGCAATCCGGACGAGATCGGTGCGGCCGCGGTCGACTACCTGTTCTACGCCGGCTACGTCGCGCTGGCCTACTTCTGGGCGCGCAGCGTAGCCGCCGCCAACGCCTCGGCGCAGTCGGCGGATTTCAAGTCCGCCAAGCTGCACACCGCGCGCTTCTACTTCACGCGGATCCTGCCGCGGACGCGCGCGCACCTGGCGGCGATCCGCGCCGGCGCCGACTCGCTGATGGCGCTGCCGGACGCCCTTTTCGGCTGACGCGAAAGCGATGGCCGAGGACGCGCCGTCGATCCGCATCCGGCTCGCCCGGGCCGACGACGACGCGTTCGTGCTCGGCCTGGCCGAGCGCTTCGTCGCGTTCGACCTGCCGCCGTGGCGGCGCCGCGGCGAGTGCCTGGCCGGCATCCGCCGTGAGCTCGCTCGGCACCTCGCCGAGCAGCCGCCCGGCTCGCATCTGTTCGTCGCCGAGGACGAGGCCGGCAGCCGTGTCGGCTTCGTGCACCTGCAGCTGACCGTCGACACGCTGACCGGTGCGGCCAATGCGCACGTCGCCGATCTGGCGGTCGCGCCGGGACTGGACCGGCGCGGCATCGGCAGCCGGCTGCTCGCCGAGGCCGAGGCCTGGGCACGCCGCCACCGCTGCCGGCATCTGACGCTGGCGGTGTTCCCCGGCAACGAGGCCGCGCGGGCGCTCTACGAGCGGCGCGGCTTCGGCGTCGAGCTGCTGCGCATGGTCAAGCCGCTGTAGCGCGATCGGGAGGCCTCGACGCCGGTCAGGCGGCATCGCCATGCGCTTCGGCGCGGCACGGTGACCGGAACGCGGCGGGCGATCGAACGGTTCTCCCGCACCGGCACGCCGGCGCAGGCTCGCCGCTACAATCGGTCCCGCAAACGGAGCGACGATGAGCGACGCGGGCGCGATCACGGTACTGCTGCGCAGGCTCTCGGCCGGCGAGCGCGAGGCGCACGCAGCTCTGCTGCCGCTGGTCTACGCGGATCTGCGCCGGATCGCCGCGCGCCACCTGGCCGGCGAGCGCGCCGGCCATACGCTGTCGCCGACCGCCCTGGTCCACGAGGCCTGGCTGCGTCTCTCGACCGAGACGGCACTCGCGCCGGAAGACCGCCGCGCGTTCTTCGCGATCGCCGCGCGGCGCATGCGCCAGATCCTGGTCGATCATGCGCGCCGCCGCGATGCGGCCAAGCGCGGCGGCGGCGAACGCGCCGAGGTGACGCTGTCGGGCCTGGCCGACGACGGCGGCGACCGCATCGACATCCTCGCGCTCGACCAGGCGCTCGAGCGGCTCGAGGCGGCCGACCCGCGCAAGGCCCAGGTCGTCGAACTGCGCTACTTCGCCGGCATCGAGATGACCGACATCGCCGACCTGCTCGGCGTCTCGCGCGCGACCGCGCAGCGCGACTGGGAGGTGGCGCGCGCGTTTCTGCTCGACGCGCTGGCATGAACGACCGGCGCACGCTCGACCTGTTCGAGGCGGCGCTCGACCAGCCGCCGTCGCGGCGCGCCGCGTTTCTCGACGAGGTCGCGGCCGGCGATGCCGGCTTGCGCGAACGCCTCGGTGCACTGCTCGCCGCGCACGCCCGCGCCGACCGCGACGGTTTCCTCGAAGCGGCCGACACGTTCCTGCCGCAGACGCTCGGTCACTATCGCCTGGTCGAACGGATCGGCGGCGGCGGCATGGGTCAGGTCTACCGTGCCGAGCGCCGCGACGATTTCGAGCACAGCGTCGCGATCAAGCTGCTGAACGCCCTGCCCGGCGACCCGGACGCGGCGCGACGCGCCGAGGCCGAGCGCCAGTTCCTGGCCTGGATCGATCATCCGAACATCGCGCGCATCCTCGATGGCGGCACCACGCCGCACGGCCAGCCATACGTCGTCATGGAATACGTCGATGGCGAGCGCATCGATCGCTGGTGCCGCAGGCATGCGCTCGGACCGCAGGCGCGCGTGCGCCTGTTCGGCCAGGTGCTGGCCGCGGTCGACGCCGCGCATCGCGCCCTGATCATCCATCGCGACATCAAGCCCGGCAACGTGCTGGTCACCGCCGCCGGCCGCGTCAAGCTGCTCGACTTCGGCATCGCCAAATCGCTCGACGGTCGGATCCGCGGCGAGGCCACGCAGACCGGCGCGACACCGCTGACGCCCGGCTACGCGAGTCCCGAGCAGTTGAGCGGACAGCCGCTGACGACCGCCTGCGACGTCTATGCGCTCGGCCTGCTGCTGTACGAGCTGTTGACCGGCGTGCCGGCGCTGCGCACCGAGGGCCGCTCGCTGGTCGAACTCGCGCGCTGGGTATCCGGCCACGTGCCGGACCGGCCGAGCGAACGCCTCGACGCCGCGGCGCTCGGTCTCGGCACGCGCGCCGCGGCCGACTGGCGGCGCACGCTGGCCGGCGATCTCGACCGCGTCGTGCTGAAGGCGCTGCAGCCCGAACCGGCACGCCGCTACCCCTCGGCGCAGGCCTTCGCTGACGATCTCGCACGCTGGCTCGAACGGCGGCCGGTGCTGGCGCGTGCCGGCGGCCTGGGCTATCGCACCGGCAAGCTGCTGCGCCGGCACTGGCTGCCGGCATCGGCCTCGGCGCTGGCCGTGCTCGGACTCGCCGGGGGCCTCGCGGTCGCGCTGGACCAGGCCGGCCGCGCCCGCGCCGAGGCCGAACGCGCACACCGCGCCAACGCGTTCCTGACCGACATGATCGCGCGCGCCGACCCGTATCTGCACGGACGGCCGCCGCTGCTGGTCGAGGCGCTCGACCGCGCGGTCGAGGACATTCCACGCCAGCTCGCCGGCCAGGCCGCGCTCGAAGGCGACATCCGCCAGGCGCTCGGCCAGGCCTATCTCTCGCTCGAGCGCCCCGACGCAGCGCGCACCCAGCTCGACCGCGCCGCGGCGCTGCGCGCCGGCGAGGGCGGCGACGCACTGGCCGAGACGCTCAAGACCCAGGCGATGCTCGAGTGGAATGCCGGCGACACCGCCCGCGCCGAGGCCTTGCTCGACCAGGCGCTGGCCGCGTGCTCGCGCGGCGAAGCCGGCGACCGCCAGCGCGCCCATGTGCTCAGCGACTATGCGGCCCTGCTCGGCGATCTCGGCCGCTGGGACGAGGCGCGGCGCAGGGCCGAGGACTCGCTCGCGCTGCAGACCCGCGCACCCGGGCCCGATCCGGCGCGCGACCGCGCGGTCACGCTCGGCAATCTGGCCTCGGCCGAATACGGCCTGGGCCTGTACGAGGCGGCCAGCGCGAACTACGCACGCGCCCGCGATCTGCTCGAGACGGTTCAGCCGCTGCCCGAGCTCGATCTGTCGATCAATCTCAACAACCAGGCCTTGCTGCTCGACCGGCTCGGCCGCACCGCCGAGGCGCTGCCGCTGCAGGAGCGCTCGATCGCGCTCAAGCGCAAGGTCATGGACGGCGACTTTCCGCGCCTGGCGATGCCGCTGGCGCATCTGGCCGGCTACTACGCGGCGCTCGGCCGGCACGCGGAGGCCGCCGCGACGATGCACGAGGCGCTGCGTCTGGCACCGGCGCTCTACGCGGACGACGACGCGCGGCTCGGCGATCTCTACGTCAGCGCGGCCTGGATCGCGATGCGCGCCGGCGATGCCGGCGGCGCGACCGCGGCGGCCGACCGCGCCGAGGCGATCTACGGCCGCGTCGCGGCCGATGCGGTGCCGCCGAGCGGACGCAAGACGCTGAGCGAGGTCCGCAGCGCCCTGCGCGAGCGGCTCGTGAACGGCGCGAAGTAGCGCGCGTCGAGTCCGCTGCGCGAGGCGCTCCGGCGTCCTTCAGACCGAGGCGATCCGCAGCGACACCGGCGAGCGCGGCGGATCGCGCGCATCGATGAAATCGGCGACGAAGTCGGTCGCCGGCCGCTTCACGATCGCCTCGGGCGTGTCGACCTGCTCGATGCGTCCGCCGTTCATCACGACGACGCGGTCGGCCAGTTCGAGCGCCTCGTCCTGGTCGTGCGTGACGAACACCGTCGTGTAGCCGAGTTCGCGATGCAACGCCTTGAGCCATCCGCGCAGCTCCTTGCGCACCTTCGCGTCGAGCGCGCCGAACGGCTCGTCGAGCAGCAGCACGCGTGGCTCGATCGCGAGCGCGCGCGCCAGCGCGACGCGCTGACGCTGGCCGCCGGACAGCTGGTTCGGATAGCGCGCCTCCAGGCCGGCGAGCTGGACCAGCGAGAGCAGCTCCAGGCCGCGGCGGCGGATCGCCTCGCGCGAGGGCCGCTGCGCGCGCGGCCGCATGCGCAGGCCGAACGTGATGTTGTCGAGCACGGTCATGTGCTTGAACAAGGCGTAGTGCTGGAACACGAAGCCGACGCGCCGCTCCTGCACCGACAACGCCGTCGCGTCCAGATCGCCGAAGGCGATCCGGCCGCGATCGATCGCCTCGAGCCCGGCGATCGCGCGCAGCAGCGTGGTCTTGCCGGAGCCGGACGGCCCGAGCAGGGCCAGCAGTTCGCCCGAGGCGACGTCGAGGTCGACCGCGTCGAGCGCACGCACCGGCCCGTAGTCCTTGCCGACGTCGCGTATCGTGATCTTCATGGCGGCAGGACCTCCGTGGCGCGGTATCGGGAACGGTGTCGAAGCATCGGCGTCTGCGCGTGCCGGGCTGTGGAGCCCGGCCCGACGCAGCGCGATCGGTGCCGGCGGTGGCGCGTCGGGACGGGCCGCGCGGACCCACGCCACCCGATTGTTCCGCGGACGACGTTAACGCGATGCGAAAGCGCGGCCATCAGCGTCCCCGCAGCGCCGCGAGCTCGTCGCCGTGGCGCCATTCGAGCAGGCTCTTGAGGCCGAGCGTGACCAGCGCCAGCAGCGCCAGCAGCGAAGCCACCGCGAACGCCGCGGCGAACTGGTAGTCGTTGTAGAGCACTTCCACGTGCAGCGGCATCGTATTGGTCAGGCCGCGGATGTGGCCGCTGACGACCGAGACCGCACCGAACTCGCCCATCGCACGCGCGTTGCAGAGCAGGATGCCGTACAGCAGACCCCAGCGCACGTTCGGCAGCGTCACGTGCCAGAACACCTTCCAGCCGCCGGCGCCGAGCGTCAGCGCGGCCTGCTCCTCGCTGCTGCCCTGCGCCTGCATCAGCGGGATCAGCTCGCGCGCGATGAACGGAAACGTGACGAAGATCGTCGCCAGCACGATGCCCGGCAGCGCGAACACGATCCTGACGTCGTGCGCGCTGAGCCAGGCGCCGAACCAGCCGTGCGCGCCGAACAGCAGGATGAAGACCAGGCCGGCGATCACCGGCGAGACCGAGAACGGCAGATCGATCAGCGTGATCAGCAGATTCTTGCCGCGGAAGTCGAACTTGGCGATCGCCCAGGCCGCGGCCACGCCGAACACCGCATTGAGCGGCACGGCGATCGCGGCTGCGACCAGGGTCAGGCGGATCGCAGCGAGCGTGTCGCGATCGGTGATCGCCGCCAGATAGGCCTCGACGCCGCCGGCCAGCGCCTGGCTGAACATCAGCACCAGCGGCAGCACGAGGAATACCGCGAGAAACGCGACGCTCGCCGCGATCAGCAGCACGCGGACCGGCGCCGGCTCGCCGATCGCCGTCCGCGCGCGCCGGCGCGGTCGCGCACTCATCGCGGCCACCGCCGCACCCGGTCCGGACTCACTTGCGAACCTCGGCGATGATCCGGTCGAAATGGGCGCCGCTCGCGAAATGCGCGGCCTGCGCGGCGGGCCAGCCGCCGAACGCCTCCTCGACCGTGAACGTGCGGATCGGCGGGAAGGCCGTGGCCTGCGCGGCGGCGAGCTCCGGATCGACGCTGCGCAGCCCGTGCTCGGCGAAGATCGTCTGCGCGGCCCTGCCGTAGTGGAACTTCAGGTAGGCCTCGGCCAGCGCGGTCGTGCCCTTGCGTGCGGCGTTCTTCTCGACGACCGCGACCGGATTGTCGGCGCGCACGCTGACCGAGGGATAGACGATCTCGAAGCGATCGGCGCCGAACGTCTTGCCGATCACCTTGGCCTCGCTCTCGAACGTCAGCAGCACGTCGCCGATGCCGCGGTGCGCGAACGTCGTCGTCGCATCGCGCCCGCCGATATCGAGCACCGGCACGTTCCTGAAGAAGGCCTTCTCGAACGCGACCGCGGTCTCGTCGGTCGCGCCCGGCTGGCTGCGCGCGTAGTGCCAGGCCGCCAGATAGCTGTAGCGGCCGTTGCCGGAGGTCTTCGGATTCGGCAGCACGGCCTTGACGTCGGCGCGCGTCAGATCCGGCCAGTCGGCGATGCCGCGCGGATTGCCCTTCCGCACGACGAACACGATCGTCGACCACGACGGGCTGCTGCGTTCCGGGAAGGCCTCGGCCCAGGTCTTCGGCAGCAGGCCGGCGTCGGCGATCACGTCGATGTCGAGCGGGCTGTTCATCGTGACGACGTCGGCGCCGAGGCCGTCGACGACCGCGCGTGCCTGCTTGCTCGATCCGCCGTGCGACTGGTCGATGGTGACGGTCTCGCCGCTGCTGCGCCGGTAGTCCTCGACGAAGGCACGGTTGAGATCCTGGTACAGCCCGCGCGCGACGTCGTAGCTGACGTTGAGCAGACCGGCCGCGGCGGCCTGGCCGGCGGCGAGCGCGAGCAGCAGCACGGCCGGCAGTCGCAGTATCGTTGAATGCTTCATCGCACGTCGTCCTCGTGGGTCTCAGGCACCGCGGCGGCGGCTCCAGTGTTGCAGCAGATTGATCGCGAGCAGGACCAGGAACGACAGGCCGAGCATCGCCGCGGCGATCACGGTGGCACCGGCGTAGTCGAACTCCTCCAGCCGGATCATGATCAGCAGCGGCGCGATCTCCGACACGCCGGGCAGGTTGCCGGCGATGAAGATGATCGAGCCGTACTCGCCGACCGCACGCGCGAACGCCAGCGCGGTGCCGGTCAGCAGTGCCGGCAGCACGCTCGGCGCGATGATCCGTGTGATCGTCTGCCAGCGCGTCGCGCCGAGCGTCGCGGCAGCCTCCTCGAACTGCGCCTCGGCCTCTTCGAGCACCGGCTCGAGCGTGCGCACGACGAACGGCAGGCCGACGAAGGTCATCGCCAGCACGACACCGATCGGCGTATAGGCGATCTCGATGCCGAGCGCCGCCAGCGGCCGGCCGAGCCAGCCGTTCGGCGCGTACAGCGAGGTCAGCGCGATGCCGGCCACTGCGGTCGGCAGCGCGAACGGCAGGTCGACCATCGCCTGGAACAGGCGCTTGCCGGGAAAGTCGTAGCGCACGAACGTCCAGGCGATCAGCGCGCCGAATACCGCATTGATCGCCGCCGCGGCCAGCGCACCGCCGAAGCTCAGCCACAGCGCGTGCGCGACGCGCGGCGAATCGAGCACGCCGACGATGCCGGACCAGCCCAGCCCGCCCGCGCGCAGCAGCAGCGCGGCCAGCGGCAGCAGCACGATCAGCGACAGATAGGCCAGCGTGAAGCCGAGCGTCAGCCCGAAGCCCGGCAGCACCGACCGATGCCGCCGTAGCGGCCGGTATCCGGTCAACGCCTCGGCGGTCATCGCGGCGCCCCGATCGGCATGCGCGGCCTCATCGCGCCCCGACGACCTGATCGAACACGCCGCCCTCGCCGAAGAAGCGCGCCTGCGCCGATTTCCAGCCGCCGAAGGCTTCGATCGTCACCAGCTCGAGCGTCGGAAACCGGTCCCGATGGCGCGCCGCGACGGTCGGATCGAGCGGCCGGTAGTAATGCCTGGCGATCGTCTCCTGCGCCTCGGGCGTGTACAGATAGCGCAGATAGGCTTCGGCGAGCGCCTCGTTGCCGTGCTTGCGCGCGTATTGGTCGACCACCGCGACCGGCGGCTGCGCCAGGATCGAGGTCGGCGGCACGACGATGTCGAACTTGTCGGCACCGAACTCCTTGAGCACCAGATGCGCCTCGTTCTCCCAGGCGATCAGCACGTCGCCGAGGCCGCGCTGCGCGAACGTGACGGTCGAGCCGCGCGCGCCGGTATCGAGCACCGGCACGTTCTTGAACAGCGCACGCAGGAAGTCCTGCGCCCGCGTCTCGTCGCCGCCGTTGTGCTTGAGCGCATACGCGTAAGCGGCCAGCACGTTCCAGCGTGCGCCGGCCGAGGTCTTCGGATTCGGCGTGATCACCGACACGCCGGGCTTGATCAGGTCGTTCCAGTCGCGCACGCCCTTCGGATTGCCCTTGCGCACGAGCAGCACGACGGTCGACACGTACGGCGTGCTGTCGCCGGGCAGGCGGCTCTGCCAGTCGGCCGGCAGCAGATCACCGTGCTCGTGCAGGGCATCGATGTCCGAGGCGATGCCGAGCGTCGCGACGTCGGCCTCGAGGCCGTCGATGATCGCGCGCGCCTGCTTCGACGAGCCGCCGTGCGACTGCCGGATCGTCACGGTATCGCCGCTCTTGGCCTTCCAATGCGCCGCGAACTGCACATTGATGTCCTGGTACAGCTCGCGGGTCGGGTCGTAGGAGACGTTGAACAGCGAGACCTCGGCACCGAAGGCGGCGCCGATCGTAGCGAAGCCGGCCGCAAACGCGAGCGCGACGCGAACGAGTCTGACCGTCATGAGACGTCTCCCGGAAAAGATGGACGACAGCGTATGGAATCGGATCGTCCCCGTCCAACCTGAAGCCAGCATAACCATATGGCCGTCCAGATGTCCGAACGTCACCAGACTCGTCGGATCGGACACGTTCGGCACCGGCGCGCGCGTGGCCGGGAGGCCGTCGTGCGGCAAGGGTGAATTGGGTGCAGCGCCAAGCCCACGCATTCGGTCCGGGGCGGACGGCACAGGCCTGGTCGATCGCCTAGGGTCGCAGCTCGAACGCGTCGGCGTCCATCCAGGCCGGGAAGCGCTGCCGGTGCGCGGTCAGTGCGGCCGGATCGAGGGTGACCGTGACGACCTGCTCCTGCGCGCCCAGATCGACCAGCGCCTCGCCGAGAAAGTCCAGTGCGGCACTGTCGCCGGCGTAGGCCAGCGCATTGCCGTCGACACCGACCCGGTTGACGCCGACGCAGTAGGCCAGGTTCTCGATCGCGCGTGCGCGCAGCAGCGTGCGCCAGGCATGGCGGCGCGCGGCCGGCCAGTTCGCGACGACGATCAGCAGGTCGTAGTCGAAACGCTCGGCACCGCGGTCGTAGCCGTTGCGCAGCCAGACCGGGAAGCGCAGGTCGTAGCAGACCTGCGGACAGATGCGCCAGCCGTTCAGCTCGACGATCAGCCGCTCGCGGCCGCTGCCGTAGCGCTCGTGTTCGCCGGCCATGCGGAACAGATGGCGCTTGTCGTACAGCGCATAGGTACCGTCCGGACGCATCCAGACCAGCCGGTTCAGGCAGGTCTCGCCCTCGCGCACGACCAGGCTGCCGGTGACGACCGCTTCGGCCGCGACGGCGGCTTCGCGCAGCCAGCGCAGGCCCTCGCCGTCCATCGTCTCGGCATTGCCGAGCGTCTCGTTCGTGAAGCCGCTGAGGAAGGTCTCGGGCAGCACGATCAGATCGCCCTGCCCCTTCAGCGCGGCGATCCGCTCGCCGTAATAGTCGCGATTGCCGGCCGGATCGTGCCAGCGCGTCGCCCCCTGGACCAGCGATACCCGCAGCGGCTGCATCGCACTCATCGTCAAAGCCCCCGCAGCCGCTCGGCGGCCTGTTCGAGCACGCCGTCGGTCTTGGCGAAGCAGAAGCGGATCAGGCGCGACCCGGCCGGCGGCGTCTCGTAGAACGCCGACACCGGAATCGCGGCCACACCGGCTTCGCGGACCAGACGGCGGCAGTAGCTGACGTCGTCCTCGTCGCTGAGTGCCGAATAGTCGACCACCTGGAAGTACGCACCGGCGACCGGCAGCAGCCGGAAGCGCGAGCCGTCGAGCAACGCGCGGAAGCGGTCGCGCTTGGTCTGATAGAACGCCGGCAGTTCCCGATAATGCGCCGGATCGCGTTCGAGCACCTCGGCCAGCGCCCATTGCGCCGGCGAGAACGTGCAGAACGTCAGGTACTGGTGCACCTTGCGGAACTCGGCACTGAGCGCCGGCGGCGCGATGCAGTAGCCGACCTTCCAGCCGGTGCAGTGGTAGGTCTTGCCGAACGAGGACACGACGAAGCTGCGCTCGGCGAGCTCGGCATGACGCAGCACGCTCTGGTGCGCGGCGCCGTCGAAGACGATGTGCTCGTAGACCTCGTCGGACAGCACGAACACGCCGGTATCGCGCGTGAGCTCGGCCAGCGCGTCGAGGTCGGCGGCCGAGAACACCGCGCCGCACGGATTGTGCGGCGTGTTGACGATGATCATGCGCGTGGCCGGCGTCATCGCGTCCTTGACGCGCTGCCAGTCGACCGCGAAATCGGCGGCCAGATCGAGCGGCACGTGCACCGCGCGCGCGCCGTTGAGCTCGATCGCCGGCTCGTAGCTGTCGTAGCACGGATCGAGCACGATGACCTCGTCGCCGCTGCGCACGACCGCCGCGATCGCCGCGAACAGCGCCTCGGTCGCGCCCGAGGTCACGGTCACTTCGATATCGGCGTCGACGTCACGGCCGTACAAGGCCCGTGTCTTCGCGGCGATCTGCTGGCGCAGCGCCGGGATGCCGGTCATCGGCGCGTACTGGTTCTTGCCGGTCGCCATCGCCGCGCTCAACGCGTCGCGCAGCGCCTCGGGGCCGTCGAAGTCCGGAAAGCCCTGACCGAGATTGACCGCCTGGTGCTCGGCCGCGAGCTGGCTCATCACGGTGAAGATGGTCGTGCCGACCTTCGGCAGCTTGGTCTGGATCTGCATTGCGCCTCGCTTGCGGCTCTCGCCATTTGGATGGCCAAACGCGCCGATGGTAGCACGCACCGCCGGCTCGCCCGTGACGGCCTCAGTCCGCGCGCAGCGCGGCGACCGCGCTGCGATAGGTCGCGGCGATGCGGTCCTCGTCGTGATGGTGGAAGTCGCGCACGAGCCAGCGGCCGCCGCCGTGCACGTGGCGTACCAGCGGCACGTTGCCGGCGAACAGCCAGGTATCGAGCAGATGATCGGTGTCGCGTCCGGCCAGCAGCGGCGCATCCGCGTCGAGCACCAGCAGATCGTCGCCGCGCAGTCGTCCGCCGCCGCCGAGTCCGGCCGCCTGCAGGCCGCCGGCCCAGGCCTTGCCGAACAGCCACTCGCCGGTGCTCGGCTGCCCGGGCGCGACCGCGATGTTGCGCCGGTGTGCGCTCAGCCGCTGGCCGTACTCGAGCCAGCGCAGCTCCTCGACCGGCGACACCGAGATGTGGCTGTCCGAGCCGATGCCGAACGCGCCGCTGCCCGCCAGATAGCGCTTGAGCGGAAACAGGCCGTCGCCGAGATTGGCCTCGGTGGTCGGGCACAGTCCGGCGACTGCGCCGCTGGCGGCCAGCCGGTCGGTCTCGCGGTCGGTCAGGTGCGTGGCGTGAACCAGGCACCAGCGCGCGTCGACCGCGGCATGGTCGAACAGCCACTCGACCGGCCGCGCGCCGCGCAGCGACAGGCAGTCCTGCACCTCGCCGATCTGTTCGGCGATGTGGATGTGGATCGGTCCGTGCTGCGCCGGCTCGGACGCGAGCACCGCAGCCAGCGCATCCGGCGGCACCGCGCGCAGCGAATGCAGCGCGATGCCGACGTTCAGACGGTCCGATTCGAGCGCGCGCAGCCGCTCGACGAGGCGCAGGAACGCGTCGACCGTATGGCCGAAGCGCACCTGGCGCGGACCGAGCGCACGACCGTCGAAGCCGCCGGTCAGGTACAGCGTCGGCAGCAGGGTCAGGCCGATGCCGGTCTCGCGCGCGGCCTCGATCAGCGCCAGCGCCATCTCGGCCGGATCGGCGTACGGCGCGCCGTCGGGCCGGTGGTGCAGATAGTGGAACTCGCAGACGCGCGTATAGCCGGCCTTGAGCATCTCGACGTAGAGCTGCGCGGCGATCGCGCGCAGCGCCTCGGGGCCGATGCGGCCGGCGAACGCGTACATGACCTCGCGCCAGGTCCAGAAGCTGTCCTCGGCATTGCCCTGGCGCTCGGCGAGGCCGGCCATCGCGCGCTGGAACGCATGCGAGTGCAGATTGGCCAGGCCCGGCAGCACCCAGCGCCCGAGCCGTTCGACAGCGGCCGGCAGCACGCCGGCCGGCGCGAACTCGAGCCCGTCCGCACCGTATCGGACCTGCGCATCGGCGATCCAGCCCTGCGGCGTCCAGACCCGATCGGCGAACCCGTTGAGCGCATGCATGACCATCGAACTCCGAACGCGAGGCGGGCGCCGATTCTGACATGCCCGTTCGATGCAGGCGTTGCGGTGATCGGCCGATATACTCGGCCGATGACGAATCGGAATCCGCAAGTGCCGTGGGACGGGCTGCTGCTCGACGCGCGGCTGGTCACGCTGACGGACAACGGCCAGCCCTACGGTGCGGTCGAGGACGCCGCGCTCGGCTGGAAGGACGGCCGCATCGTGCATGCCGGGCCCGCCGCCGATCTGCCCGGCCCCGCCGCATCGCTCGCGCGCGAGGTCGCCTCGGCGGACGGCGCCTGGATCACGCCGGGGCTGGTCGACTGCCATACCCATCTGGTGTTCGGCGGCGACCGCGCGCACGAGTTCGAGCTGCGCCTGGCCGGCGCCAGCTACGAGGCGATCGCGCGCGCCGGCGGCGGCATCGCCTCGACCGTGCGCGCGACGCGCGAAGCCGGCGAGGACGCCTTGTTCGACGCGTCGCTCGGCCGCCTGCGCCGCCTCGTCGCCGACGGCGTGACCACGGTCGAGATCAAGTCCGGCTACGGCCTGGACCTCGCCGGCGAGCGCAAGATGCTGCGCGTCGCACGGCGGCTCGGCACAGCGGCCGGCGTCGGCGTGCGCACCACGTTCCTCGGCGCGCATGCACTCCCGTCGGAGTTCGCCGGTCGCCCCGACGACTACGTCGACCACGTCTGCGAGCACATGCTGCCGGCGATCGCCGAAGAAGGCCTCGCCGACGCGGTCGATGCGTTCTGCGAGAAGATCGCGTTCTCGCCGGGGCAGACGCGACGCGTATTCGAACGCGCGCGCACGCTCGGCCTGCCGGTCAAGCTGCATGCCGATCAGCTCTCGGATCTCGGCGGTGCCGCGCTCGCGGCCGGGTTCGGCGGCCTGTCGGCCGACCACATCGAGCACAGCAGCGAGGCCGGCGTGCAGGCGATGGCCGCGGCCGGCACGGTGGCCGTGCTGTTGCCGGGCGCGTTCTACGCGCTGCGCGACACGCAGCTGCCGCCGATCGACGCGCTGCGCCGTCACGGCGTGGCGATGGCGGTCGCCAGCGATCTGAATCCCGGCACCTCGCCGCTGCTGTCGCTGCGGCTGGCGATGAACATGGCCTGCACGCTGTTCCGGCTGACGCCCGAGGAGGCGCTGCGCGGCGCGACCGTGCATGCCGCCCGCGCGCTCGGCCTGACCGATCGCGGCACGCTGGCGGCCGGCCAGCGCGCCGACTTCGCACTGTGGCCGGTACGGCGCCCGGCCGAGCTGTGCTACTGGATCGGCGGCACGCTGGCGACGGCCGTCTACGCCGGCGGGACGCGCATCGCATGAGCACGCGCCTGCCGCCGCTGTCGCTCGCGCTGCAGGGCGGCGGTGCGCACGGCGCGTTCACCTGGGGCGTGCTCGATCGCCTGCTCGAGGAGCCGGACTTCACGGTCGAGGCGGTCAGCGCGACCAGCAGCGGCGCGCTCAATGCACTCGCGCTGGCGCAGGGCTGGATGGACGATGGTCGCGACGGCGCGCGTGCCTGTCTGCGTGCGCTCTGGGAGCACACCGCCAATCGCACCAGCCTGACGCGCTGGGCGTTCCAGGTCGCGCCCGGCGGACGCGACACCCTGCTCGGCCTCGGCCGCTACTGGACGCCGGAGCAGTTCAACCCGCTCGGCCTGAATCCGATCCGCGACATCGCCGAGCAGCTGTTCGACTTTCCGAGGCTGCGCCGCGAGGCACCGTTCGCGCTCTACCTCGCCGCGACGCGCGTGCGCGACGGCGCGCTGGCGCTGTTCTCGGGCGAGCGGCTCGGCGTCGAGGCCGTGCTCGCATCGACCTGCCTGCCGCAGCTGTTTCCGGCGGTCGAGATCGACGGCGAGCATTACTGGGACGGCGGCTGGGCCGGCAACCCCGCGCTCGAGCCGCTGTTCTACCGGCACGGCTGCGAAGACGTGCTCTGCGTGCTGGTGCAGCCACTGTCGCGATCACGCCTGCCGGTCACGCCGGGCGAGATCGCCACGCGCGTCGCCGAGCTCAGCTTCTCGACCACGTTCCTGCGCGAGTTCGAGGCCCTGCGCCGCGCACGCGAGGCATTGGCCGAAGCCTCGCCGCTGACCTGGCTCGGCCACCGCTTCAAGGCCTTGCGCACGCATCTGATCGAACCCGGCGACTCGCTCGAGGGCTACCAGCTCGAAAGCCGCATCAATACGCGCCTGGCGTTTCTCGAACAGCTGTGCGAGCAAGGCCGCCTGCGCGCCGAAGCCTGGCTGACGACCGACCCGGCCAAACGCACGACCGCTCGCTGAGCACGCGCCACCCCACGCGTTCACTCACCCCAATGCTCCCGCTCCGGCCCTTGCCGTGGCTCCCGCTCTCGCAAGGCCGTTCGCTCTTGCTACGGCTCTGCTCTTGCTACGGCTCTGCTCTTGCTACGGCTCTGCTCTTGCTACGGCTCTGCTCTTGCTACGGCTCTGCTCTTGCTACGGC
>QFPO01000056.1 GCA_003241385.1 Rhodanobacter denitrificans
CGCAACGTCAGCGTGATCTTCGCCACGCAATCGCTAGCCGACATCAAGGATTCGACGATCGCGCCGGCGATCATCGAAAGCTGCGCCAGCCGCATCTTCTTACCGAATCCGCAGGCGACCGAGCCGCAGATCCGTTCGATCTACGAGGGCTTCGGGCTCAACGCCCGGCAAATCGAAATCGTCGCCACCGCCGAGCCCAAGCGCGACTACTACTACCAGTCGCGCCTCGGCAATCGGCTGTTCGACCTGGACCTGGGCGCCGTCGCGCTGGCCTTCGCTGCCGCGGCCTCGCCGCAGGACCAGCGTGATATCGACCGCGTGCTGCAGGACGCCGGCACGTCGGGCTTCGCCAGCGCCTGGCTGCGCCACCGCCGTCTGGACTGGGCCGCCGAGTTGCTGGCCTCGGCGCCTATCGCCGCGTCCGTCCATCCCCAGGAGAACTTGCCATGAAGAAATGCATCCTCGCGCTGGCGCTCGCCTCGGCGCTGTGCACCGGCTCGGCCGCCTACGCCCAGGCGATCGTGATCGATCCGACCAACCTGATCCAGAACACGATCAGCGCAATCCAGGCGCTGGAGCAAGTCAACAACCAAATCCGTCAGCTCCAGAACGAAGCGCAGATGCTGGCGAACCAGGCGCGCAACCTCGCCAACCTCGATTTCACGGTCGTCGACCGGTTGCGCTCGGCGCTGGCGACGACGCAGCGGCTGATCGCTCAAGCCGAAGGACTGGCCTTCGACGTCCAGAATCTCGACCACCAGTTCCGGATCTTGTACCCGGAGGAATACGCCGAGATGATCAGCGGCGACCAGATGTACCAGGACGCGCGCGAGCGTTGGAAGTACACGCTGCAGGGCCTGCACACCGCGATGCGGATGCAGGCGCAGGTATCAACACTGGTCCGCGACGATCAGGAAGTCCTGACCGATCTGGTCAACCGTAGTCAGTCTGCCGAGGGCGCCTTGCAGACGATGCAGGCGATGAACCAGCTGCTCGCGCTGCAGGCCAAGCAGACGATCCAGGGCCAGCAGCTGCAGCTC
>QFPO01000057.1 GCA_003241385.1 Rhodanobacter denitrificans
TGTCGAAGCTATGAAGGTTGTTCACCCGAGGAGGGGCTGAGAGGCTGGGGTTGCGAAGCCAACCAACCCTCGCCGGAGTTCCTCGGATGAACGTGCACAAGAATGCTCGCCTGACGCCTTTGGGTCGAGCGGTGATGATTTCGCGCATTGCGGACGAGGGCTGGCCGGTGAGGCGGGCTGCGGAAGCGTCGGGGGTTTCGGCGAGGACGGCGTACCGGTGGCTGGGTCGGCGTCGTCGGGGGCCGAGCGAAGACTTCACGGATCGCAGCTCGGCGCCCCGACGATGTCCGCGCAGGGTGTCCGAGCTGCGGGTCGGCGAGATCGAGCGGCTGCGACGGCAGCGGATGAGCGGCCCGGCCATCGCCCTGTCGCTGGGGATGGCGCGCTCGACCGTGGGCGCCATCCTGCGAAGACTGGGCCTGGGCAAGCTCAAGCTGCTGGAGCCGAAGCCCGAGATCATCCGCTACGAGCGCAGCCGGCCCGGCGAGATGATCCACCTCGACATCAAGAAGCTCGGCCGCTTCGACGTCGCCGGCCATCGCGCCACCGGCGACCGCCAGGCCGGCCGCTCCTACCGGGCCGGCTGGGACTTCCTGCACGTCTGCGTCGATGACGCCTCAAGGCTGGCCTATACCGAGATCCTGCCCAGCGAGCGCAAGGAGGACACCACCGCCTTCCTGCAACGCGCCCTGACCTGGCTGAACCGCCACGGTGTCAGCGTCGAGCGCGTGATGACCGACAACGGCTCGGCCTACCGATCGAAGCTCTTCCGCCAAGCCTTGCAGACGGCCGGCGCACGCCACGTCCGAACCCGGCCCTATACCCCAAGGACCAACGGCAAGGCCGAACGCTTCATCCAGACCAGCCTCAGGGAATGGGCCTACGCCCGACCCTACCGATCCTCAGCCGAGCGAACCAAGGCCATCGGGCCATGGACCGACGCCTACAACCTCGCCCGTCCCCACGCCGGCATCGGCGGCCTCACACCCTGGCAGCGCGCGAACAACCTTCTTGGAAACGACA
>QFPO01000006.1 GCA_003241385.1 Rhodanobacter denitrificans
AAGAAAGAATGTCCGGGAGACATTCTTGACGTCGCGCCAGCGACGGCCCGAAGGGCGGACGCCAGGGATGGCGGTCCGCAAAAAAGTCACCCGCTCGCGTAGCGAGCGGAAGCTCTTGCTCTGATCTTTCCGCTTGAGTGCTTCGTATCGCATGAAGGCAAATTCACCACGCGAAGCACGGGTCGAAACCGAGCAGCCCCGTTGACGGAAGAAACCTCTATTTCTCCGCCGATCGGCGGACCACATCCCCCCATCTGCACGCTGCCGCATTCAATGTGTTAGTGATAGTTTCATACAAATGTAAGTGAAACTTGCATACGTCCCTCCGTTGTGCCAGCCTGCCATCACGACACGGCACTTCAGGGAGAAGACCATGCGAGCTGACGCGGCGGCGCGATCGAGCGCCCTCGGACGGACACGGCGAGGCGCCGGTCCGCTCCGCCCGATGGCCCGCTTTGCGGCCGATGCCGGTCTGCCGCGGCACCCGACCGTTGCGCCGCGCGATCGCCGCGCGTCGCGGCCGTGCCGCCCGTTTCGCTTCCGTACGCGGCTCCGTCCGCACCGCGCGCCGCCGGGCCCCGCACATCGCTTCCGATCCGATCTCGCATCGCGGCCGCCGGGCCGGGGGAGGGCGCACCCGGACTGAATCCAGCGCGATACCTCATCGATGTGGTGTGGCGCCGTCTGGTTGCCTGGGGCAGGCATGGGCCGGTCGGCAATGAAACCGACAACCGAAGGAGATATGCACCGATGAAATTCCATTTGATCCTCGCCGCCCTGGTCGCCTTTCCGATCGCCTGCCAGGCGGCCGATCTGCAGTCGCGCGAGCAGCCGCCGGCCTACATCGACGCGAGCATGCAGCCGGCGTTCGATACCGAAGTGCAGCGCCGCCGCGACATCGAGCAGTTCCTCGCACCGATCAAGTCCGCGCAGGACCTGCAGGCGCATCTGGCGAACCGTCTCGGACGCGGCTCGCCGCTGGACGCGCTGAGCCCGCATGCGCGCGAGCGCTTTCTCGCCAGCCTCAGCTTCAATGCGCGCGGCCTGACCGGCTATCGCTACGACGACGTCGAGGCCGAGCTCAGCGTGAGCCAGGCGTTCGAGCTGCTCGGCCTGTTCGGCGTGCAGGACACGCTGCGGATCCTGCATCTGCGCCAGACCACCGACCGCGACGCGCAACTGCTCGGCCTGTACGTGCGCGGCGGCGAGCACGTCGCCGCGGATCACTACAACTACCGCTGCGCGAGCCGCGCCTCGTGCGAGTTCAGCCGCAACTTCATCTGCATGACGGGCTGCGCTGCCTACATCGAGTGACGGCGCACGGGCCCCGGCACGGCCGGGGCCCGTTCTGCCGCTTGCGCGCACCCTGGATCCGAGTCCCGACCCGATGCCGATGATCCTCACACGCCCTGGCTGGATTCTCGCGTTCGCGCTCGGCAGCGCGCTCGCGTCGACACCGGCGCCGCGCGACCTGCAGGCCGACTACGATGCGCTGGTCGCCGTGCAGACCCGCGCGGTCGACCGCTCCGAAGCCGAGCGCGGCGCGACGATCGCGGCCAGCTACCGCGAGCGCTTCGGCACGTTGACCGCCGCGGAGCTGGACGCGCTGCCGGATGCCTCGCTCGACCTGCTGTTCCGCGCGGCCGAGATCCCGGTCGGCTACACGCTCGATCCGTACTACGCCGAGCAGATGAATGCGGCCTACGAACGCCTCGCGGCGCGTTCGCGCGTCGAGCCGCGCCATCGGCGCTCGATGTTCGAGGCCTGGATCATGCTGCGGCGCTTCGATGCGGCGCGCCGCATCGCCGACGCCGCGCCGGATGCCGGCCATCTGCCGCTGCTGCACGAGACGCCGGTGCCGTCCGGTGCGCCGGCGCTGTGGGCGCCCGACGACGGCGCCGACGCGCTGACGCGTCGTCCGGCCGATCTGACGCGGCCGCGGATCGTCGTCGTCTCGCATCCGCTGTGCGGCTTCAGCCAGAACGCGGCCCGGCAGATCGCCGCCGACCCCGAGCTCGCGCCGCGCTTCGCGGACCGGTCGCTGTGGCTGCTGCCGCAGACGGCGACGCTCGACGTCGAGCAGGTCCGCGCCTGGCAGCGCGCACATGCGCCGTTCCGGATGGCCTATGTCGACCTGCAGCGCCACTGGCCCGGCATGGACGAGTGGGGCACGCCAACGTTCTATTTCTTCAAGGATGGCCGTGTCGTCCACAAGGTCGTCGGCTGGCCGGCCCAGGGCCGCAAGGCCGACCTGCTCGAAGGTCTGGCGCGGATCGGCGGCTGAGCGGGCGGAAGGCGCGCCGCCATCCGCGTGGCGCGACAGACCGACCGCGTGACGGTCGCGGCCGGTGCCTGCACAAGCTCATGCGAGCCGGACCCGCTTCCTCCGACACGGCGGTGGCGCGCGCCGTCTTGCGAACGTCGCCCCCTGCCGGTCGCCCGCCGCCCATGCTCGTCGCGGGTAATTCCCCACCCGCCTGCCGTGTGCTGGGGCGCGCGCCGGCCGATGCGGCCCCTTGTCCTGCGTCGTCACACGGCCGCGCATTCGCGCCGGTGGCCACACCGTCACTTCGGCGTCGACCGCCCGAACGGAGGCCTCTGCATGCCCCAAGTCACTGATTTCATGTCTCGATAAGCACCTCGTCATGAGTCCGTGATGGCGGTGGGCCGGTGGCGGTGATCGAATGCAGCGGTCCGGCCCGCCGCTGCGGTCCGGCGCGTTCATTCGACTGCCCGCGTCGCCGGCCATGCGCCGATGCACGCCGGCGCCGTACCATAGGATCGATTCCGTCATGCTCGCGACATCCGCTGCTCCGCTCTCCCTGGCGCTGTTCCTGGCGCTGCCGCTCACGGCCGACGCGGCCGGCTGGCTGCCGGCCGAAGGCGCCGGCGTGTGCTCGGTCACCGACGTGGACTTCTCCGATGCACGCCACGGCTTCGCGGCCGGCGCGTTCAACTGCGGCCTGGTCACCTCGGACGGCGGCCTGACCTGGACCGAGATCGACGTGGTGCCGCAGCAGGGGCAGAGCCTGCTGTTCGGCCATGCCGCCGACGCGGACACGTTCTACGCGGCGCGTCAGAGCCTGTACCGCAGTACCGATCGCGGCGCGACCTGGGTCGAGTTGCCCGCGCTCGGCGCGGCCGGCGGCGGCAGCGTGTTCGACATGCATTTCGCCGATGCGCAGCACTGGGTCGCGATCAAGGGCGGCCAGATCCTCGTCACCGCGGACGGCGGCGACAGCTGGACGCTGGCGTTCCCGGCCAAGTTCAACATCAACTTCGACGAACTGCACGCGCCCGACGCGAACGTGCTCTACGCGACCGGCGGCATCGTGCGCAGCTCCGGGGAGCTCGGCACGGTCCTGCGCAGCGACGATGCCGGCGCGAGCTGGACCCTGCTGACGTTCACGCACGGCAAGATCAACGCGGCCGATTTCGTCAGCGTCGACCACGGCATCGTCTCGACGCAGAGCCAGGGCATGTTCGAGACGCTCGATGGCGGCCAGACCTGGACGCACATCGGCGATACGCCCGGCGACATTCCGCTGCTCGACCTGAGGCATCGCGACACGCACTGGTACGCGGCCAGCTACGGCGGCTGCCTGTACGAATCGTTCGATCTGGCGCGCACCTGGCAGACCGGCCACTGCGATCCGTCCGAGCGTCCGCTGGCGACGCTGTCGGTGCGCGGCGGCGCCGTCGTCGCCGCCGGCAACGACGGCCTGGTGCTGTTCGAGGACCGCATCCTGCACGCCGATTTCGAGTCGCCCTGAGCGAACCGCCGCGCGGTGACGTCCGTGGCCGGCGGCGCGACGCGCGGGCGGCTCAGCGTATCGTCGCGGCGGTCGGGCTGACCGGCAGCGCGAACTCGATCGCCGCGAGCGTCTCGCGCGCGCCGCGTTCGAGATCGGCGCGACGCCGCCGCGCCCGCTCGGCGACCTTGCGATCGCCGTGGGCCTCGGACCACTGCGCGTAGAGGCGCAGGACCTCGGCATCGTGACTGGTCAGCGGATCGAAACCGTCCGAGGCCAGCGCCGCGATCGTCGCGTCGTTTCCGGCCAGCGCGATGTGCAACGCGACGCGGCTGAGCTCGTTGCGCTGCGGATCGTCGCGGTCCGGATCATCGCGCTCGGCACGCAGCGCCGCGGCGGCGGCCTCGCGATCGCCGGCGGCCGCGGCCGCGAGCGCCTCGATCAGGCGCGCGGCATGCCGGTAGGTGTCCGGCGTCTTCGCGTCGGCGACGACCTGGCGCAGCCGCGCGCGGATCTCCATCAGCGCGGCCGGCTCGGCGACGAAGGCCGACAGCGCCTCGTACTGCAGCACCAGCGCGGCCAGCGACGGATCCTCCTGCAGGTCGACCAGCGGCCAGGCCGCGCGGTAAGCGGCCAGACCGCCGGCTGCGTCGCCGCCGGTGCGCCGGCAGCGTGCGTCGGCCGCGGTCGCGATCGCCGACCAGTAGCGGTTGGACTGGTCGCGCAAGGTCTCGAGCAGGGTGCCGGTCAAGGCGCAGGCCTCGGCGTAGAGGCCGGTCTCGACCAGCACCCAGGCCAGCTCGACGCCGCTGGACACCTGCGTGAACAGCATCTGCGCGTCGATCGCGCGCTGCCAGGCGCGCACCAGCAGCGGCAGCGCCTCCAGCGGGCGCTCCTGCCAGCTCAGCATGCGGCCGAGCAGATAGGTCTGACCGATCGCGGTGCGCTCGTCGCCGATCGCCTCGGCCGCCGCCAGCGCGCGCCGCGCCGCGGCGTACTGCGCCGGATAGTCTCGCCGCGCCTCGGCGATCAGGCCCTCGGTATGCGCCAGCATCGCCAAACGCTGCCGCAGGCCGTGCGTCTCGATCAGCTCGCGCGCGCGCAGCAGCTGACGCGCCGATTCGGCCGGGCGCTCGAGGATCGACAGCGCCTGCGCGGCCATCAGATCGCCGCGCGCACGCAGGTCCGGATCGCCGCCACGCTCGGCCGGCACGCGCGCTTGCTCGATCAGCGCCAGCGCGGCCGAGCGGTCGCCGCGGCGGAACTGGTTCTCCGCCAGCGCGAGCAGGGCCGCCGCCTGCAGGTTCGGCGCCTCGCGCGCGGCCGCCGCGCCGACGAGTTCGGTGAGCGTGACGTCGCTGCGCGCCAGATCGCGCGTATTGGCCTCGGCCTCGCCGAGACGCAGCCGCGCCGGCAGGAAGTCCGGCGCGCTCTGCACGCACAGCGCGAAGTACGGCTTGGCACGCGTCCAGTCGCCCTGCGTCGCCAGGTCCATGCCGCGCGCGAAGGTCTGCGCGAAGTAGTCCTCGCCGTGCGCACCGGCGTCGGGTCGCGCCGGCGGCGCATGCAGACCGAGCATGCGCAGGATCCGCGGCGCGGCATTGACGCCGAGCGTGGCGACGTCGGCCGCGCTGACGACGAAACGGCCGTCGCGCGCGAGCGCGCCGCCGCCGTCGATCCGCAGTCCCAGTTCGTAGAGTCCATCGCCGATCCGGCGCAGGCGGCCTTCGACGACGAGGTCGGCACCGGTCGCACGGCGCAGGCGCTCCTGCGCGGAGCCGCCGCCGACCGGCGCGAAGTTGCCGGCGCGCGCGCCCTGCAGCGCGTCGCCGGCGTCGACCGCCCCGGACTCGGAGACCAGGCTGCCGATCAGCCCGGGCAGGCCGTTGCGGACCCAGTCCAGGCCGGGATCGCCGGTCGCATTCTCGACCGGCAGGAACGCGATGCGCGGCCGCGCGGCCGGCGGCGCCGCCGGACTCGGCCACAGCAGCACGGCCGCGGCGACCACCGCTGCAGTCAGCGCCAGCGCGGCGGCGGCGAGAACGGTGCGGCGGCGTGCCGGCCGCCTCGGCGCGGCGGGCATCGCGTCCCGGTCGACCGCGACGTCCGATACCGCCGCGGGCGGCTCGGGCGGTTCCGGCGCGACCGCTTCGGTCGGCGCCGCCCATTGCAGGCCGCGTCCGTAGACCGTGCGGATCATCGCCTGCCGCTCGCCGTCGTCGTCGAGCGCGCGCCGCGCCTTGTAGACGAGCTGGCTGAGCGCGGTGTCGGTGACCGGGCGCCGGCCCCACAGCGTCTGGGCCAGCGTGCGCTTGTCGAGCGCGCGGTCGCGATGCTCGATCAGCAGCACGATCAGGTCGAAGACCTTCGCCTCGAGTTCCAGCGCCTCGCCGCGGCGCAGCAGGCGGCGCTCGGCGGGAACGATCGTGTAGTCGCCGCAGCGGTAGGCAGCGGGTGTCGCCGGGTGGGCCATCCGTACTCCGGGTCCGCGCGCGGGTCGGCCGCGGACACCGCGCTAGGATACCCTGCGGCCGGCGCCGTGCAGCCGGTCAGGCGTCCCGCTCGAGATCGTGCGCGATCAGCCAGTCCCGGGCCTGCGCGATCGAGGCCGGATTGCGCTGCATCTCGTACAGCCGGAAGCGCCGGTAGACCGCCGCATTGGCGCTCAGATGCGCGCTGATGTATCCACGCGCGCCGTCGAGCACGGCCAGCCGCAGCAGGTATTCCTTGAGGAAGGTCGCGACGAAGATCAGCGGGGTGAGCGCGATCCACGGCCGCTTGCCGGCGGCGTGGCGATCGGTCGCCTTGAGCTCGGCGTAGAAGACCGACTTCATCTGCTTGTGCAGCAGGCTCGGCGTGGTGCGGTGGTGCAGCGGTGCGTCGAGCATCGCGGTCGGGCCGCGCGCGCGCAGCGATTCGTGCACGCGCGCCTCGGTCCAGCGGGCCCGATCGCGGTGGTAGAGCCGCAGCTTGCGCTCGCCGCGCAGCGGCCGGTAGTGGTGCATCGGTGCGGCCATGAACAGGCCGTGGCGGCGCAGGCCGACCGCGGCGACGGAGCCGGCCAGCCAGGCCGGCAGGCGCTCGCGGCACTCGGCCACGAGCTCGGGCGACAGGAACTCGTCGGCGTCGAGCACCAGCAGCCAGTCGTGGCGCGCCAGCGCGGCGGCCGCATTGCGCTGCGCGCCGAACCCGAGCCACGGCTGATGCACGACGCGCGCGCCGTGTTCCGCGGCGATCGCGACGGTCGCATCGGTGCTGCCGCAGTCCACGACCAGCTTCTCGGCCGCGAACGGCACGCTGTCGAGGCAGCGCGCGATGTTGTGCGCTTCATTGTAGGTCAGCACGACCAGGCTGATCGGCAGCGTCGTCGGGCCGCTCGCGAGCGCGCCCGGATCGGGCAGAAAGGCGGTCATCGGCCGACCGCCTGCATGCGCAGCGGCGTGCGGGTCCGGCGCGGTAGCGGCGGTGACGGGCGGGAAGGGGACGGCATCATCGGGTAGAACTCTCGAGGCCCGGCTGGGGCGCGGCGGATCGTGCGCGGTCCCGGTTAAACGATGTGCGAACGGCCGCGTGAAGATTCGATGACGGTCGGCCGGCCGGCCGGTCCGGCGCGCGGGCGGACCGCCGCCAGACCGCCGCCAGACCGCGTACGCACCGCTCGGGGGCCGCGCGCGACTGCCGATCAGTATCAGCCGCCCGATGTCGGCGCCATGTCGGTGCCCGCCCTGCGCGCGGCACGCCGGGCCTCGCGCAGGGCGCGCTTCTCGGCGCGGCGCTGCTTGCGCCGCGCGGCCATCCGCGCGAAGACCAGATAGATCGCCGGCGTCGACAGCAGCGTCAGCGTCTGCGAGACGAGCAGGCCGCCGATCATCGCGATGCCGAGCGGCTGGCGCAGCTCCGAGCCGACGCCGAAGCCGATCGCCAGCGGCACCGCGCCGAGGATCGCGACCATCGAGGTCATCATGATCGGGCGGAAGCGGACCAGGCAGGCCTCGCGGATCGCCTCGATCGGCGGCAGTCCGAGGTCGCGCTCGGCGTGCAGCGCGAAGTCGATCATCATGATCGCGTTCTTCTTGACGATGCCGATCAGCAGCACGATCGCGATGATCGAGATCAGCGTCAGCTCGGTGTTGGTCGCCAGCATCGCGAGCAGGCAGCCGACGCCGGCCGAGGGCAGGGTCGAGAGTATCGTCACCGGATGGATCAGGCTCTCGTAGAGCATGCCGAGCACCAGATAGACCGCCAGCACCGCCGCGATCAGCAGCAGGCCCTGGCTCGACTGCTGCTGCTGGAAGCGGCGCAAGTCGCCGCCGAACTCGCCCTGGATGCTGCCGGGCATGCGCAGATTGCGCATCGTCTGCTGGATCAGCGGGATCACCTGACCCATCGTCACGCCCTCGGCCATGTTGAACGTGAGGTCGAGCACCGGGAACTGGAAGTCGTGCTGGATCATCAGCGGCGCCCGGCTCGGTTCGATCCGCGTGACCGCGTCGAGCGGCACCATCGCGCCGCTGTTGGATCGTACGTAGAGGCGCTTCAGGGTATCGATGCCCGGCGACTCGCCGGTGATCGCATTGAGCACGACGCGGTACTGGTTGAGGTCCGAGTAGATCGTCGAGATCTGGCGCTGGCCGAACGCGTTGTAGAGCACGCTGGAGATCGCGCCGATCGACACGCCCAGGCGCGAGGCGGTGTCGCGGTCGATCACCAGGTTCTGCTCGATGCCGCCGTCGTCCAGCGAGGTGCCGACATTGGTCAGCTGCGGCAGCTTCTTCATCTCGGCGGCCAGTCTAGGCGCCCATTCGAGCAGCTCGGCGTAGTTGCTGCCCTTGATCGAGTAGCTGAACTGCGAGTCGCCGCCGCGCGGACCGCCGCCGCCGCCCAGATCCTGCACCGGGCGCAGGCGCAGCTCGACGCCGGGCAGGTTCTGGGTCTGGCGGATCAGCCGGTTCATGACCTGGAACGTCGATTCGTCGCGGCCCTGGCCGAGCGGCTTGAGATTGATGAAGAACTGGCCGCGGTTGGCGCTGGCGCCGGGACCGCCGCCGCCGCCGACCGACGAGCCGACGCTGGCGACCGCCGGATCGGCCATCAGGATGCCGGCGACCTTGCGCTGCAGCTCGACCATCGCCTCGTAGGAGACCGACGCGCTGGCGACCGCGGTGCCGTTCATCATGCCGGTGTCCTGCTGCGGGACCATGCCGAACTTCAGGAACGTCGACAGCCAGATCGTCACGATCACCAGCAGCAGCGGCTGCAGGCTCATCAGCCGCGGATGGCGCAGCGACCAGTCCAGCGCACGCCGGTAGCCGGACAGCATGCCGGCGTGCATCGCGTCGATGCGACGGCCGAGCCGCGAGGGCTTCTCCTCGCCGTGCGGCTGCAGATAGCGCCCGCACAGCGCCGCGGTCAGCGTCAGCGAGACCAGGGCCGACATCGCGATCGCCGCGGTGATCGTGACCGCGAAGGAATGCAGGAACATGCCGATGAAGCCGCCCATGAACAGCAGCGGCACGAACACCGCGATCAGCGAGGCGGTGATCGAGACGATCGTGAAGCCGATCTCCTTGGCGCCGTCGAGCGCGGCCTGCAGGCGCGACTTGCCCATGTCGAGGTGGCGCACGATGTTCTCGATCACGACGATCGCGTCGTCGACGACGAAGCCGATCGAGATCACCAGTGCCATCAGCGTCAGGTTGTCGAGCGTGAAGCCGAGCGCGTACATCACGATGAACGCGCCGGCCAGCGACAGCGGCACCGAGAGGCCGGCGATCACGGTCGGCGCGACGCGGCGCAGGAACAGCAGCATTGTCATGATGACCAGGGCCAGGCTGATCAGCAGCGTGATCTGCACCTCCATGACCGATGCGCGGATCGTCGCGGTGCGGTCGTTGAACGGCGTCAGCTCCACGCCTTCCGGCAGCCAGCTGCGCATCAGCGGCAGCTCGTCGTAGATGCGGTCGACGGTCTGGATGACGTTGGCGTCGGCCTGCTTGCTGACGACCATCAGGATCGCGCGCTGACCGTTGAACCAGGCCGCCTGGTTCTTGTTCTCCTGGCCGTCGCCGACGGTCGCGATGTCGCGCAGCCGGATCGGCACGCCGTTGCGCACGGCCACGACGATGTCGGCGAACTGCGCGCCGGTGGTCAGCGCATCGTTCGCCGCAATCGTCATCATCGTGCGGCCGTCGCTGAGGAAGCCCTGCGGCGAGGTCACGTTCGCCGCGGCGATCGCGTTGCGGACCTGGTCGGCCGACAGGCCCATCGAGGTCAGCTTGCGCAGGTCCACGTCGACGCGCACCGCCGGCGTCGCGCCGCCGGTGATGTTGACGTCGGCGACGCCCGGCACCTGGCGCACGCGCTGCGCGAGCAGCGAGTCGGCCATGTTGTACAGGTCCGCCGTCGTGCGCGTCCTGGACGTCAGCGCCAGCAGCAGCACCGGATCGTTGTTCGGATTGGCCTTGCGGTAGACCGGCGCGGTACGTAGCCCCGACGGCAGATCGGCCAGCGAGGCGTTGATCGCGGCCTGCACGTCGCGCGCGGCCGCGTCGATGTTCTTGTCGAGCGTGAAGAACAGGATCACCACCGCCGACCCCTGACGGCTGGTCGAGCTCATCTGGTCGACGCCGGCGACGCGGCCCATGTGCCGCTCCAGCGGCGCGGCGACGGTCGAGGCCATGTTCTCGGCATCGGCGCCCGGCTGGTTGGCGACGACGAAGATCACCGGAAACTCGATGTTCGGCAGCGCGGCGACGCCGAGCTGGAAGTAGGCGATCAGGCCGCCGACCATGACGCCGAGGGCGAGCAGGATCGTGCCGATGGGGCGTTTGATGAAGGGGGCGGCGATGTTCACGGGGGGGTTCCGGTGTTCCGCTCTTCGTCGCGCGTGGAGCGCGCCGATCGCGGACGGTTGGAGCTGAGGGGAGTTGCGAACGGGGACGGTGCTACTTCGTCGGTGGACGGCATGCCGCCTTTTTCCGCCCGCCTCCAGGCGAGAGTGTTTCCGATGGTCGCGAACGAGCTGGCGGGGTTCGCCACGTAGGTGAGCGGCATCCCTGCCTTTTTCCGCTCGCCTCCGGGCGAGCGGGTCACTTCTCTTTGCGTGCCCAAAGAGAAGTAACCAAGAGAAAGGGCACCCCGGTACCGCGGTCTCCGGGCATCCTGCCCTGCGACTGCGCGAAGGTGCTCCGGGGGTCTGCTGACAGCGCATCCTGCGCTGACAGCAGACTGGGCCACGTCCTGTGGCCCACCCTTCGGGCCTTTCCTGCGCCCCTTCGCCGCGGCACAGGGGCCCCGTGGGCGCGCATCCTGCGCGCTCAAGCGAGGAGCAAAGCGAACAACGAAGGGCGAAAGGACGAAGCGAGCTCCGGCCGGACGTGCATGCAAATGCAAGCGCTCGAGCAAGGGCAAGCTTGCTTCTGCTTCGTCTTCCGCGCGCAGGATGCGCGCTGATGGGTCCCGTGAGACGCGGTGGTCCGGTGCCGGAACAGCCCGAAGGGGCGCGGGCAGGGAGGCCCGCGCGTTCGTCGTCAGCACAGGAGGTGCTGTCGACGAACCCCGGCAGCGGGCCACGCACCCGCAGGGCAGGATGCCCGGAGGGCGCGTCTCTGGGGTGCCCTTCTCTTTGGTTACTTTCTCTTGGGCACGCAAGAGAAAGTGACCCGCTCGCCCGGAGGCGAGCGGAAAAAGGTAGGGATGCCGACCACCTACAGAGTGAAATCCGGCCGATCGCTCGCGAACCAAAGCGATCCTCTCATCGGGCAGTGAGCGGGACAGCCACGAACGCCGCCGATCCGAGCAAGGAAACATCGCAGGCCCCGCGCTCACGCAGCGCGCGCCCGCGCCAGCTCGCGCCGCTCGCGGCGCGCCTTGAGCCAGTCCGACACCCGTTCCATGTACAGGTACAGCACCGGTGTCGTGTACAGCGTGATCAGCTGCGACAGCAGCAGACCGCCGACGATCGACACGCCGAGCGGCCGGCGCAGTTCCGAACCGATGCCGGTGCCGAGCGCCAGCGGCAGCGCGCCGAACAGCGCGGCGGCGGTCGTCATCAGGATCGGCCGGAAACGCAGCAGCGCGGCGCGGCGGATCGCGGCGTGCGCGTCGGCGCCGGCGCGCTGCGCGTCGATCGCGAAGTCGATCATCATGATCGCGTTCTTCTTGACGATGCCGATCAGCAGGATGATGCCGACGATGCCGTCGATCGACAGGCTGAAGCCGCACAGCGTCAGCGCGAGCAGTGCGCCGACGCCGGCCGGCGGCAGCGTCGAGATGATCGTGATCGGGTGGATGTAGCTCTCGTAGAGCACGCCGAGCACGATGTAGATCACGATCAGCGAGGCCAGGATCAGCAGCACCTCGTCGGTCATCGACGCGGAGAATTCGGCGGCCTTGCCGATGAAGTTGCCGCGCACCTGCGGCGGCATCTGGATCGAGGCTTCCACTTCCTCGATCGCGCGCACCGCCTGCGACAGTGAATGGCCCGGCGCGAGGTTGAATGAGATCGTCACCGCCGGCAGCTGGTTCTGGTGGCTGATCACCAGCGGCGCATTGACGACCTTGGCGTCGACCAGCGAGGCCATCGGGATCGTGCCGCCGAAACCGAGCGCGATCCCGGTGTTGCCCTGCGCGCCGATGCCGCTCGGCGTCGCCGAGTTGCTCGAGGTGACCTGGCCGAGCGTGGTCGCGTTGGAGCCGATCAGGGCGCCGCTGCCGCTGCCGCGCACGCCGAGCCGGTTCAGCAGGTCCGCGCTGGTGCGGAACTTGGGGTCGACCTCGAGCACGACGCGGTACTGGTTGAGCTGCGTGAAGATCGTCGAGATCTGGCGCTGGCCGAACGCCGAGTACAGCGTGTCGTCGATGGTCTGGATCGGCACGCCGAGCCGGCTGGTCTGGTCGCGGTCGATCGTCAGCTGCAGCTGCAGACCGGCGGCGGCGAGGTTGTTGTCGACGTCGGCGAGCTCCGGCCGCGCCTGCAGCGCGGTGGTCATCTTCTCGGCGAACGCGTGCAGCTCCTCGGCATTGACGTCGGTGAGCGCGTACTGGTACTCGGTCGGCGCGATGCGGTTGTCGAGTGCGATGTCCTGGACCGGTTTGAGATACAGCGCCACGCCGGGAATCGCGTCGACCGCGCCCTGCAGGCGCGGCAGGATCTCGGCCAGGCCGCCGCGTTCGGTACGCGGCTTGAGCACGATGCTGAGCTGGCCCTGGTTGAGCGTGGGATTGATCGAGCCGGCGCCGATGAAGGCCGCCACGCCGCTGACGGCCGGATCGGCGCGCAGCGTCTCGGCGACGCGCTGGGTGCGCTCGAGCATCGCCGGGAACGCGATCGACTCGTCGGCCTGGACCACGCCGGTGATCATGCCGGTGTCCTGGTCCGGCAGCAGGCCCTTGGGCATCGTCACGAACAGCAGCACGGTCAGCGCGACCGTCGCGGTCAGCACCAGCATCGTCAGCGGCTGATGCGCGAACACCCAGTCCAGGCTGTCCGCGTAGCCGTTGACGAGGCGGTCCCACCAGCTGCGGGTGCGGCCGGCGCGCGGCGCGTGGTCGCCCTCGGCCTCTTCCTTCGGCGCGTTCTCGCGGCGCAGCAGGTACGCGCACATCATCGGCGTCAGCGTCAGCGAGACCAGCATCGACAGCGCGACCGCGATCGACAGCACGACCGCGAACTCCTTGAACAGGCGCCCGGTCACGCCCGGCATCAGCAGCAGCGGCAGGAACACCGCGATCAGCGAGACCGTCAGCGACAGCACGGTGAAGCCGATCTCGCGCGCGCCTTCCTCGGCGGCCTCCTTCGGCTCACGGCCCTTCTCGAGGTAGCGCACGATGTTCTCGATCATCACGATCGCATCGTCGACGACGAAGCCGGTCGCGACCGTCAGCGCCATCAGCGACAGGTTGTCGAGCGAGAAGCTCGCGAACGCCATGACCGCGAACGTGCCCATGATCGACAGCGGCACGGCGACGCTCGGGATCACCGTCGCCCACAGGCGGCGCAGGAACACGAAGATCACCGCGATGACGAGGCAGATCGTCAGCATCAGCGTGAACTCCACGTCCTCGACCGAGGCGCGGATCGTCACCGTGCGGTCGGCGAACACGTCCAGATGCACGTTGGCCGGCAGCAGCGCGCGCAGTTCCGGCAGCATCGCCTTGATCGCATCGACGGTCTGCACGATGTTCGCGCCCGGCTGGCGGCGGATGTCGAGCAGGACCGCCGGCTTGCCGTTGGCCCAGGCCGCGAGCTGGTCGTTCTCGACGCCGTCGACGACGTTGGCGACGTCGCCGAGCCGCACCGGCGCCTCGCCGCGATAGCTGATGATGACGCGCCGGTACTCGTCGGCGTCGGAGATCTGGTCGTTGGCGCCGATCGTGAACGACTGCGCCGCGCCGTCGATCGTGCCCTTCGGGCCGTTGACGTTGGCCTGGGTCAGCGCCGAACGCACGTCCTCGATCGTCAGTCCCTGGTTGGCCAGCGCGGCCGGATCGACCTGGATGCGCACGGCCGGCCGCACGTTGCCGGCGATGCTGACCAGGCCCACGCCGGCGACCTGCGAGAGCTTCTGCGCGAGGATCGAGTCGGCGTAGTTGTTGACCTCGCGCAGCGGCAGCGCGTCCGAACTCATGACCAGGGTCAGGATCGGCGCGTCGGCCGGATTGACCTTGTTGTAGACCGGCGGGTACGGCAGGTTGTTGGGCAGGGTGCCGCGCGCGGCGTTGATCGCCGACTGCACGTCCTGCGCGGCCGCGTCGATGTCGCGGCTCATGTTGAAGGTCAGCAGGATCGTCGACAGGCCCGCCGAGGAGTCGGAGGTCATCATCGACAGGCCCGAGATCTGGCCGAACTGCCGCTCCAGCGGCGTCGTCACCAGGGCCGCCATCGTCGTCGGGCTGGCGCCTGGATACTGCGTCGTGACCTGGATCGACGGTGCGTCGATGTCGGGCAGGGCCGAGACCGGCAGCTGGCGATAGCCGATGAAGCCGAGCAGCAGCAGGCCGACCATCAGCAGCGAGGTGGCGACCGGTCGTCGTATGAAAAGGGTGGAGAAGCCCACGGCGTGGAGTGTCCTGGCGGCGCCGCGCCCGGGTGCGGGCGGCGGCTGGGAAGGGAAGGGAGGGCGGTCGGCGGGCGCCTCAGCCGGCGCGGCGGCGCGGCGTCTTGTCGGCGTCGGCCGGCGGCGCCGCCGGCGGGGCCACTTCGCCCGGCGCCAGCGCCTTGACCTTGCTGCCGACCTTGAGCCGGAACTGGCCTTCGGTCACCACGCGGTCGCCGAGCGCGATCCCTTCGGCGATCAGCATCAGGCCGCCGTCGACCGGGCCGACGGTCTTGACCGGCTGCATCTTGACGGTGTCGTCGCCCTGCACGATCCACGCGTACTCGCCCTGCGGACCCTGCTGCACGCCGGTGGCCGGCACGACGATGCCGTCCTTCACGGTCCGCACCTGCAGGCGGACGTTGACGAACTCGCCCGGCCAGAGCCGGCCGTCGGTATTCGGGAACTCGGACTTGAGCTTGAACGTGGCGGTCGAGGTGTCGATCGTGTTGTCGATCACGACCAGCTCGCCCTCGGCGATCGGCGTGGCGTCGGTGCGCGACAGCGCGAGCACCTTGAGCGGCGTCGCGTCGGCCTCGCGGACCTTGGCCATGTCCTGCTGCGGCAGGTTGAACATCACGTTGATCGGCTGGGTCTGCGTCAGCACGACGATCGCCGTCGCGTTGGCCTGCACCAGATTGCCGACGTCGACCTGGCGGATGCCGGCCAGGCCGTCGATCGGGGCGGTGATGCGCGTGAAGCCGAGCTGGGTGCGTGCGCTCGAGATCGCGGCCTCGTCGGACGCGACCTGCGCTTCCTGCTGGCGCACGGTCTGGCGCTGGTTCTCCAGGTCCTGTGCCGACACGAACTTCTGTCCGCTGAGCTCGTCGTAGCGCTTGAGCGTGCTGCGCGAGGCCGCCAGCTGTGCCTCGTGCTGCTTCTTCAGGCCGAGCGCCTGATCGAGCGCGGCCTGGTAGGTGCGCGGATCGATCTCGGCGATCAGATCGCCCTTCTTGACGGCCTGGCCCTCGCGGAAGTGCAGCGCGGTCAGCTGGCCGCCGACCTGGGCGTTGATCGTCACGGTGTTGAGCGCCTGCACGGTGCCCAGCGCGGTCAGGAACAGCGGCACGTCCTGGGTAGCGGCGGCGACGGCCGTGACCGGGATCGGGCCTTCGTCGCGGTTCTGACCGTCGCGCGGGTTCTTCGACGATCCGACGATGCGCCAGGCGACGGCCGCGACGAGGAGAACCGCCACGACGGTGATGATGAGCTTGCTGCGGGACATGCGGGAGAGTTCCTGGTGTTCCTGGCGGTGGCGGGGAGGCACATCGATGCCTCCTCAACGACCGAGGTGGCGTTGCCGGCGATTGTCCGGGGGCGGCCCTGTGCCCCGCATCGGCCGAGCGTCATGCTCGATCCGTCAGTCAGCGGGCCGTCAGGAAGCGCTGCGGATGCGCCGGGGCGCGGAGTCTGCGCCAAGTCCGCGGCAGCTCGGTGGCGGCGGGCTGGGCCTTTACGTGAATTTTCGGCACCGAACCGGCACGATCGGCGCGAACGGGCCGCTGCCCGGGCGCCGCCGCCAAGCTGTGCGGTGCGTCCCTGCACGCGAGTGTGGCGGTCTGCACACTCCGGCCGGGGTGCCTGGCACACCGACTGCTTCCCCGTTCAGCGACTTACTCAGACCAAGGGCTCTTGAATGAATATCCGACCGTTCCTCGGCGTAGCGCCGCGCCTGGCCGCCAGCGCTTACGTCGATCCGGCCGCCGTCGTCATCGGCAACGTCGAACTCGAGGAAGACGCTTCGTTGTGGCCGGGCGCGGTGGCGCGCGGCGACGTGCACGCGATCCGCATCGGTGCGCGTACCAACATCCAGGACTGCGCGGTCCTGCACGTGACCCACGACGGCCAGTACACGCTCGGTGGCTTCCCGCTGTCGATCGGCGCCGACGTGACGATCGGGCACGGTGCCGTCGTCCATGCCTGCACGATCCAGAGCGCGGTGCTGATCGGCATGAACGCGACGATCCTCGACGGCGTCCTGGTCAAGAAGCACAGCATGGTCGGCGCCGGCGCCGTGCTGACGCCCGGCAAGGTGGTCGGAGAGGGCGAGCTGTGGCACGGCAATCCGGCGCGCTTCGTGCGCAAGCTCAGCGACAGCGAGATCGAGCACCTGTACTACTCGGCCAAGCACTACGTGCGGCTCAAGAACCAGTATCAGGGCACGCTCTGAAGACGAGGCCCGGCCGGCCGCTCAGATCGCAGCGGCCGGCTCGGCGATCGCATCGTAGCCCCGGGCGCTGAACGCGATCAGGCAGATGCCGTGGCCGAACGGGTCGGCCAGCCGGACGATGCGGCCCCAGGCCGCCGAGCGGATGTCGCCCTCGCGGAGCGCGCCGGCGGCCTCGGCACGCGCGAGCGCGGCTTCGAGATCGTCGACGATCCAGTCCAGATGCACCGGCGTCCAGTGGCGGCGATAGTCGCGGCGATCCTCGGCCGCGGCGATGCTGTCCTGCGGCTGGTACAGCAGATGGATCGGCACGCCGGCGCCGAGCAGCTCGAGGCCGCCGCCGCCGAAGCGGCGGCCCGGTCTCAGGCCGAGCGCGGCGGTGTAGAACGCCTCGGCGCGCGCGAGGTCCGGTACGTCGATGTTGACCAGCAGGTTCGCATCCATCGCTTGCGCCTCGGGCCGTCGCGGTTCAGCGGATCAGACATCGCGGCGCGGCGCCGCGCAAGCGCCTCAGACGTCGCCGTCGTGCAGCCAGCCCTCGCCGCTGCCGCGCTGCAGGACGCGGTCGGTCGGCAGCACGTCGCCGGCCGGAATCGAAGGCTGGTCGGCCAGCCGCGCGTAGATCGGCGTGAAGTCCGGCCGCGTCGCGTCCATCAGCTGCTCGAAGCTGTCGATGACGTGGTAGGTCTTCTGGTAGGTGTCGATGCGGTAGCGCGTGCGCATGATGCGCTCCAGATCGAAGCCGATCCGGTTCGGCGCCGCCGATTCGAGCGAATGGATCGACTCGCCCTTCGACGAGACGATGCCCGCGCCGTAGATGCGCAGACCGTCATCCTGTCGGATCAGACCGAACTCGACCGTGTACCAGTACAGCCGGGTCAGGTTGACCAGCGCCTCGGCGCCGATCGCGTGCGCCTTCACGCCGCCCTTGCCGTAGGCCTCCATGTAGTCGGCGAACACCGGATTGAGCAGCAGCGGCACGTGCCCGAACAGGTCGTGGAACAGGTCCGGCTCGGCGATGTAGTCGATCTGGTCGGGCCGGCGGATCCACCAGGTGACCGGGAAGCGCCGGTTGGCCAGGTGGTCGAAGAAGGTCAGCTCCGGCAGCAGGCCCTCGACGCCGACCAGCTGCCAGCCGGTCGCACGCAGCAGCACCTCGTTGAGGTCGTCGAAGCGCGGAATCGCCTCCGGCGACATCTGGAAGCGCTCCTGATTGTCGATGAACTCGCGGCAGGCGCGGCCCTTGAGCAGCTCGCGCTGACGGCGGAACAGCGACGCCCAGGTCTGATGATCGGCCGGTGCGTAATCGCTCCACGGCTGCTCGACGATCGCGGTGGTGTAGACCGGCACGTAGCCTTTGTCGGTCTGCAGGCTTTCGACGCGACGGGGCGCTTCGCTCATCGGTGGCTCCGGCCGGACGGGAATGATTCATGCTATCCCGGATGTCGCGCAAGAAGTTTGCGATGTTGCGGCTGAAAGCGATAATCGCGCAAGATAATTGCGTCTGGATGAAAAACGGAGCAATGTCGTGGCGGAATCCGCGATTCGGCTCGATCGGACCGATCTGCGCCTGCTGACCCTGCTGCAGCGCGACGGCCGCGCCACCAACAGCGACATCGCCGCGCGCATCAACCTGTCGGCGTCGGCCTGTCTGCGCCGGATCCAGCGGCTCGAGGCGGCCGGCGTGATCGCCGGCTACGGAGCCTGGATCGATCCGAAGGCGGTCGGCCTCGGCCTGCAGGCCTTCGTGCGCGTGCAGCTGGAGAAGCACGGGCCGAGCGCGATCGAACACTTCGTCGAGCGCGTGCAGCGCTGGGACGAGGTCGTCGCCTGCCACGCGCTGACCGGCGACATGGACTACCTGCTGCAGGTCGTCGTCGCCGATCTGGAGCACTTCTCGCGCTTCCTGCTCGACAAGCTGCTCGACGCCTCCGGTGTCGCCGACATCAACTCGAGCTTCGTGCTGCGCACGGTCAAGCAGGCGCGGCAGCTGCCGATCGAGCCGGCCTAGGTCGAGCCGCCGGACCGGGCGGCGCGATCGCAGATCACCGTCCTCGGCAGGGCGCCGGCGACGGCGCCATGCGCGGCCCGCGTGCGATGTCTTCGGCGCGCGTCGCGCTGCCGCGGTGTCGCGCGTCGCGGCGACTCGGCGATAATCGTCGGCCGCACGACAGGGCAGAGGAGCGGTGGTGCATCAGCGTCTGCGATCGGGCCTGGCGGCCGCCGTCATCGGCGTCGGTCTGGCCGGCTGTACGGCTACACGTCCGGCGCCGCCTACATCGGCGACGACCGAGGCTCCCGCGATCGAGGTGCCGGCGATCGCCCGCCCCGGCGGCGAGACGCCGGAATGGTGGTTCCGTGCCGGTGCCGCGACTGCGTCCGCGGCGCGCGGCGGCACGGCCGGTCGCGCGCGCAATCTGATCGTGTTCATCGGCGACGGCATGAGTCTGGCGACGATCGCCTCCGCCCGCATCCTCGAAGGCCAGCGCCGCGGCGACTCGGGCGAGGAGAACCGCCTGAGCTTCGAGACGTTTCCGCATACCGCGCTCAGCCGCACCTACGAGACCAATCAGCAGACGCCCGATTCGGCCGGCACGATGTCGGCGATCATGACCGGCGTGAAGACGCGGGCCGGCGTCATCAGCGTCAACCAGCGCGTGCCGCGCGGCGACTGCGCGGCGATGCGCGGCAACGAGGCAGTCACGCTGCTCGAGCTCGCGCAGGCCGCCGGCCTGGCGACCGGCGTCGTCACGACCGCTCGCGTCACGCACGCCACGCCGGCCGCGACCTACGGCCATTCGCCCGACCGGCACTGGGAGCACGACGCGGCACTACCGGCCGCGGCCCGTGCACAGGGCTGCCTCGATCTGGCGCGGCAGCTGGTCGAGTCGGCGGCGCCGATCGATCTCGTACTCGGCGGCGGCCGCGCGCGCTTCCTGCCGGCGTCGCAGCCCGATCCCGAATATGCCGGACGCAGCGGTCTGCGCCAGGACGGCCGCGATCTGACCGCCGAGTGGCTGCGCCATCCCGGCGCGGCCTACGTCTGGAACGCCGATCAGTTGAGCGCGCTCGATCCGGCGCGCAGCGGTCCGGTGCTCGGCCTGTTCGAGCCCGGCCACCTGCAGTACCAGCACGAGCGCGGCGCCGACGCCGGCGGCGAGCCGAGTCTCGCGACGATGACGCGACTGGCGATCGACCGGCTCGCGCGTGCGCCGGACGGATACTTCCTGATGGTCGAGTCGGGCCGCATCGATCATGCCCATCACGCCGGCAACGCGTTTCGCGCGCTCGACGAGACGATCGCGCTGTCGGACGCGGTGCGCGTCGCACGCGAGATGACCGGCGCGGACGACACGCTGATCCTGGTCACCGCCGATCACGCGCATACGCTGAGCTTCGCCGGCTATCCGGTGCGCGGCAATCCGATCCTCGGCCTCGTGCACGGCGTCGCCGACGAGGATCACGACGATCCGGGCCCGGCCCTGGATCTGCTCGGCCGGCCGTACACGACGCTGAGCTACGCGAACGGCCCCGGCTACGTCGGCGCCAGTGCCACCCAGGCGGCCGGCAGCAAGCGCTTTCCGCATCTCCCCGGCCGCGCCGAGCCGGCGACCGGACGCCCCGACCTGCGCGGCATCGACACCGGGTCGCCGGACTATCTGCAGGAGGCGCTGCTGCCGCTGGCGTCCGAGTCGCACAGCGGGGAGGACGTCGCGGTGTTCGCGAGCGGTCCGGGCGCCGATGCGGTGCGCGGCTCGCTCGAGCAGAACGTGCTGTTCCATCTGCTGGCCCAGGCCAATACGCCGATCCGGCGCACGCTGTGCGCGCTCGGCAGCTGCGATCGCCAAGGCATTCCGGTGACGCTGCCCGAGCGCGCGCGCCTGCTCGAACTGCGTCGCTGAGTGCGGCGCGATTCGCCACGCGGCAGGCGAGCTCGACGGCCCTGCGATCGACGCCGCAATCGAACGTCGGCCGATCGCGCAACGCGGGCATCCGCGCCGCACCGAACCGCTGTTCGGCACGGCGCAGGTGCATGCCGCAGCCGCGCAAGAGTGTGCATTTTCCACGCGCCGGCAGGGTTCAGCGGCAATTCAATCCGTGCTGTCGAGACTGTCGCTCCGCGGTCAGCCTTGCGCCTGATTGCGGGCGCCTTCAAGATGAAGTCCATGCCTCTGTCCCGCTGGTTGTTGTCACTGATCGTCCTGCCGGTCGCGCTCGGAATCGCGTGCCCTGCGTTCGCACGCGAGATCAGCGTGCAGGAGGCGGTCGATCAGGTGCAGCGCGAGACCGACGGCAAGGTGTTGTCGGTGCAGACGATGGAACGCAACAAGCGCAAGATCTACCACATCAAGGTGCTGACTCGGGACGGCCAGGTGAAGGTGTTCCAGATCCGCGCCAACCAATAAGGCATTAAGGAGATCCGACATGCGCGTACTGCTGGTCGAAGACGAAGCGCCGCTGCGCGAGACCCTGGCGGCCCGGCTCAAGCGGGATGGGTTCGCGGTCGATGCGGCGGGCGACGGCGAAGAGGGTCTCTACCTGGGCCGCGAGGTTCCGTTCGACGTGGCGATCATCGACCTCGGTCTGCCCAAGCTGTCGGGCATGGATCTGGTCAAGCAGCTGCGCGACGGCGGCCAGCGCTATCCGATCCTGATCCTGACCGCGCGTTCGTCGTGGCAGGACAAGGTGCAGGGCCTCAAGAACGGCGCCGACGACTACCTCGTCAAGCCGTTCCACGTCGAGGAACTGCTCGCCCGCATGAACGCGCTGGTGCGCCGCGCCAGCGGCTGGTCGCGTCCGCAGCTGGAGTGCGGCCCGATCGTGCTCGACACCACCGCGCAGACCGTGCACGTCAACGGCCAGTCGGTCGACCTGACGAGCTACGAGTACAAGGTGCTCGAGTATCTGATGCTGCACGCCGGCGAGCTGGTCTCCAAGGCCGATCTGACCGAGCACATCTACCAGCAGGATTTCGATCGCGATTCGAACGTGCTGGAAGTGTTCATCGGTCGCCTGCGCCGCAAGCTCGACCCGGAGAACACGATCAAGCCGATCGAGACCGTGCGCGGTCGCGGCTATCGGTTCGCGCTCGAGCGCACCGACACGCCGGAAGAAGCGGAAACCGCAACCGGCAACTGATCGATGCCACGGCCGCTGTCGCTGCAGGCGCGCTCGCTGGCAGCGGCCGGTATTGCGCTGACGGCCTTCCTCGGTCTGGCGTTCTTCGCGCTCGACCAGGCGTTCTACGACGCTGCGGAAGGCTCGATGCGCGAGCGGCTGCAAAGCTACGTATTCGCCTATCTGGCCGGGTCCGATACGACGCGCGGCGGTGAGCTGCTGCCGCCGGAGTACGGGCCCGATCCGCGTTTCGATCGTCCGGCCGGATCGGGCCTGTATGCCGGCATCGTCGGCGCGAAGATCCGCGGCGCCAAGGATCAGGTCTGGCGATCGCCCTCGGCGCAGGGGCGCGACCTGCCGTTCGGCGAGGAGCTGCCGCAGGGCGCGGTGCGTTTCCGCGGTCCGATCAGGACCGACCAGGGCGATCTGTTCCTGCTCTCGCAGGGCGTGACCTGGAACACGCCCGGCGGCGGCGAGTTGCAGCTGACGTTCCATGTCGCCGAGGACGTCAACGGCCTGCGCCGTCAGGTCGAGATCTACCGGCGCACCCTGCTGGCCTGGCTCGGCGGCCTCGGTGTCCTGCTGTTGCTGCTGCTGATGGCGGTGCTGCACTGGAGCCTGGCGCCGCTGCGGACGCTGACGCGCGATCTGCGCCGCGTCGAACAGGGCGGCCAGCAGCGCCTGACCGGCAACTACCCGGTCGAGGTCGCCGGCATCACGACCGGCCTCAACGCGTTCATCGACGGCGAGCGCCACCGCCTGACGCGCTATCGCAACACGCTGGCCGATCTCGCGCACAGCCTCAAGACGCCGCTCGCGGTCGTGCGCAACCAGCTCGAGTCCGACAGCGATCCGGAGCAGCTGCGCTGGACCGTGCTCGAGCAGGTCGGCCGCATGGACGAGATCGTCGCCTATCAGCTCTCGCGCGCCGCGACCTCGGGACACTCCACGTTCGCCGCGCCGCTGCCGGTCGAGCCGTACGCCGAAGAGGTCGTGCGCAGTCTCGAGAAGATCTACGTCGCCAAGAACATCCTGTGCGAGTTCGACATCGACAGCCAGTCGCGCTTCCACGGCGAGCTCGGCGACCTGATGGAAGTGCTCGGCAACCTGCTCGAGAACGCGTTCAAATGGGCCGCGCACCGCGTCGTGCTGACGGTGCGCGAGATTCCGACGCGCGACAAGGCGCGGCCGGGCCTGCAGATCCTCGTCGAGGACGACGGACCGGGCATTCCCGATGACAAGATCGAGCACATCCTGCAGCGCGGCGTGCGCGGCGACGAGCGTGTGCAGGGGCACGGCATCGGCCTGTCGATCGTGCAGGACATCGTCAAGGCCTATCGCGGTGAGCTGGTCGTCTCGCGTTCGGCGCTCGGCGGCGCGCGCTTCGACGCACGCTTCCGCGTGAACTGAGCGAGCGGATCTCGCGAGCGGGCGCCCGCCCGCGGTGCCGCGTCAGTGCGGCTTGGCGCCTTCGAGGATCGTCGCGGTCAGGCGCTCGTAGTCGCCGCCGAAATGGTGGTTGCCCGGCAGCGTGACGACGCGGAAGCGCTGCCGGTCGATGCGCGTGCAGGCGTTGTCGTCGTCGCCTTCGCCGGCCACGCACAGCAGCGGCACGGTCAGCTTGTCGATCTCCGGCGCGACCGGCTGGCCCTCGTCGCTGTCGCTCATCCAGTTGCTGACGTGGAACTCGAACGTGGCGTTCAACCCGGGCGCGAGCGCCGCGCCGTAGGCGATGCGCGCACGCGTCGCGTCGGGCAGCCGGTTCAGCGCGAACGGCAGCACCTCGGCGCCCATCGAGTAGCCGATGACGATCGCGCTGCGCTTGCCCCAGCGCTGCAGGTAGTGCGTCAGGATGCGGTCCAGATCCTGCGCGGTGCGTTCGGGTGTCTTGGCCGACCAGAAGTACTTCAGCGTCGACAGGCCGACGACCGGGATGCCGCGGCCGGCGAGCGTGTCGGCGACCTCGCGATCGAGGCCGGCCCAGCCGCCGTCGCCGGTCAGGATCACCGCCATGCGCTCGTCGGTGCCGCCGCTGGCCGACACTTCGACCAGCGGCAGATCGGCCAGATCGGTCGGCGCGCCCGAACGATCGGCGCGCCGCGCGTCGGCGGCGAGCGCGTCGAACGCGCCGAGATAGTCCGCGCGCCAGGCCGGCTGCAGCCGGTAGTCCGGATCGGCGGCGCTCGACGCGACATAGCGCGCGCCCGGCACCGCGGCGACGAAGGCCTCGACGTCGCCGGCGGCGGTCGACTGCAGCACGATCCAGGGCGCCGGCGCCGCGGTCGGTTCCAGCGCTTCGCGATGCGGCGTCGAGTCCGGATGGCTGCGCAGCGCGTAGGCGCCGCACAGCGACTTGTCGAGTGCGACGGTCGGCGAGAAGCCCAGGCTGAGCGCGCCGGCGAACGTGCCGGGCGGCTGCTGAACCAGGATCGCGTAGGCCATCGTCGCGCCGGCGCCGACGCCGGCGAGCAGCGGCGGCGTGAAGCGCGCCAGGCGATAGTGCGACTGCACGGCGCGGCCCAGATCCTCGAAATCCGACGACAGGTACAGGCACGGCGCATCGTCGCGATCGACGGTCGCGGCGAAGCGCGCGTAGTCGATGCCGACGACGAGGGCGCCGCGCTCGGCCAGCGGCTCGGCCAGCGCGGTCATCGCCGCGTTCCATCCGCCCTGGTCGGACAGGTACAACACGACGTCGCTCGGGACACCGGCCGGCTCGATCACGGTCAGCGCGCCGAAGCGGCCGAATGCGAAGCCGCTGCCGGTGCGGACCGGGCCGGCCGCCGCCGGCGCCTGCGTGTCCGCGACGGTGGAACGCGGCAGGTCGGTGTGGCGCAGCCAGACGACGCCGATGCCGATCACCAGCGTGATCATCGAAAGCCAGAAGACGAGCGGGCGCAGTCGGGTCATGAGTCGGGATGCGTCGGGGTCGGAGAATGGGGCTGCCCGCGCAGCGCGGCCGGGCCGCGATTGATCAGGCGGGTCAGATCGAGGAAGACGCCGGCCAGATGCACGCCGCCGGGCGCGGCCAGATAACGCGGCTTCCAGACCGGGCCGAACTTGTCCTTGTAGCGGCGCAGGCCTTCGAATCCGTAGAAGCGTTCGCCGTGGCCGGCCAGGAAGCCGAGCAGGCGCTGCGATCGTGCGGCCAGGCGATGGCGCGCCATGCCCGACAGCGGCGCCATGCCGAGATTGAAGCTGCGATAGCCCTGCGCCTTGCCCCAGAGCATCAGTTCGATGAACAGGAAGTCCATGACGCCGCGCGGCGCGTCGGCGGCATGGCGCATCAGGTCGATCGACAGCTCGCCGCCGGCCGGCGCCGGCCACAGGTTCGCGAACGCGACCGGCGTGCCGTCGGCGGTCAGCGCGACCGCGGCCGGGAAGCGGCGCAAATAGTCCTCGTCGAAGAAGCCCAGCGAGAAGCCTTTCTCGCTGCCGGCCTTGAGCGCCAGCCACTGGTCGGAGATGCGCCGCAGCGCCGGCAGCCACGCGCCGATCTCCTCGGCGGCCAGGTGCACGACGCGCAGCCCCTCGCGCTGGCCGCGATTGCGCGACTGGCGCAGCTCGGCGCGCGCGCTGCCCTCCAGGCCGAACGTGGTCAGGTCGACCACGGCCTCCTCGCCGAGCTTGACCAGGGCCAGGCCGAGGTCGAGATAGGCTTCCAGATCCTCGCGCTCGACCTGGTAGAACACGCAGCGCAGATCGCGCTGATCGGCCATCTCGCGGAATGTCCAGCGCAGCCGCGCGCGTTCATCGGGCGAGCCGAGCGGATCGCCCATCGCGATCAGCGAGCGTCCGCCCTGACGGAACATCAGCAGACCGGTGTCGCCGGTCGTCAGCAGCGCCTTGTCGCCGAGATAGGCCAGATTGGCCTGGCTGCGCGCCGCCGCGTCGATCCGCGGCCTGAGTGCGTCGAGCTGCTCGCGGTCCGGCAGCGGATCGCGGCGCGGCGCCGGCCGCAGCAGCTGCCACAGTGCGACCAGCGACAGCACGATCACCACGGCCAGCAGGGCGCGCAGCGCGCGCGGCGCGTCGCCGCTGAGCTCGAACTGCCACCACAGCCGGTTGCGATACGGCACGTTGCGGTACGCGAACAGCATCAGCCAGCCGGTACCGAGCACGACCAGGGCGACGTTGCGCCACCAGAGCGGGCTGAAGCGTGCCTCGAGCACCGCCGCGGGGCGCGAGAAGTGGCTGCGTCCGGCCAGCAGCAGCGCGGCCAGCACGACGAACGCCGCGATCAGCAGCGGCGGGTCGCCGCGAATCAGCGCGATCGGCACGCCGGCCGCGAGCACGCCGAGCGTCAGCAGCCAGGCGCCGTGGCTGCAGCGCTGGATGCCGAGCGCGAGCACGAGCAGGAACACGCCGAGCAGGCTGCCGAGCAGATGCGACAGCTCCAGCAGCGGCAGCGGCGCCGAGACCACGGTCTGCTCGGGCACCGGCAGCACGCCGGCCACCAGCAGCCAGGCGCCGGCCGTGAACACCGCCGCCGCCGCCACGGCCGGGATCACCGAGGCGGCCAGCCGCGAGAAGCGGCGAGCCGTGCCGCCGGCGCTCCAGAGCACCATGCCGGCCAGCGCCAGCAGCAGCGGGACCACGTAGTAGATGAGGCGATAGGCGACGATCGAGGCGAGCAGGGCGTTGCGATCGATCTGCGGCAGCGTCCGGATCAGCGTCCACTCGAACACGCCGAGGCCGGCCGGTACGGTCGAGATCACGCCGGCGAGGATCGCGATCACGTAGCTGCCGGCGAACTCGACGAAAGGCGGCGCGCCGTCCGGCAACATCACGTACAGCGCACCGGCCGCGCAGCACAGCTCGGCGGCACTGATCAGCAATGCGAGGCCGGCGACGCGCCGGCTCGGCAGCCGCAGCGAGATCCGGCCGACCGACAGCTGGCGCGGCTGGCGGCCGAGCGCGATCAGGCCGGCCGCCAGCACACCGAGGATCACGATGCCCAGTCCGCGCCAGAACGTCGCCTCGCCCGGCAGCACCGCGGCCAGATGGGCCGGCGCCGCGGCCAGCGTCAGGCCGGTCAGGCTCCAGGCGCCGAGCAGGAAGGCCAGACTGACGTGCACGGCGATCCGGCCGACGTCGGCCAGGCCGACACCGGCATCGCCGTAGCCCTTCAGGCGCACCGTGCCGCCGGTCAGCGGCGCCAGACCGAGACTGTGGCCGAGCGCATTGGCGACGAACGAGGTCGCCGCGAGGCGGGCAGGGGCGACGTGTTTGTCGACCAGGGCCAGGCCCTGGCGGTCGAACAGCACCAGCAGGGCGTAGCTGGCCAGCGTCAGGCCCAGGCCGGCCGCCAGCGCGCGCAGCGGGACCGCGCGCAGCTCGGCCATCAGCTGATCCCAGTGCGTATCGCGGAACTCGTGTTCGAGCGCGTAGAGCGCCAGCGCGACCACCAGGACACCGAGCACGCTGCGCAGACGCGTCGGCGAGAAGGGCAGTTTCACGCAGTGTGGGTTCGGTCGATCCGGCGATCCGGGGGCGCCGTGCATGCTACTGCGGCGAACCCCGCCTTGGCACGCGACGGTGCGGGGCGTCGGTCCGTCATTCAGCTTGCCGGGGGCGGCCCGTGTGCGGACCGGCCCGGCGACACGACACGGTGTGCAAAGCAACATCGCTTTGCGCAGAATGCGGTTATTCCCCAGGCGATTCCCGATCGATGGTTCCGAACGCGCCCCTGTTTCCGACACCGGCGGGCCACCGCGCGCCCCAGCTGAGCGTCGTGGTGCCCTGCTACAACGAGGAAGCGGTCATCGGCCAGACGCACCAGCGGCTGGCCGCGGCCTGCGCCTCCGCGGTCGGCGACGACTACGAGATCGTCTACGTCGACGACGGTTCGCGCGACACCACCTGGCCGCTGCTCGAGTCGATCGCCCGGGCCGATGCCCACGTCGTCGCGGTCTCGCTGTCGCGCAACTTCGGCCACCAGCTCGCGCTGAGCGGCGGCCTGTCGGTCGCGCGCGGCGAGCGCATCCTGATGATCGACGCCGACCTGCAGGATCCGCCCGAGCTGCTCGGCGAGATGATGCGGCGCATGGACGCCGGCGCCGACGTCGTCTACGGCCTGCGCACCGAACGCGAAGGCGAGACCGCGTTCAAGAAGTCGAGTGCGCGGCTGTTCTACCGCACGCTCAACCGGCTGACCGACCTGCCGATTCCCGAGAACGTCGGCGATTTCCGCCTGATCAACCGCCGCGTGCTCGACGCGCTGCTCGCAATGCCCGAGCAGCACCGCTTCGTGCGCGGCCTGATCGCGTGGCTCGGCTTCCGCCAGGAGGCGCTGCCGTACGTGCGCCATGCGCGCGCGGCCGGCGAGACCAAGTATCCGCTGCGGCGCATGCTCAAGCTCGCGGCCGACGCGATCACCGGTTTCTCGGTGCGTCCGCTGCGCGTCAGCATCCTGTTCGCCGGGCTCTCGTTCGGCGTGGCGCTGGCGATCCTGGCCTATGCGCTGGTGTCGTGGATGCTCGGCGACACCGCGCGTGGCTGGACCAGTCTGATCATCATCGTCGCGCTGTTCTCTGGCGTGCAGCTGCTGTGCCTGGGCATCATCGGCGAGTACCTCGGCCGGATGTTCATGGAGCTCAAGCGCAGGCCGTTGTTCGTGTTCCGCGAGATCAGGACGCGCGAAGGCGGCATCGATGCGGTGCCTGCGTCCGTGCCGCACCGCGCCGCGCGCGCGCCAGAGACCGCTCCGTGACGGCGGCTCGCGGCGCCCGCAGCGCCGGCACGTCCGCGATCCCGATGCCGGGCGGCAGCCGCGTGCCGACGATCGCCGCGAGGCTCGCGCCGCTGCTGGCGCGGATCGCCGCCAGCCCGGTCACGGCGATTCTCGCGCTGTATGCGGTATCGAGACTGGCCCTGCTGGCGATCGGCGGACTGACCGTCGGCGCGATCGACTCCACGGTCTATCTCGACACCGGGCGCTCGCTGCTGTGTCGCTGGGACTGCGGCTGGTATCTGGAGATCGTGCGCCACGGCTACTCGGCGATCAGCCCGGTCGATCAGCCCGGACAGACCACGCTGGCGTTCTTTCCGGTCTATCCGCTGCTGATCGGTGCGGTATCGGCCGCGCTCGGCATCGACGTGCTGCCGGCCGCACTGCTGATCTCGAATCTGTGCTTCGTCGGCGCGCTAATCTACATTTACCGCTACGCCCAGCTGCTCGGATGCTCGCGTCCGGTCGGCCTGCTCGCGGTGGCGCTGATCTGCTTCGTGCCGCAGGGCTTCGTGTTCTCGGCGGCGTATACGGAGAGCCTGTTCCTGCTGCTGCTGGCCGGCGCCATGTATCACGTGCGGCGCGGTCAGTTCCTGGTCGCCGGCCTGCTCGCGGCCGCGCTGTCGGGCGTCCGCGCCAACGGCGTGTTCTTCGTGTTCTTCATGCTGTTCTGGATCGTGCGGCAGTTCGGTGTGAGCGCGTTCCTGATGCCGTGGCGGCGCCCGCAGCTGTTCGTGCCGATCGTGCTGGCACCGCTCGGTCTGTTCTGCTTCTGGGCCTATTGCTTCGCGCTGACCGGCGATGCGTTCGCTCAGGCCTCGAGCGTCGCGCACGGTTGGGGCTGGCACTCGGACCTGCCGTGGATCAACGTGCTGTCGCATCTGCGTACTGGCGGACTGGCCACGTTCTGGGTGCTGTGCAGTCTGGCCGCGTTCGCAGCTTCGCTGCTGCTGCTGAGACTCAGGTTCTACGAAGAGTTCGGCCTGTGCCTGATGATCCTGCTGCTGCTGTGGAGCGGACAGATTCCGAACTCGCTGCTGCGCTACTGCATCGTGCTGTTTCCGATCGCGATCGGCCTGGCCCGCCATCTGGACGGCCGGCCACTGACGAGCGCGGCCGTGTTCTCGTGTTTCGCCCTGCTCAACGGATTTCTGATGACCGCATGGACACTCGGCAAGTCGATCACGATCTGAGCACGGCTCCGGCGCTTGGCCGCTGGCTGCTGCTCGCGCTGCTGGCCGCGATCGGCTGCGGCTACCTGGCCGCGTTCGCGTTCTTCGTCGGGCACAGCGAGGATTTCGTCGAGCGGCAGATCGACGAGCGCGTCGCTCGCGAGGTCTGCACGCAGCGCTCGGCGTTGCCGCTGCAGCTGATGCTGGGAGAGGGAAGCGCCGACCTCGCGCGGCTCGGCAGCGGCTGGCATGCGCCCGAAGCCAGCGGCATCTGGACGCGCGACGAGGACGCGTCGCTGATTCTCCACGTGCCGACCGAGCGCGATCTGACGCTCGACGTGGAGCTGCGCAGCTTCGTCGCGCGGCGGCATCCGCAGGTGGACGTCGAGCTGCTCGCCAACGGTACGCCGCTGGCGCGCTGGGAGACGCGGCCCGGACACGATCGCGTCGACGAACGCGTCAGGCTGCCGCGTGCCGCGCTCGGCGACGGCTGCGTCAAGCTCACGTTCCGCGTCGACTCGCCGGCCTCGCCGCTGTCCAAGCGCGCCGGACCGGACATGCGCCGTCTCGGCGTCTTCGTCTCGCGGCTGACGCTGGCGCCCGCCGAGGCGTCTTGAGTACCGGCACCGCCTCGCTCAAGCTCGCCTCCTCGCCCGTCGGGAATCGGCCAGCATGACGTTCTCGGAGCTTCCGCTGCTCGCCACCGCGGCCGAGCTGCAGCATCTGGTTTCGCACGAGGCGGCCTTCACCCGCGCCTACGGTTTCGTCGTCGTGCGCGCGGCACCGGGCCTGTGCGAGCTCGAGGTGCCGCATCTGCCGCATTTCGAACGCCCCGGCGGCATCGCCAGCGGCCAGGTGCTGATGAATGCCGCCGATGTCGCGATGTGGCTCGCGATCAAGACCGTGCGCGGCCTGGATGATCCTTCGGTGACCGGTCACATGCAGACACAGTTCCTGCGCAGCGTCCGCTGCGAGGCGTTCCGCTGCGAGGCGAGGCTGATCAGCCTGGCGCGGCGCACCGCCTACGGCGAGGCGCGCTGTCTCGATCTGCGCGGCGGACTGCTCGCGCATCACACGCTGACCTTCGTGATGCCGGCGCCCATCGAGTCCTGAGGCCGGACGCTGCGGCCTTTCAGCGCGAGCGGTCGCGCGCCGCGAGCTCGCCGACGACGTCGGCCAGCGACAGATCGCTCGCGCGCAGCAGCACGATCAGATGGAACAGCAGATCGGCCGCCTCCGCGCGCAGCTCGTCGCGATCGCCGCCGACCGCCGCCAGTGCGGTCTCGACGCCTTCCTCGCCGACTTTCTGCGCCTGCCGCTTGCGGCCGCGTGCGAACAGGCCGGCGACGTAGCTGGTCTGCGGATCGGCGCTGCGCCGCGCGTCGATCAGGGCCTCGAGCCGGTTGAGCCACGGATGCGCGTCGCCGTCGCCGTCGAAGCAGCTGGCCGCGCCGGTATGACAGGTCGGACCGGCCGGCCGCGCCTGGCACAGCACGCTGTCGTGGTCGCAGTCCAGCGCTAGCGAGACCAGCTCGAGCACGTGGCCGGAGCTCTCGCCCTTCTTCCAAAGCCGGCCGCGGCTGCGCGAGTGGAAATGCACCTGGCCGCTCGCGAGCGTCGCCGCCAGGGCCTCGCGGTCGGCGTAGCCGAGCATCAGGACACGGCCGTCGTGGGCGTGCTGGACGATCACCGGCACCAGGCCGCCGCCCTTGTCCCAGTCGATCCGGTCGATCAGGTCGCCGCTCACAACCGCACCTCGATGCCGCGCGCGGCCAGATAGCGCTTCAGGTCGCCGATGCGGATCTCGCCGCTGTGGAACACGCTGGCGGCGAGCGCCGCGTCGGCCTCGCCGCGCTCGAAGATCTCGGCGAAGTGCTCGGGTGCGCCGGCGCCGCCGGACGCGACCAGCGGCAGCCGCGTCGCCGCGCGCACGGCCGCCAGCTGCGCATGCGCATAGCCGCCGCGCACGCCGTCGGCGCGGATCGCGTTGAGCACGATCTCGCCGGCGCCGCGCTCGCCGATCTCATGGACCCAGCCGAGCAGGTCGCGACCGCTGTCGGATGCGCGGTCGGGGCGTCCGCTGTCGGCGATCACGCGCCAGCTGCCGTGATCGTCGCCCGCCGCGTCGACGTCGATGCCGATCACCACGCACTGGCTGCCGAAGCGGGCGGCCAGCTGGTCGATCAGTTCGGGTCGGGCCAGGGCCGGGCTGTTGACCGAGATCTTGTCGGCGCCGGCAGCCAGCACCTGCTCGGCATCGGCGACCGACCGGATGCCGCCGGCGACGCAGAACGGGATGTCGAGCTCGCCGGCGACGCGCGCGATCCAGCCGGTGTCGACACGCCGGCCCTCGGGGCTGGCGGTGATGTCGTAGAACACGAGCTCGTCGGCGCCTTCCTCGGCGTAGCGGCGCGACAGCTCGAGGATGTCGCCGACCACGCGATGGTCGCGGAAGCGCACGCCCTTGACGACTGCGCCGCCGGCGACGTCGAGGCACGGAATCAGACGGTGCGCGAGCATGCGGCGATCTCCTCCAGCGGCAGGCTGCCATCGAGCAGGGCGGTGCCGGCGACGCAGGCGACGACGCCGGTGCCACGCAGCGCGGCCACATCGGCCCCGTGCCTGACGCCGCCCGACGCAATCCAGGCCAGGCCGGGCCAGCGGCCGGCCAGCATCCGGTACAGCACGAGGTTGGGACCTTCGCCCATGCCGTCGTGCGCGATGTCGGTGCTGAGCACGTGGCGCAGGCCGCGCTCGGCGAGCATGTCCAGCAGTTCGGCGACGTCGGCGTCGCCGGCGGCCTGCCAGGCGTCGACGGCCGGCAGCCAGCGGCCCTGCGCGTCGCGCAGCAGATCGAGCGCCAGGCACAGCCGGTCGGCGCCGAACGCGTCGAGCCAGGCCGCGAATGTATCGGGCTCGCGGATCGCGACGCTGCCGACGACCACGCGCGCGACGCCGGCCGCGAGCAGGCGCTCGACATCGGCGCGGCTGCGCACGCCGCCGCCGGCCTGGACCGCCGCGCCGAGCGCGGCGATGCGTCCGAGCAGCTCGGTCTGCAGCGGACGGCGCGCGCGTGCGCCGTCGAGATCGACCAGATGCAGCCAGCGTGCGCCGGCGTCGAGGTAGTGCCGCGCGAGCTCGACCGGGTCGTGGTCGAACTGCCGGCTGCGCTCGAAGTCGCCCTGGCGCAGACGCACCACGCGCCCCTCGCGCAGATCGATGGCGGGAATGATCAGCATGGCGTCGAGAAGAAGTTGGACAGGACACGGCGGCCGGCGGCCGCGGATTTCTCCGGATGGAACTGCACGCCGTGGACGGCGCCGGCGCGGACCGCAGACGCGAACGCGGTGCCGTAGTCGGTGCGCGCCTGCAGCGTCGCGTCGACCGGCGCGGCGTAGCCGTGCACGAAATAGAACCAGGCGTCGTCGTCGATGCCGTCGAACAGCGCCGCACCGGGCAGCGCATGCGCGCGGTTCCAGCCCATGTGCGGCCAGCGCGGCTCGGCCGGCAGGCGCCGCACCCGGCCCGGCAGCACGCCGAGGCATTCGGTGTCGTCCTCCTCGGAGCCCTCGAACAGCAGCTGCATGCCGAGACAGATGCCGAGCAGCGGCTGGCCGAGCGTACGGATCAGCCGGTCGACGCCGCGTGCACGCAGACTGCGCATCGCATGGCCGGCGGCGCCGACACCGGGCAGGATCAGGTGACTGGCCGCGCCGACGCGGGCCGGATCGTCGCTGACCTCGGCCTCGACGCCGATCCGCAGGCAGGCCTGGCGCAGCGAGCCGAAGTTGGCGCCGCTGCCGGGAATGATGACGGCGCGCACGTTCATGCCAGCACGCCCTTGCTGCTCGGCACGTCGCCGGCGCCGCGCGCGATCGCCTGGCGCAGCGCGCGGCCGACCGCCTTGAAGCAGGCCTCGATCATGTGATGCGTGTTCTCGCCGCGCACGCGCAGGTGCAGGTTGGCGCCGAGCGCGTCGGACAGGCTGCGGAAGAAGTGCGGCACCAGCTCGGTTGGCAGCGTGCCGACCGCCTCGCGCGGGAAGCGGCCGTCGAACACGAAGTACGGACGTCCGGACAGATCGATCGCCACTTCGGCCAGGCTCTCGTCCATCGGCAGCGTGAAGCCGTAGCGGCCGATGCCGCGGCGGTCGCCGAGCGCGTCGCGCAGTGCCTGGCCGAGCGCGAGCGCGCAGTCCTCGACGGTGTGGTGCTCGTCGATGTGCAGGTCGCCGTGGCAGCTCAGGCGCAGCGCGAAATCGCCGTGCACGCCGAGCTGTTCGATCATGTGATCGAGGAAGCCGAGCCCGGTCGAGATCTCGGGGCGCGCACGGCCGTCCAGATCGAGCTCGACCAGGATCCGGGTCTCGCGCGTCGTGCGTTCGACGCGGCCGGTGCGCGGCGCGTCGAGCAAGGTGCGCGCGATCGCGGCCCAGTCGCCGTCGGTGCCCAGGCGCAGGCCGCGAATGCCGATGTTGCGTGCGAACTCCAGGTCGGTCTCGCGATCGCCGATCACCGCGCTGCGCGCGCGGTCGAGCGCGCCGTCGCCGAGGTAGTGGCGCACCAGGCCGGTGCCCGGCTTGCGCGTCGGCGCGCCGTCCTCGGGCCGGTGCGGATCGATCAGGATCTCGCGGAACGTGATGCCTTCGCCGGCGAGGATGTCGAGCAGCAGCTGCTGCGGTCCGACGAAGTCGGCGTGCGGAAAGCTCGCGCTGCCGAGGCCGTCCTGATTGCTGACCATGACCAGCTGATAGCCGGCCTCGACGCAGCGCCGCAGCGCCGCGATCGTACCCGGCACCAGGCGGAACTTCTCGTAGCGGTCGATCTGTTCGTCCGGCGGCTCGACGATCAGGGTGCCGTCGCGGTCGACGAACAGAATCTTCGGCGCGCTCATGCCAGCGCCTCCAGCAGGGTCTCGTTCTCGTAAGGGCTGCCGACCGTGATGCGCAGGCAGTCGGCGAGGCCCGGCTGTGCCGAGACGTCGCGCAGCACGACGCCGGCGGCCAGCGCGCGCTGCAGTGCGGCCGGCCCGTCGGCGAAGCGCGCCAGCACGAAGTTCGCCGCCGACGGCCAGACCGTGCGCACGTCCGGCCGTGCGGCGAGTGCGTCGGCGAGCTGGCGGCGCTCGCCGACCAGGGTCGCGATGCGCGCCCGCGTGCGCTCGAGCGCGGCGGGCTCGAGCGCGGCGATCGCCGCGGCCACGCACGGCAGCGGCAGCGGATACGGCGCGGCGATGCGGCCGATGAAGCGCGCCACGTCCGGATGCGCGATCAGGCTGCCGATGCGCGCGCCCGCCAGCGCATGGGCCTTGGACAGCGTGCGCAGCACGACCAGGTTGTCGTGGCGGTCGAGCAGGGCGGTCGCGCTCGGAATGCCGGCGAACTCGATGTAGGCCTCGTCGACGACCAGCAATGCACGGCCGGCCAGTGCCTCGGCGAGCCAGCCGACCACGTCGTGGTGCAGCTCGCCGGTCGGGTTGTTCGGCGAGCAGAGCACGACCAGCTTGGTGTCGGCGTCGACCAGCGCCAGCAGGCGCTCCGGATCGAGCGCGAAGCCGGCCGCCGGGCTCAGCGTCAGCGCGCGGTACTCGGCCCCCTGCAGCTGCGCGCCGATGCGGTACATGCCGAAGCTCGGCGCGAGGCCGACGACGTTGTCGCGGCCGGCCCGGCAGAAGCCGCGCAGCAGCAGGTCGATCGCCTCGTCGCTGCCGCGGCCGGTCCACAACCGGTCCTCGGCCACGCCGTACAGCGTGGCGAGGTCGCTGCGCAGCGCGAGCGGCTGCGGATCGGGATAGCGGTTGAGCGCGGCCGAATCGCCGTTGTCGGCCCATGGCGACTCGTTGGCGTTGAGCCGGATCGCGCCGACCAGACCGCTGCGGCGCGCCGACGCGTACGGTACGAATGCGGCCAGATCCGGCCGTGCGCGCGCGAGCGGGCTCATGCCGTCACCGCCCGGCGCTGCGGCAGTGCGGCCAGGCGCAGGTCGACCGCGCGGGCATGCGCCTCGAGTCGTTCGGCGCGTGCGAGCAGGGCCGCGTCGCCGCCGATCGCGGCGAGTCCGTCGGCACTGAGTTCCTGCACGTAGACGCGGCGCAGGAAGCTGTCGACGCCGACGCCGCTGAAGGCGCGCGCGAAGCCGAGCGTCGGCAGTACGTGATTGGGTCCGGCGCAGTAGTCGCCGAGCGTCTCCGGCGACCATGCGCCGAGAAAGATGCTGCCGGCGGCCGACAGGCGCGGCAGCAGCGCGCGCGGATCGCGCGTCTGCACGATCAGATGCTCGGGGGCGTAGCGTTCGGACACAGTGACCGCCTCGTCGAGGTCGCCGACGTGGATCAGGCGCGCGTGCGTCAGCGCGGCCTCGGCGATCGCGCGGCGCGGCAGCGTCGCGCTCTGCCGTTCGACCGCGGCCGCGACCTCGCGCAGCAGTGCGGCGCTCGGGCTGACCAGCACGACCTGCGAATCGGCGCCGTGCTCGGCCTGCGCGAGCAGGTCGGCGGCGACGAAATCCGGATCGGCGCCGTCGTCGGCGATCACCAGCACCTCCGACGGGCCGGCCGGCATATCGATCGCCGCGCCGTCCGGATCGGCGGCGACCTCGAGCTTGGCCTGGGTGACCCAGGCATTGCCGGGCCCGAACAGCTTGTCGCAACGGGGGACGCTGCCGGTGCCGTAGGCGAGCGCGGCGATCGCCTGTGCGCCGCCGAGCTTGAACACGCGCGTGACGCCGCACAGACGCGCCGCGGTCAGGATCAGCGGATCGGCGCTGCCGTCGGCGCGCGGCGGCGTCGTCAGCACGATCTCGGGACAGCCGGCCAGGGCAGCCGGCACCGCGAGCATCCACACCGTCGAAGGCAGCGGCGCGCTGCCGGCCGGTACGTAGAGGCCGACGCGGCCGATCGGACGGATCAGCTGTTCGCAACGCACGCCGGGCGCGGTGTCGGCGCGCAGCGAGCGCGGCAGCTGCGCGGCGTGGAACGTGCGCACGCGCTCGATCGCGCGCTCGATCGCGGCGCGCAGGGTGGCGTCGACGGCCGCCTCGGCCGCTTCGAACTCGGCCTCGCCGACCGCGAACTCGGCCAGATCGCAGCCGTCGAACCGCTTCGTCAGCGTACGCAGCGCCGCATCGCCATGCCTGCGCACCTCGGCGAGGATCGCGCGCACGCGCTCGAGTTGTTGCGGGTCGCGCACCTGACGCGGACGGGCCAGCGCCGCGTCGCGCTCGGCCGCGCCGAGCGCGCGCCAATCGAGAATTCTCATGCCAGCATCCGCTCCACGTTCAGCACCATCAGGCCGCGCGCACCGAGCCGCTTGAGGTCTTCCAGGTGTTGCCAGTCCAGCGAGCCGTTGCACAGCGCCTGCACGGCGATGTCGTCGGGCAGGCCGTCCAGGCTCATCACGCTCGGCGACTCGCGGGCCGGCAGCAGGCGCGTGATCGCCGGCAGCGCCGTACGCGGTGCCTGCATCATCAGCAGGCGCGCGCCGTCGCTGGAGCGGGCGCCTTCGATGCGTGCGCAGAGCCGCTCGATCTGCTCGGCGCGCAATCCGCTCTGCGGCAGCGGGCCGGCCGCGAGCACGGCCTCGCTGCGCAGGATCGTGTCGATCTCGTGCAGCTGATTGGCGGCCAGCGTCGCGCCGGAGGACACCAGATCGCAGATCGCATCGGCCTTGCCGAGCCGCGGCGCGATCTCGACCGAGCCGTTCAGCACGACCACGTCGGCGCGGATGCCGTTGCGCGCGAGCCAGTCGCCGACCAGGGCCGGATACGAGGTCGCGATGCGCAGCCCGTCCAGGTCCTTCGCCGCGGCGATCGTGCCGCCGTCGGGTGCGGCCAGCGACAGCCGGCAGCCGCCGAAGCCGAGCGCCTGGCGCTCGGCCGGCACCGCGGCGCCGGCCGGCGCGCCGAGGCGATATTCCTCCAGCACGTTGCGGCCGACGATGCCGAGCTCGCAGCTGCCCTCGACCAGCAGGTCCGGGATGTCGTCGTCGCGCACCAGCAGCACGTCGATCGGCAGGTTCTCGCCGTAGAGGAACAGACGGTCGCGGCTGGCGCGGAACGCGAGTCCGGCGCGGCCGAGCAGCGACAGCGAGGCCTCGGCGAGCCGGCCGGATTTCTGTACCGCCACGCGCAGGCGGTCGCGCGGCGCGCTCATGCCGAGGTCCTCGCCGCCGCATCGCTCGTGCGCGCCGGACGATCCAGCTTCAGGCGCTTGGCGGCGAGCCGGTAGCCGCCGGCGCCCTGATCGAGGCAGCGCGCCACGCGACCGATCGTGGTCACGCTGACCGCGGTGTCTTCGTGGATCTCGCGATACGGCTCGCCGGCGATCAGGTGCGGGACCACGCACCAGCGGTCGCGCATCGCCTCGCGCTCGGCCGGCGTGCACAGATCGTCGAGGAAGGCGCGCATTTCCTCGACCGTGCGCAGCGAGAGCAGCGCTTCGCAGAGCGAGCGTTCGGCGCGGTCGGAGTCGAGCGAGGGGGTGATCGGGCGGCGTTTCATTGCGATGATGTACTAATGTGTTAGTACATCATGGTATCGGCCGGCATCCGGTCCGGTCAATCCCCCCGGTAGCCTTTGCGGAAGCGGGCGGGTCGGCCGTCGGCGAGCGTGCCGAACGATCTCCGCTCTGTCGAAGGCGTGCCGCGCTCTTTCCGTACGTCGCCCACACGGCGTGAGCGCGATCGCGCTTCGACAGCCAGGTTAAAGCGCTTCCTGCTGCACGGACGGCCCGCGCGCGCTGCCCGGCGCGCGGCCGGACGCGGGCGAGCCGGGTTCCGCTACACGAACGGTCCGCGTGCGCGTTTGCGCGCGGCACGCGGCGCGCGGCCGGCCAGCGCACGGAACTCGCGCGCCATGTGCGGCTGGTCGGCATAGCCGTGCAGTGCGGCCTGATCGGCCAGGATCGCCGGTCGCGCCTGGATCGTGGTCAGCGTCTCCTGGAAGCGCAGCAGTCGCAGATAGGTGCGCGGCGCGATGCCGACGCTGCGCCGGAACCAGCGCTGCAGCCCGCGCATCGAATGGCCGCCGTGCGCCGCCAAGGCGGCGACCGAGCTCGCGCTCAGGATCGAGCGGCCAGTCGCGGCCAGCGTGCCGTCGTCGATCGCGGCGAGCCTTTCGCACAGCTGTGGATCCGGCTCGGCGTCGAGCGAGGACAGCAGCGCCGTCACGTCGGCCGGCAGACCGGCATCGTCGAGTGCGATCCAGTCGTTGACGAAACCGCTGCACGGCCGCCCGCCGAGCGCGTGCCAGGTCCACGGCCACAGGCGCAGGCCGACGAACGTGGCATCGCCGCTGAAGCTCAGGCGCGCCGGGCGATCGATCAGGCCGGCGACGAACGCCGCCGGCTGCGCGCGGCCCCAGGACGACCGCCCGTCCAGCCTGCGGATCACTTCGAGGCAGCCGTCCGGCGTCGCGTCGTGCTCGATGACGGCGTCGGCCGCGCCTTCGCAGCGCAGTGTCCAGAGCGTCTTGACCAGGCCGTCGAGCGCCGGCAGCGGCATTTCGGCGTAGTGCATGCAAGGGCTCCGGATGTCGCGTTCGTCCAAGTCGGGCCGGCCGTGCCGAGGCTAAGCTGGATCCACCTCGACCGGCGGAGCCGACCATGAAACATCTGTACGCAATGGTACTGGCCTGCGCCAGTGTGGCAGCGACATCGACGCAGGCCGACAGCCCCGTGACGATCGATCGGCTCGCCTGGATCAGCGGCACCTGGGCCGCCGAGCAGGACGGGCGCTGGTCCGAGGAGCACTGGACCGCACCGCGTGGCGGCCTGATGCTCGGCGTCAATCGCAACGGCAGCGGGGACGCCGCGCGCGGATTCGAGTTCCTGCGCATCCAGACCGCTGCCGACGGCGTCGTGACGTACTGGGCGGCGCCGGCCGGCCAGCCGCCGGTGCCGTTCCGGCTGACGGCCAGCACGGACGACAGCGTCAGGTTCGAGAATCCGCAGCACGACTATCCGACCGTCATCACGTATCGGCGCGACGGCGACCGTCTGCACGCGACGATCGTCGGGCCGGGCGGCGCGCGCCCGATCAGCTGGACCTGGCAGCGCCGCTGATCGCTCGGTCCGACAGCGGTGCCCGTCGTGGCACGCCAGGCGAGTCGGGCCTGCCGGCTCCGGTCGAGGCGCGGGTCGCTCAGCGCATCGGCGGCCGGTCGCCGCCCTGCGCCAGACGGCTGTGGCGGATGCCGTAGCCGAAGTAGACGATCAGGCCCACGCCCATCCAGATCAGGAAGCGCTCCCAGGTCGTCCACGGCAGGAACGAGAGCAGCCACAGCGAGAAGCCGATGCCGATCAACGGCACGAACGGCACCCACGGTGTGCGGAACGCGCGCGGCAGATCCGGGCGCCGGTAGCGCAGTACCAGGATCGCGCCGCAGATCACCACGAACGCGCTCAGCGCGCCGATGTTGACGAGCTTGGCCAGCTCGCCGAGCGGCAGCAGGCCTGCGGCGAGCGCGGTCAGCACGCCGAGCATCAGCGTCGGCCGGTACGGCGTGCCGTAGCGCGGATGCACCTTTGCGAACCACGCCGGCAGCAGACCGTCGCGCGCCAGCGAGAACCAGATCCGCGCGGCCGCCAGCATGAAGGCGAACACGACGCTGATGATGCCGGTGACCGCGGTGACCGAGATCGCAACGCTGACCCAGGTCAGGCCGAGATCGCCGAACGCACGTGCGACCGGCGCATCGTTGTCGAGCGTGGAGTAGTGCGCCACGCCGGTCAGCACCAGCGAGATCGTCAGATACAGCGCCATCGAGATGCCGAGCGAGAGCAGGATCGCGCGCGGCAGGTCGCGCTGCGGGTTCTTCGCTTCCTCGGCGGCGGTGGTCAGCGTGTCGTAGCCGAACACCGCGAAGAACACCACCGACGCGGCCGCGACGACGCCGTGCCAGCCGTAATGGCCGACGCCGCTCGCGTCGACGATGCGTTCGGGCACGAACGGCTGCCAGTTGGCCGGGTCGATGTAGAACGCGCCGACGCCGATGACCAGGGCGACGCCGACGATCTTGATCGCGACGACCGCCGTATTGAGCCGCGCGCCCCATTCGGTGCGCAGCGTCAGCAGGCCGGCGACCGCCAGCGCGACGAATGCGGCGACGACGTTGAAGACGCGGCCCTCGCCGGTGCCGAGCGCGCCCTGCGCCCAGACCGGCAGCGGCATGCCGGCCGCCTCGAGCAGGGCCTGCAGATAGCCGGCCCAGCCGCTGGCGACCGCGGCGACGATCAGCGCGTACTCGAGCAGCAGGTCCCAGCCGATCAGCCAGGCGACGCCTTCGCCGAGCACCGCATAGCCGTAGGTGTAGGCGCTGCCGGTCACCGGAATCAGGCCGGCGAACTCGGCGTAGCACAGCGCGGCCGCGGCACTGGCGATGCCGGCGATCAGGAACGCGATCGCGACCGCCGGGCCGGCGTTGACGGCGGCCTGCTGGCCGGCCAGCACGAAGATGCCCACGCCGATGATGCCGCCGAGGCCGATGCCGGTCAGCTGCCAGACGCCGAGCACGCGGCGCAGATCGCGGCGCTGGCCGAGCTCGGCCTGCAGTTGCTCGACGGACTTGTGGCGTGTGAGCCGCTCGATCAGACGCATGCACGTTCTCCCCGGACGTTCGGTCGATCATAAACCGAGCGCCCGGCCCGATCGCGTGCGCGGGCTGCCGCGATTGGCTAGAGTCCGTCTTATTGCATCGCAGCATCCGTCTCCATGTCGCGAGTCCTGGTCTTCCAGCACGTGGCCGCCGAGCCGCTCGGCACGCTCGACCGGCTGATCCGCCGCCGCGGCCACCGCATCCGCTTCGTCAACTTCGAGCGCGAGCCCGATGCGCAACCGTTGATCGACCGCTATCGCGGCTTGATCGTGCTCGGCGGACCGATGAACGTGGCCGACCAGGAGCGGCGTCGGCATCTGAAGACCGAGCTCGCGCTGATCGAGCGCGCGCTCGCGCAGGGCAAGCCGGTGCTCGGCATCTGTCTCGGCGCGCAACTGCTCGCGCACGTGCTCGGCGCCCAGGTGCGCCGCAACGCGCAGCCCGAGATCGGCTGGTACGAGCTGGCGACGACCGAGGCCGGCCGTCGCGACGCGGTCACCGCCGCGCTCGGCGAGACCGCGCCGGTGTTCCAGTGGCACCGCTACACGTTCGACCTGCCGGCCGGTGCCGAGCACCTGGCGCGGACGGCGACCTGCGAGCACCAGGCATTCCGCTACGGGGCCGCCGCGTACGGCTTCCAGTTCCACCTCGAGATGGACACGGCGCTGATCGAGCGCTGGCTCGACCTGCCGGCCTATCGCGACGAGCTCGAGGCGGCCGGCCTCGGACACGGTGCCGCCGAGATCCGCGCCGCGACCGCCGCGCGCATCGAGGCGATGCAGGCCGCGGCCGACACGGTGTTCACGGCGTTTCTCGATCAGATCGGCCGGCCGGCGCGGCGCATCGTGCTGCCTTCGCGCTGAGATGGGTGTGCCGGACGCGCACGACGCTCATCAAGGCCGCGCGCTCCGTCTGGCCCGCAGCGTCGCCGCGGACGCGCAGCCCGAGGGATCGAGGCCGCAGATCGTGTCGCGTGGGGCAGGGGTCGCGTCGCGCGGTGCGGAGCGGCCGTTCGCCGCCGGCGGACGTCAGTAGATCTCCGCGACGCAGCAGCGCAGGCTGCCGCCGGCGGTCTCGATCGTCGCCAGATCGACGCTGCCGATCGTCCAGCCCCAGCGCTGCAGTGTGGCGTGCTGGTCCGGCGTCAGTGCATCGGCGGCGCGTGTGCTGATCCAGACCCGCTCGGTGCTCAGGCTGATCGCATTGCCGGCGTAGGCGCGTTTCTGTTCGGGCGTCAGCCAGATCGCGCGGTCGCGGTAGGCGCGCGCGATCGCGGCCGGCACGGCCGGATCGGCGAAACCGTCCGGCGCGAGGATCGCGCTGCGTCCGGCCAGCAGCGCCAGCACGACGTTGGTGTGGTACTCGCCGGCGGCGAGCGCGAAACAGAACGTCAGGCGCAGGCCGAATGCCTCGTGCATCGCGCGGGCGCCGTCGGCGTCGCAGCGCTCGGACAGGCCGCAGAAGCCGATGCCGCGCGCGCGATCGATCACCAGCGAGCCGGTCAGCTCGGCGACGAAGGGCTGGTGCGACAGGTCGATCGTGCGGTAGCCGAGCGTATCGGTGAAGAACGCGCGGATGTCGCCGCGCTCGGCCTCGCGCCGGCGGATCGCATGGCGCATGCGGCCGACGATCAGCCGGCCCGGCGCGGTCGCGAACACGTTGTTCGGGAACAGGCCGTCCGGGCAGTCCGGATCGCCCGGAAAACACAGCGTCGGCACGTCCGCGCCGATGCGCCGCGTCAGCGTCGCGTGCTCGGCCAGCGCGCGCAGCGGATCGGGCCGCGCCGCCATGTCCATGTAGCGGTTGTCGCGCGAGGACTCGGCCGCCAGCGAGAAATCGGCCGGCGCCACGAGGAAGGCGGCGCGGGCGGTCGCCGGCGCGCGCGGCGGGAAGCGTTCGTCGTCGAACGCGGCGAGGAATGCGGCCGGCTCGGTGACGATCACGCGCCGGACGCAATCTGGCGGTAGCGGAAGCAGCCGGTGACGTGGTCGTTGACCATGCCGGTGGCCTGCATCATCGCGTAGCAGATCGTCGTGCCGACGAACCGGAAGCCGCGCTTCCTGAGCGTCTTGCTCATCCGGTCCGAGGCCGGCGTATGCGTCGGCCCCTCGCGCATCGTCTTCCAGGCGTTGACGACCGGCTCGCCGCCGACGAACGACCACAGAAACGCATCGAAACTGCCGTACTCGGCGATCGCCTCGAGCGCGGCGCGCGCATTGTCGCGCACCGAGTACACCTTGAGCCGGTTGCGCACGATGCCCGGGTCGGTCAGCAGCTGCTCCAGGCGGGCGTCGTCGAGCGCGGCGCAGCGCGCGATGTCGAACTGCTCGAATGCGGCGCGGTAGTTGTCGCGCTTGGCGAGGATCGTGCGCCACGACAGGCCCGCCTGCGCGCCTTCCAGGCACAGGAACTCGAACAGCGTGCGGTCATCGTGCAGCGGAACGCCCCACTCGGTGTCGTGGTAGTCGCGCTCAAGCTCGGTGTGCATCGCCCAGCCGCAGCGGACCGGTTCGGTCGTGGTCACGGCCGGCTCAGACGCTGACCTGGCGGATCCAATCCTCCAGGTTGTAGTAGTTGGTCACGCGCGCGATCCGGCCGTCGCGGATGTCGAAGAACGCGCCGCCGGGCAGCACGTAGGTCTGGCCGTGCGCGGGCGGCAGTCCCTCGTCGGCGACCAGGTACTGGCCGTGCACGACGTACTCGGCCGAGGCGTTGCGCCCGTCCTCGCTCGCGCAGACGACGATGTTCTCGAGGCGCTCGCGATAGCAGCGGTTCATGCGCGCGAGAAAAGCGCGGAACGTCTCCCTGCCGCTCTCGCGGCCGCCCTGGTTGATGTCGTGGGCGACGTCGTCGGTCAGGTGGGCGAGCATCGCTTCCCAGTCGGCGCGGTTGAAGGCGGCGTAGTAGTCGCGGATCAGGTCGGTGGTGGCGGACACGGTTCTTCCTCCGGGAGGTCGGCGCGTATCATAGGCGATCCCTCCCGACACGCCATGCGACCTATCGCCATGCCCCGTACTGCCTCGCGTGCCTGGCTCGCGCTCGTCGTGCTCGCGCTGATCTGGAGCTACAACTGGATCGTCATGAAGCAGGCGATGGTCCATGCCGGCCCGTTCTCGTTCTCGGCGCTGCGCTACACGCTCGGTACCGGCGTGCTGTTCGCGCTGCTGGCCGCGCGCGGCGAGAGCCTGCGGCCGCCGCCGCTGCTGCAGACGGCGCTGATCGGCCTGGCGCAGACCACCGGTTTCCAGGCGCTGGTGCAGTGGGCGCTGGTCGACGGCGGCGCCGGCAAGACCGCCCTGCTCGCATACACGATGCCGTTCTGGGCGGTGCTGCTGGCCTGGTGGCTGCTCGCCGACCGGCCGGCCTGGCGGCACTGGGCCGGTATCGCGATCGCGGCGGCCGGCCTGCTGCTGGTGCTCGAGCCCTGGCACGGCGTCGGCAGCGTGCGCAGTGCCTGGCTCGCGGTCGGCGGCGGCCTGTTCTGGGCGATCGGCGTCGTGCTGTCCAAGCGCCTGTTCGCGCGTGGCGGCGTCGGCGCGCTGTCGCTGACGGCCTGGCAGATGGCATTCGGCAGCGCCGGCCTGATCGTCATCTCGCTGCTGACCGACGAGCGCACGTTCGACTGGAGCGGCCGCTTCGTCGCGATCGTCGCCTACAACGCCGTGCTCGCCTCGGGCCTGGCCTGGCTGCTGTGGTCCTACATCGTCGAGCATCTGCCGACCCAGGTCGCCGGCATGACCAGCCTCGTGATCCCGGTGCTCGGCATCGGTTTCGCGTGGTGGCTGCTCGGCGAGCGCCCGGATGCGGCCGAGAGCGCCGGCATCGTACTGATCTGCCTCGCGCTGCTGGTGATCAACCGGCGCGCGGCGGTGCGTGTGCCGCCGCCGGCCGGATCGGCCGATCAGCCGCGATAGCCGATGCCGCGCGCCATCAGCGCGGCCAGCAGCGGCAGCAGCGCGACCAGGTGCAGTTCGATCAGCACCAGCAGACGGATCCGGCGCCGTTCGTGCACCGGCAGCGGCCAGGCCGGATCGGCGCGGCGCAGCCGCCGCCAGCGCAGGAACGCGCGGGTCGGCGCGATCGACAGCAGGCCGATCAGCGCGAACAGGCCGATCTTGGCGTGGAACACCGGATTGCCGAGGTAGAACGCGGCCGGCTTGGCGCCGAACAGCAGCCGCCCGGCGCCGCTCGCGAGCACCGCTCCCGCGGCCACGAAATAGCCGATGTCGATGCGGACCAGAAAGTCCGGCTCGGGCGCGGCGTCACGGCGTCGCAGCAGCAGGTACTCGCAAAGCAGATAGCCGGCCAGCATCAGGATGCTCGCGTAATGCGCGTAGGCGAGCAGGGCATCGGTCCACATCGTCAGATTCTCCCGCGATCGGTTGGCAGCGGCGCGCGTGTGCATTCCGGATCGCGCACGTCGATCGCGTGTGCGCTGGACCGGTGCCGGCCCGCGTCCGGCCGGCGCCTCGTCACGACGGCCACGGCAGCTGATCGAGATCGACGTTGCCGCCGCTCAGTACGATGCCGACGCGGCGTCCGGCGAATGCGCGGCGGTGACGCAGGATCGCCGCCAGCACCGTCGCGCTGGACGGCTCGACGACGATCTTGAGCCGCTCCCAGATCAGCCGCATCGCCGCGACGACCTCGGCGTCGGACACCGGCAGCACCTGGACCGCGTAGCGTTGCAGCAGCTCGAAGTTGATCGCGCCGATCAGGCCGCGCAGGCCGTCGCAGATCGTCGCCGGCGTCAGGTCGGTCACGCGCCGGCCGGCGCGCAGCGAGCGCAGCGCGTCGTCGGCGCCTTCGGGCTCGGCCGCGAACAGCTGGGCCGAGGGCAGCAGCGCGGCGGTCGCCACGGCGGTGCCGCCGACCAGGCCGCCGCCGCCGATCGGTGCGAGGACCGCGTCGAACGGGCCGGCCTGCCGGATCAGTTCGAGCGCGGCGGTGCCCTGGCCGGCGATCACCTGCGGATCGGTGTACGGATGCACCAGGGTCGCGCCGGTCTCGGCGACCAGCGCGGCCGCCGCGGCCTCGCGCGCGGCCATCGTCGGCGCGCAGCGATGCAGGATCGCGCCGTAGGCCTCGATGCCGGCGAGCTTGGCCGCGACTGCGCCCTCCGGCACCACGACGTGCGCGGCGATGCCGCGCGTGCGGGCGGCCAGTGCCAGAGCCGCGCCGTGATTGCCGGAGGAATGCGTCACCACCCCGTGACGCGCACGTGTCTCCTCGAGTGACCACACCGCGTTGCAGGCACCGCGGAACTTGAATGCGCCCACGCGCTGGAAGTTCTCGCATTTGAACACCAGCTCGGCGCCGGCCAGCGCGTCGAGGCTGCTCGATCGCAGGACCGGCGTCGGGGCCGCGAACGGCGCGATGCGCCGCGCGGCGGCTTCGACGGCGGAGAAGTCGGGAATCGCCTCGTTCATCGGGATCGCGCCGGCAGTCGGGCCGGCGACGATACACGCCTGCGGTTTTCGCATGCTAGTGTGGCCGCCGCGCATTCGTGCCGCGGCCGCCGCCGCACGCTGTCGCCACCGCCACGACCTGCCGCCGATCGCGCCGTCCCTCCATGTCCACTGCCGCCACGCCGGTCCGACTCGTCGACTATCGACCGCCCGACTGGCGCGTCACCGACGTCGAACTGATCTTCGATCTGGATCCGGCCGAGACGATCGTGGAGGCCTGCCTGCGCGTCGTGCGCAGCGCCGATGCGTCCGGCCCGCTGCGTCTGGACGGCGAGCAGCTCGAGCTGCTGTCGCTGCAGGTCAACGAGCGGCCGCCGGCGTCCGATGCGTATCGTCTCGACGACCGCGGCCTGACCGTGTTCGACCTGCCGCCGACGGCTTCGATCCGCACGCGCGCGCGCATCCGCCCGGCCGACAATACGGCACTGCAGGGCCTGTACCTCAGCGGCGGCGCCGCGAACGGATTTCTGCTGACGCAGTGCGAGGCCGAGGGCTTCCGGCGCATCACCTGGTTTCCGGACCGCCCGGACGTGCTGGCGCGCTACACGGTCACGCTGCGCGCCGACCGCGAGCGCTATCCGGTGCTGCTGGCCAACGGCAACGCGGTCGCGTCCGGCGACGACGGCGCCGGGCGGCACTGGGCGCGCTTCGTCGATCCGCATCCCAAGCCGTGCTACCTGTTCGCGCTGGTCGCCGGCCGGCTGGAGCGGATCGAGAAGCCGTTCGTCACGGCCGAAGGCCGCCCGGTGCGCATCGTCGTGCACGCGCAGGCCGATGCGATCGCGCAGTGCCGCTGGGCGCTGGACTGCATCGAGACCGCGATGCGCTGGGACGAGCGGCGCTTCGGACGCTGCTACGACCTGGACGTGTTCCACGTCGTCGCCACGCACGACTTCACGATGGGGGCCATGGAGAACAAGGGCCTGAACATCTTCAACTCCAAGTACCTGCTCGCCGACGTCGAGGAGGCGACCGACGAGGATTTCCGGCACGTGCTGGCCGTGGTCGGCCACGAGTATTTCCACAACTGGAGCGGCAACCGCGTGACCTGCCGCGACTGGTTCCAGCTGAGCCTCAAGGAAGGGCTGACGGTCTATCGCGAGCAGGAGTTCGAGTCCGACGTCGCCTCGCGCACGCTGCGCCGGATCGAGGACGTGCGCACGCTGTGGCGCGCCCAGTTCCCGGAGGACGCCGGGCCGCTGGCGCATCCGGTGCGGCCCGCGCAGTACAGCGCGATCGACAATTTCTACACGGCGACGGTCTACGAGAAGGGCGCCGAGATCGTCCGCATGCTGGCCGCCGTGCTCGGCCGCGACGGCTTCCGGCGCGGCCTGGACCGGTACTTCGAACGGCACGACGGGCAGGCGGCGACGATCGAGGATTTCCTCGCCGCGCTCGGCGAGGCCAACGGCCGCGACCTGTCGCCGTGGCTGGCCTGGTACGAGCAGGCCGGCACGCCCGAACTGAGCGCCGAGGGCCATTACGATGCCGCGAGCGGGCGCTACGCGCTGACGCTGCGTCAGCGCCTGCCGCCGGCGGCGCCGGCGCGGCCGCTGCCGGTCCCGGTCGCGCTGGCGCTGTTCGACCGCGACGGCCGCCGTCTGACGGCACGAGCGGACGGCCCTGCGCCGCTTTCCGACGACGGCGTGCTCGTGCTCGACCGCGAGGAGGCGACCTGGATCTTCGAGGTCCGCGACGCGGCGCCGGTGGTCTCGCTGCTGCGCGGCTACTCGGCGCCGGTCCGTCTCGTGCAAGCCGCCGATCCGTCCGATCTGGCCGTGTTGGCGCGCCACGAGGACGACGGCTTCAATCGCTGGCTCGCGGTCGACACGCTGGTCCGGCGTCTGTTCGTCGAGGCGCTGGCCGGCGACGCGCGCCCGGCCCTGCACGAGGCCTGGCTCGACGCGGTCGCCGGCATCCTCGGCGATGCCTCGGCCGATCCGGCGCTGATCGCCGAGGTGCTGACGCTGCCCGACGAGACGACGCTGTCCGAAGGACTGCAGCGGATCGATCCGGAGGCCGTGCATGCCGCGCGCTCGCTACTGGAGGCGCGGCTCGCCGCGGCGCTCGAGCCGCAGCTGGCGGACCGCTACGCCGCGCTGGCGACGATCGCCGCCGCTGCGGTCGACCCGGCGAGCCAGGCGCGCCGCCGGCTGCGCAACCGCTGCCTCGCGCTGCTCGCGCGCGCGGCGCCGGCACATCTGGCGCTCGCGCGTTCGCAGTGGCAGGCGGCCGCCAATCTGACCGACCGGCTCGCCGCGCTGGCCTGTCTGCTGCAGGCGCAGGCAGCCGATGCACCTGCAGCGCTCGATGCGTTCGCGCTGCGCCATGCGGACCGGCCGCTGGTCATCGACAAGTGGTTCAGCCTGCAGGCGACGATCGCCCACGACGACGCGGTCGAGCGCGTGACCGCACTGACCGCGCATCCGGCGTTCCGCTGGGAGAACCCGAACAAGGTCTACGCACTGCTGCTGGCGTTCGCGCTGCGCAATCCGCGCGGTTTCCACCGCGTCGACGGTGCCGGCTACCACCTGATCGCCGAGTCGATCGCGCGGGTCGACGCGTTGACGCCGCAGGTCGCCGCGCGCCTGGCCACCAGCCTCGGCGGCTGGCGCCGCTACGAGCCGGTGCGGCGTGCACAGATGCGCCATGCGATTGAACGGCTGCGCGCGCGTCCCCATGTATCGGCGGACCTGTCCGACATCCTCGACCGCAGTCTCGCCTAGCGCGCTTCAGCGCGGCGTCCTGGTCCTTCGACTATGATCGGGACGGCAACACGCGGAGGTGCATCATGATTCGACTCGCTCTCGCCCTGGCCGTGCTCGTACTGGCCGGCTGCGCGACCACCCCGAGTTACACGTATTACTACGGTGACGAACCCGAAGGCGCGGTCGCCGGTTCGGGCGACTACTACGCCGGCAGTGCGCCCGCCTACGTCGGCGGTTTCGGTGCCTATGGCTATGGCCACGGCTGGGGCGGCTGGAGCGGTTACGGCTACTGTCCGTATCCGTACGTGCTCGGCGCGTGCTCGCCGTACAGCTGGGGCATGGGTTACGCCGGCTGGGGCTATCCCGGCGGCCTCTGGGGTTATCCCGGTTACGGCTACGGTTGGGGCGGCTGGGGCTACCCGTGGGTCTACTACAAGCCCGAGCCGCGCGGACCGCGCCGTGACGAGGACATGGTCGAGCGCGAGCGCGCGCGGATGGCCGGCTACACGCGCGACGGCGACGGCCGCGTCCCCGGCGCGTCGAACTGGATCTCGGTGCCGCCGGAGCGCGGTCTGAACCGCGGCGGCGTGGCAGCGCCGGCCTATCGCGAGCGCTCGACGATCGCCGCGCCGCCGGCCGCACGTGCGCTGCGGCGCGCGCCGATGCAGGCCGACGACGGCTGGATCAACCGCAGCATCGGCCCGTCGGCCCGGCCGATCGAGCCGGCGGCCGTGCCGCGCGCGCAGCCGCGCTTCCAGTCCGCGCCGCCGATGCGTTCGGCTCCGCCGCCGGTACGGTCGGCGCCGCCGGCGCGGATCGAGTCGGCACCGGCTTCGCGCGGCGGCAAGGGCGGTCGCTGAGGTCCTCCGGCGGCTCTCGCCTCCGTTAGGCGGGCTGAAAAACGAAAACGCCGCAGGCCTGAGCCTGCGGCGTTTTCGTTTCCGAGGGCCTGCAGCGCTTACTCGCCGAGCGCTTCGCGCATGAACTCCGGCAGGGCCAGCGCGGCCTTGTGGATGTCGGCGTTGTAGTAGCGCGTCGCGAACTGCTTGGTCGCCGCGCCGCGCTCGCGAAAGCCCGACAGGTCCGCGCCCTTGCGCGCCATCGTGCAGCTCCACCAGCCGGTCGGATAGCACGGCTGCGGGAACGGCAGCGTCTTGACGGCCTGGAAGCCGGCGCTGCGCATCGCCATGCGCATCGACTTGATCAGTTCCAGGTGCGCCAGCGGCGACTCGCTCTGCTGCACGAGCAGGCCGGCCGGGCGCAGCGCCTTGAAGCAGCTCGCGTAGAACGCGGCGTTGAACAGGCCCTCGGCGGGGCCGACCGGATCGGTCGAGTCGACGATGACGACGTCGACCGACTCGGGTTCGCAATCGGCCATGTAGCGGATGCCGTCGTCGAAGCGCAGTTCGGCGCGTGGATCGCCGTTGGCCTCGCACAGTTCGGGGAAGTACTTCTCGGCCAGGCGCGTGACGCGCTCGTCGATCTCCACCTGCACCGCGTGCTCGACCTCCTCATGACGCAGCACCTCGCGCAGCGTGCCGCAGTCGCCGCCGCCGATGATGACCACGCGCTTGGCGCGCGCGTGCGTGAACAGCGCCGGGTGCGCGATCATCTCGTGATAGAGGAAGTTGTCACGTGTGGTCAGCATCATGCAGCCGTCGATGACCATCAGCTTGCCCCAGTCGGTCGAGTCGTAGATCTCGATGGTCTGGAACGGCGTCTTCTCGGCATGCAGACGCTCGGTCACGCGGAACCCGATCGACGAGCCGGCAGGCTCGTAGGCTTCGGTGAACCAGTTCGATTCGGTGCTGGACATGATGTGTTTTCCGGAAACGGACGAGGATCGTGAGGAAAAGGCGCGCGATTGTAGCGGTTCGCGATTGCCAGTGGACGCGCGGGCGGAGCGCCGCCCTTACAATAGACGGCTCCGGCCGCCGCGGCCGTCCCCGGACATCGGACACCCAGCATGACGACGCCCTTCAGCATCGAAGACGCCCGCCATACCTATTCGGTCCCGCACTGGAGCGAAGGCTATTTCGACGTCGGACCGCGCGGCACGATGCTCGTGCGCCCGCGCGGCGAGGACGGCCCGACCCTCGACCTGGCCGAGGTCGTTCGCGAGGCGCGCGCGCGGGGCAGCCGTCTGCCGCTGCTGGTGCGCTTCGCCGACATCCTGAACGACCGCCGCGCGCGGCTGCAGGCGGCCTTCGCGCATGCGATGCGCGATTGGGACTACCCGGGCGGCTACACGTCGATCTATCCGATCAAGGTCAACCAGCAGCGCAACGTGGCCGGTGAGCTCGCCGCCAACGGCGGTGAGGGTTTCGGCCTGGAGGCCGGCTCCAAGCCCGAGCTGATGGCGGTGCTCGCGCTGGCGCGGCGCGGCAGCATCGTCATCTGCAACGGCTACAAGGACCGCGAGTACATCCGCCTCGCGCTGATCGGCCGCAGGCTCGGACTGGAGATCTTCATCGTCATCGAGAAGCCCTCGGAACTGCGCTACGTGATCGAGGAAGCCGCCGCGCTCGGCGTCGAGCCGCTGCTCGGCGTGCGCATGCGCCTGAAGAGCCTGGGCGCCGGCAAGTGGCAGAACTCCGGCGGCGACAAGGCCAAGTTCGGCCTGACGCCGCGCCAGCTGCTGACGCTGATCGACGAGCTGAAGGCCGCCGGCCTGTCCGACACGCTCAAGCTGCTGCATTTCCACATGGGCTCGCAGATGTCCAACGTGCGCGACATCGCGCGCGGCATGCGCGAGGCGGTGCGCTATTTCGTCGAGCTCTCGCAGCTCAGCCTGCCGATCCGCTACATGGACGTCGGCGGCGGCCTCGGCGTCGACTACGAAGGCACGCGCTCGCGCTCGGACTGCTCGATCAACTACGGCCTGGACCAGTACGCGTCCAGCGTCGTCGGTGCGCTCGCCGAGGCCTGCGCGACGAACGGCCTGACGCCGCCGCACGTGCTGACCGAATCGGGACGCGCGCTGACCGCGCACCACGCGGTGCTGGTCGTCAACGTCAGCGAGGTCGAGCAGGCGCCGGCCGGTTCGGTGCCGGCCGAGCGCGACGACGAGCCGGCCGTGCTGCGCCGTCTGCGCGAAGTGCACGCCGAGATCGGCCGGCGGCCCGCGACCGAGCTCTACCACGAGGCGCAGTACCACCTGTCCGAGGGCCAGTCGCTGTACGCGCTCGGTCAGCTGTCGCTGGCCGATCGCGCGCAGCTCGACGACCTGTACTACGTGATCGTCAACGCGGTCCGCGAGCAGCTCAAGTCCGACGAGCGCTCGCACCGGCAGGTGCTCGACGAGCTCAACGAGACCCTGGTCGACAAGTACTTCGTCAACTTCTCGGTGTTCGAGTCGGCGCCGGACATCTGGGCGATCGACCAGGTGTTTCCGATCGTGCCGATCGCGCATCTGGACCGGCGTCCCGAGCGCCGCGGCGTGATCGCCGACCTGACCTGCGATTCGGACGGCCGCATCGACCGCTACGTCGACGCCGACGGCATCGACGTCAGCCTGCCGCTGCACGCGGTCGCGGACGGCGAGCCGTATCTGCTCGGCCTGTTCATGGTCGGCGCGTATCAGGAAACGCTCGGCGACATCCACAACCTGTTCGGCGACACCGATGCGGTCAACGTCCGGCTGACCGCCGACGGCTATGCGTTCTCGCATCTGCGCCGCGGCGACACCACCGACCTGATGCTCGATTACGTCGGCTACGACCTCGGCGAGCTGCGTGCAGCGTATCGCGACAAGATCGCGGCGGCCGGTCTGTCGGGCGCGCCGGCCATGGCGATCGAGGCGGCGCTGGAGGCCGGACTGACCGGCTATACCTATCTGGCCGAAGACGCCTGAGTGCGCGGCCCACCGGAAGCTTTGACGATGAGCGAATTGAACGCGGGTTTCGTCGGACTCGGAGCGATGGGACGGCCGATGGCCGGCCATCTGGCGCAGGCCGGCCTGCTGCGTGCGGTCTGGACGCGCAGTGCCGACAAGGCCGAGGCGGCGGCACGCGAGTGGGCGATCGCCCCGGTCGCCGGCCTGGCCGAGCTGGCCGCGCGCTGCGAGGTGATCGCGCTGTGCGTGCCGGCCGATGCCGACGTGCTGGCCGACGTCGAGGTGATCGCACGGCATGCCGCGCCGGGTCTGGTCGTCGTCGACCATTCGACGGTGTCCTCGGTCACCGCGCAGCAGGCGCAGCGGCGCCTGCGCGAGGTCGGCGGCGACTTCGTCGACGCGCCGGTGTCCGGCGGCGTCGAGGGCGCGATCAACGGCCGGCTGTCGATCATGGTCGGCGGCGAGGCCGCGGCGATCGAGCGCGTGCGCCCGCTGCTCGCCTGCTATGCGGCCAAGATCAGCCATCTGGGCCCGGTCGGCGCCGGACAGAACGCCAAGGCGGTCAATCAGGTGCTGGTCGCCGGCATCGCGGCGGCGGTCTGTGAGGGCCTGGCGCTCGCCGATGCGCTCGGCCTCGATGCGCAGACGCTGATCCCGACGCTGTCGGCCGGCGCCGCCGGCAACTGGTTCCTCGACAAGCGCGGCGCGACGATGCTGCGCGACGAGTTCTCGGTCGGTTTCAAGCTGGCCCTGCTGCACAAGGATCTGAAGATCGTGCGCGAACTGGCGCGCACGGCCGGCACCGACCGCAGCGTGATCGAGAAGGCCCTGGCCGACTACGCCGTCCTGATGGCGCAGGGGCACGGCGACGAGGACATCTCGGCGCTGATCCGGCTGAAGCGGCGGCCGTCCGGCGGCTGAGGCCGGTACCCGCCGGTCTGCAAATTCTGTGACAGAATTCACTTAATTTGCCTGGGAGCGTTGCCGTGTCCGAGCGTCCGTTCGTCCGTCTGGGGCTGGCGTTGTGCATCGGCATCGGCTGGGCGGGCGCCGCCTGCGCCCAGATACCGGCCGATCTGACGCTCGAGCCGGTCGTCACCTCCGGCCTGACCAATCCGACCGCGATCGCCAGTCCGCGCGACGGCAGCGGCCGTATGTTCATCCTCGAGCGTGAAGGCCGGATTCGCGTGCTGACGGCCGGTGGCGGCCTGCTGCCGACGCCTTTCTACACGCGCGAGGTCAACACCGGCGACGTCGAGCAAGGCCTGCTCGGCATCGCGTTCGATCCGGCGTTCGCCAGCAACGGCACGCTCTACATCGTCTACGGCGGCTCGGCCGCCGAGCAGCGCGGCCTGATCCTGCGCCGCCTGGTCGCGAGCAATCCGGCCGCCAACGTGTTCTCGGGCAGCGAGGCGCGCGTGCTGCGCATCGCGGATCTGAGCTACAACCACAACGGCGGCGACATCCACTTCGGCGCCGACGGCTATCTGTACTGGAGCACCGGCTCCGGCGGCGGCGAACCGAACGAACACGGCCATGCGCAGACGCTCGACAACCTGCTCGGCAAGATCCTGCGGCTCGACGTGCGCACGCCGGCGGCCTCGGCCTCGGCCGGCATGTGCGGCGCGGCGACCGGCCAGCCGGCCGAGTACTCGATTCCGGGCGGCAATCCATTCACCGGCAGCGGGCAGTGCGCCGAGATCTGGCTGTACGGGCTGCGCAATCCGTGGCGTTTCAGCATCGACCGCACGACCGGCGATCTGTGGATCGGCGACGTCGGCGTCAATCGCGAGGAGATCGACCGCTACGTCGCCGGCGGCAACCGCAATTTCGGCTATCCGGTCTGTCAGGCCAGCCAGTACTACCCGCCGACCGGCAGCAACGACTGCCCGGCCCAGACCGGCACGGCGCCGCCGGTCTTCGAGTATCCCGGCGGCCAGAACCTGCGCTGCGCGATCACCGGCGGCGTCCGCTATCGCGGCCCGATCGTCGGCCTGCGCGGCGTCTACGTGTTCGGCGACTCGTGCTCGAGCGAAGTGCTGCTCGGCAGCCAGGGCGGCGGCGGCAGCTGGACCTATGCGCCGTTCCCGTCCGGCATCGCGCCCGGTTACGGCACCGTCGCCGCGTTCGGCGAGGCCGAGGACGGCCAGCTGTACCTGGTCGACCACCAGGACGGCCGCATCTATCGCTTCCGTTCCGACGAGAAAGGCGACGACACGATCTTCAGCTCCGGCTTCGAATAGGCCGGTATGATCGCCCGGCCGGCATCGCCGGCGCGATCTGAGTCACACTTGCGCACCAGCGTGGTGGCGAGGGTCGGGTGCAAGCGGTAGAAACCGTTGTGTCTTCGGCTCGGCGCAGTGGATCGATGATCATGCGAACGTCTCTGCGGCATCGTGCGACCCGTGTGGTCGCGCCGGAGCGGCGCATCGCGTCCGCGCGTGGTCCTGCCGTTTTCGCGCAGGACCGGCATCGCGTCGCGGTGCGGCTCGCCGAACGCCTCGCCGCCGTGAAGGCGGCCCTCTTTTCCTCGATGGAGTACGTTTCATGCGCAAGATGATTGGACTGCTCGCAGCAGCACTGGTCGGCGCCGCTGCCGTGACCGGCGCGGCCGCCCAGGACATCCCCGGCGTCACGCTGACCCAGATCCCCGGTTCCTACTCGGCCCCGGTCGCGCTGCGCGCGCCGCACGATGGCAGCGGCCGCCTGTTCATCGTCAAGCAGGGCGGCGAGATCCGCGTGTTCAAGGACGGTGCGATGCTGGCGACGCCGTTCGTCACGGTGCCGGTCAACTACTCCGGCGAGTCGGGCCTGCTGGGCCTGGCCTTCCATCCGAACTTCGGCAAGCCCGATCTGCCGCACAACACCGAGTTCTACGTGTTCTACACGCGCCCGACCGGCGATCCGCGCCTGGGCTCGTCGCCGGACCAGGTGGTCGCGCGCTACACGGTTCCGACCTACGATTCGGACGTCGCCGACCCGACCGGCACCATCGTGCTGCGCATCCCGGATCTGGCGAGCAACCACAACGGTGGCGACATCCACTTCGGCCCCGACGGCTATCTGTACATCTCCTCGGGCGACAGCGGCGCACAGAACAATCCGTACCACTTCGCCGAGTGCCTGTGGAAGAAGCCGGCGACCTCGGCGAGCGCTTGCGGCGACAGCGGCGGCACCCAGTACTACCTGCTCGGCAAGATCCTGCGCATCGACGTCGACAACCGCGGCGGCACGGTCGACGCGGAGATGTGCGGCTCCAACGGTATCGCGCCGGCCGAGTACTCGATTCCGACCAGCAATCCGCACGCCTCGACCAGCAACACCTGTGACGAGATCTGGGCGCACGGCTTCCGCAACCCGTGGCGCATGAGCTTCGACCGCGGTACCGGCGATCTGGTCATCGGCGACGTCGGCCAGAACCAGTACGAGGAGATCACCGTGCAGCCGGCTGGCGTCGGCGGCGGCGATCACGGCTGGAGCCGCTGCGAGGGCCGCCACTACTTCGACGCATCCGGCTCCGGCACGACCTGTCCGGCCACGACCGGCACGATCGCCCCGGCGATCGAGTACAGCCATTCCAACGGCTGCGCGGTCAGCGGCGGCTACGTCTACCGCGGTCCGGCGACGGCGTTCCACGGCACCTACTTCTACGGCGACTCGTGCTCGAGCGCGCTGTGGTACGCGACCGCATCGGGTGCGGTCTGGGACGCCGACGGCATCCATCAGACCAGCTCGGCCAGCGGCAGCATCTACGGCTTCGGCGAGGACGAGGCCGGCAATGTCTACATCACGCGTTCCAACGGCTCGGTCTGGCGCATCGACATCGAACACGACGAAGACGTGATCTTCGCCGACGACTTCGAGTGATCCGCAAAGCGGTCCCGGCGCTGCCGGGACCGCAGTCGGCGTCACGCGCAGCGCGCGTGACGCCGCTCGGCACGCCACGACACGCAGGACACGCTCACGCTGACTGCATCGACGTCGGCGCGATCGATGTCTGATGCAGCCGACCTCAATCGGTCAGATCTTGGCGCCGGGCGATCGGTTGACCCGCCCGGTATCCGTCACGGCGTCGTCGACGACCTGCTCGAACCTGGCCGGCACATCCGGCTGGCCATGGCGCAGCGACCCGTGCAGGGCTACTGCGCGTTTTCCTTCAGCGCGATCGCATTGATGCCGTTGTCGGCGAGCGCGCGCTTGGCTTCCTCGAGTTCGCTGGCGCTCGGATATGGGCCGAGGCGGACCCGGTTCCAGGTCTTGCCGTTGATCGAGACCGGCTGCACCTGCGCGACGAAACCGAGCAGGGCCAGCTTGGCCTTGACCTCGTCGGCCGCGCGCGCGTCGGGATAGGAACCGGTCTGCAGCATGTAGCGCGTGCCCGACGTTGCCGGTGCGGTCGACGGCGCCGCCGGCTGCTGTGCCTGTGCGGCCTTGGCCTGCTGCTCGGCGCGCGCGCGCGCGGTCAGCTCGGCGTCCGGGATCACGACCTCCTTCTCGGGCAGCACCTGGTAGAAGTCGTAGGTCTTGCGCGGTTTGCCCTTGCCGTCGTCGGCGATGCCGGCATCGCCGGCACGCGGCGCGGTCGCCTCGGGGTTGGGCTGCGGCAGGTTCTGCTTGCGCAGCAGCGGTGCCCAGTCCTTGCCGAGCACGACCAGCATCAGGCCGATGCCGAGCAGCATGCCGAGGCCGACCCAGACCCAGACCGGCCAGGCCGACCGCGACGGGCCGCGCGTGGCTTGTTTTCCCTTGCGCCGAGTCGCCATTACACGGTCTCCGCGGCCGTCAGGCCGACCGAATCGTCGCGCAGCATCGCCTCCGGCGCCGACAGGCCGAGCAGGTCGAGCCCGTTCGCGAGCACCTGACGCGTGCCTTCGGCGAGGCCGAGCCGCGCATCGCGCAGGTCGGCGTCGTCGACGATGAAGTGATGCGAGTTGTACCAGGCGTGGAACGCCGCCGCGAGATCGCGCAGATACTGAGCGACCAGCTGTGGATCCAGATGCAGCGCCGCGGCCTCGACGACTTCGGGGAAGCGCGACAGCTCCAGCAGCAGCGCCTGCTCGTGCGGTTCGGTGAGCCGGTCCAGATGCGCCAGGCCGTTCGGCCGGTCCCAGCTCAGTCCGCGCTCGGCCAGCTGGCGGCGCACGCTGCAGACGCGCGCATGCGCGTACTGGATGTAGAACACCGGATTGTCGTTGGTCTGCGCGCGCGCCAGATCGATGTCGAAGACCAGCTGCGAATCGGTCTTGCGCGCGATCAGGAAGTAGCGCGTCGCGTCGCGGCCGACCTCGTCGATCAGGTCGCGCACGGTCACGTAGCTGCCGGCGCGCTTGGACAGCTTGACCTCCTCGCCGCCGCGCATGACCGTGACCATCTGGTGCAGCACGTACTCCGGCCAGCCCTTCGGAATGCCGATGTCGAGCGCCTGCAGACCGGCGCGCACGCGCGTGATCGTCGAATGATGGTCGGCGCCCTGCTCGTTGACGACGCGCTCGAAGCCGCGCCGCCACTTGTCGACGTGATAGGCCACGTCCGGTACGAAGTAGGTGTAGCCGCCGTCGGTCTTGCGCATGACGCGGTCCTTGTCGTCACCGAAGTCGGTGGTCTTCAGCCAGAGCGCGCCGTCCTGCTCGTAGGTGTGACCGGCTGCGATCAGGTTGCGCACGGTCGCCTCGACCTTGCCGTCGGCGTATAGCGAGGACTCGAGAAAGTAGACGTCGAAGACCACGCCGAACGCGCGCAGGTCCAGGTCCTGCTCGCGGCGCAGCCAGGCCACGGCAAAACGCCGGATTGCGTCGAGATCGTCGCTGTCGGCGGCGCCGGCGACGTCCTGACCGTCGGCGTGCACGGTCGCGCCGGCCATGTAGTCGCGCGCGACGTCGACGATGTAGTCACCGCGGTAGCCGTCCGCCGGCCAGTCGGCGTGGTCGGGCGTCAGCCCGCGGCTGCGCGCCTGCACCGACAGCGCGAGATTGGCGATCTGCGCGCCGGCGTCGTTGTAGTAGAACTCGCGCGTCACCGCCCAGCCGTTGGCCTGCAGCACGCGCGCCAGGCTGTCGCCGACCGCGGCGCCGCGACCGTGGCCGACGTGCAGCGGTCCGGTCGGGTTGGCCGAGACGAACTCGATCTGGACCCGGCGTCCGCGGCCGCTGCCGTTGCGCCCGTAGCCGTCGCCGCGCTCGAGGATCGTGCGCAGCTCCTGGGTGTACGCGCTGCCGTCCAGCGCGATGTTGATGAAGCCGGGGCCGGCGATGTCGAGGCGCGCGATGCCGGCGCGCGCCGGCAGCGCCGCGACGATCGCGGCAGCCAGGTCGCGCGGCTTGCTGCCGGCCGCCTTGGCCAGCAGCAGGGCCGCATTGGTCGCGAAATCGCCGTGGTCGCGGCTCTTGGTGCGCTCGACGACGAAGTCGGGGAGGTCGCCGGCAGGCAACGAGCCTCCGGCCTGCAGGGCGGTCAGCGCCTGAAGGATCCAGTCACGCAGGTCTTGTTTCACGATGGGAGCCGTTCGAAGAAGCGGCCCTATTGTAGGGCAGGGACCACGGATCGCGATCCTGTGGATAAGTCTGTGGGTGAGTGCGGAGAATCGAGGCGATTCAGAGGTTCGCCGATGGCCGGCTTCGCGAATCCGCCGACATTTCAGCAATAAAACCGTTAGATTTCATATTATTACAAGCAACTTCGCGAAACCGCATGTGAAGTGGCGTGAAAGTCACGGAGCGGGGCCGGTTTGTGAATAAGTGCGGCGGCGTTCGCGCGACATCGTCAACTGCCGGGCCGTTCGGCCAGCACCGCGCCGAGCGAACGGTACAGCGCGATCGCCGCTTCGCCGGTCGGCGGTGCGGCGCCGGCGGCCACGCGGGCGCGCACGCCGGCGCACAGCGCCCTGAGGCGCGGCGCGTTCTCGTGTTTGCCGGCGGCGAACGCATGGCGCCCAGCCTGGGAATGGAACCGGTGCAGCTCGAAGAAGTAGGCCTCCTGCGCGTCGGTCAGGAAGCGCAGCACCGGCGTCGCGCTCTCGGCGGCGTCCAGGCGCCGGCCGCACAGCATCTCGCGCTCGCGGCACAGCCGTTCGCCGCTGGCGAGGAACGACAGGAACGGCTCGGCGACGTTGGCGGTGTCGAGGTCGGCCGCGATCAGCGCCAGCTGCGCGGCATGGCTCCAGTGCGGCCGTTCGCGCCAGTGCGGATCGTGCAGATCCAGATAGGCCGGCAGGCTCGGCGCCAGCGCACCGCCGGTCTGCAGCATCTCGGCGGCATTCGGGACCGGGCCGGAGGACCGCCGCGCGTCGAACGTGCTGCCGCCGATCATCAGCGCGAGATCGACGTAGAAGTCCTCGTCGTCGGCTCGCGAGAGGCCGCAGGCGTCGAGGATGCGCCAGGCCTCTTCGATGCTGGCGCGCTCGTTGGCGCCGATCCGCTCGTCGCGCTGCGGCGCCTCGCGCTGGCGCAGGTCGTGCGTCGCGGCGAACAGCGCCAGCGCGCACCAGTCGCGCCAGCCGAGCGCGTGCAGTCCGCCGTGCGCGAGCAGACGCCCGATCCGGCCGTCGAGGATCTCGAGGATGTGGTCCTCGCAGTGATAGGCGTGGTAGTCGTCGCCGAGGCGGCCGTGGCGCAGGCTGGTGCGGGCATGCGCCAGCACGATCGCGTCGGCCACGCGCGGCAGCCGGTCGGCCTGCGGTCCGGCGAACGGAAGCAGCGGCCCGAGCCGTTCGCTCAGCAGATGCGCCAGTCGCGCGGCATCGGGACGCGTCAGGCGGCGGGCATCGTCGGCGCTGGCGATCCGCGCTTCGACGTCATCGGGTGGGAAGGACCGCGGAAACGCCGGTAGCACGCACGCTCCATGTCTGCTCGGGAATGCGCAGTATAGGCGGGGCCGCGGCGACGCGCGTCTCAGATCAGACCACGGCGCGCCAACGAGACCGGTGCGCCGCGTCCGATCACGAAGTGGTCGAGCACGCGCACGTCGATCAGGTCGAGCACGTCGCGCAGACGCAGCGTGATCGCGCGATCCGCCGCGCTCGGTTCCGATTCGCCGGATGGATGATTGTGCGCGAAGATCACCGCGGCCGCGTTGAGCGCCAGGCAGCGGCGCACGACCTCGCGCGGATGCACGTTGGCCGCCGCGACGGTGCCCTGGAACAGCTTCTCGAATCCGATCACGCGATGCCGGTTGTCGAGGAACAGGCACGCGAACACTTCGAACGGATAGCTCGACAGCTGCGAGCGCAGGTAGTGCGCCGCGGTGTCGGCGTCGCCGAGCGCGGTGGACCGGCGCATGCGCTCGTTCAGATAGCGCTTGCCGAGTTCGAGGCCGGCCTGCAGCCTGCACCAGGTCACCAGTCCGATCGTCGGGCCTTCGCCGGTCGGCCGGGTCGAGCGCGGCGCGTCGAGCAGGTCGCACACGCCGCCGGCCGCGCGCAGCCACGTGCGTGCGACCTCGACCGCGTTGCGGCCGGCGTGTCCCGAGCCGAGGAAGACCGCGAGCAGTTCGGCGTCGGACAGCTGCGGCGCGCCGCGTTCGAGCAGTTTCTCGCGCGGGCGTTCCTCGCCGGGCAGTTCGATGATGCGCACGGGTGCTCCTGCTGGCCGTTTGTTCGCACTGTAGCGCGCGGGTCCGGAGCCGACCGCCGTCGGAGCGGCCGATTTTGAGTAAGCTAGGCGCCGGCAATCCGGTCGGATTTTTCGTAGATGGCAACTGCGAGCTTGGCGTCCGTGCGCGTGCTGCTCGGCGTGTCCGGCGGCATCGCCGCCTACAAGGCGGCCTACCTCGTGCGGCGCCTCGTCGAGGCCGGTGCCGAGGTGCAGGTCGTGCTGACCGAGAACGCCGCCCGCTTCGTCACCGCGCTGACGTTCCAGGCGCTGTCCGGGCGCACCGTGCGCACCGGTCTGTGGGACGAGGCGGCCGAGGCCGCGATGGGTCACATCGAGCTGGCGCGCTGGGCCGATCGCATCGTGATCGCACCCGCTTCGGCCGATCTGATCGCGCGGCTCGCGCACGGACATGCCGACGATCTGCTGAGCACGCTGTGCCTGGCCAGCGCGGCACCGGTCGCGATCGCGCCGGCGATGAACCAGCAGATGTGGGCGCAGCCGGCCACGCAGGCCAACGTCTCGCTGCTGCGCGGCCGCGGCGTGCGGATCATCGGGCCGGGCGTCGGCGACCAGGCCTGCGGCGACGTCGGCGCGGGCCGCATGGCCGAGCCGGAGGATATCGTCGCGGCACTGGCCGCTGACGGGCGGCGCGGCGACCTGCTGCGCGGCAAGCGCGTGCTGGTCGACGCCGGCCCCACCCACGAGCCGATCGATCCGGTGCGTTTCATCGGCAACCGCAGCTCGGGCCGGATGGGATTCGCGGTCGCGGCCGCGGCCGCGGCGCAGGGCGCCGAGGTCACCCTCGTCGCCGGTCCGGTCTCGCTGCCGACGCCGGCCGGCGTGCGCCGCATCGACGTGCGCAGCGCCGCCCAGATGCACACGGCCGTGCTGGCCGAGGCGCCGAATGCCGACATCTTCATCGCGACCGCCGCCGTGGCCGACTACCGTCCCGAAAGCGTCTCGCCGTCCAAGCTCAAGAAGACCGGCGAGGCGATCGCGCTGAAGCTGGTCCAGAACGCGGACATCCTCGCCGACGTCGCGGCGCTGCCGGAGCGGCCGTTCGTGGTCGGTTTCGCCGCCGAGACCGACCACGTCGAGGCCTATGCGCGGGCCAAGCTCGAGCGCAAGAAGCTCGACCTGATCGCCGCCAACCTCGTCGCCGAGAACGTCGGTTTCGAATGCGCCGAGAACGCGCTGCTGCTGCTCTGGGACGGCGGTCGCGAGGAGCTCACGCGCGCCGGCAAGGACGTGCTGGCCGGCCAGTTGATCGAACGCATCGCCGAGCGCTACCGCGCCCGCTGAGCGCGCGGATCACGGCGAGACGGTCCTGCGAGGCCGGCATCGCCGCGTCCGTGTGGCCGCCGTCGATCAGCGCGGCATACGCCAGATCAGATTCAGCGTGTAGGCGTCGGCGTGATCGAAGCGGCCGTTGCCGCCCTCGGTCAGCGCGAAGCGGTTGCCGATGCGGAACCAGCGGTCCCAGTCCAGGCGCATGCTCCACTGCGGGTCGATGTTCCAGGCCAGACCGAGGCCGGCGACCGGCCGCGTCTTGTCCTCGTCGTCGGCCTCGAAGCGGTGCGGCGTGTCGGTGGCCGTGATGCCGCGCTCGGAGTACTCCAGACGCGAGAACACCAGGCCGGCGCGCAGCGATGCAGAAAAGTCGGTGCCGAGCGGAATCTCGCCGACGGCGACCGCGCTGACGCCGTGCAGCTTGTACTTGCCCTGGATCGTCGCGCTGCCGGTCGTCAGCGGCACGATCGAGTTCAGTACGAAGTCGCTGTGCGCGTCGCCGAACGTCGTGTAGGCCAGTTCGCCGCTGAACCACGGCGTGAAGCGGTAGCCGGCGGTCAGCTTGAACGCGCTGCCGCTCTTGTCGCTGAGCTTGGCCGACTCGACCGCGTAGGTCGCGTTGCCGGCATAGGCGTCGAAGATCTGATGACGCAGATCGTCGGCGTACTCGCTCGAGCCGGCGCCGATGCCGAAATACGCGCCCGGCGCTTGCGCCTGCACGGTGGCGCTGCCGGCCAGGGCGAGCGCAAGGCAGGCGAGGGTGGGGGCGATGCGATGGTTCATGTCGTCTCCTTGGCAAGGCGCACGGCTGCGCCCAGGTGCGCATGGTAAGCACTGAGCGACGAAGCGCCAGTGCGGTTCAGCCGACCGGCGCCAGTTTCGCGTAGGCGAGCACCAGCCACTTCTGTCCGCTGGTCTCGAAGTTGACCTGCACGCGCACGTGCTGGCCGGAGCCCTCGAAATCGACGACGACGCCCTCGCCGAATGTCTCGTGGCGGACGCGCTGGCCGAGCGAGAAGCCGGCGGTCTGCGGCTCGGCGGCCGCGGCGGCCGGCCGGTGACCGGCGTAGATCGGTCGGCTGATCTGTACGCGCGGGCGCACCTCGTGCAGCAGCTCGCGCGGTATCTCGCCGAGGAAGCGCGACGGACGCGCATAGGTCTCCATGCCGTGCAGGCGGCGCGATTCGGCATAGGTCAGCACGAGGCGCTCGCGCGCACGCGTGATGCCGACGTAGGCCAGCCGGCGCTCCTCGGCCAGGCGGCCGGCCTCCTCGACCGACTTCTGGCTCGGGAACAGCCCGTCCTCCAGACCGACCAGGAAGACCAGCGGAAACTCCAGGCCTTTCGCCGAGTGCAGCGTCATCAGCTGCACGCAGGCCTGCCAGGACTCGCCCTGGCCCTCGCCGGCTTCGAGCGCGGCATGCGACAGGAACGCGCCGAGCCGCGACAGCCCGGCTTCGAGGTCCTCGGGCGTCGGTTCGAAGCGGTCGGCCACGTTGACCAGTTCGTCGAGGTTCTCGACGCGCGACTCGGCGCTGCCGCGCGAATCGGATTCGTAGAATGCGCGCAGCCCGCTCTGGGCCAGCACGTGTTCGACCTGCTCGTGCAGCGGCAGAGGCTCGTCCGCCGGGCGCTGCATTGCGGCGTCGTCGGCGAGGGCGGCCGGCTCGTCGGCGGCCGGCGTCAGGCACTGCCGTGCCAGCGTCCCGATCAGGTCGAGGAAGGCGCGCAGCGCGTTGCGCGCGCGTCCGGCCAGCTCGCCGCCGGCCAGCTCGTTCAGCGCGGCCTCCCACAGCGAGGCGTCGTCGTTGCGCGCGCGGCGGCGCAGCACCTCGAGTGTACGGTCGCCGATGCCGCGCGGCGGCGTGTTGACGACGCGCTCGAACGCGGCGTCGTCGTGGCGGTTCGCGATCAGGCGCAGATACGCCAGCGCGTCGCGGATCTCGGCGCGCTCGAAGTAGCGCAGTCCGCCGTAGACGCGATACGCGATCGCGTGCTGGATCAGCTGCTCCTCGAAATTGCGCGACTGCGCATTGGACCGGTACAGCACGGCGACGTCGGACGCGGCGCCGCCGCCGTCCAGATGCTCGCGGATGCGGTCGACGACGTAGCGTGCCTCGTCCTGCTCGTTGTACGCAGCGTAGACCTCGATCGGCGCGCCGGCGGGGCCGGCGGTCCACAGCTGCTTGCCGAGCCGGTCGTGGTTGTTGGCGATCACCGCGTTGGCGGCGCCGAGAATCGTCGAGGTGGAGCGGTAGTTCTGTTCGAGCCGGATCGTCGCGGCATCGGCGAAGTCGCGCAGGAAGTGCTGCACGTTCTCGACGCGCGCGCCGCGCCAGCCGTAGATCGCCTGGTCGTCGTCGCCGACGACGAACACTTCGGCGCTGTCGCCGGCCAGTACGCGGATCCAGGCGTACTGCAGCGTATTGGTGTCCTGGAACTCGTCGATCAGCAGGTGGCGCCAGCGCTCGCGGTAGTGCGCGAGCAGGGCTTCGTCGTTGAGCCACAGTTCGTGCGCGCGCAGCAGCAGTTCGGCGAAGTCGACCAGGCCGCCGCGCCGGCACGCGTCCTCGTAGGCGCGATAGATCGACACCAGGGTCTGCGCGAGCGGATTGCCGTCGGCCTGGATCGCGTCGGGGCGGCGGCCCTCGTCCTTGGCGCCGTTGATGAACCAGGCCGCCTGCCGCGGCGGAAAGCGGGCCTCGTCCAGACCCAGGCCCTGGATCGTGCGCTTGATCAGACGCTGCTGATCATCGCCGTCGAGGATCTGGAACGTCTCGGGCAGACCGGCCTCACGCCAGTGCCGGCGCAGCAGGCGATGCGCGATGCCGTGGAACGTGCCGATCGTCAGGCCGCGCGTGCCGGCGCCGACCAGCGCTTCGGTGCGCGCGCGCATCTCGCCGGCCGCCTTGTTCGTGAACGTCACCGCCAGGATCGACCACGGCGATACACGCTCGACCTCGAGCAGCCAGCCGATCCGATGCGTCAGCACGCGCGTCTTGCCGGAACCGGCACCGGCCAGGACCAGGCAGTGGCGTGCCGGCGTGCTGACGGCTTCGCGCTGCGCCGGATTCAGCGCGTCGAGCAGGTGAGAGACATCCATCCGTCGGGTCTGGCTGAGTGTCGCGACGCGGGGTTGTGTCCGCGTCTCGATCGAGGCGCGCAAGCGGGCTCGCGCGGGTTCTCCGGGCATCCGTCGCGGATCGCGCCTGTGGGCTGCCGCTCGGGGAGCGGCGAGGAGGACACGGCAGGCAGGACCGCTCGCCGAATGCGCGGCGGCATGCCGGGTGAGGGATTTGAACCCCCGACCTTCGGTTTACAAAACCGCTGCACTACCGCTGTGCTAACCCGGCGCAAGGGGCCGATTGTACCCCGGATGCTCGCCCGTCGTTAACGAATCGGACTCGGGCAGCAGACCGAGCGCGGTCGCGCGCGCGACCGCATGATGCCGGCTGAACACGCCGAGCTTGTGCGAGGCGTTCTCGAGGTGGAACACGACCGTGCGCTCGGCGATGCCGAGCAGACGGCCGATCTCCCAGCCGGTCTTGCCGAGCGAGGTCCAGTGCAGGCATTCGACCTCGCGCACGGTCAGATGGACCTGCTCGACGCGCGACCTCTGCGCCGCGTAGCGATGGCCGGCCTCGTGCACGTAGGTCGCCAGCAGCTGCACCTGTGGCAGCCGGTTGACGACGTCGCGGCGCTTGAGCGGATGGTAGGTCGCGAGGATCACCACGCCCCAGCGGCAGCCGAGGCCGTGCACCGGAACGCCGATCGCGGCCTCCAGGCCGAACGAGGCGGCCTCGGCGAACAGACGGCAGGTCTTCTCCTGCGCATCGTGTGCGGCCGCCTCGGGCGTCCAGACCAGCGGCGTGGTGTGCTCGCGGCAATGGGCCATCACCGGATCGTCGTTGCGGCACAGCAGCAGCAGATGATCGGAGATGCCGCTGCGCGGCTCCTCGCTCAGGAAGTACGGTGTGCCGGTCGAGTGGGCGGGGCTGACCGTGTAGGTCCAGCATTCGAATCCGACGGCGAGCGCGCAACGGCTGACCTGCCGCTGCAGCTTCTTTTCGGTATCGCAGTCCAGCAGCCGTACGAACCGATCCAGGTGTCTGACCATGACGTGCTATCCATCCATCGGGACCGATGCGCCTGTGGCCGCCTTCTCGCGCTTCCCGACCGCGTTCGCGACTTCCGGCGCAGGCACGATGCGGATCGCAATGCCACAATAGTCCTCGTTCTTCCTTGCTTAGCACGTGATGTGCCAGGGTTCTATGTCAATACGTGATTTCATCCTCGTTTCGATGCTGCTGGCGCCGACGTATGCGCTGGCCGGCGATCCGCATAGCTATGCCAATACCGATGCCGTGCGCGTGCGTGCGGCGGCGCTCGATCTGAAAGTCGATTTCTCCGATCGGCGGCTGGCCGGCAACGTGCGCCTGGATCTGGATTGGAAGAAGCCCGACCAGCATTCGCTCGTGCTCGACACGCGCGATCTGGACATCGAGCGCGTCGTCGCGATCGATGCGGCCGGCAAGGAGAAGACCGCGCGCTTCCGGCTCGACGCGCGCGATCCGATCTTCGGCTCGGCGCTGCGCATCGACCTGCCCGAGGCCGCGCCGGCGGTGCGCATCCACTACCGCACCGCACCGACCGCTTCGGGCCTGCAGTGGATGACGCCCGAGCAGACGGCCGGCAAGAAGCGCGCGTTCATGTACTCGCAGTCGCAGGCGATCCACGCGCGCAGCTGGGTGCCGCTGCAGGACACGCCGTCGGTGCGCTTCACCTACACCGCGCAGATCGCCGCGCCGAAGGGCTACCGCGTGCTGATGAGCGCCGACAACGACGCCGCGCATCCGCTGAACGGCGAGTTCGGCTTCGCGATGAAGCAGCCGATTCCCTCGTATCTGCTCGCGATCGCCGTCGGCGATCTGGCCGTGCGCCAGACCGGCCGGCGCACCGCGGTCTATGCCGAGGCCTCGGTGGTCGAGGGCGCGGCCAAGGAGTTCGAGGACACCGAGTCGATGATCGAGGCGGCCGAGAAGCTCTACGGCCCGTACCGCTGGGAGCGCTACGACATCCTGGTGCTGCCGGCGAGCTTTCCGTTCGGCGGCATGGAGAATCCGCGCATCACCTTCGCGACGCCGACCGTGATCGCCGGCGACAAGAGCCTGGTCGGCCTGATCGCGCATGAACTGGCCCACTCGTGGTCGGGCAATCTCGTCACCAACGCCAACTGGCAGCACATGTGGCTCAACGAGGGCTTCACGACCTACGTCGAGAACCGCATCGTCGAGGCCGTCTACGGCAAGGACGAGGCCGTCATGCAGTTGGTCGTCGACGACGGCGAGGTGCGCGAGGAAATGGCCGAGATGTCCGACAACGAACAGCTCCTGGTCCCCGATCTGAGGGGCGTCGATCCCGACGAGGGGCTGTCCGGCGTGCCGTACAACAAGGGCCGCTGGTTCCTGCGCTTCCTCGAGTTGCGCTATGGACGCGAAACCTTCGATCCGTTCCTGCGTGGCTACTTCGACCACTTCGCATTCCAGAGCATCGACACGGACCAGTTCCTGGCCTACTACGAGGAGCATCTGGCCAAGCCGCACCCGGGCAAGGTCAGCCGCGCCGAGATCGACGCCTGGCTGCACAAGCCGGGCATTCCGGCCGACGCGCCGGTGTCGCATTCGCCGCGCTTCGACGCCGTGGACAAGGCGCGCAGCGAATGGCTGGCCGGCCAGCGCAAGGCCGACGCGCTCGGTGCCGATGGCTGGGTCACCTACGAGTGGCTGCACTTCCTGAACGGCCTGCCGACCACGCTCCCCGTCGAATCCCTGCAAGCGCTGGATACCGCGTGGAAGCTGACCGGTACCGGCAATGCCGAGGTGGCGTTCCGCTGGTACGCGCTGACGATCCGCAGCGGCTACGTCCAGGCGCGGCCGGCGATCGCCGCGTTCGTCGAGCGGATCGGCCGGCGCAAGCTGGTGCTGCCGCTGTACGAGGCGCTCGCCAAGACGGCCGACGGCAAGGCGTTCGCGCGCCAGGTGTATGCCAAGGCCAAGCCCGGTTACCACCCGCTGACGCAAGGCAGCGTCGAGCGCGTGCTCGCCGACTGAATGTCGGTGAGGGGCGGTGAGGGTCCGTGATTAACCGTGGGTGTCAGTAAACGACAAAGGGCGCGACCGAAGTCGCGCCCTTCGTAGAAAGCCATCGCGATGCGTTCAGGAACGCATCGCGGCCGTCTTCACTGCACCTGGAACGACTGCGAGCCGGCCTGCTTGCCGTCGATCGACACGGCGACCTGATAGCTGCCGGCCGGCCAGCCGTCCGGCTTGCTGATCTGGAACGTCGTCACGGCCGCGCCGGTCGGCGCGATCGCCTTGCTGTCCTCGTTGACGACCTGGCCGTCCTGATAGGTCCACTTCGCGGCGATCGTCGCGCTCGGCGCCGAGCCGGAGGTGCTGACCGCGGCGTAGATCGTATCGGTCGGCGCGAACGTGGTCTTGGCTTCGGTGACCTTCATGTCGGCACCGACCGCACTGCCGAGATCGATCGACACGAGCAGCAGGCCGGCCGGTGCCGGCGGCGGCGTGGTCGGTGCCGGCGTGGTCGCCGGAGCCGGTGCCGGCGCGGCTTGTTCCTTCTTGCCGCAGGCGGTCAGCGCCAGCGCGCCGCCGAGGGCCAGAGCGAGAGAAGCGGTTGTGCGATTGACGATCATGGAATGCTCCTAAGGGCGATGGTCAGGACTTGTCGGCGTCTTCGGGAATGGTCAGCACCTGACCGGGTTTGATCAGATCGGGATTGGAAAGCTGATCGCGATTGGCCTCGAAGATCGCCTTCCATCGATTCGCATTGCCGTAGAACGTCTTGGCGATCTTCGACAAGGTATCGCCCTTGACGACCGTGTAGCTGCGCTTCTCGACCGGAGCATCCGGTGCAGTCGAAGCGACGCCGCCCTGGACGTTGCTGAAGTCGGCCTTGGCCGGTGCATCCGCGGCGGTCGAGCTGACCGCGCTGTTGACGTTGGAAAAATCCGGTTTCTTCGGTTCGTTGGTCATCATGGCTCCCTCTCGCCTGTGCGAGGGCCGTTAAGTTACACCCCTGGTGGATTAATGGACGGTAATCGGGGCGCCGCGACGCAACAAATGGTGTCGGCCGCCCGGTCGCGTCAGGTAGCGTTCACGCAGCCGATCCGGTCCGGCGCCCCCGCACAGCATGCACCAGCCTGATGAAGCGGGCATGGCAGCCGATCGTGCCGGCGCAGCAGCGTCGCTCCCGGAAGCGCGAAGGCCGGCGAGGAACAGGCGCGACCGGCCATCGATTGCCGGTACGCGAAGCCTGCGGGTGCGTATCGGCGCTCGCGTGAAGCCGAATCGGGCAGAGCAGGACGTGCGGGCAGGCGCCCGCTCGCGGCGCCGCGGCTACTGGCGTGCCGTTCGCAGGTTCGGCGGCGGCATGCTGCCGGCCGTCGCACGCCAGGGATTGATGTCGATGCCGCCGCGGCGCGTATAGCGCGCGTAGACGCTCAGGCGCCGCGGCGCGCAGCGCCGCGCGACGTCGACGAAGATCCGCTCCACGCATTGCTCGTGGAAATCGTCGTGCAGCCGGTACGACAGCAGGTAGCGCAGCAGGCCGGCACGGTCGATCGGCGCGCCGGCATAGGCGATCTGCAGGTCGGCCCAGTCGGGCTGCCCGGTCACCGGGCAGTTCGAGCGCAGCGCGCGTGAGACCAGCGTCTCCTCGACGTGCGACTCGCGCGGATAGGCGATCAGCGCGTCCGGATCGGGCGGCGCATAGCGGCCGATCTGGATCGTCGCCTCGTCGATCGACTCGCCTTCGAGCTCGCCGTAGCCGACGCCCGGGCCGGGCAGCGGCAGAAGCTCGATGCCGACCGCCGCACCGGCCGCGCCGCCGAGGTCGGCCTCGAGCCGTTCGCGCAGCGCGCCGGCATCGGCCAGACGTGTCTGGTTGTAACTGTTGAGGTAGAGCTTGAGCGATTTGGACTCGACGATGTTCGGCGAGTCGGCCGGCACGCGGAACGTCGCGACGGCTACGCGCGGCCGTCCGTTCGCATCGAGCCAGGACAGCTCGTAGACGTTCCAGATGTCGACGCCGACGAACGGCAGCGCACCGGCGATGCCGATCTCGGCGCGTTTGGGCGCGCGCGGGATCGGAAACAGCAGGGACGGATCGTAGTCGGCGCCGAACGTCACCGTGCGGCCGAGCGGGGAATCGTGCGGCGTGCTCATGTCGGATCGGGAGCGGCGCCGGCCCCGGCCGGCGCCGCGGTCGGATCAGGCCACGCCGGGCTGCGCCGGCAGCGCCGGATCGCCGGCGGCCGCGCGCTTGGCTGCTTCGCCGTGGTGGTCCTGCGCGAGCAGCATGTAGAACGCCGGCACCACGAACAGCGTGAACAGCGTGCCGATCGTCAGGCCGGTCGTGATGACCAGGCCCATGTTGAAGCGGCCGGCCGCGCCCGCGCCGCTGGCGATGACCAGCGGAATCACGCCGAGCACCATCGCGGCCGTCGTCATCAGGATCGGACGCAGACGCGTCGCGGCGGCCTGTTCGATCGCCTCGCGCTTGGTCTTGCCGGCGCGCTGCAGCTCGTTGGCGAACTCGACGATCAGGATGCCGTGCTTGGAGATCAGGCCCATCAGCGTGACCAGTCCGACCTGCGTGTAGATGTTGAGCGAGGTGGCCCAGCGCGTGGAGATCGCGCCCATCCCGACGAAGCCCGGCAGCAGGTTGATGAAGATCAGCGCGCCGAACAACGCCATCGGCACCGAGATCAGGATCACGATCGGGTCACGCAGGCTGTTGAACTGCGCCGCCAGCGCGAGATAGACGATGATCACCGCGAACAGCAGCGTCAGCGCGAAGCCGCCGGTCTCGTTGACGTACTGGCGTGCCTGGCCGGAGTAGTCGACGTTGTAGCCGGCCGGCGCCACCTCGCGGATCGTGTCGCGCACGAACGCGATCGCCTCGCCCTGAGCGACGGCCGGCACGCCCTGGATCGTCACCGAGTTGAGCTGCTGGAAGCGTGTCAGCGACTGCGGCACGACCTCGTTCTTGATCGTCGCGACCGTCGAGGCCGGCACCACCGATCCGGTCGGTGTGCGGATGTAGTAGTCGAGCACCTGGTCGGGATTGAGGCGGTCGGCCTGCAGCACCTGCGGGATCACCTTGTAGGAACGGCCCGCGATCGAGAAGTAGTTGACGTAGCCGCCGCCGAGCGCCGCGCCGAGCGCGCTGCCGACGTCCTGCTGCGTCATGCCCATCGACGCGACCAGGTCGCGGTCGATCTCGACCGTGCTCTGCGGCTTGTCGATCTTGAGGTTCATGTCGGCGAACCAGAACATGCCGCTCTTCTGCACGCGGTCGAGCACGGTCTGCGCGACCTCGTAGAGGTTCTCGAACGGCTCGGTGGTCGACATCACGACCTCCACCGGCATGCCCTGCGCGCCCGGCAGCGACGGGAACTGGAACGCCACCGTATTGGTGCCGGCCATGCCGGCCCATTTCTGCTGCAGATCCTGCTGGATCGCATTGGCGTTGCGCGTGCGCTCGGACCACGGTATCAGCTGGGCGCCGGTGAACACCGAATTGGGGCCGGAGAAGCCGGTGAACTGGAACGTTTGCTGCACCTCCGGCACGGTCTTGGTGATCTCGTGCATCTGCTGCAGGTACTCGCGCACCTGCGTCGGCGAGGCGTTCGGCGCGGCCATGCCCATGCCGAGCACGATACCTTGATCTTCTTCCGGCGCGAGCTCGGACTTGGAGTGCGTGAACAGGTAAGCGGTGCCGCCGAGCAGCAGCAGACCCATCACGACCGGCACGACCCAGGTGTCCAGCGTGCCGTGCAGGCGGCGCTGGTAGCCGTGGTGCAGGCGTTCGAACTGGCGGTCGATGAAATTCACGAAGCGATTGCCGCCGTGCTCGCTCTTGAGGAAGCGCGAACCGAGCATCGGCGACAGCGCCAGCGCGACGACCGCCGAGACGGTGACCGCACCGGCGAGCGTGAACGCGAACTCGGTGAACAAGGCGCCGGTCAGGCCGCCCTGGAAGCCGATCGGCACGTACACCGCGACCAGTACGATGGTCATCGCGATGATCGGTCCGGTCAGCTCGCGCGCGGCGACCAGTGCGGCCTGGAACGGCGTCTTGCCTTCTTCCTTGATGTGGCGGTCGATGTTCTCGACGACGATGATCGCGTCGTCGACGACCAGGCCGATCGCGAGCACGAGCGCGAGCAGCGTGATCAGGTTGATCGTGTAGCCGAGCAGCAGCATCACGAAGAACGCGCCGATCAGCGACAGCGGCATCGCGATGACCGGGATGAGGACCGCGCGGAAACTGCCCATGAACAGGAAGATCACCAGCGTGACGATGACCAGCGCCTCGATCAGCGTCTTGACCACTTCGTCGATCGAGGTGTTGATGAAGTTGGTCGCGTCGTAGGCGATCTGGCCGGTGATGCCGGTCGGCAGCTGCGCCTGGATCTCCGGGAACGCATTGCGCACGCGCTCGATCACGTCGAGCACGTTCGCGTCGGGCGAGGTCTTGATGCCGAGGAACACCGACTGCTTGCCGTCGAAGGCCACCGCCGAGTCGTACTCCTCGGCGCCGAGCACGACGTTGGCGACGTCCTCCAGGCGCACCAGCGCGCCGTCCTTCTGCTTGACGACGAGGCGGCGGAACTCCTCCACCGTGTGCAGGTCGGTCGCCGCGGTCAGCGCGACGGTGACGGTCTGGCCCTTGGTCGCGCCGACGGCCGCCAGGTAGTTGTTGGCCGACAGCGCGGCGTAGACGTCCGAGGCGGTGACGCCGTGCGCGGCCAGGCGCACCGGGTCGATCCACGCGCGCAGCGCAAACTGGCGCCCGCCGATCAGCTCGGCGGTCTGCACGCCGTCGATCGAGTCGAGCTTTGGCTTGACGACGCGCACGACGTAGTCGGTGATGTTGTTGGCCGGCAGCGTGTCGCTGTAGAAGCCCATGTACATCGATGCGATCGTCTCGCCGACCTGCACCGTGATGACCGGTTGCTGCGCCTGCGGCGGCAGCTGGTTGGTGACCGAGCTGATCTGCGTCTGGATCTCGGTCAGCGCGCGGTTGGAGTCGTAGTTGAGCTGCAGCGTCGCGGTGATCGTCGAGGCGCCGGTGACGCTGGAGGAGGACAGGTAGTCGATGCCCTGCGCCTGCGCGATCGCCGCCTCGAGCGGCTGCGTGATGAAGCCGGCCACGGTCGCCGAGTCGGCACCGTAGTAGGTCGTGGTCACCGTGACCACGGCATTCTCGGTCTTGGGGTACTGGCGCACGGTCAGGTCCGTGGCCGATCGTATTCCGAGCACGAGGATCAGCAGGCTGACGACGATCGCCAGTACCGGCTTGTGGATGAAGATGTCGGTGAATTTCATCTCGTGTTCCTTCTGGCCCCGGCGCGGCGGTCCGGGAGGGGGCGGACGGCGGGCCGCCTCTCCGCGCCGAGCGCGGGAGGCGGCGCCGTGCGCGCGCTTTGAGTGTGCGCGTCAGTGTTCCTGGGGCTTGGGATCGGCGTCGTTCTTGGGCGACTTGCTGTTTTCGACGATCAGCGGTGTGCCGTTCTTGAGCTTGAGCTGGCCGCTGGTCACCACCTCGGTGCCTTCCTCGAGACCGGACAGGATCGCGACCTGGTCGCCGCGGCGCGGGCCGGTCGTGACGAACACTTGCTGGGCCTCGGGCTGCGCCGGCTTGCCGTCCTCGCCCTTCTTGTCGCTCGGCTTGACGACGAAGACGGTCTCGCCGTACGGGTTGAACGTGATCGCCGTCTGCGGCAGCGTCAGCTGCCGCGCCTGCTCGCCGACGTCGATGCTGACGTTGGCGAACATGCCCGGCACCAGCGTGCCGTCGGCGTTGGCGGCCGAGGCCTCGATACGGACGTTGCGCGTGTCGCCGTCGACCTTCGGGTCGATCGCGCTCAGCACGGCTTCGAACGTGCGGTCCGGGAACGCGTCGAGTGTCAGCGCGACGCGCTGGCCGATCTTGATCTCGCCGAGGTTGCGCTGCGGCACGAAGAAGTCGACGAACATCGGGTCGGTCTGCTGCACGGTCACGACGGCGGTACCGGAATTGACGTAGGCACCCGGGCTCAGCGTGACGATGCCGGCGCGGCCCGCGAACGGCGCGCGCAGCGTCTTCTTGGCGACCAGCGCCTGCTGCTGCTGGACCGCCGCCTGCTTGGCCTTCAGATCGGCCGCGGCGTTGTCGTAGTCGGCCTGGCTGACCGCCTTGACGTCGAGCTGGCGCTTGGCGCGGTCGAACGTCACCTTGGCGAGTGCGGCCGCGGCCTCGGCCTGGCGCAGCGCGGCCACGTCGTCGTCGTCGCGCAGCTGCACGAGCACCTGGCCCTCCTGCACGGCGTCGCCGGACTTGAGATTGACCTTGGTGATGACGCCCGACACGTCGAACGCCAGATCGGCACCGCGCACCGCGCGCAGCGAACCGACCGTCGACTGCGACGGCTGCCACTGGTCGTAGCCGACCTTGGTCGAGGTCACGGTCTGCGGCGGCACCGGCATGTTCTCGCGGAACTTCGCCTGCATGACCTCTCCGGCCACGTTCCAGCCGATCAGGATCGCCAGCAGCAGGCCGACGATCAGCAGCATGATGATCATGCGCTTGGTGGTGCTCGGTTTGCGTTGCTCGCGCGTAGCCATGCGCGTCTCTCCTCAGTTCGAAATCGTCTGCGCATCCGCGAACGCGGATGCGTCGGTGCCGCGCCAGCCGCCGCCGAGGGCGGCGTAGAGCGCGGCGGTATTGGTCAGGCGGGCCGCGCGGGCCTGGATCACGGCGATCCGCGCCTGCTGATACAGACGCGTGGCATCGATCACCTGCAGATAGTTCGCCGCGCCGTCGTCGTACTGGACGCGGACCAGGTCGAGGCTGCTGCGCGTGGCCTGTTCGGCCTCGGCCTGCGCGCGCAGACCGGCGGCGTCGAGCTCGAGCGCGCGCAGCACGTCGGCGACGTTCTGGAACGCGGTCAGCACGGTCGTACGGTAGTCGGCCGCGGCCCGGTCGAGTCCGGCCTCGGCCGCACGCTTCTGGGCGCGCAGCGTGCCGCCGCGGAAGATCGGCTGCAGCAGGTTCAGGCCCAGGCTCCAGGCTTCGCTGCCGCTGCCGAACAGGTCGCCGCCGCTCGTGGCCTGCGATCCGTAGGAGCCGCTCAGCGTGATCGTCGGGAACAGGTTCGCGGTCGCGATGCCGACCTGCGCGGTCGCCTGATGCAGCTGCGCCTCGGCGGCGCGGATGTCGGGGCGCTCGCGCACCAGGGTCGAGGGCAGGCTGACCGGCAGATCGGTCGGCAGCGTGATCGCGTCGAGCTCGAGCGCGGCCAGCTGCGATTCGGACGGGAACCGGCCGAGGTAGACCGCGAGCTGGGTCTGCGTGCGCGCCAGCGCCTTGCGCAGCTCCGGCAGCTGCGCGCTGGCGGTCGCCATCTGGCTCTGCGCGACCAGCACGTCGGCCTGCGACTTGGCGCCGATGTCGCTCTGCGCACGCGTCAGCTCGTACTGCTGGCGGTACAGATCGACGATCTCCTCGGTCGCGCGGATCTGCTCGCGCAGCGACGCTTCCAGGATGCTGGTCGTGGCGACGTTCGCGGCGAGACTGAGATAGGTGCCTTCCAGCTGATAGCGCTGCAGGTCGGCGAGTGCCGACTGCGCTTCCACGCCGCGGCGCACGCCGCCGAACAGGTCCAGCGTGTAGGAGACGCCGACGCCGGCGTTGTAGACGGTGAACGGCGATACGCCCGGCGTGCCGGCGGCCAGCCCGTTGCTGCGTGCGGCGCCGGCGCTGGCGTCGACAGCCGGGAACAGCGAACCACGCGCGGCGGCGACGTTCTCCTGGGCCTGCCGCAGCGCGGCCTGCGCCGAAGCGACGGTCGGGCTGTGCGCGAGCGCCTGCTCGACGCGGCGTTCGAGCTCCTCATTGCCGAAGCGGGTCCACCAGCGTTGCGGCGCCGAGGTGCCTTCCAGGAAGCGCTGAGCGTCGCCGGTCGGCGTGCCGGAGGCGTCGGCCGTCGCCGCCGGCAGCGCATCGGGCAGATAGGCGCCGGTCTCGGGCGCCGCCGGCGCGCGGAACTGGGGACCGACCGCACAGCCGCTCAGCAGGGCGGCGATCAGCGCGGTCGCGATCAGCGAGCGGCGCAGCGGACGCGTGGAGAAGGCCGGAAAAATCCCGGACGCAGTGCAGGCTTGGTTCGCCATCGGTGGCACCCAAATAAAATAAACTGGTCGGTATAGTAACAGCGGGCGGGCGCAGCGCCAAACGGACGAACCTTCCCGTTTTCCGGTCAGACGTCACGGGCTGCGGCTGGCACGAGCGCGCGGATTCTCGCCTCACCCGCGCAACGCACACTAGTGTCTTCGGTCATACGATCGCATGTCCATGGCTGAACCACAGCTGACTATCGGCGGTGTCAACGGCGCTGGCAGACCGGGCAGTAGAACGTGTTGCGTTGCCCGAGCCGCAGGGCGCGGATCGGCGTCGAACAGGCCCGGCACGGCTCGCCCTCGCGGCCGTAGACATTGAGTTCCTGCTCGAAGTAGCCGGGCGCCCCATCCGGATCGAGGAAGTCGCGCAGCGTGGTGCCGCCGCGTGTGATCGCGTAGTCGAGGATCCGCCGCACTTCGCCGGCGAGCGCGTCGTAGCGCGCGCGCGACACGCGGCCGGCCGGCTGGCGCGGATCGATGCCGGCCGCGAACAGCGCTTCGGACGCGTAGATGTTGCCGACGCCGACCACGATGGCCTGATCCATCAGGAAGATCTTCACGGCGGCGCTGCGCCCGCGCGAGCGATGCCACAGCAGCGCACCGTCGAACGCGTCCGACAGCGGCTCGGGGCCGAGGCCGGCCAGCAGCGGATGGACTTCGCCGAGCGGCTGCCAGAGCTGGCTGCCGAAGCGGCGCGGATCGGTGAAGCGCAGGACCTGGCCCGTATCGAGCTTCCAGTCGACGTGGTCGTGCGCGCCGAGCGGTGTCGCGCCCGGCAGCACGCGCAGCATGCCCGACATGCCCAGGTGCAGCAGCGCGCTGCCGGCCTCGGTGTCGACGAGCAGGTACTTGGCGCGGCGGCGCACCGCCTCGATGCGGCGGCCGACCAGGCCGGCGCGCAGCGCCGGCGGTATCGGCCAGCGCAAGCGCGGCTGGCGGATCTCCAGGTCGACGACGCGTCGCCCCGTCAGATGCGGTGCGAGGCCTCGCCGCGTGGTCTCGACTTCGGGCAGCTCGGGCATCGGGTTCCGGTCGCGGTCGGGGCGGACGCCGGCGAGCGGCGGCTGTCGTATCGATCACGGCGTGGTCGGCACGCCGTCGGGCAGCAACGCGGCCATCGTCGCCGCATCGAGGACGTAGATCAGCGCCGGGGCGTCGCGCAGCGCGAGGTAGGCGTCGCCGCGGCGCAGCAGGCGATAGCCGATCGTCTCGCCGTCCGCGGTGTGCAACTGCACGTGTGCCGAGGCGGCCGACGCGTCGATCCCGGCCTGCGGCGCATCGATGCGCTGCGCCTGCGCCTGCCGCCAGGCCTGGGCGTCGCCGCTGCGACGCTGCGCGCCGACGATCAGGTCGACCGCGCGCAGCGCGCGTCCGCGCGGTGCCAGATGACGGTCGAGCTCGGCTTCCGGCACCGTGAGCAGCCGCGGGCTGAAGCGGTCGGGCGCGCGCGCGATGCGGCCATCGACGCCGAGATAGCGGTCGCTGTCGATCACGTCGGTGGTGCCGATCGCGATGCGCTGCGCGTCCAGCTGCAGCTCGATCAACGGCGGATCCAGGCCCAGGCGCGACGGGTCGAGCGCGCCGTCGGCGTACCAGGTGCGCACCGGAACTGCGGCGATCGCGAGCAGCCCCTCGACGGCTGCTGCGTCGGCCGGCAGCGCATACGGTTCGCGCATGTGCCAGCCGTCGGCGGCCTTCTCGAAGCGACGCGTCACGCAGCCGCGGCAGCGTACGCCGACCGTGGTGACGGCTGCGGCATCGATCCGCGTCAACGGCTGCGGCAGGCCGGCGTGCTCGTGGCGGATCTGCAGGCCGACCGCCGCGGCCAGCGCGACGGCCGCCGCCGCGGCGACGAGCAGCTGGCGCGTGCGCCGGCGCATCAGCGGCGCCGGCGCCGCCAGGCGATCAGGCCGCCCGCCGCGGCCAGCGCAACCGGCAGGCCGGCCAGAAAGATCAGCCCTAGCGCATTGAGCGCAGCCTGCGACATCGCCAGCTCGCGATCGGGCGCACCGCGATCGGGGACGTCGATCAGGCTGTCGTCGCTGAGCAGCCAGTTGAACAGGCGCACGCCGAACTCGCGATTGCCGGCATTGCCGAGGAAGGTATTGGACAGGAAGTCGCCGTCGCCGATCACCGCCGCGCGCTGCTCGCCACGCTCGGGATCCGGCGAACGGCGGCGCAGCGCCAGGCCGAGGTCGAGCGGCCCGACGATCTCACCGGCGTCGGCGTCGTGGCGTACGGTGCCGGCCGCCTCGCCGGCACGCGGGATGTGGCCGGTCTCGTTCCACGACTGCGCGGAGCTGCGCAGCAGCGGTGCGACCTCCCAGCGCGGCGGCGTCAGCTGCGCCAGCGCCGCCGCCTGCGGAAACAGCGTCGTCAGCACGAAGCCGTGCGTGACCGGATGATCCGGATACTGGTTGACCGCGACGAAGGTCGGATCGTCCAGACCGAACGCGGCACCGCCGCCGTCGACGACCGTGCCCGGCAGCACGCGCAGCGACAGCGCCTCGGCCAGGGCGCCGAGGCCGCCGCGCTCGTCGGGCTCGGCCAGCCACAGCAGATGGCCGCCGCGCTCGACGTAGTCGACCAGCTCGCCGATCACCGACTCGGGCAGGGCGACGCGCGGATTGGCGACGACCAGCAGATCGGTATTGCGCGGCACCTGGCCGCTGCTGGCCAGCGGCAGTCCGACCGCGCGCACGCCCTGCTCCTGGAGCGCCCGCACGAACTGGCCCAGATCGGCATTGGCGTCGCCGAGCGGCTGCCGCTCGCCGGCGCCCTCGAGGAATGCGACGATGCGTTCGCCCTGGCGTGACAGGCGCAGCAGCGCGCCGGAGAACTCGCTCTCGCTGAGCACCTTGAGGCGTTCGCTGCGATCGCGATAGCGCAGCTCGATCTCGCCGTCGAGCCGGATGCCCTCGGCGCGCATCGCGCCGGGATCGGCATCGGGATCGACGAAGCGCAGCGTGAGATCGGGCTTGAGCCGCTGATAGCGGGCGACGAATTCGCCGATGATCGGCCGCAGCCCGCCCTGCGGGCGCGCGTAGGAGACCACCTCGACCGGCGCGTCGAGCTTGCCGAGCAGCGCGACCGAGGCTTCGCCGAGGCTGGCCCGGCGGCCGCTGCTCCAGTCCGATTCGAACCCGTAGCGCGTGCTCAGGAACGCCAGGCAGGTGGCCGCGACGCCGACCGCAATGGTGAACAGCAGATCGCCCAGGCGCGTGCGCATCACGGTGCCTGCCGCAGATGGTGCAGCCGGCGCACCGTCAGCGCGAGCGCGACCGCGCAGATCAGTACGAAGTAGCCGATGTCGACGCTGGCGACGATGCCGCGCAGGAACGGCTCCAGATGCGTCGGCAGCGCGAACCAGTTGATCGCGCTGTTGCCGATGCCCTCGAAGCGCGCACCGAGATCGAGCACGCTGAGCGCACCGCCGATCGCGACGGCGAGCCCCGCCGCGAGCGCGGGCTGGGCGACCCAGGCCGAGCAGGCGACGCCGATCGCGACCAGGGCCGCCGCATAGACGGCCATGCCGAGCGTCGCCGCGGCCAGCTTGCCGAGATCGAGCGTCGTGCCGGACGCCAGACTCAGCGGCATCGCCGCGACCAGGACGACCAGCAGCAGCGCCAGCGGCAGCGCGCCGAAGAACTTGCCGAGCACGATGCGCGTGTCGCCGGCACCGGCCGCCAGCAGCAGCGGCAGCGTGCGCAGCTGCCGCTCGCCGGCGAACGCGCGCATCGTCAGCAGCGGCACGATCAGCAGCAACAGATTCGAGAAGCTGCGCAGCAGCGGGATCGCGACCAGGTCGGTGACGCCCGGCGCGTTCGGCAGGGCGCCGAGCTTGGGCGCCAGCTGCAGATAGGCGCCGAGCGCGACCAGGAACTGCCAGGCCATCAGCGCCAGCACCACGGCCGACAGCACCCATGCGAACGGCTGTACGGCGTGGCGGCGCCAGTCGTTGGCGGCGATCAGCAGCGCGCTCATGCGGCGCTCCCGCCCGGCACGTCGGTTTCCGCGACGGTTTCGCTGCTCGCGATGCGCAGGAAGGTTTCCTCGAGCGGGATGTCGTCGGCGCGCAGTTCGGTCAGGCCCCAGCCGCGCGCGACGATCGCGGCGGCGATCGCGGCCGCGCCGCCGGCGGCGGCCGGCCGAACGCGCCAGCGCCTCGGATCGATCGGTTCGGCGCCGGCCACGCCGGCCAGTCCGCTCCAGTCGGCCGGCGCGACTGCGCGATCGAGCGTCACGCGGATGCGGCCGGCGCTCTCCGGCTCGTCGATGCGTCCCTGATGGCGGATCCGGCCGCGATGCAGCACCGCGACCCGGTCGCAGCAGACGGCCACGTCCGACAGCAGATGCGTCGACAGCACGACCGCGTGCTGCTCGCCGAGGCTGCGGACCAGTTCGCGCAGTTTCAGCGCCTGAACCGGATCGAGGCCCGAGGCCGGCTCGTCGAGCACGATCAGGTCCGGCTCGTGCACGATCGCCTGCGCGATCCCGACGCGCTGGCGGTAGCCTTTGGACAGCGCGCCGGTCAGGCGCCGGCGTACCTCGCCGAGGTCGCAGCGCTCGAGCGCACGCTCGAGCGCGGCACGCAGCCGCACGCCCGAGAGCCCGTGCAGGCGCCCACAGAAGCGCAGGTACTCGACGACGGTCAGTTCGGCGTACAGCGGCGGATCCTCGGGCAGGTAGCCGATCGCGCGGCGCGCCAGCGTCGGATGCTCGTCGAGCTCGCAGCCGTTGATCCGCACGCGGCCGCGGTCGGGGCTCAGCACGCCGGCGATCAGGCGCAGCGTCGTGGACTTGCCGGCGCCGTTGACACCGAGCAGGCCGACCACCTCGCCCTTGTCGAGCGTCAGGTCCAGCGCATCGACGATGACGCGGCCGGCGAGGGAGCGGCCGGCTTGTTCGAGGGCGAGGACAGGTGGGGAAGCGGTCATGCGGCCCGCATTGTTCCGGTTCCCGACCCCGCGCGGCAAGCGCCCGCGCCGGCGGGCCTTTTGAAACCTTTACACGGGCCGTGACGACGCCGGTAGCGGGTGCCGAGGCGGCTCACGTATAGTCGGGCATCCATTCCGGCAGGCCGTACATGAACGGCCTGCCGCGGCGATCCAGGACGGATCGCTCCGGAGTCCTCGCAGGCGCGATCGGTTCCGGAAACAGATGCGCGGGTCTGGCCCGCGCCATTCGATCGGGACATGCGCAGAGGCGCGTTTCCGATTCCTCAGCTAGGGTTTCGCATCCGCATGTTGGACTCGCTTCTCGGTTTCGCCGCGCGCGGCCTGTTCGATCAGGCCTCGTGGACGACCTGGATCATCTATTTCGTCGTCGTCACGCAGTTGACGATCTTCTCGGTCACGCTGTACCTGCATCGCAGCCAGACCCACCGCGGCGTCGATTTTCATCCGGCGCTCGCGCACCTGTTCCGCTTCTGGTCGTGGCTCAGCACGGCGATGGTCACCAAGCAGTGGGTTGCGATCCACCGCAAGCACCACGCGCAGACCGAGACCGCCGAGGATCCGCACAGTCCGGTCGTGCACGGTATCGGCAAGGTGCTGCTCGACGGCGTGGATCTGTACCGCACGGCCTGTCGCGACGCCTCGATCATGGACAAGTACGGCATCGGCACGCCGGACGACTGGATCGAGCGAAACCTCTACTCGCGCGTGCCGACGATGGGTCCGGTGCTGATGCTGCTGATCAACTTCGCGCTGTTCGGCGCGGTCGGCGTCGCGATCTGGGCGCTGCAGATGATCTGGATCCCGTTCTGGGCCGCCGGCGTCGTCAACGGCCTGGGCCACTGGTGGGGCTACCGCAACTTCGAGTCGGCCGACACCTCGACCAATCTCTCGCCGTGGGGCCTGATCATCGGCGGCGAGGAGCTGCACAACAACCATCACGCGTTCCCGAGCTCGGCGAAGTTCGCGCTGCGCAAGTTCGAGTTCGACATCGGCTGGGCGGCGATCCGCCTGTTCGAGACGCTGCGGCTGGCCAAGGTCCTGCGCGTCGCGCCGGCGCTCGATCTGCGGCCGAACGTGTCGCTGCCGGACGCCGACACGATCAAGGCGCTGCTGTCGCACCGCTTCCACGTCATGAGCGACTACTTCAGCGGCGTCATCGCGCCGACGCTGCGCGAAGAGGCCGCGCACGCCGGCGCCAGCATCAAGTCGCTGCCGCGCAAGCTGCGCAAGGCGCTCGCCAACGGCGGACGCTGGCTCGATTCGCACTCGCGCGAGCGGCTCGAGGCCGTCGTGCGCGAGCGCCCGCTGCTGGCGACCGTGTGCGAGTTCCGCGCGCGCCTGGCCGCGCTGACCGAGCGCAACGGCCGCAACGCCGAGGCGATGCTCGAGAGCGTCAAACAGTGGTGCCACGAGGCCGAGGCGACCGGCATCCGCGCCCTGGTCGATTTCGCGGCGCGCCTGAAGGGCTATCGGCTCGCCGCCGACCACTGAGCGGCGCTCCGGCGGCATTGCCCGCCGGTATCCGGACATGAAAAAACCCGCCGTGAGGCGGGTTTTTTCTGTGGGCGGCAAACGCTGCCCCGATTACTTGATCTTGCCTTCCTTGTACGGGACGTGCTTGCGCACGACCGGGTCGTACTTCTTGACTTCCATCTTCTCCGGCGTGTTCTTCTTGTTCTTGTCGGTCGTGTAGAAATGACCGGTGCCGGCGGTGGAGATCAGGCGGATCTTGTCGCGCTTGGATGCCATGATTTAAGTGCTCCTCTCAGACCTTCTCGCCACGGGCGCGCAGTTCCTTCAGAACCGCGTCGATGCCCTTCTTGTCGATCGTGCGCAGGCCGTTGCTCGACACGCGCAGGCGAACCCAGCGGTTCTCGCTGGCGACCCAGAAGCGACGTTCGTGGAGGTTCGGCAGCCAGCGGCGCCGGGTCTTGTTGTTGGCGTGCGAAACATTGTTGCCGGTCAAAACGCTCTTGCCGGTCACTTGGCAGACTCTGGACATGCAAACCTCGAAATATTGACGAAGCCGCCCTTGGCCAGGACGGCGGCGGCCCAGCGGCGACGATGCGCCACACGATGCTGGAGCGCTGCGACCCTCGCGCCGGGGACGGACCGTGTACCGTGACCAGGCGGCCTGCCGAGGCAGGCGGATCGGAGCGAGCCGCGCTTTATAGCGGAAAACCGCCGATCCGGCAAGCCGCGGACGCCGCGACGAGGCCGGATGCCGCTCGCAGGGCGCGACGGATGCGATGCGGTGTTCGGCGGCCGGTTCCTGCCGGGCCGCCCGCTGCCCGCCGGCAGCATCAGGCGCGGCCCACGGCCGCGCCGGTTACTGGAGGCTGGTCGTCCACGCCGTCCGTTCGGCCGGGCGCCGATATCTCGTTGCCGGTACCGTGCGGATGCGGCTACAGCTCCTCGACCGGCGTGCGGCGCGAGCGCCGGATCAGCCAGGCGACGCCGCGCAGATCGGCGATGCCGACCAGGGCGCGGTTGAGGTTGTTGTACTTGGACGTGCCCGCGCCGCGGGCGCGGTGGTTGACCGGCACGCTGCGCACCTGCCAGCCGGCACGCTGCATCAGGGCCGGCAGGTAGCGGTGCATGTGGTCGAAGTACGGCAGGTCGAGGAACGCCGCGCGCTCGAACAGCTTGATGCCGCAGCCGGTATCGGGCGTGTCGTCGCGCAGCAGGCGGCGGCGGATCGCATTGGCGATGCGCGAGGCGTAGCGCTTGGAACCCGAGTCCTGGCGATGCACGCGCCAGCCGGCGAACAGCTTGACGTCGGCCGGCGAGCCGTCGCGCAGCGCCAGCAGCTTGGGAATGTCGGCCGGGTCGTTCTGGCCGTCGCCGTCGAGCGTGGCGATCCATTCGCCGCGGGCGGCCTTCACGCCGCTGCGGATCGCGGTGCTCTGGCCGCTCTGCGCGAGATGGCGCACGACGCGCAGCTGCGGCGTCGTCGCCTTCGCGCCGCTCAGCACCGCGAGCGTGTCGTCGCGGCTGAGGTCGTCGACGTAGACGATCTCGAAGTCGCACACGCCCTGCAGCGCTGCGAGGATTTCGTCGATCAGCGGGAGAACGTTGTCGCGCTCGTTGTGCACCGGAACGACGACGGAGAGCTGAGGCATGGAGCGGACCACGGTCGAGGAGCGGCAGTGCCGCCGGAAAACGCCATTATCGCCGATACCGCCATCGTCGATACGGCCGTGCCGTCACGGCGGGTCCGGCGGAACCTCGAGGCCGAGCGCCGCCGTGCGCGCCCTGCGGGCGCGCTTTCCAGCCTGCCGCGGCCGCCCGGCCGCTGCGGGTCAGTTGGGCGCCTCGAAATCGTCGGCGAACAGCACGTCGTCGATCACGGTGATCGTGCCGGCCATGCCGGTGCCGGGGCCGCCATGCGCCTCGCAGTGGTAGCCGGCCGTCCCGGCATCCGGGAATGTGACCACGGCGCTCCACGAGGTATTGCTGAGATCGCCGTTGCCGCCGGCACCGTCGCAGCCGTTCGCGCAGCGGAACGTGGTGACGGCACCCGGGTCGGAGACGACGTTGTGGAAGCCGCCGCCGTTGACGAAGGTGACGGTGTCGCCGGCCTGGACCGTCAGGCTGGCCGGTTCGAAGCGGAACGGGCCGCTGAGCGCGGTGACCGTGTGATTGGCCGCCTGCACGGCCGGAGTCGCGAGCAACAGGCATAGCAACGACATGCGCAACATGCGAAACCCTCCCAGGTCCGGTTGAACACATCGCGTCGTCCACGACGTTCCAGACCGTGGCCGGGGGGCGACCGGTCCCAGACGTGCATCGGCGCCGTTTCGTCGCGCGCGTCGCGGGCTTTTTTTTAGGGGACGCGCGTACCTGGCCCGTGTGCGTGGACTCGCATCCGCCCGCCGGGAGCGGGCCGCGTCGTCAGCGAATCTTCTCGAGGATGCCGTCGAGCTCGTCGAGGCTGTGGTAGTGGATCACGATCTTGCCGCGTCCGCCGCGTCCGTGGCTGAGCGCCACGCGCGTGGCGAGCTTTTCGGCGAGCTCGCGCTCGAGCGATTCGATGTTGGCGTCGCGGCGCACCGGCGCGCTCGCCGAGCTCGTCTTGATCGGCTCGTTCGCACGCCGCGCGGCTTCTTCCAGCTCGCGCACCGACCAGCCGTTCTCGGCGGCCTGGCGCGCCAGTGCGACAGCCTGCTGCGCCGGCAGCGTGCCGAGCGCACGCGCATGGCCCATGTCGAGCTTGCGTGCGTCGAGCAGGGCGCGGATCTCGGCCGGCAGCTCGAGCAGGCGCAGCAGGTTCGACACCGCCGCGCGCGAGCGGCCGACCGCATCGGCGGCCTGCTGGTGGGTCAGGTCGAACTCCTCGATCAGGCGCGCCAGCGCCTGCGACTCCTCGAGCGGCGAGAGATCCTCACGCTGGATGTTCTCGATCAGCGCCATCGCGACGACGGCCTGGTCGGGCACTTCCTTGACCAGGGCCGGCACCTCGGTCATGCCGGCCTTCTGCGCGGCACGCCAGCGCCGCTCGCCGGCGATCAGCTCGTAGCGGCCCGGCGCGATCGCACGCACGACGACCGGCTGGATCAGGCCCTGCGCCTTGATCGAGGCGGCCAGTTCCTCGAGCCGCTCCGGATCGATCGTCTGGCGCGGCTGGTACTTGCCGGGCTGGATGCTCGCGGTCGCCAGCGTACGCAGCTCGCCCTCGCTCTCGGCGAGCGTGGTTTCGCCGCCGCCGAGCAGTACGTCGAGTCCGCGGCCGAGGCCGCGTTTCTTGGCTGCCATGGGGAGGACTCCTATGCGTGGGTGGCCGGCGCCGCGGGCGCCGGCACGGGACCGCGTTCGCGGCGCAGCATCTCGCCGGCGAGACCGAGGTAGGCGATCGCGCCGCGCGATTCGCGGTCGTACAGATTGATCGGCTTGCCGTGGCTCGGCGCCTCGGCCAGACGGATGTTGCGCGGGATCACCGAGCGCAGCACCTTGTCGCCGAAATGCTGGGTCAGCTGGGCCGAGACCTCGTTGCCGAGGTTGTTGCGCACGTCGTACATCGTGCGCAGCAGGCCGTCGACCTCCAGGTCCGGATTGAGGCGGCGGCGGACCGCCTCGATCGTCTCGAGCAGGCTCGACAGTCCTTCCAGCGCGAAATACTCGCACTGCACCGGAATCAGCACGCCGTGCGCCGCGGTCAGCGCGTTGAGCGTCAGCAGGTGCAGGCTCGGCGGACAGTCGATCAGGATCGTGCGGTAGCGGTCGCCGAGCTCGGCCAACTGCGACTTCAGCCGCGACTCGCGCGCGAGCGCGTCCATCAGCTTGACCTCGGCGGCGGTCAGATCGGGACCGCCCGGCAGCAGGTCGAAGCCGCCCTCGGTGGTCACGATCGCCTGCTCGGCGCGGACCTCGTCGAGCAGGACGTCGCAGGTGTTCGGCTTGGCGTGGCGCTTGTCGACGCCCGAGGCCATCGTCGCGTTGCCCTGCGGATCCATGTCCACCAGAAGCACGCGCCGGCGCGTCTCGACAAGCGCGGCGGCGAGATTGACGGCGGTCGTCGTCTTGCCGACTCCGCCCTTCTGATTGGTGATGGCGATGATGCGCGTCATGACTGCACCGGGTCCTGGGCCTTGCGTTGAATGACCACCAGGTGCCGCTCGGCGTCCAGGCCCGGCACTTCCAGGGCGTGGACGGCCTCGATGCGGAATCCGGCGGGGACGGCGTCTATTTCATCCTGAGGGAAACGGCCCTTCATTGCCAGCCATCGTCCGGCGGGTCCGAGCAGGTGGCCGCCGCCCTGAAGCATCTCGGCCAGCGTCGCGAACGCGCGGGCGGTCACGCAGTCGAACGTCCCCTCGACGTCCTCGACGCGGCTCTCGGCGACGCGCGCGTTGCGCAGGCCGAGGTCGCGGATCGCCGCGCGCAGGAAGCGTGCCTTCTTGCCGTTGGCGTCGATCAAAAGCACCTGACGCCGCGGCGCGAGGATCGCCAGCGGCAACCCCGGCAGACCCGCGCCGGAACCGACGTCGGCCAGGCTGTCGCCGGCGACCCAGGGCGTGATCGCCAGCGAATCGAGCAGATGCCGCGTGATCATCTCGCGCGGGTCGCGGACCGCGCTGAGGTTGTAGGCGCGGTTCCAGCGGACCAGCAGATCGATGTAGTCGAGCAGGCGTTCGACGGTCGCCTCCGCCAGATCGAGGCCGAGACGGGTCGCGCCGCCGGTCAGCAGATGCCGCAACGGGTCGCGGGCAGGCATGGAAAAGGCGAAAGCGGGCGCGCCAGTATCCGGGGCGGCGCCGGCAAAATCCAGCCGCGGCCCCGCGAGCCGCACCGTCCGGCGCCGCTCAGGCGGCGTCAGCCAGCTCGATGCGCGTCACCAGCAGGCCCTGGTCGCGCAGTTCGCGGTTCAGCGACTGCTTGAGCCAGGCACGCCGTTCGGACAGGCCGTCCGGCAGCGTCGGCTGGTGCAGCAGCGCGCAGGTGCGATCGCGCAGCAGGTCGTCGACCTGCTCGATCACGGCGTCCGCGCGCTGCGGATCGAGGACCTGGAAATAGACCGCGCCGCGCAGGCGCTGGCCGTTGCTGGCAGCGTCCTCGAACGCGAGCGTGCTGCCGGTCAGGCTGATCTTGTGCGCGACGCGCTCGACCAGCGGAACGACCCAGTGCGTGCCCGATTGCAGCAGACGCATGCGGCCGTCCAGGCGGCGCAGCGTATAGGCCTGGCCTTCAGGGATGCGGCGCACCGAGAGCAGCGCGAGCACGGCGACTGCCGCGAGAGATGTCCATACGAGAGGCGACAACATGTCCTGTGTTCTCTACTTCAATAACAACAAGTTGCGAATACTTCTTGAGATGACTATATCAGAATGTGCCGTAACTAATCATAACACGGCTTTAACAGTTTGAACGTCGACGCCATAACGAAAACTGAACATCGCCTGATCGGTGCTTGAAGGCTGGCTCAACGAGCGGGCAGGGATGTCGCCGAATCGGTGCGAATCGCGCGCTTTATGGGCCGATCCGCAGACGAGGCCGCATCGACCGACCGGCATGGCGGACGGGAGGGCGGCTCGCGCCGCGCATGTCCGGTTCATTGCGACCGACGCGCGCGGGTCCGGTTCCGCATTCGGAGATACGAATGCGATTGCGCTTCGCCCGCCATGTTCCGCGGCTGTTATCCGGGATTGGCGCCCAGCCGGGAGCCGGCAATCGGATCGACGCGCGATCAGTCCGCGGCGGCGGTCGCGGTCTGCGGCACGGCGTCGGTGGCCGTGGACGGCGCGGCGGTGCGCGGCAGCAGCAGCGTCGGCAGCTCGAGCTTGTGCAGCAGGCGCGGCTCGCCGATCCAGTGGCCCTGCGCATAGTCGACGCCGGCCGCGCGCAGGGCCTGCACGCTGCCGAAGCTCTCGACGTGCTCGCCGATCACCTGCAGACCGAGCGAATGCGCCAGCTGGCTGATCGACACGATCATCTTGCGGTCCATGTCGCTGGTCGTCATCGCCTCGACGAAGCTGCCGTCGATCTTGACGAAGTCCACGTCCAGATCACGCAGATGGCTGAACGACGAGAAGCCGATGCCGAAGTCGTCCAGCGCGAAGCGGCAGCCCAGTGCACGCATGCGGCCGATGAAGCGGCGCGCCAGCCGCAGGCTGACCAATTCACTGGTCTCGGTGATCTCGATCATCAGCCGCCGCGGCGGCACACCGGATCCGACGATCGCCTCTTCGATCGCCTGCAGCGTCGGTGCATCGTCGAGCGTGATGCCGGACAGATTGACCGTGAAGGTCACCGGCACCTCCTCGGGCATCGGCAGCTTGACCAGCTGCTCGAGCAGGTGCCGGAACACCCACAGGTCGAACCGCGGCATCAGGCCGACGCGCTCGGCCATCGGCACGAACACGCTCGGCGTGATCAGCTGGCCGCCCTTGCCGACCATGCGCGTCAGCACCTCGAACAGGTACTCGCGGCCCGAACCGGCCGAGCCGCCGTCGATGCGCCAGCCGTGACGCTCGACGACGTCGCGTTCGTGCTCGGGCAGGGCGCCGATCGGCACGATCGCCTGCGCCAGCAGCACGAGGCGGTCGTACTCGAGCGCGGCGCGGATCCGCTCGGTCCAGCCGGCCTCCAGCTCGCGCGCGACGCGCGCGTCACGGTGTCCGCTGTTGATCTCGGTCTGGTCGCGGCCGCGCTGCTTGGCGGTCTTGCAGGCCATGCGCGCCTGTTCGAGCGCGTGCTCGACCGACGGCGTACCCGGCCCGAGGATCGCCACGCCGAGCGAAGCGGTCGCCGCACGCCAATGGTCGCCGGCGCGATAGCGGCGCTGCCGGACCAGGGCGCGGTAGTGCTCGGCCTGCGCGTGGACCTGGTCGAGCTCCACGCGTGACAGCAGTACCGCCAGCCGGTCGCCTTCGAGCCGCGCGGCCTGGTCGTACTGGCCGAGCTGATCGCGCAGCGCATCGGCGAGCTCGGCCAGCATGCGGTCGGCGGCGGTCTGGCCGCCGGCGTCGATGACCTGGTTGAAGCGGTCGATGTCGATGTAGAGCAGGGCCGAATAGCCGCCCTGTTCGCCGAGGCGCGCGATCTCGGCCGCGAGCAGCTCGTTGAAGCGGCGGCCGTTGAGCAGGCCGGTCAGATGGTCGTGCGTGAGTTCCCAGTGCAGGCGCTCGATGTCGCGCTGGCCGGAGGCGTCGCGGAAGATCAGCGCCGCGCCTTCGCGCTGGCGCGGATCGTTGAGCGGCAGCAAGGTGTAGGTGACCGCCAGCGGCGCACCGTCGGCGCGCGTCAGCACCGCCTCCAGGTCGCGCACCGGCGCACCGGCCTCGAGCGCTTCGCGCAGCGCGCGTGCGGTCGCGCCGTAGCCGCCGAGATGGCGGTCGACGTCGGTGCCGAGCAGGGCGACGTCGTCGGCGTGGCCGAGCAGATCCAGCGCGGTCGGATTGACGAAGCTGATGCGGCCGCTCGCGTCGAGGCCGAACACGCCGTCGCGGACCGAGCCGAGGATGCCCTCGAGCCGTTCGCGCTCCGCGGCCGCCGACCGCTCCAGCTCGACCTGGCGCGCCAGTCGCCGCACGCGCGCGAGGAACAGGTCCTTGGTCTCGGTCTTGAACAGGCACTCGCCGGCGCCGGCCGCCAGGCAGCGCTGGATGATGTCGTCGCGATAGGTGCCGGTCAGCACCGCCAGCAGCGGCGGCGTCGGCTGCGCACCCAGGCGCCGGCACAGCTCGTCGCCGGTACCATCGGGCAGGAAGTAGTCGACGATCGCCAGGTCGTGGTGAGCGCCGGCCGCACGCGCCAGCGCTTCGGCGACCGACCCGGCGGTGTCGACCGCGAAGCCGCTGCGTTCGAGCAGCTGGCGGTAGGCGTGGCGGACGCTGTGCGAGTCGTCGACGAACAGGATCCGCAGCTGGCCGGCGCGGACCGGGGCCGGCGCCTCGCTCGCGACCGGTGCGATGCCGAGCGGATGCAGCTCGCCGATCAGCGCCGGCAGCCGTGCGAAGTTCGACCACAGCAGCAGGCGGCCGTTGCGGCAGCTGCGCGCCCAGCTCGCCGCCTCGGCGCTGCTCTCGTGCGCGAGCAGGATCGCCGACGGCGCGGTCGGATTGCGGCCGAGGTAGTCGAGCAGCGCGAGGAACTCGCGGTTGGCGCGCGGCGGTGCGCCGATCACGGCCAGCGAATAGCCCTGGTTGGCGCCGACCGACTTGCGCAGATGATCGTGCGCGTCCAGATAGCTGGCCAGCTCGGCGCGTGGCGGCAGGCGCGCGGCGTTGAGCGTGCGCCGCAGCAGATGGCTGAGCGTGCTCGACCGCTCCACTAACAAGATGCCGCTCAAGAGACCCCCGGATGATCGTTGCGAACCGTCGAGCGACGTCCTCACGCCGTGCGCGCGACACTCCGATCGGTGTGTCGTCGCGGCCGATCGGCGCGACGCCGTCCGTGTGGCCATCCGTCCCGGGTGGCCCGGAGCCCAGCCCGCCCATCAGATCAAAGCGCGTCGGCGCTGGCAAGCGGCCGGGCCGCGCATGGCCGGGCGGGACATCCGGCCGCAGCGGGCGCCCGGCCGGCTTTCATTACAATGCCGCCTCCCCGCACGCCGACCGCCCGCCGGAGCCGCCATGTCCTATCCGTCCATCCGCCTGCGCCGGATGCGCCGAGACGCCTTCTCGCGCGCGCTGATGCGCGAGACCACGCTGACCGTCCACGACCTGATCATGGTCGCCTTCGTCGTCGACGGCGAGCGCCGCCGCGAGGCCGTGGCGTCGATGCCGGGCGTCCAGCGCCTCTCGATCGACGCCCTGGTCGAGCTGGCCGGCGAGTGCGTCGCGCTCGGCATTCCGGCGCTGGCGCTGTTCCCGGCGCCCGGTCAGGACGCCAAGAGCGAGGACGCACGTGAGGCCTGGAACCCCGAGGGCCTGTTCCAGCGCGCCGCACGTGCGGTCAAGGCCCGTTATCCGCAGCTCGGCCTGATCGGCGACGTCGCGCTCGACCCGTACACCACGCACGGCCAGGACGGCCTGATCGACGCCACCGGCTACGTGATCAACGATGCGACGATCGATGCGCTGGTGCGCATGGCGCTGGCCCAGGCCGAGGCCGGCTACGACTTCGTCGCGCCGTCGGACATGATGGACGGCCGCATCGGCGCGATCCGCGCGGCACTCGAGCGCGCCGGTCACGTGCACACGCGGATCCTCGCGTACTCGGCCAAGTACGCCTCGGCGTTCTACGGACCGTTCCGCGACGCGGTCGGCTCGGCCGGCAATCTCGGCGGCGGCGGCAAGCACACCTACCAGATGGACGTCGGCAACAGCGACGAGGCGTTGCGCGAGGTCGAGCTCGACATCCGCGAAGGCGCTGACGCGGTCATGGTCAAGCCCGGCCTGCCGTATCTGGACGTGCTGCGCCGGGTCAAGGACCGGTTCGGCATGCCGACCTTCGTCTACCAGGTCAGTGGCGAGTACGCGATGCTCAAGGCTGCCGCGCAGAACGGCTGGCTCGACGAGCGCGCCGTCGTGCTCGAGACGCTGACCGCGATGAAGCGCGCCGGCGCCGACGCGATCCTGACCTATTTCGCGATCGACGCTGCGCGCTGGCTGACCCGGTCCGAATGAGCGAGCGGTTTCTCCACGCGGTCTTCGGCCAGCCGGTCGCGCATTCGCTGTCGCCGCGCATCCACGCCGCGTTCGCGGAGCAGGTCGGCATCGCGCTCGACTACCGGCGCATCGAGGCCGCGCCCGAGGCCTTCGCCGATGCGCTCGCCGCGTTCGCGTCCGCGGGTGGCTATGGCGCCAACGTGACGCTGCCGCTGAAGGAGCAGGCTGCCGCGCTGTGCGCCGAGATCACGCCGCGCGCGCAGCGCGCCGGCAGCGTCAACACACTGACGCGCAGTCCGCGCGGCTGGCTCGGCGACACCACAGACGGTGTCGGCCTGCTGACCGACCTCACGGTCCGTCACGGCCTGCAGCCGGCCGGCCTGCGTGTGCTGATGGTCGGCGCCGGCGGCGCCGCGCGCGCGGCCGCATGCGCCTTGCTCGACGCCGGCATCGGCGGCCTCGTGATCGCCAACCGCACGCCGGCACGCGCGCAGCAGCTGGCCGCCGCGCTGGCCGATCCGCGCGCGACCGCAGCCGACCCCGATCCGGCCGTCCGCTTCGATCTGATCGTCAACGCCAGCGCGGCCGGCCATCACGGTGCCGCACCGCCGGTCGCGACCGAGGTGCTGCGCGCGGCGCGTCTGGCCTACGACCTGTCGTACGGCGCCGCGGCTGCGCCGTTTCTTGCCCTGGCAGCATCCGCCGGCACCGCGCAGGCGGTCGACGGACTCGGCATGCTGGTCGAGCAGGCCGCGGTCTCGTTCGCGATCTGGCACGGCCGCAGTCCCGATACCGCGCCGGTCTACGCCGCGTTGCGCATGCCGGCGCACTGAGCGATGGACTGCCGCGCCGGCTGCGGCGCCTGCTGCATCGCGCCGTCGATCTCCTCGCCGATTCCCGGCATGCCGCACGGCAAACCGGCCGGCGTGCGCTGCATCCAGCTGACCGCCGACAACCGCTGCGCGATCTTCGGCCGGCCGGAGCGGCCGGCGGTCTGTTCGAGGCTGCGTCCATCGGCTTCGATGTGCGGTACCGACACGACGCAGGCGCTGGCCTATCTGCAGGCACTGGACGTGGCGACGCGGCCTTAGCGACGCCACCGGCGCTGCAGCGAGCGCTCAGGCGTCCGGGCGTTCCGGACGCCACGCGTCCCCGCGAGCGCCCCATACGGCCGCGCGCGACGGCCATCGCATTCGCCATGCGGCGGCGGCCGTGCCGCATCGACGCGCCGCGCGCCTCTCAGTTCGAGCCCACTCTGCAGGTTCGTGCAGTGAAAGCCCGGCGCTACCGGCGCGCCCGAAAGCTGTACCGCCGCTATCCGGCCGCAATACTTGCCTTGACAACTAAACCGGCGAGTTTAGAATGCGCCGCCCATGTGCTCCTCCGCTGCCACCTCGGCCGACGCCCACTACAGCCTCGGCTCGCTGATCGGCCAGACGCGCAGCGCGCTGGTCGGCTCGATCGAGCGGACGCTGGCGCGCGGCGGCTTCGACATCACGATGTCGCAGTTCCTGACGCTCAAGCAGCTGGCCGCGAACGGCCCGATGAGCGCCGGCGAGCTCGCACAGGCGCTGCGCCACGATCCCGGCGCGATGACGCGCATGCTCGCCAAGCTCGAGACCAAGGGCTATCTGCGCCGTCAGCCCGATCCGCGTGACCGCCGTGCCTTGCGCATCGAGCTGACCGAAGTCGGCGCGCGGCTCTGGCAGGACATCCGCGCGGCGGCCGATGCCTGCATCGAACGTGCGCTGGTCGATCTCGACGCCGCCGAGCGCGATCAGCTCGAAACGATCCTACGGCGCATCCTGCGCACGCTCGCGCACGAGTCCTAGCACTCCATCCGGACCCTCTCCCATGCGTTCCTCCTTCGTGACGCTCGTCGTTTTCGCCCTGCTGGCCACGGGCTGCGCCAGCACGCAGGGTCTGCATCCGCAGGGCCGCCTGCGCGATCCGGACAGCCTCGCCGCGCGGCGCAGCCTCGGCGAGGTCGAGGTGTCGCCGGCCGCGTGGCCGCGGCGCGACTGGTGGCGCTCGCTCGGTGATCCGCAGCTCGACGCACTGATCGACGAGGCGCTGGCCGGCAATCCCGGCCTCGAGGTCGCCGACGCACGCAGCCGTCAGGCGCTCGCCCGCGTCGGCACCGCCGATGCCGATCGTCAGCCGACCGTCGGCGCGCGCGCGTCCTCTTCGGGCCTGCGCATTCCCGAGACCGTGATCGAACCGCCGATCGGCGGTCACTACAGCGCGCTCAACTCGCTGTCGCTGAGCTTCAGCTACGGCTTCGACCTGTGGGGCGGCAAGCGCGCCGCCTGGGAGGCGGCCGTCGACGAGGCGCACGCGGCCGAGATCGACGCGCAGGCGGCGCGGCTGACGCTGTCGGCCAACGTCGCGCGCAGCTACGTCGAACTCGCGCACGCGTTCGAGCGTGCCGACATCGCCGACCGCGAGCGCGAGCGTGCGCGGCACGCGCTGGATCTGACGCGCCAGCGCGTCGAGGCCGGCATCGACAGCGCGCTGCAGCTGCGCCAGGCCGAGTCCGCGGTGCCGATGGCCGAGCAGCAGTGGCTGGCCGCGCAGGCGCGCATCGACGACGAGCGCATCACGCTGGCGGCCCTGCTCGGCGCCGGTCCCGATCGCGGCCTGACGATCGCGCGTCCGCAGCTGTCGGCGCCGGTCGCGCTGCAGCTGCCGGGCCGGCTGCCGGCCGAGCTGCTCGGCCGCCGCCCCGATCTGGTCGCCGCGCGCTGGCGCGTCGAATCCACGCGGCACTCGATCGAGCATGCACGCGCGGCGTTCTACCCGAACATCGATCTCAGCGCCGCGGTCGGCCTCGCCGCGCTCGGCGGCGACGGTCTGTTCTCGGCACAGGGCCGCTACTACCAGTTCGCGCCGGCGATCTCGCTGCCGATCTTCGACGGCGGCCGTCTGCGCGCGAATCTCGCCGGCGCCGACGCGCAGTACGACGTGGCCGTCGCCGAGTACAACCAGAACCTCGTCGATGCGCTGCGCGACGTCGCCGCGCGGATCACCGCGCTGCGCTCGCTGGCGCCGCAGATCGAGGCCGCGCGCGAGGCCGCGCAGACCGCGGCTGCCGCGCACCGCCTCGCCGAGGAGCGCTACCGCAACGGCATCGGCAACTACCTGGACGTGCTGATCGTGCAGCAGCAGCTGCTGAGCGCCGAGCAGCGCGTGGCCGACCTCGAGACGCAGCGCGTCGACGACGCGATCGCGCTGGTGCAGGCGCTCGGCGGCGGTTTCGAGGCCGATGCGCCGGCGCCGGCCGAACCGGCGACCCATTCCTGACGTTCCATCGCATTCCCGCAAGGACATTCTCCATGAGCAGTCCGAACACCGAAGTCGCCGCCACGACGCAGCGCGGACGCCGCCGGCGCCTGCTGTCGCTGCTGACGATCCTCCTCGTCGCCGCCGGCGTCGCCTGGGCCGCGTGGTACTGGCTGCACGGCCGCTGGTTCGAGCACACCGAAGACGCCTACGTGCAGGGCAACGTCGTGCAGATCACGCCGCAGACCGCCGGCACCGTGATCGGCATCGGCGCCGACGACGGCGACTTCGTGCGCCAGGGCCAGCCGCTGGCGACGCTCGATCCGAGCGATGCCGACGTCGCACTGGCACAGGCCGAGGCCGGCCTCGCCGCCAGCGTGCGCCAGGTGCGCGGCCTCTACAGCAACGTCGACAGCGGCCGCGCCCAGGTCGCCGCACAGAAGGTCGCGGTCGATCGCGCGCGCGCCGATTTCCGGCGCCGCCAGGGGCTAGCCGCGAGCGGCGCGATCTCGGCCGAGGAGCTGGCCCATGCGCGCGACGCGCTGGCCGCCGCCGAGACCTCGCTGGCCGCGACGCAGGAGCAGCTGGTCACGACGCGCGCCCTGGTCGACGACACCGTGATCGCCTCCCATCCGGACGTGCAGGCCGCCTCGGCGCGGCTGCGCGCGGCGTTCCTGGACCGCGCCCGCGTCGACGTGCTGGCGCCGGTCAGCGGCTACGTCGCGCGGCGCAGCGTGCAGGTCGGCCAGCGCGTCCAGCCCGGCGCACCGCTGATGGCGGTGATCCCGCTCGACCAGGTCTGGGTCGACGCCAACTTCAAGGAGACCCAGCTGCGCCACATGCGGATCGGCCAGGAGGTGGAACTGGAGTCCGATCTCTACGGCGGCGAGGCGGTCTTCAAGGGCCGCGTGCAGAGCCTGGGCGCCGGCACCGGCAGCGCGTTCTCGCTGCTGCCGGCGCAGAACGCGTCCGGCAACTGGATCAAGATCGTGCAGCGCCTGCCGGTGCGCATCGCGCTCGATCCGGGCCAGCTCAAGACGCATCCGCTGCGGATCGGCCTGTCGATGCAGGCGCAGGTGAACCTGCACGACCGCTCCGGCCCGGTGCTGGCCGAGCAGCCGCCGGCGCAGGCGCCGTTCGCGACCGACGTCTACGCCGGCCAGCTCGGCGAGGCCGACGCGCTGATCGCGCGCATCATCCACGCCAACAGCGCCGGTGCCCGCGACGCGGTCGCGGCCAAGACGCCCTGACGCGAGCCGTCCGAGGAGCTTCCGATGAATGCCGTCGCCGCGCCGCGGCCCGACGCCTTCCGGCCTGCCAGCGTCGGCCTGACCACGCTCGGGCTGTCGCTGGCGACCTTCATGCAGGTGCTCGACACGACGATCGCCAACGTCTCGCTGCCGACGATCGCCGGCAATCTGGGCGTCAGCGCCGATCAGAGCACCTGGGTCATCACCTCCTTCGCGGTCTGCATGGCGATCTCGCTGCCGCTGACCGGCTGGCTGACGCGCCGTTTCGGCGAGGTGCCGCTGTTCGTCGCCTCGACGCTGCTGTTCACGCTGGCCTCGTTCCTGTGCGGCATCGCGCAGAGCATGCCGATGCTGATCGCGTTCCGCGCCTTACAGGGCGCCGTGGCCGGACCGATGTACCCGGTCACGCAGAGCCTGCTGATCTCGATCTATCCGCCCGAGAAGCGTGGCCAGGCGTTGGCGCTGCTGGCGATGGTGACGATCGTCGCGCCGATCGCCGGGCCGATCCTCGGTGGCTGGATCACCGACAACTATTCCTGGCCGTGGATCTTCTTCATCAACGTGCCGATCGGCCTGTTCGCATGCCTGGTCGTGCGCAGCCAGCTCGGCGCGCGCCCCAAGCGCCTGGAGCGGCCGAAGATGGACTACGTCGGCCTGATCACGCTGATCGTCGGCGTCGGCGCGCTGCAGATCGTGCTCGACAAGGGCAACGACGAGGACTGGTTCGAGTCGACGTTCATCATCGTCACCTCGCTGATCTCGGCGATCTCGCTGGCGGTGTTCTTGATCTGGGAGCTCACCGACAAGGAGCCGATCGTCAATCTGCGCCTGTTCCGCCACCGCAACTTCGCGGCCGGCACGACGGTACTGGTGTTCGCGTACGCGGCGTTCTTCGCGATCAGCCTGCTGGTGCCGCAATGGCTGCAGCGCCAGCTCGGCTACACCTCGACCTGGGCCGGCTTCGCGACCGCGCCGATCGGCATCCTGCCGGTGCTGCTGTCGCCGTTCATCGGCCGACACGCGCACAAGTTCGACCTGCGCCTGCTCGCGTCGCTGGCGTTCCTGACGATGGGCGCGACCAGCCTGATGCGCTCGGGCTTCAATCTCGACGTCGATTTCAACCACGTCGCGACGATCCAGCTGATCCAGGGCATCGGCGTGGCGCTGTTCTTCATGCCGGTCACGCAGATCCTGCTGTCGGATCTGGCGCCCGGCGAGATCGCCGACGGCTCGGGACTGGCGACGTTCCTGCGCACGCTCGGCGGCAGCTTCTCGGCCTCGCTGACGACGTTCCTGTGGCAGCGCCGCGCCGAGGTCCATCACGCGCATCTGACCGAGCACGTGACCGTCTACGATCCGGCCGCCCAGCAGGCGATCGCGACGCTCGGCAACGGCGACCTGCCGCGAGCGGCCGGCCTGCTCGACCGGATGATCACGCTGCAGAGTTATCAGATCTCGTTCAACGAGGTCTTCCACCTGCTCGGCTGGGTGTTCTTCAGCCTGGTGCTCGTGCTATGGCTGGCCAAGCCGCCGTTCGGCGCCAAGACCGGTGCGCCGCCGGGCGGCGGCCACTGAGCGGCGCCGGCGCGCCGCTCAGCGCGCCGGCAGCAGATCGGGCCGCTCGGCGTACCAGTCCCTGGCGCCGATCAGATGCAGGTCGCGCTCCTCGTCGCGCAACTCGATGCCGAGCGCGAGCACGCCCCAGCGCAGCAGCAGGTCGCCGTACGCGCGCGCGTCGGCGATGCGCATGCGCGCCTTGACGTCGAAGCGGTCGTTGGCGGCCTCGACGCGGTCGAACACGATCGAATCGCCCTGCACCTGCATCCGTCCGGTTGCGCGCAGCCGGCCCTTGTCGGCGAGGCCGAGCACCCAGCGCGGATAGTCCTTGCGCTGCGCGAACAGCATCAGCAGCAGGCCGATGTCCTGCATCTCGATCGCGGCCTCGCCGCGCAGCGACAGTGGCCGGCCGGCCACGACGTGGCCGCGTGTGACGCCGAGCCGTGCCCACCAGCGTTCGCCGGCGCTGCGGCCGGCATCGAGCACCTGCACGCGATCCAGGCGCAGCGTGCTGCCGTCCAGATCGAAGCGGCCGGCGGCGAGGTCGGCGCGCGTGAGGCGGCCGTCGAGATCGAAGTCGCCGGCGAAGCTGAGCCGGCCGAGGCGGACACGGCCGTCACGGCCTTCGACGCGGACGCGGCCGGTCGCGATCTCGCCGGCGGCATCGAGCGCGAGATCGCCGCTGAGCCGGCTGCGGCCGCCGAGCAGGCGCAGGTCGGCATCGGGCAGATACGCATTGAACGCGCGCAGATCGGGCACCTCGGCCTGCTCGAAGCGCAGCTGCGCCTGTGCGGCGCGCATGCCGTCCAGACCGTCGGGCGCGGTCAGATCGATGCGCAGGTCGCGGCCCTGCACGAGCGGCCGATCGAGCGCATCGGCCGCGACGACGTCGAAGCGCTCGATCGCCAGGCCGACCTCGGCGACCGCCTGGCCGTCGCGTTCGACGACGCGGCCGTCGGCATGGGCGCGTCCGGCGAAGCGGTGGCCGGCCACGGTCGCCGCCGCCGCGACCGCCGGCACCGACACCGTGCTGCCGGGGCGTACACGGCCTTCGCGGATCGCGAGCTGGGCCTGGATCGTGCCGGCGCCGTCGAGCTGCAGCCACGGCACGCGCGTCAGCCACGGGCCGAGCCAGGCCAGTGACTCGAACGGCCAGTCGAGCGCGATCTCGCCGTGCAGGCGGCGCGCCAGCGCTTCGGCATCCGGCGGCAGCGCGAGGGCGGTGCCGTCCAGCGTCAGATGGGCCTGCAGCGAACGCGGGTCCTGCGCGTCGCGCGGCAGGTTCATGTCGAACGCGATCGCCTCGTCGCCGACCGCCAGTCCGATCGTCAGCGTATTGGCGACGTGGGCGCCGGCACGGCTGGCACGCAGCGGCAGCTGCGCGGCGAGCGTGCCGCCCGGCACCAGCGCGCCGCGGCGCCAGGCCAGCTGTGTCTTCAGCGTGCCACGGTCGCCGGCCGCGTCGAAGCTGCCGGCGATGCGGCCGTCGGCGTCGAGGTCGACCGCCAGCGCCGGCAGCGCGGTGTCCAGATCGAGGCTGGCCTCGGCCAGCGCGAGCTTGGCCAGGCCGATCGCCTCCTCGGGCCGGTGCCGCGGCAGCGCGAACGTCGCCTCGGCGCGGCCGCCCTGCAGCAGCGCCTGCTCGCCCCAGGCCAGGTGCAGCTCGCTCAGGTGCGCCTCGGACGGAAAGATCTCGAGCGGTCCGCCGCGCAGTTGCTTGTAGAAGCCGAAGCGCGCCTCGCCCTCGGCGCTCAGGCGGACCGGGCCCAGGTCGACCTGGCGCAGGCCGTGCGCGACGATCCGGTCGAAGCGCAGCGCCCAGGCGTCCGGATGCGCAGGCGGCGGCCGCTTGTCGTGATCGGCACGCCGGATCTCGCCGCTGACCTCGGCCGCGTCGATCGCGGTCAGCCGCAGCTCGCGCCGCAGCAGCGGCCACAATGCGAGATGGCCGCTGCCGCGTTCGGTCCGCGCGGTCCAGGCCACGCGACGGACGTGGCCGCGCAGTTCGACGTTCCAGAGCATTGCGCTGCCGGGCCACCAGGTGATCCCGTGCGACCACTGCATCGCGAAGCGGTCCGGCTTGCGGTTGATCGCAGCCGGCCCGAGCGCCGTGTTGAGGAAGACGTTGCCAGCGATCCAGTACGCGCCGAGCAGCGCGAGCAGGGTCCAGCCGGCGCGCCGCAGCACGACCGGCATTCGTGCACTGCGCGGCCCGCCCGCCATGTGGGCCGGGCCGGACCGCGCCGGTTCAGCCACGGCCGCCGCTGCGGAACTCGGCCAGGTTGCGGTCGACCGCGTCGAGCATCGGATCGACCGCCTCGCGCGCCTTCTCGGCGGCGTTGAGCGTCGTGAAGTTGACCTGTTCGGCCGGGCTGCTCCACAGCACGCTGCCGTCGCGCGTGCGGTAGGCCTTGACGCCGACCTGCACCGTGTACAGCGTCGAGCTCTGGCCGTAGTAGTGGATCTGCTCGCTGCCGACCGGACGGGCCTGCACGAACACCACCGCGTCGGCGCGGCCGGCCAGCGACTTCAGGTTGGGCTGGCTGCCCGAGACGCTGCCGGCCTCGATCACGCGGAAGCCGCGACTCTGCAGCAGGTCGGTGATCGCGTCGCGTGCCGGTTCGGCGATGACCTCGTCGCCGCCGTAGACGACCGCCACGGTCGGCACACTCGGCCGCGCCGGCGCGGCCGGCTTCGACGGCGGCGGCGCCTTGGCGATCTGCGGCGGCGCACTGCTCTCGGCCTGGGCGGCCGGCAGATTGCGCAATGCGTCGACGTCGGCCTGCGAGGCGCGCGGCGCCGGCGGCTCGCCGTCGGCACCCGGCAGCGCGGCCGACGGGATCGGCGGCGGCTCGGACGGCGGCGTCGACGGCGCATGCGCGTCGGTCGTGTTCGCGGCCAGTGCGGCCGGTTCGGCGACGCTCGGCGTCGGAGTCGGCGTCGAGACCGGTGCCGGCTCGGTCGAGGCGGTCCGCGTCTCGTCGACCATGGCGCTGACACCGGTCGTCGAGGTCGTCGCCGATCCGTTCGGCGAGCGTGCCTGCAGGCCTGCGGCCGGGTCGGGCGACGCCGCCGGCTGCGCGGTCGTCACGCTGCCGGCGCCGAAGCCGGGGATGCGGTCGCGCAGCGTCCAGGCGCCGGCGCCGGCCGCCAGCAGCAGGATCGCGGCGATCGCCCACGGCAGCGCGCTGCTGCGCCGCGGAGCCGACGCGTGCACGGTCGGACGGTCCAGCACCGACGGGCGAACCTGCGCCACGGCGCCCGGCAGCGGCGGCGGCGCGGCGTCGCCGGCGGTGATCCGCGTGGCCGCACCGCCCGGCACGCGCACCGGCGTCGGCGCGGTGATCGGCGTCGTCAGCGCGGCCGGCAGCGGCGTCTTCTGGCCGACCAGGGTCGCCGCGGCCGGCGACAGCTTCGGCTGCAGCGTGATCGGCCCGCCGCGCGCGACCAGCGGATGGCCGAGCAGATCGGCGGCCAGCTCGTGGCAGCTCTGGTAGCGATGGGCCGGATCCTTGGCGATCATCCGCGACAGGATCCGCGAGGTCGTCTCGTCGACGTTCGCATTGAGCTGGCGCACGTCGGGAATCTCGGCGCGCACGACCTCGAGCATCAGGCCGAGCGGCGATTCGTCGGTGAACGGCATCTTCCCGGTCAGCATCTCGAACAGCACGATGCCGAGCGAGAAGATGTCCGAGCGCTGGTCGACCGGCTTGCCGAGGCAGACCTCCGGCGACAGATAGCCCGGCGTGCCGACGAACTCGCCGGTCGAGGTCAGCTTCTTCGACAGGTCCTGGTTCGACAGCGCGATGCCGAAGTCGGCGATCTTGACCGAGCCGCGGCTGCTGATCATCAGATTGCCGGGCTTGATGTCGCGGTGGACCACGCCGCGGTCGTGCGCGGTGGCCAGGCCCGAGGCGGTCTGGTGGATGACCTTCAGCGACTGCTCGAGCGTCAGGCGGCCTTCGCGCTTGAGCAGCGAGCCGAGCGACTCGCCCTCGACGAACTCCATGACGAAGTACGGATGGCCCTCGTCCTCGCCGATCGAGTGGATCTGGATGATGTGCGGGTCGTTCAGCGCGGCCATGCTGCGCGCTTCGCGCAGGAAGCGTTCGCGCACGCCGGGATCGTGGGCCAGCGAGTCGGCCAGCACCTTGATCGCGACGTAGCGACCGAGCGCCGATTCGAAACCCTTGTAGACCACACCCATGCCACCGCGGCCGAGTTCGGCGACGATGTCGTAGTGACCCACGCGCTGTTTCATGGACTTGCCACTCCCGGGGACCATCCCCTGTCGATGGCCGGCATCCTAGCACCGGCCTGCCGGGGCCATGCGCGGACCGGCTTGGCAGGCGCGGGCGTGCGCGGCGCACGCCGCCACTGCCAACCCGTTCACGTTTCCAGTGCGAGGCCTTCGGCTTCGAGCAGGGCGCGCAGCGGCGCGAGTTCGGCCGCGTAGCGGCGCCAGCGGCCGACCGCCGAGGCATACAGCGGCTGGCGCACCTGCACCGCGCTGGCCGTCGCGACCGGCGCGCGGTTGCGCTCGAACGACAGGCAGGCCGGCTCCCACGGCAGCTCGCAGTGCGCCAGCAGGCGCCGCGCCTGGCCTTCCAGATCGGCGACGACGTCCTCGTAGCGGACCTCGAGGATCCGGCCCGGCAGCAGGCGCTGCCAGTGCGCGATCAGGCGGTCGAAGCGCAGGTAGTAGCGGCCGCAGTCGAGCAGGTCGAAGGCGTAGTTGTAGTACGAGTAGTCGCGTGCGAACAACTGGCGGAAATTGCTCAGGCAGGTGTCGAGCGGATCGCGGCGCAGGCAGACGATCTTCGCCTGCGGCAGCGCGCGCGCGATCGCGCCGGCGTACAGGAAATTGAGCGGCATCTTGTCGAGAAAGTGCGCGGTGTGGCCGGTCGCCGGCCGCGTCGCGTCGAGGTAGGCGGCGCCGACCGCGCGCGGATCGACCGCGGCCGCACGCGCCAGCGTGTCGGCGTCGAGCATGCGCCCCGTGCGGCTGCCGGTGGCGCGCTTGAACGCCAGCGGGAAGTGCTGCAGCTCGCCGGCGGCGTACACCGCCGAATGCGCCGACAGGATGCGTTCGATCAGCGTGGTGCCGGTGCGCGGCATGCCGACGACGAAGATCGGTTCACGGCTGGGATGCCCCTCGCCGGCCGGCAGCGGTGCGGCCTCGATCGCGTCGAACAGCGCGGCATCCTCGGCGAAGTCGTAGCGCAGACGGCTGCGTCCGGCCTGCTTGGCGGCGCGCAGATGCGCGAACGCGACCGCCGGCTGGTCGAGGTCCTCGTGCGTCCTGGCCAATGCATGGTGCAGATGCAGCAGCGCGTCGGCATCGCCGGCTGCGGCCGGCAGCAAGGCGTTCAGCCGCGCCAGTTGCGGATCGCCGGGCTGCCGGCGGCCGAGCTGGGCCAGCGCCGAATGCGCCTTCCAGCAGTGCGGGTCGGCCGCGATGCAGGCCTCGTAGGCGCGCTCGGCGCCGGCGAAGTCGCCGAGGAATTTCAGCGACGAGGCCAGGTTGAACTGATAGCCGGCCACGTCCGGTGCGATCCGGGTGGCGGCGGCGAACGCCTGCGCGGCACCGGCGTGGTTCTGGATCCGGCTCAGCACGACGCCGAGCGTGTCCAGGGTCAGGGCGTCTTCGGGTGCCAGCGCCAGTGCGCGCCGTGCCCATTCGCCGGCTTCGGCCAGCCGGTGCGCGACCGACAACGCCCGCGCCAGCTGCGCCATCGCATCGGCACGCCGCGGTGCCAGCTGCACCGCCCGGCACAGCCGCGGCAGCGCGGCACCGGGCCGTCGCGTCTCCAGCGCCGCGACGCCGGCCAGCAGCCAGGCCTCGGCCTCGTCCGGCGCGTGGCCGAGCCAGTCCGTGCAGAGGTGCTCGACGGCCGGCCAGTCGCGGGCGGCGGCGGCCGCCTGCGCGCGCTCGCGCGCCGCGTCGGGCGCGCAGCGTGTCGTGCCGGCCGCGGCCATGCCGAGCCTAGAACGTGTACGACACGCTGACGCCCACGCGCATCGGTTCGAGCACCGAGTGGTAGTAGCTGCGCAGACGGAACGAGGTGCCGTCGCCCTCGATGTCGCGGATCGACGCGTAGGTGTTGCGCACGCCGGTCTCGGCGTACTTGTCGAACAGGTTGCGCACGTAGAAGCGCAGCGTCCAGCGGTCCGCGTACAGATTGGCGGCGATGTTGTGGATCGCATAGCCGCCGAGGATCTCGCCGTCGTTGCGCAGGCCCACGCGCGTGTAGACGTCGCTCTGCGCCGACACGCCGTAGTCGATGCCGAGGCTCATGCCGTCGCCGAGCGGGCGCAGATAGCTCAGCGTCGCATTGGCCTGATGCTCGGGCGAGCCGGGCAGGCGGTCGCCGTCGAAGGCGTCCTCGCCGCTGACGATCGCCGGTGCGTCGCGCGTCAGTTCGGCCTTGTTGTACGTGTACGAGCCGGTCAGCCGCCAGTTCGGCGACAGCCGTGCCTGCGCCGACAGCTCCACGCCCTGGCTGCGTGCCTCGGCCGCGTTGACGGTGATCGGGATCGCGCCGTTGACGGTGGTGCCGGCGACCTGGATGTCCTCCCAGTCGATCATGTACAGCGCGCCGTTGAGGATCAGGCTGCCGTCGAACCAGCTGCTGCGCAGGCCGATCTCGTGGTTGGTCGTCTTGTCGGGCTTGATCAGCCGCTCGTTCGGCAGCGCGCAGACGTTCTGGCCCGGCGGCAGCGGATCCTCGCAGGTCGGCACGGCGTTGGAGCCGCCGGTACGGTAGCCCTCGCTAAGCGTGAAATAGCCGAGCAGGCGCTCGTCGAAGCGGTAGGAGGTGTTGAACTTGAAGATGTGGTCGCGATCGCTGACCTTGACCGGATCGTAGTCGAGCAGGATCTCGTCCGGCGCCGAGCCGTCGATCAGCGGCAGCGCGAAGCCGACCTTCTGATCGTCCTTGAACTCGAACCAGCGGCCGCCCACGGTGACGTTCCACTGGTCGGTGAGGTCGTAGCCGATCTCGCCGAACACGGCCTTCTCGGTGAACGTGTCGTAGGTCGCCTGGAAGTATTCGAGGTTGTCGGGCCGGTCGATGTCCATGAACTCGGGAATGCCCGGCACGAATTCGGCGCTGGTCGCGTCGAGGTCGGACTTGTTGTAGAACACGCCGACGATCCAGTCGAGCGGCCCCTCGCTGTTGGAGACCAGGCGCAGTTCCTGGTTGTAGCGCTTCTCCTCGGCGCGCTCGTGCGTATAGGCGGCGAAGCTCGGAAAGTCCTCGTAGCCGTATTCGAAGCTCAGCAGCAGATCGGTCTGGTCGCGCTGGCCGTCCTCGTCGTACTTCGAATAACCGCTGGCCGAGGTCAGCGTCGCGAAGCCGAGGTCGGCGGTGAGCTCCAGCGCCAGCAGCTCGTTGCTGCGGTCGTTGGGTTCCAGAAAGCGACTGGCCGAGGTGTAGCGGCCGGTGCCGAACGCCTCGACGTGGTTGATCGTGCGGCCGCCGGACTTCTGATCCTGATAGAAGTAGCTGAGATTGGCCTCGACCGCGTCGGTGAACGCATAGCGGAACGCCAGCCGTCCGCTCAGCGTGCGCTGGAAGTTCGCATCCTTCTCGCGGCGCAGGTTCTCGGAGACTGCGATCGGGTCGTCCGGATCGGGCTGCGGATTGGAGACGCCGGGCTGGCGGATCAGATAGCCGTAGTCGATGAAGCCCGGATCGTCGAAATAGCCGACCGCGGCGCGGAACGCACCTTTCTCGCCGACCGGCAGATTGCCGATCAGCGTGGTCTCGTTGCCGGTGCCGCTGCTGTGGCTGAGCGCGGTCACGCCGGTGGAGACCTCCAGCGAGGTCTGGCCGAGCTGCGGGCGGTTGGGCAGGTAGCGGATCGCGCCGCCGAGCGTGCCCGAGCCGTACAGCGTGCCCTGCGGTCCGAGCAGGGTCTCGACGCGGTCGATGTCGAGCAGGCGCAGATCCAGATACAGCGGGATGTCGCCGATGTACTGCGCGACCACGCCGCCGCCGTCGTTGCCGACGCCTTCACTCGCCGACAGGCTGTTGACGTTGAGTCCGCGCACGGTCAGCAGATTCGAGTCGCGTCCGCCCTGGTCGACCAGGTACAGGCCCGGCACCGCACGCACCAGATCGGCCAGGTCCTTGAGGCCCTGCCGCTCGATCTCCTGGCCGCTGACCGCGGTGACGTTGATCGGCACGTCCTGCAGGCTTTCGTCGCGGCGGGTCGCGCTGACCACGACCGTGTCCAGTTGCGTGCCGTCGTCGGCCTCGGCTTCCTGGGCGGCGGCCGGCAGATAGGCGCCGCCGAGCAGCAGGGCGATCGCGGCGGTCAGCGGGCGGCGCCGCAACGGGCGAAAAGGACGTGTTGCATTCATGCTCTGGAGTCTCCGCGGCGATGGCTGGAAGGCAGCAACAGGAATGAATCGGCGATGCGCCGGAGACATCGTTTCGACGCACCGGCGTCATCGAGATAGCATCGACTATTGCAGTGCGTCAATCGCCGCGACGCGATTTTTCGGAGACCGCTTCCGTTTGCACGAAACTGATGCAAACAAGCGATTTGATTGAGATTTTTTGCACTCGTATGAGGCGGCCGGCGGTCGCCGTTTGCCACCTTTTGGTGCGCCGGGCGACACTGCAGCGCACCGCGCGTCATTGACGAGAGCCCAGCGATGAGCGCCATCGAGAACCGCCGCGATCCCCAGCACGAAGCCGCCGCGCCGCGCCCGGTCGCGCGCGGCTGGCGCGTCGCGATCGCGCTGCTGCTGATCCTCGGCCTGATCCGCGCGCTGACGCTGTGGGCGCATCAGCCGCTGTACGCCTATGCCAACAGCTACGATCAGGTGCGCTACACCGCCTGCTTCGATCTGTATCCGGACCGGCCCGCCGACGTGCCGCCGACGCAGAACAGTCCGCAGGCGCCGTACGCGCAGTACCGTTTCATCGCGACCGACGATCCGATGTGCTACTGGTCGAGCGAGCTGGCGTTCCAGGGCGCGACGGTCGCCGTGTATGCGCTGGCCGAAGCGTTCGGCGGCGGCCCGCTGCATTCGGTTCGCGTGATCGGCCTGCTGCGCCTGGCGGCCTGGGCGGCACTGGCGATCGCGCTGACGATCGGCTTCCTGCGGCGCGGCCGGCCCGGTGCCGCGCTGATCCATGCGGTGATCGTCGCGGTGGTACTGGCCGATCCCGGCAACACGCTCTACCTCAATACGTTCTACGCCGAGTGGACCGCACTGCTGGCGGCCTGGGCGCTGTTCGCGCTGCTCGTGCTGTGGCGGGACCAGGTGCGCTCGCGCTGGCGCTTCGCCGTGCTGATGCTGCTCGCGTTCGCGCTGGCCGCCAGCAAGATCCAGCACCTGCTGCTGCCGCTCGCGCTGGCGATCGTGCTGGTGATCGCCGACCGCCTGCGGCTGCGCCACACCAGCTGGCGCAGCGCGGCGATCCTGATCGGTGCACTGGCCGGTCTGTGGATGCAGTTCATCCAGCTGCAGCGGCCCGGCCAGATGGTCGACAGCATCCGTCAGTACAACCAGGCGCACGTGGTGTTCACCGCGTTCCTGCCGATGGCCAGCGACCGCGTCGCGCTGCTCGACGAGCTCGGCCTCGATCGCAGCTGCGAGGCGTTCAGCGGTCTGCGCGCCTGGCAGCTGCCGGATATGCCGGACCGCGCCTGCCCGGGGCTGTCCGGTTTCACGCGCGGCACCGAGCTGGTCACCCTGCTGCGTCATCCGGATCTGGCCGCGCGCGTGGTCTGGGGCGGCGTGCGCGCGCTCGATCCCTGGCTCGCGCGCAACATCGGCCACGTCGAAGGCGCCGAGTTCGCGCTGATCCCGCCGACCACGCCGAGCCTCGGACAGGCGCTGCATGCGGCGCCGCCGCTGCAGGCCGCCGTGCTCGCCTTGCCGCTGATCGCTCTGATCGTGCTGGTCGCGCGCCACGGTCTGCGCCGCGACGCGCCGCTGCGCGACCATGCCGCGCTGACGGTCGTGCTGATGGTCGTGACCCTGGTCATCACGGTGCTCGGCGACGGCCTCGCCGACGTCGCCAAGCAGGGTCATCTGCTCGTGAATGCGGCGCTCGCGTTCGTGATCATCGCGATCGGCGCGGCGATCGGCGCCTGGATCGAGCGGCCGCGCTCGCCGCCGCGTACGGCGCCGCCGTAACGCGCCACACCGTCCGACGCGGGCATGCCGCGCATCGGCACTCTAGAATCGCCGACCTGTGCTCCTGCCCAGGCCGATCCGTTTCGTGAGTCCCGTCGCACCTCCCGCCACCGCCGAAGCGGCGCTCGACGCATTGTTCGTCCCGTTCGCCGACGGCACGCTGACGCTGCCGGCCGCCAGACCGGTCCTGTTTCTCGGCGCGCGCGCCGGCGTCTGGACGTCCGCCCATCGCGAGGTCGACTGGCACTGCGTGCAGGGCTTCAAGCCGTTCGCCGACGCGCTCGGCCGGCGCGGTCTGGGCGTGAGCGAACTGGCCGAGTCCGATCGCTACGCGCAGGTGCTGGTGCTGCCGCCGCGGCAGCGCGATCAGGCGCGCGCGCTGTTCGCGGCCGCACTGCATCACGCCGCGGCGGACGCGGTCGTCGTGGCCGCGGTCGCCAACCTCGAGGGCGCGCGCTCGGCCGAGGCCGATTTCGAGAGGCTCGCCGGTCCGGTGCGTGTCCTCAGCAAGCACAAATGCCGCGTGTTCTGGTCGCTGCCGGGCGAGCGCCGCGTCGACGCTGGACTCGCCGCCGACTGGCGCGCGCTCGACCGGCCGCGTCGGATCGGCGACGGCGACATCGTCAGCCGGCCCGGCCTGTTCGCATGGGACCGCATCGATCCGGCATCGCGCCTGCTCGCCGAGACGCTGCCGGCCTCGCTGGCCGGCCGCGTCGCCGATCTCGGCGCCGGCTACGGCTATCTGTCGATGCAGGTGCTCGCGCGCTGCCCGGCGGTGCGCGCGATCGACCTGTACGAGGCCGACGCCCGCGCGCTGGCACCGGCGCGGCTCAACCTCGAGCGTGCCGCGCGCGATCGCGTCGATCCGGTGACGTGGTCGGTGCACTGGCACGACGTGACCGCCGGCCTGCCGCAGCGCTACGACGCGATCGTCAGCAATCCGCCGTTCCACCAGGGCCGCGCCGGCCAGCCGGAACTCGGCCAGGCCTTCATCGCGGCCGCCGCCGATGCGCTGACGCCGCGGGGCCGCCTGTGGCTGGTCGCCAACCGGCACCTGCCGTACGAGCTCGAACTCGCGCGGCGCTTCGGCGCCGTCGACACGCCGGCCGAGCGCGACGGCTTCAAGGTCATCACGGCCGGCGAGGTGCGCCGATGAAACTGGTCCGTCTGATCGCCAATCTCGGCTACGGCAGCCGCAAGCAGGTCGCCGCGATGTTCCGCGAGGGACGCATCACGCAGCGCGACGGCGAGGTGCTCTATGCCGACGATCGCATCGAGCCGGCCGAGGTCTGCGTCGACGGCGAGCCGCTCGATCCGCCGCCGGGCCTGACGCTGATGCTGCACAAGCCGGTCGGCTACACCTGCTCGACACGCGATGCCGGACGGCTCGTCTACGACCTGCTGCCCGAGCGCTACCGCCGCCGCGATCCGGTGCTGTCGACGGTCGGCCGGCTCGACCGCGACACCTCGGGCCTGCTGCTGATGACCGACGACGGCGCACTGCTGCACCGGATCATCTCGCCGCGTGCGCAGGTCGCCAAATGCTACGAAGCCGAACTCGCCGAGGATCTGCGCGGCGACGAGGCCGCGTTGTTCGCGAGCGGCACGCTGCTGCTCGATTCGGAAACCACGCCGCTGGCGCCGGCGCAGCTCGACGTGGTCGCGGCGCGGCGGGCGCGCCTGACCGTGACCGAGGGCCGCTACCACCAGGTGCGCCGCATGTTCGCGGCGACCGGCAATCACGTGCAGGCGCTGCATCGCGTCTCGGTCGGCGGCCTGACGCTGGACGATCTGGCGCCCGGTCAGTGGCGGGCGCTGGACGCCGCCGGGATCGCCCGGATCTTCGACGGCGGCCGCACGCAGGACGCGTGAAGCGCCGGACGCGGTGTGCGCGTCCGGCGCCGGTGCGATCGACTGCTGCGCCTCAGCGCTGCGCGGTCCAGCGCGCGTACTCGCGCTCCGACACACGGCCGTCGCGATTGCTGTCGGCATAGAGGAAATCGGTCGCCAGCAGCGGATAGGCGCGCGCCTCGTCGGGCGAGATGCTGCGGTCGCGATTGGTGTCGAGCGCCGAGAACGCCGGCGCCGGACCGTCGGCCGGATAGGTCGCCATGCCTGAGCGCAGTTCGACTTCGGCGCCGCTGCGATCCTGGAAGCGGTGGACACGGTCCTGGGCCTGGGCCAGGCCGGCGGTGCCGAGTGCAAGCAGCACGGCGCCGATCGGGATGATTCGATGAGCCAACATGCAGAGCCTCCGGTGTGGGAACGTGTCGGGAGCCTAGTCCGCGCGCCTGAACCGCCGATGGACCGCCGACTCGCGCAGGCGCATCGCCGATTCCGGCGACGCGATCCCATGGCGGCAAGGCCGCAGCCACCGGTACCCTCGCGACGACGTGTGCTCGGCCACGGCGAGGCGGACGATCGGCCTGGCCCGGCGTCATCGAATGCGACCGTATCGGCCGTCGTACGGCCACGCCGATTCATGCGCGGCGCCGGCGCGGCCGCTTGCTATGATCCGGCATCGTTCGAACGGTGCGACGGACATGGTCAAGGGCAGCTGTCATTGCGGGCGGATCACCTTCCAGGCCGAAGGCGAGATCGACGGCGTCATCGAGTGCAATTGCTCGCACTGCAGCCGCAAGGGCTATCTGCTCTGGTTCGTGCCGCGCGAGCGCTTCAACTACAGCGCCGACCTCAATGCGCTGTCGACCTATACGTTCAACAAGCACGTGATCCACCACCACTTCTGCGCGCACTGCGGCTGCGCGCCGTTCGGCCTCGGCACCGGACCCGACGGCGTCGCGATGGCGGCGGTCAATCTGCGCTGCGCCGAAGACCTCGACCTCGCCGCGATTGAACGCACGCCGTTCGACGGCCGTCGCTACTGAGTCCCGCGCCGACGTTCGGCTGCGCGGGAATCAGAAGACAGGCTCGCCGCCACGCGGTCGGACGACGACGGGCGAAGGATGAGGTCAGAGTGGGCCGGGGCGACCGGCCGAATGCGCCGTCACGGCGCGGCATCGGCCGTCGTGATCGGCAACGGCCGCTCGCCGGCCAGCGCGCGCGCGCGGTCGAGCGCGCTGCGGCCGGCCTGGGCCTGGCCGAGCGCGAGGAACAGCCGCGCCTGCAGCACGGCCGAATCGAAATCCTCGGCGGCGAAGCGGTCGAGCTGGCCGGCCACCGGCACCGCGCGGCGCAGCTCGTCGCGCGCGATCAGGTTGTCGGCATAGGCGATCGCGACCTCGGCCAGATCGAGCGGCACGTTCTGCCGGTTGGCGTCGCTGAGCGCCTGCGCGTAGAGCGCGTCGGCCGCGGCCACGCGTCCTTCGGCGAAGGCCTGCTCGGCCTGCGCGAGCGCGAACTGGATGCGGACCGAGCTGTTGGTCGATGCCTCGGCCCAGGCGCCGAAGCGTTCGATGCCGGCGGCCGCGTCGCCGCTGCGGCCGAGCCGGCGCTGCGCGCGCAGCGCGATCGTCCAGGCCTCGGCCTGTGCGTTCTCGAGTTCCGGGCCGAGCGCCTCGTCAAGCACCGGCGCGACCAGCGCCAGCGCCTGCTCGGCCTGGTCGCGCGCCAGCGCCAGCCGGGCGCGTTCGACCGCGACCAGCGGCGCCGAGCCCGGCTCGCGTGCCGGATCGATCGCGCGTGCAAGCTCGCCGAGCAGGCCGTCGGCCTCGCGCCAGCGGCCGACGTCGAGCAGGGCCTGCGCGCGGCGCAGCTGGATCAGATGCGCCGTGTCGATCGTCAGCGGCCCGGCCAGCAGGGCCATGCCGCGTTCGCTCGCGGCGAGCGCGGCGCGCGGCTGCAGCAGCGCGCGATGCGCGACGACCTGGTTGGTCAGCGCGGTCGCCAGCTCGTTCGGCACGCCGAAGCGCTCGAGCTGATCGGCCGCGCGCTCGAAACTCGTCAGCGCGGCGTCGGGATGGTTGCGCATGCCGTTGAGCGCGCCTTCGTTGAGCTCGACCTGGGCCAGGCCGAGCGAATCGCCGGCCAGCTGCATCGCGATGCGTGCCTGCGCGAAATCGGCCAGCGCGTCGTCGTAGCGTTCGAGCAGGCTGCGCGCGACGCCGCGGCGCATATGCGTCTTGCCGATCAGGATCGGATCGCCGCGGCCCTCGAGCAACGCCAGCGCATCGCTGGTGTCCTGCTCGGCCTGCGCGATCTCGCCGAGCCGCACGTGCACGGCGCCGAGCCCGCTGACGACGCGTGCGCGCAGCAGCGGAAAGGTCTCGGCCGGCAGATCGTCGAGCAGGCGCGTCAGCACCTGGCCGGCTTCCTCGTTGCGGCCGGCCACGAAATCGATCTCGGCTTCGCGCAGACGCAGCTCCGGCGTCGCGCGCAGCGCGGCCGGCGCGGTCGTGATCAGGCGCTGCGCGTTTTCGAGATCGTCGATCAGCAAAGCGGCGTCGATCCGCGACAGCCGCTCTTCCTCGGCCGGCCCGGGTCCGGGCGCGGTCGCGGCCGGTGCCGCCGCGCCGAGCGCCGCGGCGAGCAGGTCGGTGGCGATCCGTGCCGCCGCCATCGGCTCGTCGGCGCGTGCCGGGAAGCTGCGCACGGCGCCGCCGCGTTCGCGCAGATCGAGATCGACCGTCCAGCCGGTGTCGGCGCGGCGCAGCCGCGCGGCGATCTGCCAGCGCGGCGACAATGCGCGTTCGACCCGCTCGGACAGCTCGCCGGCGGCCGCGTCGTTGCGCAGCATCGACACCACGTTCTCGCTCGGCGCGACGCGCTGGCCGGCCTGGCGCAGGCGGCCGGCGACGAACTCCATGACGCCGAGCCGCAGCCAGGCCCACTCGGCCGGCGCATCGACCGTGGCCGGCAGGACCGCGATCAGGTCGTCGGCTTGCACCGGTCCGCCGGTCGTGCCGCTGCGCACGGCCGGCGCCGGCGGCGCCGCCGGCGCGCGGTGCCGCAGCCACAATGCGGCGAGCGCGATGCCGACCAGCACGAGCACCGCGACCGCGAGCGCGGTCCGACGGCCCGGGGCACGCAGCGCTGCGGCCGTCGCCGGCATCGCCGGTTCCGCCACGGCCACGGCCGGATCGGCGAGCGCCGCCGCGTCCGGAGCCGGCGCGGCAGCCGGCACCGGTTCGGCCGTCGCCGGCTCGGCGGGCTCCTCGCACGGCACGACCTCGGCGACCCAGCGGTAGCCGAAGCCGGCTACCGTGCGGATCGCTTGCTGCGTCTCGCCGGAGTCGCCGACCGCGCGCCGCGCCTTCAGCATGACCTGGGCCAGCTGGGTGTCAGCGACGTCGGCCTTGCCCCAGACCGCGGCCATCAGCTCGTCGCGGCCGATCGCGCGGTCGCGGTTCTCGATCAGATAGGCCAGGCAGTCGAACACGCGCGGCGACAGCGGACGCAGGCGGCCGTCCTCGGACAGCTCGCGCGTCGCAAGATCGATCAGATGGGAACCGAAACGCAGCCGTCTTGTCACCGGGGCGAGGGTAAACGCCGCGTGCGCGCGTGACCAGAGCGCCGCCGCGGACGGCGGCGCCCCGGTCGCGAATCCGCCCGGTGCCGGCAGGGCGGAGGAGGTCAATCGAAGCCGTCGGCGAAGATCGCGTCGGCGGCGCCGTCGCGCGGCGTCACGAAGCTGCCGCGCGTCGTCGACAGGTACAGCCGCGCCTCGCCGGCGCGCGACAGCGCCAGCTCGGTCGGCGAGCCGGCCGCGTCGAGGCCGGCCGCAAACGCGGTGAAGCTGGCGCCGCCGTCGGTCGAGCGGATCACCGCGGTGGCGCTCTGCTGGGCCGCATACAGCACGCCGGCCTCCTGCGGATGGCAGGCGATGTCCGACAGATTGCCGCCGGACCAGCCGGTCGAGGTCCACGACGCGCCGTCGTCGGTGCTGCGGTACACCGCGCCGGTGCCCCAGCTGTCCCACATCGACATGTAGGTCATGCCCGGTGCGGCAGGCGAGGAGCACAGACGGCCGAACCGCGCGAAGCCGGGCAGGCCGGTCACCGCGCCGGACCAGTCGACGCCGCCGTCGGCCGAGCGCAGCGCACCGCCTTCGGGGCCGTCGTAGGTCGCGACCAGGCGCTGGCCGCCGCTGCCGGCGACGATCTCGATGTCGACGACCTTGTCGCCGGCGGTGCCCTCGTGGGTCTTGGTCCAGGTCGCGCCGCCGTCGGTCGAGCGCCAGACCGTGCGCTCGGAGCCGGCCACGCCGAAGTCGGCGCCGCCGAGGTAGATCGTCGAGGCGGTGCTGCCGAAGCGGATCGCGCTCAGGTCCGACTCGAACAGCGTGCCCTGATCGGGGCCGAGGCTGGTCCAGCTGCCGTCGCCGTTGCGGCGGTACAGGCCTTCCGGCGCGACCGAGCTCGGCCCGCTCGACAGCGCGAACAGCGTGCCGTCCGGCGCGTAGCGGACGTTGCTGTAGCGCGTCGGCGGCACCGGCTCGGCGGTCCAGGTCGCGCCGCCGTCGGCCGAGGTCAGGATGCCGCCGTTGTTGTTGCCCTGGAACGCGACCGCGACGTGGTCGGGCTCGGCCGGACTGGTGTCCACGGCCATCAGCGGCAGCTCGGCGATGCCGATCGTCGAGGCCGCGAACGCATCGCCACCGTCGGCGGAACGATAGACGCCGAGCGAGGACGCGCCGACCAGGATCACGTCCGGGTTGCCCGGCGCATAGCGCACCGACTGCGCCGACAGGATCGTGCTGCCGCCGATGCCGGTCTCCCAGGTCGCGCCGCCGTCGGTCGTGCGGTTGATGCCGCCGCCGTCGATCGCGGCCAGGATCGTCTGTGGATCGGTCGGATCCACGGCGATGTCGGTCACCACGCGCAGCGGCCAGCCGGCGTCGTGCAGCGCGGTCCAGGTCTGGCCGAGATCGGTCGAGGCGTAGAGGCCGACGAACTGCGAGCCGAACATCTGCCCGCCGCCGACCAGCAGCCGGATGCCGTCGTAATGAACCGCGCGTATCGGATTGGCCGGCAGGCCGGTCGAGCGGTTGGTCCAGCTGGAGCCGCCGTTGGTGGTGACCCAGACCTCGCCGCCGCCCATCCAGCCGCCGAACGTCGCGATCACGATCTGCGGGTCGACCGGATGGATCGCGATCGCGGTCGCGCTCATCGGCGTCGGCCGTGCCGGCGTGACGTTGCTCCAGGTCGCGCCGCCGTCGGTCGAGCGCACGATATTGGCGGCCTGGGTGCCGAACGCGTCGTCGACGCCGGCCCAGATCGTCGAGGGATTGCCCGGGTCGACCGCGATCGCGGCGGTCAGCTGATTGGGTCCGATGCCCAGGTCGTGCTGGGTCCAGCTGTTGCCGCCGTCGCTGCTGCTGAAGACGCCGCCGTCGGTGCCGACGAAGACGGTGCCGGTCGTCGCGAACGCGATGTCGAAGACGCTGCGGAACGCCAGCGCCGGTACCGCGCTCCAGTGCGCGGCGCCGTCGGTCGAGCGGTACAGCGTGCCGCCGCCGGCGCCGCCCGGCGCGGTGCCGGCGAACACCAGATCCGGTTGCGTCGGCGACGCGGCGACGCTGGTGACGTCGCCGCCGTACGGTCCGAGCGCGCTCCAGGCGGCCGGTACGCCGCCGCCGCGCGGCGCCGTCGAGGCGGCGTCGTCGAGCCGCACGGAGCGCAGCGGCCGGCGGCCGGCATGGTCGCCGCGTTCGGCATGACGCGCGTCGAAGCCGGCGGCGCCGGGCGGCAGCGCGGGCGTCGCCGCGCCGGCAGCCAGCGCGGTCGCTGCGGCGGCGCAACAGGTCAGGGTCAGGATCAGGCTGCGTTGGGTCATCGGACACCTCGTGGCAGGGGGCTGAAGGCGTACGCGGCCCGGCATCCGGGCCAGGCCGCGGCGGATCGCCGTCCGTCGCGCGCCGCAGCGGTGCGCCCTCGTCGTTCGGGCGCGGTGCCGGATGCGTGCAGGCCGGATGGCAGACCCTTAGCCTGCCGCAATCGATCGTCGAATGCGTTTGCGGCGTCTTTCGTTCGTGTTTGCGCGGCCGCCGAAACAGTGAACGCGAGCACGAAATGCGAGGCCGGGCCTCGCGCCTTCGGCATTCAGCGATGCGCAGCGGTCTCGCCGTGCGGCGGGCGGGCGCGCATCGCGCGAGCCGTCGTCGCGACGGGGCGGGTGCGATGCGGTCGATACCGGCACGCCGCGGTGCGCGGCTCCGGCATGACGTATCGGCGCTGCGATGCGCGCCGCCGGAAGGGACTTGCGTCGAGGAACGAACGCGCCTGGGCGTCGAACCAATGTCGCCGTGAACGGCGACCTCGGCGTGTTGCGATGCGACAGGTCTTGCCGGTCCTAAAGTCGCCGGCAGACGCGCCCGGCATCGTCCGTCGCGCGTCTGGAAGGCGAGACCCGCGCGTTCGCGGCTTCGATCGGTGCTGCGCGATCGAGCGGCGCGATCGGCGCGCCGCATCGTCGCGAACCGATCGCCCCGCGACCGACTCGGGCGTGATCGCTACGCGGACCCGCAGGCTGAGTCGGTCAGCCTGCGAGAGGCAGCAGAAACGCGTGCGCCGCTTACTCGGCGACCTTCGCGTAGCTGCCCTTCAGCGTGACGCCGGTGACGAACGCGCCGTCGTGGCATTCGTAGTCGGTCGGGCTGGTCTTGGTGTTCTTCTTGTAGTAGCTGACCATGCCGATCACCGCGTTGGCGCCGATCTGCTTGGCCTTCTGCTCGAACGCGATCAGCGCCGACAGCGCGGCCCACTGGCAGGCGCGGTCGACGCCCTTGCCGGCGCTGTTGGTCTTCTTGTTCGACACGTCCGAGCTCATCTTCTGCAGGACCTTGGGCGTCTTCTGGCCTTCCAGATAGAACGCGACCGATCCGTCGAGCTTGCCCTCGGCCTTGCCGAGCTCGATGACGTCCTTGAGCGGCAGCATGTGGGCGTCGTCACGGGCGAACGCGGGTGCAGCGGTGGCCAGCATCAGCGTGGCCAGAGCGGTGGCGATGACGGTCTTCATCAGGGGTCTCCTTCGGAAACGGCGGGGGTCAGTCACGCCAGCGGCGCAGCACCAGCGAGGTGTTGATGCCGCCGAACGCGAAGTTGTTGGTCATGACGAGGTCGGTGTCGATCGCGCGACCATCGCCGGTCACGTGGTCGAGCGGCGCACAGCGCGGATCGACGGCGCCGAGGTTGACGGTCGGCGCGAACCAGCCGCTGCGCATCATCTCCAGCGTGATCCAGGCCTCCAGCGCGCCGCAGGCGCCGAGCGTGTGGCCCATGTAGCTCTTCAGCGACGAAATCGCGATGCGCTCGCCGAACACCGCATGGGTCGCCGCGGCCTCGGCGACGTCGCCCTGGTCGGTCGCGGTGCCGTGCGCATTGACGTAGACGATCGCATCGGCCGGCAGGCCGGCGTCGGCCAGCGCCAGGCGCATCGCCGCGGCCATCGTCTCGCTGTTCGGATGGGTCACGTGGCGGCCGTCGCTGTTGGTGCCGAAGCCGACGATCTCGCCGAGGATCCGTGCGCCGCGCGCGCGAGCGTGCTCGAGCTCCTCGAGCACGAACGTGCAGGCGCCCTCGCCGAGCACCAGGCCGTCGCGCTCGGCGTCGAACGGACGCGGCGTCAGCTGCGGCTCGTGGTTGTGGCGCACGCTGGTCGCGAACAGCGTGTCGAACACGGCCGCCTGCGTCGCGTCCAGTTCCTCGGCGCCGCCGGCGAGCATCGCGACCTGGTGGCCGGCCTTGATCGCCTCGTACGCGTAGCCCAGGCCCTGGCTGCCCGAGGTGCAGGCGCTGGACGTCGTGACGACGCGGCCGGTGATGCCGAAGAACACGCCGATGTTGACCGGCGCGGTGTGCGACATCATGCGGATGTAGGTCGTCGCATTGATGCCTTCGGTGGTCTTCTCGGCGATCATCCGGCCGAAGTCGCCGATCGCGACCGGCGAGCCGGACGAGGAGCCGTAGGCGATGCCGACGCGGCCGCTGCCGAGCAGCGGATCGCCGAGCAGGCCGGCGTCGGCCAGCGCGAGCTCGCTGGCGCGCGTGGCCATCAGCGCGACGCGGCCCATGCTGCGCGTGTTCTTGCGGTTGTAGGTCTCCGCCGGCAGCTCGAATGCGGCCGCGCGCGCGCCGACGCGCGTGTTGAGCCCTTCGTAGGCGTCCCACTCGTCGATGTACGAGACCGCATTGCGTCCCTCGCGCAGACGCGCCTGGACGCTCGGCCAGTCGTTGCCGAGCGGACTGATCGCGCCGACGCCGGTCACCACGACGCGTCGCGTGGCCGCCGGGCTCATGCCTGCACCCTCATCCCACCAGACCTCCGTTCACAGAAATCACCTGGCGCGTGATATAGGCGGCGTCCTCGCCCATCAGGAAGCTGACCACCGCCGCGACCTCGGCCGGCTTGCCGACGCGGCCGGCCGGGATCAGCTTCAGCGCCTCGTCGAGGACGCGCGGATCGACCATCTCGGTGTCGATCAGGCCCGGCGCGACGCAATTGACGGTGATCGCGCGGCTCGCCAGTTCGACCGCCAGCGCCTTGGTGGCGCCGATGATGCCGGCCTTGGCGGCGCTGTAGTTGACCTGCCCGCGGTTGCCGATGATGCCCGAAACCGATGCCAGCGTGACGATGCGGCCGGGCTTGCGGCGGCGGACCAGCGGCATCGTCAGCGGATGCAGCACGTTGTAGAAGCCGTCCAGATTGGTGTGGACCACCGCGTCCCAGTCCTCCGGCGGCATCGCCGGAAACGCGTTGTCGCGCGCGATGCCGGCATTGCAGACGATGCCGTACGGACAGCCGTGCGCCTCGACGTCGGCGAGCAGCGCCTCGGCCGTGCCGGCACGGTCGGCCACGTCGAACATCAGCACGCGCGCGCTGCGGCCGAGCGCGCCGATCTCCTCGGCGACCGCGTCGGCTTCGGCCTTGCGGCTGCGGCAGTGCAGGACCAGGTCGTAGCCGTCGCGCGCCAGGCGCAGCGCGATCGCGCGGCCGATGCCGCGGCTGGAGCCGGTGACCAGGATCGTCTTGTCAGTCATCGCGTCCCCGTTGCAGCAAGGCGGCCGCATCGGCCGGTTCGAACACGGTCAGTGCGGCTTCGGCCACGGTCTGCGCCGCCTGCGTGATGCGGCAGTCGAACTGGCCCAGACCGTTGTCGGCCAGATACTCGCAGCGGATCTCCACGCGCAGCGTCTGCCCCGGCAGGAAGCGCGCGACCGTGCAGCGGTAGCGCCGGCTGCCGAGCAGGAAGCCGACCTTCGGCGTGCCGCCGCCGGCACGCGCGCGCAGGCCGGCCCAGGCCGCGATCGCCTGCGCCATGTACTCGATGCCGACCCAGCCGCCGACGCCTTCGCCGTCGAAGAACAGGCCGTCGGCGCGGATGTCGACCTCGGCGACCAGGCGGTCGGCGTCGGCCTCGATCGCGCGATCGAGCAGGCGCATGCGTCCGGCGTGCGGCAGCAGGTCGGCGATCGGCAGCGTGACCGGCGTCATCGGGCGCGGCCGAGCACCAGGCTGGCATTGCTGCCGCCGAATGCGAACGAGTTGCTGAGCACGTAGTCGAGCGGCCGGCCGAGCGCACTGCCGGGGCCGGCGATCGTGACCGGTGCCAGCGCCGGATCGGCCGCGCCGTCCCACCAGTGCACGGGCAGGCGGCCGTCGGGGTTGTCGGCCAGCGTCAGCCAGGCGATCGCCGCCTCGATCGCGCCGGCCGCGCCGAGCGTGTGGCCGGTCAGCGGCTTGGTCGAGCTGACCGGCACGCGGTCGCCGAACAGGCCGTTGACGGCCAGACATTCCATCTGGTCGTTCTGCGCGGTCGCGGTGCCGTGCAGGTTGACGTAGTCGATCGCGTCCGGGCCGATCGCGGCGCGCTGCAGCGCCTCGCGCATCGAGGCCGACGCGCCGCGGCCGCTCGGGTCCGGCGCCGAGATGTGATGTGCGTCGGAGGACTCGCCCCAGCCGGCCAGCGTGACCGGCCCGGGCTCGCGCGTCATCAGGAACAGCGCCGCGCCTTCGCCGATGTTGATGCCGGCGCGATGGCGGCTCAGCGGATTGCAGCGCGCGGCGCTGATCGCCTCCAGCGACGCGAAGCCGGCCACCGTGAATGCGCACATCGAGTCGCCGCCGCCGGTGATCACCGCATCGCACAGACCGCCGCGCAGCAGCCGCGCCGCGCTCGCCATCGCCTTGGCGCTCGACGAGCAGGCCGTGGAGACGACGATCGACGGGCCGGCCAGGCCGAGCAGGCCGCCGAGCGCCATGACCGGCGAGCCGAGCTCCTGCTGGCCGACGTGGTAGTGCGACGGCAGCACGCCCTCGCGTGCGTAGTGCGCGATCGCGGTCTCGCTCTCGCCGATGCCCGAGGTGCTGGTGCCGAGCACCAGGCCGACGCGGTCGGCGCCGTAGCGCGCGATCGCGGCGTCGACGGCCGGCCGGATCTCGGCCAGCGCGGTCAGCAGCAGCGCGTTGTTGCGGCTGCGCTGCCAGGCCGGCAATACGTCGTCGTCGGCCAGGGCGTCGCCGACGATGCCCAGATGCAGCGTCTGGCCCGGCAGCACGCCGGCGTGCGCGGCGACGCCGCCCGGCGCCGACGCGAACAGGCCCTGGCGCAGCGCGTCCCGGCCGCGGCCGAGCGCGCAGACGACACCGAGCGCGTTGAGATAGACCGGTTCCGTCACGGCGTCAGCTCGCGCGAGTCGATCGTCAGCCGATAGCCCTCGTGGCGGTTCTCGAGCACGATCGCGCCGGCCCAGGCCGGCGTCGCGGCGTAGCTGATCGCGACCGCGACGGTCTGGCCGTGACGCAGCTCGCGGCGCAGGCCGCTCTCGTGCAGCGTCCAGCCGGCCGGCAGGGCCGCGGAGATCGCGGCGGCCGGCCACAGCACCAGCTGCACGTCGCGCAGCACACGTGCCGGATCGACCTGCGGCGGCAGCTGCGGATCGCGCTCGACCTCGAGCGCGCGGCCGTCCCAGTTCAGCGTCAGCACGCGGCGGTTCAACGCCAGCGCGGCCAGGCGAACGCGTTCGGCATCGATCTCCAGCGCGGCGTCGAGCGGCTTGGCGCCGACCGCGGCGCCGTCGAGCCGCGCGAAGCGCAGCTGCTGGGCCAGGCCGATCGTGCCGCCGAACGCGGCCGGTGCCAGCGCCAGTGCCGGCAGCGGCGCGCCGGCGCGGCGCGGCGCCTGCGCACAGGCGGCCAGCAGCACGGCGAGGGCGGCCGCGACGCAGCCGGCGCGAACGGCGCCGATCAGACCGCGCACAGCTGCTCCAGCGTCTTGAGGCGACGCGGTTCGACGACGTAGGGATTGTCCAGATCCCAGGCGTAGCCGGCGAGGATCGCCGCGATCATGCGGCGGATTTCGGCCGACTGGCGCGGATGGAAGATCACGTCCTGGAAGCCGCCGGCATACCAGCTCTCGACGAAGGCGCGGAACGTGTCGACGCCGCGCTTGAGCGGATCGGAATAGTCGCGCTGCCAGTCCACGCTCTCGCCGGCCGCCTCGCGCGCGAGCGCGGCCGCGGCCAGGCTGGCCGACTTGAACGCGATCGTCACGCCGCTGGAGAACACCGGGTCGAGAAACTCGCCGGCATTGCCGAGCAGCGCGAAGCGCTTGCCCCACAGCGAGCTGACGTTGGCTGCATAGCCGACCAGCTTGCGTGCCGGCGTGTCCCAGACCGCGTCGGCGAGCAGCCGGTTCAGCGTCGGCGTTTCGGCGATGATCGCGCGCAGGCGCTCGGTCTCGTCGCCCTGGAAGCGGTCGAGGAACTCCGGCCGCGCGACCACGCCCTGCGAGCAGCGGCCGTTCGAGAACGGAATCGTCCAGAACCAGACGTCGACGTGCTCGGGATGCACGCTGACCAGGATCTTGTTGCGGTCGAACGCGCCGGTCGCGATGCGATCCTCGACGTGCGTGAAATAGGCGCCGCGGACCGGGAAGTTGGACGGTGTCTCGAGCTTGAGCAGGCGCGGCAGGATGCGGCCGAAGCCGCTTGCGTCGAGCAGGAAGTCGGCGCGCACCTGGTACATCGTGCCGTCCGGCGCGACCACGTCGACGCTCGGCTGATCGCCGTCGACGTCGACCGCGATCACCTGGTGCCGGTAGCGCACCTCGGCGCCGGCCTTCTCGGCGGCCTTGGCCAGCACGTGGTCGAAGTCGGCGCGCTGCACCTGGTAGGTGGTGCCCCAGCCCTTGGAGAACTTGTCGCGGAAGTCGAATGCGGTGGCGCGCTCGCCGCGCACGAACGCCGCGCCGTTCTTGTACTGGAACCCGGCCTCGACGACGTCGCGCAGGAAGCCGGCCTCCTCCAGATACTGCATGCTCTGCGGCAGCAGGCTCTCGCCGATCGAGAAGCGTGGAAACTGTTCCTTCTCGATGATCAGCACGCGCCGGCCCTGCTTGCGCAGCAGGCCGGCGGCGACCGAGCCGGCCGGGCCGGCACCGACGATGAGGATTTCGGTGCGTTCGATCTGCATGGTCACGAGTTTCCGGAAGCGAAGGCGAACGAGGCGGGACGGCCGCGTCCCCGGCGGCGCGCGCAGTATGCCGGGAATGGTGGCCGGCGCAGAACAACGCCGCGTTCAGCCAGGGCCGCGCGGCGCATCGGCGACAGGCCGCCATCACGCCTGTCCGTGACTTCCTTGACGCAAGATCGCGTCATATCCCATCACGTTCGGCGACCCGACTCGGGCATGAACAGCGGCGTCAGCAGCCAGGCCAGGAAGATGCCGAACAGCATCGTCAGGCCGAACGCGCGCAGCGCCGGCGTCTGCGACAGCGCCAGCAGGCCGAACGCGAGCAGGATGCAGGCCGCGGCGATCGTCACCGACAGGAACGGCCGGCGCTCGCCGCGGCCGGGCTGCTCGAGCAGGAAGATGCCGTAGTCCACGCCCATGCCGAGGATCAGCAGCAGCGCGAGCACGTTGAACAGCTGCAGCGACTGGCCGAGCAGCGCGAGCAGGGCGAGCGCGAGCACGCTGGCGATCGCGGTCGGCGCCAGCGCGCGCCAGCCGCGGCGGCCGAAGCGCAGGCACAGCGCGACCAGCACCAGCGCGTAGCTGGCGAGAATCACCATGCCCATGCGCTGGCGGTAGTGCGCGAGTACCTCGGAGACCTCGCCGACCTTGTCGACGAAGCGCACGCCGGGCACGCCGTCGGCGACCGCGGCCAGGCGCGCAAAGCGGGCCGGATCGTGCGCGCCGCGCAGCAGCATCACGCTGGCGTAGCCGTCGCCGAAGCGGCCCAGCCACTGGTGGCGCAGCGGCTCGGACACCGGCGCGGCGAGCCAGTCCTCGATCCGCAGCGTCGCGGCCGGCGCCGGCGCCTGCGGCGCGAACGTCTCGCCCAGCCGCGCCGACGCCTGCGCGAGCACTCCGTCGGCGCCGCCGATGCGGCGCGCGATCAGCGCGCGGTCCTCGGCCTGGCGCGCCGGCGACGGCACCCAGTCCGACACGGCCTGCCAGCCGTCGAGGACGCGCTCGCCGACCAGGCCGGTCAATGCGCGCTTGACCGCCTCCTCGGCGGCGAGCACCTCGCCGGGACTCGGCGCGGCGACCAGGAAGAACTGCGCCGGGCTCGGCAGGTCGAGCAGCTTGCCGAGCGCGAGCTGCTGCTCGATCAGCGTCGCCGGCGAGTTCTGCAGCAGGCGGATGTCGTCGTTGCTGCGCAGCTTGAACGCGCCGGCCGCGACGATCGCGAGCACGACTGCCGAGAACGCGAGCGTGAAGCGGTTGCGGCCGAGCGCCGGCCAGTACGTGCGCCGGCTGCCGAGCCAGGCGGCGAAGCGGTTGAACGGAATCGGCTGGCGGTCGAGGAACGGAAACCACCACAGCACCGTCACGAACGCCGCGAGCAGGCCGACGCCCGAGAACACCGCGATCTGGCGCAGTCCCGGGAACGGCGCAAGGGCCAGCAGCGCATAGCCGATCACCGTCGTCAGCATCGCCAGCCACATCACCGGCGCCTGCCGGCGCCGCATCGCCCAGCGCTCCTCGGGCGGCCGGCCGAGCCGGTTGCAGAACCAGTTGGTGCCGTAGTTCTCGGCGACGCCGACCAGGCTCGCGCCGAACACCAGCGTGATCAGATGCACACGCTCGAACAGCAGAGCGCAGACCGAGATCGCCGCGAGCAGGCCGACGCCGATCGACAGCGCGACCAGCAGGCGCGGGCGCAGGCCGTTGAACGCGAGCACGGTCAGGATCAGGATGCCGGCCAGCGAGCCGAGGCCGATCGTGTGGACCTCGTGATGCGCCTGCTCGGCCGCATGCGCCGCGTACAGCGGCACGCCGGCGTTGATGACCTCGGCGCCGGGCACGGCGGCCAGCGCGGCCGCGCGCGCCGCCTCGAGCACCGGGACCAGTGCGCGCTGTGCCGCGATCGAGAACGCCGATCCGTGCTGCTCGACCATCAGCAGCGCGTATTGCCGGCCCTCGGCCGCGACCGAGAGCCGTTCGTCGACCACGCGCACCGGGCTCTCGGCCGCGCGCGCGGCGAGCCAGCCGCCGAACAGGTTCAGCGGATCGTCCTGCCAGCTGCCGATGCGCGGCATGCCGAACGGCCGGTACAGCGCCTCGACCGCCTTGGCCGCGAGACGCTCGGTCGATTCGGTCGAGAGCTCGGCGCGCTGCGCGTCGGTCAGCAGCTGGCCGCGATACGGCGCGAAGAAGCCGATCCAGTCGTCGGCGAGGTCGGCGCCGACCCGGTAGCGCAGGCCGAGCGAGGCGTCGGCGGCCTCGACGCTGGCCGCGTAGGCATCGGCCGCGGTGCGTGCCGAGGGCCAGTCCGCGGCGCCGACCAGTACGACGACGCGGCGCCCGGCCGCATCGGCGAGCTGGCGCGTCGCGTCCTGCACGGCGCGGTCGTCGGCGCGCTGCGGCAGCATCGCCAGCATGTCGGTTTCGAGCTGCAGGCGGTCGCCGCTCCACAGCCACAGGCCGTGGCCGGCCATCGCCAGCACGACCAGCAGCCAGCCGATCGCGAGCCGGCGTGCCTGGACGGGCGCCTCATTCAAAGCGCGCGGTCTCCTCGGCGGTCAGCGCCGGCGGCGTGTCGCGCTGATCGGAGAACACGATCTCGGTACGGTCGCCGTTGGCCTCCTCGAGCACGATGCGCCGCACGTGGCGGTCGCCCTGCAGGTTGACGCCGCTCAGCAGCTTGGCCAGTCCCGGCTGGCGCGGCTTCAGCGCGAGTTCCCAGCCGGCGTCGCCGGCCTGGCCGTCGACCGTGAAATGCTCGGCGAGCCGGTCGACCTCGCCGTTGAGCAGCGAGAACATCAGGCCGTTGATGACGCGCACGGTCGGCTCCTCGTCGGCGCTGAGCCGGAACGCGGTCTCGCCGTCCTGCGTCGCGACGATCGCCTCGCGCGTCAGCCTGAGCTCGCCGGCGAACGGCTCGCGCGTATGCCACAGCACGCCGTGATCGCGTGCGACCAGGAAGTCGCCGCTGGAGCGCAGCGGACGGCTGAAGCCGGCCACCTGCTTGGTCTGCTCGAAGCGTCCGCGCAGCACGGCCGGCTGCGCGAGCCGGCTGCCGATCGCGGCCGCCAGCGCGGCGGTGTCGGCGGTCGGTGCCGGCGCGACCGCAGCCGGCGGCGTGGCCGGATCGGCCGCGGCCATGGACGAAGACGCGGACCCGAACGCGATCAGCGCCGCGCCGAGCGCGAGCTCGCGCAGCTTCGCGCCTCCCGGCAGATGGCCGGCGGTGGCCGTCCGCGCGGCGGCGATGTTCGTGCACGTGGCTCTCATAAGACGATCCTCACAAGGCCGGGGCGGATGCGCGCGTCACGGACTGACGCCGAGACGATCCCACAATACGCGCGGACACACGTACTGCATCTGACCACTGGCGATCTCGACCGCCACCTGGATCGTGTGCGCGCGCGTCATCCGCTCGCCGCTGAGCGCATCGCGGATCAGGTAGTCGATCTTGAGCCGGTTCTCCCACTCGACGATCGTCGCGCGCACCTCGAGCGCGCGGCCCCAGGTCGCCGGGCGGATGTACTTGCTGCGCAGGTCGACGATCGGCCAGAAATAGCCCGAGTCGCGCATCTGCGGATAGTCGTAGTCGAAGCGCTGCAGCAGCGCGCAGCGCGCCAGCTCCAGGTACTTGAGGTAATGCCCGTGCCAGACCACGTTCATCGGGTCGAAGTCGTGGAACGCCGGCGTCAGCTCGATCGCGTGGCTGAAGCGCTCGTCGGCGGCGCGCTCAGTCATAGAGGCTCCAGGCGCGGGCGCGGATCGCCTCGACCAGGCTGACGAGGTCGCCGTCGAGCGCGCGGTCCTCCTCGACCAGGGCGATGCGGCGCTCCAGATCGGCGTGCATCGCCGCCAGCGGCGGACTCGGCGCCAGCGCCGGATCGACGCGCGCGCGCAGCGTGATGCCCTGACGCGCCGCGATCAGCATCGCCGCGACGACCTGCTCGGTCAGCTCGAGCACGCGCAAGGCGTCGCGCGCGGCGATCGTGCCCATGCTGACCTTGTCCTGGTTGTGGCATTCGGTCGAGCGCGAGAACACCGAGGCCGGCATCGTCAGCTTGAGCGCTTCGGCGGTCCACGCCGACACGCTGATCTGCAGCGCCTTCAGGCCGTGATTGATCGCCGCGCGCGGCCCCTGCGCGGCGCTGAGGTTGCTCGGCAGGCCGTGGTTGAAGCGGGTGTCGACGAGCAGGGCCAGCTGGCGGTCGAGCAGGTCGGCGAGGTTGGCGACCGCGTTCTTGAGCGTGTCCATCGCCAGCGCGATGTGGCCGCCGTAGAAATGGCCGCCGTGCAGCACGCGCGCGTCGTCGGGGTCGACCAGCGGGTTGTCGTTGGCGCTGTTGAGCTCGTTCTCGATCAGGCCGCGCAGGAACGGCAGCAGATCCTCGAGCACGCCGATCACGTGCGGTGCGCAGCGCAGCGAGTAGCGGTCCTGCAGGCGCTGCTCGTTGCGCGGCGGCCGATCGCTGGCGAGGTCGGCGCGCAGCCGCGCCGCGACGCGCTGCTGGCCCGGATGCGGCTTGGCCGCGAACAGCCGCTCGTCGAAATGATGCGCATTGCCGGCACTGGCCAGCACGTTGAACGCGGTCAGCCGCGTCGCCAGCCGGCCGAGGTAGTCCGCGCGCGACCAGGCCAGGCAGGCCAGCGCGGTCATCACGGCGGTGCCGTTCATGATTGCCAGGCCTTCCTTCGGACGCAGCCGCAGCGGCGCGATGCCGAGCTCGGCGAAGACCTCGGCCGTGGCGCGCCGTGCACCGGCGTACCAGACCTCGCGCTCGCCGCACAGCACCGCGGCCACGTACGAGAGCGGCGTCAGATCGCCGCTGGCGCCGACCGAGCCTTCGGCCGGGATCAGCGGCAGGATGTCGTGCTGCAGCAGCCGCTCGAACTGCTCGAGCAGGCCGGTGCTGACGCCGGACATGCCGATCGCCAGCGAGGCCAGCCGCGTCGCCAGTACCGCGCGTGTCTCCTCCGGCGTCAGCAGGCGGCCGGCACCGCAGCCGTGGTACGCGTACAGGTGATGCGGCAGCTCGGCGACCAGGGCCGGCGGAATCGTCACCGTGCACGAGTCGCCGTAGCCGGTCGTGACGCCGTAGATCACGCCGTCGGTCGCGAGCAGGCGGTCGAGGAACGCCGCGCCGCGGCCGATCCGGTCACGGAACTCCGGCTCGGTCGACAGCTCGGCGCCGCGCCGGCGCTGCGCGAGGGCGAGCACGTCCTCGATCGACAGCGCGCGGCCGTCGAAACGGACCGTCTCAGGAATGCTCGGAGCCATCGCTCTGATCCCAGAAAGGAAAGAAGTTGAACCAGTCATACGGCGAGCGCTCGAGCATGCGCGTCAGCGCGGCGGCGTAGCGTCCAGCATAGTCGGCAATCGCCTCCTCGCGGCGGCCGCGCGGCAGCTCGACGCGATCGGCCAGCGGTTCGAAGCGGATCGTGTAGCTGCCGCGTTCGTGGATCGAGGCCAGAAAATGGACCGGGCATTTCAGCAGCGCAGCCAGCACCCAGGGCCCGGCCGGCAGCGGCGCGCGGTGGCCGAGGAAGTCGACCGCGACGGTCTGGCTCGCGAACACCGGCACGCGGTCGCCGGCGATCACGACGTATTCGCCGGCGGCCACTTTCTCGCCGAGCAGCAGGGCGGTCTCCGGGCCGATCGAGGTGACCTCGATCAGGTTGACGTCCTGGGCCGGATTGAGCCGCTTGAGCAGGCGGTTGAACTGCGCGGCATGGCGCGTGTGGACCAGGATGTTGAGCCGGAACACGCCGCGGTGACCGGCCATCGCCCGGCCGATCTCCAGGCAGCCCAGATGCGCGGTCACCAGCAGACCGCCGACGCCGCCCTCGGCGATCGCGTAGATCTCCTCGCGGCCCTCGGTGTGCACGTTCGCGAACCGGTAGCGGCCCGACACCGCCAGCAGCTTGTCGAGCAGCGTCTCGGCGAACAGGCCGACGTGGCGCATGCCGTCGCGCCAGGTCGGCGCGTGGCCGAGCGCGCCGGTCGCGGCCTGCAGGCGGGTCAGGTACTGCAGCGAGGCCGCGCGCAGGTCGCGCCGCGCCAGCCAGTAGACGCCGATCACCGGATAGACCGCGAGCCGGAACGGCCAGCGGCCGAACAGGCGGTGCACCCAGTACAGCAGCCAGATGCCGGCGACGAACGTGTTCTCGCCGATCTGCGCCCAGTGCCGCGCGCTCAAGAGGCCACCTTGCGCCAGAGCAGGCGCGGCAGGCGCAGCAGCATGCCGAGGAACAGCCGCGCATGCATGCGCGAGATCAGCAGGTTGTCGCGCAGCACGTCGAAGTGCGAGATGCCGTCGGTCGGATAGCGCACCTGCGTCGGCAGATTGACGATGCCCACGCCGCGCCAGTGCAGTCGCACCAGCACCTCGCTGTCGAAATCCATGCGCCGGCCCAGCCGCACCGCGTCGAACAGCGCGATCGTAGGCGCCAGCGGATAGACGCGGAAGCCGCACATCGAGTCGCGGATCGACAGCGACAGCGTATTGATCCAGACCCAGACATGGGTCGCGTAACGGCCGTAGAGGCGGCCCTTCGGCACCGACGCGTCGAAGATCGGACAGCCGCAGATGATGTTCGACGGATGCCGCGCGGCCTGTTCGAGAAAGCACGGGATGTCGCGCGTGTCGTGCTGACCGTCGGCGTCGATCTGCAGGGCATGCGTGAAGCCGCGCGCGGCCGCGGCGCGCAGGCCGGCGATCATCGCGCCGCCCTTGCCCTGGTTGACCGGCAGGCGCACCAGGCGCACGCGGTCGGGGTCGGCGCCGGCGATCAGGTCGAGCACGCTCGCGCAGTCCGCGTCGCTGCCGTCGTCGACGAGGATGCACGGCAGGCCGTGCGCGCGCACGGCCTCGACGACGGCGCCGACCGCCTGGCCGTGGTTGTAGACCGGGATCACCGCGCAGGTCTTCACGGCGCCTCGCCGAACACGATGCGGCCGCCGGCGTGCGGACCGGCCGACGAGCTCAGCCGGAACGTCAGCTGGCCGCGCTCGGCCGAGAACGCGAGCTCGAGCTCGACCTCGCCGCCCGGCACGATGACCTGCTGGAACTTCAGCGCCTCCAGGCCGCGGAACACCGGCGGCAGCGCGAACAGTTCGCGCGCGAAGCCGATCACCCAGTCGACCTGGGTCACGCCCGGCACGATCGGCGCACCGGGGAAATGGCCGTCGAACCACGGCAGCTCGGCGTCGATCGCAAGCCGCAGCCGCGCCGACGACGCGTCGTGCCCGAGCAGGCGCGCATGCGGCCGGCGCGGATCGAACAGCGCGAGCAGCGCGGCCTCGGTCGTCTTGCCCTGGCTGTTCAGCGGCAGCGCCCAGGTGTAGCGCCAGCGCCGCGGCCGCACGCTGGCATCGAGGTGTGCGGCGAGCAGGCCGCGCAGGCGCTCGCCGAACGCGCGGCGCCCGTCGGCGTCGAGCCGTGCCCAGCCGGCCTCGCTCGGCACGACCACGCCGCCGAGCTGCGCACGCGTGCCCGGCAGGACGACGACACGCACCGCGGCGACGGCGTCGTCGGCGGCCAGCACGCGCTCGATCGCGTCGAGCGAGACGCGCTTCTCCTCGATCTTGGCGATGCGGTCGCGCCGGCCGCGCAGCATGAAGCCGCCGCCGGCCGCTGCGGCACGGTCGGCGCTCGGCTGCCAGCCGCGTTCGGCCAGATGCGGCGAGCGCACCCACAAGATGTCGTCCTCGATGCGGATCTCGACGTCCGGCAGCGGCCGCCACGCGGCATCGCCGTCGCCGTCGCGCCGGCGCCAGGCGACGCCGCCGGTCTCCGAGCTGCCGTAGACCTCGATCGGCGCATGGCCGAGCAGGGCACGGCAATCGGGCAGCGCCTCGTCCGGCAGCGGACCGCCCGACGAGAACACGCCGTGCAGGCCGGCCCGTGCCGCGGCCCACGGCAGCGCTTGCGGCAGGCGTTTCAGATGCGCCGGGCTCGCGACCAGCAGCGACGGGCCGCGCGCGAGCGCGCTGGCGATGTCCTCCGGAAACGCCAGGCGCGCGGTCGCGAACGGGCGCCCGGCCGCGAGCGGCCACAGCACGCGGAACAGCAGGCCGTAGATGTGCTGATGCGAGACCGTCGCCTGCACGCAGGCCTGCGCCGGCAGGTCCGGCCAGGCGCGCTCGAGCGCGGCGACCTCGTCGAACAGCTGGGCCAGCCGCTTGCCGATCGCCGCCGGCTCGCCGCTCGATCCGGATGTGTAGACGGTCAGGCCGGTCCAGTCCGGATCGAGCGCGGACCAGTCGGCCGCGACGCGGCCGGCACGTCGCCGGCGAAGCGCTCGACGCGCGTGCCGAGCCGTGCCAGCGTGGCCGGCAGGGCGTCGGCCGGCAGCCAGACCTCGGTGCCGGCATGCCAGGCACCGAACAGCGCCGCCGCGAACTCGAATCCGTCCTCGAGGTAGAGGCCGACCGACGCGACGCGTGCTTGCGCGAAGGTCTGCCGCCACGCCGCGGCGGCCGCGGCGAACGCGTCGAAACTCAGCACCGTGCCGCCGCGCAGCGCGACGGCATGGCCGGCCGGCCGCCCGGTCGCGAGCAGCTGGCCCGGCGCGACGAACGGCGGCCTCACCGCAGGTCTCCGGCCGCCGCATGGCGCGCGCGGACGCGGCGGCGCACCAGCCACTCGCCGGCGAACAGGACGCCGATCAGCCCGTAGGCGATCAGGCCGTTGTAGAGCGCCCAGGTCGCCGCGTCGGCCCACAGCGCGGTCGCCAGCGCCAGCGTGCCGTTGACGACGAAGAAGCCGCACCAGACCCAGGTGACGGTGCGCGTATAGGCGATCGCGGCCGGCGGCAGGTCCGGCTCGCGCAGGCGCGCCAGACGCTCGATCGCGCTCGGCGGATGGATCAGGCTGACCGCGAACACCGTCAGCAGCACCGCGTTGACGAGGGCCGGGTAGAGCTTCAGCGGCAGCAGCGCATTGCCGAGTGCGGCGACCGCGGCCAGCAGCAGCGCACCGGCGGCCGCGGCCAGCCAGACGCGCTCGCGCGTCGCGACCGCGCGCGCGAGCGCCAGCACGGCCAGGCCCACGGCCAGCCAGCGCGGTTCCAGATGGGCCATGCCCAGCCACACCAGCAGCGGGTAGGCCAGGGTCGCCAGCGCGATCAGGGCCAGACGCATGGCGAGCGGTCGGCGGCGCCGGGCCGGCGCCGCGGTCGAGGCCGCGCCGGCGGGTGCGCGCTGGTGGACCCGGTGCGCATCGGCCGATCAGTCGTTGAGCAGGCCGTGCAGCGCGTCGACGACGTCCTGCAGCGTGCGCACCGACTTGAACGCGTCCGGCTGCAGGCGCACGCCGACGATCGGCTTGAGCTTCACGATCAGGTCGACCGCGTCGATGCTGTCGATGTCGAGATCTTCGTACAGGCGCGCCTCCGGCCGGATCGCGGCCGGGTCGATTTCGAAGGTGTCCTGCAGGATCGCCGAGAGGCGCTGGAAGATGTCGTCGGGCGTCATGGCGAGCGTGGCGGCGTTCATACGGTTCGGGGGGAGTCGGCGACGAAGCGCGCCAGCGCGCGCACGCTGGCGAAATGGCGGCGCGTCTCCTCCGACTCGGCCGACAGCGTCACGCCGTACCGCTTCTGCAGCGCCAGGCCGAGCTCGAGCGCGTCGATCGAGTCCAGCCCGAGCCCGTCGACGAACAGCGGCGCTTCCGGATCGATGTCGTCGGCGCCGACGTCCTCGAGGTTGAGGGCTTCGATGATCAGCAGCTTGATCTCCTGCTCCAGCGGTTCGTGCATGAGGGGGCCTTGGGTGACGGTGGGGGCGAAGTTTAGAACGGGTCGATCGGTTTGGGGCGCGCCGCTGCGAGCCGGCGGGCGCGCATCCGGCGCGTTCAGCCGGTCTGCGGCAGCCGCTCCGGCGGCGCCGCCGCCGAGGCGGCCGCCGCGTCTGCGTTCCCAGACGAAAAACAGCGATGCAAGTGATCGGTGATGCGGCGCGCGGCCAGGCTGGCCTCGCCGCCGGCCGCGGTCAGGAACGGCGCGACCGGGATGTCCTGGCCGATCCGGATCGTGTACTGCATGCGCCGCGGCGGCACGCGCCACCACGGCAGCCCCTTGGTCAGGCTGCGCGGCTCGCAACGGATCAGCACCGGCGTGATGTCGCAAGGACCGCGCGCGGCGATGTTGGCGGCGCCGCGCTGCAGGTGCATCGGTCCGTCGACCGGCGTACGCGTGCCTTCCGGGAAGATGATCAGATTGCTGCCGCTCCTGACCGAGGCGATGCAGTCCTCGATCAGGCCGGCGCCGGAGTCGTTGCAGAGGTAGTCGGTGGCGCGGATCGGGCCGCGTGTGAACGGATTGCGCGCCAGCCCGGAGCGCACGACGCAGTCGGCCTCGGGCACCAGCGAGACCAGGAACACCACGTCGAGCAGGGTCGGGTGGTTGGCCAGGATCAGCAGGCCGTGGCGGTCCAGCCGTTCGCGTCCCTCGATGCGGTAGTCGAGCACGCCGAGCAGGCGCATCCACTCGATGAACAGTCTGAATGCATGGTGCACCGAGCGTCGCGCCAGCCGCGTGCGGCGCGCGCGATCGCGCACCAGCAGGCCGAGCAGCGGAAACCAGACCAGCCACAGCAGCACGCCGCCGATGCCGAACGTCGCGAACGACAGGCCCGTGCCGACCACGCGCCAGCCGCGGTCGAGCGCTTTACGCATGGCGACGCCACCGCCACAGCCGTGCGCCGGCGCGATGGTCGAGTGCCGCCGCGTCCGACTTCAGAAAGCAGAGCACGCGACGGTCGGCCGAGCGGTCCGGCGGCATGTCCGCTCCGGCCGCGGTGCCCGCCGGCTCGTTCGCCGCGGCCGCCACCGAGGTCAGGCTGATGCCGGCACCATCGCTGAGCCGCAGCCGGCAGGCCCAGGCGTGCGCGGTATCGGGGTGGCTGGCGTAGACGTCGTAAGGCGTCGGCAACGGCTCGTCGTAGCAGACCACCATGACCGCCGAAGCGCCGTCGGCGAGCAAGCCGATCGCCTCGGTGAACGCGGCCTCGACGGTCTCGTCGCCGGCGGCGATCGCGGTATACGGCGCCGTATGGCCGCCGGCGATCGACCACAGCGCGCCGATCGCGTTGTGCACCGACAGGCTGAACGCCGTCGGCGACGGCGTCTGGCCATCGACGAGCTGGCGCAGCAGCGCGATCGAACGCGGCACGTCGCCGTAGCGTGACGCGAAGACCACCGGCAGCGGCGCGTCCTCGCCCTGGCTCGCATAGGCCACGTGCAGCGCCAGGCGCCCGAGCGGCTCGACGCGCCGGCGCATCATCGGCGGCATCTCGCCGAGCTTCGGCAGCGGCCTGTCGATGCCGGAGCCGGCCGCGGGCGCCTCGGCCAGGTCGTCCGGCCAGGTCGCAAGGTGGGACACCTCCAGGCGTGGGCTCATCGCGATTCGTCGAGGCGGCTGCAAACCGCGCATCCTACCGCGGTCCGGCCCTGCTATCCTCGCCGACCGCATCAGGGGAGGGGGTAGGGTGATCGAGCCGGGACGATCGGCGGGTGCGCACTGGAGCGACCGGCCCGAGGGCGGCGGGCGCTTCGCGCTGTGGCTGATCCGCGCGATCGCGCTGCGCGGCGGCCGCGGACTGGCGCGGCTGATCCTGCATCCGGTGACCTGGTACTTCTACCTGCGCCGCGCGCACGAGCGCGAAGCCTCGCGAGCGTTCCTGACGCGCGTATGGAGCCGGCCGGCGCGCCCGCGCGAGGTGCTGCGCCATCTGCACGCCTATGCGGCGACCACGCTGGACCGCGTCTTCCTGCTGACCGACCGGCACCGCCCGTTCGAGGTCCGCATCGACGGCCTCGACGCCTTGCGCGACCGGCTCGATCCGCGCCGCGGCATCCTGCTGCTCGGCGCCCACGTCGGCAGCTTCGAGGTGCTGCGCGCCCTGCCGCACGGCCGCGGCGATCTGGACGTGCGCGTCGTGCTCGACACGCGCAAGACGCCGGCGATGACCGATCTGCTGCACAGCCTCGATCCGGACCTCGCGCGGCGCGTGATCGACGCTTCGCGGCCCGGGCCGGAGCTGGTCTTCGCGATGGATCGCGCATTGCGACAGGGCGCCCTGGTCGCTGTGCTCGGCGATCGTGCGCGGCCGCACGAGCACACCGTCGCGGTCGACTTCCTCGGCGCGCCTGCGCGTTTTCCGACCGCGCCGTTCCTGGTCGCATCCCTGGTCAAGGTGCCGGTGGTTCTGTGCCTGGGCCTGTACCGCGGCGGCGCGCGCTACGATCTGTCGTTCGAGCCGTTCGCGGACACGCTGACGCTGACGCGCGAGCGCCGCGAGGAGGAGCTGCGCGAGGTCGTGCAGCGCTATGCGCGGCGGCTCGAGGCGGTCGTGCGCGAGGATCCGTACAACTGGTTCAACTTCTACGATTTCTGGGCCGACGCAGCCCCAGCTGCGGACACGCCGCGCACCTGAGGTCCGGCGTCCCGCCGCGGAGGAACCCACAGCGCCGCTGCGGCTGCATCCGGCGCCGACCCGAGAATGTGGAGTACGCCGCCGCCGGCAGCGGATGGGGACGGGTGGTCGCGGCGCAGCTCCGCCGGAGAGCCGATGCCGCGCCGCGACCGGCGCAACGCGTGTCGTCGAGAACGGATACGGGAAAGCGGCGCAGGAACGGACATGCCGCGTCCGACCGCAGTCACGGCCGCTGCGATCGGGCCGTGTCGCGACCCGGCTCGCGGCCGTCGGACGCCTGCTCAGGCGTCGTGGATCAGCGGCTTGTTGCAGCCGTGCGAGCGCCGGTAGCTGGCGACCACGTGGCCGTAGCGGATGACCTGGCCGATCGTGTAGCAGGTGATCCGCGTGATGTCGCGGACCGGCCGGAAATGGCTGGCGCCGCCCTCCGGATAGCGCGCCGCGATCGGCACCGAGACGATGCCGACCCCGCATTCGCGCGCCGCGGCGATCAGAATCGCCGCCTCGAACACGAAATCGTCGGCAGCCAGGTCGAAGCGTTCGAGTACACGCCGCGGGTAGTAGCGCTGGCCACTCTGCGTGTCGGCGACCGGCACGCCGCAGCCCCAGGAAATGCCCCAGTCGGCGACCGCGTTGGCGCGCCGACGCGCGACCGGCTGGCGCTCGCGGCCGAGCAGGCGCGCGCCGATCACGAGGTGGTCCGGATAGGCGCGCGCGGCGGCGAGCAGCCGCGGAATGTCGCGCGCGTCGTGCTGGCCGTCGGCGTCCATCGTGACGACCGCATCGCAGCCCAGGCGCAGCGCCTCTTCGAAGCCCGCGCGCAGCGCCTGGCCCTTGCCGCGCGGCGTCGCGTGGCGCAGCACCGTCACCGGCAGATCGGCGATGCGGTCGGCGGTGCCGTCGCTGGAGCCGTCGTCGACGACGATCACCCGGCCGCACTCGGCCAGCGCCGCACGGACGACCTCGCGGATCGTCGCCGCCTCGTTCAGGGCCGGAATCAGGACGGCGACGGCGTTCGTGTCGTGGGGCATGGAGGCGCGCGCGGCGAGGTGAAGGAGACGACAATAACGCAGCCGCGCCCGCTCGCTTGCTGCGTTGCGAAGGCGCACGCCCGTTCATCATGCGCATGAGGCGCGGTGCCCGCGTCGATTACCATCGCCCGCTCCGCCGCCGATCGCCGATGCCGATGACTCCGCCGTCCAGCCTGCCCGTCGAATCCTTCCTGCAAGACCTGCAAGACCGCATCTGCTCGGCGATCGAGGCGGTCGACGGCCCGGCTCGCTTCGCCGAGGACCGCTGGCAGCGCAGCGAGGGCGGCGGCGGGCGTACCCGCGTGCTGCGCGACGGCGCCGTGTTCGAACAGGCCGGCATCGGCTTCTCGCGCGTGCACGGCTCGACGCTGCCGCCGTCGGCGAGTGCGCACCGGCCCGAGCTCGCCGGCCGTTCGTGGACCGCGACCGGCGTGTCGCTGGTGTTCCATCCGCGCAATCCGTACCTGCCGACCACGCATATGAACGTGCGCTACTTCGAGGCGACCGCCGAAGGACTGGTGCCGGTGTGGTGGTTCGGCGGCGGTTTCGACCTGACGCCGTTCTATCCGGTCGACGAGGACGTGCGCGACTGGCACCGCGTCGCGCGCGATCTGTGCCGGCCGTACGGCGAGGACCTGTATCCGCGCTGGAAGCGCTGGTGCGACGAGTACTTCTTCATCCGCCACCGCAACGAGACGCGCGGCGTCGGCGGCCTGTTCTTCGACGATCTCAGCGAAGGCGGTTTCGACCGCTGCTTCGCGCTGATGCAGGCGGTCGGCAACGGCTTTCTCGACGCCTACCTGCCGATCGTCGCGCGCCGCAAGGACACGCCGTACGGCGAGCGCGAGCGCGAGTTCCAGCTGTATCGGCGCGGCCGCTACGTCGAGTTCAACCTGGTCTACGACCGCGGCACGCTGTTCGGCCTGCAGTCCGGCGGACGTGCCGAGTCGATCCTGATGTCGCTGCCGCCGCGCGTGCGCTTCGAGTACGGCTATCAGCCGGCCCCGGACAGCGCCGAGGCACGGCTGGCCGACTACCTCAAGCCGCGCGACTGGCTGTAGCGCGCCGCGCCGGCGGACCGGCGCCGCGAGGCCGGCCTCAGTTCCACTCGTAGAGGCGGAAATACACCGGTGCGACCGGGCCCATGTTCGGATCGCGGGTCAGGCGGCCGTTGCCGGTCATGTCCATGAAGGTCTGGTCGCTGCCGTCGGGGCGCACGATGCGGATCATCCAGACCCTGCCGTTCTGACGGTACTCCTCGACGGTGTCGTCGCCTTCCTTGCGGATCGCGACGTCGCTGGCGGCCGTGCGCTCGGCCAGGCCTGCCGCATCGCGCGAGCTGCGGTCGCGCGCCGGGCGCGTATCGGGCTTGGGCAGGGCATCGGTCTCGCTCGGCGGGGATGCCGGCACCGCCTGCGGCGCCGTGGCCGGATCGCGCTGCGGGGCGTCCTTGGCCGGGGTCTGCGCCGCGATGCCCGGATCTTCCAGCGTCGGCGGCGGCAGCACCGGCGTCTGCTGACGCGGCGGCGATGCGGCGCCGAGCGGCATCGCCAGAACGAGGAGCGTAGCGAACAGCACGGGGCGGGTCATGGCGCGATCTCCGGACGGGGACCGCAGCCTAGCAAACCGCGGCTGTATGCGGTTTGACCCCGGACAAGGAAACCGGTGCCGGGCCCTCCGCGACCGCGCACGCGCATGCAATCGGTCGTGCGGCCGGTATGCTGTGCTGGTCAGCATCGATTTTTCGCAGAGGCGTCCATGTCCGATCCGTTCCAGGCGATCGAGCCCCGTATCCACGACGTCGGCCATCTCGAGGTCGCGCGCTTCCTGCCGCACGTGCTGCGGCGCCATCTGGGGCCGTTCGTGTTCTTCGACCACATCGGCCCGGCCGAGATGCCGCCCGGCATCGGCATGGACGTGCGGCCGCATCCGCACATCGGCCTGGCCACGGTCACGTATCTGTTCGACGGTGCGATCGAGCACCGCGACAGCCTCGGCTTCGACCAGGTGATCCGGCCCGGCGACGTCAACTGGATGACGGCCGGCCGCGGCATCGTCCACTCCGAGCGCACGCCGGCGGCCGAGCGTGCCGCCGGCCATCGCGTGCACGGCATCCAGACCTGGGTCGCCCTGCCGCAGACCGACGAGGAGACCGCGCCCGCGTTCCATCACCATCCGGCCGCGACGCTGCCGACGCTGAGCCTCGACGAAGGCCGCGTGCGGCTGCGCGTCGTCGCCGGCGATGCCTACGGTCTGACCTCGCCGGTCCGGGTCTTCACGCGCACGCTCTACGTCGCGGTCGAGTGCGACGCCGGCGCGCGGCTGACGATCCACGACGATCATCGCGAGCGCGGCATCCACGTCGCCGACGGCGCCGTCGCGATCGGCGGCCACACGCTGACCGCCTCGCGGATGCTGGTGCTGCCCGAGCACGGCGCCTGCGAGCTGCAGGCGCTGGCGCCGACGCGATTGTTCCTGTTCGGCGGCGATCCGCTCGACGGTGAGCGCTACATCTGGTGGAACTTCGTCTCGTCGCGGCGCGAGCGGATCGAGCAGGCCAAGCGCGACTGGACCGAGCAGCGCTTCGGCCAGGTCCCCGGCGAGACCGAACTCATTCCACTGCCGGACCGCTGAGCCGCGACACGGTGCCGCGATCGCGGCACCGCGCGTCACGAAGACGGGTGCTCGTCGAGGGTCCGCCCGCGCGAGTCGAGCGCGCGCTCAGCGTCCGTCAGGGCTGCTGCGAGCCGCCGCGCGCCTGTGCTGCGCGGCCCAAGCGAAGTCTGACGCGACGTCCGGCGACGGCCTCGGCGGATCGCATCGCAGCTCGTCGCAAACGACTGTCGATCGATACTTCTGTCGGCAGGCGTCGACGTCGAAACCGCCGGTCGAGCGCTCGATCGGCGCCCGATCGAAACGCGGCCGGTCAGTGGCCGGCTTCGCGGACCGGCCGCTTGGCCAGCTTGCGCTGCAGGGTGCGGCGGTGCAGGCCGAGCCGGCGTGCGGTTTCGGAGATGTTGCCCTCGCACTCGGCCAGCACGCGCTGGATGTGCTCCCACTCCAGTCGCTTCAGCGGCGGCGGCGCGTCGGGCAGGGCGGCTTCGAGCTCGGCATCGTCGCGGCCGTCGCCGAGCAGCGCGTGCACGACCTGGTCGGCGTCGACCGGCTTGGCCAGATAGTCGTGCGCGCCGCGCTTGATCGCCTCGACCGCGGTCGCGATCGACGCATAGCCGGTCAGCAGCAGGATGCGCAGGCGCGGACTGGCCGCGAGCAGTTCCGGGATCAGCGCCAGGCCGTTCTCGGCGCCGAGCTTCAGATCGAGCACGGCGTGATCGGGCCGGTGCTCGGCGCAGGCCGCCAGCGCCGAGGCGCGGTCGTATGCGGTCGCGACCGTGAAACCGCGCGCGGTCAGCGCACGCGACAGGACGCGGACGAAGACTTCGTCGTCGTCGATCAGCAGGATCGTGGCAGCGGGCTCAGACATCGTGGCCGGCATTTTCCAGTACCGACACCGGCAGGCGCAATCGCTGCAGCGTGCCGCCGCCGTCCGGCCGCTGCGCGATCAGCTCGCCGCCGAGGCGCTCGGCGGTGGCCTTGGTCAGCGCCAGGCCCAGGCCGAGGCCGTCGCGCTTGGTCGTGAAGAAGCCGATCGACGCGCCGCCCGGCGCCGGCGCGTCGAGTCCCGGACCGTAGTCGCGCACGCGCAGCTCGAGCCAGCCGCCGACGATCGCCGCCTGCAGCGCGACGCGCGACTCGCCGGCGCTGCGCGAGGCGTCGCCGGCGTTGTTGAGCAGGTTGATCAGTGCATGGCGCAGCGCCGGCACGATGTGGACCGGGCGCTCGACGACGGCCTCGTCGGGCGCGTACTCCAGCTCGATCTCCGGACGCAGCAGCGCGAACGAGCGCCGCGCGGCGTCGACATAGGCGCCGATCGTCGTGCGCTCGGGCTTGCCGGCCAGCTGGTTGCGGCCGACCGCGACCAGTTCGCGCAGGATGTCGCGGCAGCGGTCGGCCTGGCCGGCCAGCAGCGCGAGGTCCTCGGCCAGCTGTGGCTGGTCGCCGTGCTCGCGGCGCAGTTCGGTCAGCAGCGTGCGCATCGTCGACAGCGGCGTGTTGAGCTCGTGCGCGGTGCCGGCCGCCTGGGTCGCGATCGCGAGGATGCCCTCGTCGCGTAGCGCGCGTTCGCGCTCGTGTTCGGACGCGGCCTGGCGCGCGCGCAGTGCGCCGGCCAGGCCGGCGATGAAGAAGCCGAGCAGGCCGGCGGTGATCACGAAGCTGATCGCCATGCCGGCGACGTGCAGGTTGAACACGTTGTAGCTGCGGTCGCCGTGCACGTACGGCAGCGGCAGGTACCAGCGCAGCAGCACCAGATAGGTCGTCGCGGCCAGCGTCGCGACCGCCGCGACGTAGAGCCGCGGCAGCGCCGCCGCGGTCAGCGTGATCGGCATCACCAGCAGCGAGACGAACGGATTGGTCGCACCGCCGGTCAGGTACAGCAGATAGCCGAGCACGATCGTGTCGATCGCGATGTGCACGACCGCCTCGGCGCTGCCGACCGGCCAGGGCTGTGCCAGGCGCCAGAACGCGAACAAGGCGAACGCCGCCAGGATCGCGATGCCGATCGCGAGCGGCCCCACCGCGATCGGCAGATCGAGCCAGACCGCGACGAACGCCACCGTCAGCGCCTGGCCGGCGACCGCGCACAGGCGCAGCCAGGCCAGCGTCGAGACCAGCTGGCGCGGCCCGTGCGGCCAGGTGTCCGCGGTCGCGGTCGTCGACGGACTCATGTCAGCGCGCCACCTCGAAGGCCTTCAGCAGCTCGACGCGGAAGCGCTCGGGTGCCTCGATCTGCGGCAGATGGCCCAGTCCGGGCATCTCGATCAGGCGTGCGCCCGGTATGCGCCGCGCCGCCTCGCGGCCGAGCGCCGGGTAGTCGCCGAGCGCGGCGGCGACGGCCGGCGGCGCGCCCTCGCGGCCGATCGCGGTGCGGTCGCGCTGGCCGATGATCAGCGTCGTCGGCACCGCGATGCGCTCGAACTCGTAGACGACCGGCTGCGTGACGATCATGTCCGAGGTCAGCGCCGCGTTCCACGCATAGGCCTTGCCGTCCGGTCCCGCATAGATCGCCGCGAGTCCGCGCGCGAGCGCCTCGTAGGCCGGTTTCCAGTCGCCGTCGTAGTAGTTGGCGCGCTGATAGCGCGCGATGCCGTCGTAGCTGCTCTTGAGCTCGGCCGCGTACGCCGCGTCGATCGAGCGGTACGGCGCGCCCTTGGCCTTCCAGTCCTCCAGGCCGATCGGGTTCACCAGCACCAGGCGCGTGGTCGTCTGCGGATGGAGCAATGCGTAGCGCAGCGCCAGCATGCCGCCCATCGAATGGCCGACCAGCTCGGCGCGTTCGACGCCGAGCTGGTCGAGCAGCGCACGCGTGTTGGCGGCCAGCTGATGCAGGCTGAACTGGTAGCGTTCGGGCTTGTCCGACGCGCAGAAACCGATCTGCTCCGGCACGATCACGCGGAAGCCGTGCCTGGCCAGCGTCGCGGCGGTCTCGCGCCAGTAGTCGGCGCAGAAATTCTTGCCGTGCAGCAGCACCGCGGTGCGACCGTTGGCCGGCGCGGTCGGCGCGACGTCGCGGTAGCGCATCGCCAGGGTCTGGCGCTGGCTCTCGAAACGGAACGTCTCGGCCGCCGGCAGCGGCGGCGCCTCGGTTTCGGCGGCGGCGACCGCAGGCGGCGCCAGCGCGAGCGCCGCCAGCAGCACGGCGCCTGCGCACCGGCGGCGCGATGACGAACGGTCGGAATGGCGCATCGGCGGGCTCCGGCGGCGGACGGGCCGCGATGATACCGCGCCGGCTTCCGGACCCCGGCCCGCTTCAGGCCGCGGGCTCGACCGGCAGGCTGATCGTGACCTCGAGTCCGCCGCCGTCGGCGTTGCAGGCGATGATGTGGCCGCCGTGATTGACGACCGCGCGCCGCGCGATCGCCAGGCCCAGCCCGGTTCCGCCGCTCGAACGCGTGCGCGCCGCATCGGTGCGGTAGAACGGCTCGAAGATGCGCACCAGTTCGTTCTCGGGCACGCCCGGTCCGTGGTCGCGCACGACGATCCGCGCCAGCGCCGGATCGGCAGGGTCGCGCAGCAGGCCGACCTCGACCGTGGTGCCGTCGGCGGTGTAGGCCAGCGCATTGCGGATGATGTTCTCGACCGCGCTGTACAACGCGTCGGGCGCGCCCTCCAGGCGGATCGGCGCGGTCGCGGTGGGTACGACCTTGCGCTCGCGCAGCGCGCCCTCGTAATCGGCGTTGCGGATCGCGTGGTCGACCAGCTCGTCGAGCGCGACGCGCTCGCGCCGCGGCTCGTGCGCGATCTCCAGCCGCGACAGCTCGATCGCCTGGGCGAGCATCGCCTCGAGCCGGTCGGCCTCGCGCTCGATGCGGTCGAGCGAGCGCCGCGCCTCGCCCGGATCGCCCTCGCGCGCCAGCTCCAGCGCGACGCGCAGGCGCGCCAGCGGCGAGCGCAGCTCGTGCGAGACGTCGCGGACCAGACGGCGGTTGTTCTCGATCAGTGCACGGATCCGTTCGGCCATGCGGTCGAACTCGCCGGCCAGGCCGGTCATCTCGGTGCTGCGGCCGAAGCGCAGCCGGCCCACGCGCGCGTCGAGGTCGCCCTCGGCGAAGCGGCGCATGCTGCCGCGAATGCGGCCGATCGGGTGCGCGACGTAGTACGCCAGCAGGCCGCTGACCAGGGTGCTGACGACCAGGGCCATGCCGATGTGGCTCCAGAACGCGAACGGCCGGTGGTAGAGCAGGCGGCCGAACGAGGAGCCGTCGAACACCGCGACCGCCGCGTAGCGCCGGCCGTCGCGCAGGATCACCAGGCGCAGCCGGATCCGGTCCGAGTCCGGCTCCGCCGGCGCGCTGCGCATCGGGTCGGCCGGATCGAGGCCGAGCAGCGCGGTGCGCGCGGCCTCGGCCGCTTCGGACGGCACGCGCCGGTCGAGCAGGTCGCGGCCCTGCTCGTCGAGCAGATACAGCCGCACCGGTCCGCGCTCGTCGCTGGCGCGCAGCCAGCGATGCGGGCCGTCCGGTCCGTTGCGGCGCAGGTCGCGCGCGACGCGCGCGAGCTGGTCGTCCATCGTCGCCTGCAGCCGCGTGACGTCCAGACCCGGAATCTTCTCGGTCTCGAAATTGCGCGTCGTGATCCAGACCATGGCCAGGACCAGGACCACCATGGCCAGCCAGAACGCCGCGAAGATGCGCCAGAACAGCCGCCGCACGTCAGTGCTCGTCGAGCTTGCGGAACAGGTAGCCGCTGCGGTGGATCGTCGTGATGTGCGACTGTCCGTCGGCGGCATTGCCGAGCTTGCGGCGCAGGTTCGACACGTGCACGTCGATCGAGCGGTCGTACGGACCGAGCGGCCGGCCGAGCACGGCCTGCGAGATGCGTTCCTTGGTGACGACGCGCCCCGCCTCGCGCATCAGCAGCGCGAGCAGGTCGAACTCGGTCGCGGTCAGCGTGACCGGCTCGCCGTCGACGCTGACGCTGCGCGCGGCGGCGCGCAAGGTCACGTTCTCACACTGCAGGTCGCTCAGTGCCTCGGCGCCGGCATCGCCGTTCGCGCGCCGCAGCACCGCGCGCAGCCGCGCGGCCAGCTCGCGCGGATTGCACGGCTTGGGAATGTAGTCGTCGGCGCCGAGCTCCAGGCCCAGGATGCGGTCGATGTCCTCGCCGAGCGCGGTCAGCATCAGCACCGGCAGCGTGCTGTCGCGGCGCAGCTCGCGCAGCACGTCCAGACCCGAACGGCCCGGCAGCATCACGTCGAGCACCAGCGCATCGAACGGCTTGTCGCCGTGCACCGCGGCGATCGCCGCATCGGCGTCGTGCGCGAGTACCACGTCGAAACCCTCGCGCACGAGGAAGTCGCGCAGCAGCTGGGCCAGCTCGACGTCGTCGTCGGCCAGCAGAATCCGGTTCTTGTTCATGCGCGCAAGCATAGCGCCGCCCCCGCCGGCCGCGGCCGGGCTTGCACGGCGATTGCCAGGTTTTGCAAGGCTTTACGTCGCCGGGGTGCGGGCCGATGGGGCGCGCTCGTCGTCAGCGCGGCGGCAGCCAGCGCCTCAGCACGAACGAGGCGGCCAGCGCATACAACGCGGCGATCAGCGTCGAGGCCATGACGTCGGACAGGAAATGCCGCGCCAGGTCGATCCGCGCGATCACGACGTAGATCGGGATCGCCAGCAGCGTCGCGCGCAGCCAAAGCGGGCGCGCGATCGCGGCCAGCGGCAGGAACAGGCCGAAGTAGAACGCGCCGTGGCCGGACGGGAACGAGCCGCCGCCGGCGAACCAGATCCGCGACCAGTCGCCGGACTCGAACAGCGCGATCGGGCGCATCCGGCCGAACGCGTTCTTGCCCTGGATCATCGTCGCGATCGTCGCGACCTGGACCAGTCCGGCCGCGAGCAGGGCTGGCGGCAGACGGCGCGGCAGCGGCAGATACGGCCACAGCAGGCCGATCGCGCCGGCCGCGATGCAGACCGTGCCGGCCAGCCAGAACCAGACATGGACGCCGAGCGCGGTGTCGAGCGCGTCGAGGCCGACGCGGAAGATCGCGGCGTTCTCGAGTCCGGACGCGCGGATCGCGCGCGCCAGCGGCACGTCGAGGCCGGCCAGGCCGATCAGCATCAGCGCCGCGGCGATCGCGGCGGTCCACAGCAGAAGACGACGGTTCATGGGGCGGGCTCGCAGGCCGGGGCCGGCTATCGTAGCGGTGCGCCCGGGGCGGCGGCACGGTCGCCGGGGCAGCCGGGCACGCCCCCGTCGGCGCGGTGCTTTGTGGCATCATTGCGCGCTGATTTTTCCTCCTCTGGCGTGCCCGTCCATGCTGATCTTCGAGCTTTCCCAGCCCGGCCGCACCGCGGCCGCGCAGCTTCCGGCCGATACCGCGATCCCGTCCGACCTGCCCGAGGCGCTGCGCCGCCGCGAACGCCCGGCGCTGCCGGAGGTGTCCGAGCTGCAGACGGTTCGCCATTACACGAACCTGTCGCGCAAGAACTTCTCGATCGACACGCAGTTCTACCCGCTCGGCTCGTGCACGATGAAGTACAACCCGCGCGCCTGCCACACGCTGGCGATGCTCGACGGCTTCCTGGCACGCCATCCGTACGCCCCCGAATCGCTGAGCCAGGGTTTCCTGGCCTGCATGTACGACCTGCAGGAGATCCTCGCCGACGTCACCGGCATGAAGGGCGGCGTGTCGCTGGCGCCGATGGCCGGCGCCCAGGGCGAGCTGGCCGGCGTGGCGATGATCGTGGCCTACCACCGCCACCGCGGCGACCACGAGCGCACCGAGATCATCGTGCCCGACGCCGCGCACGGCACCAATCCGGCGACCGCGACGATGTGTGGCTGCACGGTCCGCGAGATCCCGACCAAGGACGACGGCGACATCGACGTGGAGGCGCTCAAGAAGGTGCTCGGTCCGAAGACCGCCGGCATCATGCTGACCAACCCCTCGACGATCGGCGTGTTCGAGCGGCGCATCCAGGAGATCGCCAAGCTGGTCCACGACGCCGGCGGCCTGCTCTATTACGACGGCGCCAACTTGAACGCGATCCTCGGCAAGGTGCGTCCGGGCGACATGGGCTTCGACGCGATCCACATGAACCTGCACAAGACCTTCTCGACGCCGCACGGCGGCGGCGGTCCGGGTGCGGGCGCGGTCGGCGTGTCCGAGCGGCTCAAGCCGTTCCTGCCGGTGCCGATGATCGAGAAGAAGGACGACGGTCGCTACGGCTGGGTCCGCCGCAAGGACCGCCCGCTGTCGATCGGCCGGCTGACCACGTTCGCCGGCAATGCCGGCGTGCTGATCCGCGCCTACGTCTACGCGCGCCTGCTCGGCCGCGAGGGCATGCGCCGCGTCGCCGAGTACGCCACGCTCAACGCCAACTACCTGGCGCGCCGCCTCGCCGACGCCGGCTTCGATCTGGCTTATCCGGAGCGCCGAGCCAGCCACGAGTTCATCGTCACCGTGGCGCGCCAGAAGAAGGCCAACGGCATCACCGCGCTGGACTTCTCCAAGAGCCTGCTCGACCGCAACATCCACGCGCCGACCAACTACTTCCCGCTGCTGGTGCCCGAGTGCCTGCTGATCGAGCCGACCGAGACCGAGAGCAAGGAGACGCTCGACGGCTTCGTCGAGGTCATGACCGAGCTGCTCGCGCTGTCGGCGTCGGATCCGCAGGCGATGAAGGATGCGCCGCTGACGATGCCGGTGCGCCGCCTCGACGACGTCAAGGCCGCGCGCGAGCTCGACATCGCCTGGCAGCCGCCCGCCGCGGCCTGAGCGCACGGCCGGCGATCGCACCGCCATGCCCAGTACCGAACCGCGCGGTCCGCGCCAGATCGTCCGTGCGCTGAAATGGTCGTGGAAGGGCCTGCGCGCGGCCTGGTCGCACGAGGCCTCGTTCCGGCTCGAGGTGCTGATCTGCGTCGTGCTGCTGCCGGCCGGCCTGTGGCTCGGCCGGGGCGCGGTCGAGAAGGTGCTGCTCGCCGGCAGCCTGCTGCTGGTGCTGGCGATGGAGCTGATCAACTCGGCGGTCGAGGCGGTCGTCGACAAGGTCAGCCCGGAGTTCCACGAGCTGGCCGGGCGCGCCAAGGACATGGGCTCGGCCGCGGTGTTCCTGCTGCTGGCCAATGTCGCGCTGTGCTGGGGGCTGATCCTGTGGCAGCGTTTCGCTTGAGCGCGCAGCGCGCGTCTTCGCCGCGCCGTTCATCGGCGCTTGAGCGGCCGGGGGCGATCGTCGCGAACGCCAGACCGTCCGAACGGACCGCACGATGATCGAACTCCTCTACGACCCGCAGGCCTGGATCGCGCTGTTCACGCTGGCGGCGCTCGAGATCGTGCTCGGCGTCGACAACCTGGTCTTCGTCTCGATCGCGGTCAGCCGTCTGGCGCCGGCGCAGCGCCCGCTGGCGCGCCGCGTCGGCCTGGCGCTGGCCTGCATCACGCGCATCGCGCTGCTGCTGGTGCTGGCGACGCTGGCCGGCTTCGACGACGAGCGCATGGGCCTGTTCACGGCGGCGGGGCAGGTGATCTCGCTGCGCGACATCATCCTGGTCGCCGGAGGCCTGTTCCTGCTGGTCAAGGCGGTCATGGAGATCCACCACGAGCTCGAAGGCGCGCGCGGCGGCGGCGACGAGGAAGGGCGCGTGTTCTCGTCGTTCGGCTTCGTGATCGCGCAGATCGCGGTGATCGACATCGTGTTCTCGCTGGACTCGGTGATCACCGCGGTCGGCATGGTCAACCAGATCCCGATCATGGTCGCCGCGATCGTGCTGGCGGTCGCGGTCATGATCTTCGCCGCCAACACGGTCGGCCAATTCATCGACCACCACCCGACGATCCGCATGCTCGCGCTGGCGTTTCTGATCCTGGTCGGCATGGTGCTGATCGCCGACGGTTTCGAGCTGCACATCCCGCGCGGCTATGTCTACTTCGCGATGGGCTTCTCGATCGTGGTCGAGTCGCTGAACCTGTGGGCACGCCGCCGCGCCGGCGGCGCGCAGCGCAATGGCTGAGCGCGCGCGGCGATCGTCCACGTCACGCCGCGCGGCGTGCCCGGGTGCCGCGCGATGACCGGCCTGGCTCACCTGCAGCGCCTCGAGGCGGAGAGCATCGATATCCTGCGCGAGGCGGTCGCCGAGGCCGAGCGCCCGGTCATGCTGTACTCGATCGGCAAGGACAGCGCGGTCATGCTGCATCTGGCGCGCAAGGCGTTCTTTCCGGGCCGGCCGCCGTTCCCGCTGCTGCACGTGGACACCACCTGGAAGTTCCGCGCGATGTACGAGCTACGCGACCGCGCGGCACGCGAGGCCGGCATGGAACTGGTCGTGCATCGCAATCCGGAGGCGGTCGCGCGCGGCATCGGTCCGTTCACGCACGGATCGGCGCTGCACACCGACGTCTGGAAGACGCAGGGGCTCAGGCAGGCGCTGGATCTGCACCGCTACGACCTCGCGTTCGGCGGCGCGCGGCGCGACGAGGAGAAGTCGCGCGCGAAGGAGCGCGTGTTCTCGTTCCGCAACGCGCAGCATCGCTGGGATCCGAAGGCGCAGCGGCCGGAGCTGTGGCGGCTCTACAACGCGCGCAAGCATCCGGGTGAGAGCCTGCGCGTATTCCCGCTGTCGAACTGGACCGAGCTCGACGTCTGGCAGTACATCGCGCGCGAACGCATCGAGGTGGTGCCGTTGTATTTTGCGGCGATGCGGCCGGTGGTCACGCGCGAGGGACGGCTGATCGTCGTCGACGACGAGCGCATGCCGCTGGCCGACGGCGAGGTGCCGGTGCTGCGCAGCGTGCGCTTCCGCACGCTCGGCTGCTGGCCGCTGACGGCCGCGATCGAATCGCAGGCCGACAGCGTCGAGGCGGTGATCGCCGAGATGCTGACGATGCGCACCAGTGAGCGCGAGGGCCGCCTGATCGATCACGACAGCAGCGGCTCGATGGAGAAGAAGAAGGCCGAGGGCTATTTCTGATGACGCCGTCCGACGCGCCCGCGCAGCACGCCGCCGCGGCTCCGGCCGAGCAGACGCTGCTGCGCTTCATCGCCTGCGGCAGCGTCGACGACGGCAAGAGCACGCTGATCGGCCGCCTGCTCTACGACACGCAGACCCTGCTCGAGGACCAGCTGGCCGTGCTCGCGGCCGATTCGCGCCGGGTCGGCACGCAGGGCGGCGAGCTCGATTTCGCGCTGCTCGTCGACGGACTGGCGGCCGAGCGCGAGCAGGGCATCACGATCGACGTCGCGTATCGCTTCTTCGCGACCGCGCGGCGCCGTTTCATCGTCGCCGACACGCCCGGCCACGTGCAGTACACGCGCAACATGGTCACCGGCGCGTCGACCGCGGACCTGGCCGTGATCCTGGTCGATGCGCGCCAGGGCGTGCTGACGCAGACGCGCCGGCACAGCCATCTGGTCGCGCTGCTCGGCATCCGCCACGTCGTGCTGGCGGTCAACAAGCTCGATCTGGTCGGCTATTCGCAGGCCGTGTTCGAGGCGATCGACGCCGACTACCGCGCCTTCGCCGAACGCATCGGCATTCCCTCGGTCGTCAGCGTGCCGCTGTCGGCGCTGCGCGGCGACAATCTGACCGCCGCGCCGAGCGCGAACACGCCGTGGTACCGCGGGCCGAGCCTGATCGAGCATCTGGAGAACGCCGTCGTCGAGCCGCCGGCCGCGACGGCGCCGCTGCGCTTCCTGGTGCAGGGCGTGCAGCGTCCCGATCCGCAGTTTCGCGGCTACGCCGGCCGCGTGCTCGGCGGCCGGGTCGGTCCCGGCGACGCGGTGCGCATCCTGCCGTCGGGCCGTACCTCGACAGTCGCGCGCATCGTCACCTACGACGGCGACCTCGCCGAGGCGGTCTGCGGCCAGTCGGTCACACTGACGCTGGCCGATCCGGTCGACGTCAGTCGCGGCGACGTGATCGCGGCCGCGACGGCGCCGCCGGCGGTGGCCGACCAGTTCGAGGCGACCGTGGTCTGGATGGACGAGGAGCCGATGCTGCCGGGCCGCGGCTATCTGGTGAAGATCGGCGCGACGACCACCGGCGGCGCGCTGGCGGCGCCGAAGTACCAGATCGACGTCGACAGCCTCGAACACCTGGCCGCCCGCACGCTCGCGCTGAACGCGATCGGCGTGTGCACGCTGACGCTCGATCGCGCGGTGCCGTTCGATCCGTACGCCGACAACCGCGACATGGGCAGCTTCATCGTGATCGACCGCATCAGCCACCGCACGGTCGGTGCCGGCCTGCTGCATTTCGCGCTGCGCCGCTCGCAGAACGTGCACTGGCAGGCGACGACGGTCGATCAGGCCGCGCGCGCGGCGCGCAACGGGCACGGCGCGGCCGTGGTCTGGCTGACCGGCCTGTCCGGATCGGGCAAGTCGACGATCGCCAACCGGCTCGAGCAGCGTCTGCACGCGCTCGGCGTGCATACCTACCTGCTCGACGGCGACAACATCCGCCACGGCCTCAACAAGGACCTCGGCTTCACCGCCGCGGACCGCGTCGAGAACATCCGCCGCATCGCCGAGGTGGCCGGCCTGATGGTCGACGCCGGCCTGGTCGTGATCTGCGCGTTCATCTCGCCGTTCCGGTCCGAGCGCGAACTCGCGCGGCGCCGCGTCGCCGACGGCGAGTTCGTCGAGGTCTACGTCGACACGCCGCTGGCGGTCGTCGAGTGGCGCGATCCGAAAGGCCTCTATGCGAAGGCGCGCCGCGGCGAGCTCAAGAACTTCACCGGCATCGATTCGCCGTACGAGGCGCCCGCAGCGCCCGAAGTCCACATCCGCACCGACCAGACCGACCCCGACGCGGCGGTCGAACGGATCCTGGCCCAGCTCGCCGGACAGGGCATCCTCGGCCGCGGCCCGGCCGGCGGCTGACGCCGCGACCGGCCGCGACGAGCCGGTCCGGCCGGAGCGACGCGTTTCGGCCGGCGGCCGGTCCGATACGGGCACGATCGCCCGGTGGCGATCCCGCTAGAATCGCCACCCCGCGCAGCCCGATACGTCCCGAGCGATCCGATGAACGAAGTCCTTTTCTACGTGCACAGCGTCGGCGTCACGCCGTGGAAGCTGATCGGCTACCTCGGTGTTTTCCTGTTCACGAGCCGCTGGTTCGTGCAGATGTACGCGACGCGCAAGCTCAAGCGCGTGCACATGCCGCGTGCGTTCTGGTGGCTGTCGGTGTTCGGCAGTCTGCTGCTGGTCAGCTACTTCACGTTCGGCAAGAACGACTCGGTCGGCATCCTGTCGAACCTGTTCCCGTCGGTCGTGGCGATCTACAACCTGGTCGTCGACCTGCGTCACCGGCGCGGCGGCACGGCCGCCTGAGGTCCCCGACCCGCCACGGCGCCCGGGCCGATCGGGCGCGATGGCGTCCTCTTGCACGGGTCCGGGCCGCGGCGCACAGTTCGCACGAGCCCATCCATGCGGGAGAGCCCGATGCGTACGTTCCGGCTGTTGCTGATCGGTCTGGCGGTGCTGCTGCTGTCCGGCTGCGGCTACAACGCGATCCAGCAGAAGGACGAGGCCGTCACCGCGGCCTGGTCGGAGGTCCTGAACCAGTATCAGCGGCGCGCCGACCTGGTGCCGAATCTGGTCAATACCGTCAAAGGCTACGCGAGTCACGAAGAGTCGGTGTTCACGCGCGTGACCGAGGCGCGCGCGCAGGTCGGCACGCTGAAGATCACGCCGGACATGCTGAGCGATCCGGCCGCGATCGCAAAGTTCCAGTCGGCCCAGGGCGAGCTGTCGAGCGCGCTGACGCGGCTGATGGCGGTGTCGGAGAACTATCCGGACCTCAAGGCCGACGGCCTGTTCCAGAACCTGCAGGCGCAGCTGGAAGGCACCGAGAACCGCATCGCGGTCGCGCGCAACCGCTATGTCGCCGCCGTGCAGGACTACAACACCTACGTGCGCAGCTTTCCGCAGAACCTGACCGCGAAGATCTTCGGCTACGCGACCAAGGCCAATTTCTCGGTCGAGAACGAGAAAGCGATCTCGACCGCGCCCGCCGTCGATTTCAGCAAGCCCGCACCCACCGGCGGCTGACGGCGCCCGCGATGAGGCCGCTGCTCCGCCGCGCGCTGGCCTGGCTGGCGGTCTGCGCGCTCGCCGCCGCCGCGTACGCGGCGGACGGCGATCCGCAGCCGGTGCCGGCGCTGAGCGCGCGCGTGACCGATCTGACCGGCACGCTCGATGCCGCGCAGCGCGCGGCGCTGGAGGCCGAGCTGGCCGCGCTCGAGCAGCGCAAGGGCGCGCAGCTGGCCGTGCTGATCGTGCCGACGACCGCGCCGGAGGACATCGCGGCCTATGCGATCCGCGTGCAGGACCAGTGGAAGCTCGGCCGCCGCGGCATCGACGACGGCGTGCTGCTGCTGGTCGCCAAGAACGACCGGCGCGTGCGCATCGAGGTCGCACGTGGCCTCGAGGGCGCGATTCCGGACGCGGCGGCGATGCGGATCATCCGCGAGTACGTGACGCCGCGCTTTCGCGAAGGCGACTACGCCGGCGGCATCGGCGAGGCGGTCGGCGCGCTGACCCGGCTGATCGACGGCGAGCCGCTGCCGGAGCCGTGGAGCGGCGGCGGCGAGCGCGGCCACGGCGACCTCATGAGTGCGCTGATGTTCGGCTTCATCGCCGCGGTCTGGGCGCGCAGCCTGTTCGGCCGCGTCGCGCCGCTGCCGCGTGCCGGACTCGTCGGCGCGGTCGGCGGCGGCATCGCCTGGCTGATCAGCACGCTGCTGCCGGTCGGACTCGGCATGGGCCTGTTCGGCCTGCTGATCGGCTTCGTCGGCGGCAGCGGTGGCGGCGGCTTCGCCAACGGCGGCGGCCGCGGCGGCTGGAGCGGCGGCGGCTTCGGCGGCGGCGGCTGGGGTGGCGGTGGTGGCTGGGGCGGTGGCGGTGGTGGTTTCAGCGGCGGCGGTGGTATCTCCGCCGGCGGTGGCGCCTCGGGCAGCTGGTGAGGAAGCGCGCGATGCGATGGCTACGGCATCTGTTCGCGGGCGATCCGGTGGCACGGCACTTTCCGCCGGCCACGCTCGACGCGATCCAGCACGCGATCGCCGCCGGCGAGCGCCGGCATCGCGGCGAGGTCTGCTTCGCGGTCGAGGGTGCGCTGCCGTGGCGGCTCGCGCTGTCGCGCCGCAGCGTCCGCGAGCGCGCCGCCGAGGTGTTCGCGCATCTGCGCGTCTGGGACACGCGCGAGAACACCGGCGTGCTGATCTACGTGCTGCTGGCCGAGCACGCGATCGAGATCGTCGCCGACCGCGGCATCGCCGCGCGCGTCGACCCCGCCGAGTGGCAGGCGCTGTGCCTCTGCATCCGCGAGCACTTCGTGGCCGGTGCGTTCGAGGCCGGCGCGATCGCCGCGGTCGAGCGCGCGAACGCCTTGCTCGCCGCGCAGTTTCCGGCCGATCCCGACGACAACCCGGACGAGCTGCCGGATCGACCGGTCGTGCTGTAGCCGCGGCGCGCTCAGCGGCGCGCGGTCGGCACCGCGAGCGATTCCTCGTCGATGCGCGTCGCGCGCACCTCGATTCGATAGCGGGCGGCATCGGCGTCGGCCGCGCCGACCTCGATCGAGGCGGGACGTCCGTCGAGCGCGATCTGCAGCGTCGGCTGGGCGACGACGTGCCAGGCACCGTCCAGGCGCGTCTGCAGCGAGGTGCTGAGCACGATGCTCGGCGGATCGGTCGGCGTCGCCGGCGCATCGGCGCGGATCTCGAATCGGTAGCCGTCGTCCGCGTCCACGCGGATCTCGCCCGGTATGCCGGGCCGCACCAGCAGGCGCGGCGTGCCGACGAGGCGGCCGTCGACGCTCAGCGCGAAATGCAGATCGAGTGGCGCGGAAGGCTCGGCGTGCGCGCCGGCGGCGAGTGCGAATCCGGCGATTGAGCCGAGCAGGGTCCTGCGCATGAGCGGGCATCCGGGCGGGAAGGTGCGTCTTGGAGACCGCATGAGGACCGGAGTTCCTCGCCTGTGGCCGGGCGCGCGTCGACGGCCGGTCGCGACTCGGGCGCGCCCGGCGGCGCCGCTCACTCCGGATCGTAGTCGAGGTTCGGTGCGAGCCAGCGCTCGGCCTCGGCCAGCGTCCAGCCCTTGCGCTTGGCGTAGTCCTCGACCTGTTCGCGCGTCACGCGGCCGACCACGAAGTACTGGCTGTCCGGATGCGCGAAGTACCAGCCGGAGACCGCGGCGGTCGGCAGCATCGCGTAGCTGTCGGTGATCGTGATGCCGGCATTGTCCGGCGCGTCGAGCAGGCGGAACAGCGTGTCCTTCTCGGTGTGGTCGGGGCAGGCCGGGTAGCCCGGCGCCGGCCGGATGCCGCGGTAGCGCTCTTCGATCAGCGCCTCGTTGTCGAGCGTCTCGTCGGCGGCATAGCCCCAGTAGTCGCGGCGCACGCGCTGATGCAGACGTTCGGCGAAGGCCTCGGCGAGGCGATCGGCCAGCGCCTTGAGCAGGATCGCCGAGTAGTCGTCGTGTTCGCGCTCGAAGCGCGCGACGTGCGCGTCGATGCCGATGCCGGCGGTCACCGCGAAGCCGCCGATCCAGTCCCGCACGCCGGCGGCGGCCGGCGCGACGAAGTCGGCCAGGCAGAAGTCCGGCCGCTCGGCCGGCTTGTCGGCCTGCTGACGCAGGAAATGCAGCCTCGCGATGCGCGCGCCCGGCGTGCCGCCCGGCACCTCGGGCGCCGCGCGCAGCTCGACGTCGTCGCCGACCGAGACCGCCGGCCAGAAGCCGATCACGCCGCGCGCCTGCAGCCATTTCTCCTCGACGATACGCGCGAGCATCGCGCGCGCGTCGCGGTAGAGCTCGCCGGCCTGGGCGCCGACGATCGGGTCGGTCAGGATCGCCGGATAGCGGCCGGCCAGCTCCCAGGCGTTGAAGAACGGCGACCAGTCGATGTAGGCGATCAGGTCCTCGAGCGGATAGTCGTCGAACACGGTGATGCCGGGCGCGTTCGGCGCCGGCGGCACGTAGGCGTCCCAGCCGCCGTCGAAGCGCTGCGCGCGTGCCTTGGCCAGCGTCACCAGCTTCTTGGCGCCGCTGCGGTCCTTGTGACGCTCGCGGATCTCGGCGTACTCGGCGCGGATCTTGGCCATGAACGCGTCGACCAGATCCTTGGAGATCAGCGACTGCGCGACGCCGACCGCGCGCGAGGCGTCCTTGACCCAGACCGTCGGCGCGCCGTAGTGCGGCTCGATCTTCAGCGCGGTGTGCGCGCGCGAGGTCGTGGCGCCGCCGATCAGCAGCGGCATCCGGAAATTCTGCCGCTGCATCTCGCGCGCGACGTGGCTCATCTCCTCGAGGGAGGGCGTGATCAGACCGGACAGGCCGATCATGTCGGCGTTCTCCTCGCGCGCGGCATCGAGGATCTTCTGCGTCGGCACCATCACGCCGAGGTCGACGACGTCGAAGTTGTTGCAGCGGAGCACCACGCCGACGATGTTCTTGCCGATGTCGTGCACGTCGCCCTTGACGGTCGCGATCACGATCTTGCCGTTGGACCTGGCCTGGTCGCCGGTGCGCGCCTTCTCGGCCTCGATGTACGGCAGCAGCCAGGCGACCGCCTTCTTCATGACGCGCGCGGACTTGACGACCTGCGGCAGGAACATCTTGCCGGCGCCGAACAGATCGCCGACGACGTTCATGCCGTCCATCAGCGGACCTTCGATGACGTCGAGCGGCCGCGTGCTCTGCAGCCGCGCTTCCTCGGTGTCCTCGTCGACGTAGGCGTCGATGCCGTTGACCAGCGCGTGCGCGAGGCGCTCGCGCACCGGCTTGTCGCGCCAGGCCAGGTTCTCGACCTGGGCCTCGCCCTTCTTCGCCTTGTAGCGGTCGGCGACCTCGAGCAGGCGCTCGGTCGCGTCGCGGCGGCGGTTGAGGATCACGTCCTCGACGCGCTCGCGCAGTTCCGGGTCGAGATCGTCGACGATCGGCAGCGCGCCGGCGTTGACGATGCCCAAGTCCATGCCGGCGCGGATCGCGTGATACAGGAACACCGAATGGATCGCCGCGCGCACGGTCTCGTTGCCGCGGAACGAGAACGAGACGTTGGAGACGCCGCCGGAAACGTGGCAGTGCGGCAGCGTGGTCTTGATGATGCGCGTGGCCTCGATGAAGTCCACCGCGTAGTTGTCGTGCTCCTCGATACCGGTCGCGACCGCGAAGATGTTCGGGTCGAAGATGATGTCCTCGGGCGGAAACCCGACCTCCTCGACCAGTAGGCGGTAGGCACGCGTGCAGATCTCGACCTTGCGCGCGCAGGTGTCGGCCTGGCCGACCTCGTCGAACGCCATGACGACCGCGGCCGCGCCATAGCGCAGCACCTTGCGCGCCTGGTCGAGGAACGCGGCCTCGCCCTCCTTGAGCGAGATCGAATTGACGACGCCCTTGCCCTGCAGGCATTTGAGGCCCGCCTCGATCACGCTCCACTTGGACGAGTCGACCATCACCGGGATGCGCGCGATGTCCGGCTCGGACGCGATCAGGTTCAGGAAGCGCGTCATCGCCTTCTCCGAATCGATCAGGCCCTCGTCCATGTTGACGTCGAGGATCTGCGCGCCGTTGGCGACCTGCTGGCGTGCGACCTCGACGGCTTCCTCGTAGCGCTCTTCCTTGATCAGCTTGCGGAACTGCGCACTGCCGGTGACGTTGGTGCGCTCGCCGACGTTGACAAACAGCAGGTCCGGCGTGATGACCAGCGGCTCGAGGCCGGACAGGCGCGTGTAGCGCGGCGTCGTGCTCATGCGGCCTCGCCGATCCGATCGCCGGGCAGGCGTCGCGGCGGCACGCCGCGCACGGCGTCGGCGATCGCGCGGATGTGCGCCGGCGTGGTGCCGCAGCAGCCCCCGACGAGGTTCAGCAGGCCCGATTCGGCGAACTCGCGCAGCGTCGCGGCCATCTCCTCGGGCGTCTCGTCGTACTCGCCGAACGCGTTCGGCAGGCCGGCGTTCGGATGCGCGCTGACGTGGCCGGCGGCGACGCGCGCCAGGGTCTCGACGTGCTCGCGCAGGTCGGCCGCGCCGAGCGCGCAGTTCAGGCCGATCGACAGCGGCCGGCTGTGCGCCATCGACGCGTAGAACGCCTCGGCGGTCTGCCCCGACAGCGTGCGGCCGGAGCGGTCGGTGATCGTGCCGGAGATCATGATCGGCAGCCGTCCGCCGCGCGCGTCGAACACCTCCTCGATCGCGAACAGCGCGGCCTTGGCATTGAGCGTGTCGAAGATCGTCTCAACCATCAGCGTGTCGGCGCCGCCGTCGATGAGGCCTTCGACGGCCTCGCGGTAGGTCGCGCGCAGCTCGTCGAAGCTGGTGTTGCGAAAGCCCGGGTCGTTGACGTCCGGACTGATCGAGGCGGTGCGGCTGGTCGGGCCGAGCACGCCGATCACGAAGCGCGGCCGGTCCGGCGTCAGCGCCTCGAACTTCGCGCAGCAGGCCCGCGCCAGACGCGCGCCTTCGCGGTTGAGCTCGTAGACCAGATGCTCGAGGTGATAGTCGGCCTGGCTGATCGAGGTCGCGTTGAAGGTATTGGTCTCGAGCAGATCGGCGCCGGCTTCCAGGTACGCCTCGTGCACGGCCGCAATCACGTCCGGGCGCGTCAGCACGAGCAGGTCGTTGTTGCCCTTCAGGTCGTGCCCGCACTGCGGCCCGTGCACGTGGCTGGCGTCGTAGCCTTCGGCGAAGCGCGTGCCGCGGTAGTCGCCCTCGTCGAGCTTCCAGCTCTGGATCATCGTGCCCATCGCGCCGTCGATGATCAGGATGCGGTCGGCCAGTGCCGCCTCGAGCGCGGCGACGCGGGCGGGATGGAGCCAGGGCAGGGTGCGGGTCATGGGGCCTTGTGCGCGAGCAGCGCGATTACTTCGAAATGCGGCGCCTTGCTCTCGCGCGTGATGCGCTCGCACGACAGCACGCCGAGGCCGGCCGCCGCGGCGAGCTCGCGCAGCTCCTCCGGGCGGAAGCCGAGATTGCGGTGGTCGAACGGCTCGACCGCGGTGCGGTGCGCGTGGCGCGCCAGCGTGGCCGCGAGCAGGCGGCCGCCGGGCCGCAGCAGGCGCGCCGCTTCGGCGACGACCGCGGCCGGGCGCTCGCTGTAGGTCAGCGCGTGCATCAGCAGCACCAGGTCGAAGCGCCGCTCGCCGAGGTCGAGCGCGTGCATGTCGCCTTCGACGACCTCGACGTTCGCGAACGGCGCCAGGCGCTGGCGCGCCGCGGCGACCACGCGGGCGCTGGCGTCGACGCAGACGATCGAGGCCGCGCGCGGCGCCAGCAGCTCGGCCAGCACGCCGTCGCCGGACGCCACGTCGAGCACGTCGCCCGGATCGACCAGGCGCGTCAGCGAGCGGGCCAGGGTTTCCCAGGTGCGGCCCGGCGAGTAGTGGCGCTCCATGTCGCCGGCGACCGTGTCGGCCCAGCCCTCGGCACGCGCGCGCTGTGCGAGCACGCCGGGCAGGCGGCGCTCGTCCTCGCGCAGCAGGGCGTCGTCGACGTTGTCGCGCAGCGCGTGCAGCAGCGCGCCGGCGCGCGCGTCGAGCTCGCCGTTGTAGCGGTAGTACGAGGAGACGCCGGCGCGGCGATCGCGCACCAGGTCGGCTTCCTTGAGCTTGGCCAGATGCGTCGACACGCGTGGCTGCGCCAGGCGCAGCACGGCCGAGAGCTCGGCGACGGTCAGTTCCTCGCGCTCGAGCAGCGCCAGCAGACGGACCCGGGTCGCGTCCGACAGCAGCCGCAGCAGGGCCGAAGTCGCGGCCAGATCCAAGGTTATATCCCTTTATCTTGATTGAAAGATGACTGTGCAGCGTAGCGGCCGGACCCCGGCCCGTCAATGCGATCGGTGCCCGATCTTTTGCGTCGCAACACGGCGGTATGGGGGCACGCGTTAGAATCGCAGCCCTTTTTTTGCGGGCCGCCTCATGGATTTCCGTTTCACCGACGACCAGCTATCGATCCAGTCGATCGCGCGCGACTTCGCGCAGAAGCGCATCGCCCCGATCGCCGCCGACTTCGACCGCAGCGGCGAGTTTCCGCTCGAGACGATCCGCGAGATGGGCCAGCTCGGCCTGATGGGCATCGAGGTGGCGCCCGAGTACGGCGGCGCCGGCATGGATACGGTGGCCTACGCGCTGGCGATGATCGAGATCGCCGCCGCCGACGCGGCCCACTCGACGATCATGTCGGTCAACAATTCGCTGTTCTGCAACGGCATCCTGAGCTACGGCAGCGAGCAGCAGAAGCAGACCTACGTGCGCGCGATCGCGTCGGGCGAGGCGATCGGCGCCTACGCGCTGACCGAGCCGCAGTCCGGATCGGACGCGTCGAACATGCACACCCGCGCCGCGCGCAACGCGAACGGTGACTGGGTCATCAACGGCAAGAAGAGCTGGATCACGTCCGGCCCGGTCGCCAAGTACATCGTGCTGTTCGCGATCACGACGCCGGGGATCGGCGCCAAGGGCGTCTCGGCGTTCATCATCGACACCGCCCGGCCGGGCTTCCACGCCGGCAAGACCGAGCCCAAGCTCGGCATCCGCGCCTCGGCGACCTGCGAGATCGAGCTGACCGACTACGTCTGCCCGGCCGCCGATCTGCTCGGCCAGGAAGGCAAGGGCTTCGGCATCGCGATGGGCGTGCTCGACGCCGGCCGCATCGGCATCGCCTCGCAGGCGGTCGGCATCGCGCGCGCGGCCTACGAGGCCAGCCTGCAGTACGTGCGCGAGCGCAAGGCGTTCGGCCACGCGATCGGCTCGTTCCAGATGATCCAGGCCAAGATCGCCGACATGAAGTGCCGGCTCGACGCGGCCACGCTGCTGACGCTGCGCGCGGCGTTCGCGAAGAGCGAGGCGGCACGCACCGGCGGGCGCTTCAGCACCGAGGCCTCGGTCGCCAAGCTCTACGCGTCGGAGACGGCGATGTTCGTCGCGCACCAGGCCGTGCAGATCCACGGCGGCATGGGCTACTCGAAGGAAATGCCGCTGGAGCGCTACTTCCGCGACGCCAAGATCACCGAGATCTACGAGGGCACCAGCGAGATCCAGCGCCTGGTGATCGCGCGCAACGAGAGCGGCGTGCGCTGACGCCCGCCGTCCGCGCGCCGGCGTCGGTCGGGCGCCGTGCCGCGGACCGCGCTGCGGCGGCTCGATCTGCGCCGCAGCGCCCCCGCATCGACCCTTCCATCCGCTCCGGCGGCTCGGTCCGACACACCGCCCGCAGTCACCGTGCCCCGTCGCGCCGCATGGACGCGTGCCGACGCCTCAATCCAGCGGCAGGACCGTCACCCGGACGTCCAGCTCGTGCGCGCCGCCGCCGAGGATCACGCCGCGCAGCGGCGAGACGTCGCCGAAATCGCGTCCCCAGGCGATCGTCACGTGGCCCAGGTCCGGCAGCACGTCGTTGGTCGGGTCGAAGTCGACCCAGCCGTTGCGCGGGCAGTGCACCGAGACCCAGGCGTGCGAGGCGTCCGCGCCGATCAGGCGCGGCTGTCCGGGCGGCGGTGCGGTCAGCAGATAGCCGCTGACGTAGCGCGCCGGCAGGCCGAGCGCACGCAGGCAGCCGATCATCAGATGCGCGAAGTCCTGGCAGACGCCGCGGCGCTTGGCCAGCACCTCGAGCAGCGGCGTCGCGACCTGGGTCGCCTCGGTGTCGAAGCGGAACTGACGATGGATCGCGTGCATCAGCCGGTGCACCGCGACCAGCAGCGGCGTACCCGGCGCGAAATACGGATGCGCGAAGTCGATCAGCTCGGCGCCGGCGCGCACGAACGGCGAATCGGCGCGGAACCGGCACGCTTCGAGCACGGCGGCGTCGGGCGCACAGCCGGCGCGATAGGCATGGTGTTCGGCGACCGATTCCCACGCCGGCGAATCGGCCGGATCGCGCCGTTCGCCGCGCGCGGCGACCGTCACCTCGGACTCGGCGACCACCAGCAGGGCGCGGTGCGGATGGTCGATCTCGATGCGCGTGAGCGGATTGCCGAAACAGTCGACGCATTCCTGGCGGTACGTCGGCGCCGGGTCGATTGTCAGCCGATGGCCGAGCGTGCGCTGCCGCGCGCAGACGCGCGGCGCCAGATGCATCGCCTGCCGGGACACCGAGACGCCGCTCGAATAGCGGTACTCGGTCTCGTGCACGATGCGGTAGCGGGCGACGGCGCGGCGCGGCAGCGGTCTGGCGTTCATCGATGCATGCTCAGGCCGACACGATCGGCCGGCTGACGTCGACGTGCGCGAAGTGCCGCAGCGCCAGCTCGTCGGAGACCTCGCGCGCGGTCGCGGCGGCGTCCTCGAGCAGGCCGGCGATCGCGCGGGCGGCCTCGTCGCGCAGCTCGTCGCCGAACAGAGAATCTTCCAGCGCGGCCAGGTCGCAGCCGTCGAGCCGGTCGGCGACCGCGGCGAAGCGCGCCGCGCAGGCGCTGTCGAAGCGCGCGTCGAGCGTCTCGAGCTCGCGCGCCAGTTCGCGCGCCTGGAACACGACCGAATGCGGATTGGCCGGATCGCAGACGATCAGATCGAGCGCCGGGATCGCCTGCGGCGCCGACACGTAGCGCATCCGGTAGGTGATGATGCTGTCGGCCAGCTCGAGCAGCCATTCGAGCGTCGCCGGATCGCTGCGCGGGCGGTGCCGCAGCAGCCAGGCGGTGACCTCGGCGACGAACTGCAGGCGCTCGATGCGGCGGCCGATCACCAGGAAGCGCCAGCCGTCGTCGCGCGTCATGTCGTCGAACGCGAAGCCGGCCAGCGCCGAGGTCGCCAGCAGCACGCGGTTGAGCAGGTCGAGCATCTCGCCGAGGTCGGCGCGTTCGCGTGCCAGCGCCTGCGCTTCGCGCTGGATCTCCATCAGGCCGCGCCAGTTCTCCTGCGAGAGCCGGCCGCGCACCTGCGAGGCCGACCAGAGCAGGCCGCCGAGCACCTGGGCCAGGCTGTTCGGCGCGGCGTCGTCGGCGACCGCGGCAAGCAGGGCCTCGCGGACCGGTCGTCCGGCCGCGACCAGCTCCAGATGGCGGCAGGTGTCGAGCGCGGCCGCCAGCGCCGCGGTCGGCGCGCCGCCACCGGTCTCGACGTAGCGGCTCAGCACCACGCGCAGCAAACGCGTGGTGTCCTCGCTGCGCTCGGCGTAGCGGCCGACCCAGAACAGATTCTCGATCAGCCGCGACGGCAGGAAGTCGTCGTGGCGGACGATGTCGCGCGCGCCGAGCGGGCGTTGCTGCGGCGGCTCGGCGCCGGCGGTGCGCGCCGGTGCCAGCACCCAGGTGTCCTTGCTGCCGCCGCCACGCTGCATCGACACGACGCGCGCGCCGGCCCGGGCGGCGATCCGCGACAGCGCGCCGGGCATCACCTGATAGCCGCCGTCGGCGGTCGCGACCGCGTAGGCGCGCAGGCTGATCGCTCGCGGCACGATCGGCGTGCGCGCGTGCTGGCGCTGCCAGACCGGTGCCTGCGACAGCTGCACCAGTTCCTGCGCGACCCAGTGGCCCGGCGCCTGCGCGATGCGGCCGCGCAGTTCGGCCAGGCGCGCGCGGCCGAGTTCGGGCCCGAACAACGGCTCGCTGCGGCGCGACGGGAACGCCGGCTTGACGACCAGGCGGTGCAGCTCGTTCAAGGCCTCGGCGCAGACCGGCGGCTCGCCGCACCACCAGGTCGCGACCGACGGCAGCTTCAGCGATTCTCCGAGCACGCGCTGGCAGATCGCCGGCAGGAAGCCGAACAGACCGGGCGATTCGAGCACGCCGCTGCCGAGCGCGTTGGCGACCAGCACGCGGCCGGCGCGCACCGCGGCGAGCAGGCCCGGCACGCCGAGCGCCGAATCGCCGCGCAGCTCGAGCGGATCGCAGTAGTCGTCGTCGACGCGGCGCAGGATCGCGTGCACGCGGCGCAGGCCGTCCAGCGTCTTCATGAAGACGGTGTCGGCGCGCACGATCAGGTCCTGGCCCTCGACCAGCGGCATGCCGAGCAGGCGCGCGAGATAGACGTGCTCGAAATAGGTCTCGTTGAAGCGGCCCGGCGTCAGCAGCACGCCGAGTGGCGTCTCGCCGGCGGCGGCCGGCGCCAGGCGCTGCAGCGTCGTCTGCAGCGTGCGGAAGAAGCCGCCGATGTCCTGCACGCGCAGGTCGCGGAACGGCTCGGGAAACGCGCGCGAGATGATCTGCCGGTTCTCGGCCGCGTAGCCGGCCCCGGACGGTGCCTGCGTACGGTCGGCGACGACCCACCAGCGGCCATCCGGCGCGCGCGCCAGATCGACCGCGTACAGATGCAGGTGCCGCCCGCCGGGCGGCACGATGCCCTGGCACGGCCACAGGAAGTTGTCGTGGCCGAAGATCAGCTCCGGCGGCAGCAGGCCGTCGGCGAGCAGGGTCTGCGCGCCGTACAGATCGGCCAGGACCGCATCGAGCATGCGTGCGCGCTGCGCCACGCCGGCGGCCAGCGCCTGCCATTCGTCGGCCTCGAGGATCTGCGGCAGCAGATCCAGCTCCCACGGCCGGTCGGTGCCCTTGGCGTCGGCGTAGACGTTGTAGGTGACGCCGTTCTCGCGGATCTGGCGCGCGACCAGGTCCAGGCGGTGGCGCATCTGCGCCGCGCCGCCGCGCTCGATGCCGGTCATGAAGTGCCGCCAGTGCGCGCGCAGCTCGCCGCGCGCGTCGAGCAGTTCGTGATGGCGCGCGGGATCGAGCTCGTACTGGCCGAGCAGGGCGGCGGTGCGAAGATCGGGGCTGGGCGTCATGCGGTCGGTCGGTGCAGGCGGTCCGCATCGGGCGATGCGTGAAGAATGACCATGCATTCAGCTTCCGGCAAGCCGGTCGCGTCGCGCTCAGCGGCCGCCGCCGCCTCCGCCACCCCCGCCGCCGCCCGAAAAACCGCCGCCGCCGGCGCCTGAGCTGCTGCCGGGCGGCGTCGAGGCCGAGGCGATCGTCGTGCTGAGGCCGCTGCCGACCGCGTGCGTCAGCTGGGCCGGGTCGAGCACGCGGCTACCGTGGTACCAGGCGATGCCGGCGGTCGCGGCGGCGGCCGCCGCGGTGCCGACGGCGGCCGTGAAGCGACGCGTCCAGGCTTCCTCGACGTCGAGCGCGACCGCGTACGGCAGCAGGCGCTCGTAATGCGCGGCGTCGATCGTCGGCTCGGGCCCGCGCAGGCTGCCGAGCTCGGCGCGCTCGGCGACGCCGAGATAGCGCCTGAAGCCTTCGATCTCGTCGAGCAGGCGCCGGCCCTGCACGGTCGGCGCATGCACGAGGAAGCCGAACACGATCACGACGACGAACATGACCAGTCCCGTCGCGATCACCAGCGGCATGCCGCCACCGCCGTTGCGGGCCAGCACCAGCGCCGCGATCGTCACCGCCAGCGCGAACGCGAACGCGGCGGCGGCGCTGCCGAGATGGCGCGTGAAGTAGGCCGGATGGAACGTCCGCTCGAGCACGGCCTGCTGCGCGCTCTGCGCCTGGCGCAGCGTCTCGGCCTGCGCGGGATCGAGCACCAGGCGATCGCGGCCGTCGGCGAACAGGCCGGCCAGCAGGGCCGCCTCGTCCTCCGGCAGCGCCGGATCGGCTTCGCCGGTCCGCGTCAGCGACCACGGTTGCTCGGCATTGCCGGCTTCATCGTGCTCGATGCGCAGCCGGCCGGCGACACCGAGCGCGAGCACGCCGGCGCTGAAGCAGCGCATGTCGTAGCTCATGCGGCGCATGAAGCGCAGCGCGGCCGGCGAATGGCCGGCCGGCGGCGCGTAGCGCGCAATGATCACGCCGGCCGGCGGGTCGCGGCCGACCCGATGCCAGCGCACGAAGCAGCCGATCAGCAGGATCGCCAGTCCGGCCAGCGCGACCAGCAGCGCGCGGTTGTCGGAGAAGAACCAGACCAGGCGCTGCTCGGCCGAAGGCTCGGCCAGGACGCCCTTCGGGAACGACAGCGCGATCGTGAAACCCTCGCCCGGCGCCAGCGGCGCGGTCAGACGCCACTGCGCCTGGCCCGCTGCCGGCAGCGTCGCCGTGTAGGCCTGTCCCCGGGCGCCTGGCGGCCCGGTATAGCCTTCCGCCCTGAGCGCGGCGACCGGAACCGGCTGCGGCAGCGTCACCTCGACGCTGCCGGCGTCGATCGGAAAGACCCAGCCGGTGCCGATCGCGTTCCAGTACAGCTCGTCGTGGTCGGCGAAAAAGCCGATCTGCCGCGAGGTGCGGTAACGCAGGGTATAGCGGTGCACGGCCGGCCGCTCGATCGCGCTGTCGTCGCCGGTGTTGATGCGCACGCCGTTGCGGCGGCGCTCGGTGAACCAGGGCTCCTCGGCGCCGTTGCGCTCGACGCCGAGCATCTGGAAATCGACGACGACGCGGTTGCCGTAGCGGTCCTTGTAGCGCGTCGGGAAGTCGCGGTAGATGCCGCGGTTGATCCGGTCGCCTTCGGCGCGCACGGTGATCTGCTCGGTGACCTCGAGCATGCCGTCGGCCTCGATCCGGATCGTGCTGTCGTAGGACAGGATCCGCTCGTCGGCGGCCACACTGCCCACCGCGGCACACCCGCCGACGACGACGGCGAGCAGGACCGCGAGCCGCCGCCAGAGACTGCGCCTGTGCGGACCGCTCATCGCGTCGCCTCCACCCGGACCGCCGGCCGCTCGTCCTCGCGCGCCTGGTAGAACTCGCCGGGTCCGAAGCCGAGCGCGCGTGCGACCAGCAGATCCGGCACGCGCTGGACCGCGTCGTTGTAGTCGCGCACGGCACCGTTGTAGTAGCGCCGCGCATACTGCAGCTGTTCCTCGATCTGCACCAGATCGCGCTGCAGCTGCAGGAAGTTCTCGCTGGCCTTGAGGTCCGGGTAGGCCTCCTCGAGCGCGAGCACGCGCGTCACCGCGCGCTCGAGCGCGGCCTCGACCGGTGCCAGCCGCGCCGGCCCGTCGATCCTCAGCGCCTGATCGCGCAGGTCGGTGACCGCGGCGAGCACGTCACGCTCGTGGCCGGCGTAGGCCTTGACCGCCGCCACCAGCGGCGGCACCAGGTCGTGCCGGCGCGTCAGCTGGACGTCGACGTCGGCCCAGGCGCTGCGCATCTGGTTGCGCAGCCGCACCAGCCGGTTGAACACCCGGACGGCGCCGACCAGCACCACGGCGAACATCGCCCCTACGATCCAGGTCACTCTCGGTCTCCCGTTGCGTACAGCACCGATCGGGCCGGAGCGGCCCGGTCCGCGTCAACCGCCGTCGCCGGCGCCGTCGGCGAAGATGCGGTCGCCGGCGCCGGCGAGCTCGGCCAGCATCGCCGCATTCATGCGCAGGATCGCGCTGCCGATCGGCCGCGACCAGCCGCCGGCGTCCATATTGGACGGGGTATCGGTGCTGGCGTGATAGTGCGGGTAGTTCGTGTCGTCGCCCTGGATCGTCAGCAAGGCGCGCACGCCGGCCTGCAGGTACGGGATATGGTCGGAGCCGTACGGATTGGTGCTGAGCAGGGTGCCCAGCTCCGGCGCGTAGGTCGCGGCGACCGCCGCGAAGCGCTCGATGTAGGCGCGGTTCTGTGTATTGGTCTCGAGCAGCACGTCGAGCTGGCCGTCGCGGCTGTAGCCGATCATGTCCATGTTGATCATCGCCGAGACCTTGGCGAGGTCACCGTCGGCGCGCAGCGCGGCCACGTGCGCCGCGCTGCCGTGCAGGCCCTGCTCCTCGCCCGAGTAGCAGATGAAGACGATCGTGCGGCGCGGTCGGAACGCGGTGACGGCGCGCGCCAGTTCGAGTACGCCGGCGCAGCCCGACGCATTGTCGTCGGCGCCCGGCGCGAAGCCCGAGCCGATCGCGTCGTAGTGGCCGCCGACGACGATCCAGTCGTCCGCTTCGGCGCTGCCGGTCCAGGTCGCCGCGACGTTGTAGAGCGTGCGGCCCTGCAGCGTGAAGCCCGGCTGGCTGACCTGCAGTCCGAGCGCCGAGAACCGCTCGCCGAGCCAGTCGCGCGCGGCGAGGATGCCGCTGCCGAAACTGTTGCGGTCCCAGCCGGCCAGGGTCTCCACGTCGCCGTACCAGCGCTCGGCATCGATCGCCGCGACCAGCGGTGCGATCAGCGGATCGGCCGGCGCGGCGACGCCGTCGGGGCGGTAGCGCTCGATCGCCGCCTGGTTGCGCGGCAGCGGCTGCCAGTGGCCGGGATCGTCCGCGGCGATCGTCTCGCCGTCGCGCAAGGCGCGCAGCTCCCAGTGACCGGCGCGTGCCAGCGTCACGCCGACTTCGCGGTGCATCGCCGATGCGTCATGCGAACAGCCGTCCGCGTGCAGATACAGCCGCGCCGGGTCGACGCGGTCGAGCACGCGCGTCGGCGCGAGCTCGCGCCGCGACAGCAGCTGCGGCGTATCGCCGACCAGCAGCAGATGGTCGCCGAACTCGGCCCACCAGGCGACGCCGGGCGCCGTCTTGAGCGTCTGCACGGTCTGCGGCGAGGCCTGGTCGATCCGCGCCATCACCGGCTGCGCGGCGGCGACGCGCAGGCAGCCCAGCACGAGCAGGACGGCGAGTATCGAGGCGGAGCGCATGCGCATCGGAAAGGCCCTCAGGAGGTCGACATGGTAACGCCACGGGCACGCAATGCCCCGCCGTCGGCGCTTCCTCGGGAGCGTGCGCGTTTGTTAATCTCGCGGTGCAGCACGGTGGGCTCGACGACGTGGATCGTCGGCTGGCCCTTTCGCCATCGCTTTCCTCGGGGACCCTCACGACATGAATGCAACGCCGCTTCTTCTTTCCGCCGTCCTGGTGTCGGCGTTCGCCGGTGCCGCCCAGGCCCGCTCGCCGCTGACCAGCGTGGTGCCGTCGGTCGATCCGATCACGATCGTCCCGGCCGGCAGCTGCGCGTCTCCGACCGGCGAGATCACGGCCGCGCCGTCGAACGGCAGCGGCAATACCAGCGGCGGCGCCAACAACGTGCCGGGCCTGCCCGACACCGGCGGCCTCTGCGACGAGTACGCGTGGGAGCCCGACAACCGCGATGGTCCGGAGGACATCTGGGTGTTCACGCCGGGCGCGTCGAACAATCTGACGTTCTCGATCTCCGGCGCCGACAGCTGGGACCCGGCGATCTACATCCTCGAGACCTGTGGCGACGCCAACAGCTGCGTGATCGGCACCGACGACGTAGGCGGCCAGCGCACGCCGACCGTGACGTCCTCGTTCACGCCGGGTCAGACCTACTACTTCTACGTCGACTCGTACTATCCGCCGACCGGCGGCGACGAGCCCGGTGCGGGCCCGTACACGCTGAACGTGACCGGCACCTTCCCGGTCTCGCTGACCGAGTTCGCGATCGACTGACCGGGCGCGGCCCGCTCGCGCGGGCCGCTGCTTCCCGCGCTCCGGTGCGTGTCCGCGGCCTTGTTGCCGCGGTCCGCCGCGCTGTGGAAGAATGAATCGCAACCGGAGCGCGAACCGTGATCGATCCCGACGGCTATCGCCCCAATGTGGGCATCATCCTGCTCAACCCGCACGGCCGGGTGTTCTGGGCACGCCGGGTGACGCGCGACGGCTGGCAGTTTCCGCAAGGCGGCATGCGCACCGACGAGACGCCGCTCGAAGCGATGTACCGCGAACTCGAAGAGGAAACCGGGCTGCGCCCGCGGCACGTCGACGTGCTCGGCGCGACGCCCGGCTGGCTGCGCTACCGGCTGCCGCAGCGCCTGGTCCGCCAGCGCCAGCGGCCGGTCTGCATCGGCCAGAAGCAGGTCTGGTTTCTGCTGCGCATGCTCGGCGAGGACGCCGACGTCCGCCTCGACGTATCGGCCGATCCGGAGTTCGACCAGTGGCGCTGGGTCGATTTCTGGTATCCGGCCGACCACGTCGTGACGTTCAAGCGCCGCGTCTATCAGCAGGCGCTCGATCATCTGGCGCCGGTCGCGGCGCTGATCGCGCCGCTGGCGCCGCGCGATCGCGGCTGGGAAATCGGCTCGCTGGCCTGCGCCGGACCTGGTTGACAATCATTCTCGTTTGCATTCAAATGGGCGCGCTGAGGAGCGTCCCATGTACGTGTGCATCTGCAACGCCGTCACCGACCACCAGATCCGCCAGGCCGCCGCCGACGGCGTGTCGTCGCTGGCCGAGCTCAGCGAGCGGACCGGCTGCTCGGACTGCTGCGGCACCTGCGCTCCGCTGGCCGGCGAGATCCTCGCCGAGGCGATCGAGCAGGTCAGGCCGCGCGCATTTCCGCTGCCGCTCGCCCTGGCCGCCTGAGTCGGCTTCCCCGCGTCCGATTGCACGCGCCAATGCGTGCGATTTTCGTTTGAGCATCGCCGAGGCGTCGCCGATATAGTCCCCCGATACCGCTTCCCGCGGCCGGAGGACGATTCGATGAAAGGCGACGCGAAGGTCATCGCGCACCTCAACAAGGTGCTCTACAACGAACTGACCGCGATCAACCAGTACTTCCTGCATGCCCGCATGTACAAGAACTGGGGCTACAAGGAGCTGGCCGAGCACGAGTACCACGAGTCGATCGACGAGATGAAGCACGCCGATCGCCTGATCGAGCGCATCCTGTTCCTCGACGGCCTGCCGAACCTGCAGCAGCTCGGCAAGCTGCGCATCGCCGAGAAGCCGGTCGAGGCGATCGACTGCGATCTGGCGCTCGAGCGCGCGGCGGTGCCCGATCTGAAGGAAGGCATCGTGCACTGCGAGCAGGTCGGCGATTACGTCAGCCGCGACCTGCTCAAGGAGATCCTCGCGTCGGAGGAAGACCACATCGACTGGCTCGAAACCCAGCAGAGCCTGATCGCCGACCTCGGTCCGGTGCCGTACCTGCAGACCAAGATCGGCAGCTGAGCGGCCGTGCGGCCGCACCTCAGCGCGGCGGGTCGATCAGCGCGCGCAGCGCGGTGGCGACCCGCTCGAACTCGACCACGGCGGCTTCGGCGATCGGTACGAGGTGGCCGGTCATGCCGCTGCGCGCGTCGTACTCGATGCGCCGCGCAAGCTCGGACAGGCCGGTCGCGCCGAGATTGGCACTGCTCGATTTGAGCGTATGCGCGCAGGCGACGATCGCGTCGGCGTCGCCTTCCGCGGCCGCGTCGCGCAGCTGCAGCACGCGACGCGGCGTCTCCTCCAGGTAGATGCGCACCAGCTCCGGAAAACCGTCGCCCATGATGTCGACCAGGTCGGCGACGATCGAGGCGTCGAGCGCCGGCGAGGCCGGCGTCGACGCGGCCGCCGCCATGGTCGCGGCCCCGCCGTTGCCGCTCTCGGCCGGGGCCGGCGCCAGCCAGCGCGCGAGCATGCGCACCAGCATGCGGCGGTCGAGCGGCTTGCTGAGGTACTCGTCCATGCCGGCGTCGAGGCATTTCTCGCGGTCGCCGGGCATCGCATTAGCGGTCATCGCCAGGATCGGCACGTGCGGCAGCCCGGCGGATGCCTCGTGGCGGCGCCAGGCGCGGCTGGCCGCGTAGCCGTCCATCACCGGCATCTGGCAGTCCATCAGCACCAGGTCGTAGCCGCCGTGCTGCAGCCGCTGCAGCGCCGAGCGGCCGTCCTCGCAGCTGTCGACGACCAGGCCGAGCAGGGCCAGCAGGCGTTCGGCGACCTTGCGGTTGACCGCATTGTCCTCGACCAGCAGCACGCGGCCGCGCAGTCGCATCGTGTCGACGTCGGTGGCCGCCAGTTCACCGGCGCTGCGCACCAGCGCCTCGCTGCCCGGATCGGACAGCGACGGAATCGGCGGCTTGACGTTGAGCAGCGCGTGCAGCGTGTCGCGCAGCTCGCCGGCCTCGTGCTGCCGCGCGACGCGCGCGACGCGATCGCCGCGCGCGAGATCCGGCGGCAGCTGATCGGCGTCGTCGAGGACCAGCACGTGCAGATGCTCCATCTTCGCCTCGCGCAGTAGGCCGTGCAGGAAGCCGCGGATCTCCGAACGGAAGCCGGCGCGATCGATCACGACGAGCTCGTAGTTCCAGGCCGCGCCGACGCCGGCGGCCGAGCGCAGCAGCGCGAGCGCCTCGGCCGTGGAGCCGGCTGGCTGCCAGGACAGGCCGAGCGTGGTCAGGCCGCGGTCGATGCGCGCGCGCGTGGTCGCGTCGGCGCACAGCACCAGCGCCTTGACGCACTGCAGGTCCTGACGCTGGCGGATGTCGCCGATCGCCTTCAGCAGCGGCACGTCGAACCAGAACAGCGAGCCCTTGCCGGGCTCGGAGCGCACGCCGATGCGGCCGCCCATCGCGTCGACCAGGCGCTTGCAGATCGCCAGGCCCAGACCGGTGCCGCCGAACACGCGCGTCGTCGACGCATCGGCCTGCGAGAACGGCTGGAACAGGCGCTCGGCGATCTCGGGCGCGATGCCGATGCCGGTGTCGCGCACCGCGAAGGTGATCCAGTAGCCGGTGCCGGTCTCGTTGCGGCGGCTGATCTGGACCGCGACGCGGCCGTTCTCGGTGAACTTGATCGCGTTGCTGACCAGGTTCGTCAGTACCTGGCGCAGCCGCGCCGGATCGCCGCGCAGGATCGGCCGCAGCGAGGGATCGATCGCGGTGGTCAGGCGCAGGCCGCGCGCGCCGGCGGCGCGGTCCATCAGGCGCGCGACCGAGTCGACCAGCTCGCGCAGGTCGAAGCCGACCGTCTCCAGCTCGAGCTTGTTGGCCTCCAGCTTGGAGTAGTCGAGGATGTCGTCGACGATGCGCAGCAGCTCGTGCGCCGAATCGTGCGCGGTCGCCAGGTAGTCGCGCTGATCGGGCGGCAGCGGGCTCGACAGCACCAGGTCGAGCAGCGGCAGGATGCCGTTGAGCGGCGTGCGGATCTCGTGGCTCATCGTCGCCAGGAACTCGCTCTTGGCGAGCGTGGCGGCCTCGGCGGTCTGCTTGGCGGCGACCAGCTCCTTCTGCATCGCACGCAGCGATTCGAGTTCGCCGAGCAGCTCGGGCGGGATCGCCGGCGGCTCGGGCTCGGGCTCGGCGACCGGTGCGGGCGGCGGTGCGCGGCGCGGCCAGGTCGCCGCGGCGACGAGGATCGCGGCCAGCACCAGGGCCGCGGCGATCTCGGCGCCGTGGCCGGGCCAGCGCCACGCGGCCACGGCCGCCACCATGATCAGCGCCAGCGCGAGCAGCGCCGCGGCGGCGCGCCAGCGCGAGCCGGGGAAGGCCGTTGCGGTCGGAGCCGAGTCAGGGGGCGGAGGCATGGAAGTCGTAGCCGAGATCGCCGGTGGCCTGCTGGACGAAGTTGCCCTGGATGTAGTCGACGCCGGCACTCCACAGCGCGGCGGCGCCGCGCGCGTCCTCGATGCGCGGCGCGATCACGCGGCCGCCATGTTCGTGGATCAGCGCGACGGTGTCCTTGAGCTCGGCCCACTGCGCGCCGGTGCGGCCGCCGGCGGGTCCCGGGCCGAGCTTGACGAAGTCGGCCGGCGGTCCGGCGACGATGCGGTTCGCCGCGGCCAGATTGTCGCAGCCGCTGATCGTGACCAGGACGCCGAGCGCGCGCGCGCCGGCGACGAAGCGTTGCGCGGCCTCCAGGTCGGCATCCAGATCGGCCAGGCGCAGATCGATCGACAGCCAGTCGCCGGGATGCTCGCCCTGGGCGAGCTGCGACTGCAGCCAGTCCAGATGCGCCGGATCGCGCGTGCTCGCCGCGGACTGGCTGACGAACAGCCGCAACGGCTGATCGAGCCGGTGGCGCTCGGCCGCGATCGCCAGACAGCGTGCGAGCACGCACTGGTCGAGCTCGCTCATCAAGCCCTCGCGCTCGGCGGCCGGGATGATTTCGGCCGCGGTGTGCAGGCGGCCGTCCTCGCCGGCCAGGCGCAGCAGCACCTGGAACTGCGCCTGTTCCTCGCCGTGCAGCGAGACGATCGGCTGGAACACCAGATCGAAGCCGTCGCCCTTCAGCGCCGCGCGGATCCGCTCGCCGAGCGCCGGATCGACCGGCACCGCGCCGCGCACGATCGAAACGCCGGCGAGGCCGGCCTCGGCGGCCGCGCGTTCGGCGGCGTCGAGCATCGCCGCCGCGTCGCCGATGCCGACACTGAACGGGCACAGGCCGATCGTGAGGCGAAACGCCGGTTCCTCGAGCGCCTCGACGATGCGCGCGCGTTGCGCGGCGGCCCAGGAGGCCAGCGTCGGCGCGTCGCGGTCCTGGATCAGCACCGCATAGCCGCGATCGCCGCAGCGCGTCAGCAGGGCGCCGGCGCCGACCGCGTCGGCGATCTGCCGGCCGAGGCCGCCGAGCGCGCGGTCGAGCCGTGACCAGCCGATGCGCTCCTGCGCCGCGGAGGTGTCGATACCGAAGAACAGCAGTCCGCCGTTGCGCGTGCCGGCGTCGTCCATCGCGAGCAGGCCCGACAGCCGCTCGAGCAGCTGTGCCTGTTCGACCGTGCCGGACGCCGGCCGTGGCTCGGGCGGCGCGCTCGGCGCACGCCGTTGCTGCCGGCGCGCGCGCCGCACGCGATTGAGCACCGCCGAAATCAGATGTTTGGGACGAATCGGCTTGGACAGGAAGTCGTCGCCGCCGGCGCTCAGTGCCTCGAAGTGCTTGTCGGCGCTCTGCTCGCCGGACAGGAACACGATCGGCGTGGAGACGAAGGCCTCGCGTTCGCGGATCAGCGCGGTCAGTTCCATGCCGTCGCAGTCGGGCATGTACAGGTCCATCAGGATCAGGTCCGGCCGGAACCGGTCCAGTTCGTCGAAGACCGTCAGCGCGCTGGTCAGCGTCAGCGTCTGCATGCCGCCCTTGCGCAGGATCGAGTCGGCGAACAGCGCCTGCGTGCGGTCGTCCTCGATGATCAGGATCCGGTACGGATCGGCGACCTGCGCCTCGGCGAGTTCGTCCAGGCGCGCCAGGATCGCCGGCGTCGCGGCCGGCAGCGCGATGAACGCGTCGCAGCCGGCGCGCATCGCCTGCAGACGGGCGCCGAGATCGCCGCCGGCCGAGAATGCGGCCAGGTGCACGCGATGCACGACGCGCTCGCGCGCGCTCTTGACCAGGGCGCCGATCTGATCGAGCGCGGTCTCGAAACCGGCGTCGACGACGACCAGGCCCGGCGGATGGCGGCTCAGCTGGTTCTTGAGCGCGTCGACGCGGTCGTAGCGCTCCACGCTGATGCCGCGCAGCGCCAGATGCTGCGTGATCGCCCGCACCAGCTCACCGGCCTCGCCGAGGTAGTAGCACAGCGCGAGTTCGCGCGCGGCCTCGCCGGCGGCGTCGGTCGTGGCCGGCGCATCGGCGAGGGTCTCGGCCGCGGCGACGAGCGGTGCGTCCTCGCGCGGCGGGTCCGGCTCGGGCTCGGACAGGAAGACCGGATCGGCCGCCGCGGCCGGTGCCGCGATCGCGGCGGACGGCTCCGGCCCGGCGGTCTGTGCCGGTATCGGGGCCTGCATCGGTATCGAGGCCGGTGCGTGGATTTGGGCATGGTCGGCCGGCGGCGTGACCAGCAGCGGAAAACCGTTTTCCTCGCTGCGCGTGCGCTCGACCAGGGCCTGCGAGGCCAGCGTGACCGGGTCGTCCGGCCGGAAGCCCGCGCAGGCGCCGGCCAGCGCGGCGATCCGGTCGGCGAATGCATCGCGCGTCGTCGCGTCGGGCAGCTGCGGTGGCCGTGCGAAAGGTTCCAGTAGTTCGGCCACCGCGACCAGCGGTTCGATCAGTTCCTCGGCGCCGACGTGACGGCCCACCTCGACCAGACGGTTCGCGTCGTCGGCGAGCAGGATCAGCGTATTGACGTCCCAGCCCTCCTCGAGCAGGCGCTGGCCGCGCGCTCTGAGCCGGTCGACGCGGTTCGTCAGCGCCGCCTGCGCGCGGCGGCGGCTTTCCGCATCTGCGACGTCGATGTCTTCGGCTTGCATCGTGCCCCCTCGTGGACCTCGGACACCTTGCCAGGCCGGCGACTATATCAAGCCGGCGCTCGCGCGACCGAGCGCTGCGACACCGACGTGCGGCGGTACGGCGGCCTCGTGCGCGGCCTCTCGACCGCGGCATCGATACCGATTTACGGATATGGGAGGCGATCTCGCGGCGCAGCCCCCGTCCACGCCGTTCGCCCGGACTGTCGGGACGGACCCACGCCCCGATGCCCGGCCCGGCCTCTCAGAACGGCTTGACCACGACGAGGATCACGATCGCGATCAGCGCGAGCGCCGGCAGCTCGTTGAAGATGCGCAGCGTGCGGCTGGACCAGCGGTTGGTGCCGGCCGCGAAACGCCGGACCATGCGCACCAGCTGCAGGTGGTAGACGACGAGCACGACCACCAGCGCGAGCTTGGCGTGCATCCAGCCGGCGGCCAGCCAGCCCGGCGCCTGCCACAGCGTCAGCAGGCCGAATCCGATCGCCAGCACGCCGCCGATATGGGTCATCACCAGCAGGCGCCGTTCCATCACGGCCAGCCGCGCGTGCACGGCCGGTTCGGTCGCCTCGGCGTGATGGACGAACAGGCGCGGCAGATAGAACAGGCCGGCGAACCAGGTGACGACGAAGACGATGTGGAACGCTTTCAGCCAGAGCATTGCGGCGGTCGATGGCGGGGTCGGGCGGGCCGTGATTATCGGCCCGGCCGCACGGCGACGAAAGCGTCGCGGCCGGCGCGCGGCGCCCGGCCGGACGAGCCGGTATGCTTGGTGGTTCTCGACCGCCCCGGTGAAGCCGATGATCCGCCACCCGCCGCCGCTGGTGATCCGCGCCCTGGACCGCAGCCGCGAGCGGCGCCGTCTGCTGCTGGTCGCGGTCTTGTGGCTGATCAGCCTGCTCCTCGCCGCGTGGCTCGGGCGGGCGCTGACCGAACGCGGCGACGGCGCGCGCGATGCGCAGACCCGCGCCGATCTGGAGACGCAGAACGAGGAGTTGAAGTCGCGCGTCGCGATCGTCCAGCGCGCCGAGCAGGTCGCCAAGGTCGCGCTGGAGGACCTGCGCAAGTCGCTCGGCGAGCGCGACGAGGAGATCGCCAGCCTGCGTGCCGATCTGGCGTTCTACGGACGCCTGGTCGGCGGCACGCGCCGCGAGGGCCTGGCCGTGCACGACCTGCGGCTGACGCCGGTCGCCGGCTCTCGCGCATGGAACTTCGTCGCGACGCTGACCCAGAACATCAAGCGCGGTCAGGACATCCGCGGCCGCCTGACGCTGAGTGTGGAAGGCGTGCAGGACGGCAAGCTGGTCACGCTGGACTGGAAATCGCTGGTCGACGGCGGCGCGTCGTCCGGAATCGAGTATGGCTTCAAGTATTTCGAACAGGTCAAAGGTACGATCATGCTCCCGGAGGGGTTCACGCCCAATCGTCTGCATCTGCAGGCCGACGGCAGCGGCAACCGGGCCGAACAGGATTTCCAGTGGGCAGACGCGGTGAAGATCCAGGAGACGACCGATGTGGGGTAACGGCAAGAGCGGCGGCGGCAAGCCGGTGGCGGCGATCACGACGCTGATCGCCGAGGGGACGGTGATCCGCGGCGACGTGCGGTTCGACGGCGGGCTGCACCTGGACGGCATCATCGAAGGCTCGATCACCGCCGAGGGCAGCGAGGCGGTGCTGACGCTCAGCAACAAGGGGCGCGTGCACGGCACGATCAGCACGTCCAATGCCGTCATCAACGGCCAGGTGCTCGGCGACATCGTCGCGGTGCAGCGCCTGGAGCTGGCCGGCGACGCGCGCGTCGAAGGCAACGTCTACTACCGCGTGCTCGAGATGGCGGCCGGTGCGCAGATCAACGGCAAGATGGTCTACCAGGGCGAGGCGGTGCGGCAGCTCGCCGGACCCGAACCGGTGCCCGCCGAAGCTTGAAATCGGCCCGCGCCGAACCGATCTAACCCGGCTACCCTCCGCTTCGTTTCCGAGCCCTCATGTCCGAACAGGCCGTTCCCACCTATCTGGACGCCCCCGAATCGCCGCTGCTGTTCAGCGAGGCGGCCGCGCACAAGGTCCAGGAACTGATCGCGGAGGAAGGCAATCCCGATCTCAAGCTGCGCGTCTACATCAGCGGCGGCGGCTGCTCGGGGTTCCAGTACGGCTTCACGTTCGACGAGGAGCGCGCAGAGGACGACTTCGCGGTCGACCGCGAAGGCGTGACCCTGCTGGTCGATCCGCTGAGCCTGCAGTATCTGATGGGCGCCGAGATCGACTACACCGAATCGCTGACCGGCGCGCAGTTCGTGATCCGCAATCCCAACGCCAAGACCACCTGCGGCTGCGGATCCTCGTTCTCGATGTGAGCGCCGACCGCCGCAGCCGCAACAACGTCTTCGCCGGCCTGGCGCTCGATCGCCACGCCGAGCAGCGCGACGACGCCGAGTGGCTGAGCGGGCAGAGCGGCGACCCGCGCGCGCAGTTCCTGGTGCTGGCGGCCGACGGCCGCGCCCTGGTGCGGACCGATTGCGACGCACTGCGCCTGCTCGACGCCGCCGAGCGCAAGACCTGGTTCGCGCACGCGACGGCGAGCTTCCTCGGCGCCGACGAGCACGGGCCGCGCTTCGTGCTGCGCGTCGAGGAGGCACGCGCCGAACGACTCGCGGCCGAGCTCGACGCGACCTGGCTCGACCTGCGCAGCGCGGGTCTGCGCCTGCATCCATTCCAGTCCGGTCTGTTCGCGTATGCGCGCGCGCTGTCGCACTGGCAGTCGCGCACGCGACACTGCCCGGTCTGCGGCGCGGCGCTGGCGATCGTCGCCGGCGGCCATCGCGCGCGCTGCACGAACACCTATTGCGAGGCCGAGCAGTTTCCGCGCACCGACGCGGCGATCATCGTGATCGTCAGTCACGAGGACCGCTGCCTGCTCGGCCGCCACGCCAAGTGGGCCGAGGCCCGCTACTCGACGCTGGCCGGCTTCGTCGAGCCCGGCGAGACGCTCGAGGACGCCGTGCGCCGCGAGGTCATGGAGGAAGCCGGCGTGCGCGTCGTCGACTGCGACTACCACTCCTCGCAGCCGTGGCCGTTCCCGGCCTCGCTGATGGTCGGGTTCACCGCGCGCGCGGACGATCCGACGATCCGCTGCGGCCCGGAGCTGGCCGATGCGCGCTGGTTCGGCGTCGAGGACCTGCGCCGCGCACTCGCCGAGCGCACGATCATCCTGCCGCCGCCGGTGTCGGTCTCGTACCGGTTGATCGAGCACTGGCTGCGCGAGACGGCCGATCTGGACCTGGCGACGCTCGTCAACGACGAGCGCTGGTGAGCGCGCGTCCGCGCGTCGCGCATCGATCGCGTCGCACCGATCCCGCTACAATCGATGCCGCTGCGTTCACCGCCGCTACAATCGCCGTCCCTTCCTGCGGAAGCCCGTGCCCATGGCCACGACCCTGCTCGCCGTCGTCCTCGTCCTGATCGCGGCGCGCACCCTGCCGGATCTGGCGCGGTTGCGCGACTTCGCCTGGCTCAAGGGCTGGCTGGCGGCCTGGAACGGCGGCGACCGGGCGCGGCCGCTGCCGGCGATCGTGGTGCCGCTGATCGTCGTCGCGGTCTGCGCGCTGATCCAGATCGTGCTGGCCGGCTGGCTGTTCGGTCTGCCGGCGTTCGCGTTCGCGCTGGTCGTGCTGTTCTACTGCTGGGGACCGCGCGACCTCGACGAGGACGTCGACGCGGTGCTCGCCGAGACCGACCGCGACCTGCGCACGCAGACCGCGCAGCGGCTGCGTCCGGATCCGGCGGAGCGGCCGCTGCCGGCCGATGCCGCCTGTCTGGTCGAGGCGACGTTCCAGTCGGCGCTGTCGCGCTGGTTCGGCGTGCTGTTTTGGTTCGCGATCCTCGGGCCGGCCGGCGCGATCGGCTATCGCCTCGTGCAGCTGATCGCGCGCGTGCCGACGTTCCGCGACGAGCTCTCGGCCGCCGACCGCAACCTGTTCGAGCGGCTCGCGCTCGCGCTGGACTGGGCGCCGGCGCACCTGGTTGCGCTGACGCTGGCGCTGGTGTCGGACTTCGACTCGGTCGTGCGCACCTGGCGCGACTATCACGCCGCGCACGGCCGCGGCTATTTCACGCTGGACCTGGGTTTTCTCGGTGTGCTGGCGCGCGCCGGCGTCGATGCCGACGTGATCGCCGGCGACGGCTACGCGACCGACGTGACCGATCCGGTCGTCGAGCTGACCGATGCGCGGATCGTGCTGCGCCGGATCCTGGTGACCTGGCTGGCGATCCTCGCGCTGCTCGTGCTGGCCGGCTGGGTGCACTGAGATGATGCCCGCATCGAAGCGAATGGCCATCTGGATCGTCGTGGCCGGGCTCGCCGCGCTCGGCGGCTGCGCGACGACGCGCAGCGTGCACGTCGAGCCGGCAGCGGGCGCCGACGCGACCGAGGCCGAACGCTATACCGAAGAACCCGGTCGCGACGCGGCCACGGTATCGGCATTCCGTGCGGCGGCGCCGACTGCGCCGCAATGGAGCGACGGCGTCGATCCGCTCGCCGATCGCAACCGGCTCGGCGCCGAGGGCTACGCGCATGTCGGCACCAGCCGGTTTGCGCAGTGGGACGCGCATGCGCGCGATGCGGCGGCTGCGCGTGCCCAGGCGGTCGGTGCCGATCGCGCGCTGCTCTATGCCGGCACCGCCGCATCCGAGGCCGCGGTCGCCTACTACGTGCGCTTCCGCCTGCCGTTCGGCGCGACGTTTCGAGATCTGCGCGAGGACGAGCGCGCCGCGCTCGGCCGCAGCGGCGTGCGCATCGGCTCGGTGCTGGCCGGCACGCCGGCCGAGGAAGCCAATCTGATCGGCGGCGACGTCGTCGTCGCGATCGACCGCGCCGCGGTCGCCGACCGGGCCGGCTTCCAGGCTGCGCTGCGCCGCCTGGCCGGACGCCGCGTCACGCTCGAGGTGATCCGCAACGGCGAGACGCTGCAGCGCAGCGTGCGCCTCGGTGCGCCGGCGCAGCCCTGAGCGCCGGCGAAGGTCTGCGGACACCTCGTCGGGCCGGCTGCCGAATGCGCCCAGCCGCCGGACGCAGGGGTGGGTATGTCGTTGCGTTTGATCCGGCCGGTGCCGCCCTGCGTCCGCCGTATCGCCACTGCGTTGCACCACGCTCGTGACGACCGGCAGGCGCTGCCGCGGCGCCGGTCTCGCTAGACTTTTCCGATCGATCATCATGGAGAGCGGAATGAGCTTTCGTCGTCTGGTCCTCGGCCTCGCGGCCCTGGCCATCCCCCTGGGCACGGCCGCCGCCGATCGCTGGCAGCTGCCGATCGCCGTCAAGAAGCTCGACAACGGCCTGACCGTCGTCGTGTCAGAGGACGCCAGCTCGCCGACGGTCGGCGTCAGCGTCGTCTATCACGTCGGCATGCGGCTGGAGCCGAAGGGACGCACCGGCTTCGCGCACCTGTTCGAGCACCTGATGTTCCAGGGCACGCCGAATGCGCCGAAGGGCACGTTCGACCGCGTCATCGAGGGCGGCGGCGGCATGAACAACGGTTCCACGCGCGCCGACTACACCAACTACATCGAGACCGCGCCGGTCTCGGCACTTGAGCCGATCCTCTGGCTCGAGGCCGATCGCATGAAGACGCTCGACTTCTCGGCCGAGAATCTCAAGAACCAGCAGGACGTGGTCAAGGAGGAGATCCGCGTCAACGTGCAGAACAAGCCGTACGGCCTGTTCTTCTGGTCCGACATCAATCGCCTCGCGTTCTCCAAGTGGGAGAATGCGCACGACGGCTACGGCAGCTTCGCCGATCTGGAAGGCGCCAAGCTCGAGGACGTGCGTGCGTTCCACCGCGATTTCTACGGCCCGAACAACGCCGTGATCGGCATCGTCGGCGACATCAAGGCCGAGCAGGCCTTCGCGCTGGTCGAGAAGTACTTCGGCGCGATCCCGGCGCGGCCGGTGCCGCCGCGCCCGGACGTCGCCGAGCCGCTCAACACACGCGAGAAGCGTGAGTCGCAGACCGACGCGCTGGCGCAGGTGCCGGCGCTGGCGATCGGCTGGAAGATGCCCGAGCGCGGCAGCGCGGACCAGGCGCCGATGGACGTGCTGGCGCAGCTGCTGGTCGGCGACAGCGCCTCGCGGCTGTACCAGGGCCTGGTCAAGGGACGCGAGCAGCTGCTCAACATCGAGGGCGGCGTGAACTGGCCGCTCGGCGATGCCTGGGACTACGCCGGGCCGGCACCGCTGGTGCTGTTCGGCCTGTACAAGCCGGGCGTGCAGGTCGACGCGGTACTCGAGGCGATCGACGAGGAGATCGCGCGCATCGTCAAGGACGGCGTCGACGCGGCGACGCTCAAGCGCGTCAAGACCAAGATGCTGGCCGACTACAACGACGGCCTGGAGGCGTTCATCTCGCGCGCCGACACGCTCGCCAAGGCGCAGCTGCTGTGGGGCGATGCCAAGACCGTCAACGAAATTCCCGCCTGGATCGACGCGGTGCAGGGCGCCGACCTGCAGCGCGTCGCCGCCCGCTACCTGATCCCCGCCAACCGCGTGGTGATCGATCGCACGCCGGCGCCCGCCGCCGCTGCCGCCGGAGACAAGCCGTGAGAACGACCATGAAGACTCTCGCCCTGCAGTTCGGCATCGCGATGGCGCTGACCGCCGGCGCCGCGGGCGCCGCCCAGACGACGCTGCCCAAGGACCTGCCGCCGTACGGCCAGGACAAGCCGCTGCCGGTGCCGGCGATCACCCAGAAGACGCTCGACAACGGCCTGACCGTGTGGGTGCTGCCGCGCACTGACGGTCCGCCGAAGGTCGACGTCGTGCTCGCCGTGCGCGGCGGCAAGGCCAGCGATCCGGCGCAGCTGCCGGCGATGTCGGACCTGCTCGCGTCGCTGCTGACCGAGGGCACCCGGACGCGCAGCGCGATCCAGATCGCCGAGCAGTTGCAGGCGATCGGCGCGTCGATCGACGCGACGGCCGGCAACGACGGCATCACCGTCTCCGGCTCCGGTCTGGCCTCGGGCGCCGAGCGCCTGGTCGGCCTGCTCGCCGACGTGGGGATCAATGCCTCGTTCCCGGAGGCCGAGGTCAAGCTCGCCAAGGCCAATGCGCTGCAGGCGCTCAAGGCCGCCGAGGCGCAGCCGAGCTATCAGGCCAGCCGCGCGATCGCCCGCGCGATCTACGGCGACCACCCGTACGGCCGCACGCTGCCGACCGAGGCCTCGATCGAGAAGACCGAACGCGCCGCGCTGACGTCCGCCCACGCCGCCCGCTTCCGTCCCGACCGCGCCCTGCTGGTCGTCAGCGGCCGTATCGATGCGCAGACCGCCCTGAAGTACGCCGACAGCGCGTTCGGCAGCTGGAAGGCGCAGGGCGAGGCGCCGGCCGACATCGCGGTGGCGCCGCGCGAGACCAAGCCGCAGTACGTCCTGGTCGAGCGCTCCGGTTCGGTGCAGTCGGCGGTTCGTCTGGGCCGCCCGGTGTTCGCCGCCAACGACGCCGACGAGATCCCGGCCGCGCTGGCCAATACGATCCTCGGCGGCGGCGGCCTCGACACGCGCCTCAACCGCAACCTGCGCGAGGACAAGGGCTATACCTACGGTGCCTACAGCTCGTTCTCGGTCGCGCGCCGCGGCGGTGCTTTCACGAGCGGCGCCGACGTGCGCAACGAGGTCACCGGCGCGGCGGTCGGCGAGTTCGTCAAGGAGCTCCAGAAGCTGATCGACACGCCGGTCGACGCGGCCGAACTCGAGCGCGCCAAGCGCGCGGCCGCCGGCACCTACCTGTTCCGCAACCAGCTGCAGTCGGCGGTCGCGCGCAGTCTCGCCGCGAACTGGCTGGTCGGCCGCCCGCCGGAGTATCTGGGCCAGTTCGTGCCGCGCACGCGCGAGGTGACCGCCGAGCAGGTGCAGACGATGGCACGCCGCTACTTCGATCCGAAGACGCTCAGTATCGTGGTCGTCGGCGACAAGGCGGTCGCCGGGCAGCTCGGCGCCTACGGCACGTTCGACAATGCTGCGGCCGGCGACTGAGCCGGCGTTTCACGGACCGCCGGGACCTGGCGTCCCGGCGAGTCCGGCGGCCGGATCGGACGATCCGGCCATGCGGGTTGGGCCGACGAAGCGTCTACGCCTCGATCAGTCGGTCTGGTCGGATGAAGGGCCCAGATCCCACTCGAAGCCGCTCTTGAACAGCACGGCCTCCGGTTCCGGCGTCGTGCCGACGCGGCAGTTGACGCAGGCGATCGCGAAGTCCTGACTGGTCGTCTCCGGCGCGTTGAGCAGCGCGCGCGAGCTGATCGCCGTCGCGTCGACCGTGATCGTCACCTGGCCGCCGGCCGTGCCGGCCGGCAGCAGTACGCCTTCGGCATTGTTGCGCGCATCGGCGCTGCCGCCGGTCGTCGACCAGCCGTCGCTGCCGAAGACGTTGCCGCGGTAGGTCTGGCCGTTCGCGGTCACGACGAGATCGAGGTCGTTGTTCCAGGCAGGCGTCGCACCGCCGAGGCCGTGGCCGGGCGCATCGGTGAAGGTCAGGATCACCTTGACCGGCTGGCCGGGGTCGACCACCTCGACGACCTGCTCCCACGACTCGCCGGTGTCGTGGAACACGTGGGCCTGGTCGTAGTACCAGGTCGGCGGATCGTCCTGGAGCAGCCAGTCGATGCGCATGCGGCCCCAGCCCTGCTTGTTGTCGGGCCGGTGACCGAGCGCGCCGCCGTCGGCGTCGGTGCCGCCGGAGAGGTCCTGCGAGTTCGCGAGCAGGGCCGCCTTGGCGACCGCGACGCTCGGGTTGGCGCCGTCGTAGCGCTCGCGGAAGTACTGCGTGAACAGGCCGATCGCGCCGCTGACGTGCGGCGAGGCCATGCTGGTACCGCACATCGTGCCGTAGCCGGTCGCGCTGACCGCCGAATCGATGTTGCAGCCGGGCGCGACCAGATGCGGGATGCGCCGCCCGTCGCGTGCCGGACCGTGCGCGCTGTTCGACGAGATGCTGCCGAGGTTGCCGCGCGGCACGCCGGCCGCGTTCTCGGCCCAGGTCGAGCCGACCGTCACGATGTTCTTGGCGTCGTCCGGCGTGCCCTGGCTGCCGGTACCGCCATTGCCGTTCATGATCGACAGCACGAAGGTCAGCGGCTGGTCGCCCGGCGTGTTCGGATCGGTGTCGCGGCTGCCGACGTCGACCTGCATCGTCTGATTGTCGTAGCCGAGCGGCGAACCGGACGGGCCCCAGCTGTTGCCGGACAGCACCGCGCCGTTGTTGTAGGACTCGCGCATCAGCTGCAGCATGCCGCCGGGCGCGTTGTAGATCGACGAGCGCGAGATCTGTTCGATCAGGTTGGCGCCTGGCGCGACGCCGAGGCCGCGCAGATAGCCGTTGGCGACCGTGCCGCTGGAGCCGTCGCCGGCCATCGTCGCGGCGGTGTGCGTGCCGTGGTTGTCGGTCGTGCTGGCGTTGCCGCAGCTCGCGCCGGTCACGCACGGCAGCATCCGGTTGACGAGGTTGGGGTTGCTATCGGCGACGCCGCCGTCGACGTTGGCCATGATCACGCCGCTGCCGTCGAAGCCGAGCGCGGTCAGCCAGCTGCGGTACTGGCCCGCCTGCGGCACGCCGCTCCCGTCGAACAGGCCGGCGACGATCGCGTCGCCGACCTCGCCGCGCAGGCCGCCGTCGGTGGGCACTTCGTGCACGGCGTACAGGCCCGGAATCGTCAGGCTGCGCGCGAGCGCGTCGTCGTCGCCGCGCAGGCGGATCTCCTCGAAGCGCGCGTCGATCGGCGCGCGGCCGTCCGGCACCACGCCGGCCATCGCGAATGCCTCGTCGCCGACCGCGGCCGGCCGGTACAGCAGGGCCAGCACGTCGCGCGCGCCGCTGCGCGGCACCGCGAGCGAGGCGCCGAGGCGCCACTCGGGCAGGAACTGGCCGGCCCAGCGCACCTCGCTGCGCGCCGTGGCGGCCTGCAGGTCGGCGCCACGCGCCCAGACCACGTAGGTGAACGGCGGCAGGTACTGCACCGGCTCGACGCCCTGCGCACGCAGCGCATCGAGCCATTCGCGCTTGAGCGGGCCCTGGAACTGGATCAGACGCAGCGCCGGCTGCGCATCGCGGCCGAACGTGGCGACCGACAGCGGGTAGGCCTCGGCCGGGTCGAAGTGCCGACCGCCGAGCGTCAGGCCGTAGGTCGCCAGCTCGTCGCCGGCGCTTTCGGCGCCGAGGCCGGCCAGCGTCTGCTGGTCGCCGCGTACCCACAGGAAGCGGCCGTAGTCGGCGACGATCTGCACGCCGGCGGCCTGAGCCGCGGCGCGCGCGCCGGCCGGCAGACGGGCATGGCCGACATCGGCCGCGACGGCCGGCAGCGCCGCGCCGATCGCCAGGGCCAGTAGTGCCGCGGCGGGCAGGGCACGGCTAGAACGTGAACTGTTCATCGAGTATGCGCTCCTCCAGGTTGTGTTCCGGGTCGAACAGCAAGGTCATCGTCTGCTCGCTCGATTCGCGGATGCGCACGTCGACGACGTCGCGCACTTCGTTGGAGTCGGCAGTCGCACTCACCGGCCGCTTGTACGGATCGAGGATCTCGAAACGTACGTCGACGGTCGCCGGGAGGATCGCACCGCGCCAGCGGCGCGGGCGGAACGGGCTGATCGGCGTCAACGCCAGCATGGCGGAGCCGAACGGCAGGATCGGGCCGTGCGCCGAGAGGTTGTAGGCGGTCGAGCCGGCGGCGGTCGCGACCAGCACGCCGTCGCAGATCAGCTCCGGCACCTTGGTCGCGCCGTTGAGGTCCACGCGCACATGCGCGGCCTGCTTGGTCTGGCGCAGCAGCGAGACCTCGTTGAACGCGAGGGCCGTCACGGTCCCGCCGGCCTCGGTCTGCGCCTCCATCGTCAGCGGACGCAGCGGCGCCGGCTGCGCGCGCGCGAGCCGCTCGGGCAGCGCCTCGGGCCGGTACTGGTTCATCAGGAAGCCGACCGTGCCGAGCTTCATGCCGTAGACCGGCACGCCGTGGCGCAGGTAGCGGTGCAGCGTGCGCAGCATGAACCCGTCGCCGCCGAGTGCGACGATCACGTCGGCGGCGTCGGGCGTGGCGGTGCCGTAGCGCTGCTGCAGATCGGCCAGCGCGGCCTGGGCCTCGGTGGTCTGCGCAGCGACGACGGCGATCCGGTTCATCCGCCGGACTGTACCAGCTGCGCGAGCCGGCGTACCGCCACCGAGACGATCGGGTAGTCGATCGTGACCTGGCTGCGCATGTCGGTCAGCATCGCCCGCGTGAACTTCAGCGTCGGATCGTCGCGGTCGAGCCATTGCGCGACCTGGGCGGCGCCGTCGCCGTCCAGGCCGGCCGCCAGCACCTGGCCGGCCAGCGCGCGCTGCTGGCTGTTGAGCTCGTCGCGCAGCGCGCCGCGTGCATGCGCGTGCCAGCGGGTCTCCACGGCCAGCTCCTCGATCTTCTGCATCAGCCACTTGAGCTCGAGCGCGTCGCCGAGCGCGAAGTCGACCTCGGCGACGCGCGCCACCGGCAGGCCGCGCTCGCCGGCGACCAGCACGATGTCGAGCGCCGGCGCCAGGATCGGCAGGGCCGCCAGCTGATCGGCCAACGGCTGCGGGAACGCATGGCCGATCCAGCGCGCGCGCGCCTCGGCGAACGTCGCGCGGTCGCCCTCGGCGATGACCTGGTCCAGCGTCGCGCGCAGCGTGTCCATGCCGGGCTGGTAGCGCGACACCGCCTCGGCGATGTCCTGGATGTCGGCCGGACGGTTCAGCAGCCAGCGCGTCATGTTGCGCAGCAGGTTCCAGATCACCAGCATCGCGTCGATCTGCGCATTGCCGTTGACCTGGCCGTCGAGCGCCTCGATCTGCGTCCACAGCGCGCGCGCGTCGAGCACCTCGCGCGCGATGTTGAACGCCTTGGCGACCGCGGCCGGACCCTGGCCGGTGTCCTCCTGCATGCGCAGCGAGAACGTCGCGCCCATGCGGTTGATCATCGAGTTGGTGACCGCGGTGGCGATGATCTCGCGCTTGAGGCGGTGCCGCTCCATGTGGTCGGCGTAGGTCTCGCGCAGCGGCTCGGGGAAGTAGCGGCGCAGCTCCTTGGACAGATAGCTGTCCTCGGGCACGTCCGAATCGAGCAGCTGCTGATAGGTCACGATCTTCGCGTACGAGAGCAGGATCGCCAGCTCCGGCCGGGTCAGGCCGAGACCGCGCGCCTTGCGCTCGGCGAACTCCGCGTCGCTCGGCAGAAACTCGATCTGGCGGTCGAGCAGGCCCTGCGCCTCGAGCGTGCGGATGAAGTGCTGCTTGGAGCCGAGCCGGGCCACCGACATCCGCTCCATGATGCTGATCGCCTCGTTCTGCCGATAGTTGTCGAACAGCACCAGGCGCTCGACCTCGTCGGTCATCGCGCGCAGCAGCGCGTTGCGCTGCTCGAGGCTGAGCTCGCCGCGCTGCACCGCGTCGTTGAGCAGGATCTTGATGTTGACCTCGTGGTCGGAGGTGTCCACGCCCGCGGAGTTGTCGATGAAATCGGTATTGAGCAGCACGCCGTTCAGCGCCGCCTCGATGCGGCCGCGCTGGGTCATGCCGAGATTGCCGCCTTCGCCGACGATGCGGCAGCGCAGATCGGCGCCGTCGACGCGGATCGCGTTGTTGGCGCGGTCGCCGGCGTCGGCATTGGTCTCGAACGAGGCCTTCACGTAGGTGCCGATGCCGCCGTTCCAGAGCAGGTCGACCGGCGCCTTGAGGATCGCGTTGAGCAGCTCGTTCGGCGACAGCTGCGTCACGCCGTCGGCAAGGCCGAGCGCGACGCGCATCTCCGGCGTGATCGCGATCGTCTTAAGCGTGCGCGCGAACACGCCGCCGCCGCGCGAGATCAGGGCGGTGTCGTAGTCGGCCCAGGACGAGCGCGGCAGCTTGAACAGGCGCTCGCGCTCGGCGTAGGAGCTGGCCGCGTCCGGGTCCGGATCGACGAAGATATGGCGGTGGTCGAACGCTGCGACCAGGCGGATGTGCCGCGACAGCAGCATGCCGTTGCCGAACACGTCGCCGGACATGTCGCCGATGCCGGCGCAGGTGAAGTCGGTGCTCTGGCAGTCGATGCCGAGCGCGCGGAAATGGCGCTTGACCGATTCCCAGGCACCCTTGGCGGTGATGCCCATGCCCTTGTGGTCGTAGCCGACCGAGCCGCCGGACGCGAACGCGTCGCCGAGCCAGTAGCCGTGCTCGGCGGCCACCGCGTTGGCGATGTCCGAGAACGTCGCGGTGCCCTTGTCGGCGGCGACGACCAGGTACGGATCGTCGTCGTCGTGGCGCACGACGTCGGCCGGCGGCACGACGGCGCCGTCGACGAGGTTGTCGGTGATGTCGAGCAGCCCGTTGATGAACATGCGGTAGCAAGCCACGCCCTCGGCCAGCACCGCATCGCGCTCGCCGCTCGCCGGCGGCCGCTTGACGAAGAAGCCGCCCTTCGAGCCGACCGGCACGATGACGGTGTTCTTGACCATCTGCGCCTTGACCAGGCCGAGTACCTCGGTGCGGAAGTCCTCGCGGCGGTCCGACCAGCGCAGGCCGCCGCGCGCGACCGGCCCGAAGCGCAGGTGCACGCCTTCCACGCGCGGACCGTAGACGAAGATCTCGCGATACGGGCGCGGCTTGGGCAGTTCGGTCAGCTGCGAGCAGTCGAACTTGAGGCTGACGTAGTCGTGCAGCCGGCCCTCGCGGGTCTGGTAGTAGTTGGTGCGCAGCGTCGCGCGGATGACGGCCATGAAGCTGCGCAGGATGCGGTCCTCGTCGATGCTGGCGACGCGCTCGAGCAGTGAGCGGATCGCGCCCATCACCGCGTCGATCTGCGTGTCGCGCGGCTGGTCGCGAACCGCGACCAGCGCGTCGACGAGACCGGGCTCGGCTTCGCGCACCTCGGCCGGCAGCAGCGTCTCGAGCTCGCGCTTCAGACGCGTGCGCGCATACTCGATCGCGGCCGTGCCGGCGCTCTCGCGGCGCGGATCGAACTTCGCCTCGAACAGCTCGACCAGCAGGCCGGCGATCGCCGGGTAGCTGACCAGGGTCTGCTCCATGTAGGTCTGCGAGAACGGCACGCCGGTCTGCAGCAGGTACTTGGCATAGCCGCGCAGCATGCTGACCTGGCGCCAGTCCAGCTGCGCGCCGAGGATCAGCTTGTTGAACGCATCGTTCTCGGCGTCGCCGCGCCAGACCTTCTCGAACGCGGCCTGGAACGCGTCGCGCACCTGCTCGACGTCGAAATCCAAGCGCGCGCTCGGCTGGACGTGGATGTCCTGGATCGTCAGCGTGCCGCCGCTGACGGCGAGCTCGTACAGATGCTCGGTCAGCACGCGCACGCCCATGTTCTCGAGCAGCGGAATCACGTCCGACAGCGCGATGTCGCCGCCGAAGCGGAACGCCTTGAAGTGCAGCGTGTCCGGACGCCGCCGCGACCGATAGAAGTTCAGGCGGATGTCCTCGACGCTGCCGAGGCTCGCGGCGAGCTCGACGTCGTTGGCCGCCACCTGCGGCGTGATCTCCTCGATGTAGCCGACCGGCAGCGCCCTGCCGTAGCGGCTGGCGAGCCGGCGTCCGGCGTCGTCGCCGTGGCGTTCGACCAGGATGTCGCGCAGCTCGTCCTGCCAGTTGCGCACGATCTGCGCGATCTGGCCCTCCAGCTCCAGCGTCGAGTAGGTCGGCTGGTCGCCCGGCTTGGGCCGGATCAGCAGATGCAGCCGTGCCAGCGGCGATTCGCTGAGCAGGACCGTCGTGTCGACGCGCTCGCCGTGGAACGCGTTCTTGAGCAGCGCCTCGACGCGCTCGCGCACGCCGGTGTTGAAGCGGTCGCGCGGCAGATAGACCAGGCACGAGAAGAAGCGGCCGAAACGGTCGCCGCGCACGAACAGGCGCGTGCGCGCCCGCTCCTGCAGCGCCAGCACGCCCATCGCGGTGTCGTAGAGCTCGTCCTCGTTGCCCTGGAACAGCTCGTCGCGCGGCAGCGTCTCGAGGATGTGGCGCAGCGCCTTGCCCGAGTGCGAGTCGCGGCGCAGGCCCGAGCGGCGCGTGATCGAGTCGAACTTGCGGCGGATCAGCGGCACGTCCTGCGGACGGCGCATGTAGGCGGCCGACGTGTACAGGCCCAGGAAGCGCTGCTCGGACACCGGCAGGCCGGCGTCGTCGAACGCGAGCACGCCGATGTAGTCCATGTAGCCGGGACGGTGCACGCGTGCGCGCGCATTGGTCTTGGTCAGCACCAGCGGCGCGCTGACCGGCACCGGCTCGTCGCGGCCCGACAACGCGCGCGGCGTGCCGGCACGACCGGAGCTGCGCAGGATGCCGAGGCCGGTGCCGTCGCGCGCCTGCAGCACGCGCTCGCCGCCCTTGGCCTCGATCGCGTATTCGCGATAGCCGAGGAACGTGAAGTTGTCCTCCGCGGCCCAGCGCAGGAACGCCTGCGCCTCGCCGATCGCGTCGACGTCGGCGTTCGGCGAGCGCTTGGGCAGCTCGTTGGCTATGTCGAGCATGCGCCGGCGCATCGCCGGCCAGTCGGCGACCGAGATGCGCACGTCCTCGATCGCGCCGACGATCGCGTTGCGCAGCGCGTCGATCTCGCCCGGATCGGTGATGCGGTCGACCTCCACGTACATGATCGACTCGGCCTTGCCGCGCTCGGACTGCTCGGTGTCGATCGACAGCACGTGGCCGCCCGGATCGCGCTCGATGTGGTAGATCGGGTGGATCAGCGTATGGGTCTGCTGGTCGGCCTGCGCGATCGCCATGCCGACCGAATCGACCAGGAACGGCATGTCGTCGGTGTCGATCGCGATGACCGTGTGTGCGCTCTCGAAACCGTCGGCCTCGATCGTCGGATTCAGCACGCGCACCTTGGGCGCCCCGGGCTTGCGCTCGCGTACGAACTCGTACATGCCGATCGCGATGTAGGCCCACATGACCTCGTCGCGCTCGCGCATGTCCTCCGGGATCACGCGGCGGAAGAAGTGGGCCGCGAACGCCAGCACGTCGCGCTGGCGGGCCGGCGCGACGAGCCTGGTGAGCTGCTGATTGATCGATTCGACGGTGACGACGGGCGCAGCCGCCCCTTGGGCACTCATGATGATCGCTTTGATCCGCTGTGAAGAGCCGGCGATTCTACCTACCGCCGATGACCGGAATCCACCTGCAAGCGCCCGAAATTCAAGAAAAAAAGGCATCGATAGGGAGGTCGTCGCGGAGCTGCGCGACCTCGCCGGCATCATGGATGCGCGCTGCGCTGCGGTGCACAAATTTGCTATCGTCGTCGCGTCCCGCCGTTCGCGTGTCGATCGTCGTCGGCCAAGCCGCCGACCGCATGACGCAGCGGCGTGGACCGCAGCCCGTGAACCCGTCAACGCCGCTCCCGTCGTGAGGTCAGGATGTCGATTCATGTTGCGCTGAACCATGTCACCCGCTATCGCTACGACCGGCCGGTGCACCTCGGTCCGCAGATCGTGCGGCTGCGCCCGGCGCCGCACAGCCGCACGCGCATCCTGTCCTACGCGCTCGACGTCCGGCCGCACGGCCACTTCGTCAACTGGCAGCAGGATCCGCAGTCCAACTACCTCGCGCGGCTGGTGTTCCCCGAGCCGACGCGCGAGTTCAGCGTCCAGGTCGATCTGGTCGCCGAGATGGCCGTGCTCAATCCGTTCGATTTCTTCCTCGAACCGGGCGCCGAGCGCTTTCCGTTCGGCTACGACGGCACGTCGCGCCGCGAGCTGACCTCGTACCTGGTACGCGCGCCGGCCACCCCGCGCTTCGCCGACTATCTCGCCTCGATTCCGCGCAAGCCGACCGCGACGATCGATTTCCTGGTCGCGCTGAACCAGAAGCTGTCCCGCGACGTCGGCTATCTGATCCGCCTCGAACCCGGCGTGCAGACGCCCGAGCAGACGCTCGAGCGCGGCAGCGGCTCGTGCCGCGACTCGACCTGGCTGCTCGTGCAGCTGCTGCGCCATCTGGGCCTGGCGGCGCGTTTCGTGTCGGGCTACCTGATCCAGCTGGTCGCCGACGTCAAGCCGCTCGACGGACCGGCCGGACCGCAGGCCGATTTCACCGATCTGCACGCCTGGGCCGAGGTCTATCTGCCCGGCGCCGGCTGGATCGGCCTGGATCCGACCTCGGGCCTGCTCGCCGGCGAAGGCCACATCCCGCTCGCGTGTTCGCCCGATCCGGGCTCGGCGGCGCCGATCTCCGGGGCGGTCGATCCATGCGAGGTGACGTTCGACCACGTCATGAGCGTGACGCGCCTGCGCGAATCGCCGCGCGTGACGCTGCCGTACACGCCCGAGCAATGGCAGGCGATCGATGCGCTGGGACGTCGCGTCGACGCCGACCTCGATCGCCACGACGTGCGGCTGACGATGGGCGGCGAGCCGACCTTCGTCGCGGCCGACGATCCGGACGGCGAGGAGTGGAACATCGCCGCGCTCGGCCCGACCAAGCGCCGGCGCGCGGTGGCGCTGTTCGAGCAGCTGATGGCGCACTACGCGCCGACCGGCCTGACCCACTACGGCCAGGGCAAGTGGTATCCGGGCGAGCAGCTGCCGCGTTGGTCGCTCAACGGCTACTGGCGGCGCGACGGCGAGGCGATCTGGCGCAACCGACGGCTCGTCGCCGACGAGTCGGCGCGCAACGGCGCCGACGCCGCGCTCGCGGCGGCCTTCATCGAACAGGTCGCCGGACGGCTCGGCGTCGACGCGCGCCATGCGTTCGCGGCCTACGAGGACGTGCTGTACTACCTGTGGCGCGAGCGGCGCCTGCCCGACAACGTCGATCCGGCCGATCCGCGCCTGGCCGATCCGCTCGAGCGCGCGCGTCTGGTCCGCGTGTTCGACCAGGGCCTCGGCCATGTCGTCGGGCACGTCCTGCCGCTGGCGCATCCGTTCGATCGCTGGCAGTCCGGGACGTGGTTCCTGCGCAGCGAGCGCTGTTACCTGGTGCCCGGCGATTCGCCGATGGGCTACCGGCTGCCGCTCGATTCGCAGCCCTGGGTCGCCGAGGCCGACTATCCGATCGTGCAGCCGCTCGACCCGGCCCAGGTGGTGCCGCCGCTGCCGCGCCACGCCGAGATCCGGCGTCAGGTCGGCGGTCTGCGCGCCGAGGCGCGCGGCAGCGGACCTCGCCTCGCCGGCGAGGCGCCGGCACTCGCGGCGCGCCGGCCCGGCGCCGGCGAATCGGCCGCCTGGGTCACGCGTACCGCGCTGTGCGCCGAGCCGCGCGACGGCACGCTGTATCTGTTCCTGCCGCCGCTGGCGCGGCTCGAGGACTATCTCGAACTGGTCGCCGCGATCGAGGCGACCGCCGAATCGCTCGCGACGCCGGTGATCCTCGAAGGCTACGAGCCGCCGCGCGATCCGCGCCTGGAGGTGCTGCGGGTGACGCCCGACCCCGGCGTCATCGAAGTCAACATCCATCCGTCCGCGAGCTGGCCGGCCCTGGTCGAGCGCACCACGCATCTGTACGAGGCCGCGCGCCGGACGCGCCTGGCCGCCGAGAAGTTCATGCTCGACGGACGCCACGTCGGCACCGGCGGCGGCAATCATCTGGTGCTCGGCGGCGCGACGCCGTTCGATTCGCCGTTCCTGCGGCGGCCCGACCTGCTGCGCAGCCTGATCGCGTACTGGCACAACCATCCGTCGCTGTCGTACCTGTTCTCGGGCCTGTTCATCGGGCCGACCTCGCAGGCGCCGCGCGTCGACGAGGCCCGCAACGACGCGCTGTACGAACTGGAGATCGCATTCGGCCGCATCCCGGACGAGGACGGTGATCTGCCGCCGTGGCTGCTCGACCGCCTGCTGCGCAACCTGCTGGTCGACGTCACCGGCAATACGCATCGCGCCGAGTTCTGCATCGACAAGCTGTATTCGCCGGACGGCCCGACCGGTCGCCTGGGCCTGCTCGAGCTGCGCGCGTTCGAGATGCCGCCGCATGCGCAGATGAGTCTGGCCCAGCAGGTGCTGCTGCGCGCGCTGGTCGCACGCTTCTGGAAGACGCCGTACCGGCCGGCGCGACTGGTGCGCTGGGGCAGCGAGCTGCACGACCGCTTCATGCTGCCGCATTTCCTCTGGCAGGACTTCGGCGACGTCGTCGCCGAGTTGCGCGCTGCCGGCTATCCGGTCGAGCAGGCCTGGTTCGCGCCGCATCTGGAGTTCCGTTTTCCGCGGATTGGCGATTACGCGGTCGAGGGCACCGTGCTCGCGCTGCGCCACGCGCTCGAGCCCTGGCACGTGCTCGGCGAGCAGGGCGCGACCGGCGGCACCGTGCGCTATGTCGACTCCTCGGTCGAGCGGCTGCAGGTGCACGTCACCGGTCTGGCGCCGGACCGTTATGCGCTGACCTGCAACGGACGCCGCGTGCCGCTGCGGCCGACCGGCCGCGTCGGCGAGTACGTGGCCGGCGTGCGCTACAAGGCCTGGCAGCCCTCGTCGGGTCTGCATCCGACGATCCCGGTGCACGCACCGCTGACGTTCGATCTGATCGACACCTGGTCGGGCCGCTCGCTCGGCGGCTGCCGGTACCACGTCGCGCACCCGGGCGGACGCAACTACGCGAGCTTCCCGGTCAACGCGTTCGAGGCCGAGAGCCGGCGTCTGGCGCGCTTCTTCCGTTTCGGCCACACGGCCGGCGCAATCGAGCCGCTCGACGAGGCGCCGAGCGCCGAGTATCCGTTCACGCTCGATCTGCGAACGCTGCCGCCGTGAGCGTCGGCGCGGACGGAGGGGCCGCCGGCAGCGCCGGCGGCGGCATCAGCGGCCTTTCGCCGGCGCGTGAGCCGGCCCGATCGTCTTCGGCAGTACCGGACTCAGCGGCTTCTTGACGCCGGCCTCGCTGACGCCGTCGATGCGGTAGTAATAGGTCTTGCCGGGCACGACGTCGCGATCGATGTAGACGTAGCCCACGTCCGGATTGGACTGCTTCGGAACGATCCGCGCATTGATGCGCCGGAACGGGCCGGCCTCGGCGTCGCTGCGATAGATCAGATAGCCGTAGGTGCCGGCCTCGTCGCGCGCCTTCCAGCGCAGCGTGCTCTCGGGCGCCGGCTCGGCCGCGACGGCATGGCCGGTCAGTGCCGCCAGCACGATCCACCGCCACCTCATGGCTTCTTCTCCAGCGTGTCGTCGATCTTGATGTCGGTGTCGGCGTCGAGCGTGCCGAGCGAGCGGATCGGCGTGCCCGGCTTGACGATCAGCGCCGAGTACGGAATGCGCACGCGTTCGCCGCGATCCTTGAACGACACGCCGACGACCTCGTTGCCGACCGCGCGCCGCTGCCGCGTCAGCAGGTGTGCGTCCAGCCGGACGCAGCCCTCGCCGCACGCGGCGGACGTCAGTTCGATCGCCTCGGCGTTGAAATCGAGCGCGGCGACTTCCAGCGGCGACGCGTCGACGGTCCGCAGCTCGATCGTCCGGCGGACCGACGCGCCTTCCTCGACCGCGCCGAAGCTCAACACCGGCGGCTTCGCGGTGATCTGGCCGTGGACGTGGGCGCGCACCGACAGCACCAGCTCGGGCTGCTCGGCGACATTGGTCTTGAGCACCACGCGCCGTGCGACTTCGCCGAGCGGCGTCTGCGCGGTGAGGCCCGTCACGAGGCGGAGCTGCTGCGGATGGCCTTCGACCGGTTCGGCGCGCAGCGACAGCCAGTCCGGTTTCTCGAGCGTCGACTCTAGACTCAGTCGATCGGTCTCGAAGCTCTCGACGATCACCGATTGCGTCGCGTTCGCGGCCTGGCCGACATAGCCGAAATTGACCTCGGCCGTTTCCGGCGAGTACGCCGACTGGACGAAGACCGGAAAGTCGACCGGCGCCGACGGCTGCACGGGATCGTCGCTGAGCACGTGGAAGCGCACGGTCTGCAGGCCGCGCTTCTCGCCGATCGGCTTTTCGAGCACGAGGCGTCCGGTCTCGCCGGGTGCCAGGTGCCGCGGCTCGAACGTCGCCTGGCCGGGCGGCGGCGCCGGATCGACGCGGCGGATCTCGATCGGCGCTGCGCCGGTGTTGCGCACGCGCAGGACGCGCCGGGCGGTCTGCTTCTCGAACACTTCCACGACGGGAGCCGATGCGTCTTCCGGCTCGAAGGCAAGACTGCCTTGCGCCACCGGGGTAATCGATTTGGCGGGCTTTTCCGCAGCCGCGGCGGGAAGTGCGCCGAGCAGCGCGCACAACAACAGGGTCGAGCAGTCGAACTTCATTCGGACACGAACCGAAAAACGAGAGGCAGAAAAAAAGACGGCTGCCGCAGCAGCCGTCTTTCGGTACGTGTTTCTACGATCAGTCGATCGAGAACTCGGTCAGCGAGACCGGGAACGTGCCGCTCACGTTGAGCGTGAACGTGCCCTGGCCCGAGGCGTTGCTCGACGGCCAGTACGAGTCGACGTAGAAGTAGTACTCGGTGCCGGCGGTGCCGCTGAACGTGAGGCTCGGCGCGGTGATCGTCGGAACGTCGTCCGAGCCTTCCAGGCAGGACGTGCCGTCGCCGCAGGTGGCGAGGACGTAGATCGCCGGGTCGAAGCTGCCGCCGCCGATGACCTGGAAGGTCAGGCTGTTCGGGCCGGTCGGCGTGAACGTGTAGATCCGCTCCGGACCGTCGACGGTGCCGTACTCGGTGCACGAAATCGCGACGCCGTTGGTGCCGCCGACGGTCGTGCCGCTGACGGTGGACGGCGACTCGGTGATCTCACCGGCCGGTGCGGCGCAGGTACCCGCCGGAACGGCGGTGCCCGGCGAGACGGCGACCTTGCTCTGTGCGACGGCGGCCGAGCTGGACGCGATGATGATGGCTGCTGCGATGGTCTTGGAAGCGCTCATTTCTATTACCCCGTATGTAAGAAGAAGCGAGTAGCCTATTTGGTATGGAAGCCCGGGTGCGGTCGGCCGTTCGTTGCATCCGCGATCTAGAAGACCGATCGAGCCTGAGGGCCGGCGACGCCGGGAGGCGAAGCGACAAAGTGTCGGCCACGCCTAACCGAGGTGTCCAACCTATGCCCGCCGCGAGTTCACCATATGACGAATGGCATTGCAACCGACTCGTGCGATATGCGTCGACCCTGCAGGAACCGATACTCAAGACCATGGTCTGATCGGCTCGAACGGGCCAACTTTCGCCTGATTGATCACATTCCATGAGCAATCCCTCGCGTGTCCTGCCCTGGATGCTGGCCTTCCTGGCCGCCCTGGGCATTCTTGCGGCGCTGCTGGCGCCGCGGCTGGCCGATGTCTTCATGGCCAATCCGTTCTTCAACGGCATCATCCTGACGGTCCTGCTCGCCGGCATCCTGGTCAATCTGAGGCAGGTGCTGGTGCTGACGGCCGAGGTGCGCTGGATGGAGGCGTTCCGGCGCTCCAATCCGGATGCGCCGGCGCCGGGCCGGCCGCGCCTGCTGGCGCCGATGGCGCGCCTGCTGGCCGGTCGCGAGCGCGGCCGCGCGGCGCTGTCGGCGGCCTCGATGCGGACCCTGCTCGACAGCGTGCAGATCCGCCTGGAGGAATCGCGCGATCTGTCGCGCTATCTGATCGGCCTGGCGATCTTCCTGGGCCTGCTCGGCACGTTCTGGGGACTGCTGGTGACGATCCGCTCGGTCGCCGAGATCATCGGCGCGCTCGGCGTCGGCACCGATGCCGCGGCGATGTTCGCCGGCCTCAAGGAGCACCTCAAGGAGCCGCTGGCCGGCATGTCGACGAGCTTCTCGACCTCGCTGTTCGGCCTCGCCAGCTCGCTGGCGATCGGCTTTCTCGATCTGCAGGCCGGCCATGCGCAGAACCGCTTCTACAACGAGCTGGAGGAATGGCTCTCGGGCATGACGCGGCTGTCCTCGGGCAGCGCGCTGGAGACCGATGCCTCGGTGCCGGCCTACGTGCAGGCGCTGCTCGAGCAGACCGCCGACGGCCTCGAGCGCATGCAGCGCGCGATCGTCGAGAACGAGCGCGAGCGGCGCGGCACCAACGAACAGCTCGCCGAGCTCGGCGCGCAGCTCGCGCGGCTCAACGAGACGCTCGGCCGCGACGCGCGCGAGCGGCAGGCCGCCGCGAGCGTGCAGGACGAGCTCAGGACCGCGCTGCGGCAACTCGCGGCGCAGTCCGGCGCCGGCTCGCGTCTGTCCGACGAGCTGCGCGGCGAGCTGCGGCTGCTGTCGCGCACGGTCGCCGCGGCGGTGTCGGGCCGTGCGCCGCCGCGTGAAGGCGGTGAGGCGGAGGATCGCCGTTGAGCAGCCTGCGCCGCCGCCGCGCGTTCGACATCTGGCCGGGCTTCGTCGACGCGCTGACTTCGCTGGTCATGGTGATGATCTTCGTGCTGCTGATCTTCGCGATCGGCCAGTTCGTGCTGTCCGATTCTCTCGTCGGCAAGAGCCGGGCGCTCGACGCGCTGAACGCGCAGGTCGCCGAGCTGGCGCGCACGCTGTCGCTGAGCCGCGACGCCGAGCGCCGCCTCGACGCGCGCGTCGCCGAGCTCACGGCCAGTCTCGGTGCGGTCACCGGCGAACGCGACGACGCGCAGACACGCGCTGCGGCGCTCGGCGCCGACATCGCGGCGCTCGACGCGCTCAAGCAGCAGCTGCAGGCCGAGGTCGCCGCGCTCGGCATGCAGCTGGACACCTCCAAGGAGGATCTGGTCCGGCAGACCGATCTGACCACCGCCGCGGTCGCGCAGACCGAGCTGCTCAATCGCCAGCTCGCGGCGATCCGCGAGCAGCTCGGCAGCCTGCAGGCGGCGCTCGATGCGTCCAAGCGCGACAACGCGGCGAAGGACGTGCGCATCGCCGATCTCGGCAAGGAGCTCAATCTGGCGCTGGCCAATCGCGTCGGCGAGCTGGAGCGCTACCGCTCGGAATTCTTCGGCCGCCTGCGCGAGGTCCTCGGCCACCGCGGCGACGTGCGCGTCGTCGGCGACCGCTTCGTCGTGCCGACCGACATCCTGTTCGAGTCCGGTTCGGCCGAGCTCGGGCCCGCCGCGCAGGCGCAGCTCGCCGGACTGGCATCCACCGTCGCCGAGGTGGCCGCGGAGATTCCGTCGAGCATCGACTGGGTGCTCAGGATCGACGGCCACACCGACCGGCGGCCGATCAGCACCGACCGCTTTCCGTCGAACTGGGAGCTGTCGACGGCGCGTGCGGTCGCGATCGTCAAGTTCCTCGTCGTGCAGGGCATCCCGGCGCATCGCCTGTCGGCCAACGGCTTCGGCGAGTTCCAGCCGCTCGATCCGGGCTCGTCGGCCGAGGCCTATGCGCGCAACCGGCGCATCGAGCTGCAGCTGACCAACCGATAATGCGAAGCGGCGCTCAGCCGACGAGGCGACTCTCACCGGGCGCGAGGTCGTCCAGCGCGTGGCCGCCGACGCGCGTGCGCACCAGGCGCAGCGTCGGCAGGCCGATCGCCGCGGTCATGCGGCGTACCTGGCGATTGCGGCCCTCGCGCAGCACCAGCTCGATCCACGTCGTCGGCTTGTCGCGGCGATAGCGGATCGGCGGCACGCGCGGCCACAGCCAGGCCGGCTCCTCCGGCAGCACGCGCGCGGTGATCGGCAGCGTCGGGCCGTCGGCGAGCGTCACGCCGTGTCGCAGCGGCTCCAGATCGGCGTCGCCGGGGACGCCTTCGACCTGGGCCAGATAGGTCTTGGGCTGCTTGTGGCGCGGATCGGTCAGGCGATGCGCGAGCGCGCCGTCGTCGGTCAACAGCAGCAGGCCTTCGCTGTCCAGGTCGAGCCGTCCGGCGGCATACACGCCGGGCGTCGCGACGTAGTCGGCCAGCGTCGGTCGGCCGTCGCGATCGGTGAACTGACACAGCACGCCATACGGCTTGTTGAGCGCGATCAGCATCGCAAGACGGCGGCCGGCGCATGGCGCCGGCCGCCTGCGCTCGAGGCGCGACTTACTGCGCCGGCTTGACGAACTTCAGCGTCATGCGGTCGGACTCGCCGATCGCCTGGTACTTCTCGCGGTCGACGTCGCCGAGCGCGAGCGTCGGCGGCAGCGTCCACACACCCTTCTCGTAGTCCTTGGTGTCCTTCGGATTGGCGTTGATCTCGCTCTGCGCCGCGAGCTGGAAGCCCGCTTCGGTCGCCAGCCGGATCACGTAATCCTGCGGCAGATAGCCCGACTGGCGATCGGCGTCCAGATCGGTGCCGACCGCGGCGCGATGATCGACCACGCCGAGCGTGCCGCCGGTCTTGAGCACGTCGAAGAACGCCTTGAACATCGCCGGCGCGTTGTCGCGCCAGTTGTGCACGTTGCGGAACGTCAACACGACGTCGGCCGAACCGGCCGGGCCGAGCACCGGCGCGGCCGGGTCGAACTCGACGACCTGGGTCTGGCCGTAGCGCTCGGCGTCGCCGGCCAGCTTCGCGCGGAACGCCTCGGCGCCGCGCTTGGCGTAGTCCGACGAGGCCGGTGCGGCGATCGCGGCCACGTATGTGCCTGAGTCCTTCAGCCACGGCGCGAGGATCTCGGTGTACCAGCCGCCGCCCGGCGTGATCTCGATGACCGTCTGGCCCGGCGCGATGCCGAAGAACGTCAGCGTTTCCTTCGGATGGCGCCAGGCGTCACGCGCCTTGTTGGCGTCCGAGCGCCAGGCCCCGCCGAGCGTCTCGTCGAGCCGGGTCGCGAACAGATCGTTCGCGCTGGCCGGCGGCGTGACCTGTGCGGGCTGGTCGGCAGCGGCGACCGGTGCCGGCGTGGACGCGGCCGGGGCCGGCGGTGATGCGGCGTCCTGGGAACAGGCGCCGAGGGCGAGCAGCGTCAGCGAAGCGAGGAGAAGGCGGTTCATCGAAGCGCTCCAGATAGGGCAATGGGTCAGGGATGACCGTGGCGGGCGATGCGTCCGTCGGTCGGCCGTGGGAGAGCGAGTGTACCGGAACGCCGCGCGCCCCCCGACGCGGATGCGCGCTCGGCATCCGGATGCTGACCGATTCAGTGAGCGGACAGCGCCAGCTCACCGCCGATTCATTGCCGGCGGTGTCCACTGGCGTCGCTCCGTTGCACATGCGGGGGCACTCCAAAAAATATCGAGGAGAACGCCATGCTTCATTACGCCGTCGTCTTTCTGGTGATCGCGCTGATTGCCGCCGTCCTCGGATTCGGCGGGATCGCCGGCGCCGCGGCGGGCATCGCCAAGATCCTGTTCGTAGTCTTCCTGGTGCTGTTCATCGTGTCGCTGTTCTTCGGCCGTCGCCGCCCGCCGGTCTGACCGACGTATACCGATTCGTGTGAGACGGGGCCTGCCATGCAGGCCCCGCTTGTTTGTCTTCTTCCGTCTGCGGAGATGGTTTCGACGCTGCTCCGTGGCGGTTTTTTTCTTCGTGCGATCTGGAGCTTTAGAAGCTCTAGGGTTTCGGTGTTGGTGTTGGCAAGGAGCGCTTACGACGCGAACGGGTCGGGTGCAGATGGATTTGCGCGTGTGGGTGAAGGAACCTTCTTTGGCGTTCGCTGGCCCGGCGGTCGTGATCAAATGATCTCGACCTGACTGCGCTCGCGGCCAGCAGTTCGACGCGCGTGGTCGAACGCCGTTGTGTGGAACGTATGACCGTCAGTCGGCTGCGATGTCGCTGCCGTCGAGGTCGTTGTCGCCGGCCAGGCGCGCCGAGGGCGGATACGGGGGCACGTCGGCGTAGTCGCCGGCGGCGATGCCGTCCTGCACGCTCTGCCACCAGCGCGGATCGAAGATCTCGCCGTGCGCGGCGATCAGCGCCTGGCGCAGATCGGAGGGGATGCCGAGAAAACGTGGGAACTGCTCCGGAAAGACGTCGTTCTCGCGCACGGTCAGCCAGTCCTCGAGCGGCCGCGTCTCGTCTTCGTCGTCGGCCTCGGGCAGCGCGCGGAAGCGGCAGCTCTCGACCAGACACAGCTCGTCGTAGTCGTAGAAGATCGCGCGTCCGCCGCTGGTGATGCCGAAGTTCTTCAGCAGCAGATCGCCCGGGAAGATGTTGCTGCGCGCCAGGTCCTTGATCGCCTGGCCGTAGTCGAGCACCGCCGCGCGCGCCGCGTCCGGATCGGCCTCGCGCGCGTAGAGATTGAGCGGCCGCAGTCGGCGCTCGACGTAGCAGTGCGCGACGACCAGGTCCTCGCCGTCGACCGTCACGGTCTCGGCGCATTCGGCGAGCAGCTCCTCGAGCATCGGCGGATCGACCTGCGCGAGCGGAAAGCGCAGGTAGCGAAACTCCTGCGCGTCGACCAGGCGCCCGATGCGGTCGTAGCGGAACACCAGGCGGTACTTCTCCTCGACCTGGCGCCGGCCGATGTCCTTCGGGTAGGCGAAGCGGTCGCGGATCACCTTGAACACCAGCGGATAGTCGCGCGGCGTGAACACCGCCATGACCATGCCGCGCTCGCCGTCGGCGCGCACCAGCCGCTCTTGCGGATGCGCGGCCAGATGGCGGAACAGGTGCCGGTAGCGCTCGGTCTTGCCCTGCTTGGCGCGGCCGAGCACGGTGTAGAGCTCCTCGATCGGCTTGTGCGGCATCAGGCCGTGCAGATAGACGACCGTATCGGTGACGGTCGGCAGGTCGGCGAGGAAGTAGCTGCGCGTGTAGCCGAACAGGGTCGAGATCTGCTGCCGGCGCGTCAGCACCGCGTCGGCGCGGATGCCCTCGGCCGTGCTGATCAGGGCGATCGCCAGCGGCAGCTCGGCGCGCTCGCCGAGCAGGCGGCCGACCAGATAGGCGCGCCGCTCGCGGAAGAACGGCGTCGGCAGCAGCTCGATCGCGATCGCGGCGCCGCCGTCGTGCGCGCGCAGCTGCGCTTCGCACGCGGCCGCCACGCGCTTCGCGTCGGTCGCCGCGTCGGCATAGCCGCACGCGAACGGGACGTCGGCGAACACCTGCTCGATCGCCTCGGCCGGCGCCTCGCGCAGCCGATAGCGCGTACGCGCCGCGGCTTCGGCGACGTGCGCGGTCGATTCGCGGTCGAGCGCGACGAACTCGATGTCGGCGGCGACGCCGACGGTGTGGAAGAAGCGCCGCGACAGCGAGTTGAAGAACGTCTTGCTGAGTTCGCGATCCAGGTACGGTGCCACCTGCAGCTCGAACGCGTCGCGGATGTGTCGCCACAGCGGGCGCGAGCGCACGCGTTCGTCGAGCAGCAGTTCGAGCCGGCCGAGCGTCTCGGCCAGGCATTCCTCGTACAGATCCAGACGCCAGACCGTGTCGATCTGCGCCTGCCGCCAGCTGCGCCGCTCGAACCAGCGCTTGGCGCGCCGCGTGATGTCCGAGAAACGCGCGTTGTAGTCGAGGAACGCATCGAGGATCAGCGCCGCCGCGCGCGCGGGCGTGCCGGTGGCATCGGTGGGCGCCTGGCTCATCGTCGGAGGCCTCCGCGTCGGGTCCGGCTGCCGGGTGGCTGCCGTGCGCGGCAGTCTAGAACGTCCGCCCGGCATTGCGGTGGTGCGCGAGCCGCCGCGGGGGCGTCCCGGTCCTGTCGGCGAGCGCTCGCCTGGCCGGCCGGTCGCGCCGGAGCAGGACGCATAAGACCTCAGCGCCGGAAACGAAGAGGCCGCCCGCGGGCGGCCTCTTCGGACGGCTCAGCGGCGAGCGATCACAGATGCTTGATCAGCTCGTCGGCGAATTCCGAGCACTTGACCTCGGTCGCGCCTTCCATCAGGCGCGCGAAGTCGTAGGTGACCTTCTTCGAGCCGATCGCCTTGTCCATCGCGGCGATGATCGCGTCGGCCGCCTCGGTCCAGCCCATGTAGCGCAGCATCATCTCGCCGGACAGGATCACCGAACCCGGATTGACCTTGTCCAGGCCCGCGTACTTCGGCGCGGTGCCGTGCGTCGCCTCGAACACGGCGTGGCCGGTCACGTAGTTGACGTTGCCGCCCGGCGCGATGCCGATGCCGCCGACCTGCGCGGCCAGCGCGTCGGACAGGTAGTCGCCGTTGAGGTTCAGCGTGGCGACCACGTCGTACTCGGCCGGACGCAGCAGAATCTGCTGCAGGAACGCATCGGCGATCGCATCCTTGATCACGATCTCCTTGCCGGTCTTGGGGTTCTTGAGCGTGCACCACGGGCCGCCGTCGAGCTCGACCGCGCCGAACTCGCGCTGCGCCAGCGCGTAGCCCCAGTCGCGGAAGCCGCCCTCGGTGAACTTCATGATGTTGCCCTTGTGCACGAGCGTCACCGACTTGCGGTCGTTGTCGATCGCGTACTGGATCGCCGCGCGCACGAGGCGCTCGGTGCCGTCCTTCGACACCGGCTTGATGCCGAAGCCGGAGGTCTCCGGGAAGCGGATTTTCTTGTAGCGGTCCGGGAAGTTCTCCTTCAGCAGCGCCGCGAACTTCTTCGCGTCGTCGGTGCCCTCCTGGAATTCGATGCCGGCGTAGATGTCCTCGGTGTTCTCGCGGTAGATCGTCATGTCGACCTTGGACGGATCGCGCACCGGCGAGGGCACGCCCTTGAACCAGCGCACCGGACGCACGCAGGCGTACAGGTCCAGCATCTGGCGCAGCGCGACGTTGAGCGAGCGGATGCCGCCGCCGACCGGCGTCGTCAGCGGACCCTTGATCGAGACCAGATAGTCGCGGCACGCGGCGACCGTCGCGTCCGGCAGCCAGGTACCGAACTCGTTGAACGACTTCTCGCCGGCGTAGACCTCGAGCCAGTGGATCTTGCGCGCGCCGCCGTAGGCCTTGGCGACCGCGGCGTCGAGCACGCGCACCGAGGCGGCCCAGATGTCCGGACCGGTGCCGTCGCCTTCGATGAACGGGATGATCGGATTGTTCGGGACGGTCAGGACGCCGTCGGCGATCGTGATCTTGGCGCCGTCGGCCGGCGGCGTGAGGGTGGGTTCTGCCATGGATTCCTCCAGAGGATGACGGCGCCGGCGGCAGGCGGAGCGCACAGGGACTGTTGCGGATGCGGATAGCCGCCCATTGTCGCCGGAACGGCCCGTGCACGCCACGGGCGACGCGCGCGGCGGCGATGCGCGAGGACCGATGACGGACGTCGGGCCGGCTCGTGCGACAATCAACGGTTTCCCCGGAGCAACGGCTTGGTGGATACGGCGGCACTGCAGCGGATTCTGGCTCAGGGCGGATGGCGCGAGCGCTTCGATCCGGGCGCGCTGCAGCGCGGCAATGCCTATTTCCGCAACGGGCGGCTGCGTGCGCTGGCGTATCGGCCGCGCGAGGGCGGCGGCCGGCTCGAAGCCGAGGTCCGCGGTCAGCACGGCAACGTCTATCGCACCGTCGTCTCGCTGACCGGCCACGCCGACGCCGGCGACTGGCTTTGCCAGTGCGACTGCCCGGTCACCTACGACTGCAAGCACGCAGTCGCCACGCTGCTCTATGCCGAGCGGCGTCCGCCGTCGAGCTGGCCGGCGCTGACGCCCGTGCCGTCGACGTCGCCGCCGGCGGCGAAGGCCGCCGCCGCAGCGGCGCCGTCGCCGGTGCCGGCGCCCACCGACGAGAGCGACTGGGCGCGCTGGCTGAGCCGGCTCGAGACCATCGACGAAGACCATGCCGCAGCGGTCGCCGAGCCGGGACGCGTGTTCGCGTTGCTGCTGCGCGGCGTACCGGGCGCGCAACAGCCGCGCCTGGAAGCCGCACCGGTCTGGCTGCGTCCGGCCAAGAGCCGCAGCAGCGGTCTGGTCGACCCGCAGCCGCTGGTGGTGGACGTCGGCGGTCCGGTGCCGGCGCCGGACGGCGGCTGGCCGGTGGCCGACGCGGTCGCGCTCGGTCTGCTGCTCGGCCGCGCCGAGGGCCGCCACGGCCCGTTCGTGCCGATCGATACGCGCGCGCTCGAGCAGGCGCTGGCCGAGCTCGCGCGGCGCCATCGCGTCTATCTGGACAAGCCGGCCAATGGTGCCTGGACGCTGGCCGAGCCGGTCAAGCCGTTACTGGCCTGGAAGGATCTGGCCGACGGCAGCCAGGTGCTCGACATCGGCATCGAGGCGCCCGAACCGGCCACGCTGCTGCGCGGCGCGGGACTCTGGTACTTCCTGCACGACGCGCATCGTTTCGGCCTGGTGCAGGCATCGCCGGCCTGGGTCGATCTGGTGCAGGGCGCGCCGCGCGTCGCGCCCGAGAACGCCGAGACCGTGCGCCGCACGCTCGGCGCGCGCAGCGCCGCCGCGGCCCTGCCGGCACCGACCGTGCGCGCCCTGCGCCGCATCGAGGCCACGCCGGTCGCCGAGCTGACGCTGCGCATGGTCGAGGTGCCGTGGCGCCAGGCATTCCGGCTGCGCATGGTCAGCGCCGGCTGCGCGCGGCTCGCGTTCGATTACGGTGGGGTCCGCGTCGCGCCGGCCGCCGCCGCGACGACGCGCCTGCTGCACGAGGGCGAACTGGTCGAGATTCAGCGCGACCGCACCTACGAGCGCCAGATCCTCGACCTGCTCGAGCAGATCGGCTTGGTCGAGGCCGACCTTCCGGCCGCGGCCGATGCGAATCCGCCCGCGCCGGCCGATTTCCTGCTGCAGCCGGCCGAGCAGCGCCCGCCGCTCGCGCCCGATGCGTGGAAGCCGGTCGTCAAGCAACTCGTCGAGCAGGGCGTGCACGTGATTTACGCGCAGGGCTTTCCGCGCGACGAACTGCTCGACATCGACGACTGGCACGCCGATCTCGCCGAGACCGGTACGCCGTGGTTCGATGTCGCGCTCGGCATCGACGTCGGCGGCGAGCGCGTCGATCTGCTGCCGATCCTGCGGCGCCTGCTGACCGATCCGCGCTTCTCGCTGGCGCCGCGCCGCGGCGAGCGGCGAGACGCGGCGCTGCGCGTGCCGATCGACGAGCGGCGCAGCGTCGAGCTGCCGCTGGCGCGCGTGCGCGCGCTGGTCGGGCCGCTGCTCGAATGGATCGACGCCGATCGCGGCGAGCGCCTGAGCGTGCACCGCAGCGCGGCGGCCAGCCTGATCGTGGCCGGCGACGAGGCCGGACTGCACTGGGCCGGCGGCGACCGTCTGCGCGCCAATCGCGATGCGCTGACCGCAGCCCGCCGCGCGGTCGAACCGCCGGCCGGACTGCAGGCCGTGCTGCGCGAGTATCAGCGCGAAGGCCTGGCCTGGCTCGGCTTCCTCGCCGATGCCGGACTCGGCGGCGTGCTCGCCGACGACATGGGCCTCGGCAAGACCGTGCAGGTGCTCGCGCATCTGCTCGACGAAAAGGCACGCGGCCGTCTCGACGCGCCGGCTCTGGTGATCGCGCCGACCAGCCTGATCGGCAACTGGCAGGACGAGGCGCACCGGTTCGCGCCGTCGCTCTCGGTGCTGACGCTGCACGGCGCCGGCCGCGCGCGCGCGTTCGATGCGATCGCCGGCCACGATCTGGTCATCACGACCTATCCGCTGCTGCCGCGCGACCGCGAGCGCCTGACCGCGACCGCGTTCGCGCTGGTGATCCTCGACGAGGCGCAGTCGGTCAAGAACGCGCGCAGCCAGGCCGCTCAGGTCGTGCGCGAGATTCCGGCGCGGCGCCGGCTGGCGATGACCGGCACGCCGCTGGAGAATCATCTGGGCGAGCTGTGGGCGCTGTTCGACGCGGTCGAGCCGGGCCTGCTCGGCAGCGAGCGGCAGTTCGCGCGTTTCTATCGCGTGCCGATCGAGAAGCACGGCGACGCCGATCGCAGTCAGCGCCTGTCGCGGCGCATCGCGCCGCTGCTGCTGCGCCGACGCAAGGAAGACGTGCTGACCGAGCTGCCGGAGAAGACCGAGATCGTGCAGCGGCTCGAGCTCGAAGGCGCCCAGCGCGAGCTCTACGAAACCCTGCGCCTGGCCCAGCACGAGCGCGTCCGCGAAGCGATGCGCGAGCGCGGTCTCGCGCAGTCGGGCATCGTCGTGATCGACGCACTGCTGAAGCTGCGCCAGGTCTGCTGCGATCCGCGTCTGGTCAAGCTCGACAGCGCGCGCCGCACCGAGGATTCGGCCAAGCTCGAGGCCCTGCTCGAACGGCTCGACACGCTGATCGGCGAGGGCCGGCGCGTGCTGGTGTTCTCGCAGTTCGCGCAGATGCTGGCGCTGATCGCCGAGGCGCTCGACGCACGCGGCGTCGGCCATCTGATGCTGACCGGCCAGACGCCCGGCGGCGCCCGCGCCGATCTGGTCCGCCGCTTCCAGGACGGCGACGCGCCGGTGTTCCTGATCAGCCTCAAGGCCGGCGGTACCGGCCTCAACCTGACCGCCGCCGACGCCGTGATCCACTACGACCCGTGGTGGAATCCGGCGGTCGAGGCGCAGGCCACCGACCGCGCGCATCGCCTCGGCCAGGACAAGCCGGTCTTCGTCTACAAGCTGATCTGCGCCGGCACGGTGGAGGAGAAGATCCAGGCTTTGCAGGCGCGCAAGGCCGGCCTGGCCGATGCCGTGCTCGAAGGCACCGGCACCGGCGCGCTGCATCTGGACGAATCGGATCTGGCCGAGCTGTTCGCGCCGCTGGCGCCCGAGTGACGATGCGCGGCGATCGGCTGGGGCGGGGCGCGCTCGGATCCGCATCGCGAGCGCGCTCGCCGCCACCGGGGCGCACTCGTGCAGCGGGCGCGTCGGGATGCGAATCGCGCTGTGAACGCGCCGATGCCGGACCGCTCGACCGGGTCGGCGGCACACCCTGCCGCCGACCCGGCTGCCCGCTCAGGGCGTCTCGAAGCCGTCGGCGAAGATCCGGTCGATCGCCGCGGTCACCGTGAACGGCCGATTCGCCGAGGCTGGCCGCAGCGCCGGGCTGCCGGCGTACTGCACGCCGAGCGTATAGGTGCCCGGCAACGGCAGCGTGACCGTGCAGCTCGCCAGGCCGGCCGCATCGGTCGTGCCGCTGCAAGTCTGGCCGCCGACCGCGAACGACAGCATCGCGCCGGCCACCGGGCTCGGCGTACTCGCAGCCGACGTATCGGTCAGTCGTGCCGTCAGCGCGACCGGCCGCGCGGCGACCGCTCCCTGCGCACCGCCGAGCGCGAGGAAGGTCGCGTGCGGTCCTTCGGCGAAGGTCACGCGTGCCGGATTGGACGTGAGGTCCAGCGTGTCGGTGCGCAGCAGCGCCGTGACCACGTCGCTGCCGGCCCGTGTGCCGACGTAGCTCAACGTCGCGATGCCGTTCGCATCGGTGCGGGCCAGGCGCACCTGCGCGTTGGCGCCTTCGACCAGGAAGCGCACCGGCGTGCCCGCTGCCATGCCGACGTGCGCGAGCTTCGCCTGCAGCGTCAGCGTCGTGCCTTGCGGCGGATCGGGCGAGGTCAGGCGCGGGTCGAGGCCGAGCGCCGGCGCCGGATTGCTGCTCGCGAAATCACAGGCCCCGCCGGCCGGCGTCAGCTTGTGCACGGCGTCGGCGGTGCTCGAGTACAGGCAGCCGTCGGCGCCGATCGTGCCGGTGCCCAGATGATCGGCCAGCGCGGTGCGCGTCACCGGTGTGGTCGTCAGGTCGACGAGGTAGAGCGTATCGGGCTCGTTCCAGACCAGCAGCGAGCGCGCCGCACCGTCCGGTCCGGCCTCGCCGATGTTGATCCAGTAGTACGAGTCGAATCCCTGCATGGTCGTCACCGACGCCGGCTGCGGCCGGTCGGTGCCGGCGACCTGGACCAGCGGCGAGTGCGGGAACGTCGAGTACGCAGTCGCGACATAGATCGTGCCGTTCGGCGCGATCGCGATCAGGCCGTTCGGCGTCCCCGGCAACGTCGCATAGACGGTCACCGCGGTCGGACGGGCCGGATCGGTGTCGCCCGGATCGGTCAGCCGGTACAGCGACGGATTGTCCGACCCGGCACCGGTACAGCTGTTGTCGAAGAACAGGTCGCCGCTCAGCGGATCGGTCGCCAGTCCGTGCGGGCAGGTCAGGTTGTTCGCGACGATGCGCAGCAGGTCGCCGCTGTCAGGATCGATCTCGATGATGTCGCCGCTGCCGAACGAAGCGCCGGTAATGCCGCGTGTCGCGTAGAGCTTGCCGTCCTTGCCGAACACCGGCTTGCCGAGCGTGACGCCGAGGTTCGACAGCGGGCCGACCGCGGTGCCGCCGGTGTCGCGCAGCCGGTACAGATCGCCGGTCTGGAAATGCGCGACGTAGGCCGCACCATCGGCGCTGAACGCCGGATTCGACGCGCCGCTGCACCCCCAGTTGACGTTGCCGTAGAAGAACGGATACGCCGCGAAGCCATTTGCGAACGCGGTCAGCGCATGGCCCGACGCCGCCACCGGCGCCGTCACACAGGAACCGACCGCATTGGAATAGGCCACCGTCGCCGCGCCGGGCACCGGCAGCTCGCCGTCGGTCACATCGACCGCGGTGTAGCTGACGGACTCCTCGACGCGGTTGGTCGCGGTGAAGCGGATCTCGCCGTTCGCGTCGGTCTCCGGCGGATTCGGTCCGGTCACGGCCGAGCGGCCCTGACCCTGCGACAGGACGACGTGCTTGCCGGGCGTGGGACGGCCGTCGGCATCGCGCAGCGTCACGGTGATCGTCGTCGTCGCGATGCCGTCGGCCGTCACCGCGATAGGAAAGGCCAGGATGCCGCCCGCCGCCGCCGGCGGCGCGACGAACGTGAGCGGCAGCCCGGCGCCGATGTCGAAACCGTCGTCGATCGCGCGGGCGCTCAGCGTCGCCGTGCCGACCGCGTTACGGGTCACGGCGAAGACCGCGGTGCCGTTGGCCGCGGTCGTCGTCACCGGCGTCGACGGCGTGATCGTCACGGCGGCGCCGGCCGGCGCGGTCAGGCTGACGCGACGGCCGCCGACCGTACTGCCGGACGCATCGCGCAGCTGCACGACGACGTGCGTGGCCGTCGTGCCGTCGGCGATGCCGGTCGCCGGATCGGCGATCGCGCGCGAGGTCGCGGCGCTGGCCGGCCCCGCTGCCTGGCCGGCCAGCGCGAGATTCAGCACGCTGAGGTTCGGGCTGCCGAGGCCGACGTGCGCGAAGTCGCTGCCGAGCGCCGCGGCACCGTGGAAGGCCGCCGTGTTCGCGAGTGGATAGGCATGCGCGTTGAACAGACCCAGGTTCGCGCCCTGGGCATGATTGAGCGTCGCCGCGAACGCCGCCATCAGCGGCGCCGACATGCTGGTGCCGCCGTAGAGCAGGCCGCTCGGACAGCCGCCGCGGCTGGCCTGGCAGATCGGCACGCCGTTGGTCATCGGATCGGCGTTGACGGCCAGGTCCGGCACCGAGCGCATCGCCGATGCATTGAGACCGTTCTGATAGGCCGGACGCGCGAAGAAGCGGCTGACGCCGTAGCCGCCCTGGCCGTGACCGGCACTGCTGCCCTGGCCCCACCAGGTCGCGCTCGCATACGTGCCGCCGGGGCCGGCCAGCGTCGAGGTGCCGCCGACCGCGGTCGCGTTTGGCGAGCCGGCCGGTACCGTGATCGTGTTCGGCGCGCCGTCCAGACAGGTGCTGCCGGTATCGCCGGAGGCGTTGAACACGCTGATGCCGGCTGCGGCCGCGGTGGCCAGGATCGTATCGACACCGCGCACGTCGGCCAGCGTGGTCTGGTCTTCGCAGTAGGCCCAGCTGTTGGAGATCACGTCCACGCCGTCGTCGAGCATGCGGCTGAACAATGTCTGGAAGCTGCCGGCGCCGGTGAACGGCGCGCTGTAGACGACCACGTTCGCGCCGGGCGCCGTCGCCATAACGACGCTGATGTCGAGCACGACCTCGTCCTCGTTCGCGCCGACCGCCGCGCCGCCGTTGACGGCGACGCTCGACAGCTGGCCGATCTGCGACGCCGGTGCGCCGATCAGATCGAGGAAGTCGCGGATGTCGGACGTATGGAAGCTGTCGAACTGCACCAGCGCCACGGTCTGGCCGTCGCCGGGCAGGGCATCGCCGCCGGCCGGCAGCAGCGGCGTATCCAGCGGAGAGGCCAGGATCGGCACGACGCGGCACAGGAACAGCGTCAGCAGGATGCCGACCGGATTGCTGCAGATGTTGTTGTGCAAGCCGAGCGCGTTCTGATAGACGCCGTAGCAGAAGGTTTTGGTATAGGGGTCCACACCGGCGCCGCCGGCGCAGTTGTAGCCCCAGTTGCCGACGAACTGCGGCGACGGCAACCGCTCGATCCGGGCCAGCGTCGACAGGCCCGAGATCGACTGCACCAGCGGCGCGATCGCCGCCGGCAGCGACGGCTCATCGGTGTTGGCGAGGAAATGCCGGCCGCCGCCGGGCAGCGCATAGGCGTCGATCGCGACGTCGAGCGCGGCGACGACGCGATCGCGCGAACCGGTCACGCTCAGCGTCAGGCGGCCGGCCGATTCGGACGCGATCGCAAAGCCGCGGCTCGCGAAGTAGTCGCGCACGGCCGCGTAGTCCGCGGCGCTCGGCCCGAAGCGGTCGGCCAGCGCGGCCGGTGACTGATAGCGGCGATAGTCCGGCGAGGCCGGGTCCTGTACCGCAGTGCGATACGCCTCGAAACCGGCCGCGTCGCGCCGGTTCAGCACGAGCGTCAGCGTCATCGGCGCATCGAGTGCGGCCGTTTCGGCAGCCGGCAGTCGCTGCGCGCCGGTCAGCACCGGCAGCACGTGGCCGCCCAGTGCCGTCCAGCCGTCGTCCGCGCATGCCGGCCCCGGCAGCCACACCAGGATCAGCCCGAGCAGCCAGCCGATCGCCCGTCCCGCCGCCGCAGCGGTCGCGGGAATCCCCGATGTGCGCACCATGATCGTCTCCTGGATGCGCGGTCGATGCGCCGCGCCGTAACTCCAGTGAGCGATTCGGCACGGATATCACGCCGATACGCGGGCGACCCTACGGCGCGGTCGTCTCCAGGTACCAGATCGCGGGGGCCTGCGCTGCGCCGGTCGGTGCCAGCTCGACCTGCCGTCGGCCCGGACCCGCCGCCGCGGCCGGGATCACCGCTTCGACGTAGCCGTACGGTCCGGCGCGGTGCAGCGCAAGGCCGGATGCATGGAAACGGACGTCCGTGCCGTCGCGGACGGTCAGCTCGTAAGCGGCGGCCGCGGACTCGGCCACCTCGACCTGCAGGCGCAGCCAGCCGTCGTTTGCCGGAAGACGCAGCGGCGTGGCTTCACCGCGCGTCGCCGCCAGGCGCAGGCTGATCGTCGGCAGCGCCGCGATATCGGCCGGCGCCTGCGGCGCCCGGTCCGGCTGCATCAGCGCGATCGCCAGGACCGCCGCTGCGGCCAGGGCGCCGATTGCCGCAGCGAGGCGGCGTCGCCGCCGCTGCCGGGTCAGCGTCGCCGTCCGTGTTCGCGCGGCCAGCGCCCGCGCGACCGTCCAGCGCCAGCGCCCGGCCGGATCGGCGATCAGATGACGCGCGACCGCCTCGCGCGTGGCGGCATCGAGCAGTCCGGCGGCGTGGTCGTCGATCAGATCGGTCTCCACCTCGAGCAGCCGCGTCGCGAACGCGTCCTCGCGCAGCAGCCGTTCTTCGAGCGCGACGGCGTCCGCTTCGGGAAGCCGATGCAGGAGCCAGTCGCGCAGGGTGGCGTCGGTCGGGGACATCTCGGGCCGGTGGGGAGGTTTCTTTCTGTGGCGCGAATGGGGGAAGTATCACGCTGCGGGGGTGATGGGGTTCTATGGTGGGTCGGTTCGCTTCCTGGGTGATCGGCCTGGGTGATTATTCCCGCTCGCCCGGAGGCGAGCGGAAAGCGGCAGGGATGCCCGCCCACCTACGAAAAGGAGACTTACGCGCGAACGAAACAACCAGGATTTTCGACGCCGCCAACGCAGGCGAAAAACGTGGCTTGCGCGAACCGGTGGGCCCCCGGACGCGGTATCGCGCTCAACCTGCCAGCAGGCGCCCCCGCACGCACGCCTCCAGTGCCTCGCGCAGGCGCAGTGCACGGTTGCGCAGGGCGTTGAGGCTGATGCCGAGCGCGGTGGCCAGGCGCTGGCGCAGCGCAATGCGCTCGCCGCCGTCGGCGCCGTAGTAGTCGAGGATCAGCCGGCCCTGCGCGGGGCCGGCCGTGTCGAGGCAGGCGTCGAGCGCGGCGAGCACGGCTTCGTATCGGACGGCATCGGCGGCCGCGTCCTCGTCGGGCAGCTGCAGAAGCGAATCGTGTTCGGCACGCGCGGTGCGGATCGCCTGCGCCTGCGCTTCCCGCACCAGATAACGCGCGATGCCGAGCGCATAGCCGCCGGTATCCTCGACGGCGACGCCTTCGGCGAGGCGGCGGCCGAGCCGGTCGAGGGCGACGTCGGCAAGATCGTCGGCCTGGGCCGGCACGTGCAGGCGGAAGAATGCGATCAGCCGCCGACGCAAGGCCTCGTAAGCGGCGGCCGCGCTACGGTCGCCGCCCAGGTGCGCGAGCAGTGCGTGCAGCGGTTCGTCCGCGCCGGTCATCGCCAGTCTCCTTGCAGCACGTAACCCGCCCAATAATACGGCGCCGCCCAGCGCGGTTCGGCGCGTAGTTTCCGTTGCGCACGTTCGAGTGCCTGTGGCGGCAGCAGGCCCTGACGCAGCAGGCCTTCGTAGAAGTGGTCCATCAGCGCGGCGCCGGCGCGATCGTCGACGGCCCAGAGACTGGCCAGCACGCGCCGTGCGCCGGCATGGAAGAACGCACGTGCCAGGCTGAACGGTCCTTCGGCACCCTGGATCGGACCGACGGCACCGTCGCAGGCACCGAGCACCACCAGGTCGACCGGCACGTCCAGCGTGTAGAGATCGTCGGCGCGCAGAACGCCGTCCTGCGGCGTGCCGTCCGCGGTGTAGGCGGACAGGACGATCGCCGACAGTTCCGGCCGCGCGACGTCCAGACGCGCGTGCGTCGCGAAATGGACCGTGCCGTAGCGCGCCCAGGACAACGCCGCGAGCGTCTGGCGACTGGCGTCGAAACCGTCGATCCAGCGCGACGCGCGGCGATCGGCCAGCGCCAGCAGTGCGCGCGCTTCTCGCCGCGCATACGGCAGCGGCGCGGGCGCGTCGATCGCCGGCGCCCCGGTCTGCGGCAGACGCGGATCGTCGGCACGCACGACCGGGTCGGCGACGATCGCGACCGCGTCCGGCGCGCCGCCGCGTGCCACCGCTCGGATGCCGGCGAGTGCCGACAGACCCGGCAGGTAGACGCGACCGCGCGGAACATCCGGCTCCAGCAGCGCGAACGGCACCCAGGCCAGGGCGCCATCGGGGATCGTCACGTGCAGCGCCCCGTCGGCGGCCTCGGGCAGGTCGAGCAGCGTCGCCAGCGCACGTGCCGCGACGTCGACTGCGGCGTCGTGCGCGATCTCGTCGGCGGCGATCCGCTCGATCGGCGCCGCCGACGCGGCGACCGGCGCGGTCGCCACGCGTTCGCGCAGCCGAAGCGCCGCCCGTTCGATCGTCGTGCGGCCGGGCAGCGTCGTCGCCGACACGCCGGCGGCCGTGATGCGCCATCGATAGCTGTGCGGCTCGGCCAGCCACCAGCTGTCCGCCACCACGCCGGCATCGCGCAGCAGGGTCAGCATCGATTCCGGCGTCGGACGCGGCGGATGTGCCAGCTCCGCATAGCGCGGATGCTGCGCGCGAATCTGGCCGCGTACCGCGTCGAGCGTCCGTTGCGCCTCGGCCAGCGCGGCCTCGTCGCGTGCCGCCGCCGAACGCCATGCGAGCTCGGCCGTGCGCTCGGCTTCGAGCAGGCCGAGATCGATCGTATCAGGCAGGCTCAGGCGCCGTTCGCCGAGACGGTCCTGCAGCGCCCGTGCGCGTGCGCGCTCGCTGACCAGGAACGCCTGCATCGCATAGCCGGCGTCGGGCTGTACGGCGTGGCGCCGCATCAGGATCTCGATTGCCAGATCGTACGCGTCGCGGCGTGTCGCGAAGTAGCGGCTGCGCAGCTGCGGCGGGTCGATCGCGCCGCGCGCATCCTCGATCAGGTCGAGCGCCGGTGCCGCGGCCGCGTGCGCCGCGGCCAGGTCGCCGACGGACAGCGCGAGGCGCGCACGCACGATCAGGGCCTGCGCCTGGCCCGATACGTCGTGCGCGCGCCTGGCCTGGTCGAGCGCGGTCGCGGCCGCGCGCGCGGCTGCGTCGTGATCGCCATGGCGCCGCGCGAGCTCCGCCAGCGCGAGTCGCGCGGCCACCGCGTTCGCGCTCGCGCCGATCGATTCGGCCAGCGCGGCCGCCACTTCCAGGTGGCCGCGCGCCTCGGCGTCCTCGCCGCGCAGCGCCGCTACCGAACCGAGCCCGATCCGCGCATGCGCCTCCTCGCGCCGAAAACCCTGGGCGAGGTCGATATCGAGCGCGGCGCGATAGCCCTGCCAGGCGGCGTCGAGCCCGCCCTCGTCCAGGTCCAGATCGGCCAGGTTCAACTGCACCTCGGCCAGGCCCGAGACATCGCCGCTGTCGCGCCATATCGAGGCGGCACGTTCGAGCGCGTCGCGCGCCGCGGCGCGGTCGCCGGTCTGCCGATAGAGCAGGCCGAGGTCGTTCCAGGCCATGCCTTCCACCCGCGGATACGGCGTGGTCCGCAGCGCATCGAGCGTCAGCTGGTACGCACTCAGCGCAGGTCCGAGTTCGCCGCGCTGCAGACGAATCGCCGCGATGCTCTCCTGCACGAACACGGCGCGCCTGGCGTCGCCGGCACGCTCGGCGGTCGCGAGCGCCTCGTTCGCCGTGCTCAAGGCACGTTCGGTGTCGCCGAGCGCGCGATGGTTCGCGCTGAGGTTGCCGAGCAGCAGCGCTTGGTAGGCCAGATCCCCGGTGCGGCGATACAGCGCCAGCGCAGCGGTCTGGTCGGCGATCGCGCCGGCGAAATCGCCGAGGTATCCGAGCGCGGCTCCGCGGGTCCGCAACGCCGCCGCGCGTTCGGCTTCGCCGGCCAGGCCGTCGTCGCAGTGCAGGGCCAGCGCGGCTTCGGCCGCCTGCCGCGCCTCGCGGTAGCGACCCTGCGCGAAATGGTATCGGGCGCGCCCGGTCTCGATGCGCAGCTGAAGGCAGCCGTCGGCTGCGGCCGCGAACAGCGCGCGCTCGTATGCGGCCTCGATTGCCACGTCGTCCTTTGCCATACCGGTCTCCTGGCTTCCGGCCGTGCGTCGCAAGGCCTCGGCCTCGGCGAGCCGTTGCAGAGCCTCCGCACGTGCGGTGAGGCGTGCCGTCGTCGGTTGCGGCCGCGCGGCCATGACCTCCACAATGGCCGGTCGGTTCGGGCGAGCGGATGAAACCGTCAGCGTCCACCGCGTGGGTTGGTCCCCGGCATTCAGTACATAGTCGATCCGGCTGCTGCGGCCGGCGTCGTTGCGCAGGCGGATCGGAGCGCGGGCCGGTGCCGTCAGCTGCGCCTCGACGGCACCCTCAGCCTGGTCGAGACCGATCTCGGTCGATGCATGCGCCGGGACATCCAGAGGCAGCGCGACCACGTCGCCGAGCGCCAGTTGGACGCGTATCGCCTCGGCCGCAGATGGTTCTCCCACGTCGTTCGCCCGCGCCTGTGCCGCTGCGACGAGCAAGACCGCGAAGAGGATCGAGGCGATTCGGCACGCGGTGACCATGGTGGGATTGTCCACTCACTCGCCGCCGTTGTCGTGACTTGCTGGATGGAGAGGGCGGCGCTCGGGAAGCCGCTCAGTGGAACCCTTGCCATTTCTGGGTTGTCGAGCGGCTCAGTCCTTGGTGCGTCCTGAAGACATGCAAGGCGGATTGGATCGTGAGCAGGCGATCGATTCAGGAAGCGAAGTCCGGCGAGGGGAGTCGGCATCGGATCGGATCGATCGCCCCGTCGAACCCCCGAGCACTGTCTGTGTTACACGAGCTGGCTCGGTAAGTGAAGTGGCGCGTGTGCGTTCACCACTCCGCTTCGGCTATGACGGCAGCGTTCTCACGTCAGGGATCGAAGGTGTCGCGAAACAGCGTATCTCCCGCTTCAGGCTCGCGAATCAGCAGGCCGGTTCCCAGTCCTTGCCTGCCCGTCACGGCGAGGACGTGAGTTTTCCCGTTCAAGCAGAAGTTCTCGAACCGGCCCAGCCTGCCTCGCGTGACGCTGCTCTCGCTTCGAAACATGTGTCCCTTGTCGCGAGAGAGGGTGCTGGAGTCGGGCTCCCAGACAGTGCGACCATCGCACGCGTCAATCGTCCAGACGGCACCGACACTATTGGTCGGCCCCAGAAGTTTCCAGCTCGTCCCGTCATCGACACTCTCCCATACCCGATTGGTTTCTGTGCCGGTCGGCCTATATCCGGGATACTCCAGCAGCAAGCGTCGCTGTGCGTTCACGGGGTCTGGTCGGGACGTCGCCCAGTAGGTCGACGAATCGATAAGGGGCGGAAGCACGGGGCGGAACGGGTCCGTGCTTCCATCGCTTACCAAGTAAAGTACATTGGTCCGAAGAATGCCATAGTCGTACGTCAGATAAGCCCGACCATTGTTCGCGTGTGTCTGCAACGAAAACAGTCCTGGGTAACTGTCGTTGGCGAGCAGAGGCGTCCAATGTTCGGCACCATCAGCAGACCAGTACGTCAACAGACGTCCTTTCTCGTCGTGTGTCAAAGCGACGAGATGGTTGGGATCGCTGCCAACGAACTCGATAGATAAGGGTGCAGAGTCAGACGGATAATCTGACGCCAGCGGAGTCCAGGACGAGCCACCATCCTGGCTTCGGTACAGTGAATCGCCACTATGGCTGATCAACAATCGGGGATCTGCTCTCGATCGTGCAATTTTCTTCCAGTAGGAAGAATAGAGCTCCTCGTCCAGATCGCCATCGATCGCCTGGAAGCTTACACCGCCATCCGTCGTGCGCAGCATCGGAAGCAGCCGGCGGGATACCAGGAAGTCGTCGGGGTCGCTCGGGTTGGCCGATGTCTCCGCAATCGTCCCGCCCGTCATGCCGGCGTAATGTGCACTCCATGTGGCGCCCTCGTCATCGGAGCGGAAAACGCCGGCGCCGAGGCTCGGCATATAACTGCGACCGGACGTCGATGGGTCGAACGTCAGTCGAAAGTCCGAATCGATCTGCCGTCCAGACGTGGAAAGTGTCTGCCAGGTGGCGCCGCTATCCAGGCTTTCGCGGACGGGAAAGCTGACCGCGATCGGCGAGTCGGGCGCGAACGTCACTGATGGTGCGACCAGTCGTCCGGCCCTGTGCGGGTCGGCGACCACACGACGATGACTGCAATCGCAAGGGTCCGAGAAGAGCGTCACCGACCAGTCGCGACTGTCGATCCAGCCGCTGCTGGACGTGTTGTCGCCTTCGTAGTCGGCATGTGCGGTCGCGAAGTACAAGCGCTCGGGCTGCAGCGCATCTTGCACCACGCTGGACTGCGCTCGACGAGGAACATGTGTAGTCGGATGACGTTCCGTCCAGGTCAGTCCGCCATCGGTCGACTCCAGGAAGCGCAGGTTGGAGCGCGGCGAATGCGCCACGAAATGTCCGGGGGCGTCGGGCATGGGAAAGATCTCGCCCCATGGGAAAGCGGCATCCGTCGCTTGCCAGGTCCGGCCTCCGTCCACGGAACGCCTGAGCCTCATGTACTCCGCGAAGAGGACGATGTCGGGGTTGGCCGGATGGCTGACGAAACGGCCAGCGAAAACGCCGGTTGTGCCGGAAAAGTATCCATCATCCGGCAAGGTCACCTGCCAGGTCGCGCCGCCGTCGGTACTGAGTTCGAGGGCTCGTGACTCGTAGGGACCCTCCCAGCTTTCGGTATAAGCCACCAGATGAGCATCCGTTCCATCGATCGGATGGACTCTGCGAAATCGCTTATACGACGGCACAAGCTCCGTCCGTGACCAGTGGCCGCCGGCGTCGTCGCTGCGATACAGGCCATCGGTCGTGCCGGCGTACAGCCGTCCGTCGGCGAGGACCACGAGATCCTCGATGGTGCCGCCCGGCACTGGAACACGGCGCCATTGCGCCGCGCCAGCGCTCATGGCAGCCAGCGACGCGATGGCCGCGATTGCGGCGATTTTCATGTTCATTCCATATTCCCCAGTGATTGGATGCCGCCGTCCCCGACCCGGGCGCTGCGGCGAAGCATCCATGACGGGGCACGGCCATTCAACCAATGCAGGGTCGACGGATGTGAAGTGAAGAAGACGGCAGCGGTATCTCGAAAGTAAATCCAGCGGCCGATGTTTCAGTCGAACTCACCTTGAAAAACCCGGTCGTCCAGATCGAGCCGGAAGCGCACGAGCTGGTGATCGGTGGCGGCTGCGATCAGCCAGCTCGTCTGCGAGCGCGTCAGCGTCGCCAGCGGCTGCATCGGTTGCTCCATGCTGTCGAAGACCTCGCTCGTCGCGCCGACGGCGCCGCTGATGCCGTCGACCTGCAGCAGGCGGCCGTTCGATGCGGCGATCAGCAGGCTGGCATCGCCTTTCGGCGCGGCGACCGCGCGCAGCGGCGCCGGGAGAGTGAAGCTGCGCTGCGGCGTACGCGTCGCGTAATCGTAGACGGTGACGCCACCGGTGGCGGAGAACAGCACGATCTCCGGTCCGGATACGCCCTGCGCAATCCAGGTGGCGCCGTCGAGCGGTGCGCCGAGTGACCAGGTCAGCAGACCGCTCGCGGCGCTGAATGCGCGTAGTCCGTCGTGCAACGCAATGACCAGTTCGGTGTCGCCGTCATCCTGAGGGATCGCGAAGAGGTTGTGCACGGTCGCGAGCGACGGTCCGAGTACCGGCGACTCCCAGAGCAGCCGGCTGTCCGTTCCCGAGTACACGTAGATCTTGGCGCCGGCCGGGAAGTCCTCGAGTGCTTCGGTGGCGAAAGCGTAGTCGCGCGTTCCATCCCGATTGAAGTCCAGCGTCGCCGAGCGGGCCGCGCGGCGCACGCTCATCGGGTCCCGATCGTCCGGAAGCAGGAGTTCGGCCTGCATCGTCACGCCGTTGGCGACGGTGGCGCGCCCCCGGCTGCGCGACTCTCCGGCGAACAGGATGCTCATGCCGGCCCCGCCCTCGTGCGGCAACAGTTGGACGTCGTGACCGGCGAGGAAGAACGGGGCGCTTTCGTTGATCGTTATCTGGTTGCGCCATTTCTCCCTGCCGGTTTCGGCATCGAAGATCGCCAGCGTACCGAAGTGCTCGCCTTGCGCAGCGGTGACGAGTTCGATCCTGCCATCCCCATCGACATCGCCGAGCGCAACGGACTCGAACCGGCCCGTCGGTACCTGATGGGTCCAGCTCGGCAGCAGCGAGGTGATGTCGATCAGCGTCAGCAATTCGCTGCCCGCGCCTGAGGAATAGAGGACCTGTCTGGATCCGGCATCATTGAGATCGACCGCGGCAATGCGTTGGACACCTTCGTAAACCGGGTTGCGTTGCCAGATTTCCTGATGCGTGGAAGGATCGATTGCCATCGCGGCGTGCAGAGTGCCGACCAGCAGCAGGTCGTCCCCCGAGCCATCGAGATCGCCCGCTGCTGCCGCGGTCACGGTGTAGTGAGCCGATGCGGACCAGAGCGGACTCCACGGTTCTGCGCGATACAGCGTGTAGAAGGTGTCGAGGCCGAACCAGCGCATGGTCGGATCGGGTGCGAATCGCCCGGCCACCACGTGCGGACCGAAGGGGTCGACGTAGCTCCAGTCGGTCGCGAACGTGGCGCCGTCGAGCACACGTCCGGGCGCGACGCCGCCGAGAATGATCTCCAGCGCCGGATCGGCGTCGAGTCGTGCCAAGGCCAGTGCCGAATGCCCGCTGATCGGCAGGCTGCCGGTCAGCGCCCCGCTATCCAGGTCGTAGCGGAGCACCTGGCCGGCCGTCAGTACGACCAGGTCGTCGTGACCGTCGCCGTCGGCATCGCCGATCTCGGCCGCCAGCGCATCCGGCGCGGCCGTGCGAGTGGCCACCTCGACCAGCGGCCAGCCGCCGTAGAGCCGGACGATGCCGTTGCTGCCGAGCGTCAGGATGCGCCGGGCGCCCTGCACGGTCGCGGCCAGCGTTCTGACCACAGTGCCGTCGTCGGCCACCTTCTGCGAAGACTTGATGTCCAGCACACCGTATGGCGCCCGGCCGAGCACGAAAAGCACCGGCCCGTCGCTCAGGCCCAGGAAGACGGCATCGTCCCATCCGTCACCGTCGACGTCCGTGACCGCAAATCCGCTGGCGGCGGCCTGCTCGAAGAGATCGATGCGATGGCCGACCTGCACGAAGTGAGGGTCGACCGGTAATCCCGCCGTCGCCGTCGAGACGGCCAACAGGACCGTAACGCCAAGAAGGAATCTCGGGCACATCGCCGGGGCCTTTCCGTGTGGTCTCTGGGACCTCTGCACCTTATCCGATCGGCAGGTGCCGGGCCAAGCAGCGGCCATCGAGCCTCACTTCAAACCTGACATCGACTGCGAACGACGGCGCCGGCCGGACGATCGAGGACGGGAAGCGCGATCACCCCGGTGCGCGCAGGCACGCGGCGCGCTTGCGCGGCCGCTGCGAATACGTAAGGTGGCGCGCTGCGCCCGACCGGGCGGACGGGGTGACATCGATGAGCGTCAAAGCCTGGGCGACGACCGCCCTGTTCGTGGTGCTGGTCGCGGCGGGCATGCCGTGCCGTGCGGCCGGTGTCGGCATCGCCGCGCTGGAGATGGCCGATCCGGTCGGCGGCGGCACGATGAGCGGCTATCTGTTCTATCCGGCCAGTGTCCCGGCCGGGAGCACCACGACGCTGGGGCCGTACACGGTAGCCGCGACGCGCGACGCGCCGGCGCTGGCCGGCGCGAAGCCGCTGATCGTGATCTCGCACGGGCAGGCCGGGTCCAGCCTCGGTCATCACGACCTGGCGACCACGCTGGCCGGGGCCGGTTTCATCGTCGCCACGCTCGAGCATCCCAAGGACAACGTCCGCGACGCGAGCGGCGTCGGCACCTCGGCCGTGCTGGTCGGCCGTCCGGTCCAGGTTTCGGCGACGATCGACGCCCTGCTCGCGGACGCGCGCTGGAAGGACCGGATCGACCCGCGCCGCATCGGCGTGGCCGGCTATTCGGTCGGCGGCTACACGGCGCTGATGGCGGTCGGTGCGGTGCCGCGCTTCGTGCGGCTGATCGGCTACTGCACGCGTCACCGCCGCTCCGGCGCGATCTGCAACGACGCGCGGCGGCTGGCGACCGAGGCGCGCACGCACGGCCTGTCGCTGCAGGCGTACCTGGCCGGCGTGCAGGACGATCTTTCGCGCCGGGGACCGACCGCCGATCCGCGCATCCGCGCGGCATTCGTGATGGCGCCGCTCGGTCTGCTGTTCGATGGGCCCGGCCTCGCCGCGACCGACCGGCCGGTGTTCCTGGCCTACGGCGAACATGACGAGATCCTGCTGCCGCCGGAGAACGCGCTGCACGTCAAGCGCGAGGTCAAGACGCTGGACGGCGTGCGCGCGGTGCCGAAGGCCGATCACTGGGTGTTCCTGGCGCCGTGCTCGGCGGCGCTGGTCGAGACGATGCCGGAGCTGTGCCGCGATCCGGAGGGTGTCGACCGCGCGGCCGTGCACGCCCAGGTCGATGCCGACGCGGTCGCGTTCTTCCGCAAGACGCTGGTCGTCGCCGGCGACTGAAACCCGGCTCACACGTCGCGCGCGGCGACGTGCGGCAGGATGTGCTCGGCGCTGAGCGGCGCGACCGGTACCGGGAACGGACCGCGCGGCGGCACCCAGGCCATCGCCTCGATCTCGGCCTGCGGCGCCGGCGTGCCGGCGATCTGGATCGCGAACACCTCGGCACGAACGCGGCGCCCCGGCTCGTTGACCGCGCAGGCCTCGAACTCGCCGAGCCGGACCGCGCTGCCCGGGTCCGCCTGCACGCCGAGCTCCTCGCGAAGCTCGCGTGCGAGCGTGACCAGCGAGGCCTCGCCGGCCTCGCGCTTGCCGCCGGGCTGGATGAAGACGGCCGAACCGCGCTTGCGCACCAGCAGGACCTGGCCGTGCGCGTCGCGGATCACCGCGGCGACGGTGAGGATCGGGGACAGGTGCATGGAGATGACGCGGAGGCCGAAAGGGCGTCGATTGTAGGACGCGTCCGCAACCGTGTCGTGACGGGTCGGGCGATCGTGCGCAGGTCGCGGCGATCGCGGACGTCGTGCGATGCGAGCGTCGCCGTTGCGGGTACGGACCCTGCTGCGATCGCCGCTCAGGCCCGATATGGATCGGCGATGCCGAGGCCGGCCAGCACGCGCGTCTCGAGCGCCTCCATGCGCTCGGCGTCCGCATCGTGCTCGTGGTCGTAGCCGAGCAGATGCAGGACGCCGTGCACGGTCAGGTGGGCATAGTGGTCGCGAGCGGCCTTGCCCTGTTCGGCCGCCTCGCGCGCGACGACCGGCGCGCAGACGATCAGGTCGCCGATCAGCGGCAGCCGCACGCCGGGCGGCAGCTCGGCCGGGAACGACAGCACGTTGGTCGCGTAGTCGCGTCCGCGGTACTGGTGATTGAGGCGCCGGCCCTCGTCCGCGCCGACCAGGCGGATCGACAGTTCGGTCGCGCGCCGCCGGCGCGCGCCGGCGACCGCCGCGGCGACCCAGCGCTCGAAACTGGCACGCTGCGGCAGGCCGCGGCGCGGCAGGCCCGACGCCAGCGACAGATGGACGATCGGCGCCTCGCTCAAGCCGGTGTCACCGCTCGAAATCGTCGATGAACAGCGATCGCCCGCAGCTGCTGGAATGCAGACTGACGCGCGCGCCGCTCGATTCGGGCACGAGGATCTCGGCGGTGCGGCGGTCGTAGTCGATGTCGGCCGGACTGGCCAGGCCGTCGGCGACGGCGATCGGCGTCGAATCGATCGCGAACGGGCGGTTGAAACGGCGCAGGCAGCCGCCGGCCGCGCCGCAGCCGCTCCAGGCCGATACGAACAGCGTGCCGTCGCAGTCGAGCACGATGCCGTCGAGGTTGCCGAGCGTGGTCTGGATCAGCGTCTGCGGCGTCGCGCCGGGCGTGCCCAGGTCCAGGCTCAGCACCTTGGCGTTGCTGCCCCAGGTCGCGATCAGCAGGCGGTTCTCGTCGCGGTCGTAGACGATCCCGTTCGGCGTCGCGGTGCCGGTCGAGGTCAGCTGCTCCTGCGTCGGCGCGCCGGGATCGCCGACGCCGACCCGATAGACGCGGCGGCCGTTGAAGTCGGTCACGTAGAGCGTGTCGGTGCCGTTGGACGTGATGCCGTTGAGGAAGGCCGCGCCGGTCAGCGCGAGATTCATGACCGGCTCGGCGCTGTCGATGTCGTAGCCCTTGACGCGGCCCGAGTCGAGCACGAACAGCGTGCCGGCGAGCAGCTCGATGCCGTACGGCGAGGCCGGGTCCGACGTGAACACGCTGAGCGTGCCGTCGTCGGCGCGCGCGAGGATGTTGCCGCCGCCGGTGTTGCTGACCAGGCTGCGCTTGAGGCGCGGATGGGCCTCCACGCTTTCGGGATTCGAATAGGTCTGCGCGACGGCGGGCAAGGCTGCGCAGAGGGCGAGCGCGGCGGCGAGGATGCGGATCACGGGAACTCCTTCGATGCGCTCTCGTGAGCCTCGTAGGCGCGCACGATGCGTTGGACCAGTGGATGACGGACGACGTCCTTGGCGTTGAAGAACGTGAAGCTGATGCCTTCGACGTCGCGCAGCACCTCGATCGCGTCGCGCAGGCCCGAGCGGACGTGGCGCGGCAGGTCGGTCTGGGTGACGTCGCCGGTGACGACCGCGACCGAGCCGAAGCCGATGCGCGTCAGGAACATCTTCATCTGCTCGACCGTCGTGTTCTGCGCCTCGTCGAGGATCACGAACGAGTCGTTGAGCGTGCGTCCGCGCATGTACGCGAGCGGCGCGATCTCGATCACGTTGCGCTCGATCAGCTTGGTCACGCGCTCGATGCCGAGCATCTCGTACAGCGCGTCGTAGAGCGGGCGCAGATACGGATCGACCTTCTGCGTCAGATCGCCGGGCAGGAAGCCGAGCTTCTCGCCGGCCTCGACCGCCGGGCGCACCAGGATCAGCCGCTGCGCGCGGTTGTCGTTGAGCGCATCGACCGCCATCGCGACGGCCAGATAGGTCTTGCCGGTGCCGGCCGGGCCGATGCCGAAGTTGATGTCGTGCGTGGCGATCGCGTGCAGGTAGCGCGCCTGGTTCGGACCGCGGCCGCGGATCGTGCCGCGCTTGACCTTGACCGCGACCTCCTGGACGCCTTCGGCGGCGACCGCCGCCATCGCCTCGACGCCCGATTCCTGCAGGTGCAGGTTGATCTGGTGCGCGCTCAAGGTTTCCTCCGCGGTCGCCGCGTAGAGCTGCTGCAGCAGCCGCGTCGCCAGCTGCACCGGGCGCGCGTCGCCGATCACGCGGAACACGTGGCCGCGGTTGGCGATCTCGACGCCGAGGCGCAGCTCGATCTGGCGCAGATGCTCGTCGAACGGGCCGACCAGGTTGGAGAGGCGCTCGTTGTCGTCCGGCTCCAGGGTGAAGTCGTGCTGGGTGGGTTCGGTCATAGGCGCGCGAGGGTAGCGCGGCGGATCGGTCGGCGTCACGCCGCACCGGACGCCGGCGCAGCGCCTGTTCAGTCCCGTGCCGCCGTTCCGTGTGCGGACGGACGCAATCCATGGATCGTGGTCTTGGCCTGAGCCGGCCGCTACCATCGGCCGTTCGCTCCCATCCGGAATCCCTGCATGTCCGCCGCTTCGCGTCGACGCCGCCTCGTCCTGGCTCTGATCGTGGTGTCGGCCTGGCCGCTGCAGGCGCCGGCTGCGCGCTGGATCGCCGAGTTCGACTACGCCGATGCGGCCGCGCGCGACCGCCTGGTCGCGGCATTCGGTCACCCCGAGGTCGATCCGCTGCGCCGCCGCGTCACCGCCGAAGCCGACGACGCGACGCTGGCGCGCCTGGTCGCGGACGGTTTCGCGCCGCGCATCGATGCGGTCGCCAGCGCCCGTCTGCAGGCGCTCGAGCGCGACGGCGGCGCACTGCGTGCGATCCCGGGCTTCGCGTGCTATCGCACGGTCGACGATACGCACGCGCGGCTGCAGCAACTGGCCGCCGCCCATCCGGCGCTGGCGACCGTGGTGCCGATCGGGCCGTCGTGGCGGCGGACGCAGGACCCGGCCAGCGGGCACCTGCTCGAGGTGCTGCGGCTGACGCAGTCCGGTACCGACGGCGCCTTTGCCGACAAGCCGGCGCTGTTCGTGCTCGGCGGCATCCACGGGCGCGAGTACGTCACGGCCGAGACCGCGCTGCGCTTCGGCGAATGGTTGGCCGAGCGCTACGGCCGCGACGCCGATGCGACGACGCTGCTCGATCACTACCAGGTGCACCTGCTCGTGCAGGCCAATCCGGACGGCCGCGCGATCGCCGAGACCGGCGTGCTCTGGCGCAAGAACGCCGACGATGCATCGGGCGCGTGCACCGCGCAGCCGCCGACCGGCAGCTATCACGCCGGCGTCGATCTCAACCGCAACTATCCGTTCAACTGGAACGCCGGCGGCAGCAGCGCCGATCCATGCGCACAGACCTTCCGCGGCACGGCGGCGGCGTCGGAGCCGGAGACACAGGCGGTCATGACCTACATCGCCGGCGTACAGGCCGGCGCCGGCCAGCCGTACGCGGGCGGTCTCTACGCCGACCGCCGCGCCGACGACCGCGTGACGCCGGCGCCCGATACGACGACCGGCGTCGTGCTCGATCTGCACAGCAACGGCCGGCTGGTGCTGTGGCCATGGGGCGATACCGCGACGGCGCCGCCGAACGGCGCCGCGCTGGAGCGGTTCGGCCGCCGCATCGGCTGGCACAACGGCTATATGCCGATCGTCTCCAACGGCATCGGCGCGACCAGCGGGACCACACCGGACACCGCCTACGGTGCGCTCGGCGTCGCCGCCTTCACGATCGAGCTCGGCGGCCTGGACTTCTTCCAGGACTGCGCGGCGTTCGAGGACGACACCTGGCCGAAGAACCTGGCCGGTCTGCGCTACATCGCGCGCAATCTCGCCGCGCCGTACCGGTTGCCGGCCGGGCCCGACGTCGCCGAGGTGCGCATCGAGCCGAACCTGATCGTCGCCGGCGAGACCGCGACGATCCGCGCGCGTGCCGACGACGGCGGCTACGCGGCCTACGGCCCCGCGCCGACCGTGTTCGCGATCGCCGCGGCCGGCGCCGGCATCGGCACGTTGCCGTGGCAGGCGACATCGGCGCTCCCGATGACGGCCGACGACGGTGCGTTCGACCAGACGGCCGAAGCCGTCTCGCGCGTCGTCGCTGCTGACACGCTCGGTCCCGGCCGTCACGCGGTGCACGTGCAGGCGCGCAATGCGGCCGGTGCCGACGGTCCGCCGGCCTCGGCCTTCGTCGAGGTGGCCGCGGCCGGTGCCGTCGCGACCGTCGCCGGTACGATCAGCGATCGCACGACCGGCCTGCCGCTGGCGGCGCAGGTGCGCATCGTGGAGTCCGACGGTGACGTGCGCGCGATGCCGGCCGGCGCCGACGGCCAGTATCGTCTGCATGTGCATCCGGGCGCGGTGACGCTCGAGGCGCGCCGCTTCGGCTATCTGCCCGAGCGCATCGAGAACTTCACGCTGGGCGCCGGCGCGGCACGCGTGCGCGATCTGGCGCTGAGCCCACAGTGCAACGCGTTCGCCGACGATGCCGAGGGCGGCGACCCCGGCTGGACCGCGCAGCCGGCCAGCGGCGGCTGGGGCATCGAGACGATCGCGACCGGCGAGCACGTCTGGAACGACAGCCCGGGCGGCCGCTACCCTTCCAGTGCCGATCTGCGCCTGACCTCGCCGGCGCTGGACCTGTCCGGCTACGCGGCGGTCACGCTCGCGTTCGACGAGCGCTGCGCGACCGAGGAAACCTACGACACCGGCGTCGTCGAGGTCTCGACCGATGCGGCGCACGTGGTCTGGAGCGAGGTCTACCGCTGCAGCGGCCGGTCCGCCTGGCGGCGCGTGACGCTCGACCTGCCGCAGCTGGCCGGGCAGGCCGACGTGCGGCTGCGCCTGCGCACGCGCAGCGACCCCTCCGGCGAGTTCGACGGCTGGAGCATCGACGATCTGACGCTCGGCCTGCCCGACGCCGTGTGCCGCGCCGGCGTCGATCCGCTGTTCGACGACGGGTTCGATCCGTGAGCGCGGTGCCCGCGAACACCGCCGCCGCGACGGAACCGGTACTGGCGGTCGCCGATCTTCGCAAGCGCTACGGCGCGAAGGTCGCGGTCGACGGCATTTCCTTCACGGTCGGGCGCGGCGAGATCGTCGGTCTGCTCGGTCCCAACGGAGCCGGCAAGACGACGACGATCAACATGGTGCTCGGCCTGCTCGAGCCGAGCGCCGGCACGATCCGCATCGACGGCGTCGACCTGGCGCGGCAGCGCTCGCGCGCATTGGCGCGCTGCAATTTCGCGGCGGTCTACGCGGCGCTGCCGGGCAATCTGACGGTGCGCCAGAACCTGCGCTGGTTCGGCATGATCTACGACGTGCCGGACTTGTCGCGACGGATCGACGCGCTGCTCGAGCGTCTCGATCTGGTGCGCTTCGCCGACACACGCTGCGGCCTGCTGTCCTCGGGCGAGCAGTCGCGCGTGGGCCTGGCCAAGGCGATGCTCAACGATCCGGTCCTGCTGCTGCTCGACGAGCCGACCGCCTCGCTCGACCCGGCGACCGCCCAGGACCTGCGCGGCCTGATCCGCGGCATCGCCGATCAGGGCCGCGGCGGCATCCTGTGGACCTCGCACAACATGCACGAGGTGCAGGCGGTCTGCGACCGCGTCCTGTTCCTCGCCGACGGGCGCATCCTGCTCGAAGGCGATCCGCGCGCGCTGCCGGCCGAGCACGGCGTCGACACGCTCGACGCGCTGTTCATCCGCCTGGCGCGCCGGTCGCTGACCGAGGGCACGCCGTGAAGCCGCGCCGCGTCGCCGCCGTCCTGCTGCGCCAGTTCTATCTGATGCGTGCGAGTCCGACGCGCCTGGTTCCGGCGTTCGCGTGGAGCGCGATCGACATCGTGCTGTGGGGATTCATCACGCGCTATCTGGCCACGCTGTCCGACCAGGGGCCGGTGCTCGCGCTCGGTCTGCTCGGCGCGGTGCTGCTGTGGAATTTCTTCGGCCGCATCATGCACGGCGTGACGACCGCGTTCTTCGAGGACATCTGGTCGCGCAATCTGATGAACCTGTTCGCGACGCCGCTGGCGATCTCCGAATACGTGACCGGCCTGGTGCTGACGAGCCTGGCGACCGGGGCGATCGCGCTGTCGGTCATGCTGGCGCTGGCCGCCGGCGTGTTCGGACTGTCTTTCGCGGCCTACGGCCTGGCGTTCGTGCCGTTCCTGCTGATCCTGCTGCTGTTCGGCGTCGGGCTCGGAATCCTCGCCAGTGCGATCGTGCTGCGGCTCGGGCCCGCCTCGGAATGGCTGATCTGGCCGATTCCGGCGCTGCTCTCGCCGTTCGCGGCGGTGTTCTATCCGCTGTCGATCCTGCCCGGCTGGATGCAGGCGATCGCCCATCTGCTGCCGCCGGCCTACGTGTTCGAAGGCATGCGCGCGATCGTCGCCGGGCAGCCGTTCCCGCTGCAGACGCTCGCCGTCGCGGCCGCGCTGGCGATCGCCCAAGTGTTGGCCGCCTATGCGTTTTTCGTCTACATCCAGCGCGGCGCCGTGCGCAGCGGCCTGCTCGCGCGCTACAGCGCCGAGAGCGTCGGCTGACGTGGCCGGGCCGGCGGTTCCGGCCCGGTTTTCGCAGCGGCGTCCAGGTTGACAGCGGCTCGCGCGACTGCCGAGAATCGCGATCCTTTCTCGCCGGGCCCGCCCCGATTCCGATGCGCCCCCCCTTGAATCCTCGCGATTGCCTGGCCGTGATGCCTGCCCGCAACGAGGCGGCCACGGTCGGCGAGGTGGTGCGCGGCGTGCGCGAGGCGCTCGGCTGCGACGTGCTCGTGGTCGACGACGCCGGCGACGACGGCACCGCCGAGGTCGCACGGGCCGCCGGTGCCGAGGTGCTGGTGCTGCCGCTCGGCCTCGGTGCCTGGGGCGCGACGCAGACCGGGATCCGCTACGCACTGCGCCAGGGCTACGGCGGCGTCGTGACGCTGGATGCCGACGGCCAGCACCTGCCGTCCTCGCTGCCGTCGCTGTTCGAGGAACAGGCGCGCAGCGACGCCGACGTCGTGATCGGCACCTGCATCGAACGGCTCAGCGGACCCAAGCGCGTGGCCTGGCACTATCTGCGCGTGCTGACCGGCCTGCGCCTGTCGGACTTCACCTCGGGCCTGCGGCTCTACAACCGGCGCGCGCTGGCGCGGCTGGCGTCGCCCGAGGCGAGCCTGCTCGATTTCCAGGACGTCGGCGTGCTGATGCTGCTGGCGCGCGAGGGCCGCACGATCGCCGAGGTGCCCACGCCGATGCGCGCGCGCAGCAACGGCCATTCGCGCGTGTTCGCCTCCTGGTGGGTCGTGCTGCGCTACATGATCAACACGACCGTGCTGTGCCTGGCCCGGCTCGATGCCGGCCGCCGCGCGCCGGTCGCCCGCGAGGCGCGCCGATGAACGCCCAGCTGACTGCGGCGATCATCGGCATCGGCCTGGCCGTCGCGATCCTCTATCTGGTCCGCCGCGACCATCTGCACGGCCCGTATGCGGTCTGGTGGCTCGGCGTCGCGGTCGCGACCCTGGTGCTCGGCCTGTTCCCGGCCCTGGTCGGCTGGCTCGGCCGCGCGACCGGCATCAGCTACGCACCGGTGCTGCCGATCATCATCGGCCTGTCGTTCGTGCTGCTGCGCCTGCTCAAGCTCGACATCGAGCGTTCGCGCCAGGAGCGGCAGCTGCGCCGGCTGACCCAGAAACTGGCGATCCTCGAGCGCGAACTGGACCGCGTCGGCTACCGGCTGCCCGCGGCCGATCCCGACGCCGAACTCGTCACCGACGACGAATGAGCGGCCGCTGCGCCGCCGCGGCGGACCGCTGAGGCCCGGCCTGTGCGCATCCTGCACGTCGGCAAGTACTACGCGCCGCAGCGCGGCGGCATCGAACGCTGCACGCAGGACCTGGCCGAATGGGCGGTCGCGCACGGCCATGCCGTGGCCGCGCTGGTGCACCAGCCGGCCGGCGTCCTGCGCGGCGCCGCCGAGCGCATCGGCGAGGTCGAGGTGGTGCGCGCCGGCTGCATCGCCGCACCGCTGTACACGCCGCTGAGTCCGGCGTTCCCGCTGCATCTGGCGCGGCTGCTCGACCGCTTCCGGCCCGATCTTCTGCATCTGCACCTGCCCAATCCGTCGGCGTTCTGGGCGCTGACGCTGCCGGCCGCGCGGCGCCTGCCGTGGGTCGCGCACTGGCACGCCGAGGTGCCGACCGATACGCCGGACTGGCGGCTGCGCGCGGCCTATCGCGTCTATCGGCCGTTCGAGCAGGCGCTGCTGGCGCGCTCGGCCGCGATCGTGACGACGTCCGAGGCCTATGCCGCGGCCAGCCGCGCGTTGGCGCCGTGGCGCGCGAAGACGCGCGCGATCCCGCTCGGCATCGGCGAGGCCGTCGCCGCGCCGGCGGCGCCGCCGGACTGGCCGGCCGGCACCGGCCTGCGCCTGCTCGCGGTCGGGCGGCTCAGTGCGTACAAGGGTTTCGACGTGCTGCTCGAGGCGCTCGCGCGCTGCGCCGATGCGCGGCTCGTGCTGATCGGCCAGGGCGAGGAGGCGCCGCGCCTGCAGGCGCTCGCCGCGCGCCTGGGCGTGGTCGATCGCGTGCGCTTCGCCGGTGCCGTCGACGACGCGGGGCTGAGCGCCGCTTATGCCGCCGCCGATCTGGTCGTGCTGCCGTCGCTCGATCGCGGCGAGGCCTTCGGCATGGTGCTGCTCGAGGCGATGCGCGCGGGACGCGCGGTGATCGCCAGCGACGTGGCCGGTTCGGGCATTTCGAGCGTGGTCGGTAGCGATGCCGGCATGCTGGCGCCGCCCGGCGATGCCGCGGCGCTGGCCGCCGCGATCGCCGCTCTGGCAGCCGATCCGGCACGGCGCCGCGCGCTCGGCGAAGCCGGCCAGGCGCGCTGGCGCGCGCGCTTCATGCTGGCGCATGCGGCCGATCCGTTTCTCGCGCTGTATGCCGAGGCTCTGGCCGCGCGCTAGCGCGCATCCAGGCGCCGCTACGGCGGCGTGATCGTGATGCCGGAGACCACCGCGAGCACCGGCGTCAGCACGCTGGCGTCGTGATCGCTGGCGTAGAGCGTGAAGACGATCACCGCATCGCCGTCGAGGCGCAGGCCGCGTGTCAGGAACAGGAATTCGCCGGCGCGCGGATGGCGGTCGGTCAGGCGCGCATAGACGCCGTCGGCCTCGGGTCCGAAGCGCAGCGGCACGACCGCCTCCTCGAGAAAACGCGGCAGCAGGCCGGACAGGCTTGCGATCAGATAGCCGGGCAGGCCGGCGTCGTCCAGCGTCGCGAGCTTCAGTGCCGCGCGCGTGCCGATCTGGATCTCGAGGCCGAAGCGCTCCTGCGGCGGCACGATGCGGACGAAGGTCGTGCCGGCGCCGTCCTGCCGCTCGAACGTGAGCCACGATGGCGGCATCCGCATCTGGATGCGGCCGAGCCGGGCGTGGTCGAAGTCGCGCGCCGACCAGGCTGCGGTGTCGGCTGCCGCCGCGATCGCAGCTGTCGACATCGCCGTCGCGAGCGCGACTGCTGCGATCAGCCGCGCGCCGATGCCGCCGCGCAGGCATCGGCCGTACGCGGCGCCGATGCGACGCCAGCGGCCGGCGCGCAGCGCGCTCACGCCTCGCCCGAGCGTGGCCGGATCAATACCAGCGCGAGCAGCGAGACGGCTGCCGCCGCCGACAGGTAGTAGCCGACCGAGGCGATGCCGTAGCGGCCGGCCAGCCAGGTCGCCGCGTAAGGCGCCAGCGACGCGCCGACGATGCCGGCCAGATTGAACGTCAGCGAGGCGCCGGTATAGCGCACCGCGGTCGGGAACAGCTCGGCCAGCGCAGTGCCGAGCGGTCCGTAGGTCAGCCCCATCAAGGCCAGGCCGAGCGCGAGGAACGCGAACGTGCCGGCCGCACTGCCGGCGCCGAACAGCGGCGCGAACGTCAGTCCGTACAGGCCGATCGCGATCGTCGCGCCGATCAGCACGGCACGCCGGCCGCGCCGGTCGGCGACCAGCGCCGACAGCGGGATCGTCGCCGCGAAGAACAGCACGCCGCCCATCTGCAGCACCAGGAAGGTCTCGCGCGCGTAGCCGAGCGCGGACGTACCCCAGCTCAGCGCGAACACCGTCATCAGATAGAACAGCACGAAGGTGGCGGTCGCCGCGAACGTGCCGAGCAGCAAGACCAGCGGATGTTGCGCGAGCACCGTCGCCATCGGCAGGCGCACGCGCTCCTCGTTGGCGATCGCGCGCTGGAATGCCGGCGTCTCGGTCAGCCGCAGCCGCACGTACAGACCGACCAGCACCAGCAGCGCGCTGGCCAGGAACGGAATGCGCCAGCCCCAGGCCAGGAACTGCGCCTCGTCGAGGCATTCGGTCAGCAGCAGGAACACGCCGGTCGAGCACAGGAAGCCGATCGGCGCGCCGAGCTGCGGAAACATGCCGTACCAGGCGCGCTTGCCGGGCGGCGCGTTCTCGGTCGCCAGCAGCACCGCGCCGCCCCATTCGCCGCCGAGCCCGAGGCCCTGGCCGAATCGGCACAGCGCGAGCAGCGCCGGCGCGAGCACGCCGATCGACGCGTAGGTCGGCAGCAGGCCGATCAGCACGGTCGAGCCACCCATCGTCAGCAGCGCGGCGACCAGGGTCGCCTTGCGGCCGACGCGGTCGCCGAAGTGTCCGAACAGCGCCGAGCCGATCGGCCGCGCGAAGAACGCCAGCGCGAACGTCGCCAGCGACTGCAGCGTCGCCGACGCCGGATCGCCGGCCGGGAAGAACAGCTGCGGGAACACCAGCACCGCGGCGGTGGCGTAGATGTAGAAGTCGAAGAACTCGATCGTCGTGCCGATCAGGCTCGCGAAGAGCACGCGCCGCGGCGAAGCGGCTGCCGGTGTCGCCATATGGTCAATCCCCGTTCCGGCCCCGCCCGCGGGGCGCCGCCGATTCTGGCACCGGCCGGACCCGGATGGCACGCCCGTTCAGGTGCGGCGCTCGCTTTGTCGCGAAAACCCCTGTAGAGTGCGCGCCACTGTGTTCTCGAGGGTCACTGTGAATCGTGGCCCGATGTGGTTGATCGTTTGATCCGCTCTTCGTCCCCTCTCGCGTACTCCTTGGCGACTCAGTACCGGCCCGCGGCTCTCTCCGCCGGCTGCGTTTCATTTCATCCTTCACCGAGTTTGTCAGGAGTAGTCTCATGAGCAATCGCCAGAACGGTACCGTCAAGTGGTTCAACGACGCCAAGGGCTTCGGCTTCATCACGCCGGAAAGCGGCCCGGATCTGTTCGTGCATTTCCGTTCGATCCAGGGCAGCGGCTTCAAGTCGCTGCAGGAAGGCCAGCGCGTGACCTTCGTCGCCGTGCAGGGCCAGAAGGGCATGCAGGCCGACCAGGTCCAGGTGGCCTGATCCACCGCGCCGGCGGGCTCGCCCGCCGCTGCATCGAAAACCCCGAGCGTTCGCGCTCGGGGTTTTTGTTTTTCGGGCCGGCGTTTTCGAGCGATCGGTCCGAGTCGACGGCATGCCGCTTCCCGGGACGATCGCGGGCCTCTCCGATCATCCGCTACGGCTCGAAGCCGTCCGCGAACAGCACGTCCGAACCGGCCAGCGCGGCCAGGCCACGCCTGGGCAGGCCCCCGATCACCGCGAAATCGCCGCCGGCATAGATCAGTCCGCCCGGTGCGGCGGCCAGCGCGCGCACGTCGTCGTCGGCACCGGGATTCCAGGCTGGATCGACCGCGCCGCTGCCGCCGTCGAGCCGTGCGATGCGCTCGCGCGCGACACCGCCGATCGTCGCGAAATCGCCGCCGGCATAGACGTGGCCGGCGCCGTCGACCGCGAGCGCTCTGACGTAGCGGTCGGCACCGGGATTCCAGGCGGCGTCGGCACTGCCGCTGCCGCCGCCGTCGAGCTTGACCAGGTAGCTGCGCGCCTGACCGCCGGCCGACGCGAACGTGCCGCCGGCATAGACGTGTCCGCCGCTGTCGACGGCGAGCGCGCTCACTTCCTCGTCCGCACCGGGGTTCCAGATCGGGTCGACCGCACCGCTGACGCCGTCGAGTTTGACCAGGCGCTCACGCGGCTGCCCGCCGACGCTCGTGAAGCGGCCGCCCGCGTAGACGTGGCCGGCCGCGTCGACGGCGAGCGCATAGACGCCCGAACTCGCCGAGGGATTGAACACGGGATCGAGCGTGCCGTCGGCGCGCAGCTTGGCGAGATACTGGCGCGGCACGCCGCCGACCGACGTGAAGCTGCCGCCGAACACGAAGCTGCCGTCCGGCAGCGCGACCACGGCGCGCAGCAGGCCGGACACCGTCAGCGGACCCGGCTCGCCGATCGACGCGGCGATCAGCGCGAGGATCGCGTCGTCCGGGTGTGGCGTGGTATCGATGCTGCCGTCGCTGCCGAGCCGCAGCGCGTACGGCGTCAGCCGGCCGTCGGCCTTCAGGAACTGGCCACCGACCAGCAGTCCGTACGGGCGTCGCAGCAGCATCGTGGTGCCGCTGGCCGGCGATTCGACATCGGGACCGGCGCCGACCGCTGCGGCCGTGGTGTCGAGCGTCGCCAGTCCGAGCCGATAGCCGCCGCCGATCGTGAAGAAGCGGCCGCCGACATCGATCGCGCCGCCGGACGGCGACAGCACCGCGACCGAGCCGTTCGGCGCCGGATTCCAGGCCGGATCGGCGGCGCCGCTGCCGATGAGCCTGGCGAGCAGGCTGCGCGGTTGGCCGCCGATCGCCGAGAACGGGCCTGCGGCATAGACGGCGCCGCTCGCGTCGACCGCGAGCGTGTCGACGGCGCGGTCCGGCGCCGGGTTCCAGGCCGCATCGAGCGTGCCATTGCTCGCCAGCCTGGCGAGATAGCGAAGGCCCTGGCCGCCGATGCCGGTGAACTCGCCGCCGACGTAGAGCGCGCCGCTGCCGTACGCCAGCGCGCGGACGCTGCCGCCGGTCACTGCGGCGTCCCAGGCGCCGTCGAGCGTGCCGTCGTCCGCGAATCGCGCGAGCGCGCGCCGTGGCTGGCCGGCCACCTCGAAGAATGCGCCGCCGGCATACAGCGCGCCGCTCGCATCGCGGGCCAGCACGAGCACGTTGCCGTCGGGTGCGGGGTTCCAGGCCGGATCGGCCGCGCCGCTGCCGCTGGCCGACAGGCGCGCCAGATGCGAGCGCGTCTGGCCGCCGATCGTGTCGAACTGGCCGCCCACGTAGACGCGGCCGGCGGCGTCGACGTCGAGCGCGTAGACGAACGAGCTCGGCGCCGGATCCCAGGCCGGATCGGCTGCACCGTTGCCGCCGGCGTCGATTCTGGCGAGATTGTCGCGCGTCTGCCCGCCGATCGCGTAGAACCAGCCGCCGACGTAGACGTGGCCGGCGCCGTCGTCGGCCAGCGCATAGACCTCGCGATCCGGCGCCGGATTCCAGTCCGGATCGAGCGTGCCGTCCGGCCGCAGCTTGGCCAGGTTGAGGCGCGGCGTGCCGTTCACCGACGAGAACCGGCCGCCGACGATGCGGCTGCCGTCGGCGAGCCGCAGCAGCGCCATGACGGTGCCGTTGGTGACCAGATCCAGATCCGGGCGCGGCAGCGGCGCCGGCGATTGCGCGATGGCGACGGCCGGTACGAGCAGCAGGAACCCCAGCATCCGGCAGCGGAGCCGTCCGGCGAGACGTGCCAGCAGGCGGCGAGGCGGGGTAGGGGAGACAGCGAGGGAAGCGCGCATGATCGAGTCCGCAGCGAGAGGACGGCGCACCGCGGCGCGGTGGCTCATCGCTCAACGGCGCAGAACGGCGCGCCGATGTCGCATACGGACGAAAAAGTGCTTCACCTCTCTCCGGGCATCGCCCGACGTCGTCCGCTTCGATCGCTCTGTCTCGCCTAGCTCTCGCTCTCGCTGTGGCTGTGGCTCTTGCTGTGGCTCTTGCCGTTGCTCTCGCTCTTGGCTGTTGGTGCGCCTAAAGCGAGCCGAGCATCGCAGGTCGGCCAGGCCGAAGAGCTGTCCCGTGTCTGAGCGCAGCGAGTTGGGGCAGCGTGCCTGGGCGACCGAGAAGCGCAGGGCACCGATGCGGCGCAGCCGCATCGGCTCGCGTCAGCGCAGG
>QFPO01000035.1 GCA_003241385.1 Rhodanobacter denitrificans
AGTCCGGTTGGTGATTTGGGATATTCAGCGATTGATCAGATCGCACAATTCGGGCTGAGTTCCCTCAAAGTGATCTACTATTCCGAACAGTTATTTAGCACAACATATAACTTTTGGACTATAAATGCACAAAGCTTGTCTCAAGTAGCATCTGATTAATAAGCAGATTTGTTAATAAACCCTTTAAAGACAGTAAGGAAGATTATTTTTAGATCTAACCAAATGCTCCATCCTCTTATATATAACAAATCATATTCGATTCGTTTTTCCATTTTTTCCAAAGTATCAGTTTCACCACGCCAACCATTAATTTGTGCTAAGCCCGTGATACCTGGCTTAACCTTATGACGAAGCATATACCCCTGAATTAAAGACCGATATTGCTCGTTATGTGAAACTGCATGTGGTCGAGGTCCTACAACGGACATCTGACCAAAAAGTACATTAAAGAACTGCGGTAGTTCGTCTAAGGAAGTACTGCGTAAAAACTTGCCAACTTTAGTTACGCGGATATCATTTTTTGTAGCCTGAATAACTTTGTCGTCGTTTTCCATCACAGTCATCGAGCGAAATTTCCAGACTTTTATAGGTTTTCCGTCCATTCCATAACGTACCTGGCGAAAAATAACCGGCCCTTTCGACGTAGTTTTAACAGCTGCAGCAATAACCAGAAGAATTGGCGATATCAGTATAAGAATTAAAGATGATACAATTATATCCTCCAACCGTTTAAACACCATGTTGATGCCATTTAATGGTGAATCGAATAAAGGAACAACCGGTACACCATTTATTTCCTCTGTGCGAGACTGAAGAATGTTAAAAGTAAAAATGTCAGGAATTAATAATACGGAACAAGTAGTATCTGTTAATTGTCTAACTACATCCTTTATTTTGGACTCATCATGCATACTCATCGCAATATAAATACGATCAATTTCCCCCTCACGAGCTTCCTGAATAAGCTTATCTATATTCCCAGCATAAGGTACGTTGTCGTATTCGACACTATCCAATTTTATATTATCATAAATACCTTTAACAACGAAACCTAGCCATGGCTGTTCAATAAAACTTTTCAACAAGTTAATACCCGCAGGCAATGAACCGACAACAGCAACTCTTCTGGTATTATAGCCAAATTTCCTGAGCAATCCCGAGATCAATCTGATAACTGAGCGGCAGATAAATAATCCAACATCAACTAACAAGTACCATTCAATAAAAAAGAAAAACCGCGTATCAATTGATGAGTCTAAAGATAAAAGCCCTAAAGCAATTAATAAACTAAGAGTCCAGTTTTTTAAAATTAAAATATACTCAGTGGAAAAAGCAACGCCGCGCCAGGAACGATAAAAATCAGTGATACCACCTATCATCTGGAAAATAACCAAAGATAGTAAAAACATGAGAGCATGTTGGTATTCAAATGAGACTGAATTGATAATGCATACCAAATATAATCCCAAAAAGATTATGACCACATCGGAAAAGCGTTGAGCCATTGAGATCAAAGAAGCATTCGCATTCGAGCGAGTCCGATGATACAAGGTTGCCATGAAGATTTCCTTAAAATATTGAACCTTATGAAATAATAATTTGCAATAGAAATCCTGAAGTTTACAAGATTAAAGGTTTATTACACAATTAATCTCTACCTCTTACACCAATATAATAGCAGTTAGAGAACAAGCAAAATGAAAATAAAGGCACAAATAACATTGATTTTAATGAATGTCAGTGATTTCCATAAAGCACAATCTAGTAAAAAAGCATAAGTGTAATAAAAAAATATCAATAAAGAATAGCGGAGTCCATTCCACCAGAAGCAACTTAAATAATAATTCCTTTGTAAAATACTAGTTCTAATTTTGTATATCTGTTATGAATTTTGAAAGAACATTATTCATATCAAGTGAGGCATATGCATATTTGATCGCTACATCGTTGTGACGTGGCATTAGCAAACATTTTTCAATACCAGAAATGAGAGCATCAACAGATTCTGGCTCAACACATTGTGCGATACCAGGATTATTTTTGCATAACTGACCAAGTTCAGTACTTTCCTCTGCAGTTATAACAGAATTTCCACCAATAGCGAGGATATTCGTAAGCTTAGAAGGCAGAACCGCATCAGCAGCGCCTTTCTTTTGAACGACGAGATGACAATCGGCAATATTTAATAGTGCTGGTAATAGCTCATAAGGTTGTAAAGGTTTAAAAAGAACATTTTTCAAATCCAGTTCAGCGCTCATTCTTTCTAATTTTTCCTTACCCCCCCCCTGGCCAACAAATAAGAAAACATAATTATTCGCTGTCATTTTTTGTGCAGCACTGATAACGATTTCAAGCCCCTGCTTTTCACCTATATTGCCTGAGTAAAGAATAACTTTTTGTTCCTCAGCTATTCCAAATTCTTCTTTAAGCTTGACTGACTGCTCACTTTTGACATTTTTGAATCTTTCAAGTTCTGACCAGTTAGGGAAAAATATCAGATTACTTTGTGGCACACCTTTATCAGAAGCATTCAACAACATTGTTTTAGAAATAGAGGACACTTTATCTGCAGACGTTAGACACCATTTTTCAAACTTTTTGGCAAATGTCGCAAACACACCTTTTTTAGCCATACCCAAGCCGAGCATAGCGTCGACCTCGAAATCCTGTATGTGAATGATTACCTTGGCACGAGTTAGTTTTCTTAATAGCAGAGCCCCTGGCACATAAAATAACGTGGGTACAACGCAAATAATATAATCAGGTTTCCAACGCGCCTGCATTACAAGAGGAAAAAATGAACTGAATGCAAAACTGGACAAATGTAATAAACGCTTTATTGTTGAGGGTTTATTAGGTACATAAAGAGGACATCTGTATACTATTTCTGGATGTTTTTCTTTAGTGTATTTCCATCCAGAATAATCACTTGCAACCTTCCATGCAGGATAATATGGCGGAGCAGTAATGACTCTAACATCAAGACCATTATCAACAAACCACTTCACCATTTCACCACTATACTTGCCAATACCCGTTAATTCAGGACGATAATTGATGCCATATACAAGTAATTTCATACTTAAAAGTCCTAAGCAACATCCATAAAATAAGCTTTAGTATTAAAATGTACTAAATCATTATTTAGTATTTCATCCACCTTCATCCAGTGATATTCATTATGTTGCTCATGTGGAAATACAAGACCGCTGGAGATAATAGATATTTCATACGCCAATACTATATAGTGTGTACTGAACTCAGTATTAAAAAAATTGTCATCATAGAAATGTTGAAAGACACCAAGAAAAGTACTTTCATTTCGTATCATTTTTATGCCAATTTCATTTTGGGTCAGTCTGGCGAAACCATTGTCCAATGACTCATCTTTTTGTATCCGCCCTCCAGGAACAAACCAAAAGCCCCTTGCGGGGCGGTTGTTTCTCTTACCAACTAAATACTCACCTTTCTCATTTTGAATGATCAAATCAATTGAAATTAGTGGTGTATTCCTTATTACATTTTTAAATGTATTATCATCTAAAAACATATTAACTCCGGAAGCTTTGTTGATTTTTTAAAAACCATTCATAAGTCCGTGCCAAGCCTGCTTCAAGGTTAATCTGATACTTCCAGCCTAAACCTACCAATCTCGAAACATCTAATAACTTTCTAGGAGTGCCGTCAGGTTTGGTAGAATCAAAAACGACCTCCCCTTGATAACCAACAACTTTTGAAATTGTTTCCGCTAACTCTTTAATAGAACAATCAACGCCAGTGCCTACGTTAATATGTGACAGCATTGGTTGTGTTTGCTCCTGCCAAAGTGCTTTATCAAGCTCCATGACATAAATAGATGCAGCAGCCATATCATCAACATGCAGAAACTCGCGCATCGGTGTCCCGCTACCCCATACAACAACTTGTGGTAGACCTTCTAACTTTGCTTCATGAAAACGGCGTAGTAATGCAGGAATTACATGCGAATTAGAAGGATGGAAATTATCGTTTTCTCCATATAAGTTAGTTGGCATTACTGAACGATAATCGCGATTATATTGCCGATTATAAGACTCGCACAGTTTAATACCGGCGATTTTTGCTATAGCATAAGGTTCATTCGTTGATTCAAGTGTTCCTTGTAGTAATTCGGACTCACTAATCGGTTGCTTAGCATATTTTGGATAAATACAAGATGAACCTAGAAACATAAGCTTATAGACATCATTTACATGTGCAGCATGTATGATATTAGCTTCAATGAGAATATTTTCATATATAAAATCAGCAGGATAAGTATTATTCGCAACTATTCCGCCAACTTTTGCAGCAGCTAAATACACTTCGTCAATACGCTCATTAGCGAAAAAATTATTTACGTCTTGAGCATTAAGCAGGTTGAGCTCCTGACGTGAACGCAGTACGAGCTCAATGTCGTCTCTGTTTTTCAATTGTCTTACGATAGCTGAACCAACCATACCATTATGCCCAGCAACAAAAACTCTCTTCTTAATTGTCATTTTTTTTACTCCAGAGAAATCGAAACCTCGTAACCATGTGATTTGAGTAGAGAATGTTTTTTAGCAGCCTCCAGATCCTTTCTAACCATTTCGACAACCATCTCTTGTAAGGTTGTTTCTGGTTTCCAGCCCAACTTATCGTGAGCTTTCGAAGGGTCTCCAAGTAAGGTTTCCACTTCAGCCGGACGGAAATAACGTGGGTCAACAGCTACAATTATGTCACCTACTTTAACTGCAGGTGCATCTTCACCAGAAACACTCTCTACAATTCCGACTTCATTAACGCCATGCCCGGCTTTGTTGAATAAATCAGATTTCGGGTAAGTCTCCCCCGTAGCGGGTTGTGTTTTCAGGCAATACGCACGCTTTCAGGCATACCTGCTTTCG
>QFPO01000007.1 GCA_003241385.1 Rhodanobacter denitrificans
CGCAGGTCGACCAGGCCGAAGAGCTGCCCCGTGTCTGAGCGTCAGCGAGTTGGGGCAGCGTGCCTGGGCGACCGAGAAGCGCAGGGGACCGGCGCGGCGCAGCCGCGGCGGCTCGCGTCAGCGCAGGCGGTTTTGGTGACTTTTTCCAAGAAAAAAGTCACCCGCTCGTGCAGCGAGCGGAAGCTCTCGCTCTTAAATCTTTCAGCTTGAGCTTTCTTGACGATCGAAGGCTCGGAAAGCGCAAGGTCAAGACCGAATCGACATCGAAACTGGAGTGCTTCGGATCGCTCGAACACACAGCCGTTACGGAGCAAAGAATCGAAGCCGAGCAGCAACGCATACGAAAGAAACAACGAAAAAAGCCCGCTACAGCGCCGAAGCGCTGTAGCGGGCTCTCCCTCCCCACGAGGTGTTTTTCGGTGAATCGCCGTCGATTCTAACGATTTGCCAACATTTGCCACGTCGCGTCGCAACATACTCCGTCGTTCATCTTCCGGACCGCCCGCACGATCGCGGACGGCACGGCCGTCGACACGAAGCACCGGCAGCGTACCGATGCTCGCAAGGGGAGGCGCAGCGCCGCGATGCGACGAGGCGAACGGGACCGATCGCGCGTGCGATATGCGCGCGCCTGGTCCGGCGACATTGCATACCTGCTGCTGGCGACGGGCTTGCTGGCGTCGGCGGTCGGCATGCTCGATCCGGCGTTCCGGGCCGCCGACACGACGCCCTGGGCGCTGCCGTTGCTGAATGCGCTGCCAGCGGCCCTGCTCGGCATGGTGCTGTGGTCGCTGACGCGCCGTCCGCTGCTGTCGTTCTGGCTCGCCCTGCTGCTGCTCGCCGCGCTCTACGGCATCAACGCCTTGAAGCTGGCGCATCTGGAAACGCCGCTGCTGCCGGCCGATTTCGTCATGCTCGGCACGCCGCAGGCGAGTGCGGGCCTGCTGCTGCATTACCTGCCCGACTCACCGGCCGACTGGATGCGCCTGGCAGGCATCGGCCTCGTCACGCTCGCGCTGGCGGCCTGGGAGCCCGCGCAGCAGCGCTCGGGCTGGCGCCCGCGCGCGCTTCACCTGGGGATCGCGCTGACGCTGGCGGTCACGCTGTTCGCCGGCGTCGCGCCGTGGCGCAATCTGTACGCACGTGAGGACGCCCGCTTCCTGCCGTGGTCGCCGCGCGAGACCGTCGCGAGCACCGGCCTGGTCTCGGGCCTGCTGCAGTTTCGCTGGCGCTATGCCGAGCCCGTGCCGGTGCCGGATCGTGCCGCGGCGTCGGACCTGCTCGCGCAGCTGGACCTCGGCGAGCGGTCGCGGACCGCGGTGCCGGCGCAGCTGCCCGACATCGTCATCCTGCAGGCCGAGTCGTTCTTCGATCCGTCGCGTCTGAACGGCCTGGGCGATCGCGATTTCCTGCCGAACTACCGCGCGCTGGCGCGCGAATCGGTACACGGCGAGCTGTGGGTACCGGCGTTCGGCGGCGGCACGATCCGCACCGAGTTCGAGGTGCTGACCGGCCTGGCGATGCGCTACTTCCCGCGCACCGAGTATCCGTACTTCCAGCTCGTCGACCGCGCGCTGCCGGGTCTGGTCTCGGTGCTGGCCGGATACGGCTACCGCAGCCTCGCGCTGCATCCGAACGATCCGGCGTTCTGGAACCGCGCCGCCGCGCTGAAGCAGCTCGGGTTCGAGACGTTCGAAAGCGAGGCGCATTTCGCCGACGCCGCGCGTGACGGCTACTTCGTCAGCGATCACGCGCTGGTCGAGCGCATCGTCGAGCGGCTGCCCGACAGCGGGCCGCCGCAGCTCGTGCTCGCGATCAGCATGGAACTGCACGGCCCCTACGATGCGCGCAAGCCGCTCGCCGACCGGGCGCGGCGCGATGCGATCGACGTGCCGGACCGGCTGCCGGCCGACAGCGCCGGACGGCTGCGCACGTTCCTCTATCACCTGGAGAATGCCGACCGCGCGCTCGGCCGGCTCGCCGAGGTGCTGCGTGCACGCGAACGCCGGACGCTGCTGCTGTTCTACGGCGACCACCTGCCGGGCCTGCCGATCACGTTCCGCACGCTCGGCTTCGCCGACGGGCTGGCGGCCGAACAGCAGCCGGTACCGTGGCTGCTGTTCGATCCGGCCGAAGCCGGGTCGATGCGCGAGGACAGCGCCGCCTTCCTGCTGCCGGGCCGCGTGCTGGCGCGGATCGGCCTCGACGACGACTGGTTCGCGCTGTCCGAGCGCCTGCGCGCGCTGACCCGGTTCGGCCCCGGCTTCGTACCGGCCGGCGATGCCGGGCTCGCCGCGCTGACCCAGCTGCGCCAGCGCGGCGAGCCGCTGCCGGCGACGCGCCGCGACGCTCAGCCGTGACTGCCGTCGATCTCGACCAGCAGCTCGCGCCGGCAGACCTCGCCGATCAGCACCAGCACCTCGCCGCGATCGGCCAGATGGCGGCGCACGCCCTGTGAAACCTGTGCGGCGTCGGCGGCGCGGCGCACGTAGACCTTGAGCACGCTGCCCTCGCCGAGCGGCGCGGCCGCGCCGGCGGCCGCACAGACGCTGTCGAGATTGGCCAGGGTTTCGTCGAGCTGCGCGGCCACGTCGTCGCGGTGACGCGAGGCATGGCCGACGATCGCGGCCGTACCGGAGATCAGGATCTGTCCGGACGGCGCGCACATCGCACGCGCGAAGCGCGGCGCGGTCGGACCGTAGTCGCGCGGATAGCGCCAGGCGCTGAGCTGGCGCGGATTCTCGACCGGACGGCCGGCGCGACGCGCGGCCAGACCGTAGACCTGCAGGCTGCGCACGCCGTCCTGCCGTCCGATCACAGTCGCGGCCGGATAGTCGCCGCCGAACAGGCCCTGCATGCCGGCGACGCGACCGGTGCAGAAGCGCCGGTAGCGCTCCGCATCGCCGTCGCCTTCGTTGATCGCATCGAAGTAGTTCCACAGCCGCAGCACGTGCAGCGGCCGCTGCCCGAGCCATTCGCCGAGCCGCCGGTAGACGCGCTCGGCGGCCGCGCCGATCGAGCCCTCGGCGTCTTCGGGCAGCTCGATCGAGAAGAACGTGTAGTCGCCGTCGCCGGCCCAGCGGACTTCGCCGTCCTGCCCGGTCCGGACCGGACCGCTCGCGCGCCAGACCTCGAGCGGCGCTGCACCCGTCGGCTCGAGGCCGACGCGCAGACAGCGCGGATCGTCCGGCAGCGCGACCTGGCCGAAACCGATCAACGCGAGCACGTCCGGTTGCGCCGCGACGGCGGCCGGATCGGTCGATTCGAACGCGATCCGCAACGGCCTCAGTGCCGCGGCCGCCGCCTCCGTGTCGCTCCGGTCGCCGAACGAATCCCGACGCGGCTCACTCGACACGGCAGAACACCGCCTTGAGATAGCGGCTCTCGGGCACGTGTGCCAGGAACGGGTGATCGGCGCCGGCGCCGCTGACGCGCAGCACCTGGACCGTGCGGTTGGCGTAGAACGCCGCGCGGCGCAGCATGTCGAGGAACTGCTCCTCGCTGACCAGGCCGGTGCACGAACAGGTCACGAACAGGCCGCCGGGCTTGACGGCGCCGAGCGCGAGCTTGTTCATGTCCAGATACTTCTTGAGTGCCGGGATCACCTGGTCGCGGTCGCGCGTCATCTTGGCCGGATCGAGCACGACCACGTCGAAGCGCTCGCGCTGGCCGACCGCCAGCTCGCGCAGCCACGGAAAGATGTCGGCCTGCACGAAGCGGATCTTGGCCTTGTTCAAGCGCGCATTGCGTTCGGCGATCTCGAGGATGTCCTCGTCGAGGTCGACGCCGACCACGTCGGCGGCCTGGCCGATCGCCTTGGCGTAGATCGCGAAACCGCCCGAATTGCAGCACAGGTCCAGCACGCGCTTGCCGGCGCACAGATCGGCCAGCTGGCGGCGGTTGTCGCGCTGGTCGGCGAAGAAACCGGTCTTGTGCTTGGAGCCGGGCGCGGCGTGGAACTTGACGCCGTACTCGTGGATGACGGTCGGCTCGGGCGTGCTCGGCGTGGAGCAGTCGAAACTCTCCTGCTTCTGCACGTGCTCCTCGGCGAACGCGTACACGTTCGCGCCGGGGAAATGCTCGAGCAGGCAGCGCTTGAGCAGGTCGCGCTGCTTGAACATGCCGGCCGAGAAGTACTCCATGACCAGGGTGTCGGCGAAGCGGTCGACGACCAGGCCGGACAGCCCGTCGCCTTCGGAATGGATCAGCCGGTAGGCGTCGGTCACGGCGTCGAGCTTGAGCACGTCGCGGCGCAGCGCGACCGCCTGCGCGATCTTGCGCGCGAAGAAGGCCTCGTCGACGGCCTCGTCCGGGTCGGCGGTCAGCACACGCAGGGCGATCCGCGAATGGCCGTTGTAGAAGCCGCGGCCGGCGAACGTGCCCTCGCGGTCGACGATGTCGACGATCGAGCCCGGCCGCGGCCGGTCGACGGGCTTCTCGACCATCTTCTGGAAGATCCAGGGGTGGTTGGAACGGCGTTCGGTCTTGAGCTGAATGACGGGCAGCGGCCCGGTCGGAAGAGCGTTCATCGGCAAATGATAAGCGCTGCCCCCGCACGGCGTCGTCCCCGGCCCGGTGGCGGGGGCTTGAGACGGCGGCCCGGGATTCGTGTAGAGTCGCGGCCGCAACGAAGGGGAGTAGCTCCCGCCACCACGGTCGTCATCACGGATCGGTTCCGATCCCGGCCCGGTGGGCAGGTCTTCCAGAGACCTGCGAGCGAGACCTTCGCCGTGACGACGGCGAAGGTGTGCCCCGAGAAAACGAGGCCCCGTGCGCTGCCGGCGACGGGGCCTTTGTCTTTTCTCGGTACGCACATCGGAGCGCAATCGCAATGCACACGATCGGTACGGTCGAACTCTGGGCGGTATTCGGCGCGATCGTCCTGATCGCCCTCGTCATCGATTTCCTGGTTCTCAAGGTCAGCGGCTCGCACAAGGTCTCGTTCCGCGAGGCGGCGCTGTGGAGCGTGGCCTGGATCGGCTTGGCGCTGGCGTTCAACCTCGGACTGTGGTGGTGGCTGGACCAGCAGTCCGGACGCGCGGTCGCCAACGACATCGCGCTGGAGTTCCTGACCGGCTACGTCGTCGAGAAGGCGCTGGCGATCGACAATATTTTCGTATTCCTGCTGATCTTCACGCGCTTCCGGGTCAGCGCGGAACTGCAGCAGCGCGCGCTGATGATCGGCATCCTCGGCGCGATCGCGCTGCGCGCGATCCTGATCCTGGTCGGTGCGGCGCTGATCGCCCGCTTCCACTGGATCCTCTACCTGTTCGGCGTATTCCTGATCTACACCGGCATCAAGATGGCACGCGCGCCGAACGACGAGGCGGACTTCGAGAGCAATCCGCTGATGCGCTGGATGCGCCGCCACCTGCGCCTGACCGACCGCTACCACGGCACCGCGCTCAGCGTCGTCGACAACGGCGTGCGCTACTTCACGCCGATGTTCGTCGTGATGGCGCTGATCGCGGTCACCGACGTGATCTTCGCGGTCGACTCGATCCCGGCGATCTTCGCGATCACCGAAGACCCGTTCATCGTGCTGACCTCCAACGTGTTCGCGGTGCTCGGCCTGCGTGCGCTGTTCTTCCTGCTGGCCGGCATGGCCGACCGCTTCCACCTGCTCAACTACGGTCTGGCGGCGACGCTGATCTTCATCGGCATCAAGATGATGATCGTCGACGTGTGGAAGGTGCCGGTCGGGCTGTCGCTGGCCGTCGTCGCGCTGTGCATCGGCACCTCGATGGTGGCCAGCCATCTGGTGCGCCGCCGCGAGCAGCACGGCGCCTGACCGCGTCGGTGACCGCCTCGCCCCTTGCGGCGAGGCGGTCCATCCCCACGTCTGCGCGATGGACATCGCGCCCGCCGTTCCGGAACCGAGCCGTACCGCGGCCGCCAACGACCGCATCCGCCTGCGCCATGCGATCGCCGGCAGCCTGATCCTGGTCGCCGGCATCTGGATCGTCTGGCTGGCCGGCTGGCTGCTCGGCTGGCCGCCCGGCGATTTCGGCGTGCTGCCGCGCCGGCTCGAAGGCCTCGTCGGCATCGCGCTGGCACCGCTGGCGCACGGCTCGTTCGAGCATCTGATGTCCAATACGCTGCCGCTCGGCCTGCTGACGTGCCTGGCGCTGTACGCCTATCCGCTGGCGACGCGCTGGGCGCTGCCGGCGATCTGGCTCGGATCGGGCCTCGGCGTGTGGCTGTTCGCGCGCGATTCGAGCCACATCGGCGCCAGCGGGCTCACGCACGGCCTGATGTTCTTCCTGTTCGCGATCGGCCTGCTGCGGCGCGACCGCCTGGCGATCGTGATCGCGATGACGGTCTTCTTTCTCTACGGCGGCATGCTGCTGACGATCCTGCCGCGCGAGGAGCACATCTCGTTCGAGTCGCACATGGCCGGTGCGGTCATGGGCATACTGGCCGCGATCGCGTTGCGCCGTCGCGATCCGGAACCGCCGCGCAAGCACTACAGCTGGGAAGAGGAATCGGCCGAAGCGGCCGCCGAGGACGAGCTCGAACTGCCGCGTCCGGACCAGGTGCCGGTGCTCTGGAAGCGCTCGCCGCTGCCGGTCGGCGGTGCCCGCGTGATCGCATTCCCGGGCCGCCACTCGCCTGCCGGGTCCGACCAGGACGACGCCTCGCGCTGAGCGGCCGGCGCCGGCCGGACCCCGCGGTCAGCCGGCCCAGTTGCGCGCATGCAGTCGCAGCGGCGTGGCCTGGCCCGGCGGCGTGATCGTCCGCTCGAACGCGAGTCCGAGTTTCTCGAGCAACCGGATCGAGCGCATATTGCCCGGCGCGACGATCGCGACCAGGCGATCGAGCCCGATCGCCTGCCGCGCGTACTCGACCACGGCGGCGGCCGCCTCATAGGCATAGCCGTGCCCGCCGTGGCGGTCGAGCAGCGCGAAGCCGATGTCGACGTCGTCGAGGTGCTCGCGCCTGAGCAGGCCGCACAGGCCGATCGCGATGGCGTCGCTCGCGCGCTCGACCGCATACAGGCCGAACCCGTGCTGCGCATACGAGGCCAGCGGACCTGCGGCCAGATAGCCGCGCGCGTCCTCGAGCGAGCGCACCTGTTTGTCGCCGATGTAGGCCAGCCACGAGGGCTGATTGACCAGCTCGAGGACGAACGCCGCATCGTCGAGCACGAGCCGGCGCAGACGCAGCCGCGCCGTCGCGAGCACGGTCACGGCCGGCTCACGACGGGCGGCGCGCGGCGCCGATCAGCGCTGGCGCGCCTTCGCGAACGCATCGGCAAACGCGCTGTTGAGCGGCGCCGGCGCCGGCCGCGCAGCCGGGCCTCCGCTGCGCGCCGGCCGCTCCGGGCGGCGCGGATCGCCGCCGCGCGGCGCCGGCGCGGCCGGGCCGATCGGATCGTCCAGCCGCATCGTCAGGCCGATCCGCTTGCGCGCCAGATCGACCTCGAGCACCTTGACCTTGACGATGTCGCCGGCCTTGACGACCTCGCGCGGATCCTTGACGAACTTGTTCGAGAGCGCCGAGACGTGGACCAGGCCGTCCTGGTGGACGCCGAGGTCGACGAACGCGCCGAACGCGGCCACGTTGCTGACGACGCCCTCGAGCACCATGCCGGGCTTCAGATCGCGGATGTCCTCCACGCCCTCGGCGAACGTGGCGGTCTTGAACTCCGGGCGCGGGTCGCGGCCGGGCTTCTCGAGCTCCTTGATGATGTCGCGCACGGTCGGCACGCCGAAGGTCTCGTCGGTGAACGTCTCGGGCTTGAGCGAGCGCAGGAAGCTGCCGTCGCCGATCAGCGCTTTGACCTCGCGGCCGCAGCACTCGATGATCCGCTGCACGACCGGATAGGCCTCCGGATGCACGGCCGACGCGTCGAGCGGATCATCGCCGTCGGGAATGCGCAGGAAGCCGGCGCACTGCTCGAACGCCTTGTCGCCGAGCCGCGGCACCTTCAGCAGCGCCTTGCGCGTCCGGAACGGACCATGCGCGTCGCGATGCTTGACGATGTTCTCGGCGACCGCGCTCGACAGACCGGCGACGCGCGCGAGCAGCGGCGCCGAGGCGGTATTGACGTCGACGCCGACCGCATTGACGCAGTCCTCGACGCGCGCATCGAGCGCATGCGCCAGCTTAATCTGGTTGACGTCGTGCTGGTACTGGCCGACGCCGATCGACTTCGGATCGATCTTGACCAGTTCGGCGAGCGGATCCTGCAGACGCCGCGCGATCGAGACCGCGCCGCGCAGCGAGACGTCGAGGTCCGGAAACTCGCGCGCGGCCAGCTCGGAGGCCGAGTAGACCGACGCGCCGGCCTCGCTGACGACGATCTTGCCGAGCCTGAGCTCGGGATGCTTGCGGATCAGCTCGCCGGCCAGGCGATCGGTCTCGCGCGAGGCGGTGCCGTTGCCGATCGCGATCAGGCCCACGCCGTGCTGGCGCGACAGCGCGGCCAGCTGCGCGATCGACGCGTCCCACTGGTTCTTCGGTTCGTGCGGGTAGATCGTCGCGGTCGCCAGCAGCTTGCCGGTGCCGTCGACGACGGCGACCTTGACGCCGGTGCGCAGGCCCGGGTCGAGGCCCATCACGACCTTCGGACCGGCCGGCGCCGCCATCAGCAGGTCCTTGAGGTTGTCGCCGAACACGCGGATCGCCTCGGCCTCGGCCGCTTCGCGCGCGCGGCCGAACAGATCGAGCGTCAGATGCAGGTGCAGCTTGATCCGCCAGGTCTGGCGCACGGTCTCGAGCAGCCAGCGGTCGGCCGCGCGGCCGCGATCGGCGATCGCGAAGTGCACCGCGATGCGGCCCTCGGCCTCGGCGTTGCCGGCCGCGATCGCCTCCTCGAGCGCGGCGGCCGGATCGTCCGACGCGCCGACACGCGGCGCGCTGGTCGGCATCGGCGCCAGGTCGAGGTCGAGGATGCCTTCGTTGCGCGCGCGGAACAGCGCGAGCAGACGGTGCGACGGGATCGTGCCGATCGCCTCGGCGTGCGCGAAATAGTCGCGGAACTTGGCGCCTTCGCTCTCCTTGCCGGCGACGACGCGGGCGCGGATCTGTGCCTTGGCGCTGAGCCATTCGCGCAGCGCGCCGATCAGCGCCGGATCCTCGGAGAAGCTCTCGAGCAGGATCGCGCGGGCACCGTCGAGCGCGGCCTTGACGTCGGCCACGCCGCGCTCGGCATCGACGAACGCCGCCGCCGCGGTCTCCGGCACCTGGTCCGGGTTCTCGCGCAGGCTCAGCGCCAGCGGTTCCAGCCCGGCCTCGCGCGCGATCTGCGCCTTGGTGCGGCGCTTGGGCTTGTACGGCAGGTACAGATCCTCCAGCCGCGCCTTGGTATCGGCGCCGAGCAGGTCGGCCCGGAGCGCGTCGGTCATCTTGCCCTGTTCTTCGATGCTCGCGATCACCGCCGCGCGCCGGTCCTCGAGCTCGCGCAGATAGCCCAGCCGCTCCTCGAGCATGCGCAGCTGCGTGTCGTCCAGACCGCCAGTGACCTCCTTGCGATAGCGCGCGATGAACGGCACGGTCGCCCCCTCGTCGAGCAGGGCGACGGCGGCCTGGACCTGTTGCGGCTTGGCGGCGATTTCCGCCGCGATGCGGTGTTCGATACTGAGCATGCGTCCGATGGTTCCGATTGGCTGAAAAATGCAGCGGGCCGCCATGGCGGCCCGCCGCGGCATTCTAGCAACTGGGCGTTGCGACACCGGTGCGAAACGACCGTATCGACTGCGCGAATCGGTACGCGAGGCCTCGGCAAGGTCGCAGGTTCGATCGACGAGAGAAACTGCGCGCGCGACGCGGCATGCACGATGCCGCGGACGGACACGATCGCGGTCTTCGAAGCCGCCGTTGCGCTAGTCGCCGCGTCGCCTGACCGCGCCGGCGCGGTCAGGCGACGCGGCGGTGCCGCTTCAAATGCACCAGCAGCAGCGAGATCGCCGCCGGCGTCACGCCGCTGATGCGCTGCGCCTGGCCGATCGTCGCCGGCCGGCTGCGCTTGAGCTTGACCTGCACCTCGGCCGAGAGGCCGCGTACGGCGTCGTAGTCGAAGCCGTCGGGGATCGGCGTCGCCTCGTGGCGGCGATTGCGTTCGATCTCCTCGCGCTGGCGCTCGAGATAGCCGGCGTACTTGACGCCGACCTCGACCTGCTCGGCGACCGCCGCATCCTCGACCGCGGGGCCGAGGCCCGGCACGGCCGCCAGCGCGACGTAGCCGACCTCGGGCCGGCGCAGCAGATCCAGCGCATTGCCTTCCTTGGATATGGCGACGCCGAGCGAGGCCTCGACCGCCGCTGCGAGCACACCGGCCGGCGCGACGCGGAGCGCGGCCAGCCGCGCACGCTCGCGCTCAATCGCCTCGATCTTGCGGCAGACCGCCGCGTAGCGCGCCTCGGGCACGCAGCCGAGCGCGTGGCCGATCCCGGTCAGTCGCAGGTCGGCGTTGTCCTCGCGCAGCTGCAGCCGGTACTCGGCACGCGAGGTGAACATGCGGTACGGCTCGAGCGTGCCGTTGGTGGTCAGGTCGTCGATCAGCACGCCGATGTAGGCCTCGTCGCGACGCGGCGTCCAGGCGGTCTCGCCACGCGCCGCGCGCGCCGCATTGAGGCCGGCCAGCAGACCCTGCGCGGCGGCCTCCTCGTAACCGGTGGTGCCGTTGATCTGGCCGGCGAAGTAGAGCCCGGCTATCGCGCGCGTCTCCAGCGAGGGGCGCAGGCCGCGCGGATCGAAGTAGTCGTACTCGATCGCATAGCCCGGACGCGTGATGTGCGCACGCTCGAAACCGCGGATCGAGCGCACCAGGGCCAGCTGCACGTCGAACGGCAGCGAGGTCGAGATGCCGTTCGGATAGATCTCGTGGGTATCCAGGCCTTCGGGCTCGATGAAGATCTGATGCGAGGCCTTGTCGGCGAAGCGCACCACCTTGTCCTCGATCGACGGACAGTAGCGCGGACCGACGCCCTCGATCGCACCGGTGTAGAGCGGCGAGCGGTCCAGGCCGTCGCGGATGATCCGGTGCGTGTCTTCCGAGGTGTGCGTGATCCAGCAGCTGACCTGACGCGGATGGTCCGCGCGCGAGCCGAGGAACGAGAACACCGGTGCCGGATCGTCGCCGGGCTGTTCCTCCAGTCCGGTGAAATCGATGCTGCGGCCGTCGATGCGCGGCGGCGTGCCGGTCTTGAGCCGGTCACTGCCGAGCGGCAGCTCGCGCAGACGGTCGGCCAGCCGCTGGGCCGGCGCGTCGCCGGCGCGTCCGCCCGCGTACTGCGCCTGACCGATGTGGATCTTGCCGGCGAGGAACGTGCCGGCGGTCAGCACGACGCAGCGCGCCTCGAACACCAGACCGGCCTGCGTGACGACGCCCTCGACGCGGTCGCCGGCCAGCACGAGATCGTCGACGGCCTGCTGGAACACGACCAGCCCGGCCTGCGACTCGATCAGACGGCGGATGGCAGCTTTGTACAAAACCCGATCGGCCTGGCAGCGCGTCGCGCGCACAGCCGGACCTTTCGATGCGTTCAGGGTCCGCCACTGAATGCCGGCGCGATCGGCCGCCCAAGCCATCGCGCCGCCGAGCGCGTCGATCTCGCGCACCAGATGGCCCTTGCCGATGCCGCCGATCGCCGGATTGCAGCTCATCTGGCCGACCGTCTCGATGTTGTGGCTGAGCAGCAGCGTCTGCGCGCCGCTGCGCGCCGCGGCCAGCGCGGCCTCGGTGCCGGCATGGCCGCCGCCGACCACGATCACGTCGAAGCGAGTGGGGTAACGCATGGATCGGTCCGATCGGTGGGCCAGGGGCGACGGGCGCGCCATTGTAGCCGAGCCGCAGCGGCCGGCTGGCACGAAAACTGCTGGTCTTGAGCGCACTCCCGCCGACGCACGGCGAATGCGAGCTCGTCGGGCCGGAATTCAGGGGCCGGCCACGCGTCGGCGGGAGGACGCTCTCTTCGATCGGTGCACGCGCGCCGGTCGGGCGTCATCAGCAGAAAGGCTGACGCCCGGCGGTCTTAGGAACAGGGGGAATCCAGAGGACCATTGCCGGGCGTCAGTGGACTGAAAAAACGCTGACGTTCAAGAAGAAGCCGCAGGTGAACAGCCTGCGGCTTTTGTCATTCTGTGACGAGGACAAGCCTAGCCGCAAGTTCATTCACAGTCTGTGACAATCGTCGCCACCTCGCTGTTCAGGTAGCGACCTGTCGGTCACGGTCCGATTGCGACGGTCAGCGTCAGATGTTTCGCAACACGACGCATCGCGCAGGATCCGCAACGACGATGGCACGCTCCTTGCTCAATCGCAGATACCTCATCAGGAATCTCGCCATGAGCACCGCCGCCGCCCTCAACATCAATCCGCTCTTCCTCCGCCACGACCTGATGATCGAGCTGGGTCGGCTGGACATGGTGATCGAGGATGCGCGCACCCGCCAGCAGAATCCGCAGAACGAACTGGTCGTGCAGCTCGAAACGCGGCGCGCGCGCATCAACGAAGCGCTGAGCCGTCTGCCGGCCTGATGATCATGCCGCGCGCGATCGCCGATCGCGCGATCCGCTGCTACGCCGGCACAGCCGCCGGCGCGAGGTTCAATCCCGCCGCGTGATGTCCGGCAGCCCCGACATCAGCCACCAGCGCTTCTGCCTGGCGTCGTAACGCCAGACCTGTCGATCGACGATCGTGCGCATGTTCTGCGTGTGCACGTTGATCAGGCCGATCTCGACCGTCTGATGCACCTCCGTGTCGCCGATCGGCACGGCCGGATGTTCGCTGTACTGACTGACCTGCACCTGCCGGTAGCGCGCCAGGTCCGTCTCCGAAAGCGGATGCTGCTCGAGGTAGGCCGGATCGAGGAAGATCTGCGCCTGCGCGATGTCGCCCCAGCGCAGCGTGCTCGCATACGAGCGCAGCGTATCGCGCAGTGCGCGCTCCTTGCCGCGGGTCGGATCGTTCGCGCAGCCGGCCAGCAGCAGCATCGGCGCCAGGACGGCCGCCAGCATCCAACGCACCTTCATCGCTCACCTCCGTCGGTCGGGCCCGGCGTCGCGTCGCGGCGAGGCCGGTTCGCGGCGATTGTCGCATCGAACCGCGACGCGGCGTCACGCCCTGGCGCTCGTCGGTAACGCGCCTGTCGATGCGCTCGAAGCTCGCCGCGCGGACAATCGCGCGACACGAGGCGCGCGCCCTGCGCGCGCCGGTCGATCGAGGAACCGGCAGACGCCCGTTGCCCGACATCGGGTCAGGAGGCCGCTCCGCGTGCGCGCGCCGGATCGATCGCGACGAAGCGCGCCGCCAGCGATGCGGCGGCCGTACCGTCCGGCAGCGGCACCTCGCAGACGATGCCGATCCGCGCCCGGCCGCGCGCGAGCAAGGTCTCGAAGAACGCATCGAACGACTCGCCTTCGACCGGCCGCGCGATCGCGCCGAAGTCGCCCCAGACCGGCGCCAGATAGCGGATCGAACTGTCGGCGACGTAGACGTCCGCGTCCGATCCGCGCGCCTGGAGCTGCAGCCGCACCAGTCCCCACCCGGCCAGCGTCATCAGACTCGCCAGGCTGCCGCCGAATGCGCAGCCCTTGTCGTTGATGTTCGGCGGCAGCGGCGCGGCGAGCGTCAGCGCCTGCCCGTCGTAATCGGCCACGCGCAGATCCATCGCTCGCGCGAGCGGAATCTCCTCGCGCAGCTTGCGTTCGAGATCGTCCAGCAGCGAGGCGGAAACGGTGGAGGCGGGCATCGGTCCGAGCATGCGGGCGGGGGATCGTTCGAGAGCGCGCGAGTGTGCGCAATGCTGCGCAGCCGCACAAGCCGGCGCACCGTGGCGCACGCGTATGATCGGCCGCGTCGCCGAGCGCCAGACGCGTCGCGGCAGCAGCCGAGAACCGAAGACCCGATGCCGTCCCGCGAGCCTATGCCGCACCTCATCGTCACGCGACCGGCGCTGACCGCCGAGGCGCTGCGGCGTGCCGTCCGGCGCAGCGGCGCACAGCCGCTGTCGCTGCCCGGGCTGGCACTGGCCGCCGCGCCCGATCCGGCCGCGGCGCGCGGCGCGCTCGAGGCCGCACGCGAAGCGTCGATCTGGATCGTCACCAGTCCGGCCGCGGTCCATTTCATGCGCCGCCTCGTACCCGGCATCGCGGCGGACGCACCAGCCCGCGTACTCGCGGTCGGACGCGGCACCGCGCGGGCGCTCGGCCGGCTCGGCATCGCGGCCGTCGCGCCCGAGCGCGGCGAGGACAGCGAGGGCCTGCTGGCGCTGCCGGATCTGCGCGATCCGGCCGGCCAGCGCATCGCGCTGATCGGCGCTCCGGGCGGGCGCGGCCTGCTGACGCCGACGCTGACCGAGCGCGGTGCCCGCATGCTCGCCGTGCACGTCTACCGGCGCCTGCCGCCGCGCTGGCGGCGCGCCCAGCTCGACGCGGTGCTGGCGGCACGTGCGCCGGCCGCGACGCTGCTGTCGAGCGCCGAAGCGCTGGGCCATCTGACGACCCGGCTGCCGCCCGGGGTCCGCCGGCATCTGCAGACCCTGCCCCTGATCGTCAGCAGCGAGCGCCTGTCGGCGCGCGCAGGCGAAGCCGGCTTCGGCGACGTGCGGGTCGCCGCATCGCCGGCACCGGGCGATCTCGTCGCGGCCGCGCTGAAGCGGCTGGAGACCTGAGCGGAGCCGTCCGTCGCGGCGCAGCCGCCACCAACGTTAACCGATTCGTTAATGAATTGTTGGCGCGGCTGCACTACGATGCCGCGTATGGACGAAGCGATCGAATCGAAGCCGCTGGAGCCCGCCGCTCCGCCGGCCGGACCGGCACCGCGCGCGCGGCGCGGCGGCTTCGGCTGGCTGATCGGCGTGCTGGCGCTCGGCGCCGCGGCCTACGCGGTCTGGCAGGTCAGCCGGCTCGAGCACGCGCTGTCCGATTCGCGCGCGACCGGCCTGGATCGCGTCGAGGCGCGTCTGCAGCCGCTCGCGCAGAGCGTCGACCAGCTGCGCCGCGACGTCGAGGCGATCCGCGCTCGCGTCGCCGACGGCGACGGCGTCAATCGCAGCCTGCGCGAGGAAGTGCTCGGCCTCGGCGAGCGCTCGCGCAATCTCGAGGACGCGGTCGCCAACCTGGCCGACCAGCGCCTCAGCAGCCGCGACGCGATCGCGCTCAACGAGGCCGAGTACCTGCTGCTGATCGCACGCCAGCGCCTGGAGCTGTTCCAGGACGCGCAAGGCGCACTGACCGCCTATCGGCTCGCCGACGGCGCGCTGGCCGCGGCCGAGAATCCGCTATACGCCTCGACCCGGCAAACCATCGCCGCCGAGATCGCCGCACTGACCGCGGCCCACCCCGCCGATACGCAGAGCGTGCTCGGCACGCTCGAACAGGTCCGCACGGCCGTCGCCGGCTGGCCGGTCAAGTCGATCCAGACGCCCGACGCGCCGGCCGCCGATTCGCGTTTCGCGCGGATGTTCGGCGCATTCGTGCGCGTCTCGCGCGACGGTGCGCCGACCCAGGACGGCCGCGACCCGACCCTGCTGCGCTCGCTGATCGCGATCGATCTGCGCCGCGCCGAGGCCGCCGTGCTCGCCCGCGACGAAGCGGCGTACCGGCAGGCGCTGAGCAGCGCCCAGGACAGCATCCGTCTGGCCTTCGACAGCGGCGACGCCGCGGTCGGCAGCGGCCTGGAGCAGCTCGACCAGCTGGCGGCCACGCCGCTCGCACCGGCCCTGCCCGAGCTTGGCACCGCGCTGCGCGAACTGCGCAACCTGCGCGCGACGCGCGCGCTGTCGCAACCGGCCACGCCGGCCGCCGAGCCGCCGACCGAACACGCGCCCGCGGCCGCAGGCGGCGAACCGGGCCCCGACGGAGCCGGCGCGTGAGGCTGTGGCTCGGCGTCGCCGTGCTGCTGGCGGTCGCCGCCGCGGCGGCGTTCGGCTGGCACTGGATGGCGGCCGATCCGGGCTACCTGCTGCTGCGGCTGCGCGGCTGGTCGATCGAGACCACGGTCATGTTCGCGCTGGTCGCGCTCGTCGCCGGCTGGCTGTTGTCGTATCTGGTCTGGCGCCTGCTGCTCTGGCCGCTGCGTGCGCTCGGCCGCACGCGCGCGCGACGCGGCCAGGCGCGGCTTTCTGGCGGCCTGACCGCGCTGGCCGAAGGCCGCTACGCGCAGGCCGAGCGCGACCTCGGCAAGCTCGCCGGCCAGCCCGCGCTGCGCGGACCGGCCCTGCTCGGCGTCGCCCAGGCCGCGCATGCGCGTGGCGACGACGACCGCGCCAACCGCGCGCTCGACCAGGTGCCCGATGCCTGCGCGTCGGCAGCGCTCGTGCTGCGCGCGCGTCAGCTGCTCGATGCCGGCCAGACCGAGGCCGGCGTGGCCCTGCTCAAGTCCGCGCTGGCCGAAGGACGCCTGCCGCCGGTCGGCCAGCAGCTGCTGGCCGAGACCGCGCTGGCGATCGACGATCCGGCCACCGCGGTCGCCGCGCTCGAGGCACTGGCGCGCTCGCAGACCGTCGCGCCGGCCGTGCTCGAAGCGCTGGACGTGCGCGTACGCGAGGCCAGCCTGCGCCACGCACCCGACGCCGCGCGGCTCAATGCGCTATGGAGCGGCCTCAGCCGGTCGATGCGGCGCCGGCCCGAACTGGTCGAGGCGTTCGCACGGCGTGCCGCCGCGCTCGGCCAGATCCTGGCCGCGATGGACGAGATCCAGTCCGCGCAGAAGCGCCAGTGGAACGAACGGCTGGCCGCCGCCTACGGCGAGCTCGGCCGGCTCGAGCTGCCGAGCCGCAGTCGGACCGCCGAGTCGTGGCTGGCGATCGCGCCGAACAGTCCGGCGCTGCTGACGACGCTGGGCCGCCTGCACGCCGAACTCGGCGCCTGGAGCAAGGCCGAGCACTACCTCGAACGCGCGCGCGCGGCCGCCGAGACCCCGGCCGTCTGGGAGGCGCTCGGCGACTGCCTGCTGGCGCGCGGCGCAGCGGCCGATGCGGCACGCTGCTATCGCAATGCGCTGTCGCTCGCGCGCGGCGAACCGAGCCGCCCGCTCGATCCGGATGCCAAGGCCCCGATCGGCATCGACACGCACGCCCTGGCGGTCGAGGAACGCAACGCGCACGGCGTGCCGCAGCTGCCGCTGATCGGCTGACCGCGCGAACTCAGCGCGTCAGGCGCTCGGTACCGACGACACGTCCGTCGACCAGGTGCGCCTCGTAGACGAAGCGGGCGTCCTCGGCGTCGTAGAGCCAGGCCTCGTCGCGCTGTTCGCGCCACTGCTCGTGGCGCGGACCGGGCCTGCGCACGATCGTGACCGGTCGGCTGCGGCGCGAGGCCGGTTCGCCGCAGCGGGCGACCAGCTCGCCGCTGCTCAGGCCCTGCCAGGCGGCCGGCATCGGGCAGTCCGTGCCGAGGTCGCGCACGCCGTAGCCGAGCGTCTCCTCGCGCTGCAGCACGCCGTCGCGGAAGATCAGCCGCCGCATCAGATCGCGCGGGCCGAAGTTGAAGTACCAGGCCTCGAAGCGGACCTCGACCTGCCGCTCCAGCGGCGTCCGCGCGCCGAGCACGTCGACGCCGGCATAGGCATCGACCCAGAACGGTGCGCCGCAGCGCTCGCGCACCTGGAAGTCGCGATCGCCTTCGCCGACCAGACGGCTGCCGCAGCGCATCGCCGAGGCGGCCGTGCTGGCGAGCAGCGCGACGACGAGCAGCGGCCAGCGCCGCGGCCCGTGGCGCGGCGATGCGCGGCGAAGCGGAAGGGCGTGCGAGACGGCCGGTAGGGCGCGGACGGAGCGGTCGATCATCGGTTCACCAGACGCGGTCACGCCGCGCAGCGTCGCAGGCCGAGCCCGAACCGCGCCTTGCTATAGTCCGCCCCTCGCCGAGGAGCGCCGCATGTCGATCTGGAAGCAAGCCGTCGATCTCACCGCACTCAACGCCTGGAGCCGCCAGACCCTGGTCGGCACGCTCGGCATCGAGCTGACCGAGGCCGGCGAGGATTTCCTGCGCGGCACGATGCCGGTCGACGCGCGCACGCGCCAGCCGTTCGGCCTGCTGCACGGCGGCGCATCGGTCGCACTGGCCGAGACGCTCGGCAGCGTCGCCGGCAACCACTGCGTCGCCGATGGCTATATGGTCGTCGGCCTCGAGATCAACGCGAACCACCTGCGCGCGAAGACCGACGGCGTCGTGACCGGCACCGCGCGGCCGCTGCACGTCGGCCGCAGCACCCAGGTCTGGGAAATCCGCATCGAGGACGAACGCGCGCGCCCGGTCTGCATCTCGCGGATCACCCTGGCGGTGGTGCCGCGGCCCGCCGCCTCGTGACCGAACAGTCGGCCGCGCCGTACGCGCAGCTCGGGCCCGACCAGGTGCTCGACGCCGTCGCGGCGGCCGGCTTCGAGCCGGACGGCCGCCTGCTCGCGCTGCCGAGCTACGAGAACCGCGTCTACCAGGTCGGCATCGAGGACGGGCCCGGCCTGGTCGCCAAGTTCTACCGGCCGCAGCGCTGGAGCGATGCGGCGATCGCCGAGGAACAGGCGTTCGCCTGCGAACTGGCCGAGGCCGAACTGCCGGTCGTCGCGCCGATCGCGGTCGGTGGCCGGCACCTGCTGCGCCACGAGGGGTTTCGCTATGCGCTGTATCCGCGCCGCGGCGGGCGCGCGCCGGAACTCGAATCGGCCGAGCACCTGGCCTGGATCGGCCGGCTGCTGGCGCGGATCCACGCGGTCGGCGCGCGCGCGAGCTTCGCGCACCGCGGCCGCATCGACGCCGAGACCTACGTGCGCGCGGCGGCGCGCACGGTCCTCGCCTCGGGCCTGCTGCCGGACCTGCACCACGGCCGCTATCGCGCGCTGACCGGAGCCCTGGCCGACCGCATCGACGCGGCATTCGCGTCGGTCGCGCCGCGCACGCTGCGTCTGCACGGCGACTGCCACGCCGGCAATGTGCTGTGGACCGACGCCGGCCCGCACTTCGTCGATCTGGACGACGCCCGCACCGGGCCGGCGATCCAGGACCTGTGGATGCTCGCGCCGTCAGCCGAAGCGCTCGACGCGCTGCTCGAAGGCTACGGCGAGTTCCGCGACTTCGACTGGAACGAGCGCCGCCTGATCGAGCCGCTGCGCACGATGCGCCAGATCCACTGGGCCGGCTGGGTCGCCGCGCGCTGGCACGATCCGGCATTCCCGGCCGCGTTCCCGCAGGTCGGCGAAGCGCGCTGGTGGGATCAGCACCTGGCCGACCTCGCCGAGGCCGCCGACCGGCTGGACGCGGCGGCGTCCGACTGACCGATGCTGCGTCGCATCAGCCGGCGGTGCTTGGTGTCATAATCGGCCGATGAGCATTCCGGTCGAATCCTCCCGCCCCGTCCGCGACCCCTGGCGGCCGCTGCGCTACCTGATCCGGATTCCGCTGCTGCTCGTCCACGTCGTGATCGCGATCCTGATCGCGCTGCTGCTGGCCAGCACGACGCTGGCCAGTCTCGGCGGCCGCGACGACCGGCGGCTCGGCAAGCGCCTGATCCGCTGGTGGTCGGCGACGCTGCTGCGGATCTGCGGCTTCCGGATCCGCGCCTACGGCACGCCGCTGCCCGGCGCGGTCCTGTTCGTCGCCAATCACATCTCGTGGCTCGACATCGTGCTGCTGCACAGTCAGCGTGCGGTCCACTTCGTCGCCAAGAGCGAGATCGCGCGCTGGCCGCTGGTCGGCTGGCTCGCCGCGCGCGGCGGCACGATCTTCCATCGCCGCGGCAATACCGATTCGCTGGCGGCGGTGATGGCACGCGTCGTGGTCCAGCTTCGCGCCGGCGAGCCGGTCGGCGTATTCCCCGAGGGCGGCAGCGGCCACGGCATGCGCGTCGGCACGTTCCATGCGCGCATCTTCCAGACCGCGCTCGACGCCGAGGTGCCGGTGCAGCCGGTCGCCCTGCGCTACGGACGCGACGGACGTCAGCACCCGGACGTGCCGTTCGGCATCAAGGAAAGCTTCTTCGCCAACTTCCTGCGCATCCTCGGCAACGCGCCGATGGATGCGGAGATCCATTTCCTCGAACCGGTCGCACCGACCCCCGACGCACGCCGGCTGATGGCCGAGGAATCGCGTCGGCGTATCGTCGCCGTGCTCGGCTACGGAGACTGACGCCATGGCGGTCAGCGCAGCCGACTTCAGACCGCATCCGCTGCTGCGCAACCGCCACCTGCAGTCGATCCTCGCCTCCAGCGGCGTGCGCCGGCTGCTGCGGCGCCCGTCGCGATCGCCCGGCCTGCACGGCGCGGTCGAGCACATCCTCGATTGCGGCGAGGGCGTGCGCCTGCAGGGCTTCCTCAACCGGCAGACCGTGCGCGAAGAGGCGCGCGGCCTCATCGTCGCGCTGCACGGCTGGGAAGGCAGTGCCGAATCCTCCTACGTCGTCGCGACCGCCGCGCGCCTGCTGCGCGAAGGCTACGACGTGTTCCGCCTGAACTTCCGCGACCACGGCCGGACCCATCACCTCAATCCGGGCATCTTCCATTCGTGCCTGATCGACGAGGCGGTCGGCGCGGTCGCGGCGATCGCGCGCCTGAGTCCGCAGCGGCCGCTGGCGATCGTCGGCTTCTCGCTCGGCGGCAATTTCGCGTTGCGCATCGCGCTGCGCGCGCCCGCCGCCGGCATCGCGCTGGCCTACGTCCTGGCGGTGTGTCCGGTCGTCGATCCGATGGCCGGCCTGTTCGGCCTGGAGGCCGGACCGCGTCTGTACGAGCGCTACTTCATGCACAAGTGGCGCGAGTCGCTGCGGCTCAAGCAGGCGGCCTTTCCGGATTCGACGCTGTTCGACGAAGCGGATCTGCGCTGCGGCCTGCGCGAACTGACGCGGCTGCTGGTGCTGCGGCACACGACGTTCGGATCGCTCGAGAACTACCTGAACGGCTATTCGATCGCCGGCCGCGCCCTGGCCGGCCTGGCCGTGCCGACGACGATCCTGACCGCGGCCGACGATCCGGTCATTCCGGTCGCCGACTTCCACGCGCTCGAGCTGCCGCCGCAGGCCGAACTCGACATCGCCCGCTACGGCGGCCACTGCGCGTTCATCGGCGATTTCTCGCTGCGCAGCTGGACCGAGGACTACATCGCCGAGCGTATCGATCGTCACGTCGGCTGCGGCGATCACGCCTGAGTCGCCAGCGGCGCGCATCGTTTTTCGCGCCGTGCGCGAGGTGCGGCGACGCGGTCAGGACGCGAACAGCCAGGGTTCGAGCACGCGCCGCCGCGCCTCGTAGTCGCGGATCTCATCGGCACGCTGCAGCGTCAGTGCGATGTCATCCAGGCCGTGCAGCAGGCAGTGGCGGCGGAACGGATCGACCTGCAGGGGCCAGCCGCTGCCGTCGGGCAGGCGCAGTTCCTCGTCCGGCAGGTCGATCGTCAGGCGATAGTCCTCGCTCGCCCGCACCTGCGCGAACAGGGCGTCGATGCGCGCCGCCGGCAGCCGCAGCGGCAGTACGCCGTTCTTGAAGCAGTTGTCGAAGAAGATGTCACCGAAGCTCGGCGCGAGAATCACTCGGAAGCCGTATTCGGCCAGCGCCCACAGCGCGTGTTCGCGACTGGAGCCGCAACCGAAGTTGTCGCGAGCGAGCAGGATCCGCGCGCCCTGGTAGCGCGGCTGGTTCAGCACGAAATCCGGGTTCGGCCGCCGCTCGGCCGGCGGCTTGCCGGGATGGCCGGGGTCCAGATAGCGCCAGGCGTCGAACAGATGCGCGCCGAAGCCGCTGCGCGCGATCGATTTCATGAACTGCTTGGGCAGCAGCGCGTCGGTGTCGACGTCGGCCCGGTCGAGCGGGGCGACGCGCGCATGCACGATGCCGAACGGTTCCACGTCAGAGCCCGCGGACGTCGACGAAATGACCGGCGACCGCCGCCGCGGCCGCCATCGCGGGGCCGACCAGATGGGTCCGGCCGCCGGCGCCCTGACGCCCCTCGAAGTTGCGGTTGGACGTGGAGGCGCAGCGTTCGCCGGGTAGCAGACTGTCCTCGTTCATGCCCAGGCACATCGAACAGCCGGGCAGGCGCCATTCGAATCCGGCCTCGCGAAACACCCGATCGAGGCCTTCCGCCTCGGCCTGCGCGCGCACCAGCCCCGAACCCGGAACGACCAGCGCCTGCCGCACGCCGTCGGCGACGCGTCGGCCCGCCGCCACGGCGGCGGCGGCACGCAGATCCTCGATGCGCGCGTTCGTGCACGAGCCGATGAACACGCGGTCGGGCCGGATCGCGGTGATCGGCGTCCCCGGCAGCAGCGCCATGTAGTCGAGCGCGCGCCGCATCTGGTCGCGCCGCACCGGATCGGCCTGCGCGTCCGGATCGGGCACGCATTCGTCGATCGCGACCGTCATCGCCGGCGAGGTGCCCCAGCTGACCATCGGTCGCAGCGTGGCGGCGTCGATCGTCAGTTCCGCGTCGAAGCTCGCCGCCGTGTCGCTGCGCAGCGTGCGCCAGTACGCGCAGGCCGCGTCCCAGTCCGCCCCGCGCGGCGCATACGGGCGACCGTGCAGATACGCCAGCGTGACCTCGTCGACGCCGACCAGGCCGACGCGCGCACCGGCCTCGATCGCCATGTTGCAGACGGTCATGCGCGCTTCCATCGACAGGGCACGAATCCCCGATCCGGCGAACTCGATCGCATGGCCGCTGCCGCCGTCGGCACCGAGGCGCGCGATCACCGCCAGGATCAGATCCTTGGCGCCGACGCCGTGCGGCAGCACGCCGTCGACGTTCACGCGCAGGCTCTTCATGCGGTCGACCCACAGGCACTGCGTGGCCAGGATGTGCTCGACCTCGGAGGTGCCCACGCCGAATGCCAGCGCGGCGAACGCGCCGTGCGTGCTGGTGTGCGAGTCGCCGGCGGCGACCGTCATGCCGGGCAGCGTCGCGCCCTGTTCGGGGCCGATCACGTGCACGATGCCCTGACGCCGGTCGCCGAGCGGAAACAGCGTGATCCCGAATTCGCGGCAGTTCTCCGACAGCTGGTCGACCTGGCGCCGCGACAGCGGATCGGCGATCACCTCGCTGTGCGAGACCGTCGGCACGTTGTGGTCGGCGGTCGCCAGTACGCTGTCGCTGCGCCATGGCCTGCGGCCGGTCTGGCGCAGGCCCGCGAAGGCCTGCGGACTGGTCACCTCGTAGACCAGATGGCGGTCGACGTAGAGCAGGGCCGCCTCGCCGCGCTCGGCGACCACATGGCGCGACCAGAGCTTGTCGAGCAACGTGGACGGCTGCATCGGACTCAGAGGTCGATCAGCAGCGACGGCGTCCGCGAGCGCGAGCAGCACGGCGTGAACTGGTCGTTGCGCGCCTGCTCGGCGGGCGTCAGATACATGTCGCGATGGTCGGGCACGCCTTCGAGCACGCGCGTCAGACAGGTGCCGCACACGCCCTGCTCGCACGAGACCGGCAGGGCCACGCCGGCCTCGGCCAGCGCCTGTGCGGTGGTCTGCGAGCGGCCGACCGTCACGATGCGGCCGGAACGCGCGAGCTTGAGCTCGAACTCGGCGTCGGCATCGCGCGCGACCGGCGCGGCCGCGAAGTATTCGTAATGGATCTGCGGCTCGGCCCAGCCGGCGGCGCGCGCCGCGGCCAGCGCGGCGTCCATGAAGCCCTGCGGTCCGCAGACGTACAGATGAACGTCCGGCTCCGGCGTGGCGAGCAGCGCCGCCAGGTCCAGGCGCTGCTCGGTGGGTCCGTCGTCGAAATGGAACCGCGCGCGATCGGACCACGGCGACGCGCCGATCCGGCGCATGAACCCGGTCCGCGCGGGCGAGCGCGTGCAGTAGTGCAGCGCGAACGTCCGACCCTCGGCAGCGAGCTGCTCGGCCATGCACAGCAGCGGCGTCACGCCGATGCCGCCGGCCAGCAGCAGATGGCGCCGGCCGCCGGCCGCCAGTTCGAAATGGTTGCGCGGCGCGCTGATCTGCAACGTCACGCCTTCGGCCAGGGCATGCATCGCGCGCGAACCGCCGCGCGAGGCCGGGTCGAGCAGCACACCGAGCTGGTAGCGGCTGCGGTCGGCCGGCGACCCGCACAAGGAGTACTGGCGAACCAGGCCGTCGCCGAGCAGCACGTCGACGTGCGCGCCGGCCGTGAAGGCCGGCAGCGGACCGTCGTCGACGGCCGTCAGCTCGAAGCGGGCGATGCCCTCGGCCTCGGCTTCGCGACGCGCCAGGCGCACCTGCAGACGCTGCTCGGCAGTCACGGCACGGTCCCCGCTGCGTGCGCGAACCCGCGTTCCCCGGCGGCCATCAGGCGGCCTGCTCTTTGCGGATGAGCCCTTCGAACAGGCGCCGGCCGCGCACGCAGGTCGCATCGGCCTTGAGCAGCACCTCGCCCGGCGCGCTGCCGAGCGTGGTCAGCATCGCCTCGATCTCGCGCGTGGCCAGCAGGTCTTCCTCGATGACCGCGTTGAGTCCCGCCAGCATCGCCCGACCGAACTCGGCGTCCTCGTGCTTGAAGGTGCGTCCGAACGCGAAGAAGTAGTGCGCGGTGTTGCGGGTGGCCGGCGTGATCGCATGGTAGACGCGGATCTTGCCGAGCGGCGCGCCGGGATCGTCCGCCGCGCTCGCGGACTTGCTGAAGAAGTCGTAGCCGGCATGCAGGCACGGCAGGTAGAGCTTCATTCCGAACGCGCGATCGATCTTGCCCTCGTAACCGAACACCTTCGAGAACAAGGGCGGGCAGTCGATGTCCGGAAACTCGCGGCGGCTGCTGATCCAGGTATCACCGTTCTCGCGCTGTTCGTCCACCGATCCGAAGTCGCCGGCACCGATGCTGGTCTTGTGCAGGAAGCCCAGGTGCGTCAGATCGAACAGGTTGTCGTGCATCAGCATGTAGCGGCCCGGCACGGCGTGGTAGGTCCCGCTCTCGACGAGGAATTCCGGATCGGTGAGGCCGATCTCGCGGTGGTCCGGTATCAGCGATTCGTCGGCCAGGGCCGGATCGCCCATCCAGATCCACAGCCATTTCCAGCGTTCGACCAGCGGGTAGGCCTTGACCTTGCAGCCGGCCGGGACCATGCCCTGCGAGGGAATGCGCACGCAGGCGCCGGTCGGTCCGAACGTGATGCCGTGATACAGACATTCGAGATCGTCGCCGACCAGGCGGCTCTTGCCGAGCGGGAAGTGTCGGTGCGGACAGCGCCCCTCCAGCGCGACCGCGCGGCCGCCTTCGGTGCGGTAGAACGCGACCGGCTCGTTGAGGATCCAGCGCTCCATCGGCGCACGCGTGACCTCGTCCGCCCAGGCGGCGATGTACCACTGGTTGCGCGGAGCGAAGCAGCCTTCGGGAAGCGGATACATGGAACGCGATCTCCTGTGTGTCGTGGCGAAGCGAAGCAGCTGCGACCGGAAAGACGATTCAGGCGGCCACCGTGCCCGGACGGGCGGCGCGGCGGCTCGGTGGAGGGTGGGTGACGAACGCGTGCAGCTCGCGCGCGAAGCGCGCCGGGTCGTCGCGAAACGGCGCATGGCGCGCGCCTTCGTACAGCGAGACGCGCGTGTCGGGCTGCACCGCGCGGAACGCCTCGGCGCGCGATGGCAGCACGATGCCGTCCTCGCTGCCGTTGACCCACATCAGCGGCAGGTCGAGCGCGGCGATCAGGGCGTCGTAGTCGAGGCCACGCTGACGCATCCAGCGGCGGTGTTCGACCGGACAGCGTGCGGCCGCCGCGACCAGCCCGTCGAACTCGGCGCTGCCGCGCGGCGCGCCGATCACCTCGCCGACGAAGCGGCCGGTCGCCTCGTCGACCGTGGCCGGTTCCGCCGCGCACAGCGCCTCGAGCACGGCGTGATCGGGGCCTGCCGAGGCGTAGTGGGCCAGACCGGCCGCGGCGACGAACTGGATGCCGTGCAGCGCGTCGCTTCCGTGGCGGCGCACGTAATCCAATGCGACACGGCCGCCGAACGACCAGGCGACCAGGGTCGGCGAGGTCACCTGCGCATCACGCAGGACCGCGGCCAGATCGTCGGCCCAGACCGCGCCGTCGGTGTAGTGCGCGGCCGTCGGCATGCGCTCGGACGCGCCGTGGCCGCGTAGGTCCGGCAGCAGCAGATGGCAGCGCTCGATCAGCTCGGACTGCTTCATCAGCGGAGCCCAGACCGTGTGGTCGAGCGCGAAGCCGTGCAGCAGCACGACCGCCGGACCGTCGCGGCGGCCGGCCGACCACCAGGCGATGCGGCAGCCGTCGGTCGATGTGGCCTCGCGACGCATCGGCGGGCATGGAGTGGCGACGGACATGGCCCGGTCTCAGCCGTTGCCGGCCTCGCCGAAGTGCTCGGCGCGAATCCGGCTCCAGCGCTGCATGTCCGCGTCGACCGACTGGTACTTGTCGGCGAAGAAACGCTCAGTGACCGAGACGTTGGTCGCGAACTCCACGCGCATGCCGTTCGGATCGTAGAAGTAGATCGAGCGGCAGTAGCCGTGGTCGATCTCGAGCACGTCGACGCCGGCATCCTGCAGGCGTTGCTTGTAGGCGTCGATCGTCTCGTCGCCGCCGCTGACCTCCATCGCGATGTGATGGCCGAACTGGTCGACCTCCGGGAAGTCCTCGGGGCGGAAATGCGCCGGATAGTCGAAGAACGCCAGCGCGCTGCCGTCGGCGAGCTCGAAGTACAGGTGCATGTACGGCTTGGGCTCGTTGGTCAACGGATCGATCGGCTCGATGCAAGCGGCGACCAGCGGAAAGCCGAGCACGCCCTCGTAGAACGCGCGCGTCTCCTCGGCATTGCGGCAGCGGAACGCATGGTGGTGCAGCATGCGGACCTTGTTCGCTGCGCGGCGCTGCGCGGCGATCGCGCGCGCGCGGTCCAGATCGATGTCGCTGGGGGTCCAGTTGTCCAGACTCATGGCGGTTGCCTCCTCAGGCTGGGCGGCCGACCACGCGGTCGGCCGGTGGCGGGAATGGCGTGGCGCCGCGCGCAGGCGCGGCGGATTCTTCGGCGATCAGGCGGGCCAGCACGCGGCGCGCGCGAACGCCGGCGGCGCGGAACAGCACGACCGGCGGGTCGAGCAGCGTGATCGGCAGCAGGGCCTCACCGACGCCCTCGCTCCAGGCCGCCGCATACCAGGTGTTGAGCAGGTAGGTCATCGTCGTTCTCCGCGTCAGGCCGGCAGCGGCCGCTCGGCCGGCATCGGCGGTCGCGCATCGTGCGTCACATCGCGCCGCAGCAGGAAGTGGGCGAGCGCCGGCAGCAGCACCAGCGCGCCGACCATGTTCCAGACGAACATGAAAGCCAGCAGCACGCCCATGTCGCCCTGGAACTTGATCGGCGAGAACGCCCAGGTCGCGACTGCGATGCCGAGCGTGACGCCGGTCAGCACGACGACCTTGCCGGTGAACAGCAGCGCGGCGTAATAGGCCTGAGACAGCGTCCTGCCGGCCTTGAGGTGGGCCAGCGTGACGCTGAGCACGTACAGCGCATAGTCCACGCCGATGCCGACACCCAAGGCGACCACCGGCAGCGTGGCGACCTTGATGCCGATGCCGAGTCCGACCATCAGCGCCTCGCACAGGATCGAGGTCAGCACCAGCGGCACGACCGCGCAGACCACCGCACGCCACGAGCGGAACGTGACGAAGCACAGCACGATCACCGCCAGGTAGACGAGGATCAGCATCTGCCGGTTCGCCTCGCGCACCACGGCATTGGTCGCCGCCTCGATGCCGGCATTGCCGGCTGCGGACAGGAAGCGCGCGTCGGGGCCGTCGTACTCGGCGCCGAACGCATCGACGGTCGCGGCGACCGCGTCGAGCGTGTCGGCCTTGTGATCGCGCAGGAAGGCCTGGATCGTCAGGAAACTGCATTGCGCGTCGAGGGTCTCGCGCGGCGCATACTGCGTGACCGAGTTGATGCTGGCTTGATCGCGCGAGAGCTCGTACCACTTCGGATTGCCTTCGGCGAAGCCGACCAGGCCGTTCTTGGCGGTGCCGACGAACGAGACCGTCGACTCGACGCCGGGCAGCGCGCGCAGCCGCGATTCGAGCTCGTTGACGCGCAGCAGCGTCGCGTACTTCGAGCAACTGTCGCGCGGCGTCGGAATCATCACGGTGTAGACGTCGCTGCTCGCCGCGTAATGGGCGATCACGTAGGCGTTGTCGCGGTTGTAGCGCGAGTCGGCGCGCAGCTCCGGTGCGCCGGGATCCAGATCGCCGACCTTGAGATTGAGGCTGACCGCGAAACCGGCGACGCCGAGCAGCGCGGCCGCCACGATCGCGCGCAGCGCCCAGCGCCGCTGCGTGAAACGGTCCAGAAAAGCCCAGAACGGATGCTTGGCACCGTCCTCGGCCTGCTCGGCGCGCAGGCTGCGCGCGGCCGCAGCCGGGCTGACGCCGGTGTAGGACAGCAGCACCGGCAGCAGCACGAGATTGGTGAAGATCAGCACCGCCACGCCGAGGCTGGCCGCGAGCGCGAGATCCTGGATCACCGGAATCCGGATCACCATCAGCACCGCGAAGCCGACCGCGTCGGCCAGCAGCGCAGTCAGGCCGGCCAGGAACAGGCGGCGGAACGTCAGCCGCGCCGCGACCCGGTTCGGCGCACCCCGTCCGATGTCCTGCATGATGCCGTTCATCTTCTGCGCGCCATGGCTCATGCCGATCGCGAATACCAGGAACGGCACCAGGATCGAGTACGGATTGAGCTCGAAGCCGAGCAGCGGCAGCAGGCCGAGCAGCCACACCACGGCGATCAGCGAACAGGCCATGACCAGGGCCGTGCTGCGCGCGCAGCGCGTATAGCCGTACAGCACCGCCGTGCAGATCGCGATCGCGACCGCGAAGAACAGCAGGATCTGGCGCAGGCCGTCGATCAGGTCGCCGGCGACCTTGGCGAAGCCGGTGATGTGGATGCGCACCGTGTCCGAGCTGTGCGCCGTGCGCAGCGCCTCCAGCTTCGCATTGAGCGCGCGGTAGTCGAGCGGCTCGCCGCTGTTGAAGTCGCGATCGATCAGCGGCACCAGCAGTACGCTCGAGGCGAAATCCGCCGCGACCAGCTGTCCAATCTGGCCGGAACGCTCGATGTTGCGGCGAAGCTCGTCGAGCTTGGACGGCGAGCCGTCGTAGCCGTCGGGCAGCACCGGACCGCCTTCGAGGCCCTGGTCGGTCACGGCGATCCAGCGCACCGCCGACATGTACAGCGACTTCATGTAGGCGCGGTCGACGCCCGGCAGCAGATAGACCTCGTCGTTGATCCGCCGCAGCGCGTCCATATACGCCGGATCGAGGATCGTGCCGCCCTCGGCCGCGACCACGATGCGCAGTACATTGCTCGAGCCGGCCAGCTGCTTCTCGTGTTCGCGGAAATTCTCGACGTACGGATGGTCGACCGGCAGCATGCGCTCGAAGCTCGCCGCCAGCTGCAGACCGGTGGCCTGATGACCGAGCACCAGCGTCACCAGCAGGCAGAGCACGACGACCAGCAGCCGATGGTTGAAGAACAGGCGCTCGACGCGGCTGCCCGAGGCGGGGTCGAAATGCGCCACGTCGTATGCGTAGCCGGACGGCTTGGCGGGCATCATCGTGCGGCACTCCCGATCGAGGCGTCGGCTGCCGCGACGACATGCACGCCGCGCGGCCCGACCATCACCAGGTCGCCGCCCGTGCCGGGAGCGACGTCCGACACCGGCGGTGCCTCGACCGGCAGGCGGACCAGCTCGCCGTGCGCCGGCGCGATCGCCACCGTGCCGGACTGGCCGACCAGCGCGAGACGACCGTCGTCCAGCGCCGCGGCGGCGGTCCATGCGCTGCCGCCGGTGCCGAGCGCACGCCAGTCGGCGTCCGCACCGGTCGCGGCCGCATAGGCATGGCCCTCGAGACCGAACACGACCACCTGGTCCTGCTGTGCGGCGACACCGAAGAAGCTGCCCTGATACGGCGTCTCGACCGCGCGGAAATGCGCGCCGCGATCGTCGGAGACGAACACGGCACCGCGCTCGCCGGCGATGTAGAGGCGATCGCCGCTGCGCGCGATGCCGTAGAGATGGTTGCCGTCAGGATTGGGCAGCCGCGCCGACGCGCGACGCCAGTGCTCGCCGCCGTCGACCGTGTGCAGCAGCAGTCCGAACGCGCCGACCGCATAGCCTTCGCGTTCGTCGAGGAACAGCACGTCGAGCAGCGGATCGCCGGGCGACGGCTCGGACGGCGGCACCGCATCCGCCGCGTCGGCTGGTGGCGCGGCGGCCGGCTCGACCGGCAGGCCGGCGATCTGACGGCCGTCGAGCTGGCGCGTCCAGGTCGCACCGGCATCGGCGCTGGTCAGCACCACACCACTATGTCCGACCGCCCAGCCGCGTTCGGGCGTCGGGAAGTACACGGCGGTCAGCGTGACGCGCACCGGCACCTCGGTCTGATGCCAGCGGCGGCCGCCATCGTCGCTGGTCAGCACGATGCCGCTCTCGCCGGCCGCAACCAGACGGTCGCCTGCACGCGCCACCGCGATCAGCACCGCCGACTCGGCGTGCGGTACCGCGCGCGCCGGCTGCAGCAGCGGGTCGAGCGGGTCGAGCGCCTCACTGTCGCCGTACGCCACGCCCGCCGATACCGCGAGCAGGCAGAGCAGGAGGGCCGGGGCGCGGTGGCGCAGCGGCGAACGTGGAATCGGCGACGTCATCGAAGCACTCCGTCCGGACCGTGCTCAGCGCACGCCTTTGCGCGAGAGCGCTTCGGGCGTGTAGTAGCTGTCCGGCCACGGCGTATCCATGACCTGGATCTGCATCGCCTGACTGCCGATCGGCGTGTAGGTGTAGGTGCCTTTGATGAAGTCCAGCGTCGCCCATACCTCCATGCCGACGGCCGGCAGCTCGTACTGGATCCACGGGAAGCCCATCGAGGTGTGCCACAGCGTGCCCTGGGCGTCCCAGGTATTGCCGAGCACGGCGATGAAGGTGTCCTCGTCGAGATAAAGCTTGCGCTTGGGCCGCACGTCGCGCTTGCCGGCGCGCACCGTCCCTTCCACTTCCCAGACGCGGTGCAGCTCCCAGCGGACCAGATCCGGATTGATGAAATGCTTGCCGAGCGCGTCCTGGTCCTTGGCCATGACCAGACGATTGCTGTTGTAGGGGATGAACAGCTCCTTCTTGCCGACGATCTTCCAGTCGTAGTTCGTCGACGGTCCGAACCACACGAATACCTGGTCGAAGAAGTCCACGCCGGAATTGACGAAGTTCGGCGTGTCGCAGCAGATCGTCGGCGCGCGGCGCACGCGGCGCTGGCCGACCAGGTACTGCCAGGCCGGCCGGTTGTTGTCGAGCTGGTCGTAGTACATCAGCAGCTCGCCGGCGCGCACCGATGGCGCGGTCACCGACTGGACGTTCTGGAAGTACGCCCCGTTCTTGAGCTGATCGGGAGAGCCGCCCTGGCGGTAGTACGGCAGCGAGATCTCGTTGACGGCGCCGGAGGCGAGCGAAGCATTGCTGTTGGCGTCGACCGTGTAGGTATTGAACGGGTGCCGGAACGCTGCCGGGCGCACGCGCAGGGAATGGTTCCAGATCAGCTCCGCGCCGCTCTGCGGGATCGGGAACGGAATGCCGCCGTAAGCACCGACCACCGCATCGCCTTCCATCTTGGCGCGGGTGGCGTTCTTGTAGGTCTCCTCGTAGACCCACTGCGGCGCGGCGGCGGTGCGATGGGTCGGATAGACCAGCAGCTTGTAGTCCGGATACTTGCGCAGCAGGTGCTGCTGGCCTTCGTCGAGCTTGTCGGCGTACTGGTCGAGGTTGGCGGCCGTGATCGTCAGGATCGGCTTCTCGTCGGCGAACGGATCGGGCCGCGGCTGACCGCTCTTGTAGCCGGCCGGAGCCTGCGTATAGCCGCCGTCCCAGGCCGGAATGCTGCCGTCGGCATTGCCGGCGCGCTCGCCGCCGAGCGGCGTCAGCTGGTTCTTGAGGCGGTCGGCCTGCTCGGCGCTGACCCCGGCTCCGGCCGTTCCGGCCAGCGAGGCGGCGATCAGCGCGACCGCGAGCGTATGGATCGATTTCATGTCGGCGTCTCCGGTCGGATCAGAACGTGCGCTGCAGCGACAGCGCGACGAAGTCGCGGTCCGCGTAGTTCTGCTTGAAGGTGAGATTGGCGTCGGGTCCGAGCGCGTTTCCGGCGCTGCCGACGTAATGGGTGTAGTTCAGGCCCAGGCGCCAGACCTGCTGATAGGTGCCCTTGAGGCCGAGCGAGACGTCTCCCCCGTGTTCGACGCCGCCGTTGAACAGCTGCACGACCGAGGAGTTGCCCTTGGGGTTGTAGCCGACGCCGAGCGGCGCGGACAGATCCAGGCCCGGCATCACCTGGAACCACTGCGGCTCGAACACCAGACGCATGCCCCAGGCGTCGCGCGAGGTATTCGGATCGAGTTCCTCCGCATTGCGCGTGAAGCTGGTCCGCCGGTTCCAGGCGATCTCGCCGACCAGCGAGGCGTTGTCCCACCACGCGGAGCGGTTGAGGAAGAAGATGCCGGACAGGTTCGCGTGCGCGGAGTTGCCGATCGCATAGCGGGCGTTGCGATCGTTGTCGGCGTCGCCGACCAGATCGACGACCGGACCGCTGACCAGCGGCGTATTGCGGCGGACCGAGACTTCGCCGGAGAGGTTGAAACCGGAGACCTCGGTGCTGAAGCTCGCGCCGTAGGCCTTGATGCCTTCGTGATAGACCATCTGCAGGTCGCTGGCGGGACGCAGATACACCTGGAAGTTCTTGTCGTGGTAGCGCACCGCGTAGAGCCCGAGCTCCAGGTCGCTGCCGCCGGGCCGCCAGCGCAGCTGCACACCGCCCTGACCCGAGTCGGGCGGATCGCCGTCGCCGATGCGCGGCACGCCGACCCCCGGCTCGAACAGGAATCGCTCGGTACCCGGCCCGAGCACGTCGGCGCCCGAGAAGTAGCTGCCGACGCCGGGAATGCGGTTCTTGCGGAACTCGAGCTGGTAGTAGGCACCCAGCGACAGCGTGTCGGTGACCTGCACCTGGCCCGAGATCTGCGTCACCGGCAGCACGATCTCCTTGAACTGCGAGTTGGGTACCGACAGCAGCTTGACGACGTCGGTCGGCGACTGCGCCGCAGCGATGCCGTTGGCGCCGAAGAACAGCGTTTCGCCGTAGAGGATCGAATGGCGTCCGATGCGCACGTTGCCGCGGCTGCCGGTCGCGTAGACGAAGGCGTCGAGCAGCTCGGCGTAGCGGCCGTGCAGGTCGCGCGTCGCGTCGACGAACTCGTCGTACGGACGCGAGACCTGATTGATCGTCGCCGGCGAGTCGTTGTCGTTGGAGCGGTTGTAGACGGTGTCGTACCAGGCGGCGCCGCTGACGCGCAGGCCCATGCTGTCGCGGTAGCTGAGGTCGAACTCGGACAGCAGGTCGAGTCGGTTGGAGATCAGGCCGCGGCCGAAGTTGCGGTTGCCGTCGTCCTGATTGATGTCGCTGGTCAGAGCCTCGGAGCGCTTCTCGAGTCGCCACGCATTGGAGTACTTGAGCGTGTTGTCCCAGCGCATCTTCAGATCCGGATGATCGCTCGGGATTTCGAATGCCCCGACCGCCGGCGCTGCGACCAGCGCCGGCAGCACGAGCAGCGCGGCCGGCAGCCAGTGGGCGCGGGCGCGTTGTCGCCTGCGATGGATCGCCTCGGTGTTCTCGTTCATGCCTCCCCTCCCTCCGTTCTCTTTTCTTGTGATGTACGGCTGTGGTGTACGGTCGGCGCGCGACGGCGCTCGTTTGCGGCTTCTTTCGTGGCGTGTTCTCGATGGCCCGATCGGATCTGCGGACGTGTGCTCCTCAGGCGGCGTCTTCTGCGGCCGGCGCGTCGAGGTGCTCACGCAGCGCCTCGCGAATCGCCGGTCCGTGCTCGTCGAGCACCGGTGGCGGCACGACGTCCGCCGCACGGCGGCCGTCGAAGGACACCGGGAAGCGGATCGTGCGGAACGGACCCATCTGCGGATGCTGCGCGTCGACCTCGATCGCGAGATGGCGCACCTGCGGGTCGCTCAGGGCTTCCTGCGCGTCGTACATCGGCGCATGCGGCACGTCGAGCGCGGCCAGTCGCGCGCACCAGGCTTCGCGCGTGCGCGTCGCGAACTCCGCGCGCAGCAGCGCGATCAGGTCCTCGTAGTGCGCGATGCGGGTCTCGCGCGAATTGAAGCGCGGGTCCTCGAAGATGTCCGGCCGGCCCATCGCTTCGGCCAGGCTCTGCCAGAACTTCTCCGGCGAGGACATGTGCAACGCGATCCATTTCTCGTCGGCACAGCGCAGCACGTAGGACTGCGAGACGCTCGGACGGCTGAACGGTCCCATCAGCTCGCCTTCGGACAGGTAATGCGTGAACGCGTCGAGGTTGAAGTGACACATCGCCTCGAGCATTGAGACCTCGACCGAGCGTCCGGCGCCGGTGCGCGCCCGCTCGAACAGCGCGCCGAGGATGCCGAACGCCGCGTAGTAGCCGGTCATCGCATCGGCGACCGCCGGTCCGACGACGCGCGGATCGGCCGGATTGACTAGCAGCTTCAGATAACCGCTGGCGGCCTGCGCGACGGTGTCGTAGCTCGGCCTGTGCGCGGCCGGACCGGTCTGCCCGAAGCCGCTGATCGCGCAGTAGATCAGGCGCGGATTGAGCGCACGTAGGCGCGCTTCGCCGGCGCCGAGCCGGTCGGCGGTGCCGGGGCGGAAGTTCTGGATGTAGACGTCCGCGCTGCGGATCAGATCGTCGAAGACGGCCAGGTCATCGACGTTCTTGGTGTTCAGCGCGATGCTGCGCTTGTTGCGGTTGTAGGTCTGGAAGTGCGGGCTGTACAGGCCGCCGCGAAACGCGCGGAACGGATCGCCGGTGCCTGGCTGCTCGACCTTGATCACGTCCGCGCCGAGGTCGCCGAGGATCAGGCCGGCGGCCGGGCCGGTGATGAACGTGCCCTGCTCGATCACGCGCACGCCGTCGAGTACGCCGCTCATCGTGCCGCCTCCGTGGCGGAGCGCTGCGGCGCGACGCCGTCGAAGACCGCCTCGCGCGTGGCCTGATACGACAGCGCGAAGCCGATCGGCCGCTTCAGCTCCTCGGCCAGGTGCGCGATCAACCCGGCCGTGCGCGCGAGGATCGGCACGCCGCGAAGCGCCTCGAGCGGAAAGCCCGCGCCGAGCAGCACGGCCGGAATCGCGGCCGACACGTTGAGCTTGAGGTCCTTGCCGAGCACGCTCGGCAGAACCCGCTCGACCGCCTCGGCGATCGCTACGTAGCGCAGATCCACGCCCTGCGTGCGCGCCACTGCGAACAGCGCGTCCACGCGCGGGTCACGCGACTTGTGCAGCGGGTGGCCGTAGCCCGGAATCGGCCGTTTCGCGTCGCGCCGGGCCTGCACGGCCGCCGTCGCGGCCGCGCCGAGATCGCCGCTGGCGGCGGCGATCTCCTCGAACAGTCGGCCGGCCGCCTCGGCCGCGCCGAGGATGACCGAGCCGCAGCCGAGGATGCCGGCCGCGACCGCGCCCTGCAGCGCGTCGGGCGCGGCTGCGAGCGTCATCCGTGAGGCCTGCACGCTCGGTACCAGCCCATGCTCGGCGATCGCGACCAGTGCCGCGTCGAGCACGGCAACCGTGGCCGGCGCCGGACGCCGGCCGGTCAGCAGCAGCAGGAAATATTCGGTGAAGCCGATGCGGCCGATCAGGTCGGCACACAGATCCACGCCGCGTACGGTGATCGTCTCGGCGTCCGCCGTGGAGATCGCGGTGCGCGGGATGACGTCCTTGCCTATTTTCATCGTGAAGTCCTCGTCCTGGCCGCAGCCGCCGCAACGGACCCTCGGTCGGGCGTTCGCCGGCGTCGTATCGCGCCGTCGTGGACCGGCCGGCCGGCCTCGCCCGGGCGGCGGCCCGAGCAGAGCGACGGCAGAAGACGGCGAACGGGGGAAAGCGGAGCCTCCGAGCGACGCGGACCGTGCGTGGCGCGAGGCTCTCCACGCGGATGTCGGCATGACGGTCGTGGACGGCCGGCGGGCAGCCGGGTACACGCCGCCCGGGTCGGGCTCGCGCCCGCCGGCTGGCTCATCGGTATTCCCTCCCTCTCGGTCGGCGGACACGCCTCGTGGGGTGCCGCTCGTTATCAATCGAGCATAGGCGGCCGCTATGAGATGTAGAAATGATGAATTTGCATCGTTACCATCGATGACATCGATCAAGAACGCGGAGCGGGCCGGCTTGGAACTGCGACATCTGCGCTACTTCGTGACACTGGCCGAGTGCCTGAACTTCACGCGCGCGGCCGAACGCGTGCACGTCACCCAGTCCACGCTCTCGCATCAGATCCGACAGCTCGAAGAGGAGCTCGGCCAGCCGCTGTTCGACCGGATCGGCAAGCGCGTCGTGCTGACCGATGCCGGCGAACGCTTCCTCGATTTCGCCTCACGCGCGCTCGGCACGGTCGATCAAGGCATCGGTGCGCTCAAGGCATCCTCGGCCGATCTCGCCGGCGAGCTGCGCATCGGCGCGACGCATACGTTCAATCTCGGCTTCATTCCCGAATGCGTCGCGACGTTCCTGACGCGCCATCCGACCGCGCGCGTGATCGTCGAGGAGCTATCCGCCGACGACGTCAGCGCCAAGGTCACGTCCGACGAGCTCGACCTCGGCATCGCCTACCGTCCGGCCACACTGGACGATCTGTGGTTCGAGCCGCTGTACAACGAGGAAATGGTGCTGGTCGTCGCCGCCGATCATCCGCTGGCGCGGCGCAAGCGCGTACGCCTGGTGGAACTGCATCGTCAGCAGCTGGTGCTGCTGCCGCGCGAGTTCGCGACGCGCACGATGCTCGATGAGTGCTTTCGCGCCTGTGGCGCCGAGCCGCTGGTGGTCGCCGAGATGAACACGCTCGCGCCGATGATCGGCCTGGTCGCGCGGACGCGCATCGGCTCGATCATGGCCGCCAACGCGGTCACGCCGCAGTCCGGACTGAAGCTGGTTCTGCTCGAGAGCCCGACGCCGATTCGCACGCCCGGCATCCTGCGCAAGCGTGGCAACCGCCTCGAGGACGGGCTGATGCGTTCGTTCTCGTCGATCGTGCGCAAGCTCGCGCTGAGCCACAGCGCCAAGCCACAGTCACCGCGGCGCTGACCGACGTGGCGATGCGGCCGCGCGCTGCGGATCAGTCGGCGAGCAGGCTGGCGATGCGCGCCAGATGCGAGGAGGCCAGTTCCTTGCGGTGTTCGGCGTCGGCCTGCTGGTCGCGGCCGGACCAGGCCAGATCGTCCTGCGGCAGCTCCTGCAGAAAGCGGCTGACGTCGTTGGTGACGATCTCGCCGAAACGGCGCTTGCGCTTGGCGTAGCTCAGGGTCAGCTGCTCCTTGGCGCGCGTGATGCCGACGTACATCAGGCGCCGTTCCTCCTCGACGCGGCCTTCCTCGAGGCTGCCCTCGTGCGGCAGCACGCCTTCCTCGACGCCGACGATGAAGACGAAACGGAACTCCAGTCCCTTGGCCGCGTGCAGCGTCATCAGGCGCACGGCATTGCCGGGATCGTCGCGATCGGCATTGGTCAGCAGCGCGAGCTGCGCGGCCAGATCGCCGCTGGCGCCGTCCTTCTGCATCGCGCGGAACCAGTCGGCGAGTTCCTCGAGATTCTCGAGCCGCCGCTGGCGCAGCGACGGCTCCTTGATCTGCACGGTCAGATGCTCGGCATAACGCGTGCGGCGGATCAGCTCGCCGACCAGCTCGGCCGCCGGCATCCGCTCGGCCAGTGCGGCGAGCTCGGCGATCAGAGCGACGAAGCCGGCCAGCGCGGCGCCGGGCCGCGCCGACAGCTGTGCGAGCACCGCGTCGCTGCGCGCGGCTTGCAGCAGCGAGACGTGGCGCGCGCCGGCGAGCTCGCCGAGCTTCTCGAGCGTCGTCGCGCCGATGTCGCGGCGCGGCGTGTTGACGACGCGCAGGAACGCCGCGTCGTCGTCGGGATTGTTGGCCAGGCGCAGATACCCGAGCAGGTCCTTGACCTCGGCGCGATCGAGGAACGCCGTGCCGCCGGTCAGGTGATAGCTCACGCGCGCCAGGCGCAGCGCCTTTTCGAGCACGCGCGACTGGAAGTTGCCGCGGTAGAGCACGGCGAAGTCGCTCCAGCGCGCCTTGTGCTTCTCGGCCAGAAAGCTGATCTCGCCGGCGACGCGCTCGGCCTCGTGCTCGTCGTCGCGGCATTCGACGACGCGGATCGGCGGGCCTTCGCCGGCCTCGCTCCACAGCCGCTTCTCGAACAGATGCGCGTTGTGGGCGATCAGCGCATTGGCGGCGCGCAGGATGCGGCGCGCGCAGCGATAGTTCTGTTCGAGCTTGACGACCTTGAGCTGCGGATAGTCGCGCGCCAGTTCGCCGAGATTTTCCGGATTGGCGCCGCGCCAGGCGTAGATGCTCTGATCGTCGTCGCCGACCGCGGTGAACGCGCCGCGCGCGCCGGCCAGCGCCTTGATCAGCCGGTACTGGCCGGCGTTGGTGTCCTGGTACTCGTCGATCAGCAGATAGCGGATCCGCTCCTGCCAGATCGTGCGTGCTTCCTCGTCGCTTTCGAGGATCGACAGCGGCAGCCGGATCAAATCGTCGAAGTCCACCGCGTTGAACGCGGCGAGGCGCTTCTGGTAGAGCTCGTAGATCATCGCCGCCTCGCGCTCCCGCGCGCCGTTCGCGCGCAGCGCGGCCTGCTCGGGCGTCAAACCGTCGTTCTTCGCGCGCGACACCAGCGACTGCAGCGCGAACAGCGCGTCGTTCTTGATGCCCTTGGGCGCCAGCTCCTTGATCAGATTCTGCGCGTCGTCGGCGTCGAACACCGAGAAGCCGCGGCGCAGGCCGGCGCGCGCATGCTCGATCTGCAGGAACTTGAGACCGAGCGCATGGAACGTGCAGACCGTCAGGCCCTCGGCCTGCGAGCCCGACACCAGCTTGCCGACGCGTTCGCGCATCTCGCGCGAGGCCTTGTTGGTGAACGTGATCGCGGCGATCTTCGACGCCGACAGCTGATGACGCTTGATCAGATGCGCGATCTTCTCGGTGATCACGCGCGTCTTGCCGGAACCGGCACCGGCCAGGACCAGCAGCGGACCCTGCACGTGTTCGATCGCGGCGCGTTGTTGGGGATTGAGGCTCATGGGCGCGCGGAGTTTACCTGCAACGCGTCTCTATCCGTCGCGTCGGCGCGCTGCGCGAGCGATCGAATCGCGGTGTCGATGCCCGCGCCGCGCAGCTGAATCGCAGCCTGATTAAATTCCCGTTGTTCATCGTCGGTAGTTGCTCGGCAGTGCAGTTTGCGATCCCACGCCGCGGCGCTCAGATCGTCGCAGCCACACGAGTCCCGAGCGATCGGGATACCCAACCAGGAGAGAACCGATGAAACTGCTTTCGCCCAAGACGCTACTCACGCATTCGCTCGCGCTGGCGCTGGCCGCCGGTGGAAGTATCGCCTTCGCGGACAGCACCGCAGTGACGCCCGACAACGCGGCCGACAAGAAGTCCGAGCAGCCGGTGTCCGATACCTGGATCACCACCAAGGTGAAGGCCGAGCTGGCCGCCACCGACGGCGTCAAGAGCACCGACATCTCGGTCGAGACCACCAACGGCGTCGTCACGCTGATCGGTGTGCAGGAGAGCAAGACCGCGGTCGACAAGGCCATCGCGGCGGCTCGCAGCATCAAGGGCGTCAAGGACGTCGACGCCTCGGGTCTGAAGACGATCTGACGCCCGCCGAACCGCCGTGCGGTTCGACCTCCCACCCACGCAGGAGAATGTCATGAACGAAGATCGCATCAAGGGCCAGTGGAAGCAGCTGGCCGGCAAGATCAAGGCCAAGTGGGGCAAGCTGACCGACGACGATCTGAAGATCGCCGAAGGCAACAGCGAATACCTCGCCGGCAAGGTCCAGGAACGTTACGGCATCGCCAAGGACGAAGCCGAGAAGCAGGTTCGCGAGTTCAACCGCGACTTCTGATCGACGTCCCGAAGGACCTTCGAGCGGAGCCCGGCCATTCGGCCGGGCTCTTTTCGTTTGGCGAGTCCGGCCGCTTCGTGGTTTGATCGCGCCTCGCCCACCCGGTCGCCGCGATGGCCAAGCTGCACTTCTATTTTTCGGCGATGAACGCCGGCAAGACCACGACGCTGCTGCAGAGCGCCTACAACTATCAGGAACGCGGCATGCGCACGCTGATCCTGACGCCGGCGCTGGACCGCCGCGCCGGCGCGGGCGTGGTGGCGTCGCGGATCGGCCTGCGCGCCCAGGCGCTCGCGTTCGACGGCGAGGACGATCTGTACGCACGCGTGCGTGACGACGTCGCCGCGCACGGCCGGGTCGACTGCGTGCTGGTCGACGAGGCGCAGTTCCTGACCAAGGCCCAGGTCTGGCAGCTGACCGACGTCGTCGACCGGCTCGGCGTTCCGGTGCTGGCCTACGGCCTGCGCACCGATTTCCGCGGCGAGCTGTTCGAGGGCAGCCAGTATCTGCTGGCCTGGGCCGACGAGCTGGTCGAGATCAAGACGATCTGCCACAGCGGCAGGAAGGCGACGATGGTGGTGCGCGTGGACGACCAGGGCCGCGCGATCACCGACGGTCCGCAGGTCGAGATCGGCGGCAACGAGCGCTACGTGTCGGTCAGCCGGGCCGAGTACAAGAAGATCGTCGCCGGCCAGCATCGCATCGAGCTGCAGCAGCCGGTGCTGCCGCTCGAGGATTCCGACGCTCAGCCGTAGTAGCGGCGCAGCAGGTCCGCGACGGCGGGCAGCGCATCGCCGAGCAGGGCCGGATCGGAGAAGTGCAGCTCGCTGACCACCGCGAAGAACTCCTCGGCGCTCTCGCCGGCATACGGATCGATCGCGGGTTCTTCGCCGGCATCGAGCGTCGCGACGAGCTCGTCGTAGGCGGTCTGCATCGTCGCGATCCATTCGCGGCGCGGCAGCGACGCCGGCAGCGCCGGCACGCCGTTCATCGCACCGTCGAGCAGGTCGAGCTTGTGCGCGATCTCGTGGACGACGACGTTGAAGCCGTCGAACGGCCGCTCCAGATCGGCCGCGACGTCGGCCCAGGACACGATCAGCGGCCCGCGTTCCCAGGCCTCGCCGATCAGGGTCTCCTCGCCCTCGGTGACGACGCCGGACGCTTCGTCGTGATACTCGCGGCGGACGCGGAACTCGCCGGGATAGACGATGACTTCGCGCCAGCCGGTCAGCGCGTCGAAACCGAGATTGAGGACCGGCAGGGCCGCGAGCGCGGCGATCGCCAGGCATTGCGCGTCGTCCAGGACGTGACCGGCCGCGGCACTGAAGTGCTTGTGTGCGAGGAAGCGTTCGGTCAGCGCGCGCAGGTCGCGCAGACGATCGGTCTCGAGCGCGCCGAACAGCGCGCTGCTGGCGATCAGGCGGTTCCAGTCGTCGTCGCCGATGCGCTCGGGCGGTTGGATCGTTTCGCGCAGCCGCGACAGCCAGCCGATCATGCGGATGCGGATGGATCCCGGCGCCGGCCCGCGGCGCGCGAGGCGGTCACTTGATCGCGCCGGGCACCAGCGATTGCCAGCGATGACCGGTCTTGCGTTCGCCGTTCGGCGTGGCGGCGGCGCCCGGCAGGGTTGCGCGGACCGGCGCGGCCGGCCGGACCGCGACCTCGTCGTCGCCATCGTCGTCCGCGGCGACAGGTGCTGCGGCCGGGAGGGCCGGCAGGGTCGGGGCGGCGGCGCCACCGCTGACGGTGCCGACGCTGCGCAGATAGCCGCCGGAAGCGCCTTCGCGGACGCCTTCGGGCTCAGCGCCGCGCGCGGAGGAGCGCGCCGGCTCGATGCCGGAATCGCCGCCGGCCACCGCGCCGAGGCCGAACGGAATCGACCGGGCACAAACCGGGGCGGAAACGGCGAGCAGGAGTACGAGACTCGCCAGGCTGCTGATCAACAGGCTGCGTAAGGACATCGGTCGAATCCAGTGAGGGACCGGTCGCACGGCATCGAGAACGGCGATCCTCGCATGATCGGGAACTGAACGCCAGTGCATGTGCCGAAGGTCAAGCAGGCATCGTGCCAGCAGCCAATCGCTTGATGCAGCTGGTTTTTGCGAGTGTCCGGCGGACGCAGGCGGACACCGCCGGACAGGTCGCGGCGTCCGCTGGCGGCCATCGGCGGACACGCTCGGCCGGGACGTCCGGCATCCGGGCCGGCGCCGGCCTGTCACCGCGGTGCCGCACCGCTACACTGCGCGGCGATGTCGCCCGCCACGCCTCCCGCCGTCCTGGCCGCCCTGCTCGATCGACCCGATGCCTCGGGCGCCGATCTCGCCCGCCGGCTCGGCCTCAGCCGCGCCGCGATCTGGAAGCAGATCCAGGCGCTGCGCGCGGCCGGGCTCGCCGTGACCGCGCAGGCCGGCGTCGGCTACCGGCTCGATGCACCGCTCGAGCTGCTCGACGCGGCGGCGATCCGCGCCGCGCTCGATGCCGACCAGCAGGCACGGCTCGGCGAGCTCGCGGTGCACTGGCAGATCGATTCGACCAACAGCGCGCTGCTGCGCCGCGCCGGCGAGGACCGGCGCGACCGGCTGGCCTGCCTGGCCGAGCTGCAGACCCAGGGCCGCGGCCGGCGCGGACGGACCTGGCAGACCACGCTCGGCGGCGGCCTGGCACTGTCGCTGCTCAAGCGCTTCGACGGTGCGATGGCCGGACTGGCCGGACTCAGTGCCGCCGTCGGCGTCATGGTGGTACGCGCGCTGGCCGACTGCGGCATCGAGCAGGCGCGCCTGAAATGGCCCAACGACGTCACCGCCGGCGACCGCAAGCTCGCCGGCATCCTGATCGAGCTCGGCGGCGATGCGCTCGGCCCCTGCCACGCGGTGATCGGCGTCGGCCTCAATCTGCGGCTCGATCCCGCGACCGCGATCGACCAGCCCTGGACCGACCTGGCCAGCCTCGCCGGCGCTGCGCCGCCGGGCCGCAACCGGCTCGCCGGCCGCGTGCTCGGACGGCTGATCGAGGGCCTGGATCTGTTCGCCGCGCACGGCCTGGCGGCGTTCGCCGACGACTACGCGCGGCTCGACGCGCTGCGCGGCCGGCCGGTGCGTGCGGTCGGGCCGGGCGGCGAGCGCATCGGCATCGCCGGTGGCCTCGGCGCCGACGGCAGCCTGCGCCTGGACACCGGGCACGGCGAGGTTCGCATCGACAGCGGCGAGGTCAGCATCCGGCTCGGCGAACGATGAAGCTGCTGATCGATTTCGGCAATACGCGGCTCAAGTGGGCCATCGCGACCGCCGGGCAGCTCACGGCCGGCCGGCCGGTCGCGGCCGATGCGCCGACGCTGGCCGATGCGCTCGGCCAGGCATTCGCGGCGCTCGCCGGACGCATCGACGGCGTCCTCGTGTCGAGCGTCGTGTCCGACGCGCGCGAGAGCGAGCTGCGCGCGCTGCTCGAGACGACCCTGCCCGGCGCGCAGGTGGATTTCATACGCAGCCCGTCCGCCGCGCTCGGCGTGCACAACGCCTATGCCGAGCCGCAGCGGCTCGGCGTCGACCGGTTTCTCGCGCTGGTCGCGCTGCATGCGCAACCGCGCGCCCAGGTGCTGGTCAGCGTCGGCACCGCACTGACGCTCGATGCACTGGCCGCCGACGGCCGCCATCTCGGCGGGCTGATCGCGGCAAGTCCGACCCTGACGCGCGGCGCGCTCGCCGCCGCGACCGCACGGCTGCTGCCGCCTTCGCGCGAGGTGCGTCTGCTCGCCGATTCGACCGCCGACGCGGTGCAGTCCGGCGCGGTGCTGGCCGCGGTCGCACTGACCGAACGCTTCCGCAGCGGCGCGGCCGGGCCGCTCGGGGCGTGGCCGGCACTGGTGCTGGCCGGCGGCGGCGCCGACGAACTGGCGCCGTGGTTGCCCGACGCCGAGCGCATCGACGACCTGGTCCTGCGCGGACTCGCGCGCTGGGCCGCCGGCTGAGGCCGGCGCGACGCACATCGCGCACAGGCCGCGCGCAAAGCTCTATCCTCCCCGGCGGTCCACCGCAGCCGTTCGTCCGAACCCGACCGATGTTCATTCGCCTGCTGTTCCTGCTCCTGCTGGTCCTCAACCTCGGCGTGGCCGGCTGGATCTTCGCGCTGCCGCGGGAGCGCCCGCACGCGGACGAGGCCGGCGACGGCGGCGTGCCGCGCCTGGAGCTCCTGTCCGAGCGCGATCGCGACGTCGAAGCGGCCAGCGCCGAACTCGCCACCGCGCCGGATACCGCGGCCGACATCGGCAACGACACCTGCAAGTCGATCGGGCCGTTCGCGACGCAGGCCGATCAGCGCGCCGCGATCACCGCGGTGACGCCGCTGGTCAACCGGATCCGCCCGCGCGAGACGCGTGCCACGCAGGCACGCGGCTGGTGGGTCTATCTGCCGGCGTTCCCGACCCGCGAACGCGCGCTGACAGCGGCGCGTGCGCTGTCGGCCAAGGGCATGCGCGACTACTACGTCGTCACCGCCGGCGACCAGCAGAACACGATCTCGCTCGGGCTGTTCCGCGACCAGCTCAATGCCGAACGCCGCCGCGCCGAGATCACCGCGCTGGGCTTGAAGCCGCAGATGACCGCCCGCACCGAGGAGATGCCGCAGTACTGGATCGACTACGCGACGCGCGACGAGCTGCCGATCGCGTGGCGGCCGCGCATCGACGGCGCGCCGGAACTGCGCGAAGAGCCGATCGACTGCTTCTGAGCGGCGCATCCCATTCACGCCTCACGGACACCGTTTTCATGACCGAATCCAACCCGTTGCTCGCGCCGACCGGCCTGCCGCGCTTCTCGGCGATCCGCCCCGAACACGTCGAGCCGGCGATCGACGCGATCCTCGCCGACTATCAGGCCGGCATCGACGCGATGCTCGCCTCGGACGCGCCGCGCAGCTACGACTCGGTCATGGCCGTCGCCGAGCGCCTCGACGACCGCCTGTCGCGCGCCTGGTCGCCGGTCGGCCATCTGCACGGCGTCAAGGATTCGGACGCGCTGCGCAAGGCCTACGCCGCCGCGCAGGAGAAGATCGTCGAGTTCAACACCGCGCTCGGCCAGAACCGCGCGCTCTACGCGGCCGTCAGGGCGGTCGCCGATGCCCCGGACTTCGCCGCGCTGCCACGCGCCGCGCGCACCTCGGTCGAGCACGAGCTGCGCGATTTCGTGCTGTCCGGCGTCGCGCTCGAAGAGCCGGCGCGCTCGCGCTATCGCGAGATCTCCAACGAGCTGGCCAAGCTCTCGACCGAGTTCGAGGAAGCGGTGCTCGACGCGACCGACGCCTGGAGCGAGCACGTCACCGACATGGCCACACTGGCCGGCGTGCCCGAGTCGGGCCTGGCCGTGCTGCGTGCCTATGCGCAGGAGAAGAATCTGGACGGCTGGCTGGTCACGCTCAAGCAGCCGAGCGTCCAGGCCGTGCTGACCTATGCCGACGACCGCGCGCTGCGCGCACGGCTGTACCGCGCCTACGGCACGCGCGCCTCGGAGCAGTCCGACGAGGGCCGCTACGACAATTCCGCGCGCATCGAGCGCATCGTCGCGCTGCGCCACGAGGCCGCCCAGCTGCTCGGCTTCGCGAGCGCCGCGGAGGAATCGCTGGCGACCAAGATGGCGCCCTCGGCCGACGCGGTCATCGCGTTCCTGCGCGATTTCGTCGCCAAGGCCCGGCCGATGGCCGAGCGCGATCTAGCCGAGCTGCGCGCGTTCGCCGCGAGCGAGCTCGGCATCGAGACGCTCGAACCCTGGGACGTGGCGTACGCGTCCGAGAAGCTGCGCATGCGCACCTATGCGCTCAGCGAGGAGGAGCTCAAGCCGTACTTCCCGCTGCCGGCCGTCATCGACGGCCTGTTCGCGGTCGTCGAGCGCGTGCTCGGCGTCGGCTTCCGGCCGCGCGAGGACGTCGACGTCTGGCATCCGGATGCGCGCTACTACGACCTCGTCGACGCCCCGGGCCGCGTGTTCGCCGGCGCCTACGTCGACCTCTACGCGCGCACCGGCAAGCGCGGCGGCGCCTGGATGGACGTATGCACGACGCGCCTGCGCGGCGAGGACGGCCTGCAGCTGCCGGTGGCCTATCTGACCTGCAACTTCGCGCCGCCGACCGCGACGACGCCCTCGCTGCTGACGCACGACGACGTCGTCACGCTGTTCCACGAGTTCGGCCACGGCCTGCACCACATGCTGACCGAGGTCGAGGTCGCCGGCGTCTCGGGCATCGGCGGCGTGGAGTGGGACGCGGTCGAGCTGCCGAGCCAGTTCATGGAGAACTTCGCGTGGCAGCGCGAGGGACTCGATCTGATCGCGCGCCACTGGCAAACCGGCGAGCGCCTGCCCGAGGCGCTGTTCGAGCGCATGCAGGCCGCGCGCAACTTCCAGTCCGGCCTGTTCCTGGTGCGTCAGCTGGAGTTCGGCCTGTTCGACTTCCTGCTGCATCATCGCTACGACCCGGCGCGCGGGGCGCGCGCGCTGGAGATCCTCGACGAGGTGCGGCGCGAGACCGCGGTGATCGTGCCGCCGGCCTGGCACCGGTTCCCGCATACGTTCACGCACATCTTCTCGGGCGGCTATGCGGCCGGCTACTACAGCTATCTGTGGGCCGAGGTGCTGTCGGCCGACGCGTTCGACCGCTTCGAGACCGAAGGCGTGTTCAACCGCGACGTCGGCGAGGCCTGGCGCCGCGCGATCCTCGCGGTCGGCGGGTCGCGGCCGGCGCTCGAATCGTTCGTCGAGTTCCGCGGCCGCGAGCCGACGCCCGACGCGCTGCTGCGCAGTTACGGCCTGGCGGCCTGAAACGCGCGCATGACCTCGATGACGCGGTCGATCGCCGCGTCGTCGAGGTCCAGATGCGTGACCAGCCGCACCGTCGGCAGGTAGCCGATGCTCGCGCGCACGCCGTGCGCATCCAGATGCCGCGCGAAGGCCGGCAGTCGCTCGACTGGCACGTCGATGAAGACCATGTTGGTATGGCAGCCGCCGACCGCGTAGCCGGCCTCGGCGAGCCCCTCGGCCAGGCGCCGCGCGCGGGCGTGGTCGTCGGCGAGCCGCGCGACGTGATGATCGAGCGCGTACAGCCCCGCGGCCGCCAGCAGGCCGGACTGGCGCATGCCGCCGCCGAGCATCTTGCGCCAGCGGCGCGCCTGCGCGATCAGTGCGGCCGAGCCGGCCAGCACCGACCCGACCGGTGCGCCGAGCCCCTTCGACAGGCAGACCGATACGCTGTCGAACGGCGCGGCCAGCTGCGCGGCCGGCACGCCCGACGCGACGGCCGCGTTGTAGAGGCGCGCGCCGTCCAGATGCACGGCCAACCCGCGCGTGCGCGCCCAGGCGGCCGCCTCGACGATGTAGGCCTGCGGCACGACGCGGCCGTGCCAGGTGTTCTCGAGCGCGAGCAGACGCGTGCGCGCGAAATGCGGATCGTCCGGCTTGACCGCGGCCGCCAGCGCGGTCAGCGGCAGACTGCCGTCGGCGGCCTGCGTGATCGGCTGCGGCTGGATCGAGCCGAGCACGGCGGCGCCGCCGCCCTCGTACTTGTAGGTATGCGCTTCCTGCCCGACCAGATACTCGTCGCCGCGCTGGCAATGGCAGAGCAGGGCGACCAGATTGGCCTGCGTGCCGCTCGGCAGGAACAGGCCGGCCTCGAAACCGAGCTCGCCGGCCAGGCGCTGCTCGAGCCGGCGCACGGTCGGATCGTCGCCGTAGACGTCGTCGCCGACCGTCGCGGCGGCCATCGCGGCGCGCATCGCCGCGGTCGGTCGGGTCACGGTATCGCTGCGCAGGTCGATCATCGGCGGGTCTCGTCGCGGAAGGTCCGACGCGAGGCGCGGCGGCGCGATCAGCGTAGCGGCCGATGCCGCAGATTGACCAGTGTGCACCGGCGCCGGCGCGCGGATTCGGCCCCATCGGCCCATCGGCCCGTCGCCGGAGCCGGAGCCGGAGCGTCGCGTGAACGCGCGTCGACCGTAGATCAGGCCAACCGTGCGGCGCCGACCCGCCGGACCTCGACTAATCGAAGCTGGCGCTGAAGATCGGATCGCTGCCGAGGTCGCGCCAGCGCGCCATGTGCAGGACCGGCGTGCCGCCGGCATGGCTGAAGGTGCCGCCGACGGCCAGATCGGCACCGTGGGCACCGAACGCCAGCACGATGCCGCTGCTGGAGCCACCGTTGGATATGCCCGATCCGAGGCCCGACCAGACCGCGCCGTTCCATTTGGCGACACGCGGCGCCGTGACGCCGCCGGCCGTGCCGAAGCGGCCGCCGACGATCAGCTCGCCGTTGTAGACACCGAGCGCGCGCACGACATTGTCGACACCGCTGCCGAGCGTCGACCAAACCGAGCCGTCCCAGCGCGCGACGCGATCGGTATTGGCGCCGTCCGCACTCCTGAAGTCGCCGCCGACGATCAGCGCATCGCCGTAGACGGTCAGCGCGAACACCGCATCGTCGGTGCCCCAGCCGAGCGCCGACCAGCTGCTGCCGTTCCATTTCGCGATGCGGCTGACGCTGGCGCTGCCGGCCGTGAAGAACGCGCCGCCGGCGACGAGTTCACCGCGATAGACCGTCAGCGCGCGAACCGTGCCGTCGGTCCCGCCGCCGACCGGTGTCCACTGGCTGCCGTTCCATTTCGCGATCCGGCTCGCATCGGCGCCGCCGGCCGTCGTGAACGCGCCAGCGGCGTAGAGATCGCCCTGGTAGACCGCCAGCGCCAGCACCGTGCCGTTCATGCCGCTGCCGAGCGGCGACCAGCCGGTGCCGTTCCAGCGCGCGATGCGATTGACGGTCTGGCCGCCGGCCATCGTGAAGCTGCCGGCTGCGACCAGATCGCCGGCGTAGACGGTCAATGCGTGCACGTAGGTACTGGTGCCGCTGCCGAGCGACGACCACGTGGTGCCGTCGAAGCGCGCGACGTAGAAGTGGCTGGCCGAACCGATCGACGTGAACTCGCCGCCCATGATCAGGTCGCCGCCGAACACCGTGAACGCGTTGATCGAACCGCTCGCGCCGAACGCGCCGAGCTGCGACCACGCTCCGCTGCCGTCCGGCGCCTCGGATCGGAACGCCGTGCGCGGTGCCGGATCGGCCGTCTGCGCGGCAATGCCCAACGAAACTGCGAACAGGCCCGCTGCCGCGATCTTGATCATGACGAAACCTCCCTTGGTGTGTGGGCGGATACGGACCCAGCGCGAGCGCGCGGCCCAGGCTGCGGCGGCGGCGGATCGCTCGGCGGCCGCCTCCGCTCGCAGGTCCGGATGCCGGCGCACAGTGCCCGTCCGATCGGCTATGCGTGCATCGCCGCAAAACCGGCTCACGCCGGCGCGAGCCGGTGCGCGGGCTCCCATCGGCAGCACCGGTCGGCACGGCTTCGTCGCGCGACTGCCCTACAATCGGCGATTCGATCGCGGCGGCCGGGACACGCGCGGGAAGTCCACCGCGCGTACACGTCCATCGCCGTGCAGGCCCCTCCAACCGAGCCGACCCGACCATGCGTATCGCCACCTGAAATGTGCATCATCGTCCAAGGACATCCACTGAAGTCCCACGGCCATCAAAAACACCTTGTTTTTAGCCGTTTCCTTCGTGTTGTTCGTCCAACGACATCTCACGGAATCTGTTGAAAGCGCGGTCAGCTGGGGGTACTTTTGGGGGTACGCAAATCGGTCGTACCCCGATGCTCACCACGCTACAGATCAAGTCCGCGAAGGCGCAGGAGCGAGCCTACAAGCTCGCGGATGGGGGCGGCCTCTACCTCCTGGTTCAGCCGTCGGGGTCGAAGCTGTGGCGCTACAAGTTTCGTATCGGCCACGTCGAAGGGCTGCAGGCACTGGGCGCGTTTCCGGAAGTGAGCCTTGCCGAAGCGCGCACCGAGCACGCGAAGTCTCGCAAGTTGGTGGATCAGAGCGTCCATCCCGTCCAGGAGCGCAAGCGGCAGCGCGAAGCGCTGGCAATCGAGTATCTGCACCGCGACAAGGGCGCCTTCGAGACCGTTTACGCACAATGGGACGCAGCGACGGCCGTCGGTCTCAAGTCCGGCACGCTCAAACAGCGGACGCGCGAGATCACGAACGATCTCCTGCCAACACTTGGGGGCCGACCGATTGCAAGTATCACGCGCCTTGAGGTGACCGAAGTCCTCAAGACGGTCGAGAAGCGCGCGCCGGAGGTTGCGAGAAACCTCCGCAACTACCTGTGGGGAAGACGTCGGAAAGACAGATTCGCCTGTGGCATGACGTTTCGGCGCGCTCGCTCGAAAAGACCGACGTGTCCTGGCATCCCTCGTGCGGGCGAATGCTTTGCCGCCACGGGCCAACGGCGCCGACGAAGCGCCGCTATCCGAGGCTTTCGACGAGGCTACAGCTGTCGCCGCCGTGGCGTCTGATCCGCGCCACTTACGACGTACGAGATTTCGCAAAGTTGCGTAAGAAATTTCTTACGTGGCGGGTTTCCTCCTTCAAAAACAACAAGAAGACGTTCCGATCTGCGTTTGACCGAATTTAGGCGTGTCCATAGATTCGCTGAGCCCGCCAATGACGGTGGGTTCATGACGGAGGTAAATCATGCGAGCGATTCGGAATACGCTGGTTGCGCTGATGCTTGTCGGGCTTGCGGCTTGCAACGCTTCGGTAAGTGGGAACGTGTACTGCTCTGGGGGGAGTTCCTCCAGCACCAACTGCGCCGGGATGGGCAATCTGACCCTGACCAACAGACCGGGCGACGACTCAAATTCGCTCCAGGGCGTCGACCTCTCCATGCTCGTCAATGGCGGCGCGTTCGATGCGGCAAAAGTCGCGTGGGATTTCAGCAACAGTACGACACCGATCCTCTCGAACTCTGGCTACGTAAACGTCGAGGTGACCCTGGCGAACACGGCTACCTCTTCTACCAGTTTTGCCTGGACCCGCGTCGGCCAGACGTTGGTCCCGCAGAATCCAAGCGCTGTCAATGCCTGGCTGGCAAACCTCAAATCGCCAGTCGCGAGCGTCGACTTCAGCCTGCCCACGATCGGCGTCGACAACTATGCCGGCACGAACGTCATTACGGGCGAAATCAAATACGACACAGTGGTACAGGCAGGCGCGGCCTACGCTTGGTACAACGACTGCAGCGGCTACTGCGTCATCCGGTAATGGCGTGACTGTGCACATGGGGTGGTCGCTTGCAGATGGACCGCCTCATTCTGTTGAGTGATCTTAATTCGCTATGCGGGAGACGTCGATGAGGGTTCCAGATTCTAAGCGCGACCGGTGGATTGCCGCACTTGTGCTTTTGCCGCTCCTTCAAGGATGTTTCCAAATGGCAGCCTCGAATGCCAAGCATGTCCTTTCCGAGGGGACATCGTTCTTCAACATCATCAGTGTCGCGGGAAGCAAGACCGAGCCCGTGCTGAAGTCCTATGGCCGCATTGAAGGAACAGCCAGCATTTCCATCCGGCCCGAAGAGGACAAGCTTCTGGTGAACCTGCCCGTAACATGGGGTCAGCTGCGTGTCTTTGCGACTGCAACCGAGGCCAATACGGTAAACGAAGCACTCGGCATTGGAAATAACGACGATATCTCCCTATTGGCTGCGCGATCACTCAATCATACCCTCGAGACTTTTCCCCAACTTTCGGCACGCAATGTCGTTATCGATCTGCACGTGGCGCCGCTGGGAAGCGGTCGTCACATGCAGTCAGAATCGCCGATATCCGAGACCGAACTCAAAGCGGTCTTCCTCATGGGCATCGACTTCAACGACCGCAAGTCGCCCCGGCACTGGTGGATGCAGGCGGTCGACGTTCTTGCTCACGAAATGCTCCACGTACAGCACACTCTGTCCGGTCGCGATGCACGAGGCGTAGACAATGAGGTCGCAGCCTACTTGGTCGGTGTATGCGCTCAATCTTGGCTTACGCTAGATGCTAAGAAGGGCGCCGAGTTCAGACTCGACATAAGTAGTCCTCTCATTGAGAGGGTTTTCCCGGGCCTGCGGGAAGGACGGTGGGAGCCGCATCCCGATCGGTTCGGTCGTGATTTCGGAAAAGGACTACCTGATAGCGTCAAGGGCAGGACCACCGCGTACGCGGTCATGTACCACCAGTATGCAACGGCCGGTTTGTTGAACTTCGGCGACCAAGCGAGCATGCAACCCATGCTCGACGACTGCCGGTCCTTCGCTACCGACGTGCCCGCATTCCTGGGAAACTAGCTAGCCGACGCCCAAACTGAGCTGCCGCGGAAGCTCTCACGAAGCTCCGCCGGCGTGCACCACCTCGGCCAGTGTCTGTCCCAGCGACAGCTTTCATGACACAAGGCTGAGACCGTCAGCCGCCGAGCACCGCGCATGGGCTGCTCGCCAGCTACACGCTGCGCGCACCAGTCCTTTGGGGCGCCAGGGCCCAACGGAAGTCGTCGTGGCGATGTCGGCTCACGGCGGCCCTCCACTCGCGCTGTCGCGCGCTCGGGCGTACGCAACACGCCGCTTGGGCACTATTGGCGCGCCTGGCGCTCGTAACGCGGCACGGCGGCGTAGACGCTCCGTGCCGTGTCTCCCCCACGTGCAGACAGGCTTTGCAGGCGACCGCGTGCCGCCGCCTTTTATCTTGCCTTCCGCTCTAGGCTTACGGGGTGGTGTCCGACAGTCGGAAACATCTTGTGTTAAATACTGTCCTCGCCAAGCGCATCAGAGCGACTCCGTGACCAGCGACAAGCAACCCGTCAGCCGGGAGACACTGTACGAGGAAGTATGGGCCGAGCCCGTAAGCAGGGTGGCATTGCGCTACGGCATGTCGGATGTGGGGCTTGCGAAAATGTGCAGAAGTCTGAAGATCCCACTGCCTCAGCGAGGGCATTGGGCCAAGTTGAGAGCAGGGAAGAAGATCGTCAGAACGCCACTGCGCCAGCTGAATGATGACTCCCCGGTCGTTTATCTGACAAGAATCTCCGACGATCAGCTTGCGATGCGGGCGAATGCAAAGCACAAGGCGGCCGCACTCCGTCAGCAGGTTCGAAGCCGCAGGTCCAATGAGTCACCGGTAGACGACGAACTTCACCCATTGATTAAGGCTGCGGGCGCCTACCTACACCGGCCAGAGGGCTGGCCAAGCGAGAAGGGGCTACGTTCGGCACCGGAAGAAGTGCTGCATATCGAGGTCACGCCCACATCGCTGGACCGCGCTCTGGCATTCATGAACATGTTGCTCAGAGAACTTGAAAGACTCGAAATCCAAACGCTCGTAGATCGTCAGAAGAAGTGCACCAACATCATTGTGGAAGGAAAGCACATTAAGCTAACACTCACCGAGCACGTCAAACGTACCGATCACGAGATTACGGATTCAGAGAAGAAGGCTCAGGAGCGCTACCTGAGCCGGATTCGCATCGATTCCAGCAGTCCTTATCCGCGCATCCCAAGGCACGACTATCATCCAACTGGCGACTTCACCTTGACGGCCGGCCAATGGCCGGCGCGCACGTGGCGCGACACGAAGCGGACACGCCTCGAACAGCGGCTTGGCGAAATCGTTGCTGGAATCCTGCTACTTGCCGAGGAAATCCGGGTGCAGGACGAAGAACGCGCGCGGAAAACAGAAGCCAGACGTCTAGCGGAGGAAGACTATGCTTTCCGCAAACAACGCCTGGAAGACGAGCGTACGAAGTTCCAGCAACTTGAGAGTCAGGCAAACGACCTTGAACGGGCGCGCCGGTTGCGCGCCTATGCTGATGCGGCCGAAGCTGCCGCCCGCGATGCGGGCAACCTGTCGAAGGAGCGGCAGGACTGGCTCGCCTGGGCGCGCGCAAAAGCCGACTGGCTGGATCCCCTTATTGCCGTCTCTGACGTCATTCTGGATGCACCGGAACCGAAGAAGCCGGGCCTTTGGTGGTGACACCTCATATTGGCGGTCAACACGTTCGTGACGGCTTAGCGGGCGCAGGTTATGGAATAGTCCAAGATCACTTCAATCTGTTTTTTGAAGGAAGCTGTCGCTCGTAGAAATTCGTTCGGGTGGCGACCTATTGAAGCGCTTGAGCTCGTGTTTACACGTCGAAACTCACAACGTATGCTGGGCAGGGCTGCGGTTGCGAAGCAAGAGAAGTCCCGTAAGACAGGGCGAACGCTTTGCGGTAGCTCAGTACTGCCAGTTTTCATGAGCAAGCGGCGTGCGGTTAAGCTTCTCCCGATACAGTCGCCACTGTGGCATGGCCGCATCCATCAGTTTCCGGAACCGCTCGTTGTGATGGCGCTCAAGCAAGTGCACCATCTCGTGGGCCAGAACATATTCCAGGCAACAGATCGGCTTCTTCACTAGTTCGAGATTCAGCCAGATTCGCTTAGCGTCACTATTGCATGTGCCCCAACGGGTCTTCATTCGTTTGACTCGGATCTCAGCCACTTGGACGCCGGTTCTGGCCTCCCACTTCTCCACCAGCGCGGGTAGTTGCTCACAGATCTGGCGTCGATACCAGCGTTGGAGCAATGCATCACGTGCGCCGCGATCTGTGCCAGGTCGTACGCACAACAACATGATCGCGTTGTTCGGAAGCTCGATCGTGGGTGGGCCTTCGCGCTCCACCACATCCAGCCGATACCGGCGGCCCAGGAAGTAATGGCTTTCCCCGGTCACCATCTCCCGTAGTGATTGCCGATCCTGCTCATGGAAACCCTCTTGCTGCCGCCGAATCCAGCCCAGACGGGTAATCACGGCCAGCCGGATGGCTTCGTCATCGAGAAGAAGCGGCGCGGCGACCCGAACGCGCCCTTTCGGCGGGTATACGCCTACGTGGAGGTTCTTGATGTCCTTGCGGACGATCTCCACGGGAATGCCGCGGACCTCGATAGTGTGACATTCAGTAGTCACGCTGGCTCTCGGCGACGCCGTAAATCGCATTCACCAGTCCGTCATCCTCGCCGAGCACGGACTTGATGGCGTTCCGGACCTCGATACGTTTGGCGCGCATCCCGCGCCAGTCGTCCTTCCTGACCATAAGAATGGCATCATCCACGGCTAGCGCAATCGCCTCGGCGGGATCCCGGCAATCGCGCACGGCATTTTTCCATATGGCGAGTTGGTCCAGGTCTTGTATGTCTTTCAGGGCGTCGTAAAGCGCCTGGCGTGCGGGGCTGTTGATGCCGAACGGGTAGACCGACCCGAGCTCCGGTTTCTCTGCCTTCTTGGCCAGTTCGATGATCTTGGATAGATACGCCTTGTAGTCCAGCGCTTCCTGTTTCCGCTGCTTGATCAGCGCGTCGAGCAACTGCGACATCTTCTCGTAGTACTTGGGGTTGACCGCCATCTCATCGATGATGAGCCGCCGGACGTTGTTCTCGATGGTCTCCGCCATCGCTTCTGGACTGCCGCGGATGCCCTCGGGGAGTGCCTCCGTAGCAGCTTCGCCCCGCTCGACGATCAACTGCACCAGCGTCATATCGTCGAAAGCCGAAATCTTCTCGCTCTCCTCGGCTCGGATATAGGCATCGAGCAGATGCCGCATCGCGGGCTCGTACAGCTTCATATCGATATAGTCGCCGCTGGCGAGCTTCACCTCTTCGCGCACCTTCTCGAAGTGATCGACCTCGGCCCTGATCTGGATCGCTTCGGTGACCGAATACCCGGCTTCGGTCATTTCGTTGGCCAGATCCGCCCAGGCCCGCACCAGCGCCGCTACCAGCTTGTAGAGCGCGAGGCGCTTCGGCCCGTTGTCCTTCAGTTGGCCAGCGTTGCCGCTCTCAGCGGCGCAGAAGAAGCGGATATGGGCGTCAGTATCCCTCGGTGGTTCCACCGGTTCGCATAGCGCCTTGACCGCTTCGCGCAGGTCCTCCAGCCGCTCGCGGCCCTGTTCGAGCCGATCCTTCAGCAGCCCTGCGACGTCTTCCTGGTCGTACCCCTCGAAGGCTTCGCCTGTGTAGTCCCTGATCGATTTCTCCAGAGATTTGAACAGATCCTTATAGTCGATGACGTAGCCGTATTCCTTGTCTGCGCTGCTCAGGCGATTCACTCGGCAGATCGCCTGGAACAGGCCATGATCCTGCATCTGCTTGTCGATATAGAGATAGGTCGCGGGCGGTGCGTCGAAGCCGGTCAACAGCTTGTCCACCACGATCAGCAATTTCATCTGCCCCGGTTGCTCGATGAACCGCTTCTTCGCCTCCTGCTCGAACTGCTCGGCCTTGTACATCGCCGACGCTTCCGGCTCATTGAAGTGGGCTGCAAGCATCCTGCGGTAGATGTCGTACTGCCGTAGCTTCTCCGTCATCCCTTCGCCGCTTTCCTCGCCCTTGATATCGCCTGGACTGGGGCGGTACGAGGTGACGATCGCGCACTTACCCGCGAGGTCGGTCTTCTGGAACATTTCGAAGAAGCGGCAAGCCGAATAAATGCTGCCGGATACCAGCAGCGCATTGCCGTGGCCGCTCTTGAGCCGGTCGCGCGTTTCCATGTCCAGCAGGATGTCCGCGACGATCTTCGATAGCCGATCCTGCGCGCTGAGTACCTTCTGCATCGTGCCCCAGCGCTGCTTGAGCTGCGCCCTGGCCCAGTCGGAGAGCCCGTGGGTCTTGCTCTCGAACCACCGATCGACCTTGTCCTGCGACGTGATGCTCTGATCGATGTCTCGGGCCTCATAGCGCAGATCCAGAACCACGCCGTCGCGCACGGCCTCGTCGTATTTGTAGGTATGGATATAGGGGCCGAACACCTCGATGCTCTTCTGCTTGTCCTTCTTCAGCAACGGCGTGCCGGTGAAGCCGATCAGCATCGCGTCTGGCAGCAGCGCTTTCATCACCTCATGCAACTTGCCGGACTGCGTGCGGTGGCACTCGTCCACGAACACGTGGATATCTCCCTTCGCAAGGAAATCCCGCGGCAGGCTTTTCCTGATCTCTTCGACATAGACGTCAATGTCCCTGTCGCTGGCGTCGTCGTCCGCGCCGAATTTGTGGATGAGCGAGCAGATCAACCATTCCTCGCCGGCATTCAGTACACGCACCAGGTCCGCTCCACTCCGGGTGCGGTAGATGCGCTCGCTGACGCCACCGAACACCTTTTCAATCTGCTCATCCAGTTCCGTGCGGTCGGTGATGAGTAACACACGGGCATCGGCGACGTGCTCGCGAATCCATTTGGCCAACCAGACCATGGTCAGGCTCTTGCCACTGCCTTGCGTGTGCCAGAGGATGCCGCCCTCGCGGCGCCTCACCTGGTCCTGCGCGGCACGGACGCCGAAGTACTGGTTGTGGCGGCAAGTCTTCTTGATGCCGGCGTCGAAGACAATGAAGTCGTGGATGATCTCCAGCAGTCGATCCTTGCGGCAGACCCAGCCGAGCTGGCAGTCCAGCCGGGCGATGTCGCCGTCGTCCCACGGTGACAGGTACTTGATGTCGCCGGAGATTTGCGGCGTCCAGTTGGGCGACTGCTCCTTCCATTCCAGCCAATGTTTTTCCGACGTCTCAATCACGCCGTAGCGAAGTCCCTCGGTATCGTTGCCCGCCATCACGAGTTGCACCGTGGCGTAAAAGGGTCGAATGAACGCTTTTTTCTGGCTGTCGAGGTTCTGACGGATGCCTTCGGCGACCGACACCGTAGAACGCTTCAGTTCCAGTACACCCAGTGCAATGCCATTGACGTAGAGCACTACGTCCGGCCGTTTGGCGTGCTCGCCCGTCACCGTGACCTCCTCGGCCACGGCGAAATCGTTGCGCCCCGGATGCTTCCAGTCGATCAGCCAGACGGTGACGTTCCGCTCGCCCACGTCTGGCCTGACCTTCACGCCATAGCGCAACAGGCCATGCACCTCACGGTTGGCGTCGTAGAGCGTCTTGCTGCCTGAAAGCGCGGCCGCTTGGTCCAGCTCGCGGAGTACCTTGGCGATGAGTTTGTCGCCGTGCCCCTGCCTTTGCAGCCAGTCGGTCAACAAGGTCTTTTCGATGTTGCCATTGCCGCCGCGGTTCTTGCGGTTGCCCAGATAGGCGTAATCCAGCGACTCCTGGAAGAAGCGGAGTACGCGTTGCTGGGTGAGCATCTCACGCTGGCCGACGCTGCTCATCTGTCCTCCCCTGAACCTGTTCTTGCCAGGCGAGCCTCGCCTACCGGCGTCAGCCGGTATCGTTGCCGGCTGCTCCTGGGCTTGTCCGGAATGGTCATCTCGATCAGTCCGCCTTCGAGCGCCGGGCGCAGGTAGGCGTCGCGAAGGTGAGGCAAATGCTTCAAGCCGAGCTTCGTCTGGATCTCGGTGCGGCTCATTTCGCCGTGCATCACGGACAACAACCGCAGCACGTCCCTAGTGACTTGGTCGGTGACTTGGTCGGTGGGGCCAATCCCCGAGGGCGCAATGGCCTGACCATGAGGCTTCGGCCGAGCCACGATGACCTTGAACTGATTGGCGGCCGCGTCGTCGATCAGCTCGGTGGCGGGCCAGTCCCGCAGGGCGCGGGGGATGCCGGTGCCCAGCCCGCGATAGGGCAGAAGATGGACGGCGTGCTCGGTAAGCGTAGGGTTGCGCCGGTTCGTGGCACCGTGGCGAATGGCCTCGGTGCTCAGGCTGTCGGGCAGATGGCCGGGGCTGATGATCTCCAGCCGGTCGGCGAACACCATCAGTCGGATTGAGGCGCTGGTGAAATAGTCGCGGTGGATCAGTGCATTGACCAGCAATTCCTCCAGCGCCTGTTCCGGGATCTCCAGTTGTCCCAGTGTATTGAAGCCCCGCTCCCCCTGCACATGGCGCAGATTACGGCGGATAAAGGCGAAGCTGCCCTTGAACTGCTCCGACAGTGTGCCGCCGATGTCCTCGCTGTCCAGGTAGCGAGTATCCGCCAGGCTGGCGCCCGGAAACGCCACGGCCTTGACCGCGAAGGCCGGGCGCCAGCGTTGCGGATCACGGCCGAACAGCAACAGCCCGGCCAAGTTCAACTCGCGCCCGTCGCCCAGCCCCAGGTTCTGCAACACCTGCTCGAGCGGCTGGCCAGCAAAATCGCCACCTTGGCCATATCGCCGGTCGAAATAGGCGCGAAAGGACTTCTCGTCGATGTCCGCTGCCGAGGTTCCCGCCACCGGCACCACATCGGCATAGACCAGCCCGGCGCGCTGGAACGTCCGCTGCATCTCCTCGCGGGCCGTGACGTGGCGTTTGTCCGCGCCCTGCTTGACCCAGATGCGACCCTGCTGATCCACTAGGGATTGGCCAGACCATCGGGCACGCTGACCACCATCACAATGCCGTGGGCCGTCTGCACGTTCTCGGTCAGTGGATGCACCGGCGGTCGCACATGCTGCGAAGCGGCGTTGCTCAGCAGCTGGTTCAGCCGGCGAACCGCTGCAGCATCCAGCCCGTAGATCGAACCGTCGTCGGCTACGCCTAGGAACAACCGGCCGCCACCGCTGTTGGCGAAGGCTGCCAGTTCAGCGGCCAGACCGTCGGCATTGGTGGCGTCGCGCTTGAACTGATGGCGGCTGTCTTCGCCGCGCGCCAGCAACTGCAGCAGTTCGGCCTCGTTCATGGCAATGCTATCCCTGTCCAGCGAACAGTTCGGCGACGTCGCGAATGGCCCGACCGATATTGGCGTCCGAGAAAACCTCCCGATCAAGCTTCGCCTTCCATTCGGGATGGCCTCGGATCACTGCCTTGATGCCGGGCACATTGACATCCTTCCCGGCGGCAAGGAGCTCCTCGGCCGCCATATCCACCGTCGCCAGCAGTTCTAGATCGTCATTCTTCTTGAAGCGGAACTGCTCCAACCACTGAATAGCGGCCTTTCCGTACCACTTCTCGAAGTAGCCTTCCGCAAGGGTGCTGTTATCGGCCGCAACGAAACCGCTGTAGGGGCCCTGACTGTGCTCACGGACGTAGCCGCTCTCCAGTGCGATCCTCTCAGGACCACCGTACCTAGTCTTCGGGTTGTACGGCCCAGCGGCCTTCTTGAGGTAGCCCTCGGCCCTGCTGTCCACATGGCGGTGCAGCAGGTAGGAGAGCTTGGTGTAGCGCTTACGGCCGAGGGGAAACGCTTCCTTGCCAAAATGCTTGGCTAACGTCGAGATGACGACTGCCTCGTTGAAAGCCCAACTGTGGGATTTGCTCTCCTTCGATATGGCGCCGGCTCCTACTGCGGATGCTTGCGGCTTGACCAACCGAATACGACCGGTGAGAAGTTGCTGCATCATTCCCTGCCTGATCTGCTTGGCCTTGTCGCGCCGACGTTCCAGTGCCTCAACTTCGGCATCTATGTCTGAGAGAAAAGCAACTATACGGGTCTGTTCTTCGATTGAAGGGAGATCCAGTTGGATCCCACGGATATCACGACCGTAAAGATGAATGATGGTGATGCCTTGGGCTCGCTCTACGATATCCCCCTTTTTCGTCTCCGTTAGCTGGGCGGCTAAGAATGAAGAATTAATTCGCGACGAATTAGGCCTAATGACAATTATATCGCCTCCCAAAGCCACATCATCGATATATAGAGCGCTGGCAGTGGCTAGATCGATCCCGATGGTCGTTGTAGACCCTGGCATTAAAACATCGCCATACTGTGAACGTGTACCGTCACTTGAATCCGTTGAGCTCAAAACATTTTTAATACTAATTCCATATACCGTGAAAAGCTCACCGTAAAGGATGCATTTACGCTGCCCTGATTCTACAACCTTTGCTTTTGATAACCCTGAGCCCTTAAAAATACTTGCGATGTCGCCTAGTGTGGCTCGCTCCCATTTTCCAGCGAATCCAGGTAGACGAATCTTGCCTGTAAGGAGCTGGTGCATGGCAGCTTGCTTAATAGCTCGTTTCTTTGAGATCAGCTTCTCTAACGCCTGGGTCAGCGCATTTACATCCGATATCGCCTCGGCGATGGCACGCTGTTCTTCGATGCTCGGGATAGAAACTGGAAGCTCGCCCAATGCGGTCTTATTAATGGATGCAAGGTTGGTAGTTTGCTTGCCCGCAACCAAGAAATAGCGCCGGGCTATTGCCCCGGCCGACCAATTGGTGAGATAAACGGGATCTACTGTGGGTCCACACCGAACTACAAAAACGTGATTCTGATGAACGCATGGGTCGAACTCGCCATTCCAAACGGCTCCACGAGCAAGCTTGTCGAGATCGCCACCCTCATTCATCAATACGTCGCCAGGTAGAACAGAGAAGCGATTCAAGTCGCTACGACTTATCTCGATTCTGCTCATCTCCGATAGGTCAAGGTATCCGTCTTGCACATTCGCTACACGAAGATAGTGGACAAGAATCGGATCAGCCACAGGAGCATTTGAGTTCTTCGCGATCCCTGATCTGATTTGGGCTATCTCCCGCAGAGGCTTTACCTCCCAGTCTTCTGGGATCAAGCCCACGGCTGTTAGCTCATATCCCTTGGGGGCTTGGGCGGGCGGTGGCAGCGAGTCCTTCATGCCCATGCCATCCCCATCTTCTTCAGGTGGCTTTCGACCTTCTTGCCGAAGATACCGGCTTCCCGTTCCAGATCAGGCAATGGCTGTGCATAACGTTCTTCCAGCTCGTTCACCCGTCCGGCAAGTTGCCGGGTCAGGCGCTGCACTTCACCGTCGATGGCTAAATCGATGGCTGCGAGCCATTTGTACTCCACCACCAGTGTCTTGATTTCAGCTTCGGCAAGCTTGGCGTACTTGGCCAGCACCTGCTTGTCGAGCTTCTCCCGGAGCGTCTTGACGGCCTTCTTCGCCAACGCCTCGGTTTCCAGTAACCCTAGACAGTGCTCCAGTGCCTTCTGCTCTTCGGCGAACTCGGGGTCGTCGTCGATTTCCGAGAGACGTGCCTTCACGCCGGCCGCAGTGGTCTTGCCTTTGTCATTGACAGCGTCTTCCAGCAGGCCGTACTCGCCAGTGTTCTCCTCGACGAACTCTTCCAGCATCTGCGTGGCCTCGTCGAGTCTGGCCTGCGCCTGATCAATGGCAGCTTGTTCCCGAGCGAAACAATGGGCGACGACGAGGGCCGGCGGCACCAGATCCATTTTGTACTTCGTACGCGCGACTGTCAGGTCGGGCATTTCCTTGATCTTGCGCTCCTTGTCGTCGATGACGGCCCGGGGCTGGGCGGCCCCGATCCAGCCGTCGGCGGCGATCAGGTACACGTCGTCCTGCATCGTCTCGGCCCAGTAGTCCATCAAGCGCTGGTAGACGTCGTAGCGGCTGAGTAATGGGATGTCGGTGAAGCGCTTCAGCAGGTCTTCCGACAGGGTGTGGATGATCTGCTTGGGAAGGTCATCGACCTTGAGATTCCGGAGCAGCGGCTCGTGAGCCTTGCGCCATTTCCGGAAGAGGGCCGTGACCGTAGCCGCATACGCCTTGAACTCTTCGTGGGCGAGGATGGTCGCCTTGACCTTCGTCGTTTCGATGCGTGGCTCGCTGTAGCCTGGGCGACCGTTTCGCTTGAACAAGGCCTTGCGCAGCGAGGGAAAGACGGTCCAATAGGCTTCGAGAGCGTCGATGTCGCGGTTGGGAATGCCGCCGTTCAAATGGGCGTCGAGGTCGTGCAGGTCTTCGGGCTCGGATGAGTCGATGTAGCGGGGAATGTTGAGGTTGTAGTCGTTGGAGGGATTACCGATCTCGCTGACCGGCACCATGCGCGAATAGCGCGGCAGCTCCCGCTGATGCTTGAACACGTCCACGATCCTGTGGATGTCCTGGGCGCGCAGGCGGTTCTTGTTGCCGTCCTTGATGAAGCCCTTGCTGGCATCGATCATGAAGATGCCGGTGCGGGTCTGGGCATCCTCCTTGTCGATGACGAGAATGCAGGCGGGAATGCCGGTGCCGTAGAACAGGTTGGTGGGCAGGCCGATAATGCCCTTGATCAAACCGCGCTGGATAAGGCTGCGGCGGATGTCAGCTTCCTTGTTGCCGCGGAACAGAACGCCGTGGGGCAGAATGACGGCGCCCTTGCCCTTACTCTTGAGCGATTTGATGAGATGGAGCAGGAAAGCATAGTCGCCGTTCTTGACCGGCGGAACGCCGTACTCGAAGCGGTCGAACTCGTCGTTGACCGGGTTGAGGCCGTTGGACCACGCCTTGGAGGAGAACGGTGGGTTGGCGACGGCGAAGTCGAAGGTCTTGAGCGATCCGTCGGGGTTCTTGAAATGGGGGGCGGCGAGGGTGTTGCCGCGCCACAGCACGCGCGTTGGATGGCCATGAAGGATCATGTTCATTTCAGCGAGAGCCCAGGTAGCGTTGTCCATCTCCTGGCCGTAGATGGCGAGCTTCGGCGTGGCGGCTTCGTCGGCAGCCTTGATCAGCAGTGATCCGGAGCCGCAGGTCGGGTCGTAAACCGTAGGCTGCTTCAGGCCGGCGGCGCGTTCGATGCCGATGACCTGGGCCATGATGCGCGAGACCTCAGCAGGCGTGTAGAACTGCCCCTTGCTCTTGCCGGACTCGGTGGCGAAGTGCTGCATCAGGTATTCGTAGGCATCGCCGAGCAGATCGTCGCCTTCGGCGCGGTTGGCGCGGAAGTCCAGGCCGTCGAAGATCGCCACGAGTTTGGAGAGGCGATCAACCATCTCCTTGTCCTTGCCCAGTTTTTCTTTGTCGTTGAAGTCGGCCTGGTCGATGATGCCCTTGAGGTCATTCTCCCCGGCGAGTTTGCTGATGATCTTGTTGATCCTGTCGCCGATCTCCTTGTCGCCCTTGAGCTTGACCATGTCGGCGAAGGAGCCGCCATTCGGCACTTCGATCACGGCATCTCGCTTACCGGCGTATTTGTCCGACACATACTTCATGAACAACAGCGTGAGGACGTAGTCCTTGTACTGCGAGGCATCCATGCCACCACGAAGCTCGTCGCAGCTTTGCCAAAGAGAAGAATAGAGTTGTGATTTCTTGAGGGCCATGGATCAGTTCATTGCTTCGGTCGGTGTCTGCATCGACTGCGGGGTTCAGTCCAGCACGACCAGGAATTCGGTGGCCAGCGCTTCCGGCCGTACCGCGCGAGTCTCCGGGCTGCGGTGCAGCCGGACGAGGTTGTGCTGTTCCAGATTCCGCAGGGTGCGGGAGAGGTTGCTGGCGGCGCGGCCTGAAAGTTCGGCCAGTTCCTGAAGCGTCCGCGGTTGCTTGTCCCGAATCAGGCGCAAGAGCGTCCGGTTCTCATCGGACAGCACACCCGCCAGTTGACGCCATGAGGCGAACCAGATGGTTGGTGTGAGGCTTTCCGCGGGGACGCACGCTAGCCTCGAGGTACGCGACCGGATTCCCACGATCGTTCGCATCGGCGCCCCCTCCCTTGTGGTCGGGGGATATTATCATGCGGACACAGTAAACCCTATCGCTCCAGAGCGGGGCGCAACAGGCCTCGGTCAGGTTCTAAGCTCGGAGCCGAGACGCGTCCTTTCGTCTTTCTAACCAAAAGCTGAACTGTGGCTGCGTGGTGAAATATCCAGACAGCGCCTCGTATACCTCCTGTTCCCCGTTTGACCGTCAGCGATCAAGCTCATGCAGCGCTATAAATTGGGGGTATGGCTGGGGGTATCGCTAAGAGATACAAGTTACAAATATCGTAAATTCAATAGGTTAAGCCTTAAATGAAGATCGCCACCTGGAACGTCAACTCGCTCAACGTGCGCCTGCCGCATCTGCAGCAGTGGGCCGCGGCGGCCGCGCCGGACATCCTGGCGCTGCAGGAAACCAAGCTCGAGGACGGCAAGTTCCCGCGCGAGGCGATCGAGGCGCTCGGCTATCACGCCGCGTTCTCGGGCCAGAAGACCTACAACGGCGTCGCCGTGCTGGCGCGCCAGCCGATCGAGGACGTCGTGACTGATCTGCCGGGGCTGGACGATCCGCAGCGGCGCATCCTGGTCGCGACCGTCGGCGATCTGCGCATCGCCAATCTCTACGTCGTCAACGGCCAGGCGGTCGGCAGCGAGAAGTACGCCTACAAGCTCGACTGGCTGGCCAAGGTCACGCGTTTTCTCGAAGGCGAGCTGCGCAACGATCCACGCCTGATCGTGCTCGGCGATTTCAACATCGCGCCGGACGATCGCGACGTGCACGATCCGGTCGCCTGGCATGAGCAGATCCTGTGCTCGACGCCCGAGCGCGACGCGCTGCGGCGCATGCTCGATCTGGGGCTGCTCGACAGCTTCCGCCTGTTCGACGCCGAGCCGGGCCGCTACAGCTGGTGGGACTACCGCCAGGCCGGCTTCCGCCGCGACCTCGGCCTGCGGATCGACCTGGTCCTGGCCAGCGAACGCTTGAAGGCACGCGCGCGTGCCGCCACTATCGACCGCACGCCCCGCGCCTGGGACCGACCCTCGGACCACGCGCCCGCCCTGCTGGAACTTGCCGATGACTGAACACGACTGGCCCTCTTCTCCGAGTGACAACGAGCTGGAAGAACTGGACCAGTTCCTGCGCGCGCACGGCGGCGAGGAAGACCTGCTGCTCGACGGCGTGCACGGCCTGCTGACCGCGCTGGCGATCGGCCCGGTGCCGGCCAAGCCGGAGGAATGGCTGCCCGATGTGCTGCACGAGCCGTTCATCGACCCGGAGCAGGGTCAGCGCGTCCTGCATCTGCTGGCGCATCTGAACGATTCGATCGCGCCGGAACTGGAAACCGGCGCCTACGAGCCGATCCTCGGCGAGATCGACGACGACGATGGCAGCACGATCTATACCGCGCGCGGCTGGTGCGAAGGCTTCAGCCGCGGCATCGACCTGCGCGCCTCGGCCTGGGAATCGCGCCTGGGCAGCGACACGCAGCTGATGGAGCTGCTCGGTCCAATCATCGCGCTGGCGATCGACGACGGCGTGTTCGAGGCCGATGCCGAGTTCGCCGAGCTCAGCGACGAGGAGTACGACGAGTGCCTGGCCCATATCCCGGGCGTCGTCGCCGCGGTCGCCGAGTACTGGCGCAACCATCCGCCGAGCGCCGAGGAGCAGCGTGCCGCCCAGGATGCCGCGGCCAGCCGGCGGCCCGGCATGCAGCGCCGTCGCGGCGGCCGCACGCTGCACTGAGGCTGGCCGCGCGCCGCGCGCCGCGCGGCGATTGTTCACGCGGGCGCGCCAGCGCGTCCACGCCGCGGCGCTTGAGCGCGGCCATGCGCGTCGACATCTTGGACGCTTCATCGTTTCGGAGTGTCGCCATGTCCGCAGTCCCCAGCCTTCCGGTGTCCGACCGCCGCGTGCTCCAGCTCGTGCGCGGCCAGCCCACGTCCGACGGCGCCGGCGTCAAGCTCACCCGCGTCATCGGCCAGCGCGCGCTGGAGATGCTCGATCCGTTCCTGATGCTCGACGAGTTCCGGTCCGACCAGGCCGGCGACTATCTGGCCGGCTTCCCGAACCATCCGCACCGCGGCTTCGAGACCGTCACCTATATGCTGGCCGGCCGCATGCGCCACGGCGACAACCAGGGCAACTCGGGCCTGCTGACGCCGGGCAGCGTGCAGTGGATGACGGCCGGCCGCGGCATCGTGCATTCGGAGATGCCCGAACAGGAAGACGGCCTGATGTGGGGCTTCCAGCTGTGGGTCAACCTGCCGGCCGCCGACAAGATGACCGCGCCGCGCTATCAGGACATCGCGCCGGAGCGGATTCCCGAGCGCACGACCGCCTCCGGCGCGCAGGTCCGCGTGATCGCCGGGCGTTTCGAGGACGCGCAGGGTCCGGTCGACGCGGCCGCGACGGCGCCGGTCTATCTCGACGTCGCGCTGCCGGCCGGCGGCTCGCAGAGCCTGCCGGTTCCGGCCGGCCACAACGCGTTCGTCTACGTGTTCGAGGGCGAGGTCGCGGTCGGGCCGGAAGGAGCCGCGCAGACGGTCGCGCGCGGCGAGCTCGCGGTGCTCGGTCGCGGCGGCGACGTCACGGTGGCCGCCGGCGCGCAGCCGGGACGGCTGATCCTGGTCGCCGGCAAGCCGCTCGGCGAGCCGGTCGCCAAGTACGGTCCGTTCGTGATGAACACACAGGACGAGATCGTCGCGGCGATCCGCGACTTCCAGGCCGGTCGCTTCTGAACGGGACGGCCCGCGGCGACGCCGCGGGCCGTGCGGCGCACGGTTGCCTCAGCGAGCGGGCTCCGGCCGCTTGAGCTTGCGGTCGAGGAAGTCGGTGATCAGCGTGTAGACGTGCATGCGCATCGCCGGCGTCGACAGGCCGTGCTTGCCGCCCGGATAGGTCATCAGCTCGAACTGCGTGCCCTTGTCCTGCAGCGCGGCCATCAGCCGTGTCGAATGCGTGAACAGCACGTTGTCGTCGGCCATGCCGTGCACCAGCAGCAGCGGCGCGTTGAAGCCGTCGAGCCACGCGAACGGCGTGCTGCGGATGTAGCCGGCCGGGTTGTCGGCCGGGGTGGACAGATAGCGCTCGGTGTAATGCGTGTCGTACAGCGACCAGTCGGTGACCGGCGCGACCGCGACGCCGGCCGCGATCTCGTCGGAGCCCTTGCTCAGCATCATCGTGGTCAGATAGCCGCCGTAGCTCCAGCCGAACACGCCGATCCGCGCCGCGTCGACGAACGGCTGCTCCTTGAGCCAGCGAATGCCGGTCAGCTGGTCGGCTACCTCGGCGTCGCCGAGCTGGCGGTGGATCGCGTCGGAGAACTGCCGGCCGCGCCGCGCCATGCCGCGGTTGTCGAGCGTGAAGACGACGTAGCCGCGCTGCGCCATGTACTGGTTGAAATGATCGCCCCAGCTGCGCTTGACGGTCTGCACGCCGGGGCCGCCGTAGTAGAACACCAGGACCGGCCGGCGTTCGACCTCTGCGCCGGGCGCGTCGGCCGGGCGATACAGGCGATAGTGCAGGGTCTGTCCGTCGTCGGACTGGAGCGTGCCGAACTCAGGCTCGACGAACGCGCCGCGGAAGCGCGCGTACGGATGCCGCGCGTCGAGGCGGTTCTCCTCGATCCACGCCAGACGGCTGCCGTCGGGCTTGCGCACGCTGACCTGCGGCGGCGTGTGCGGATCGCTGAAGGTGTCGACGTAGAACGCGCCGTTCTTCGCGAACGTCGCCGCATGCGTGCCGTCCTCGCGGCTGATCCGCTGCGGACGGTCGGCGCTGGAGCCGTCGAGCTTGAGCGCGTAGATCTGCGTGTCCGGCACGAAATCGCGGTTGGACGTCACGTAGACCAGGCCGTCCTTCTCGTCGACGGCGGCGACACCGTCCAGATTCCAGTCGCCGCGGCTGATCGCATGCTTGAGCGTGCCGTCGAGGTCGTACAGGTAAAGATGGTGGAAGCCGGTGCGCTCGCTGCCCCAGACGAAGGCGTCGCGCTTGGCGAGAAAATGCAGATCGTCGTTGAGCTCGACCCAAGTCTGGCTGGTCTCGCTGAGCACGGTGCGCTGCTCGAGCGTCGCCACGTCGACCAGCTTGAGGTCCAGGCGCTTCTGGTCGCGCGGCTGGATCTGGTAGGACAGGCGCCGCGCATCGGGCAGCCATTTGACGCGCGCGAGGTAGATGTCGCGATCCTCGCCCAGATCGATCCAGCGCACGTCGCCGCCGTCGGGCGTGACCAGGCCGAGCCGGGTTTCGACGTTCGGCTGTCCGGCCGCCGGATAGCGCTGCTCGATCAGCTCGGCGCGCTCGGCGTAGATCTCCATGCGCCGCACCACCGGCACCGCGGCTTCGTCGTAGCGCTGGAATGCGATCGCCGAATCGTCGGGCGCCCACCAGTAGCCCTCGTCGCGATGCATCTCCTCCTGCGCGATGAACTCGGCCTCGCCGTTATGGATCGTGCCGCCGCCGTCGCGGGTCAGCCGCCGGCGGGTGCCGGACGTGAGGTCGATCACCCACAGATCCTGTTCGCGCACGAACGAGACGTAGCCGCCGGCCGGCGAGATCTGCGGCGCGATGAACTCGCCGCCGGTGTCGAGCTTGCGCAGCGGATGCTCGGTCGCGCGCAGGTCGTACAGGTACAGCGCGCCGCCGATCGGAAACAGCAGGCGCGTGCCGTCCGGTGACCAGTGGTAGTCGACGATGCCGCTCAGGCTCGCCATGCGCGCACGTTCGCGGCGCGCGCGCTCGGCCTCGCCGAGCTCCTGTTCGGCTTCGGCGAGGCTATCGGCGTCGACCAGCAGCCGCGTGCGCTGCTCCTTGACGTGGTACTCCCAGAGGTCGAGCCGGTTCTGGTCGCCGGCCTTGGGGCGCAGGAAGGTCACGCGCTGACCGTCCGGCGACACCTTGAGACTGCGCGGGACCGGCCCGTCGAGGCCGCCGCCTTCGTAGATGCTCGACAGATCGAGCTTCCCGGCCATCGCCGGCACTCCGGCCGCCATCGTCACGGCCAACAACAACGCTCGCATCGCATTCTCCCGTGGAAGCGGCATTATCGCCGCGTTCGCGCGGTCCGGCGTGCACGGCTGTATTCGCCGCTGGGCACGAGGGCACCCGCCATGCGGGAATCCGCGCGTCGATCCGTTGTCCACAGTCGACCATGCCGACCACCAACGCCGCCTTGCTGGCCCGCCGACTCGAGGATCGCCGCCGCTGGCGCAGCGGCTGGCGGCGGCCGGCCGTGGTCGCCACCGCGGCCGGTCTCGGGCTCGCGCTCGGCGCCGCGGCCCTGCTCGCACCGGTCGCCGGCGCACGCGATCTGATCGAATCGGCCCTCGCGCATCCGGAGCGCAGCCTCGGCCTCGTCACGCTGCTGGCCGGCCTGCGCGCGCTGCGGCTGCGCCGGCGCTGGCTCGCCGAGCGGCCGCGCAGTTGGCTCGGCGCGCTGCCGATCGCACCGACGCAGGCCGTGCGAGCCGATGCCTGGCGCCTGGCCGGCGCGCAGCTGCCGGTGCTGGCCACTGCGCTGGCCGGCCTCGCAATCGCGACGGTGGCCGGCGGCAGTGCACATGGGTCGGCGACGCTGGCCGCGCTGATCGGCGCCGGGATCGTCGTCGGCAGCTTCGCCGGCGGCCTGCTCGGGCGGCGGCCGGCCGTGCCGCGCGCGTCGCGTGCCTTGCGCACCGCCGTCTCGGCGACGGCCCGTCCGGCGTCGGGCTGGACGGTGCTGGCGACATGGCCGCTTCGGCAGGCACGCGCGCAGGCCGACCCGGGCCTGCACGCGCGCGTGTTCGGCGTCCTGCTGCTGGCACTGCCGATCGGCTCGGCGATCGGCGACGTGCTCGCGCTGCTGCTCGGCCTCGCCGGGGCGCTCGCCGCGATCGAGTGCCTGCGCGGCCTGCTCGCGGTGCTGGCCGGCGCCGGCTGGCTGCGCAGCGCGGCGTTCGCACCGCGGCGCCTGGCATTCGCGCTGATCGTGCCGACGCTGGCCGTCGTCGCCGCGATCGCGTTCGCGACCGGCTGCGCACTCGCCGGGGCGCTGGCGCCGCACGAAGCGCTCGTGATCGGGCTCGGCGGCAGCCTGCTCGCCGCCGGTATCGCCCTCGCCGCCTGGCGCGGCCACGATCCGACCCGGCCGATCCGATGACGCATCCGGCCCTGCATCTGCGTGCACTGGAGGCCGGCTATGCCGGACCGCGGCCGCTGCGCGTGCTGCACGCGCTCGATCTGCACGTGCCGCGCGGCGAATGGCTCGGCGTGCTCGGCCCGAACGGCAGCGGCAAGAGCACGCTGCTGGACTGCCTGGCCGGCCGTCATGCCGGCACCGGCACGATCCTGATCGACGGCGTGTCGCTGGCCGACGAGCCGCTGCGCGCACGCATGCGGCTGGGCTATGCGGTCGCGCCGGAGTCGCTGCCGGCCGTCCTGAGCGGCCGCGAATGCCTGGCCGTGCACGCGGCCGCGCGCGGCCTGGACGCCGCCGACCGGCCCGTGCTCGAACTCGCCGAGTCGCTGCGCCTCGCGGCGCGCCTCGACGACCCGGTCGCGACCTATTCCTACGGCATGCGCCAGAAGCTCGGCGTATTGCTCGCGCTGATCGGCGAGCCGGCCCTGATCGTGCTCGACGAATCGTTCAACGGCCTCGATCCGGCTTCGAGCCTCGTGCTCAAGCGCCACCTGCGCGCACGCACCGACGCCGGCCGCTGCGGCATCGTGCTGGCCACGCATGCGCTGGACATCGTCGAACGCTGGGTCGACCGCGCGGTCGTGCTGCACGCCGGCCGCTTCGTCGGCGAATGGGACCGCGTCGCGCTCGACGCGCTGCGCGACGGCGTCGGCCTCGAGGTCGCGATGGCCGAGGCGATCGGCGACCGCATCGGCTGAGGCGCGGCCCTCAGGTCACGCGTGCACGCGGCGCGAAGGCCGCTCGCACGTGCGGCCGCGAGAATGCCCGATCGGTGCAGCGCAGTGCGGTCGCAGCCGCACTGCACGGCCTGCAGCGATGCCGTTACTGCGGATCGGCCGGCGCCAGGACGCGGCGCACGGCCGGATCGTCGATCGGCCGCTCCGGGTGGCTGACCGCCTCGCCGATCGCGTACGCCCGCTGCGTCGCCGGCCGCGCGGCGATCGCGTCGAGCCAGCGCTTGAGGTTAGGGAAGTCCTCGATGGTCTGCTGCTGCATCGCATGCGGCACGATCCACGGATAGCAGGCCATGTCGGCGATCGTGTAGTCCTCGCCGGCGATGAACGCGCGGCCGGCCAGGCGCCGGTCGAGCACGCCGTACAGACGCGCGGTCTCCTTGACGTAACGCTCGATCGCGTACGGAATCTTCTCCGGCGCGAACCGGTTGAAGTGGTGGTTCTGCCCGGCCATCGGGCCGAGGCCGCCGACCTGCCAGAACAGCCATTCGTTCACGACGATGCGGTCGCGCGGCGCGGCCGGTACGAAGCGGCCGGTCTTGTCGGCCAGATAGCTCAGGATCGCGCCCGACTCGAATACGCTGAGCGGAGCGCCGCCGTCGGCCGGCGCCCGATCGACGATCGCCGGCATGCGGTTGTTCGGCGAGATCGCGAGGAAGGCCGGCTGGAATTGCTGGCCCTTGCCGATGTCGACCGGATGGACGCGGTAGTCCAGGCCGCTCTCCTCGAGGAACAGCGTGATCTTGTGGCCGTTCGGTGTAGGCCAGTAGTGCAGGTCGATCATCGTCGGTCTCCTCGGAAGTCAGCCCAGCAGCGTGGGGCCGCTACCGGCGTTCTCAAGCCGACGCGGCGACAGCCGCGCCTTGTGGTGCAACCCGGCATCGACCGGACGCCATGCAGCGACGTCAGCCAACGGCCCCACGCGCCGTGCGAGTCCGCACCGCCGATGCGAGGCCGGCCCACGCGATGCGCGGGCCGGCTCATGAGCGCACGGGTCTATTCGATCTGGCCGGAACACCGGGTCTGCGCGGAGGCCGACCCTACGATCTGGCTGGCCGCGTCGGCCACCACGACGGTCACCGTGACCGGGAAGCTGACCGGATGAGTCGGGTCGCTGTTGGCATCGGGGCAGTAGAACGAACAGAACCTTCGGTCTCCGCAGTATCGGGGAACGATGATGTTGGCGCTGCCGGCGATGTCCCACTCGATGCTGACCGGCGTGGCGACGCCCGTCGTATCCATGGCCACCGAACACAGGCCCGGCGAACAGTTCAAGGAAATCGAGAATGCATGGGCCTGCGAGGGAAACAGCCCCGACACCAGTGAAACGCACAGCGCGAACAAAGCGATACGTGCTTTCGTCATGACCTTCTCCTGATTGCGTCGAATCGAATCGAACGTGGTCGATGTACGGCTTGTGCCGCTCCGCTGCGATGCACCGAACGTCTTTCGCGAGCGGCACCGGAGCGGCTGCGCCACCCTACGCGCTCGTCCGCCGGATCGTCACTGCACAGGTCGCAGTTCTCATGCAGCCGGACCGCAGGCACCGACTCTGTGCGGGAAGAGGCGATGCCTGCCTCAGCGCAGACCCAGGTGCGCGGCATCCAGCGCGGCGGCGCCGCGCGGGCGCGTCGCCGGTACCGGACCGGGATCGACCGGACGACCCTCGCGCAGTGCGTCGAGCACGCGCCCGAACGCGGCATAGCCGTACGGCAGCAGCGGCACGTAGCGATCGCCGAAGCCGGGCACGGCGAGGAACGCGTCGAAGTGCTGGCCGTCGGCGATCGGCCACCAGACCGGCCTGCGGCCGTGGTCGCGCAGCCACTGCACGTACGGCAGGCCGCTGAACGCGGCCGGGATCAGCCCGTCGGCCTCGCCGTGGATCACGACCAGCGGCAGTTCGCGCCGCGGCAGCCGCACCTCGGTCGCGGCGACCGCGGCGCGCAGGCGCCCGGCATCGCCGGTGTCTCCGGTCCACAGCGCGCGCAGGCAATCGAGGCCGGCCCGGGCCGGATCGTCGCCCGCGGCGTCGCCATCGAGCAGGGCGACGCCGGCACCGGGCGGAATGCCGCTGGCGTCGGCCCACCAGGCCGCGCGGACGGCAGCGGACGCCGCGACTGGCTGACCGGCCGCGTCGTGTGCCGCGAACCGGTAGCCACACGGCATCGCGTCCGGCGCCGCGCGCAGATATGCCGATGCATAGGTCGCCGCGACGGCGCGCCAGAGGTCCAGACGCGTGCTGCTCGCGGCGGTCGCGAGCGCGGCCGCGGACCAGCCCGAGGCCTGCAGCGCGGCGAGCGCGTCGGCCGGCGACGGCGTGCCGCGCGCGGCCAGCGAAACGCAGCGCGCGCGCCATGCGGCCGGCACGCTGCCGTCGGTCTCGCGCGCGAACGGCACCGTATCGAAGCGCGGATCGCTCAGGGCGCACGGCAGCGCCAGCGCGGCTTCGGTCACGTAGTCGTAGAGCGGCCGGCCATGCCCGGGCACCGCGACGTTCGGCGCAAGAGCGACGACCGCGTCGAGCAGATCCTCGTCGAGGCCGGCCGCCTGCAGCACGGCGCCGCCGCCGTTGGACAGACCGATCGCGATCACGCGCGTATTGGCCGGCGTGAACGGCGCCAGGTCCGGCCGCGCACGGTCCAGCATCGCCAGGCCGAAGTGCGCCGCCTGCAGCACGTGGCGGCCCCAGTCGGCCTCGGGCTGGTCGCCCGAATGCGCATGCTTGACCGCGACGCCGTCGCCGGCGGCGGCGGCCGGCTCGAACTCGAGCATCGCCTGACCGGCGACCGCGCGCGTGCCGTCGAGCTGCACGCCGCTGTGCGAACCGAGATCGAAATAGCCCGAGCCGGTGCCCTTGTCGGTATAGGCGACCGCGCAGCCGCGCGGCAGACCGGCGGCACCGGCCAGCGCGATCGCGCCGTAGACGCCGCGCGACCCGGACGAGGCGGTCACGACGAGGCAGCGCGTGCGCGCATCGAAATCGTCGGGCACCTGGACCAGCACGCGATGCGGCTGCTGCGCGCCGGGCAGCCGCGCGAACGCCGAGTACTCGCGGCCCGGCACTGGATCGGTGCTGCCGTAGAGCGTGCCATAGCCGCCGAGCGGACCGAGGTCGGCGATGCCCTTCCAGCTCGCCTGGATCGCGCGGCGGCGCAGCTCCGCTGCGGTCGGATGGTCCGGATCGGCGAACGGCACCGGCGCGCCGCGCAGGCCGGCCGGTCCGAGTCCGGCGGTCAGCAGGTCGTCGCCGTCGGCGTGACGGGTCTCGCGGACGGGGCTGACGAGAAATTCGGTCATCGGCGCAGGCGATCGGGGACGGACGTGGGGCGTCGTCGTGCAGCCGGCAAGCAGCAGCACGACGACGGGAACGGCGGCGCAGAATCGGGACATCGGTCCACGATACGCGTCGCAGCGGGGGCGGCCATCGTACGAAAGTCGCAGGCCGGCGCGGTATGCTCGCCGATCGTCCTCCGCCGCGCCGCCCGTCCGATGCTCAAGGTGCTGATCGCCGACGACCATCCGCTGTTCCGGCTCGCGCTGCGCCAGGCGGTCGCCGGGCTCGACGCATCGGCGCGGATCGCCGAGGCCGCCGATCTCGACGCGGCGCGCGCGCTTCTGCTCGAACAGCCCGATACCGACCTGGTCCTGCTCGACCTGCACATGCCCGGCAATCAGGGCCTGATGGGTCTGGCCGCGCTGCGCGCCGAGTATCCGAGCGTCGCGGTCGCGATGGTGTCGGCGCACGACGATCCGGACACGATCCGGCGCGCGCTCGCCTACGGCGCAGCCGGCTTCATCGCCAAGCGCGCCGCGCTGGAGGACCTGCAGACCGCGCTGCGCGCGATCCTCGACTGCCGGACCTGGATCCCGCCCGAGCACCGCGCCGCGGTCGCGGCCGGCGCGGTCGCGGCCGACGACGGTACCCTGGCGGTGCGGCTCAACACCTTGAGTCCGCAGCAGTTCCGCGTGCTGACCCTGGTCGCCGAAGGCCGGCTCAACAAGCAGATCGCCGACGCGCTGTCGATCCAGGAACGCACCGTCAAGGCACACGTCACCGCGATCTTCGAGAAGCTCGGCGTGCGCAACCGCACCCAGGCCGGCGTGCTGCTGAGCACACTGCGGATCGGCGCCGGCGAGACGCCGGCCGATCCCTTGCCGCCGGGCGACGCACCACCCGTGGCGTGAGCGGTCGGGTGCGGTCGCGCGACATGCGCCGACCACGATGACCACCGCACCACGATCGCGCCCGCTCAGGCCTGGGGCAACACGCGCGCCATCAGCGATTTCAGCGCGAGCGGCTTGAGCGGCTTGTAGAGCAGATGGCAGCCGGCCGCCGCGACGGCCGCGCGGACCGCCTCGCCGTGATCGGCGGTGACGACGACGCACGGCCGCGTGTGCGCGGCCTCGGGCAGGGCGTCGCGCAGATCCAGACCGGTCGCGCCGCCGTCGAGATGGAAATCGACGACCAGAAGATCCGGCCAGCCGTCGGCCCAGGCCTCGCGCGCCTGCGCCGCGTCGGCCGCGGTGCGCACCTGGCAGCCCCAGCCGTCGAGCAGGCCGGCCATCGCGCGGCGCACCGACGCGTCGTTGTCGACGACGAGCACGCGCGCCGCCGGCGCCTCGACGCGCGCCGCCGGGGTCCGTGCGGCCGTCTGCGCGTGCGGCCGCCCGAACGGCACCTCGACCGCGAACACGCTGCCGCGGTCCGGCCACGAGCGCAGGCTCAGGGCGTGACCGAGCAGGCGCGTGATGCGGTCGGCGATCGACAGGCCGAGGCCGAGGCCCTGGCCGTCGTGACCGAGGCGGCGGAACTCCTCGAAGATCAGCGCGCGGTCGGCCGCCGCGATGCCCGGTCCGCTGTCCCAGACCTCGATCCGCGCAGCGGCGCCGCTGCGGCGCACGCCGATCACGATGCGCCCGCGCTGCGTATAGCGCACCGCGTTGGCGAGGAAGTTCTGCAGCACGCGCCGCAGCAGCTGCGGATCGCTGTCGAGCCAGACCGACGAGGCCACGTAGTGCAGCATCAGGCCTTTCTGCTGCGCCAGTACGCCGAACTCGGCGGCCAGTCCGCGCAGCAGCGCGTCGGCGCGGAATGACTGCCTGACCGGCACGAGGCCGCCGGCGTCCAGCCGCGAGACGTCGAGCAGGCCGGCCAGCAGCTCCTCGGCCGAGCCGAGCGCGCCGTCGACGTGCGCAAGCGACTCGCGGTATTCCGGATGCATCGGGCGCTGCGCGAGCGCATGCACGAACAGATGCGCCGCATTGAGCGGCTGCGCCAGATCGTGGCTGACCGCCGCGAGCAGGCGCGTCTTGGCCTGATTGGCCTGCTCGGCGGCGGCGCTGGCGCGGGCCAGCGCCGCGGTGCGTTCGGCGACGCGCAGCTCCAGATGCTCGGCGACCTGCTTCAGGCCGGCCTCGGCCTGGCGGAACGCGGTGACGTCGGTGAACGTCGCGACGAAGCCGCCGCCCGGCATCGGATTGCCGCGGATCTCGATCAGGCTGCCGTCCGGAAAGCGTCGCTCGGACAGCAGCGGCGTGCCGGCGCGCATGTGCTGCAGGCGGCGCGCGACCATGTGCGCGATCTTCGCCTCGTCGTGGCCTTCCGAGCGCAGCGCGTGCACGGCCAGATCGCCGATCGGCCGGCCGACCTGCAGCAGCGCGGACGGAAAGCCGAACAGCTGCGCGTAGCGTGCGTTCCAGGCGACCAGGCGCAGATCGCGATCGACCACGCTGATGCCCTGAGTCATGTTTTCGAGCGCCGCCTCGAGCACACGCTGGTTGAAACGCAGCGCCTGCGAGGCTTCGCCGACGATCGTCGCGACGGTGTCCAGATCGCGGCCGTGCTCGCGGCGTGCCGCGTCGAGCAGCAGCCGCGCCGAAGCCGCGCCGAACACGGTCGCGAGCTCGCGCTCGACGCGATCGATCTGGCCGGCGTCGGCGATGCCCTGGCGCGGCTGGCCGATCAGATGATCGACACGCTCGGGCGGCAGGAAGCGCCCGCCCAGATCGCGCAGCGTCGCGACGTCGAGCTCGGCGGTCTCGACCGGCCGCGGCCGCGTCTCGCGCGCCGCCAGCAGCAGCGTCACCGCGGTCTCGACGAGCAGACTCAGCACGACCGCGCGGCTCAGGCGGCTCCAGCCCGAGAGCCCGAGCAGGTGATCGGGCGCGAGCCAGCTCAGGCCGAACGGACCGGAGTCGAGCCAGGCCGGCGCGGTCAGCGTCGGCACCAGCAGGCACCAGGTCCAGACCGCGACGCCGGCGGCCAGGCCGAACAGCACCGCGCGCGGCGGCGTCTGCGGCCGCAGCATCGCGAACAGCACCGCCGGGGCCAGTGTGCCGAGACCCGAGAACGACAGGGCGCCGATGTCGGCCAGCGCCTCGCTGCCGCTGGTCGCGCGGCTGTAGACCCAGGCCAGCAGGACCACGATCAGGATCACCACGCGGCGCTGGCGCAGCACGCTGCCGCGCAGGTCGCCGACGTTCTGCCGCCAGGCGCCGCGCACCAGCAGCGGCGTCAGCCAGTGATTGCCGATCATCAGGCTGAGCGCAAGCGTCGCGACCACGACCATGCCGGTCGCGGCGCTGAGTCCGCCGAGGAACGCCAGCAGCGCGAGCACGCCGTTGCCGTCGGCCAGCGGCAGTGCGAGCACGTACAGATCCGACGGCACGTCCAGCGCACCGAGGCGCAGATCGCCGGCGCGCGCCAGCGGCAGCAGCGGCAGCGCGATCAGGCCCATGTACAGCGGGAACAGCCAGCGCGCGGTGCGCAGATGGCGCACGTCGCGGCATTCGGCGACGCCGACGTGATACAGGTGCGGCAGCGTGAACAGCGCCAGGATGCCGAGTACGATCAGACCCGGGAAGCCGCTCGCGCTGGTCGGCGCATCCGGCGGCGCGGCCGGCCAGCCGTAGCCGAGCAGCACCCAGGCGCCGATCGCGAGCATCGCGCCGAGCTTGAGTATGGATTCGAGCGCGATCGCCAGCACCAGTCCGCGGTTGTGCTCGGCCGTGCTGACGCTGCGCGTGCCGAACAGCATCGCGAACAGCGCCAGCACCAGCGCGACGTAGAGCGCGCTGTCGTGCCACGGCGGCGCCTCCAGCGCGCTGGCACGCGTGAGCAGGTTGAAGCTCATCGCGACCGCCTTGAGCTGCAGCGCGATGTACGGAACGATGCCGAGGATCGCGACCAGCGTGATCGCGGCGGCCAGCCGCGAATCCTTGCCGAGCCGCGCGGCGACCAGATCGGCGATCGAGGTGCTGTGCGTGTCCTGGACCAGGCGTACCAGCCGCTGCAGCAGGCCGAAGCCGAATACGTACAGCAGGATCGTGCCGACGAAGGTCGGCGGCAGCCACCAGCCCGAGCGCGCGGCCTGCGTGACCGTGCCGTAGAACGTCCAGGAGGTGCAGTACGCGGCCAGCGACAAGGCGTAGACGTACGACCAGCGCCGCGCGAGGCCGTCCGGATGACGCTCGCCCCAGACCGCCGCGGCGAACAGCAGGCCGAGCCAGACCAGGCTGGCGGCGACGACCAGCAGGCTCAGCATCGCGCAGCCCCGTGGCCGCCGGTCCGCGCCGGCGCCGGCGCCGGCGCGATCAGCGCTTCAGCGCGTCGAGCACGTTGGCGAGCCAGCCGATCTGCGCGCCGCCGCGCGTGTCGTAGTCGGCACCCGTGTAGCCCCACCAGTCCCAGCATGCTTTCGGATTCAGCGGCGCCAGACTGGCGTGCGTCTGAGGGTACAGCACGGCGACGCCGTAGACGTCGGCCCAGCGGTTGAAGCCGGCATCGCGCACGAAGGCCTCGCCGACCGTCTCCACGTTCTGCTGACAGCCGTGCAGTGCGATCAGCACGCCGCAGCTGGCGCCCTCGGCGCAGGCCTTGGGCAGATAGAGGCGGCCTTCCTCGGCCAGCTCGGTCGCCTTGCCGGCCGGCGCGAACGGGCGCTGGTCGAACGCGATCAGCGTGCCGTCGGCGCTCGCGGCCGCGCGCGGCGGTGCGCCGTACAGCGCCGCGAAGATCGCGCCCGCCGCGTCGTAGCCGCAGTTGCCCAGATACGGCGCGGCCGACTCGCACGGCGCGTTGCCGTCGGCGGTCGGCAGCAGATGCGGAAAGTCGCGATCGCCGTCCCAGCTGACCGTCAGTGAGGCCAGCGCCGGCATCGCCTCGCGCAGACCCTCGTAGAACGCGGCGGCCGCGCGCGCGACCGGCTCGGCGACCGTGGCGTCGCGGCGACCATGCAGCACGAAGACGCGATCGCCGGCGAGCTGGGCCAGGTCCGGAATCGCACCGCTGGACGCGCGCTTCGTGGCCTGTTCGACCAGGGCCGCGACGTCGGGCGCGGGTTCGCCCTTCATGCAGGTGCCGAGCGCCGTTTCGAGCTTGCCGCCGGCGCAGCCGTACGGCCCGCCGGCGACCAGGGCCGCACCGTGGATGCGGTCGGACAGCGCCAGGTGCGCCTGCGTCGCCATGTAGGCACCCGACGACAGGCCGGCGACCATCACGCGATCGCCGGCCAGCGCGATGCGCGGCAGCGCCGCGCCCGGCTCCTTGGCGCAGGCGCCGAGCGCGAGGCTGGTCAGCAGGGCGGCCAGCGGGCCTGCACAGCGGCGCGGCGAGAGCACGGACATCGGGTCATCCTCCGGATGGATCGAGGCGCGGCGGGCCGCGCCGCGCAGGGGTCGCTCAGAAGCTGTAGCGGGCAGTCACATAGTAGTTGCGCGGCATGCCGTAGTACGCGGTCTGGATGTTGCCGACGCTCGAGAACTCCTGCGCGTCGGTCTTGTAGACCTTGTCGGTCAGATTGCGCACGCCGCCGCGCACCTGCCACTTCAGGCTCGGCGAATCCCAGATGCCGAACAGGCCGGCCAGGCCGAATCCGCTCTGCCGCAGCACGTCGCGGTTGTCGACGCTGAGCCAGGTCTCGGAACGGTACGAATAGTCGCCGCCGACGCTCAGGCTGCCGGCATCACCGAGCATGAAGGTATGGCTGGCTGCGACGCGCGCGGTCCAGTCCGGCGAGAACGGCACGTGGTCGTGCAGGTTCGCGTAGATCGGATTGGCGGCCACGCGCGGATCGTCGAACGAGGCGTAGCGGGCGTCCATCCAGCCGATCTGCGCCGACAGGCGCGTGCCTTCGCCGACCAGGGCGATGCCCTCGAACTCGACGCCGTCCATCTTGAGCTTGGCCGCATTGAGCACCGGGAAGCTGCCGACCTCCTCGCCGCTGACGCGGGCCTGGAAGTTCTTGTACTCGCTGTGGAACACGCTGACGTTGCCGATCAGGCGACCGTCGGCCGAGGCGGTCTTGAGGCCGACCTCGTAGGTCCACACGAACTCCGGATCGAACTCGGGCCTGGCCGCCTCGGCCGCCGCATTGGCGCGGCCGTTGAAGCCGCCGGACTTGAAGCCGCGGTTGGCCGAGACGTAGCCCATCACGCGATCGGAGAACGCCTTGGTCAGGCTCAGCGACGGCGTCCAGGCATCCCAGCTCTTGCTCGCGTCGAACGCGACCGTGGCATCGAGCGCGGCCAGCAGCGGGCCCCAGAACGTGGTGGTCGTACGGTCGTACTCCTTGCGCTCGCGCGTGTAGCGCAGGCCCGCACCGAGCGTCCAGGACGGCGCGAACTCCCAGTTGATCTGGCCGTAGGCCGCGTAGCTGCGCGTGTTGAGGTCGTCGCCGATCGTGCGCAGGAACGTCACCGGCAGCGTCGCGAACGTGTACAAATCGTCGGCCCAGGCGTACTGCTCGGACGGCACGTGCTCGCGCAGGAAGTACAGCCCGTAGGTCGCCTGCAGCGGACCGCCGTTGTCGAACTGCGCCTGCAGCTCCTGGCTGAACTGGTTCTGGTCGATGCCGACGTAGACGTCGCCGAGCGAGTACTCCGAGGCGTCGATGTCGATGTAGGCCTTGGACACCAGCTGGCGGTACGCGGTGATGCTCTTCAGCGACCAGGCGTCGGAGACGTTCCAGCTCAGATTCGCGGCCGCGCCCTTGTGGATCAGCTTCTGGCCGTCGTCGGGACCGAACGAGGTGCGCGTGCGGAAGTCGTATTCGCCGCTGCGCGGTTCGAGCAGCACGCGCGTGCCGGTCGGCAGATTGGTCTGGATCAGCGGCGCTTCGGGATTGCCGAGCGTGAGCGGATTGTCCTGGTGCGTGTAGTCGAGCGAGAACACCGCCTTGAACGTGTCGGTCGGCCGGCCGACCAGCTTCACGCGCATCGCCTCGGTGTCGTTCTGGTTGTAGCGCTTGCCGGTGTCCGGATCCTTCACGTAGCCGTCGTTGCCGGTGCTCATCAGCGCGGCGCTGAGGCCCCAGCGCTCGTTGAGCGGCATCGCGGCGTAGGCCTTGGTCTCGAACAGGCCGTAGCGGCCGGCCGTGAGTTCGACGTTGCCCTCGGTCGTGTCGCCGGGCTCGCGCGTGACGATCTTGATCGCGCCGCCGGTCGAGTTCTTGCCGTACAGCGTGCCCTGCGGGCCGCGCAGCACTTCGATGTGATCGACGTCGTAGAGGCCGAACAGCGCGCCCTGGATGCGCGAGTAGTAGACGTCGTCGACGTACATGCCCACGCCCGGATCGAAGGTCTGCAGCGCATCGGGCTGGCCGATGCCGCGGATGAAGACGTTGACCGCGCCCGACGAACCGCGGCCCTGCACGATGTTCATGTTCGGCACCGAGCCCTGCAGACTGTCGATGTTCTGCGCCTGAATCTGCTGCAGATCCTGCTCGCCGAACGCCGACACCGACACCGGCACGTCCTGGATGCTCTCCTCGCGGCGGCGCGCGGTGACGGTGATGCCGTCGAGACGCTCGATCTCGCCGTCGGCGGCCGGCGCCGTGGCCGGCGCGTCCTGCGCGCTCGCCCACGGCGCGGCGAGGAGTCCGAGCACCAGACCGATGGTCATACTGAGATGGTTGCGCTTCATGAGATCCCCCTCGCTGCGTGGCGTCGTTATTCGTGGCGGGTCGAGGCGGCGAGCGCGCTCGACCGAGCGCGGGACACGGCCCGATCGGCGCGCAGTCTGCGGGCGGGACGCCGTTGGAGGCAGTTGTACCTTCGTACAATGCCGGGGCCCGGCGGCGGTTCGGATACTGGCCGCGATCGCAAGTCCGGGGAATTCCCATGCTGAGTCTGCTCGGCCTTCTGGCCGGCCTCGCGCTGCTCATCGTCATGGCGATGCGCGGCGTGAGCCTGTTCATCGCCACGCCGGTGTGCGCGGCCGTCGTCGCGCTGTCCAGCGGCCTGCCGCTGCTGCCGCCCGACGGCGAGCCCGCCGTCACCGACGCGCTCGGCAGCTACATGCAGGGCTTCAGCGGCTTCATCGCCAGCTGGTTCTTCATGTTTCTGTTCGGCTGCATCTTCGGCAAGCTGATGCAGGACAGCGGCGCCGCCGACAGTGTCGCGCGCTGGGTGCTACGCACGATCGGTCCGCGCCACGCCGCGCTGGCGATCGTGATCGCCTGCATCGTGCTGACCTACGGCGGCGTCAGCCTGTTCGTCGTCGCGTTCTCGGTCTACCCGACCGCGCTCAGCCTGTTCCGTGCGGCCGATCTGCCGCGCCGCTTCATCCCGGCCGCGCTCGGCTTCGGCTCGATCTCGATCACGATGACCGCGGCCGGCTCGCCGGAGATCCAGAACTGGATCCCGATCAAGTATCTGGGCACCTCGCCCTGGGCCGCCTGGCAGGCCAGCCTCGCCGCCGCGATCGTGATGGCGATCATCGGCCAGTACTGGCTCAACTGGATGATCGGCCGCGCCAAGGCACGCGGCGAGCGCTTCGAGCCGCGCGAGGGTGATCCGGTCGACAGCCGCGAGGCGCTGCCCTCGCCGTTGCTGTCGCTGGTGCCGCTGCTGGCCGTGCTGGTGCTGAGCTTCCTGCTGCACGAGCGCCTCCACACCGCGGCTCTGATCGTCGCGCTGCTGGCCGGCTGCGTGCTGACCGCCGCGGTCGGCTGGCGCCATCTGCAGGCGCCCGGCGCCGCGCTCGGCGCCGGCAGCGCCGACGCGCTGATCGCGATCGGCAACACCGCCGCCGTGGTCGGCTTCGGCGCGGTCGCCAAGGCGGTGCCGGGCTTCGCGCTCGCGGTCGACTGGATCACCCATCTACCCGGCCACGGCGTCGTCAATGCCGCGTTCGCGGTCGCGGTCATCGCCGCGATGACCGGCAGCGCATCCGGCGGCCAGGCGATCGCCTTGCCGATCCTCGCACCGCTGTACCTGCCGCAGGGCGTCGATCCCTCGCAGCTGCACCGCTCGGTCGCGCTCGCGTCCGGCACGCTCGATGCGATGCCGCACAACGGCTACATCGTCACGACGATCCGAGCGGTCTGTGGCGAGACGCACAAGGCGGCCTACTTCCCGATGGCGGCGATGACCGTCGTCGTGCCACTGATCGGCTTGGCCGTCGCGTTCGCGATGTTCGCGCTGGGGTTCTGAGCTGCCGGCCGGGCCGGCGCACCCGGTTGCAGACGGGACCGGCTGCCGCGGCAACGAAACAACATGGCACACTTTTCGTCGCCGTCTTGGAGTAGAACGTTTCCGTCCTAAACCCAGCGCAGGAGGAACACACGCATGGCCGGTTGGTTCGAGTTGAGCAAGAGCAGCGACGGGCAGTTCCGTTTCGTCCTCAAGGCGGGCAACGCCGAGACGATCCTGACCAGCGAGCTGTACCAGACCCGGGCGTCCGCCGAGAACGGCATCGCCTCGGTCCGCACCAACAGCCCGCACGACGCGCGCTACGAGAAGAAGACCGCGAGCAACGCCAAGACCTTCTTCACGCTGAAGGCCGCCAATCACCAGATCATCGGCACCAGCCAGATGTACGCCAGCGAGGCGGCGCGTGACGGCGGCATCGCCAGCGTCAAGGCCAACGGCGGCACGCAGACGGTCAAGGATCTGACCTGACCACGCGGGTGCAGGGCCGGTGGATGTCTAGCGAGCCCGAGCCAGCAGCGGCATGTCTACAATGGTCGATACGAGACGGCGGGGCATGAGTAACATGCGTGCGTTGCCGCCTTGAGATGCGCAGATGCGGAATTGAGGAACCGACGGAATGGAAGGCGCCCGCGGCGGGTGGCCATGGCAGATTCAGTATCGGCTTCCGATTGATTGAGTGGCACGCCCGACCGCAGTTCAGCCATGAACTCGGCATGCGAGGCTGCAGGTTTATCCACCATCTCCGGCGTTCGGTTCACCGGCTGCCAGTTTTTTCACCGCTCTGTCGAAGTCACTTTCAAACAGGCGATCCTGCACGATTCTGTATTTCTCAAATTCGCTTTCTGCATGCGTTTGAGCAATCTTAGCGGAAATCTTGCCGCTGTTTTGCAGCGCCTCCCGGTCATCAAACTGCAGGAAGGCATCCAGACGCTTGGACCAATCTTCCATGCTCATGGGAATCTTGCGGCGAGCACGATCCTCGGCCAGTTCCAGATAGGCATTGACGATACGACCCAATGAATCCAATTCGTCCTTGGTCAGGTAGTTCTTGGCCACGGCCACATCGGTTTTCAGGATCTTGCCTTCGGGCGCACTCGCCCAGGACGTCAGCCCCATATGCGGCTTATTGCTATCGGCCCGCTTGTGGATCAACTCTGCGGCGGTATGGCCGTGGATGGCGTAATGCAGTTTGTTCTGTACTTTGGCGAAAAAGGCCTTGGTCGTCGGTGCGTCCTTGTTGTAGTCCACGCTGGTAGCGTAGATGTCGGTAATCTTCTGGTAGAAGCGTCGCTCGCTGAGACGGATCTCGCGGATTTCCGCCAGCAGCCGTTCGAAGTAGTCCTCTCCCAGGAAGCTGCCGTTCTCCATGCGCTGGCCATCCAGCACATAGCCCTTGATGGCGAACTCACGCAGGACACCGGTCGCCCATTGGCGGAACTGCGTTGCGCGTATGGAGTTGACCCGATAGCCGACTGAAATGATGGCGTCGAGGTTGTAGAAGTCCACCGCCCTGGACACCTCCCGCTGACCCTCCTGCTGAACTATCCGGAATTTCCGGATAGTTGCCTCGGGCGCGAGCTCGTGACTGGCAAAGATGTTCTTCAGGTGCTCGCTGACGGTGCGTACATCCACGCTGAACAACTCGGCCATCAGTCTTTGCGAGAGCCAAACGGTTTCATCCTCGTAGCGAGCCTCGATGCTCTGCTCTCCAGCCAAGCCGGTGAAGATCAAGAATTCAGCCGTGCTGTTACGGATCAGCTTCTTGCTACTCATAACCAGCGCTCTTCGTGTGGGCCGCGGTCAGGTGCTCGGACACTAGGCTGCGAGGCCACCTAGACACTAAGTTCTGCATTTCCGGCCTGCTCATGTAGCCGGTGAACAACCCTACATCGCGAGTGGCCCGGCTCATAGTCGACCGACGATTGGCGTCACTCACTTGCCGATGCAGAAGTCCGCGAAGATCCGCCCGAGCAGATCCTCGTCGCTGAACTCGCCGGTGATCTCGCCGAGCGCATGCTGCACCTGGCGCAGTTCCTCGGCCGCGAGCTCGCCGGCGCGTGCCTCGGTCAAGGCCGCTTCCGCAGCCTGCAGCGATGCCGACGCGCGCTCTAGCGCGGCGACATGGCGCGCACGCGCGCTGTAGCTGCCTTCGCCGGCGTCGTCGCGACCGGCCAGACGTTCGAGCTCGACGGTCAGCAGCGGCAGGCCGGCGCCGGTCTGGGCCGACAGCCACAGATGCCGGTCGCCATCGTGCAGCCGGCTCTCCGGCGTGCGGGCGGCGAGGTCGATCTTGTTGTGGACGATCAGCCGCGTCGCGGCGTCGGGCAGGCCATCGAGCAGGGCACGATCGGTGTCGGCGTGCGCGTCGTCGGTGACCAGGATCGCGACGTCGGCCTTCGCGAGCTCGGCGCGCGCGCGGCGGATGCCTTCCTGCTCGACGCGATCGTCGGCGTCGCGTAGGCCGGCGGTGTCGACGAGGGTCAGCGCGACGCCGTCGAGATCGATCGACTCGCGCAGCACATCGCGCGTGGTGCCGGGAATGTCGGTGACGATCGCGCGCTCGGCGGCGGCGAGCGCGTTGAGCAGGCTCGATTTGCCGGTGTTCGGGCGGCCGACGATGACCACGTGCAGGCCGTCGGCGAGACGCGCGCCGCGGCGCGCGCCAGCGAGCACGTCGGCGAGTTGCGCGCGCAGATCGGCTAGGCCCTGAGCAAGCTCGGGCGCGGCGAGAAAATCGATTTCCTCTTCCGGAAAGTCGATCGCGGCCTCGATCCAGACGCGCAGGCGGATCGTCGCCTCGGTGACCGCGCGCACGCGATCGGAGAACGCGCCGTCGAGACTGCGCATCGCCGACCGCGCGGCCGCTTCGGAGCCGGCCGCGATCAGATCGGCGATCGCTTCGGCCTGGGCCAGATCGAGGCGTCCGTTGAGGAACGCGCGCTCGGAGAATTCGCCGGGTCGCGCCTGGCGCGCGCCGAACTCGACCATGCGCGCGAGCAACCGGCGCAATGCGACCGGGCTGCCGTGCGTCTGCAGCTCGACGACGTGCTCGCCGGTGAACGAATGCGGCGCCGGGAAGTGGATCAGCAGGCCGTGATCGATCGCCTGGCCGTCGGCATCGAGGAACCGGCAGAAATGCGCGTGGCGCGGCCGCGGCGGGCGGCCGAGCAGGGCGCCGGCGATCGCCGGCGCGGCCGGACCGGACAGGCGCACGATGCCGACGCTGCCGCTGCCGGGCGGTGTCGCGATCGCGGCGATGGTGTCGGCGCTCGACATGCGAACGGCTCGTCGCTGCGCTCGGACGGCGATGCGGCGGCCGATGAGGCCGCCGCGCCGGTCGTCAGGCCTTGGCCGGCTTCTGTTCGCCGGCCTCGACGCGCTTGGTGATGATGTACTGCTGGATCAGCGACAGGATCGCATTGGTCGCCCAGTACAGCACGAGGCCGGCCGGGAAGAATGCGAACAGCACCGAGAACGCGACCGGCATGAACTTCATGATCTTGGCCTGCGTCGGATCCATGCCGGTCATCGGCGTGAGGTGCTGGGTCAGCAACATCGCCGCGGCATTGAGGATCGGCAGCACGAAGTACGGATCGGGCGCGGAGAGGTTCTGGATCCAGCCGATGAACGGCGCCTGGCGCAGCTCGACGCTCTCGATCAGCACCCAGTACAGCGCGAAGAACACCGGAATCTGGATCAGCATCGGCAGACAGCCGCCGAGCGGATTGATCTTCTCCTTCTGGTACAGCTCGAGCATCGCCTGGTTGAGCTTCTGACGGTCGTCGCCGTAGCGCTCCTTGAGCGCCTGCATCCGCGGCGCGACCTTGCGCATGCGCGCCATCGACCGGTACTGTGCCTCGCTGAGCTTGTAGAACAGCGCCTTGATCAGCAGCACCAGCAGGATGATCGCGAAGCCCCAGTTGCCGGTCAGCGCGTGCAGCTTGTCGAGCACCCAGTGCAGCGGCGCCGAGATGAACGTGAAGATGCCGTAGTTGGCGGTCAGCGACAGGCCCGGCGCGACGTCGTCGAGCGTGCTCTGGATCTTCGGTCCGACGTAGAGCCGCGATTCGAGTGCACGCGTCTCGCCGGGTGCCACGGTCGTCGCCGGCGCGACCGCGCGGATCAGATAACGCGACTGGCCGTTGGCCGTCAGGCTCGCGGTCGTGTACTGCTCGGCCTGGTCGGCCGGCGGAATCCACGCAGCGAAGAAATAGTGCTGGATCATCGCGACCCAGCCGCCTGCGGTTGACAGGTTCAGCGGATCCTTGGCGAACTTGTCGAACGCGAGCTTCTGGAACTTGTGCTCGGGGCTGTACCAGGCCGCGCCGACGAAGCTGTACTGCTCCGGGTTCGTGTAGCCCTTCAAGCCGCGGTTGTCGACGGTCAGCGGCACGCGGCGCAGCTCGCGGTAGGCGTTGCCGGTCCACGGCGCGGCGCCCTGGTTGACGATCTCCTGGCGCTGGCCGATCACGTAGCTGCCGCGCTCGAACGTGTAGATCTTGCGGACGGTCAGGCCGGCATCGGACTGCCAGGTCAGCGGCACCTCGACGCGGTCCTGGCCGGCGGCCAGCGCGTACTCGGTCGCGGCCGCGGTGAACGCCGCGTTGTGGTCCGGCGCGGCCGGCGCACCCTGTGCGCTGACCAGGCCGCTGTTGGCGACGAAGTAGCCGTCGGCGCTGTCGTCGAGCAGGCGCACCGGCTGGGGCTGCTTGGGTTGCTGCGGATAGGCCAGCAGATCGGCGACGACGACGTTGCCGCCGCGCGTGTCGATCTCCACGCGCAGCACGTCGGTGGCGACCACGATGCGTTGGCCGGCCGGCGCGGCGGCTTCCGGACGCGGCGTCGCCGGCACTTCGCCGGGGGCTGCGGACGCGGCCGGCACGTCGTCGAGCGGGATCGCCGCGGGCGCCGCGTCGGTGGCCGGCGCGGTGCTGGCTGCGGGTGCCGGCAGCGCCGGCTGGCCGTAGTCGGTGCGCCACTGCTCCCACAGCAGATAGCCGAGCAGCAGGAGGGCGAGCAGAAGGAAGGGGCGGGGACTGGTCATCGTGGAAGGTCGGTTCGTTTCGTGCGCTGCACGGCGAGGCGGCGCAGGCTGTGCCGGCGCGCGGTCACTCGCTCGATGGAGAGGGCGGCGTCGTGGTCCGCCCGGAAGCGGCTGGGACTTCGCCATTGTGCCGTTCGCGCGGGGGCGCTTCAACGCGAGCGCCGCCGGGCGCGGCAGCGGTGAGGCGGCGCAGCTTGTCCCAGAGCCGGATCAGGTCGGCGCGCAGGGTCGCGTTGTCGTGGGTGGCGGCGCTGGTGCGGGCGACGACGAGGATGTCGAGCGCGGGCAGCTGCGGGCGGACGTGCCGGTAGCTGTCGCGAATCTGCCGCTTGATGCGGTTGCGTTCGACGGCGCGCTTGGACACGCGCCGCGAGACGGCCATGCCGAGCCGCGGACCGCTGGCGTGCGGTGCAGCTTCGGCATGGAAATGGTCGGCGCCGACGCGTCGGCTGGCCCGTCGCAGCGCGGCGAAGTCGCCGGGCCGCAACAATCGAGCGGCGCGCGGGAAGCTTGCGCTACCCATGGCGCCGCCGGAACGTCAGACGCAGAGGCGCTTGCGACCGCGCGCGCGACGCGCGTTGAGGACCTTGCGGCCGCCGCGGGTCTTCATGCGGGCGCGGAACCCATGGTCACGGGCGCGCTTGAGATTGCTGGGCTGATAGGTGCGTTTCGTGGCCATGGCGGTGACGAATCGTGAACGGAAAAAGGCCGCGGATGGTAGGTCGGCGCCGCTGCGGTGTCAAGGAAAATCCAGCGCTTGGCTGTCGCCGCGGCAGCGTTCGCGCGGCGCCGCGCCGCCGGTCCGCGCCGGACGCTTGGGGTAGACTCATCGGTTGGTCCGTCGGCTGCGCCGACCGCGCCATCCCCTGATTGCGGATGGGCCGTACCGGCCCGCATCCGCTTCTGCTTTTCCAAAGCTTCCGTTGCAAAGGTCCCAACCCGTGAGTGAATTGTGGCAGCGCTGCCTGGCGCGGCTTGAATCCGAATCCGCCGCCGAGGATGTGCACACCTATCTGGCCCCGCTGCAGGCCAGCGAGAGCGATGCCGGACTGCGCCTGTTCGCGCCCAATGCCTATACGGTGGAGGCGATCCGCGAGCGGTTCCTGCCGCGCATCGCGACGGTACTGGAGCATCTGGCCGGCTATCCGGTCAACGTGCGCGTCGACGTCGGGTCGCTGAGCGCCGCGCGCGGCCGCGAGCCCGCCGGCGCGACCGGTGCGCGGCCCGGCGCCCGCCGCGAGCAGCGTGAGGATTCCAATCTCGATCCTCATTACACGTTCGAGACCTTCGTCGAGGGCAAGTCGAACCAGCTCGGCAAGGCCGCCGCGCTGCAGGTCGCGATGAATCCGGGCCGCGCCTACAACCCGCTGCTGCTCTACGGCGGCACCGGTCTCGGCAAGACGCATCTGATGCACGCGGCCGGCAACCTCATGCGGCGCAACAACCCGGACGTCAAGCTGCTGTATCTGCGCTCGGAGCAGTTCGTCAGCGGCATGGTCAAGGCGCTCGCGCAGAAGAACATGGACGATTTCAAGCGCCGGTTCCGCTCGGTCGATGCGCTGCTGATCGACGACATCCAGTTCTTCGCCGGCAAGAACACGACGCAGGAGGAGTTCTTCCACACCTTCAATGCGCTGTTCGAGGGCAAGCAGCAGATCATTCTGACCTGCGACCGCTATCCGAAGGAGGTCGAGAACCTCGAGCCACGGCTGAAATCGCGCCTGGGCTGGGGTCTGTCGGTGATCGTCGAGCCGCCCGATTTCGAGACGCGCGCAGCGATCCTGCTGTCCAAGGCGCAGAGCAAGGGCGTGGAGCTGCCCGAGGAGGTCGCGGTGCTGATCGCCAAGCGGATGCGCTCGAACGTGCGCGATCTGGAAGGCGCGCTCAATACGCTGGTCGCGCGCTCGAACTTCGAAGGGCGTGTGATCACGGCCGAGTTCGCGCAGGAGACCCTGCGCGATCTGCTGACCGTGCATGCGCAGGCGATCACGATCCAGAACATCCAGCGCACGGTGTCGGACTACTACCAGCTGCGCCTGGCCGATTTCCTGTCGAAAAACCGCAGCCGCTCGATCGCTCGGCCGCGGCAGATGGCGATGGCGCTGGCCAAGGAACTGACCGAGCACAGCCTGCCCGAGATCGGCGATGCGTTCGGCGGCCGCGACCACACGACCGTCCTGCACGCCTGCCGGACGATCGCGGATCTGCGCGAGACCGACGGACGGCTACGTCAGGACTGGGAAAAGCTCGTGCGTGCGCTGACGGGGTGAACAGGCTGTGGATAATAGGTGGACTTTTTGGCCGCCTCGGGTTATCCACAATCGATGCACACCGAAACCGGCACGAAACCCACCGCCAGAGAACGAAATAAAGCGATGATTTAAAAGGATATTTTTGTCGTTTTTCGGTTGTCCCCAGGCCCTACAACCACGTACTATCCCCAAAAACCAATAACAGAACGAAACGGACGAGACCCATGCGATTCAGCATTCAACGCGAAGCTCTCTTGAAACCGCTGCAGCAGGTGACCGGCGTGGTGGAGCGCCGCCAGACCCTGCCGGTGCTGGCGAACCTGCTGGTGCAGGTCGGCACCGACGGCGTTTCGTTCACGGGTACCGATCTCGAAGTCGAAATGATCGCCCGCGCCGACGCCGAATCGCTCGATCCCGGCGAAGTGACGATCCCGGCGCGCAAGCTGTTCGACATCAGTCGCGCCCTGCCGGACGGCAGCAAGATCAAGATCGAGCAGAATGGGGATCGCGTGACGGTCAGCGCCGGGCGCAGCCGTTTCACGCTGGCGACGCTGCCGGCGACCGAGTTTCCGGTCATCGATTCGATCGACCTGGTCGAACGCGTCACCTTGCCGGAAGCCGCGTTGAAGGCGTTGATGGACCGGACCGCGTTCGCGATGGCGCATCAGGACGTACGCTACTACCTCAACGGCATGCTGCTGGATCTGCGCGAGCATGCGCTGCGCTGTGTCGCGACCGACGGGCACCGGCTGGCGCTGGCCGAGACCAAGCTCGACGCGACGATCAGTGCACGCCGTCAGATCATCATTCCGCGCAAGGGCGTGCTCGAGTTGCAGGGCCTGTTCGAGACCGGCGAAGGCACAGTCGAGCTCGAGTTCGGCCGCAATCATCTGCGTGTACGCCGCGGTGGCGTGGTATTCACGTCCAAGCTGATCGACGGCCGTTTCCCCGATTACGAGGCCGTCGTGCCGATCGGTGTCGACAAGGAAGTGCACGTCAATCGCGAAGAACTGCGCGCAGCGCTACAGCGCGCGGCGATCCTCTCGAACGAGAAGTACCGCGGCGTGAAGCTCGAGGTCGGCCCGAATCGGCTGCGCATCGTCGCGCACAATCCGGAGCAGGAAGAAGCGGTCGAAGAGCTGGAAGCGCGCACCGGCGTGTCGGAGCTGTCGGTCGGCTTCAACGTCAACTATCTGCAGGATGCGCTCGGCGCACTCGACAGCGACGAAGTCCTGTTGTGCCTGCGTGATGCGCAGTCGAGCTGCCTGCTGCGCAAGCCCGATACCGAGGACACGCGGCACGTGATCATGCCGCTGCGGCTCTGACCGTAATCCGTGTTGGAACTGGAGGAGGGCCCGCAGGCGTCAGATGCGGGCCTTTTTCTTTGAGGGCAGTCGGTGACGGGTGCGGCAAGCGATGTCGATGCGTCTGGATGAACTGAGGCTGGTCGACTTGCGCCGTTTCGAGGCGCTGGAGGTTTCGCTCGGTGCCGGCTGGAATCAGTTCGTCGGCGGCAACGGTGCCGGCAAGACGACCGTGCTCGAAGCGGCCTATCTGCTGTCGCATGGCCGCACGTTCCGCAGCGGCGGGCGCGACGGGCTGGTTCGCGTCGGTGCGCCTGGCTTCTCGGTGTTCGGCCTGGTCGAGGGAATCGAAGGCCGGCCGGTCCGGCTCGGCCTGGCGCGGTCCGGCGGGCGGCTCGAGGCGCGCGTCGATGGTCGACCGGCGACGCTCGGTGAACTGGTGGGCCGTTCGGCGATCGTCTGCTTCGAGCCGGGCTCGCACGCTCTGGTCGCCGGGGGCGCCGAACATAGGCGCGCCTATCTCGACTGGGGCGTGTTCCACGTGGAACAAGATTTCCTCGGTCTATGGCGGCGCTACCAGCGCGCATTGCGCCAGCGCAATGCCTCGCTGCGCGCCGGCGCATCGGATGCGGAATTGGCGGTCTGGGAGCTCGAGCTCGCTGCCTCGGGCGAGGCGATGACGCGGTTGCGCCGCATCTATCTGGAGCGCCTGCAGCCGTCGCTCGCTGCAATGGCCGAAGCGTTTCTCGGTGAGCTCGGCGAGTTTCGGGTCGATTTTCATCCCGGATGGCCGGCCGGGCAGGACCTGGCCGACGTGCTGGCCGATGGGCGCGACCGCGACCGCGACCGTGGTCATACGCGATCGGGCCCGCATCGTGCCGACCTCAGCTTCGGGTTTGCCAGCGCCGAGCGCCGCGAGTACTTCTCGCGTGGCCAGGAGAAACTTTGCGCATTGGTCTGCATTCTTGGCCAGGCGCAGCGTTATCACCTGGACCGCGGCCACTGGCCGATCGTCTGTCTCGACGACCTGGCATCCGAACTGGACGACGCGCATCGCGACGCGGTGGTCGGCGTGCTGTCGGCCAGTGGCGCCCAGATTCTGCTGACCGGCACGTCGACGCTGCCGCTGCCGGACAGTCCGGCGACGCGCGTGTTCCACGTGGAACAGGGCAGGGTCCAGCGGCTGGTATAATCGCCGATGGCCTGAGCCGTCCGCTCGGGTGTTTTCCAATCCGTGCCGCACCGCAGCAGCAGCGGTGCCCGGCACCACGGGAGCCACATGAGCGAAATGACCGATCACGACAGCGCCGGAAGCCAGTACGACTCCAGCAAGATCAAGGTCCTGAAGGGCCTGGAGGCCGTACGCAAGCGTCCCGGCATGTACATCGGCGATACCGATGACGGCACCGGCCTGCACCATATGGTGTTCGAGGTCGTCGACAACTCGATCGACGAAGCCCTGGCCGGCTACTGCGATCACGTCGTCGTGACGATCCATGCCGACGAGTCGGTATCGGTCATCGACAACGGCCGCGGCATTCCGGTCGGCATCCACCCCGAGGAAGGACGCTCGACGGCCGAAGTCGTCATGACGGTGCTGCACGCCGGCGGCAAGTTCGACGACAACTCCTACAAGGTCTCCGGCGGTCTGCATGGCGTCGGCGTCTCGGTCGTCAATGCGCTGTCCGAACACCTGTGGCTGACCATTGCGCGCGAAGGGCACGAGTATCAGCAGGAATACGCGCACGGCGAACCGCTGTATCCGCTCCGGGAGGTCGGTCCGTCGACGCGGCGCGGTACGACGGTGCGCTTCAAGCCGAGCGCGCAGACGTTCACGAACATCGAGTTCCACTACGAAATCCTCGCCAAGCGTCTGCGCGAGCTGTCATTCCTCAATTCGGGCGTGCGGATCGAACTGATCGACGAGCGCAGCACGCGTCACGACGTGTTCGAGTACGAGGGCGGCATTCGCTCGTTCGTCGAGCACCTGGCCCAGCTGAAGACGCCGCTGCATCCGAACGTGCTGAATTTCAGCATGCAGCAGGACTCGATCACGGTCGAAGTCGCGATGCAATGGACCGACGCGTACCAGGAAGCGGTCTACTGCTTCACCAACAATATTCCGCAGAAGGACGGCGGCACGCATCTGGCCGGCTTCCGCGCCGCGCTGACGCGCACGATCTCCAACTACGTCGACAATACCGGCCTGCAGAAGACCGCGAAGGTGCCGCTGTCCGGCGACGACATGCGCGAGGGTCTGATCGCGGTGCTGTCGGTCAAGGTGCCCGATCCGAAGTTCTCGTCGCAGACCAAGGACAAGCTGGTCTCCAGCGAGGTCAAGGGCGTCGTCGAGCAGGTCGTCAATCAGAAGCTGGAGGAATTCCTGCTCGAGCATCCGGCCGAGGCGCGCGCGATCTGCGCCAAGGTCGTCGACGCCGCGCGCGCGCGCGAGGCTGCGCGCAAAGCGCGCGAGATGACGCGGCGCAAGGGTGCGCTCGACATCGCCGGCCTGCCGGGCAAGCTGGCCGACTGCCAGGAGAAGGATCCGGCGCTCAGCGAACTGTTCATCGTCGAGGGCGACTCGGCCGGCGGCTCGGCCAAGCAGGGCCGCAACCGCAAGTACCAGGCGGTGCTGCCGCTGAAGGGCAAGATACTCAACGTCGAACGTGCCCGCTTCGACCGTATGCTCGGCTCGGCCGAGGTCGGCACGCTGATCACCGCGCTCGGCACCGGCATCGGCAAGGACGAGTTCAACGCCGACAAGCTGCGCTACCACCGCATCATCATCATGACCGACGCGGACGTCGACGGCTCGCACATCCGCACGCTGCTGCTGACGTTCTTCTATCGGCAGATGCCCGAGCTGATCGAGCGCGGCCACGTCTATATCGGCATGCCGCCGCTGTACAAGCTCAAGCAGGGCAAGCAGGAGCTGTATCTGAAGGACGACCACGCGCTCAACGGCTATCTGATCGCCGGTGCCGTCGACGGTGCCGAGCTGATCTACGGCGCCGGTCTGCCGCCGATCAGCGGGGCCGGACTGGAGCGTCTGCTGACCGGCTGGCAGGCCGCGCTCGCGCAGATCGAGCGGCTCGGCTCGCGCTACGACACCAGCCTGCTGGCGGCGCTGCTCGACGCGCCGGCACCGGTCGCGGATGCCTGGCAGGACGGCGCGTCGACCGAGGCCTGGCTGGCGCGTCTGTCCGCGCGCCTCAACGGCTCCGGCCTCGGCAAGGCGCGCTACACGTTCCGGATCCAGGCCGCGACCGCCGAGCACCCGGCGGCCCTGGTCGTCGAGCGCAACCAGCACGGTCTGGTCCATACCCAGGTGCTGCCGCAGGCATTCTTCACGTCGGGCGAGTACCGGCCAATCGCCGAGATCGGGCAGGAACTGGACGGCCTGATCCTGCCGGGCGCGGAGGTGCGTCGCGGCAACAGGCAGCTGGCGATCGCCGGCTTCTCGCAGGCGTTCGACTGGCTGATGGAAGAGGCCAAGCGCGGACGCACTGTGCAGCGCTTCAAGGGTCTGGGCGAAATGAATCCCGAACAGCTGTGGGAAACCACGGTCAACCCCGAGACGCGGCGCCTGCTGCAGGTCACGGTCGAGGATGCGGTGGCCGCCGATCAGATCTTCACGACGCTGATGGGCGACATCGTCGAGCCGCGCCGCGAGTTCATCGAACAGAACGCGCTGCGGGTCAGCAATCTCGACATCTGACCGCGCCGCATCGGCGCAGCCGATGCGGCGATGCGGCGTGTGATCCGCACCTCGTCGCTACGTCGTTGACGCAAGTGGAAAATCTACGAGAGTCATCGTAGATTGTCGGACCGGCCGGCGATCACGAACCCCGGCCCGCCACGTCGTGCGTTGGATCCGTACGCCGTCGCTCCGTTGCAACGCAGCACATCGACGCACATCCGCGTGCTTGTGCCAGTCGTAATGGTAGGGGTACGCTGTTTTGACTCAGCGTATTTTTTATTTCATTCACCGCTTTATCTCAGGTGAGGTCTCCATGAAGTTGCAGAACCTGATCCGCGTGGCCCTGTGCGCGCTGATGCTGATGTTCGTCGCCGAAGGCGCGCTCGCGCAGAAGTCGGGCAGCAAGGGCAAGGAAGAAGTTGCGTATCCGAATGCGACGCGCAAGGAACCCAAGCCCGACATGTCGGAGAAGAACCAGCGCGATCTCAACAAGGCCAACGACCTGATCGCGGACGGCAAGGACGACGAGGCGCTCGCGCTGATCGCCAAGGTGACCGAGGACAAGCGCGCCAAGCCCTATGCGCTGGCATTCGCCAAGCTGCTGGAAGGCCAGATCCTGTGGGGCAAGGACGACGGTGCGGGCGCGATCGCGGCGCTCAATGAGGCGGTGCAGATGGACGCGCTGCCGAACAGCAACCACTTCGACGCGATGTACCAGGTCGCGCAGCTGCAGCTGCAGGAAGAGAAGTACGCCGAATCGCTGGCGACGCTCGACCGCTACACGCGCGAGAGCGGCAAGAACACCGCCGACACGCAGGCGATCCGCGCCAACGTGTACTACCGCATGGACAAGTTCCAGGAAGCCGCCGCCGAGATGACCAAGGCGATCGGCATGACCAACGAACCGAAGGACAGCTGGTTCCAGATCCTGATCGCCAGCTACTTCGAACTGGACCAGTACGACCAGGCCGCGCAGGTGCTGCAGCAGCAGCTCGCGAAGGACCCCGGCAACAAGAAGCTGATCAACCAGCTCGCGACGGTCTACATCAACGCCGACAAGCCCGACCAGGCGATCGCGGTCATGGTCAAGGCCAAGAGCGACGGCCTGATCAGCACCGGCGAGGACTACATGCAGCTGGCCAAGCTTTACGCCTCGGGCGAGAAGCACAAGGAAGCGGCTGCGGTACTCAAGGAGGGTCTCGACAAGGGCATCATCCAGCCCGGCTACGAGCCGTGGCGCCTGCTCGGCGACGTGTGTTCGCAGGCCGACGACGAGGCCTGCGCAATCGACGCCTACGCCAAGGCGTCACCGTTCGCGAAGGACGGCTACGTCGACTTCCAGCGCGGCTATGCGCTGTACTACCAGGAACGCTATCCGGAAGCCAAGCAGGCGCTCGATGCGGCGCTCGCCAAGGGCGGCCTGTCGCAGGAAGGCGAGGCCTACATCCTGCGCGGCGATGCCAGCGACGCGGCCGGCCAGAGTGCCGCGGCGATCGCCGACTGGGAGAAGGCCACGCAGTTTCCGTCGAGCAAGCAGATGGCCGAGCAGCGCCTGAAGATCGTGCGTGCCGGACAGAAGCTGGCGCGGCCTTCGAAGAAGTGACGCACGCGCGGCCGGACGCCGCTGAACGCGTGAATTTTCGTGTCGGGAACGACTCTTGTGTGACGCAGCCCCGCTGTTGTACCGTGCAGGGCTCGCTGTTCCGATCAGAGACTGAACTGCGCATGAGCAATAAGACACGGACCGTCCACACATCAATATCGCTGGTCCTTAGCTGATGTCAGACAACAATCCCATCGGAAGCAGCACGAGCAGCACGCCGACGACCTGGAGCTGGCGCCGCGTCACGGCGCTGTCCTCGGCGTTCGCCCTGCACACCTTCGCCTTTGCGCTGATGCTGACGCCGGCGGCACCGCCGCCGCCGAAAGAGAAGCCCAAGGACAACAAGGTGGTGGTCGAGTTCATCGAACCGCCGCCGCCGCCGCCGCCCCCGCCACCGCCGCCGCCGGAGCCGCCGAAGCGCCCGCCGCCGAAGGTGATCGAGAAGATCAAGCCGCCGCCGACTCCGCCGCCGGAGCCGCCGCCGGTGGTCGTCGTCGAGGAGGCCTCGCCGATGGCGGTGCCTGCGCCGCCGCCGGCCCCGCCGGCTCCGCCCGCACCGCCGGCCGACATCGCGCCGAGCGAGAACGTCAGCTATCGGCGCATGCGTCCGCCGCGCTATCCGCCGCAGGCGATTCGCCAGCACCAGCAGGGCACGACGATGCTCAAGGTGCTGGTCGGTCCCACCGGCGAAGCCGAAGAAGTCACGGTCGAAAAATCCAGCGGTTCGCGTCTGCTCGATCAGGCTGCGATTGCCGCCGTGAAAACCTGGGTGTTCAACCCGGGTGTTAAGGACGGCAAGCCCACGCGTGGGTATGTGCTGGTGCCAATCAAGTTTGATCTTTCCGAACAGTGATCAAAGGGTAAAACGTCATGTTGCAAGATACCTCTCAGATTCCGGCCGGTGGATCGGCCCCGGGCGGGTCCAACGCCGAAGCCCTGAACCAGATGGGTTTCGACCATCTGATCCAGAACTTCGACGCGCTCGGCTGGATCGTGTTCGTCACGCTGGTCCTGATGTCGTTGATGTCGTGGTTCTACATCGTCGCCAACTTCCTGCGTAACACGATGATCCGGGCACGCATGGAGCGCGTGATCAGCACGTTCTGGGACACGCCCTCGACGCAGGACGCCGTCCGCTTCATGGAAGAGCAGCCCAAGGCCGAGCCGTTCTCGAAGATCGCGCTCGACTGCGCGTCGGCCGCCGCCCACCACCAGCGCAGCGAAGGCAGCCGCCTGGTCGACGCGCTGAGCCGCTCGGAGTTCATCGACCGTGCGCTGCGCCAGGCCGTCTCGCGCGAGAGCATGCGTCTGGAGACCGGTCTGACCGTGCTGGCCACGGTCGGTTCGGCGGCGCCGTTCGTCGGTCTGCTCGGTACGGTGTGGGGCATCTACCACGCGCTGATCAAGATCGCCGCGTCGGGCAACGCCTCGATGGAAGCCGTGGCCGGTCCGGTCGGCGAGGCGCTGATCATGACCGCGTTCGGTCTGTTCGTCGCGATCCCGGCAGTGCTGGCGTACAACTTCTTCGTGCGCACCAACCGCCTGACCTACGCCCGTTTCGACGAGTTCGCCCACGATCTGCACGACTTCTTCGCGACCGGTTCGCGTATCGAGAGCGGTGTCGTCGCGCCGGCCCAAGCCGCGAGGAAGTAAGCCATGGCATTCAGTTCTGGTTCGGGGGGCAGCGGCGCCCCGATGTCGGAGATCAACGTCACGCCGCTCGTCGACGTGATGCTGGTGCTGCTGATCATCTTCATGATCACGGCGCCGCTGATGTCCCACAAGATCCGCATCGATCTGCCGCAGGCCAATCCCAACGTTCAAACCGAGAACCCGCCCGATCCGATCGATCTGGCGGTCAAGGAGACCGGCGACCTGTACTGGAACGACGAGCCGATCACCGAAGCGATGCTGCAGGCACAGCTGCGCGTGGCCGCGCAGAAGCAGCCGCAGCCGGAGCTTCAGATCCGCGCGGACAAGACGACCCAGTACCAGCTGATCGCGACCGTCATGGCCAACGCCAAGACGGCCGGCATGGTCAAGATCGGCTTCATCACCGCCGCGGCGGGCGACTGATCGCGGGATCGTCGCTGTCCGTCAGGACCAACGAACGGCGCCGGGGCAACCCGGCGCCGTTTTCGTTTGCAATGGCCGCGGCGGCGCGGTCGGCGTAGGATCGAGCCGTCGTCCTCACAGCAGGAGGTGCGTCATGGCGTTGACCGGATCCTTCCACCGCGTCGATCTGCAGGCCGAGATCAACATCACGCCGTTGATCGACGTCATGCTGGCCCTGCTCGCGATCTTCATGATCGCCGCGCCGGTCGTGACGCGTCAGATCGACCTGCCGCTGGCCGGGTCGGCGGCACCGCCGTCGGTCGAGCCGCCGCTGCTGACGTTGTCGATCATGGGCGCGGGCGAGTGGTACCTCGACGGTGCGGCGGTCACGCGTGCCGGTCTGGCCGATCGTCTGCGCACGCGCATCGCCTCGGCAGCGGTCGCGCCGGTCGTCGAGCTGCGCGCGCAGCCGACCAGCGCCTACGACGACATCGCGTCGGCGCTCGCGGTCGCCCGCGCCAGCGGCGTGACGCAGCTGCGCATCGCGACGCCCGAGCGCTGAGTCGATACAGGTTCCGTGCGCGGCGGGTTCGCCGCGCACGGCGGCGCCTCAGCTCGCGAGGATCGCCAGGTAGCGGCGAATCGTCGTCGCGAGGCCGTCGTAGAGCGCCTCGCCGAACAGTGCATGGCCGATCGACACCTCGTCGAGGAAACCGATCGCCTGCCTGAGCGCCGGCAGATTGCGCTGATTGAGATCGTGACCGGCGTTGACGCCGAGGCCGGCCGCGCGTGCACGCTCGGCCGACGCGACGCAGGCGGCGAGCTCGGCCGATGCGTCGCCGGCCGCGAAGGCCGACGCGAACGGTCCGGTATAGAGTTCGATGCGGTCGGCACCGATATCGGCGGCGCGTTCGATGTCCGGCGAACCGGCGTCCATGAACAGGCTGACGCGGCAGCCGAGCGCCTTGAGTGTCCGGACCAGCGGCCGCAGGCGCTCGCCGTCGCGGCGCAGATCGAAGCCGTGATCGGAGGTGATCTGGCCGTCGTCGTCGGGGACCAGGGTGGCCTGTGCCGGCCGGACCTGGCGCACCAGCTCGATCAGGCCCGGGTAGGTGCCGCGCGCCGGCGCGAACGGATTGCCTTCGATGTTGTACTCGACGCCGTCGAGCACCGCGGCGATGCGGCCGACGTCCTCGACGCGGATGTGCCGCTGGTCGGGGCGCGGATGCACGGTGACGCCGTGACAGCCGGCGGCGATCGCGACGCGAGCGGCCTGCACCGGATCGGGATCGGCGCCGCCGCGCGAATTGCGCAGGACGGCGACCTTGTTGACGTTGACGCTGAGCAGGGTCATGGCGGAACGGCGAGGAACGGGTCGGTGCCGTCCCGGCCGGGACGGCGGCAGCCGCATCCTAACCTGTCGCTGCCGCGAAGCCGGCATTGTCGACGCCGGCCATGCGACGACAAACCGGCACGCCGCGCGGCGAACGGCCGCCCACGTGGAACGAGTGTCAGTGGCAGCTCTCGGCGACTTCCTTCCAGATCACCGGATCCCAGTACGCGCCGTCCTTCGCCTCGGTGATCTTGTCGGGGTTGAGCCGCGCGGCGAGGAAATACGTCGTGCCGGGCGCGACGTCGACGCTGAGCGTCTTGTAGCGGTTCCCGGGCGCGTTGCGCAGCCGCTCGTTGAACGACAGGTAGCGCGCCTCGATGCCTTCGCCGACGGTCAGGATGTGCGTGCCCGGCTCGAGCCGGAACGAGGTCGCGTCGGTCGGGCCGGGCAGGCGGCCGTCGACCGCGACGAGCTTGGCCTCGTGCAGGTTCTCGCTGCGCGGCGGACTGCCGAAGACGCTGATGCGGCCGCAGCCGCCGGTGCCGCCGGTCGCGGATGCCGCGGCGCCGACGGTCAGGCGCACCGCCGGCACGCGCACGCTGGCGACCGGACCGGACACCGCGAACGTACGGTCGTTACGTCGTACGCCGAGCGCGAGCGCATCGCCGTCCGGTACCGACGCCACGCTGTCGCGCAGCAGTTGCGCGGCCTTCGGCTGGCCGGCCGCGTCGGCACCGAGACTGGCCAGCGACCGATCGTTGACCGACACCAGCACGTCGCCGCCGCGCACGCCGAGCCGCTCGGCGGTACCGCCCGGCGTCACCGCCAGCACGCGCAGGCCGTCGCGCGCTCGCTCGGCGCTGCTGCTGTCGACGAGCAGGCCCAGATCGTTGACGCGGCGCGCCGGCTCGTCGATCTCGAGCGCACGCTGCTCGTCGATCGCGCCGGATGCGGCGAGGTCGAGCATCAGCGCGCGCAGCTCCTCGCGCAGCCTGAGCTGCGTCGCGGCTGCGTCGTAGGGCGTGGCGGCTGAATCGCCCTGCGCGGCGACCGGAAGCGCGCCGAGCGCGAGCGTGGAGACGATGCACAGGCGAAGAAGTGACGGGTGATGAAGGCGGGTCATGGGCTTGTCTTGAATCAGATGCGAAGGGTCGCGACAGCGTCGTGCCGGTTGTCGATCATCGCGCGCAGCGCCTTGCTGCGCGCTTCCCACAACGGTGCCAGCTCCTCGTCACTGGCGCCGCGGTCGTAAGCCGCCTGCAAGGCCGCGTCGATCCGGCGCAGCGGGCTGCGCAGCCCGCGTGCCGCCTCGGACGAGGACTCCAGGCGCGACCATTCCTGCTCGAGCGCCTGCGACTGCTGCAGCCAGGCACTGAGGTCCGTCGCCGAATCCGGCGCGACCGGAGCCGGCCGCGGCAGGATCACGATCGCGGCGGCGAACAGCACCGCCGCCGCCAGCGATCCGCCGGCGCGTGCGAACCGGCGCCGGCCGAGCTGTCGGCGGCGCGCGTCGGCGATGCGCGACCACAGCGCCGGATCCGGCGCCAACTCGGGCAGGCCGCCGAGCAACGGCGAGGCGGGCGGATCGAACGGGAAGCGAGATTCATACATGGCGAATCACCGGGGTACCGACGGGCGTGCTCGAGGATTCCTCGAGCGTGGCGTGCAGCCGCTGCAACGCGCGCGACAGCACCGATTTCGAATAGCTCTCGGTCTGGCCGAACAGCTCGGCCAGTTCGCGATGGGTATAGCCTTCCATCTGATGCAGCACGATCACCGCACGTGCACGCGCCGGCAGGCGCTGCAGCAGCGTCCAGGCATCGACGACTGCGTCCGCGGGCGGGTCAGCCGCGCCCAGCGTCGCGAACAGCGCGTCGGGATCGTCCACGCCCTGACGCCGGTCCAGCCGCAGCCGGTCGATCGTCGCATTGGCGGCCATCCGCTTGAGCCAGGCGCCGAACGGCGCGTCGCCGCGGAAACCGCCGATCGTGTCCATCAGCTTCAGGAAGACGTCCTGCACGATGTCTTCGGCGGCGGCCGGCTCGCCGAGGATGCGCAGGGCCAGGTTGTAGCAGGCCTTTCCGTAAGCCGCGTAGATCGCCTCGAACGCGCGCATGTCGCCGCGCCGCGCGCGCTCGAGCGTGATCGAATCGAGCGGCAACCCGAAACCCTGTCCACCCGCTTGTCGCGTACCGTCCGCCATCACGATGCCCAGGACGTCGGTCGACGCCGGATCGTCGCAGAGCGGCTCGGCGGGCCGTTCAGCCATCGACGTCGATCGTCCCGATCCGCAGCCGGCGCGGCGGTCCCTGCCAGGCCAGCGCCGCGACGGTCTCGCCGGACGCCTCCCAGCGCTGCAGCTGCCAGTCCTCCACTGCTGTGCCCGCGCCGACCGTGCGTACCGCCTGTGGGGCGCCCGCGTCGTCGAGCGTGAAGCGCAGCCGGTCCAGGCCGAAATGCAGGCCGCTGCCGAGCGCCTTGAGCACCGCTTCCTTGCAGGTCCACAGCCGCAGGAACGCCAGCCGCCGCTCGGCCTCGTCGAGCCGCGCCAGCGTGGCCGCTTCCTCCGGTGCGAAGAACCGCTGCGCGATCGCCATGATCGAGCGATGCCGGCCCTCGACCGCCTCGACGTCGACGCCGAGCGCCTGGCCGCGCGCGAACGCGATCACTACGTGGCGGCCGCTGTGGCTGAGGTTGAACTCGATGCCGCCGGCCTCGGGCGCGGTCGGCTTGCCGTGTGCGCCGCGCACGATCGCCAGTGGACGGTCCGAGCCGGCATAGGCCGACAGCAGACGGCCCAGATGCAGATGCGCGGTCGCCGAGATGCCGCGCGGCGTCAGGCGCGCGCCGCCGCGCAGCCGCCACAGATGGATCTCGTCGGGCGCCAGCACGGGCACGGCGGATCCGGGAGCGACGTCGGTGAGTGCGGGCCAGTCCATCGGCCGATGCTTGGCGCCGGCACCGGGCCTGTCAAGCATGCCGGCCCCGATCGCGTCCGCACGCGCGCGCTGCCGCGGCGGCGTGACTAGAATGGCCGCTTCGCCGGGGGAGATGCGCGCTCGATGATCGCAGGCTGGATCCTGCTGCTGGTATCGGTGCTCTACGTGGGCGGGCTGTTCGCGCTCGCCTACTACGGCGATCGCCGGCCGCTGTATCCGCAGCGCGCCTGGCTGCGCCCGATCGTCTACAGCCTCGCACTGGCCGTGTACTGCTCGTCGTGGACGTTCTACGGCGCGGTCGGCAGCGCGGCGCGCGACGGCCTGTCATATCTGCCGATCTATCTGGGACCGATCATCCTGTTCGTGTTCGGCTTCGGCCTGTTCCGCCGCCTGGTCGTCGTCGCGAAAGAGCGCAACATCACCTCGATCGCCGACTTCATCGGCTCGCGCTTCGGCAAGTCGCACATGCTCGGCGCCCTGGTCACGATCATCGCGGTCACCGCGGTGGTGCCGTATCTGGCGCTGCAGCTCAAGGCGGTGACGATGAGCTTCGACGTGATGGTCGGCAACGGACCGCTCGCGCATACGCCGGTACTGACCGACACCGCGCTGTACATTGCGCTGCTGCTGGCGGTGTTCGCGATCCTGTTCGGCACGCGCGGCATCAATGCGACCGAGCACCACCACGGCATGATGCTCGCGGTCGCGGTCGAGTCGCTGGTCAAGCTGCTGGCGTTCGTCGCCGTGGGCATCTATGCGCTGCTGGTCGGCGGCGGCCTCGACACCCTGAGCCAGCCGGTCGAGAACGCGATCGAGCACGGCCTGCCGACCGGCTTCGTCGCGCAGACGGTGCTCGCCTTCGCGGCGATCTTCTGCCTGCCGCGCCAGTTCCAGGTCGGCGTCGTCGAATGCGAGAACACCGCCGATCTGGGCCGCGCGCGCTGGATGTTCCCGCTGTACCTGGCGATTATCACGGTGCTGGTGCTGCCGATCGTGCACGCCGGCGCCGAGGCTGCACGCGGCCATGCGATCGCGGCCGACGCCTACGTGCTGTGGCTGCCGCTGGCACACGGCGAGCGGCTGCTCGCGGTGTTCGCGTACATCGGCGGCTTCTCGGCCGCGACCGGCATGGTCATCGTCGCCTCGGTCGCGCTGGCGACGATGGTCAGCAACGATCTGGTCATGCCGGCCCTGCTGCGGATTCGCGCGCTGCGCCTCGAACAGCGCGACGACCTGTCGAGCATCGTCCTGACCGTGCGCCGCGTGACGATCATCGTGCTCGGCCTGCTCGCGTTCGCGTACTACCGCTCGGCCAGCCATACGCAGAACCTGGCCTCGATCGGCCTGCTCTCGTTCGCGGCGGTCGCACAGTTCGCGCCGGCGCTGATCGGCGGTCTGTACTGGCGCAGCGCCAGCCGCGTCGGCGTCATTGCCGGACTGGTTGCCGGGTTCGTGGTCTGGGCCTATACGCTGCTGCTGCCGACGCTGGCCGGTGCCGGCTGGCTGCCGACCGACTGGGTCACCGACGGACCGTTCGCGATCGGCTGGCTGCGGCCGCATGCGCTGTTCCAGCTGCGCGGCTGGGATCCGCTGACGCACGGCGCGTTCTGGTCGCTGCTGTTCAACGTCGGCTTCCTGGTGTTCGTGTCGCTGCGCTTCCATCCCAGCGTCGACGAGCGCCTGCGCGCGGCGGCATTCCTCGAACCGGCCGTGGTCCGCCCCACGCCGGTCGCCGACTGGCGCGGCCGCGTCACGGTTGCCGACCTGCGCGCGATCGCCGAGCGCATCGTCGGCGAGGACAACACGACGCGCGCCTTCGCCGAGTACGCGCAGACCAGCGGCAAGCCGCTCGCGGCCGACGCCTACGCCGACCGCGCGCTGCTGCAGTACACCGAGCGCCTGCTCGCCGGTGCGGTCGGCGCGGCCTCGGCGCGGCGCATGCTGACGACGGCGCTGCGCGGCACCGGCCTGGACCTGTCCGAGGCGGTCGCGATGCTCGACGAGGCCTCGCAGGAGCTGCGCTTCAATCGTGAACTGCTGGCGGTGACGTTCGAGAACATGATGCAGGGTATCAGCGTCGTCGACGCGGACCTGCGCATCGTCGCGTGGAACCGCCGCTATCTGGATTTCTTCGATTATCCGGAAGGCTTCGTCTACGTCGGCCGCCCGGTCGCCGATCTGATCCGCCACAACGCGGCGCGCGGCCTGCTCGGCGGCGGCGACAGCGAGGAGCAGGTCTGGCGGCGCCTGGGTCACCTGCGCAGCGCGCAGCCGCACGTGTTCCTGCGTACGCGCGCGGACGGCCGCGTGATCGAGACGCGCGGCGATCCGCTGCCGGGCGGCGGCTATCTGACGACGTTCACCGACGTGACCGCCTACAAGCGCGCCGAGCAAGCGCTGATCGAGGTCAACGAGACGCTCGAGCAGCGCGTCGAACAGCGCACGCACGAACTGTCCGAGGCGCTGACCGCGCAGGAACAGGCCAAGCGCCAGGCCGAGGCGGCGAATCAGTCCAAGACGCGCTTCCTCGCCGCGGCGAGCCACGATCTGCTGCAGCCGCTCAACGCGGCGCGGCTGTTCACCTCGGCGCTGCGGCATCAGCCGCAGCTCGACGCCGAGTCCGAACGGCTCGCCGAGCGCATCGACACCGCGTTCAAGACCGCCGAGGATCTGCTCGACGCGCTGCTCGAGGCCTCTCGCCTGGATGCCGGCAAGTATCGCGCCGAGATCGGCGTGGTCTCGATCGCCGACATCGTCGAGCCGCTCAAGCATCAGTTCGGCGTGCAGGCCGGCGCGCGCGGCATCCGCCTGCACTTCGCCGAGTCGGCCGCCTGGGTACGCACCGACCCGCAGCTGCTGCGCCGCATCCTGCAGAATTTCCTGTCCAACGCGCTGCGCTACACGCGCGAGGGCAGCGTACTGCTCGGCGTGCGCCGGCACGGCGACCAGCTGCGCATCGAGGTGCGCGATTCGGGGCCCGGCATCACGCCCGACCAGCAGCGCGTGATCTTCAACGAGTTCCATCGCGGCAACCAGACCTCGCCGTGGGGCGAGAAGGGCCTGGGCCTGGGCCTGGCGATCTGCGACCGCATGGCACGCCTGCTCGGCCATCGGCTCGGCGTGCGTTCGCGCGTGGGTCGCGGCAGCGTGTTCTCGGTCGACCTGCCGCGCGCGCCGGCGCCGGCCGTGCCGCCGCGCCGCGACGAGGCCCGGCCGCAGGCGATCGGCATCGCCGAAGGCCTGCACGTGCTGTGCCTCGACAACGACACGACGATTCTCGACGGCATGTCGACCCTGCTGACGCAATGGGGCGTGGGCTGCGACCTGGCCTCGACGCCAGAGGCGGCGATGCAGGCGCTGGGGGCGCGACGGCCCGATCTGATCCTCGCCGACTACCATCTGGACGGCGACGAGAACGGCCTGGACGCGCTGGTCCGTCTGCGCGCCGCCTGCGACCCGGCGCCACCGGGCGCGCTGATCACGGCCGACAACAGCGCCGAGCTCTCGGCGCAGGTGCGCCAGCTCGGCTACGTGCTGCTGCGCAAGCCGGTCAAGCCGGCCGCGCTGCGCGCATTGATCGCACATCTCGGCCGCCGCGTCGCGACGCCGGCCGGCACCGCATGATCGCCGCGCGCTAGAGCGCGAGCACGAGATCCTCGGCCTGGACGTGGTCGAGGCGGATGCGGTTGGCGAACAGCGAGAACGCGAGCATCGCGGCCAGGCCGTTGGCCTGCTCGATCCACGGCGGCAGCCGCGTCGGCGCGGCGATGAAGCCCGATGCGAAGCACGGCTGAAGCGCGAGCACATCGTGCAGGCTGAGCTTGCCGGCGAACAGGTTGCGTCCGAGGTCGAGCCGCCGGTGGCGCAGTGCCCAGCGGAAGAATGTGTGCACCGACAGCAGCCCGTGCAGATACACGGTGTCCTTCGTGAACGCCGCACCGCCCGAGGTCGGCGCGCCGCGAAACACGCGCTGCGCCGATGAGAAGCTGTCGGTCTCATTCTGTCCGGCGTCGAGGAAGAACCGGAACACCTCGATGAAATCGGCGCCGCGCAAGGCCATGTCGATCGCGATGATGCGCAGGCTGATCCGCTTCATGCGGCCGATGTCCATCGAGCCGGTCATCAGCTCGGCGAATACGGCCAGGCCTTCCTGCGTCGCGGTGATGCGCGGCGAATTGAGGCCGAGCGAGGACAGATGCGGCTGATTGCGGCCGTTCAGCGCGGTCAGCGAATGCACGAAGGCCTCGTGCTGCAGCAGCTGGTTGCGGTCCGAGGCACTGAACGACGTCGCGGCGTTGAGGCGGATCCGCGTCGCACCGGCGGCCGCCTTCGCGATCAGGTCCGGGTCGACCTCGACGCGGATCGTCTCGCGGCCGAAGAACGCATCGAGTTCGTGCTGCAGATCGGCGCGCAGCGTCTCGGCCGCGATCGCCTGGCCGTGCCCGGCGCCGACCAGGGCCGGATCGAGCTCGTCGGCCAGCGAGACGAAGTGACGCGCCGCGTCCAGATTGGTCGCCTCGCCGCCCGGAATGCGATGGCCGGGCCGGCCGTACAGCTGCACCGACGGTGCCAGGATCGCCGCGCTGCCGGCCGCATCGAGCAGGTCGGTCGCCAGCCGCCAGGCATCGGCGCTGCGCCGGATGTAGTCGCCGACCGGATGCTGCGGATCGGCTTCGGCAGCGATCGCCGCCAGCGCCGCGCGGGCCGCGCCGTGGTCGGGCTTCGGATAGTCGATCTTCGGCAGCCGCGCCGTGCCCTGCCGCCAGCGTTCGAGGAAGCGGCGCTGCACCGTGGCCGGCCAGCTCAGCATCGCCAGCACGCGAATGCCTCTGACCGCCTCGACCAGACGCCGGTCGAGCGCCGCGTGACGCGCGAGCGTGTCGCGCTCGCTCATCGGCGCAGCCCGCTGCTTCGGCATGCGGCCGTTCCGATCCGGCGCCTCGACCCGCTCGGCATCGCGCTCCTCCGCATGGAGGCCGCGACGGCGGCCCTGCGCTGCGCGGATCGTAGCAGGCTGTGCCACAGCAGTGCCGTCGCGGCGCTGCCCGGCCCAGCGACGCAGCGTGCGCCGGCTGCGCGCTCGTGCACCGGCCCTTTCCCGATCGGGACGGCTGCGCTATTGATGTCGATGCAGCGGTGACGGCCGGACCTTCGGTCGGTCACCGTACGCTCGCACACCGACTCGAGGACTGTCCGATGCATTCGATTCGCCTTTCGTTTCCGCGCGTGGCTCCCCTGGCCGCCGCGATCGCCCTTGTCGCCCTGGCCGATTCCCGGCCAGTCCACGCCGACGCCGTCGGCGCCGCCGAGCGTTACCGGCTGCGCCTGGATCAACGCGAGGCGCGTGCGCACGGGCGCGTGGCACCGCGCGCTGCCACCGCCGTGCCGCAGGGCGCGCAGACCTGGGCCGTCACCAGCTGCGCCGACGACGGCTCGCCCGGCACGCTGCGTGCGGCGATGCAGGCCGCCGGCGAGCACGACACGATCGATCTGACCGCGCTGACCTGCAGCACGATCACGCTGACCGGCGGTCCGCTCGACATCGGCGTGCTCGGCGACCATCAGATCAACGATCTGACGATTCTCGGTCCCGGGCGCGACGCGCTGACGATCGACGGCAACGGCGATCGCGTATTCCTGCACGGCGATTTCCAGATCGGCCTCGGCACCCTGGCGATCAGCGACCTGACGATCCGCAACGGCCAATACACGCACGGCCTGGCCAGCTGCATCGACTCGTCCGGCAACATCACGCTGTCGCGCGTCACCGTCACCGACTGCCATGCCAGCGGCGGCTCGCCGATGACGTTCGGCGGCGCGCTCAGCGTGTCGGGCACGCTGACGATGCAGTCGAGCACGATCAGCGACTCGTCGAGCACGGCCGGTGGCAATGCGGTGGCCTCCGGCGGCGGCGCCTACGTCGCCGGCGACGCGATCCTGATCGACAGCACGATCAGCGGCAACGCGATCACCACGGTCAGCGGCGGCGACGGCTTCTACATCACCGGCGGCGGCGGCCTGTACGTGCGCGGCGGCCTGACGCTGACGCGCAGCACGATCAGCGGCAATACGGTCGCGGCGTCCGGGGCCGGCCAGGCCGGCATCGGCGGCGGCGTGTTCGTGCGCGACACCAGCACGCTGGAGGCGAGCACCGTGGCCGACAACGTCGCCGACGGCGACGGCGGCGGCCTGTTCAAGGCGCGCTTCAGCAACTACGGCGATCCGCCCGGCGGCACGCGTCTGACGATCGCCAACAGCACGATCAGCGGCAATGCCGCGGCGCGCGGCGCCGGCGTGTTCAGTCAGCGCGAGCTGATCGTCGCCAACAGCACGGTCAGCGCGAATGCCGCGACTGACGGCGGCGGCGGTCTGGTGTTCGGCGCGATCGACGTGGCGACCGCGACCTTCACGCTCGACAGCACGATCGTGTTCGGCAACACCACGCCGAGCGGCGGCCTCGCGGCCGACCTCGCGGCGACCGACGGCGGTTTGAGCGTGGCCGGCAGCCGCAATCTGATCGGCGCGGCCGGCGCGCTGACGCTGCCCGGCGATACGCTCAATGCCGACCCGCTGCTGCAGCCGCTCGCCGCCAACGGCGGGCCGACGCGCACCCATGCGCTCGGCGCGGGCAGCCCGGCGATCGACGCCGGCGCCAATCCCAATGCCTATATTTACGACCAGCGCGGCGAGGGTCATCCGCGCACGGTCGGCGCCGCCACCGACATCGGCGCGTTCGAGGTGGCGGCCGACGACACGATCTTCCGCGACGGCTTCGAGGCCGCGGTGACGACGTTCACGTATCTCTACGACGACGGCGACGGCGACACCAACCAGGGCCCGCCGTCGACATTCGATCCGGACATGCTGTGGGGCAACTACTACCTGACCGAAGCCGGTGCCGAGGTCATCACCGAGATCTCGGTCGCGTTCGGGCCGACGTTCCCGTCGCTCGCGAACGGCCCGGTCACGTTCTGGCTGCTCGACGACCCCGATGCCGATCTCGATCCGCGCAACGCGACCGCGCTGACCTCGGTGCAGGCGACGCCGGACCTGTTCAACGACAACTACTTCACCGTGCAGATCCCGCCGACGCGCGTCAGCGGCGCGTTCTTCGTCGCGGCCAGCGCCAAGCTGCTGGGCGGTCAGGATCGCCCGGCGCGTGTCGACACCGGAGCAGCCGGCGACAAGTCCTGGTTCTTCTACGCGCCGGAAATCGCCGACGTGATCGACGATCTGGCGTCCGCGCCGTTCGGCACGCGCAACGACAACACGCAGTTCGTCGTGCTGCCCGGCGCGTTCATGATCCGCGCGACCGGCGTGCCGGCGGATTGATCATCGGACCGCGCCAGGGATCCCGCTGAAGTTCCCGATCTCCCTGGCGCGGCGCCCGACTGAAGATGGACGGCGTGACGGGCGCGATGGCGTTTGTCCGCCGGCGACGCCCGCTTCCGTCAGCGACTGCGTCTATCGCGTGGAGGGCCGGCCGACATGTTCTCGTTCGCTATGCTTGCGCTCCGTCGCCGTCGGCGCAGCGTCAAACTCCACACGAGGATCGACCCGCGATGAAATGCTTCTCCCATCGAACGACCGACGCGATTGCTTCCTGCAAGCACTGCTTCAAAGGTGTCTGCGAGGCATGCGCGATCGATACCGGCAACGGTGTGGCGTGTTCGTCGGCGTGCTCCGACCAGCTCGGACAGATGGCGGCACTGGTCAAGACCAGTATCGCGGCTGCCAGGATCAATCAGGGCTCGGCGGCATTTCTGTGGCCGGTCTTCGTAGGTGTCCTGGGGCTGGCTTTCGTGGTGGAGTCGTGGTTCTCACGTCGAGCTTCCAGCTTCGGGCTGCTGACCGGGCTGCTGTTCGTGCTCTTCGGCGTCGTGCTCGGTGTCGTTCAATACGTGTGGCGTAAGCGCAGTCGCCCGGATTCGGCCGCCTGACCCGGCCCACGGCAGGACGCCACGCATCGGTGACGTGACGGGGTGGTTGGGTCGCGTCCTCCTCGAATCATCGGTTTGGATGCGAGGCCCGGCGTGCGGAAGCGGTTCCCGTCGAGGACGACGCGCGCGGCGCGATGCCGGACGCTCTTGCTATGCTCGACGTCGATGAACGACGAGTCCTTCCGTTTCGGCGCGTACCGCCTCGATGCGGCCAAGCGCGAGCTGGAGCACGAGGGGGAACTGCTGGCGCTGACGCCGCAGGTGTTCGACTGCCTGACCTATCTGCTGCGTCACCGCGAGCGCGCCGTGGGGCGCGACGAGCTGATCGCAGCGGTGTGGGGGCGCGCCGACGTCACCGATACCCTGCTCGCGCAGACCGTCATGCACGCGCGCCGCGCGGTCGGCGACAGCGGCGGCGAGCAGAGCGCGATCCGCACGATTCCGCGCTTCGGCTATCGCTGGATCCTGCCGGTGCAGACCGGCGCGGCGGCCTCGATGCCGGATGTGCCGGCCGCGCCCGCGCCTGCAGACACGATCGACACGGCCGGACCGGTCCCCGACCGCGCCGACGATTCCGCCCTTGCACGGTCGGTCCGCGAGGAGCCGCCGCCACGCGCATCTTCGATGCGTCCGTTCACCTCGCACCGCGCTCGCGGGTTCGGACTGGCGGCGCTGGCCGCGGTGACGGTGGCTCTGGTCTGGATCGCGCGCCCGAGCGGTGAACCGGCGGTGCCGCCGCCGACTGCCAGCGCCGAGGTGCGGCCGGTGCTGGTCGTGCCGGTCGCGGTCGCGCAGATCGCCGAGACCGTCTGGGTCCCGCTCGGACTGATGGACGCGATCGCCGGACGCTTGCGCGACGGCGGCTGGCCGGTCGTGCCGAGCGCGACCGCGGTGGCGCTCGCACGCGATGGCGCCGCGGCCGCCGATCCGCTGCGGCTGGCACGCGAAGCCGGTGCCGGCCTGACCGTCGCGCCGACGGCCGAACGCGAAGCCGGGAACTGGCGCGTGCGCTTCGACCTGCACGGGGCGCCCGAGCTGCCGGCCACGGTCTCGGCCGAGGCGCCCGAGCTGCTCGACGCGGCGCGTCTGGCCAGCGACCGCCTGCTGGCCCTGCTCAAGCGCCAGCCGCTGCCCGACCAGGTCGACGCCGATCCGGACCGGGCGCTGGCCGAATGGGTGCAGCGCATCGAGTCGGAGTTCCTGGCCGATCATCTCGACGCGGCCAAGGTTCTGCTCGACACCGCGCCGGCCGCGTTGCGCGACCGGCCCGAACTGAAGTTTCAGGCGGTGCAGCTGGACTATCGCGCCGGCCGGCTCGACCGCGCCGCCCAGGGCTTCCAGGCGCTGCTCGACACGCTCTCGCCGGAAGCGCAGCCGGTGCTGCGCGCGCGCAGCCTGATCGGCCTCGGCTCGATCGCGCGCACGCGCGCGCATTTCGACGAGGCCGAGCCGCTCTATCGCGAGGCGATCGCGCTGCTCGATCCGCTGAATCAGCCGGTCCATCTGGGCAGTGCCTGGGCCTATCTGGGCATCAGTCTCGGCAGCCTGCACCGCTTCGACGAGAGCGCGGCGGCGCTCGGCCGCGCGCGGGTGATCCTGCAGGGCACCGGCGATGCGTTCGGCGTCGCGATCGTCGATGCCGGTTTCGCGACGATGCAGGCCGACCGGCGCCGTCTGGCCGACGCGGCGCCGCGGCTCGCGCAGGCGATCGAGCGTTTCGAACGGCTCGGCGCGCAGGCCGAGGCCAACGGTCTGCGCATCGCGCTGGCGCAGATGTATCGCGAGCTGCTCGATCATCCGGCGGCGTTCGCGGTGTCGGCGACGGTCTGGGCCCAGGTCCGCGACCAGCCCTCGCAGCGGCTGTATCCGATGGCCGCGGCCGTGCATGCGCTGGCGCTGATCGAGTCGGGCCGGCTCGCCGAGGCCGGTCGCGTGCTCGACGGCATCGAGCGCCAGGACGGCCGGCACGACGCGGCGTACCAGTGGCGTCAGGTCCGCTATGCGCGTGCCTATCTGGACCTGGAGTCGCGCCGGCCGGCCGCGGCCGCGGGCGTGCTGCAGGCCCTGCTCGCCGACGAGACCACCGTGCCCGGCGACGCCGGGCCGGTCTGGCGCAGCTGGCTGACCAGCCTGCGCGCGCAGGGCCTGGATGCCGCCGCGCGTGCCGAGCTGCCGCGCGTCGCGCGCTGGGCGGCACGCGTCGACGAGGAGGAGGCGCGCATGCACGCGGACCTGATCGCGGCCGAGCAGTACGTCGCCGATCACGAGGCGGATCTGGCCTATGCGCGCTACGAGGCGGCCCTGCAGACGGCCGACCGCATCGGCGTGCCGCGCGAGGTCGCGCGCGTCGCCGCCTCGTACGGCCATGCGCTGATCCATGCCGGCTGGCTCGAGCGGGCCGCGACCGTGACCGGCCGGCTCGCGGCGTTCGCGGACCGGGATTTCGACTGCGCCCTGGTCCAGGCGCGACTGCACCAGGCGCTCGGCCAGGCCGGCCCCTGGCGCGAGGCGCTCGAGCAAGCGCGTGCGCTGGCCGGCGAGCGCGGCCTGCCCGAGGCGATCGACGCCGAGCCGCTGCGCCATGCCTTGTCGGGACCCGGCTGAGCGGCGCCGGCGCCGCGGCGCTCGCGGCCGCATCCGTTCGGCCCGATTCGGCCTCGGCTGAAAGCTGCTTGAAGCGGGCTTGAATCGGTTTTGAATGCGTCGGCCAGCGCCGCGGGCGAGACTCGCGAGGTCTTCACTGCTGCGGGAATCCGCCGATGCGCTCTACCATGTGGTCGCTGTTCTTGATGCTCGTACCGGCCGTGGGATCGGCGGGGGTGCCGTTGCAGGCGCGCAACGATAGCGGACAGGGACAGTGCTACGACGCGGCCGGCACCGTGCAGTCCTGCGCGCTGCCCGGCTACCGCGGCGAGGACGGCCAGCACGGCCGCGATGCGGCTGCGGCCGGCGGTCTGCTGGTCAAGGTCGGCGGTGGCGACGCCGGCTTCGACTACACGAAGATCGCCAACAACGGCAGCGCCGTGCCGCCGGCCACCGTGCTCGGCACCGCGCCGGCCAGCTGGGCCTGCACGCGCGACAACCACACCGGCCTGCTCTGGGAGATCAAGGTCGCCAACGCGGCCAGCCCGCGGCACTACGAATGGGGCTTCCACTGGTATCAGCCCGATCCGGAGCACGACGGCGGCAACGCCGGCGAACCGGGCGGCGTCGAGCTCGGCTGCGGCTTCACGCTGACCTGCAACACGCAGGCCTATGTCGACTACGTCAATGCGCAGGCGCTGTGCGGACGCACCGACTGGCGTCTGCCGAGCCTGGACGAGCTGCAGGACTTGGCCGACTTCGGCCGCTCGATGTTCGAGGACGGCGCGCTCGACCCGGTCTATTTCGCCGACGGCGGCCCGTTCCGCGGCTACAACGGCAACTGGACCGCCGACACCGGCCACGAACCGGGTCCGGAATTCGCCTACGCCATCAACTTCGCCGACGGCACGGCATCGACGGCACCGAAGGGCGGCCTGACCGGCATCCGCCTGGTCAGCGGCGCAGCGATCGAGAGCGCGGGCGAGCCGCCGCTCTGTGTCGGTATCGAGAACCCGCAGATCCGGCCCGGCACCGCCGGTGCCTACGAAACCGACGGCGCGGCCGTGCTCGACCGTCGCACCGGCCTGGTCTGGGATCGGTGCTCGATCGGCCAGAATTTCGTCGACGAGGCCGAAGGCCGCTGCGAGGGCGATACCTGGAAGGGCGACTGGCAGTCCGCGTTTCTCGAGGTGCGCGCCCGCAACGCAGAGGGCCATCTGGGCCATCACGACTGGCGCCTGCCGAACCTCAAGGAGCTGGCGTCACTGCGCGAGCGCCGCTGCGCGATGCCGATCCTCGACGCGCGGGTCTTCCCGGACCCCGACATCGAGGTGCACTGGACCTCGACGACGAACCAGAACGATCCGTCCGGTGCGTTCGGCATGAACTTCGAGTTCGGTCACCAGCTCGGGCTGCCGAAGAGCTTCGACAGCGCGCGGCTGCGCCTGGTGCGCGGCGGCGGCACGTTCGGCGACCACCAGAGCACCGTGGCCTACGAGATCGCGGGCCGGGTCGAGGGCATGCTCGGCACCGGGCTGGTGCTGCAGCTGTCGACCAGTGACGGCGGCTCCGAAGCGCTGACGATCGCGGCCGACGGCCGCTTCGCATTCGTGCGCGGCGTGCTGCCCGGGCAGAGCTACAGTGTGACGATCGGCGCCGCGCCGGTGCCGGACCAGACCTGCACGGTCACCGCCGGCAGCGGCACGGTCGGCGCCGCCGACGTCGAGGACGTGCGCGTCGCCTGCGCGGCGCCGGCACCGCCGGTGATCCGCGTCGAGCCGCCGGATCTGGACTTCAACTTGCAACAGTCGGGCAGCCAGACCCGGACCATCGCGATCGGCAACGACGGCGGCGGCATCCTGTCCTGGTCGATCGACACCGCCTATGAGGCACTGCCTTCGACCGGTCGCGGTGCACCGGCGGACTGCCAGGGCGGCGCCGGCCTGATCGCCCACGACGACGGCAGCGCCGAGTCGGCCTACGGCGGCAATGCGGCCTGGGCCGGCGGCGTGATGATCGTCGACAAGTTCACGCCATCGAGCTATCCGGCCTCGGTCGGCGCTGCCTGCTTCGCATTCGGCGGCACCAACGGCGTGACCTCGCTGGCGTTCGAGATCGTCGTGTTCGACGACAACGGACCCGGCGGCGCGCCCGGCACCGAGCTCGGCGCGCTCGCGGTCACCGCGACCGGCATCCCGCCGTATCCGGTCGCCACGCCGGTCTGGCAGGCCTTCGATCTGTCCTCGCTGTACACGACGATCGACACCGGCAGCGTCTACGTCGGCCTGCGCTGGCAGCCGGCGCAGCCGCAGAACGTCTACGTGCTCGCCGACGAATCGACCGACCGGCCGCCCGGTCATGCCGGCGGCTACTACTGGAACTACTCCGGTGCCGGCGACTGGCGTCCGACCCAGAACGCATTCGCCGGCTATCGCGCGATGCTGATCCGTGCGATCGAAGCCGGGCCGCAGGCGCCGCCGGCCGGCTGCGAATCGCCGGCGGCCGTGCCGTGGCTGACGATCACGCCGCCGGCCGGCACGGTCAACGCCGGTACCGAGAGCGAGGTCGCGATCGGCATCAACTCGGCGGGCCTCGAGCCCGGCGACTATCGCGCACTGCTGTGTGTGCACAGCAACGACGCCGGCAACTCGCCGGTGCGCGTCAACGTGCATCTGATGGTCGAGCCCGGCGAAGGCGCGCTGACGCTCGATCCGCCGACGATCGCGTTCGGTGCGGTCGGGATCGGCGCCAGCGGCGTCGGCACCACGACCTTGCGCAACACCGGCTCCGGCACCGTGCAGGGCATCGAGGTCGGCGCGGTCGCCGCACCGTTCGCACGCAGCGGCGGCACCTGTCCGGCCGGCACGTTCAATCTGTCGGCCGGCACCAGCTGCACGCTCGGCTACGTGTTCACGCCGACCGCGTTCGGTCCGGCCGGTGCGATGGTGACGATCGGCAGCAGCGCCGGCGCGGTCGAACTCGCCCTGTCCGGCAGCGGCGCGGCCGGTGCGCCGGCCGTGATCGCCGCGCTCGGCGGCGGCGGCCAGAGCACGGCGGTCGGCCATCCGTTCGCGCTGCCGCTGGCCGTGCAGGTCCGTGACGTCGCCAACAACCCGGTCTCGGGCGCGACCGTCGTGTTCACCGCGCCGGGCAGCGGCGCCGCTGCGATCCTCTCGGCCGGTTCGGCGACGACCGACGGCAACGGCTATGCCGCGGTCAGCGCGACCGCCAATGCGGTCACCGGCAGCTATACCGTGCAGGCCGCGATCGGCGGCGTCGCGACGCCGACGACGTTCGCGCTCAGCAATACGCTCGGCAGCGGCGACGTCGGCGTGCGGCTGCAGGCCGGCCGCGATCACGTGCGACCCGGCCAGCTGATCGACTACGTGCTGACGGTGTTCAACGCGAGTGCCGCGCCGGCGACCTCGGTCGAGGTCGCCAGCCAGCTCGACGTCGCGCTCGACGCCGCGGCGACGCACTGGATCTGTCTCGACGCGCTCGCCAGCGGCTGCACGGCGGCCGGGCAGGGCGCGCTCGCCGACGACGGCCTCAGCCTGGCGCCGGGCGCGAGCGTCAGCTATCTGCTGACCAGTCCGGTGCGTCTGGACACGATCGAGCGGACCGTCGCCAGCACCGCCCTGGTCGATGCGCCGAACGATCCGAACGCGGCCAACGACCTCGACACGGCGACGACGACGATGGTGCTGTTCCGAGACGGACTGGAGCGCTACGGCGACGGTGCGGCCGGCGCGGCGTCCGAGCGCATGGCCGCGTGGCCGGCCGGACAGACGATCGTGCTCGATCTGCCGGCCGGCGGACCGGCCTGGCAGGTGGCCGTGCCGCTGCATCTGTTCGCCGGCGAGCGCGCGGTCGCGCGTCTCGAGTCGTTCCGCGCGGGCACGGTCGAGCGCCTGCGCCTGGTCGCCGTCGAGAACGGCGTCGAGCGTGCCGGCCCGTGGATCACCACGGCCGCGCGCATGACGCTGGCGCTCGATCCGGACGATACCGGCGCGGTGCTGCGGCTGAGCGCCGGCGATCGCTCGATGCAGCTGATGCTGACCGTGCCGCACGCCGCGTGGCGGCTGCAGCACGCCGAGACGCTCGGCGTGACGTTTGCGCCGTCGCTGCCGTAACGAAAAGTCCCTTGCCGGTCGCGCCGTCGCGGCGCGGCCGGCCTCGCGGCCAAGGCCGCAAGGCCGCCGGATGTCAGGCCGGCGAATGCAGGCCGATCAGATTGCCTTCGGTGTCGCGGATCAACACGACGAATCCGTACCGGCCGATCGCCATCTTCGGACGGACCACCTCGCCGCCGGCGTCGGCGACGCGCGCGGCTTCGACCGCGCAGTCGGCACAACTGAAATAGACCATCACGCGGCTGCCGGCCGGCACGCCCGGCGCCTGCACCAGGGCGCCGCCGCAGCCGGCGCGATCCGGCGCCGCCGGAAACGCCCACATCGGCACGACCGGCGAATCGAGCGGCTCGAGCCGGACGTCGAGCACGGTCTCGTAGAAGCGCGTGGCACGCGCGATGTCCTCGACGTAGATCTCGAACCAGCCGACCGGATTGCGCGCCATCGTCTCGTCTCGGGATGATCGTTGCGGCCGCGATGATGCAGGCCGGCACCGCCGGCCTGCGTCGTCGGGCCGGTCGCCTTGCTGCGCATCATGCTACGCCTGCGCGGCAAGCGCTCCAATGTCCGCTCCGAATCCGTGCCGGCCGCCTCGTCGCTTTCCCGGCCGGGAAGCGGACGCTACCCTGCCGACATGAACCGGCCCGTCCTCCATTTCGGCGAGTGCAGCCTCGACATCGCCGCGCGCGAGCTGCGGCGCGCCGGCAGCCGCGTCGACCTGCCGCCGACCGTGTTCGACTGCATCGCCTATCTGGTCGCGCATCGCGATCGCGCGGTCGGTCGCGACGAGCTGGTCGCGGCGGTCTGGGGCAAGGCCAGCATCAGCGACACGATGCTCGGCAAGGCGATTCTCGCGGCACGCCGCGCGGTCGGTGACAGCGCCGATGCGCAGGCGCTGCTGCGCACGGTGCCGCGCTTCGGCTATCACTGGGTCGGCGCGGTGCACGAAGCGCCGTCGGCCGACGACGATCCGGCGCCGGTCGAGATGACCGCGCCGCCGCCGGCCGCCGCCACACCATCGGCGGCGCCGCCGCGCCGGCGTCGGGCGATCGCGATCGTCGTCGCGCTGGCGCTGCTGACCGCGATCGCCGCCGCCGCTGTCTGGCTGCGCGCGACCGGGCCGGCGCTCCCGGCCGCGTCGCCCGGTGACGGCCTGCCGGCCGATGCGATCGCGGTGCTGCCGGCCGAGGTCTCGGCGCCGGCCGAGGACGCCTGGCTGCGCCTGGGCGTCATGGATCTGCTCGCCACGCGCCTGCGCGGCGCCGGCCTGCCGGTGCTGTCGAGCGACGGCATCGTCCGGCTGGTGCCGCCGGGCACCGAGGGCGAGGCGGCGGTCGGCGCGGTGCGCGCGGCCGTCGCGTTGCGCCATTTAGTACGGCCGGCGATGCGCCGCAACGGCGCGACCTGGATCGCGCATGCCGACCTGATCGAGGCGGACGGTAGTGCCGATTCGCTGCAGGCCGTGGCGGCGACGCCGATCGCCGCGGCCGATGCACTCGCCGAACGTCTGCTCGGCCGGTTCGGCCGGCCGGTGCCGGCGGCGGCCGATGCGGTCGCGCCGTCGGCGACCGAGCTGATCCAGCGCATCGATGCGGCGCGCCTCGCCGACGACATGAGCCAGGCGCGCGCGCTGATCGACGCGGCCGAACCCGCGCTGCGCGAGCTGCCGCCGGTGCGGCTGCGCGGCGCGCTGATCGATCTGCGCCTGGGCCGGTTCGCGCAGGGCCGCGCCGCGCTCGAGGCGCTGCGCGAGGCGGTGCCGGCCGAGGCCGATCCGGTGCTGCATGCGCGGATCCAGGACGGCCTGTGCGTCGCGTTCAACCGGCTCGGCGAGATGGACGCCGGTCTGGACGCCTGCGATCGCGCGATCGCGCTGGTCGAGTCGCGCAACGTGCCGAGCCTGCTCGGCCACGCCTACAACGACCGCGGCGTGATCCATGCGCGCATGCAGCGCCATGCGCAGGCCCAGGCCGATTTCGCACGCGCGCGCATCGCGCTGAACCTGGCCGGCGATCCGCTGCTGCTGGCGCGCGTAGACAGCAACGAGAGCACGCTGGAGATGGCGCAGGGCCGTCAGGCCGAGGCGCTGCCGATCCAGCAGCGCGCGGCGCGCCAGTTCGAGCGCTTCGGCATGATCGACGAGTATCTGATCTCGCTGGCCAACCAGATCAGCGCGCACCTGGCCCTGCTGCAGCCCGGGCCGGCGCTGGCCGCGAGCGAGCAGGGCTGGTCGCGGCTCGCGCGCGTGCAGGATCGCGACGTGCGCAACCTGTTCCGGCATCAACGCGCCGAGGCGCTGCAGGCCAACGGCCGGCTCGGCGAGGCGCGCATCCTGCTCGACGAGATGATCGGCGAGGCCGATGCCGGCCGCGACTGGCCGCAGCGCGCGCTGTCGCAGGTCAGTCTGGCCGGTCTGGACCTGCGGCTCGGCGAGCCGGAGACCGCGCTGCTGCTCGCGCGCCAGGCGCTGCCGCAGCTGCCGGGTCCTGAGTTCGACCGCTCGCGCGCGGCCGGCTGGCGGATCGCGACGCAGGCGCTGCAGACGCTCGGCCGCCTGCCCGAGGCGGCCGAAGAGGTCAGGGCGTTCGGTGCCTGGGCGGCGACCACCGACGATGCGTTCGTCGCGCTCGACGCGCGGCTCGCCGAGGCGGGGCAGGCGGCCGCCGAACGCCGCGGCCGCGATGCGCGGCGTCTGTACGCGGCGGCGATGGAGCAGGCGCGCCGGGCCGGCGCGCCGCCGGCCGTGATCGGTCGCGTCGTCGAGGCCCAGGCACTGTTTCTGCTCGGCGCGGGCGATCTGGCCGAAGCCAGCACGGTGATCGGCATCGGCGCGCGCCATGCCGATGCCGATTTCGATGCGGCCCTGCTCGAGGTGCGCCTGTACCATGCGCTCGGGCGGACCGAGGCCTGGCGCGAGGCCCTGGCGACCGCGCAGCGGCTGGCCGGCGAGCGACCGATCCCGCCGGCGCTGCTGCAGCCGCCCGGGCGCGAGCCGGCGCTCGGCGCCGGACCGTGACGGCCTCCACCGCGCCGAACCGCGCCGGAACGGCCGCCGAACAGAACCGGAACAGGCCCGGCATGGCCGGGTCGGGGCGGCCGGCCCATGCTCGGCCGGTCTCCCCGCCGGTCCGCCGTGCGGGACCGTCCCGACCGTTCCGGAGTTCTCGATGAGCGCAACGCCTAATCCGTCCTCTCGCCGCCCGACGCTGCGGCTCGATCCGCTGGCGCTGTACCTGGCCTGCGCGCTGCTGGCGCAGCCGGTCGCCGTGCTGGCCGCCCCGGCCGGCGCGATCCTCGTCGAGAACTGCGCCGACTCGGGCGCCGGCAGCCTGCGCGCGGCGGTCGCCGCCGCGGACAGCGGCGCCGAGATCGACCTGTCGGGCCTGGTCTGCGACACGATCACGCTGAGCAGCGGCGCGATCGCGGTGACCGCGGCCGATCTGCAGCTGACCGGACCGGGTCGCCAGACGCTGACGATCAGCGGCGGCGACGTCGACCGCATCTTCGAACACAGCGGGACCGGCACGCTGACGCTGCGTGGCCTGAGCCTGACCCACGGCAAGAGCAGCGGCGACGGCGGCTGTCTGCTGAGCGCCGGCCATCTGGCGCTCAGCGACGTCGCGATCACCGACTGCAGGGCCGCCGAAGCCGCCGTGCAGAACACCCGCGGTGGCGGCGCGGCGGTCGCCGGCAACGCGACGCTGACCGACGTCGAGTTCGTCGACAACGTCGCCGACGGCAATCTGCTCGTGCGCGGCGGCGGCCTGGCCGTCGGCGGCAGCGTGCTCGCGACGCGCAGCCGCTTCGTCGACAACCGTGCGCACAGCCATACGGTCGACGGCGGCAACCCGTTCGGCAACGTCGCCGAGGGCGGCGGCCTGCGCGTCGGCGGCGACACCCAGCTGATCGACAGCACGGTCAGCGGCAATGTCGCGTTCTCCGACAGCTACGAGGTGTTCGGCGGCGGCATCGCGGTCGGCACGCGCGACGGCGCCGCGCCGCTGGTCACGCTCGACATGGACGGCACGCGCGTCGCCGGCAATACTGCCGAGAGCCAGTGCGGGGTCTGTGCGCCGCAGGGCGGCGGCATCTGGGCGCGCGGCGGCGGCAGCCTGAGCCGCGTCGACGTACTCGACAACGTCGTCACCTCGCCGGGCCACTACGGCGGCGGCGGCGGCCTGCGCTTCACCGGCACCGGCGCCGTGGTCGAGATCCTCGACAGCACGATCAGCGGCAACCGCGCCGCGTCGGCCGGCGGCGGCCTGATCGCGCCGGGGCAGGGCACGGTGACGCTGGAGCGGACCCGCATCGTCGGCAACAGCGCCGGCAACGAGGGCGGCACCGACGAGGGCGGCGGCGGCATCCTGTCGTTCGGCGGCACGGTCAAGCTGAGCGCCAGCAGCGTCACCGGCAATACGGCCGGTGCCGACGGCGGCGGCCTGGCCCTGCTCTACATGGAATACGCACCGGCCGACTCGACGATCGTCAACAGCACGATCTCCGGCAACGGCGGCCGCGAGGGCGGCGGGGTCATGGTCAGCGGTGGACGCCTGCACGTCTCCAACAGCACGGTCGCGTTCAACGAAGCCACGCGCCGCGGGGCCGGCATCAGCGGCGACGAGTACACCGAGACGGTCGAGCTGATCAGCACGATCGTCTCGGCCAACTCGACCGGCGGCCAGGCCAACCAGGTCTGGGTGTTCCCGAAGGCGATCGCCGGCTCGCACAATCTGATCGACAACGCCGGCGGCGCGCCGGCAACGATGCCGGCCGATACGATCACGCAGGACCCGCAGCTGCAGCCGCTCGCCGACAACGGCGGCCCGACGCCGACGCATGCGCTGGCCGAGGGCAGCCCGGCGATCGATGCCGGCACCAATTCGATCGGCCTGACCAGCGATCAGCGCGGCGGCGTCTTCGTGCGCGCGTACGGCGACGGCGTCGACATCGGCGCGTTCGAGGTGCAGCCGGTGGTCGTCGACCCGAAGGATCGGCTGTTCCACGACGGCTTCGAGCCCTGATCGAACGATGCCGGATGGCGGTGCGTCGCGCCGGCGCGAGACGGATCGTGCCGGCCGGCGTCGCGTTCGGCGATCGCCGATGATGGCGATCGCTGCCCGGTGCCGAGCCGAGGGTCCCGCCCCCGCAGGCGCGCGGCGGCGGCCTGCTAACCTGTCGGCATGGCATCTTCGCTTTACCGATTCGGCCGCTTCCGACTGGACGCGCAGGCGCGTGAACTGTTCGAGGACGAGCGTCGCGTCAACCTGCCGCTCAGCACGATCGACTGTCTGATCCATCTGATCCGGCACCGCGACCGCCCGGTCGGCCGCGACGAGCTGGCCGCGGCCGTCTGGGGCCGCGTCGACGTCAGCGAGGTCTCGCTCAATCATGCGGTGATGCGTCTGCGCCGCCTGCTCGGCGACACCGGCAACGATCAGCGCGTGATCCGCACGGTGCCGCGGCTCGGCTACCGCTGGGTCATGGACGGCACGGTCGAAGGCGAGGGCGATCCGGACGTGTCCGCGATGCCGGCCGATCCGGCCGCACCGGTCGCGGCGCCGCAATCGCAGCCGCCACTGCAGTCGCGCTGGCGCGTCGCGCTCGCCGCGGTGCTCGCGGCGGCGGTGCTGCTCGGGGGCCTCGCGCTCTGGCGCAGCCGCCCGGCCGTCGAGCCGGCACCGGCGGCGCCGCTCGCGGCTCTTGTGCTGCCGGCAGCGGTCGACGCGCCCGAGGACTGGCGCTGGCTGCGGCTCGGCCTGCTCGATCTGATCTCCAGCCATCTGCAGCGCGGCGGCCTGGCGGCCGCGCCGAGCGAGACCGTGGTCGCCCTGCTCGAGGCGCACGGCGGCGAGGCCGGCATCGGCGCCCGCCACGATCTGGCGCACTGGCTGATCCGCCCCTCGGCGCGGCGGACCGGCGAGGGCTGGGCGGTCCGCGTCGAGGCCGACGACGGAACGCGCAGCGTGGTCGTCGAGACGCGCGCCGCCGATGCGGTCCAGGCGGCACGCGGCGCCGCCGACGAGCTGCTGATCAAGCTCGGCCGCACGCCGCCGGCCGACACCTCCGGCGATGCCTCGCTCGCGCAGGAGACCCTGCAGCGCCGCGTCAACGCGGCGGTGCTGGCCGGCCAGGTCGACGTCGCGCGCGCGCTGATCGCCGAGGCCGCGCCGGCGCTGCGGGCCAGTCCCGAGATTGCGCTGAGCCAGGCCTCGATCGAGTTCTTCTCGGGCGCGTACGAGGCCTGCCGGCAGCAGACCGAGGCGCTGCTGGCGCGTCTGCCGGCCGACACCGGACCGGTACTGCGCGCGCGTGCGCTGAACACGTTGGGCGCGGCGTTCTTCCGGCTCGGCCGCATCGACGAGGCCGAGGCGGCCTATGCCGAATCGATCCGGCTGGTCGAGCGCGCCGACGAACCGGGTGTGCTCGCGCGCGCCTACATCGGCATCGGCGGCGTTGCCAGCCAGCGCATGCAGCTGGAGGCCGCGGCGATCAGCTACGGCCGCGCGCGCACGCTGCACGAGCTGCGCGGCGATGCGTTCGGCGTCGCCGCGGTCGATCTGAACCTCGGCCTCAACGCGATGCAGCGCGGCCAGCCGGCGGCCGCGCTGACGCTGCTGCGCAGCGCCAGCGAGCGCTTCGAGAAGCTGGCCGCCGAGGATGCGCTGGCGGCGACGCTGGCGGCGATGGTCGACGTGCATCTGCTGCTGCTCGAGCCGGCCCAGGCACTGGCGCTGAGCGAGCGCTTCGGTCCGCTCCAGTCGCACGGCGGCAACCGGCGTCAGCGCTGGGAACTGACGCTCTCGCGCGCCGGCGCGCTGGCCGCCAACGGCCGGCTCGACGAGGCCGAGACGCTGATCGCACGGATCTTCGACGGTGCCGACCCGGTCGAGGACGCGCCGCTGCGGCTGCAGGCGACCAGTCTGGCGGCACGGATCGCGCTCTCGCGCGGCCGGCCGGCCAAGGCCGAGGAGCTGGCCAGTGCCGCGCTGACGCCGGCTCTGGAACTGCGCAGCCGGCTCGACTACGCCTGGACCTGGTCGACGCGGATCCGTGGACTGCAGGGCAGCGGCCGCACCGAAGCCGCGCGGGCCGAGGTGATGCGCCTGCTTGCGTGGAGCGAGGCCGACCCGAACCAGTCCGACCGGGTCTATGCCGCGCTCGCGCAGGCCGGCCAGGCGGCCGCCGAGGCCCGTGTCGACGAGGCGCTCGATCACTATGCCGAGGCGCTGGACCGCGCGGCGCGGCGTGCGATCCCCGAGGAGCTGGTCGCGGTCGGGCAGCCCTACGTCGACCAGCTGCTCGCATCCGGCCGCATCGAGGAAGCCGTCGCGGTCAACGGGCGGATCGCGCCCTGGGCCGACCGCGACCTGCGTGCGGCCTGGAGCGAAGCGGCGGTCTATCGCGCGCTCGGCCAGGCCGCGCCGGCCGCCGCGGCGCAGGCGCGCGCACAGCGACTTGCCGGCGAGCGGGCCCTGCCGGAAGGGCTGGCCGCGCTGCCTTGAACCGTCCGCACATCGGTCCTAACGCGCTTTTCGATGTCGATACACGGCCGATACAGGCTTTTTACATGCGCGCTCGGCCGATTGGCGGGATCGTCGAGCCGACCCCGGCCTGCGCCCGACGGCGCCGCGGCCGTCCGTTCTTCGCGATCGAAGGTACCCCGAACATGACTGCGACTCCCTCCCGGCCTTCCGCCCCGGCTTCGGCCCACCCGCTGCGCGCCGCGCTCGCGCTGGCCCTGGCCGCCATCGTCGGCAGCGCCGTCGCGGCACCGCCGCAGTACCACCTGACCGTGCTCGAGACGCCGCCCGACGGCTCCAACGTGACCGTCACCGACATCAACGATGCCGGCCAGATCGTCGGCCACTATCAGAACGCCGACTTCGTGCGCGTGGCCGCGCTGTGGGACGAGAACGGCGTACATCCGCTGGACGTGCCGGCCGGCATCGACATCGACGGCATCGCCACCGCGATCAACAACGCCGGCCAGATCGTCGGCACTGCGACCGACTTCTCCAGCGGCGTCGCGGCCCTGCTCTGGAACGTCGCCGATCCGGGTCCGTTCACGGTCATCAGCAACGTCTCCGGCGAGGCGGCGACGCCCAACGACATCAACGACGCCGGCGTCGTCGCCGGCGGCAAGGGCGGCTTCGGCACCGGTGCGCCGAGCCGCGCGTTCGTCTGGACCGCCGCGGGCGGCCTGGTCGACTACGGCCTGCAGGACGAGACGATGCCCGACCAGCAGGCGCGCTGGAACGGCCTCAACAATGCCGGCAAGCTGGTCGGCCACTGGAACGTGCACAGCTCCAGCGTGCACGCGGTGGTCGGCCAGGTCGGCGTGCCGCAGGTCTCCTCGATGAGCGCGATGACCGAAGACTTCGCGAGCATCGCCACCGCCGTCAACGATGAGGGGACTGCGGTCGGCCTCGGCGTCGGCGCCGAGCCGGTGCTGGTGCCGATCGTCTTCGCCGCGGACGGCACCTATACCGAGATTCCCGGCGCGACGCTCGACCAGCCCAACGGCGGTGCGATCGCGATCAATGCGGCCGGCGTCATCGTCGGCACTGCCGGCATCGGCACCGCCAGCGGCATCGTGCCGGGCCAGCGCGCCTGGGTCCACGTCGACGGCGTCAGCTACGACCTCTACCAGCACGTCGACGACACCGGCGGCTTCACGCGCTTCTCGAATGCGGTCGCGATCAACGCCCACGGCGTGATCGTCGGTACCGGCCGCCTCGCCGACGACAGCATCGGCAGCTTCATGCTGACGCCGATCGTGGCCGAGACGATCTTCGCCGACGGCTTCGACGCGCTCGACTGACGGCGGCGCCGGTGCGCGCGGCCGCTGCCGCCGCGCCGGCGGGCGATGCGGCCGAAGGCAGCGCCGACAGGCCCGGGCAGCGGCCTCAGCGCGGGCCGTACTTCTCGTTGAGCCGCCGCCCCAGCGCCTTGGTCAGTACGCGCGCCTCGCTCTTGCGGCGCAGCTGCGCCTCGAGCGTGTCGGCGGCGGCGGCGAGCTCGTCGCGCAGCTTGGCGTAGTTGTGCCAGCGCGCCGGATCGAGCCGGCCGTCGGCGAGCGCGGCACGCACCGCGCAGCCGGGCTCGGTCGCATGCGCGCAGTCGCCGAACCGGCACGACTGCGCGAGCGCCTCGATGTCCGCGAACTGGCCCGCGTCGAGCGTCTCCTCGCCGGTCAGCTTGATCTCGCGCATGCCCGGCGTGTCGATCAGGCAGCCGCCCGACGGCAGGCGCAGCAGCGCGCGATGCGTCGTGGTGTGGCGGCCGCGGCTGTCGCTGCGGCGGACCGCGCCGGTCGCCTGCCGCGCCTCGCCGAGCAGCGTATTGGTCAGCGTCGACTTGCCGGCACCGGACGATCCGACCAGCACCGCGCTGTCGCCGGGCTGCAGCCAGGCCAGCAAGGGCGCCACCGATTCGGGCGACTTGGCGTTGACGGCGACGATCGCGACCGGATCGGGCAGGCGCTGGCGCAGTTCGGCGACTGCGGCCTCGGCCGCTTCGGCCTGGTCGGCCTTGGTCAGCACGACGACCGGCTGCGCGCCGCTCTCGGCGACCAGCAGCAGGTAGCGCTCGATCCGCGCCGGATTGAAGTCGCCGTCCAGTCCGGTCACGACGAAGACGTGATCGACGTTGGTCGCGATGATCTGGCGCTGGTGGCGCTCGCCGGCCGCGGCGCGGCTGAGCACGCCGTGGCGCGGCAGCACGCGTTCGATCTGCGGCGGCGTGCCGGGCACGACCAGCACGAAATCGCCGACCGCCGGCCGCTCGAGCGGATCGAACGAGGCCTTCAGAAAGCGCGGCGCCGGCTGCGCATTGAAGATGCGCTCGCCGTCGTCGAGCTCGTAGCCGGCACGGTGCTGCGCGCTGACGCGGGCCGGGAACGCGCCGGCCGGCGCATCGTCCGGCAGCGCCGAGGCGCGCCAGCCGATCTGTGCGAGGCGATGTTCCAGGTCGGCGGGGAGCTGCATCGGCGGCATTCTAGGCCATGCCTCGCGACGTGTGCGCCGGTGCCGCGCCGCCGCGGCCGACGCCGATCGGACGGCCGCGGTGCCAGATCGGGCCGATCGAGTCCGCCAGATGGCGAACTCCGGACCGTGGGCGGGCGCGCCGCCGCCGGGCCTTGTACGCGACCGCGTATCGGCTAGCATGGCCGTTCTCTCGCGTGTACAGCGCGTCATTCGCAGCCCGACCTCTCATGGAACGCCCGATCGCCACCAGCTCCCGCCTCGCCGAGGTTCGCTACGACATCCGCGGCCCGTTGAGCCGCCGAGCGCGCGAGCTCGAAGCCGCCGGGCAGTCGATCACGCGTCTGAACATCGGCAACCCGGGTCTGTTCGGCTTCCGCGTCCCGGCCCATCTGCGCCAGGCGATCGCCGACGCGCTGCCGGCCAGCGAGGCCTACGGCCACCAGCAGGGCCTGATGGCCGCACGCGAGGCGATCGCGGTGACGCAGCGCGCGCAGGGCGCGTGGCACGCCGACGCCGAGCGCGTCTTCCTCGGCAACGGCGTCAGCGAGCTGATCGACCTCAGCATCCGCGCGATCGTCAATCCGGGCGACGAGGTGCTGGTCCCGGCGCCTGACTATCCGCTGTGGACCGCCGCGACCTTTCTCAACGGCGGCACGCCGGTCCACTATCCGTGCCCGGCCCAGACCGGCCATCTGCCCGATCCCGAGCAGATGGCCGCGCTGATCACGCCGCGCACGCGCGCGATCGTGCTGATCAATCCGAACAACCCGACCGGTGCGGTCTATCCGCGGCCGATCCTCGAGGCGATCGTCGCATTGGCGGCGCGCCACGGCCTGGTCCTGCTGTCCGACGAGATCTACGACAGCGTGCTCTACGACGACGCGCGCTTCGAGCCGCTGGCGCCGCTGGCCGGCGACGTGCCGTGCATCAGCTACGGCGGCCTGTCGAAGGTTCATCTGGCCTGCGGCTACCGTGTCGGCTGGATGACCGTCAACGGCGCCGAGAAGCGGGTGCGCGATCTGCTCATGGCGCTGGACCTGCTGGCATCGATGCGGTTGTGCGCGAACGTGCCGGCGCAATGGGCGATCAAGCCGGCGCTCGAAGGCCCGAGTGCGATCGCCGGCCTGACCGCGCCGGGCGGCCGCCTGCACGAGGCGCGTGCCGCCTTGTGCCGCCGCGTAGCGGCCAGCGAATTCCTGCAGATGGTCGCGCCGCGCGCGGCGCTGTACGCGTTTCCGGGCGTCGATCCGGACCGCCTGCCGGGCTTCGACGACGAGGCATTCGCACTCGAACTGCTCGAGCGCGAACAGGTACTGCTGGTGCCGGGCTCGAGCTTCAACGTGCCCTACCGCACGCATTTCCGCGTCACGCTGCTGCCGGAGCCGGCGGTGATCGACGAGGTGTTCGGACGGATCGAGCGTACGCTGCAGGCGATCGCGGCGCGCGGCCACGCGCAGCGCCATGTCGCCTGAGCGTCCGCTGCTGCGCTTTCTGGCGCTCGGCGATTCCTACACGATCGGCGAAGGCGTCGCGGCGGACGGGCGCTGGCCGGTCGCGCTGGCCGCGCGCCTGCGTGCGCAGGGCGTGCCGCTCGGCGAGCCGCAGATCCTCGCGGTCACCGGCTGGACCACCGACGAGCTGGCCGCCGCGATCGAGCGCGAATCGCTGCAGCCGCCGTACGACCTGGTCAGCCTGCTGATCGGCGTCAACAACCAGTACCGCGGCCGCGACATCTTCAACTTCCGCGACGAGTTCGACGCGCTGCTGCAGCGCGCGCTGGCGTTCGCCGGCGGACGCCCGGCGCGCGTGCTGGCGGTCTCGATCCCGGACTGGGGCGTGACGCCGTTCGCACGCCTCAACGGGCACGATCCGGCGCGCATCGCCGCCGCGATCGACACGTTCAACCGCGCGGCCGGCGAGATCGCCGCACGCGCCGGCGTCGTCTACGTCGACGTCACGGCCGCCTCGCGCCAGGCCGGCGCGGCGCCGGAACTGTTGGTCGACGATGCGCTGCATCCGTCCGCGGCGCAGTACGCACGCTGGCTCGATACGCTGCTGCCGGCGGCGCGCAAGGCGCTTGCTGCCTGACCGACCGGTCGTGAACGGGTTCTTCATCTCTTTGCGGGTTCGTTCGATTTCGACTCCTGTTCCGCACCGACTTCGCCTTCGCGCGATCTGAAGCACTCGGGGCTTCGATGTCGATGCCGGTCTTGATCTGCCCTTTTCGAATCTTCGATCGTCAAGACAGCTCGAGCTGAAAGATTCAGATCAAGTGCTTCCGCTCGCTCCGCGAGCGGGTGACTTTGGCGGCCCACCCTTCCTGGCGGCCGCCCTTCGGGCCGTCGCTGCGCGACGTCAAGAATGTCTCCCGGACATTCTTTCTCTTGGGAAAAGTCACCAAAACCGCCTGCGCTGACGCGAGCCGACGCGGCTGCGCCGCGCCGGTCCCCTGCGCTTCTCGGTCGCCCAGGCACGCTGCCCCAACTCGGCCACAGCCAGTGCGAGAGCCAGAGCGAAAGCCGAGGCTTTCGGTGCGAACGAGATCAGCCTTTAGGCTAATTGACGCGGACGAAGAACCCAAAAAAAAGCCCGCGGCGTAAGCCGCGGGCCTTCGTGTCGTGGACGTGACCGGTCGCCCGCTCAAGGCTCCCACGGGAACTGCGTCACCATGACCTCGACGCGGCCGGTCGAGGAGATGCCGCGCGAGTCGGTCACCGTGTAGTCGAACCAGTCCAGGCCGACGTAGCCGGCGATCGCGCGGTACAGCACGCGGCCGTCGTCGAGGATCGACACCTCGCCGTGGCCGGGGCCGGTGTGCTGCACGTCGGTGATCGACATCGCATAGCCGCCCGGCGAGACCACGTGCGCGAGCACGTCGATCACGACCTCGCCGCGCTTGAACGCGCCCACGCGGAATGTCGTCGTGATCGGCGCGCCGTCGCCGCCCCCCGAGCCGACCGTGATGCTGACGGTCGCCGTGTCGACGCCGCCGTGGCCGTCGCTGACCGTGTACGTGAAGCTGTCGGCGCCGAGATAGCCGGCGTTCGGCGTATAGCTGATCGCGCTGCCCGAGATCGCCGCGCTGCCGTGCGCCGGTGCCGACACCGCGGTGATCGTCAGCGGGTGGCCGTCCGGGCTGGAGTCGTTGGCGAGCACGTCGATCCGGTTGTTGCTCGAGTTCTGCGCGACCTGGGCGCTGTCGTCCTGCGCGAGCGGCGGCCGCGGATCGTAGACCTTCGGGCCGAGCGTCGTCGTCGTGTTCGACTCCTCGTAGTGGTACACGTCGACGGTGCGCTTGTGTTCGGCCGGATTGCGCAGCGCGCGGTCGATCCAGGCCGGCGAGGCCTTGACCGGCTCGCGGACCCACTCGACGACGCTGCGCGGCTCGGCCGCGGGCGCCGGCACGACGGTCTCCTCGATCGTCAGGAACTCGACGTCGACGCGGCGGTTCTTCTGGCGGTTCTCGGGCGTGTCGTTCGGGAAGCTCGGGTTGAGCTCACCCTCGCCGCGCGCGTCGATCTGGTCGGCCGGGATGCCGTGTCCGGCCAGATAGTCCCGGGCGCTGGCGGCGCGGCGCTCGGACAGGCGCTGGTTGTAGGCCTCGCTGCCGATCGAGTCGGTATGGCCGACCACGGCGATGCGACTGACGCGCTGGTCCGAGCCGAGCTTGGCCAGCAGCGCGTCGAGTGCGGCGACCGCGTCGGGGCGCAGCGTCGATGCGTCGAAATCGAAGAACGCGTCGCCGTCTAGGCGCACCTCGTTGCGGATCAGCTGCGGCTCGGCAGCCGGCGCCGCCTCGGCCACCTCGCGCCGGACCTCGACCTCGCGGAATGGCTCGACCGGCCGGAAGCTCTGCCCGCCGAACGCGTAACGCAGCATCAGCCAGCCGCGCGTGTCGTCGCGGTCGCGCTCGAACTTGCCGTCCTTGCGCAGATACTCGCCGTCCAGCGACAGGCTGAAGCCGCTGTTGCGGAAGTACTTGTCGAGACCGATCGAGACCGTCTGCTGATCCGAATCGTGCTTGCCGCGCTCGTAGTCGAGGCCGCCGCGCAGGCGCAGCAGCGGCTGCTCGAAGTAGCGGCCGAAGCGGGCGCCGATGCCGTTGTCGTAGGGCCGGTCGAAGAAGCGCGTGATCGTCTCGACCGTCTCGACCTGCGAGTAGCTGCCGTTGCCGTCGCTGCCACGGATGATGTTCTCGACGACGTCGGTGGTCGTGTTGACCAGACGCTCGTCGGTGACCGCATGGCTCAGATAGCCGTCGATGAAGAAGTGTTCCTTCTCGAGGCCCAGGCCGATGCTGACCTTGCGGTCCTTCCAGCGGTTCTGGTCGCCGGCCGCGAACACCTTGAGCACGCCCTTGCCGTCGACGACACCGTCCTCGCGCGTCGCGCCGTACAGCCAGTGGTAGCCGAGCTGCACGCCGCCGGCACCGCCGTCGCCGAGCCAGAGCTGGCCGGCCCAGGCCGAATCGTCCTTCTTGCCGAAGATGCCGAGCACCTCGCCGAGCACGTTGCCGTCGTCGTCGATGCCGAGCGACACGCGCGCATTGGTGCCGACGTAGGTCAGCGGAATCGTCGCCGAGCCCGTGGCAGGGGCCTCGGCCGGCGGCTGGGCGGCGACCGTCGCGGCGGCGAACAGGCCGCCCAGCGCAAGACGGGACAACGGTGACACGAGACGCTGTTTCATGGGTTCCCTCTCGAAATGACTGCGATACGTGTTCCGGAAACGAACGCCCCCTCGAGGCTCTCGTCGGCCGATTCTTCTGGAGACGACGCGCGTCGCGCACGCTGCGTGCGCGGTCCGTCGATCATTCCCGGTGACCGGCGGCGGGCCTGCCTCCCACCCTGGGCCTCGCTAAGCCCTTGAAACGATTATGGGCCAAGCATACGTCCCAAACCAAGCCGGAACGCACGATTCACTGCCGTATCATCCGCCGGCTCCCGCTCCCGTCCAGGATCCACGCCGATGTCCGCCGTCCGTACCCGTATCGAGGCCTTGCTGGCCGCCCACCCGGTGATTCTCTTCATGAAAGGCACGCGCGAGGCGCCGCGCTGCGGTTTCTCGGCCGCCGCGGTCGAGCGGCTCGACGAGGTGCTCGACGACTACCTCGGCGTCGACGTGCTCGAGGACGAGGCGATCCGTCAGGGCATCAAGGAATACGGCAACTGGCCGACGATCCCGCAGCTCTACGTCAACGGCGAGCTGGTCGGCGGCTCGGACATCATCCAGAGCCTCTACGACAGCGGCGAGCTGCACCGGCTGTTCGGCCGCCCGGAGCCGGACCGCTCGCCGCCGGACCTGGTGATCTCCGACCGCGCGGTCGCGGCGATCCGCGAGGCGATGGCCGACGTCGGCGACGCCAAGCTGTTCCTGGCGATCGACAGCCGGTTCCAGCCGCAGTTTCAGTTCCGCGAGGCCGGCAGCGCCGACATAGCGGTCGAGGTCAACGGACTGGAGGTCCGTTTCGACGTCGCCAGCGCGCAGCGCGCGCGCGGCGCGCGCATCGACTGGGTCGAGACCGAGCACGGCAGCGGCCTGTCGATCCAGCTGCCGCTGGCGCCCAAGGGCGTGCGCGACCTGGACGTGCGCACGCTGCGCGAGCGTCTCGCCGCCGGCGACATCACCGTGATCGACGTGCGTCCGGCCGCCGACCGCGCCGCCGCGCCGTTCGCGGCGGCCGAGGTGCTCGACGCCGATTCGCACGCGCGCCTGATCGGCCTCGACAAGGGCACGCCGCTCGCGTTCCTGTGCCACCACGGCAACTCCAGCCGCCAGGCCGCCGAGTACTTCCGCGAACGCGGCTTCCGCGATCTGTACAACGTCACCGGCGGCATCGACGCCTGGTCGCGCGAGATCGATCCGTCGGTACCGCGCTACTGATACCCGCGCCGATCGGACGGGGCGGGCGACGGAACCCCGGCCGCGGCGTGCGGTCCTGTTTCGGCGGTCCGGCTGCGACACCGGTGCGGCGGTTGCCGCATCGTGCCACGGCCGGTAGCCTTGGCGGTCGGCCGGGCTCACCGGCCGCGGACGGCGAAGCGGTTTCACGGCCGTCGGGATGGTCCTGCCGGGCCGGACATCTTCGCGTATGCCGACGCTCCGGATGAGCGCCGGTGTGCTGCGAGTCGTTTTCATCGCCGCCACGCGGCACCAAGCGGTCTTCTCCATGCGCCATTCCAGCTCCGCCCGCCGTCTCGGCCTCCGCCTGCTCGCGCTCATGTGCCTGACCTCGCCGGTCGCCGCCCTGGCCTGTTCGGGACGCGCCCACATCGAGATCATGCAGTCGGGCGTCTATGCGCTCGAGCACGCGGTCCTGGTCGCCGCCCAGCCCGGCCTGGCCGACTGCGCCGCCGACGATCTGGTGCTGATGCATCGCGACGGCGAGGTGCCGATCCGCGTGGTCGGCGCGGTCGACGGCCGCTTCGGCGCGGGCGCGCGGATCGAATGGGTCGGCCATCAGCTGCACGGACCGGAAAGCTGGAACGACGCCTACAGCATCCACAACGTCTATCTGCTCGGCGCCGCGCCGGGTCCGCACAAGCGCATCGTCGATGCGGCACCGGCCGCGCAGAACGGTGCGAGCGCCGGCCTGCAGCGCACGCTGCACCTCGAGCAGGACAATCTGATGATCCGGCTCGACCCCTCGCAGCAGAAGCCGTGGCAGGAGCCCGACGTCTGGCAGTGGGCCAAGCTGACCCACGTCGACCCCGATCCGTTCAAGGCCGACTTCGATCTGCCGGACCTCGCCGGACGCGGTCCGGACGTCGCGATGACGCTGAACTTCCGCGGCCTGTCCTCGCTGTTCGCGCCGATGAACCAGAAGGCCAACAAGCCTGCCGATCATCAGGTGGAGCTGCGGGTCAACGGCCGGCTGCTGACGACGCTGGACTGGAACTCGCGCGACGAGGTGCGCAAGGACCTGGTCGTGCCGCTGGGTCTGCTGAAGGCGCGCGGCAATACGCTGGAATTGCGCATTCCCAAGCGCCCGGTGCCGTGGCAGCCGCAGAACGACATCGTCGATGTGGTGATGTTCAACTGGGCCGAGCTGCGCTATCCGATCGCCGGCGATCTGGACGCCGGCGTGTTCGCGCTGTCGGTCCGCGACGGCCAGCACGGCGATCAGGCGCTGCGGTACGCCGGTGCCGGCACGCCGGTGCTGTTCGGCGACGACGGCGTGCGCCGGCCGGGTCAGGCGGCCGAGGGCGCATACCGATTCGCGGCGGCACCGGCCGGCGTCGACCAGTACCCCACGCTGGACGGCCAGCTGGCTGCGCCGGCCGCGGTGCGCGCGGCGGCCGACGGGACCGATTGGCGCAAGCCGGGCGAGGGCTACGACTATCTGATCGTCAGCCACGCGACGCTGATGGACGCAGTGCGTCCGCTGGCCGAATTCCATCGCCAGCGCGGCCTCAAGGTCGCTCTGATCGATCCGCAGGAGGCCTACGACCAGTTCAACGGCGGCATCAGCCATCCGCAGGCGATCCGCCGGCTGGTCGACGTGGCCTGGAACGAATGGCCCGAGCCGCGGCCGCGCTTCCTGCTGCTGGTCGGCAAGGCGAGTTTCGACATCCGCCACGACACCTACGACGACGGCCGCTATGCGAAGTGGACGAATCTGGAGCTGCTGTATCCGAACCAGTTCGGCGGCATCGCGAGCACGGCCAACCCGAACCGGACCGAGAAGCTGGCCGACAGCAATCTGATTCCGACCTGGCAGTTCCCGTCGCCGGAGGGTCAGTCGGCGAGCGACAACGGCTTCGTCACGGTCGGCCGCGAGAAGCTGCCCAAGGGCGAAGAGGAATGGAAGCCGGTGCTCGCGGTCGGCCGCTTCCCGGTCGTCAAGCCCGAGGAGGTCACCGCGATCGTCAACAAGACGATCCGCTACATGACCGATCCGCCGATCGGCCGTTGGCGCCGCGAGGCGATGATGATCACCGACGACAGCACGTACTTCCACACGCTGTCCGACCAGCTCGCCGACGAGCTCGACGACCTGGGCTTCGCGACCTCGCGCATCTACGCGCACAAGGAAGAGGAACACAACGTCGCGCATCAGTCGGCGATTCGCGACGGCCTCAACGACGGGCAGCTGCTGGTGCACTTCATCGGGCACGGTGGCCGCTACATCTGGCGCACCGGTGCGCCGGACGTGCGCAAGAACCACGACCTGTTCACGCTCGACGACGTGTCGGGCCTGACCAACGGCGGCCGCCTGCCGGTGATCCTGTCGATGACCTGCTACTCGGCGCCGTTCGACAACCCGAGTGAGGACTCGATCGGCGAGCGCTTCCTGCGCGAGGCCGACCGGGGTGCGGTCGCGGTGTTCGCGGCGTCCTGGCGCAATACGCCGTCGGCCGCCTTCAGCAAGGCGCTGATGACCGAGATGCTCGAGCCGGGCCAGACCATCGGTGAAGGCATCGTCAAGGCCAAGAACAGCATCAACAGCCGGATCCTCGTCGAGATGTACAACCTGCTCGGCGATCCGGCGCTGGTCATGGAGCTGCCGCGCGATCCGCTGCAGATCGCGCGCAGCGACGACCGCTGGAGCCGCGACCTGCTGATCTCGCTGCCGATGCAGCGGTTCGACGGCGAGATCGTCGTCGACTGGGTCGACGCCGCCGGCAAGAAGCAGACGAGCGCGACCTATCGGATCGATCAGCCGCGTTTCCGCCTGCCGATTCCGCGACTGGCCGACGGTGAGCCGTCGAAGCTGCGCGCGTACGCCTACGACACGACCACCGGCAAGGACGCGCTCGGCACGTTCGTCCTGCACGAGCCGCCGCCGCCGGCGGCGGCCGAAGCGGCGCAGGCCGGCAAGACCGCCGCCGGCGCTGCACCGTCGGTCGTGATCGGTCAGCCGGCGACCGGCGCCGCGCCGCCGCCGGCATCCGCCCCGGCGCCCGCGCCCGCGCGCTGACGCGCCGCCGATGAGCGTCGACGCGCATCCCCGAGCCCGCCCCCGGCAGGTCGCGCGCGCACTGCTCGAGCTGGCGCGGCCCGAGCAGTGGATCAAGAACGGGTTCGTCCTGCTGCCGCTGATCTTCGCGCACGCGGCATTCGACCCGGTCGCCGTGCGCGGCGCGCTGATCGCGGTGCTGGCGTTCTGCTTCGCCTCGTCGGCCGTCTACGCCGGCAACGATCTGGTCGACATCGAGCGCGACCGGCGCCATCCCGAGAAGTGCCGGCGTCCGCTCGCGCGCGGTGCGATCGGACCGGGCCCGGCGCGACTGTTCGCGATCCTCGCCGCCGCGGCCGGCCTGGCCGTCGCGGCGATCGACGGCTGGCCGCTGGTCGTGGTGATCGCGCTGTATCTCGCGCTGCAGGTCGCCTACACGCTGGCGCTCAAGCGCGTCGCCTATCTCGACGCGGTCGTGCTGGCCTGCGGCTTCCTGCTGCGCATCGTCGGCGGCGGCGTCGGCCCGGACATCCCGCTGACGCCGTGGATCGTCGTGGTCGGCTTTCTGGTGGCGCTGCTGCTCGCGCTCGGCAAACGGCAGGGCGACCTCGCCCAGGCGGTCGACCCGGCCGCACGTGCGACGCGCGGCTACCGGCTGGAATCGCTCAATCGCGCACTGATCGTCGTCGCGGTCGCCACGCTCGGCGCCTACGTGCTCTACACGGTCTCCCCCGACGTCATCGCACGCCACGGTTCGCATCCGCTGTACGGGTCGACGCCGTGGGTCGCACTGGGTCTGCTGCGCTATCTGTGGCTCGCGCTGCGGCGCGGCGCCGGCGGCAATCCGAGCCGGCTGGTGCTGCGCGACCGCTGGCTGCTGCTCGCGGTCGCCGGCTGGCTGGTCACGCTCGGACTGATCCTCTACGGCTGAGCCGGGTGTCGTGCGGCGCGTGCCGCCGTGCCCGTGCGGCCGCCGGTCCGCGACGTCCGCAGCGGCGCCCGCGCGCCGCGGATGCGATACTCGCCGTTCAATGCCGCGCCAGCGGTCACCAGGATTTCTCGACGATGAAGACTCCGCGTCCCGCCATCGGTACACGCGCCATCCACGCCGGCCAGAGCCCCGATCCGTCCACCGGCGCGATCATGGTGCCGATCTACGCGACCTCCACCTACGTCCAGGACAGCCCCGGCGTCCACAAGGGCTACGAGTACTCGCGCACGCAGAACCCGACCCGCATGGCCTACGAGCGCTGCGTGGCCGATCTGGAGAGCGGACGGCAGGGCTACGCGTTCGCGTCCGGCCTCGCCGCCGCGGCGACCGTGCTCGACCTGCTCGACAGCGGCAGCCACGTCATCGCGATGGACGACCTCTACGGCGGCAGCTACCGCCTGTTCGAACGCGTTCGCCGCCGCTCGGCCGGCCTCGACTTCAGCTTCGTCGACCTCGCCGATCCGCGCGCGCTCGCCGGCGCGCTCAAGCCCAATACGCGGATGATCTGGGCCGAGACGCCGACCAATCCGATGCTCAAGCTGGTCGATCTGGAGCGTGTCGCGGCGTTCGCGCGCAAGCATGGTCTGATCCTGGTCGTCGACAACACGTTCTGCTCGCCGATCCTGCAGCGCCCGCTCGAGTACGGTGCGCACCTCGTGCTGCACTCGGCGACCAAGTATCTGAACGGCCACTCCGACATCGTCGGCGGCATCGTCGTGGCCGGTGACGACGCGGCGCTGGCCGAGCAGATGGCGTTCCTGCACAACTCGGTCGGCGCGGTCGCAGGCCCGTTCGACGCGTTCCTGGCGATGCGCGGACTCAAGACGCTGCATCTGCGGATGCGCGCGCACTGCGAGAACGCGCTGGCGCTCGCGCAATGGCTCGAGAAGCATCCGGCGATCGAGCGCGTGATCTATCCGGGACTCAAGTCCCATCCGCAGCATCGCCTGGCGCGTCGCCAGATGGACGGCTTCGGCGGCATCGTCACGATCGAGGTCAAGGGCGGACTGCGCAAGGCGCAGAAGATGCTCAAGCGCTGTCATCTGTTCGCGCTGGCCGAATCGCTCGGCGGCGTCGAGAGCCTGGTCGATCATCCGGCGATCATGACGCACGCCTCGATTCCGCCGGCCCAGCGCAAGCGGCTCGGCATCAGCGACGGCCTGATCCGGCTCTCGGTCGGCGTGGAGGATCTGGCCGATCTGCGCGCGGAACTGGAGGCGGCACTGGCCTGATCGGCGCCGCGCACGAGGGGACTGGCCGCTCGATGCCGCGAGAGGCATTCGACGAAGGGACCTTTTTTTCGATCATGCACGATCCGCAGACATCGTCGCCTCCGCGCACCGCACCGGCCGCGATCACCGTCAGGGCCGACTGGCGCTTCGTGCTGATGTGCACGGCCGTCGTCGCGATGGCGTTCCTCGGCTCGATCGCCGACGTCCGTTATCTCAATCCCGACGACCGCTGGTATGCGGCGTGGGTCTGGAGCGGATCGTGGCTCCAGATCGCCTACGACATCGCCGTCGAACACGGCCGGCTGCTGAAACCTTCGTCGTACACGTACTTCTTTCCGTATCTGTTCGACAGCCCGCTGTATCAGGACGCGTTGCGCCTCGGCACGACGCTGGCGACCTGTCTGATCGGCGGCTATGTGCTCGCACGCCTGTTGCGCATGCGCGAGCTGACGCTGCTCTATGCGCTGGTCTTCTTCGCGCTGGCGCAGAACAGCGCCAATCTCAACCTGTTCGTGAACTACCCGTTCGCGTGGGAGTTCACGTGGGCGACCTGGCTGCTCGGAACCCTCGGCCTGATCGTCGCGCTGGACCGGCAAGCGATGCGCTACGCGGTCGTCGGTACGCTGGTGATGCTGATCGGCCTGCAGGAAGGCTTCGTCGCGTATGCATTCACGCTGCCGCTGATCGTGCTGGCGCACCGATTGACCGTGCGGCCGGCGTGGCGTTACCTCGTACCGTATGCGGTCGGCATCACACTGTGGCTGGTCTGCTGGGTGATCTGGCGCCTCCTCCATCCGTCCAGTTACGACGGCTCGTCGATGGGCGGCATCGCCCACCCGCTGCTCGCCTTGCGAACCATCGTGACGCTCAGTCTTGGCGGCGCGCCGCTGGCGACCGTCTTCAACGGCGAGGTCGCGCTGACGCTGCACAGCCTGCGTGAGCACGTCACGGCTCTGTGGTTCATCAAGATGCTGGCGGTGGGCGCCGCGACGATGGTGCTGGCGCGCCTGATCGGCGACGGCCGACCGGCCGTGCCGCTCGCACCGCTGGCGCTGGTCGTGCTGGTCATGGTCTTCATACCCAACGTCCTGCTCGGTCTGACCAGCCACTACCAGCAATGGGTGACCCACGGCGTCCACGCCGTCCACTACAGCCAGTTCTCGTACTACGCCTGGATTGCCCTGCTCGTGCTCGGGCTGGTCGCGTTGTTCCGCCGGTACCGGTCGATGCGCGTGGCCGCCGTCGCGGCGGCGGTGCTCTCGGTCGCTTCGTTCGTGACCGACTGGTCCAACGCGGGCTTCAACCTGGAGCAGAAGCAGTACGCACGGCGCTGGAACACGTTCGAGCGATGGCTGCGCTCCGAAGCGTTCGAGGCGATCGCGCCCGGTGCGCGCATCGTGATGAACGATGCCGCGATCACCGGATCGCCCGTGTCTGATACGGCGTACTGGCTGTTCGTCGCCAATGCGCGGGCCGATCGGCAGGTCGCCAGCATCCAGCCCGAGGGCCGGCAGGAGGCGCCGACGCATTATCTGTATCTCTACGACGAGGTCCGCTCGCCGAATCAGACGCTTCTGTTCGCCGCGATCGACCCTGCCCAAGGCGTCGACCGCGCGCTGGCGCACACGGTGCGGATCTATCCCAATACGTCCAACGACCGGCTCGAGATCAGCGCGCGCCAGCTCTGCGTCGGCGATTGTCCGCAGTCGGTCGCCGTCAACGGACGCGTCGCGCCGCAGCTGTTCTCCGATGCGCTCTCGGTCGTGGCGCACGCGACGCCCGACGCCAACGGCGTGCCGGTCGTGACGATCCGTTCGCCGAACCTGATCGACCTGCGCACGGTGCGCGTGACATTTCCGCGGATCGCGCCCGACGTCACCGGGTTGAGCGCCGAGCTCGGTCCGGGTTTCCACGGCTGGATCTCGCACGGCGAGCGCCGCTCGTCCTGGGCGGAGCGCGAGGCGCAGATCCTGGTACGCAACGACCTGCGGCCGCTGCGCGATCCCGACGCCAGCGTGCTCGCGCAGCGTTCGTTCGATTGGGGAGCGGCATGGAATCTGGACGTCGATCTGGCGCTGTGGGCGCCGAACGACCAGACCGTCACGGTCCTCGACGATGACGGCGCGCAGATCGTCACCTTGCGGCTGACGGCCGGCCAGATGCTCTCGCGCAGCATTCCGCTGCGACTCGAGCAGAACGCGGCCTCGGCCAGGATTACACTGCGCAGTGACGGTCCGGCGCAGGCACCGATCGGCGAGCTGCCGCCTCCGGTGTTCCAGATCGTCGGACTCGAGCTCCGCCGCTCGGTGCCGCCATTGGATTTCGAGCCATGAGCGCGCCGGCGGACACGGCGTCGCGGAATCGACCGCGCGCAGACGACCAGCCGGGTCTGTCGCCGCTCTGGCGTCTGGCGTTGCGGCTGGCGGTCGGACTGAGTCTGACGGTCACGCTGAGCGCCTTGCTGCTGTACGTCGGCCACTTCTTCAAGCCCGATTTCAGCAGCGACGATGCGGTCCTCAATCTGCTGGCCGAGGCGATGCATCGGCAGGGCCGCGTGCTGCCGGACGGCTGGGTCGGCAACAACGGCGATCTGATGGTGCCGTCCGGCGCTCTGTTGATCGCCCCGCTGCTGTCCTGGTGGCCGAACGGCTTCGGCGCCCATGCATTCGCGAGCATCGTGCTCAGTCTCGCGCTGCTCGCGGCAGCCGGCTGGCTGCTGCGGCTCGCACGCCTCTCCTGCACGGCCAGCGCGGTCGCGCTGATGGTCGTCGCATCGGGCTTCGCGTTCCAGTTCACGATCATGGTGTTCGGCCAGACGACGTACATCTGGTGGCCGGCCGGGTTTCTGGCCGGCGCGGCGCTGCTGGTTCTGCACGACCGAGCCGTTTGCGCCGGATCGCCCCGATGGGCGCGGAACGGGCCGCTCGTCTGGTTGGCCGTGCTGGTCGCGGCCGTCGCGTTCGCGAACCCGGGTCGTGTCGCGATCATGATGGTGCTGCCGCTGTACGCGTTCGAGCGCGTGCTCGCCGCCGCGCGCATGCCGGGCGGTCTCTCATGGCCCAGGCGACTGTCGCCGACGAGTGCGGCCTCGATCGTCCTGATCGCGGCCTGGTGCGTGTCGCTGCTCGGCTACCGGATCGTGTTCGGGCTCGGCATCGTGTCCACGCATCATGCCGTGTCGAACCTGCAACTGACCGACGGACGCGGTTTCGTCGAGCACATGCGCATCTTCGCGAACGGCTGGTTCGACTATCTCGGTGGCTCTTCGCAGGGATTCGAGCACAAGCCGTGGGAGCCGCTGATGCGCACGCTGCGCACGCTCCTGGCGGTGGCGCTGACGTCGGTCGCCGTGCTCGAGCTGCGCGACTGGAAACGGAACGCCGACCCGATGCGGCGCGCGCTGCTGGTCGCGTTCTTCGCGGCGTGGCTGCCGGTTCTGGCGCTGTTCCTGCTGTTCGACCCGCTCGCGCAGCCCTCGAGCGTGAGCCTGCGCTACTTCAGCGTCGCGTTCTTCATACTCGCGATGCTCGGTGCCTGGCGGATCGACGACGCGCTAGCCTCCGTCACGCGTTGGGGCGCCGGCGCGTTGATCGCCGGCTGCGTGCTGATCGCGGGCGGCACCGTGTATCGCATGATTCCGTTCGGGCCGACGTTCTGGACGACGCGCGCCTCGCCGACGATGAACCTCGCGCAGACGCTGCAGCGCGAAGGCCTGCCCTGGGGCTATGCGACCTGGTGGAACGCCGGCGCCACGACGGTGTTGGCCGACAGCGCGGTACGCGTCCATCCGATCGCGCTGACGCCGCAGCTGCTGCATGCCTATCCGGCGATGGTCGATCGAGCCTGGTATCGGCCCGATGCCTACGTCGGCCCGACGTTCCTGGCGCTCGCGGCCGCGCAGGCGAACGCCGAGCAGCGGGCCTTCCTCGAGGCGAGACTGGGCTCGCCGGTGCGGACGATCGACGAAGCCGGCTACCGGATCCAGATATACGACCGCAACATCGCGGCCGACCTGACCTGCACCGAGCCGGCCGATCCGCTCGACGTGGCGCTGGACGCGTCGGACTTCCGCACTTTGCGCATCGTCTCGGCGGCGCTGGCCGGCAGACCCGCGGACTATCGCGGGCCTGCCGGACTGCGCGTGCGCGTCCGCAACGACACGACCAGAACGATCAGCTCGGCCGGCCTGCATCCAGTCACCGTCGGCGTGCATCTGTCCGATGCCCAGGGACGGACGACCGCGTACGATTGGCTGCACGCGCCGCTCGACTGTCCGCTGGCGCCTGGCGAGGAGCGCGTCGTCGGCTTCATGCTGCCCGACGCGTCGACCGAGCCTCATCGGATCACGATCGACCTGGTGCAGGAAGGCGTCGCCTGGTTCGCCGACAAGGGTGCCGCCACGATCACGCTGCCGCTGGAGACGCCATGAGCGAAGCCCCCGACAACCGCTGGGCGACCGACGCCTATCCGGACGAGTACAAGCAGGACATCGAGCGCGCGCTCGCGTTCACCGGGCTGGAGATGGACCTGTTCACGCGCGGCAAGGCCGACAGCATCGTCGACCTGCTCGAGCGCCTGCATCCGGGCGGCGCGAAGGCCGCCGACTGTCTGGACATCGGCTGCGGCATCGGCAATCTGCATCCGTTCCTGCGCGCGGGCGTGGGCCGGCTGCGCGGCGCCGACATCTCGGCCGACGCGATCGCGACCGCGCGCGAGCTCAATCCGGCGATCGACTATCGCGTCTACGACGGACGGCGCCTGCCGTACGAGGACGCCACGTTCGACTTCTGCTCGACCGCCTGCGTGATGCACCACGTGCCGCCGCCGCAGTGGCCGGACTTCGTCGCCGAAGCCTGGCGCGTGACGCGGCCGGGCGGCCTGTTCGCGGTCTACGAGCACAATCCGCTCAATCCGATGACGCGCATCGTGGTCTGCCGCTGCCCGTTCGATCACGACGCCGTGCTGCTGCGCGCCAGGCGCGTGCTCGCGCTGATGCGCCAGGCGGGTTTCGAGCCGGTGCTCAGGCAGTATCTGTTCTTCGTGCCGATCGACGCACCGTGGGCACGCCGCGTCGATCGTCTGCTCGGCTGGCTGCCGATCGGCGCGCAGTACCTCGTGTGCGGTCGCAAGCCGGCCTGAGCGCGAGGTGCCTCGATCGCCCGGCCGCTCCTGCCCGATGCACTTCGGACGCGAGCGGCGGTCAGACCCAGGCCGCGACCATCACGCGCTTGCGGTGGACGAGCTGCTCGTAGCCGTCCGCGGGTACCGGGAGCACCTCGACGCGGCTGAAGCCGATGCGCTCGAGGATCCAGCACAGCGCTTCGACGCTCGGCACCAGGCAGATGCCGGTCGTCGAGGCTTCCGGTCCATGCGTCTCGCCGGTCTCGTCGATGATGCCGAAGCTGCCCTTGAGCGGACGCACGAAGCGGTAGCTGCCGTAGTCGACCCAGCCGGTCAGGCCCGGCACGACCTGGGTCTCGATCACGCACAGGCGGCGCGTCAGCGCCCGCGCGACACGCAGGGCGCCGACCGGATTTTCCAGGTGATAGATCAGGCCGAAGCACAGCACCAGATCGTGCACGCCGAGCTCGGCGGCGTTCAGTGCATGGACGTCCGACAGGCGCAGTTCGATCTGCGACAGATCGAGCGCGTCGCGGATCAGGCTTGCGTCGGCGACGTGCTCGGGACGCGCGTCGATGCCGACGACGCGGCCGAAGCCGCCTTGCGCGAGCTGCGCCGAGAACCAGCCCTGATGGCAGGCGAGGTCGACCGCGGACGAGCCGCCGCGATCGCCCGGAAACTCGCGTGCGAGCAGATCCTCGAGCATCTGCGAGCGCGTATGGTGGACCGCGTCGAGCTCGCCCTGGCCGTAGGTCGGCGTGACGCGGCCGGACGGCAGGCGGAACGGGTAGAACCAGGTCTTGGCGAGAGCCTGCGCTTCGCGCGCGGCGGAATCGGGCAGGGACATCGGAGGAGGCGGGCCGCAGGGCGCGCCAGTGTAGCCGAGCCCCGTCGCGATGGCAGCCGGCGCGCGGGGCGCCGGCTGCCGGACGGTCAGGCCGAGATCGCCAGCCGCTCGCTGCGGTAGACCCGGGCCGTCACCCAGTACGCCAGGAACGCCACCGCGGCCGTCGCGACGAAGCACAGCGCGATCTCGCTCATCGCGACCGGATCGCCGCGCATCAGGCGCGTGATCGTGACCTGCTGGCCGACCAGCGGCACCGCGTACATCCAGGTCTGCGTCTTGAACGGGAACAGCGACATCATCAGCGTCGGGATGATCGGCACGAACATCAGCAGCGACAGATAGGTCTGGGCCTCGCGATAGCTCTTCGCGAACGCCGCCGCCAGCGTCTGCAGCGATGCCAGCAGGAACACCAGCGGCAGCATCACGATCAGCGTCAGCAGCGCGAAGCGCGGGCCGATCTGCAGGCTCATGCCGAGCTTGCCGGTCGGCAGGAACAGTGCGGCGACCGAGAACGCGAGGATGCTCAGCACCAGCGTCGTGAACGCGAAGCTGGTCGTCGCGCCGAGCTTGCCGAGCAGGATCCGCGAACGCGGCACCGGATTGGCGAACAGCGGCTCGAGCGACTGCCGCTCGCGCTCGCCGGCGGTGGTGTCGATCGCCAGCGCCATGCCGCCGATGAACGCGCCGAGGATGAAGAAGTACGGCAGCATCGAGAACATCATGCCGCCGCGCGCCTGCGCGGTGGACTGGTCGCGCGAGGCGACGACGACCGGCTTCATCAGCGTCGGCGACAGGCCGCGCGCGACGACGCGCATCGTCGCGGTGCGCTGCCCGTAGCTCTCGAGCATGCCGCGCAGCCGCGCGACCGAGCCGCTGGCGTCGCGCTGCGACTGGTCGAAGATCAGCTCGACCTGGGCCGGTTCGCCCTTGCGCCAGGCCTCGGCGTAGCTGGCCGGAATCTTCAGCACCAGATCGGCGTCCTGCTCGCGCACCGCCCGCTCCGGATCGGCCGGCGCCTCCTTGATCTCGGCCCCCTGCTGCTTGAGCGCCTCGATCAGGTTCGGCGCGTGCTCGGCGCCGATGACCGGCACCGGCAGCGGCTTCTCGGCCTTGTCGAGCTCGCGCGAGATCACCGCGTTGATGATCAGCACGAACATCAGCGGCGCCATCAGCGGGCCGGTCAGCAGCGTGTTGAGCACGGTGCGGCGGTCGCGCAGGTTCTCGCGCACTTCCTTGAGGAAGACGGTCAGGATGGATTTCATGCGGCGAGCCCCTCAGCGGAACCGATGACCTTGACGAAGGCATCTTCGAGATTGTGGGTGCCGGCCTGCGCGCGCAGCGCCTCCGGCGAAGCGTCGGCGACGACACGGCCGCGTGCGATCACGACGATGCGGTCGCACAGCGCACCGACCTCCTGCATGATGTGGCTCGAGAACAGCACGCAGCGGCCCTCGTCCCGCAGATGGCGCAGGAAGTCGCGCATCGCGCGCGTGGCCATGACGTCCAGGCCGTTGGTCGGCTCGTCGAGGATGCAGTTCTTCGGATCGTGGATCAGCGCGCGTGCGATCGCGGTCTTGACGCGCTGGCCCTGCGAGAAGCCTTCGGTTCGGCGGTCGGCGATGTCGGTCATCTCCAGCGCCGTGATCAGGGCCTCGCGCCGCTCGGCGATCGCCGTCTCTTCCATGCCGTGCAGGCGGCCGAAGTAGTCGATGTTCTCGCGCGAGGTCAGCCGCTTGTAGAGGCCGCGTGCATCGGGCAGCACGCCCAGGCGCCGCCGTACCGCGGCCGGATCCGCAGCGGCATCGATGCCGTCGACCAGCACCTGTCCGCTGTCGGGCTTCATCAGCGTGTAGAGCATGCGCAGCGTCGTGGTCTTGCCGGCGCCGTTGGGGCCGAGCAGGCCGGTGATCTCGCCGTCGCGTGCGGTGAACGAGACGCCGTCGACCGCCTTGACCGCGCCGAACGCCTTGTGGAGATCCTTCAGCTCGATCATGGGGCCGCTCCGTTGAAGTCGATGAAGAGAGGGGTCGGACCGAGCGCGTCGGCGCAGCTCGCGTCCAGGCCCGCCGGATCGAGGCGGTCCATGAACTGCCCGACCAGCTTGGGCAGGCAGCCGCGGCCCATGACCGAGTGGCCCTGGCCCTTGGCGACGATCAGGCGCGCGCGGCCGAGATGCCCGGCGATCTGCTCGCCGTAGCGCGGCGGCGTGACCGGGTCGAACTCGCCGGCCAGGATCAGCACCGGCGTATCGCCCGAGGCCGGTTCGTCGAAGTCGGCCGGTCGCTCCCCGCGCGGCCAGATCGCGCACTGGGTCTTGATGACGTCGGTCATCATCGAGCCGAGCAGGCGGCCGGCGTCGCTCGGATCGGGCACGATGCGGTCGGCGTCCTCGGCGCAGATCACCGACAGCTGCATGCCGTTGCCGGCGAGCTCGGACAGCGAGTCGGTCATGATCTTGACCTGTCCCATCAGCGGTCCGTACTGGCCGTCGAGCGCACGGCCGACCGACAGCGGGATCAGCGACGCGGTCTCGGGTGTGTACGCGAACATGCGGATCAGGCCGGCCAGCGTGATCTCGTCCAGGCGCCGCTCGACGATCTGGAAGTTGACCGGATCGGGATAGCGCACCTGGCGCGGTTCGGCGCGCAGCGCGTCGCGCAGGCGTAGCAGGTTCGCGTACGGATCGCCGTAGGCCTTCGTGCAGGCCGGATCGGTGCTGCAGCGGCCGAGCTGGGCCTGCAGCGAATCTTCCAGATTACGTGCGAACTCGCCGCCGAGCGTCAGTGCGTTCGGCACCGGGCTGTCGAGCACGACGCTGCGCACGCCCTCGGGATAGCGCTTGAGATACTGCTGCGCCATCCGCGTGCCGTAGGACACGCCGACCAGATCGAACTTCGGCCCGCCGAGCGCCTGGCGCAGCGCCTCCAGATCGCGCGCGGCGACCGTGGTCGTGTAGTAGCGCGGATCGGCGCGCTCGCCGACCGCCTCCAGGCAGCGTCGCGTCGCCTGCTCGACGCGCGCGAGATCGAACGCGGTCACGTCGGCCTCGTCGCCGTCCGGGCAGGTCAGCGCATGGGAGCCGCCGGTGCCGCGCTGGTCGAGCAGCAGCACGTGACGGCGCTTGCGCGCCGGTTCGAACGCCGCGGCGATCTGCGGCCAGGTCTCGATCGCGGCCTGGCCGGGGCCGCCGGCGAGGAACACGATGAAGTCGTCGTCCGCCGCCTGGGCGCTCTTGAGCAGCGCCAGGTTCAGGCGGATCGTGCGGCCGCCGGGCGCATCCCAGTTCTCGGGCACCTCGAACGGCGCGCAGAACGCCGCCGTGGTCGCCGCGCTGCGCTTCTGCGGCAGCTCGCAGGCGCTGAAATCGAGCGTGCCGAGGCGGAAGCCGGCCGTGCCGGCCGGCACCACGAAACGTCCGCTCGTGCTCGGCGGCGCCTCGTTCGGATCGGGCCGTTCGCGAAACCGGCCGTAGGCGATCACCCCGACGGCGACCAGCACCGCCACCGCGATGCGCAGGTTCTTCTTCATGTCAGCCTCTACTGTCCTTACGATGTGTTGCGAATGGCAGACGCGATCGGCCGAGCCGGACGCTCCGGTGCTGCCCGCGGCCGCCGGTCATGACGGCTCGTCGCGATCCGATTGCAGCCATCCGTAGCGATAGCGCGCCCTGACCCAGAACTGCGCGCCCATCCAGCACGCGGCCATCACGAACGCCGCGACGTACAGCGGGATGTCCAGGTCGCCGTGCAGGTCGATGAAGACCAGCGCGACGACCACGCCGAACGAGACACCGAATCCGGTCGTCATCGCCTCCAGCTCGATACGCTGGCGCAGCTCGTCGCGACGGCGCAGGCGCCTCCATTCCGCATAGGCCAGCCAGGCGATCGCCGGCACCGGCAGCGCGGCGACCAGCATGCGCCCGATACCCGGCTCCATGCGAAGCGCGAGCAGGGCCGAGACCGCCACCGAAAGCAGATAGGCGAGCGTCGGCAGACCGACGTCGGCGAGATAGCGCGTCCATTGTCGAGAGCTGATCCGCATCTGTCCCATGCCTTTCCTCACGACGTCCTGGCATCCGGGTCGAAGATCGATTCGATCGTCATCGCGAACAGGCGCGCGATCGCGAACGCGAGCGGCAGGCTCGGATCGTACTTGCCGGTCTCGATCGCATTGACGGTCTGGCGCGATACGCCCAGACGTTCGGCCAGTTCGCCCTGCGACCAGTCGCGGGCCGTGCGCAGCTCGCGGACGCGGTTGATCATGAGCAGCGATAGCGCCACTGGATCCAGCACCGCACCGCGCCGAATACACCGGCCAGAGCCGGGAACACCCACAGCAGCACGTCGCCGCCGAGGACGATCACGCGGGCCGCCGCGAGAAACCCCAGGGCCATGCTGACCAGGCTGACCACGCTGGCCGAGATCGCCAGCGCTTCCAGATGCAGGCGGCGCTGCAGCTCGTCGCTGTCGCGCACGTGCCGGTAGATCGCGCGCAGCATCAACGCGGCCGGCAGCACCGGCAGCAGCGCCAGCACGGCGCGCCAGGTCGTCGCATCGGTACGCAGCGCCAGCGGCCATGCCGTCAGCATCGCGACGACGTACAGCGCGCCGGCCGTCGCCATCTCCTTTCCGTATCGCCGCTCGAGTGCATGCATCGCCGTGAGGGCCTGTCAAGTTCGCTTGACACTAGCCTAGAGCGGCAGCAGCGGTCCTGTCAAGCGACCTTTACATGACGTTTTCCGGCTGAATAACTGACAGTGCGTGTAATAAGCCGCCAACGATATAAATGGAACCGCCGCGTCGTTCAGATACCTTTGTCGACTGTTTCGCATTTTCCATTGGCATACCTTATGCCTAATGCACCAATGGAAGTTTCTTCCACCATTCATTTAGGAGATTAATGTGAACATGTTCAGATTGATGTCGGCCGCCGCGATTATCGGACTGGCGGCTGCATTCACCGGAAGCGCACAGGCCGATACGGTCACCAGCTCGTTCCAGGTGCGGATCACGATTCAGAAGGCCTGCGACGTCACGACGACGGCTCCGACCGATCTGGACTTCGGCGCGCACTCGTCGCTGGCGACCGCGATCAGCGGCACCTCGACGATCAGCGTGACCTGCACGCCGGGCTCACCGTACACGATAGGCCTCGACGCGGGGCTGCATCCGGCGACCGCCGGCGACGTCGCCACGCGGCGCATGAGCGACGGTGCCTCGCACTACGTCGCCTACCAGCTGTACCAGGATCCGGGTCACACCACGCCGTGGGGCGAGACGATCGGCACCAATACGCTGGCGGCCGTCGGCAACGGCGCCGCGCAGACCGCCAGCGTTCACGGCCTGGTCGCGAGCGCGAACGCCAACGCCGGCAGCTACGCCGACACGATCGGCGTCACGGTGACCTACTGACGGCACGGAGCAGCCTTCGATGCGTCGTTTCGACGGCTGGATGCCGTTCTTCGCACTGATCCTCGCACCGGCGGCCTCGGCCGCCGGTCTGCAGGTCACGCCGATCACGCTGGAGATCGCGCGCGAGGACACCAGCGCGGTGCTCTGGCTCGCCAACACAGGCACCGCGCCGCTGCAGGCGCAGGTGCGCGTCATGGAATGGACGCAGGCCGACCACGAGGACCGGCTGGCGCCGACACGCGAGCTCGTCGCCAGTCCGCCGATGCTCGAGGTCGCCGCCGGCGCGCGCCAGCTGGTGCGCATCGTGCGAACGTCAGGCGCGACGCCGGGCGAGCGCGAGCGCAGCTTCCGGCTACTGGTCGACGAACTGCCCGGCCAGGCCGGCGGCCAGGGTGGCGTCCAGTTCCTGATGCGCTATTCGGTGCCGGTCTTCATCGCGGCGGGCGATCCGCAGCCGGCGGCGCAGCTCCAATGGCGTCTGCGCGACCAGCCGCCCGCGCTCGAGGTCACCAATACCGGCAGCGCACGCGCACAGCTCAGCGAGGTCGCGATCGTCGATGCGGCCGGCGCGCGCACCGTGCTGAGCGGTGGTCTGCTCGGCTACGTGCTGGCCGGTGCGCAGATGCGCTGGCCGCTGCCGCCCGATCGTCCGCTGCCGGCGGATGCGCGACTGCATGCAAGGATCAACGGTGAGCCGCTGGATCGGCCGATCGCGATCGTGGACGGTCGCTAGCCTGCTCGCCGCGCTCGTGGCGGCGGGAAGCGGCGCCGCGTCCGCGTCCGCGTCCGAGACCGCAGCGCCCGCGACGCTGTATCTGGAGGTCGTCCTCAACGGCACGGTCCAGCCCGGCCTGGCCGCATTCGAGCTGCGCGAAGGCCGTCTATGGGCCGATGCGCAGACCTTGCGTGGTCTGCGCTTTCGTGCGGACGCCGGTACCGACGCGGCCTGGGTCGACGTCAGCGGCCTGCCCGGCGTGAGCGTCGACTACGACGCCTCGCGCCAGCGCGTCGCGCTCGAGGTGCCGCTGCGCCTGCTCGACCTCGCGCCGGCCGTGCTCGGTGCACCGGCCGAGACGGTTCCCGCGGCGACGGCCTCGACCGGCCTGCTGCTGAACTACGACCTGTACGCCTCGGCCGCGCGCGGCGGTACGCGCGCGCTCAGCGGCTACGGCGAGCTGCGCGCGTTCTCGGCCGGCGGGACCTGGAGTCATTCGGGCATCGTGCAGGGATCGGATCCCGGGCGGCACTGGCGTCACGAGGCGGTGCGGCTCGATTCGGTCTGGTCCAAGGCCCTGCCCGAGCGCATGCTGGCGCTCCACGTCGGCGACACGCTGACACGCGGGCCGGACTGGGCACGGTCGACCTACATCGGCGGCATCCAGCTCACGCGCGACTTCAGCCTGCAGCCGTACCGACTGACGATGCCGCTGCCGTCGTTCTACGGCGAGGCGGCGGCGCCGTCGGCGATCGAGCTGTATGTCGACGGCATGCGCCAGTACGGCGGCCAGCTGACGGCGGGCCCGTTCCAGCTCAATGCGGCGCCGACGGTCTCCGGCGCCGGTCTCGCCCAGGTCGTGCTGACCGACGCGCTCGGCCGCGTCACGACGTTCGAGTTTCCGTTCTACGCGACGCCGCTGCTGCTGCAGCGCGGACTCAGCGACTTCTCGATCGAAGCCGGCTTCGTGCGCCGCGACCGCGGCCAGACCTCGTTCGACTACGCCGGCGACCCGATGGCCAGCGGCTTGTACCGCTATGGACTGAGCGACCGGCTGACCGTCGAGGCCCATGCCGAGACGCGCGAAGGCACCGCCGTCGCCGGCGGCGGCTTCCATCTGCTGCTCGGCATGGCCGGCGTGCTGTCGGCATCGCAGGCGCACAGCCGGCACGAGGGGCGCGCCGGATCGCTGACCAGTCTCGGCTACGTGCTGCGCGAACGGCGCTTCCAGGTCGGCGTGCAGGGCACGATCACCGACGGCGCCTATCGCGACGTCGCCAGCGCGTTCGGCCGCCCGCCGCCGCGCACCAGCGCGCGAGCGCTGCTCGGCGTGGACGGCGGGACCAGCGGCAACTTCGGTCTCGTCTACGCGCATCTGCGCTATCCGGACGAGACGGCCTCGCGCTATGCGAGCCTGTCCTGGTCGCGTTCGATTGCCGGTACGGCGGCGCTGAACCTCAATTTCAACCGCAACCTCGACGACGCGGCCGATCGCAGCGTCTTCCTCGGCTTCACGATGAGTCTGGGCCGTGCCCAGCTCGGTGCTTCGCTGCAGCACGAGCGCGGTGCCGACACGCTGAGCGTCGACGCGACGCGCCCGATACCGGGCGACGGCGGCGTCGGCTGGCGCGTCCAGGCACGCGGCGGCGAGGTCGGCGGCGGCATCGCCGAGGTCGGCTGGCGCGGGCCATGGGCGCAGGTGCTGGCCGGCGTGCAGGCGCTGGATGAGACGCGCTTCGCGTACGCCAGCCTGGGCGGTGCGCTGGTCCGGATCGCCGGGCATACGTTCGCGACGCGCCGCGTCGACGATGCGTTCGCGGTGGTGTCGACCGCCGGCATGGCCGACGTGCCGGTCCTGCTCGAGAACCGGCCGATCGGCCGCACCGACGAGGACGGCGTGCTGCTGGTGACGCCGCTCAACGCGTATCAGCGCAACCGCATCGGCATCTCGCCGCTGAACCTGCCGGCCGACGTGCGCATCGACGAGGTCGAGCGCAGCGTCGTGCCGATGCGCGGCACCGGCACGCACGTCGGCTTCGCGCTGGAAACCCTGCACAGCCTGTCGCTGAGTCTGGTCGACGCCGCCGGCCGGCCGTTGCCGGCCGGCAGCCGGATCCGCCGCGAAGGCGGCGCAGACGGCGTCGTCGGCTACGACGGTCAGGTCTATCTGGAAGGCATCGAGGCCGACGTATGGCTGGAGGTCGATCTGCCGACCGGCCGCTGCCGTGCCCGCGTCGCGCGACCCGCGCCGCCGGCCACGACGATCACGGAGCCGCTGACATGCCGCTGAGACGCCTCCCGATGACGGCCTGCCTGCTCGCGCTGGCCGCATGCTGGTCCGGCGCGGCGCATGCGCTGACGACCTGCAGCGCGACGATGACCCATCTCACTTTCGGACCGGTCGATCCGCTCGGCGGGCTGGTCGACACGACCGCGACGATCAACTACCAGTGCACCTACAGCAGCGGCCTGCTCGGCAATCTGTACGGCGTCTACGCGCGGCTCTGCATGAGCATCGGAACCGGCGCCCAGGGCAGCGGCGTGCAGCCGCGGCAGATGATCAGCGGCAGCGGCGACGCGATGATGTTCCAGATCTACCGTGACGCCACGCGCACCCAGGTCTGGGGCTCGGTCGATACGCCCGGCACGCCACCGCTGCAGCGCGATCTGCAGTTCACGATCCTCGGCGTCGGTACCACGCAGACCGGCACGGCGACCGTCTACGGACGCGTGCCGGCCGGTCAGACCGGCCTGGGCGTCGGTGCGTACAGCAATTCGTTCAGCGGCATCCACACGCGACTGTCGTTCCGCTACAACGAGGCGCTGCTGAGCCTCGGTACGTTTCCGACCGATTGCGGCAACGCCAACAACGGCAGCTTCGCGTTCACCGCCAGCGCCAGCGTCGCGCCGGCCTGCACGGTCAGCGCGACGACCCAGGACTTCGGCGCGGTCAGCGGCCTGCTGCGCGCGGCGCAGGACGCGACCTCGACGGTCAGCCTGCGCTGCACGTACCGCGCGCCGTGGCAGGTCGGCCTCGGACTCGGGCAGAACGCCGCCGGTACCGCGCGCCGCATGACTGGTCCGGGCGGTCTGATCGATTACGAGCTCTATCGCGATCTCGGCCGTACGCAGCGCTGGGGCACGACGCTCAACGTCGACACCGTGACCGGCACCGGCACCGGAGCGACGCAGAGCCTGACGGTCTACGGGCGCGTGCCGGCGCAGACGCCGCGCACTGCCGGCACCTACACCGATACGATCGTCGTGACGGTCACCTACTGACCGGAGCTCCGTCGCCGCGCTTCATCACGTCTGCGCGACGTGCTCGTCGCGACCGCCGGCGCGGCATGACCCGGTCTATGCGACGTCCGGGGCATCGACGCGGCCTTCGGTCGAGCGGCGAGCCGCCAAGCTGCGACACGGGGCGCATCGAGAGCGGCCCGCCGACGCGAGGACGGCCGGCCGAGCCCGACGCTCGCGCACCGCGAACGCGTCGGGGCGCCTCGCGCTAGCGCGAGGACAGATACTTCTCGCGGCGGATGTGCCTCACCGGCAGCCCGGCCTGCTGCAGCAGCGCGAAGCTCTCGTCGACCATGTCCGGATTGCCGCAGAGATAGGCGATGTCGCGCAGCGGATCGGGCGCGAGCGCGGCGAGCGCGATCTGGACGCGGCCGCTCCGGTCGCCGGGCCGCGCCGGCAGGCGCGGCGTCCGGCTGAAGCACGGATGGAAGCCGAATCCCGGCGTGCGCGCCGCGAACGCCTCGAGCTCCTCGGCGTAGAGCAGCTCGGCCTCGCTGCGCGCGCCGTAGACCAGGGCGACCTCGCATGGCCGCTCGGCGATCTGCCGGGCCAGATCGGGCAGCATCGCCCGGTACGGCGTCACGCCGGTGCCGGTCGCGACCAGCAGATAGCGTGCGTTGCGGTCGGCGTCGTGCAGGCAAAAACGGCCGTACGGCCCGCTGGCCTCGATCGTCTCGCCGACGCGCAGCGCGGCGAGCCGTTCGGTGGCCGCGCCGCCGGCGACGTAGGACACCGCGATCTCGATCAGACCCGCGGTGGCCGGGTCGTCGCGGCGCGTCGCGATCGAGTAGCTGCGCTTGGTCGGCGTGCCGTCGGCGTAGTCGAAGTGGAACTGGATGAACTGGCCCGGCACGAACGCCGTCGCCGCGCCGTCGCCGCGCTCGAACGCCAGATGCCGCACGCTCGGCGCGAGCATGCGGCTGGCCACGAGACGCAGCGGAAACAGCCTGATCACGGCACGCAAACCCTCCGGCGGTCGCGGCCGGCTATACTAGCAGGGCTCTGTCGGCTCCCCCGCTGCCGCGCATCCCGCCCCGATTCCGATGACCTCAGTACCCGCGCTCGAGCTCACCGAGCTGCGCAAGATCTACGCGACCGGCGTCGAAGCGCTCAAAGGCGTGACGCTCAGCGTGCAGCCGGGCGACTTCTTCGCCCTGCTCGGCCCCAACGGCGCCGGCAAGTCGACCCTGATCGGCATCGTCAGCTCGCTCGTCAACGCATCCAGCGGCCACGTGCGCGTGTTCGGCGTCGATCTGCACGAACAGCGCGGTGCGGCGATGCGGATGATCGGGCTGGTGCCGCAGGAGATGAACTTCAACCTGTTCGAGAAGCCGTTCGACATCCTCGTCAACTACGCCGGCTTCTACGGAATTCCGCGCGACGAAGCGGTGGTCTGCGCCGAGCAGGAACTCAAGCGCGCCCAGCTCTGGGACAAGGCGCAGACGATGTCGCGCAACCTGTCCGGCGGCATGAAGCGGCGCCTGATGATCGCGCGGGCGATGATGACGCGGCCGCGGCTGCTGATCCTCGACGAGCCGACCGCCGGCGTCGACATCGAGATCCGCCGCGGCATGTGGCGCACGCTGCGCGAGGTCAACGCGGCCGGCACCACGGTGATCCTGACGACGCACTATCTCGAGGAAGCCGAGAGCCTGTGCCGCAATCTGGCGATCATCGACGGCGGCCGCATCATCGAGCAGGGCCCGATGAAGGCGCTGCTGGCCAAGCTCGACGTCGAGGGTTTCGTGCTCGACATCGACGGCCCGCTGCCGGCGCAGCTGCCCGCGATCGAGGGCGTGACGCTGATCGCCGAGGACAGCCACACGCTCGATCTGGAGATGCCGCGCGCGATGGATCTCAATCGCGTATTCGCCACGCTCGACGCGGCCGGCATCCGGGTCCGCTCGATGCGGACCAAGTCCAATCGCCTGGAGGAACTGTTCGTGCGCCTGACCGGCCATCGCGAGGACGCGGCATGAGCACGCCGTCGCAGCACCCCAACCTCGTCGCGTTCCACACGATCGTACGGCGCGAGGTCGTGCGCATCCTGCGCATCTGGGGTCAGACCCTGGTCCCGCCGGCGATCACGATGACGCTGTACTTCCTGATCTTCGGCAGCCTGATCGGCCGGCGCATCGGCGACATGGGCGGGCACGACTACATGGACTTCATCGTGCCGGGCCTGGTCATGATGTCGATCATCCAGAACAGCTACGGCAACATCTCCTCGAGTTTCTTCGGCGCCAAGTTCGGCCGTCACGTCGAGGAGCTGCTGGTCAGCCCGATGCCCAACATCGTGATCCTGTCCGGCTACGTCGTCGGCGCGGTGCTGCGCGGCCTGATGGTCGGTGCGATCGTGCTCGGCATCGCGATGCTGTTCACGCACGTGCGCGTGCCGCATCCGCTGGTCACGCTGTCGACGGTCGTGCTCGGCGCGACGATCTTCTCGCTGGCCGGCTTCGTCAACGCGGTCTACGCGAAGAAGTTCGACGACATCGCGATCGTGCCGACCTTCATCCTGACGCCGCTGACCTATCTCGGCGGCGTGTTCTATTCGGTCAAGCTGCTGCCGGAGTGGGCGCAGACGCTGACCTACGCCAACCCGATCTTCTACATGGTCAACGCGTTCCGCTACGGCCTGCTCGGCGAGAGCGACGTATCGCTCGGCGTCGCCTATGCGCTGATGATCGGCTTCACGGTCGCGCTGACCGCGCTCGGGCTCTGGCTGTTGCGCACCGGGACCGGCTTGCGTTCCTGAGCGGGCTCACGCGCGCCGTGCGGGGAGCACGGCCGTCGAGCCGCCGCTGCGGCGACGCCTGATCGGTCGACCGGGCGCGATGGTGACCGATCGCCGCGGCGATCTCGCGCGACGGCCTCGATCGGATGCGGATGCGCCGGCAGTCCGTCTGCGTCAGCGCGACGGGGATTGCGCCGGCAGGTTCGCCAGCCAGGCCGCCAGTGCGTCGATCGACGCATCGTCGAGCCGCTGCGCGACCGCGTTCATGATGAAGTCGTTGCTGGTATGCGCGAGCGCACCGCTGCGATAGTCACGCAGGCGCGTCGCGACGTAGGCCGCGTGCTGCCCGTACAGCAGTGGATAGGCGCGGTACGGCGATGTCGTATCGGCGTCGGCGAGCGGATGGCCCTTGGCGTCGGTGCCATGGCAGCCCTGACACGGCGGCACGCCGCGTGCCGGATCGCCCTCGCGGTACAGCGTGCCGCCGCGCGCGAGCACGTCCTGCATCGGCGGCTCGGCCGGTGCCGGCACGTTCGGTGTCAGGCTGCCGTAATGCACCGCCAGGTTGCGCAGATCCGCATCCTCGATCGGCTGCACCAGCGCGGTCATCGCCGATTCGGGCCGGCTGCCGCTCTTGTAGCGCAGCAGCTCCTGGTAGAGATAGTCGGCGCGCTGGCCGGCCAGATTCGGAAACATCGGCACCGGCGAGACGCCGTCGGCGCCGTGACAGGCGAAGCACAGCGTCGCGGCCTTCTGCGCGCCGGCGGCCGCGTCGCCGCTGACCGGTTCGATCCGGCGCAGATCGACGAAATCCTCGGCCACCGCCGGCGCGGCGAATGCGGCCACGGCGAGGACAGGCACGGCGAGCAGACACAGGCGCTTCATCGGCGTTCTCACAGTTTGACCGTCAGCAGCAGGCCGACCAGGTTCGCCGCGTAGTCGTCCGGTCCGCCGTCGCTGTAGACGCGGTGGTCGATGACGTAGCCCTGGTCCAGGCCCTGATAGTGCCAGTCGCTGACGCGGCCGCGCTCGTAATAATCGAACACGCGCAGCGACATCTGTTCGTTGATCGGCATCGTCATGCCGAGCGTCAGCGAGTTGACCTTGTACTTCATCGCCGGGAACGCATCGCCGGTGGTCGCGGCGACGTCGGGCCAGGCCAGTGCGAGCGCGGAGGCGTAGCGATAGCCGGTCGTGCCGCGCGACCACAGCCAGTTCCAGGCCAGATCGAGCTTGAAGCGCCGGAAGTCGTGCGCGAACACGGTGCCGAGGCTGTGATTGCGCTGGCGATCGTCGACCCACCAGCGCCCGGCCAGCGGATAGGTCGCGCCGCCGAGCACCGGATCGGTCTGGTCGGCCGTGCCGTCCTCGTTGACATTGGCGATGCCGAGCTTGGAGCGGTCGTAGGCGTAGTAGACGCTGGCGTTGGTGCGCGGCGAAGGCTGCCATTCCCATTGCAGCGTCGCGCCGAACGTGTCGAGCCGCTGCCGTCCGAGTTTTGCGTCGTAGTCGTTCCAGTCGCCGCGCAGCGAGGCGCTGAACGTCATGTCGGCACGCGGCATGAACGTCGCCATCAGGTCGATCTTGTCCTGGTCGCGGCTGGCCATGTCGTACTTGCGCAGCGCCTCGACCGTATGCGCCGGCAGGCCGCCCTCGGGCTCGACGAAGCCGGGCAGATGCTCGGAGAACGTGAAGCCGTACGGGTCGTAGTCGTAGCGGTCGCCGGAGCGGCGCAGATGCACGAGGTTCGCGCGCAGCGTCAGCCAGTCGAACGCGCGGCTGGTCCAGTTGAGCTTGATCGAGACGTCGTCGACACGGCTGCGTTCGCGATGCGAGGGCTCGTTGCGCGTGAAGCCGAGCGTCGCGCCGAGCGTATCGCGCACCGACGGCCGCCAGTCGGCACCGACCGTGGCCTCGGTGCTCTGCGTGTCGAGCGGCAGGCTGGTCACGCGGGTCAGGATCGACGCGCCGGTCACCGGGTTCCAGATGCCGGCCTCGCCGGGCACGACCGTACCCTGCGAGCCGTTCTCGGCGACGTAGCCATACTCGCCGGTCAGCGGGTTGTAGGCCAGATACGTATTGCGGTAGTCCTCGCGATAGAAGCGCAGGCCGCCGCGCCAGGTCAGGCGCTCGGTCGGCTGCAGCACGATGCGCGCATCGGCCAGGGTCGTGTCGATGCGCATGTCGGCCGAACGCCGCGACAGTGAGGCCGGCGTGTTCCAGTCCGAGCACGCGTACAGGAACGGATTGGCCGGTCCGACCTGGCCGTCGCCGACGAGGTCGATGCCGAACGTGCCGCTGCAGTTGACCGGCGCAAGCAGGTCCTCGTCCTGGCGCATGCTCGCGCCGGACACGGTCAGCGACAGCTGGCCGTTCAACGGCAGGCTGCGCGTCAGCGTGCCGCGCAGGCTGTGGTAGTCGTTGTCCGGCTCGGTCGAGAACTGGCCCTGCGTCAGCTGCGAGTTGCGCACGCCCGGTCCGCTGACGACGTTCCACAGCGCATAGGGCTGCTCGTAGGTGAAGCTGGCGTAGCGATCGCGGTAGAACGAGCCCGAGTAGCCCAGATCCAGACGCCAGCGGTTGCCGACGAAGCGCACACCCGCATTGGTGTTGATCGTGCTGTCGTCGATCGGACGGATCGTCTCGAAGATGCCGCCGTTGTCGGCGAACGCGAAGTTGAAGAAGAACGGGCCGCCGAACGGCCGCGTGCCTTCGCGCTGCTCGTTGCTGACGTTGACGTAGCCGGTCCAGCGCGGATCGAAGTAGTAGTTCAGGCCCAGGCCCTGCTTGTCGCGATTGACCTGCAGCACGCGCGTGGGCGCCGCGGCCGAGACCGCGGCCACCTCGGCCGGCGTGCTCGCGCCGGGCACCAGGCCGCCGGCAAGCCGCAGGTCGTTGCCGCCGACGCCGTTCCAGATCGAGCGTGCATTGTCGCTGACGACGTTCTGCGTCGAGCGCGCGAAGGCCTCGATCTTGTAGTGGCCGGCTCGGCCGACCGTGCCCTTGACGTACTGATCGTGCTCGCTGATGTGGCTGGCGCGCAGATCGATGTAGCTGCCGTCGGCCGGCCGCACGAAGTGCAGCTCGAGCAGGCCGAGCACGAAACCCTGGTCCCAGCCGGCATAGCGGCGCCACAGCGCGCTGTCGGCGTCACCGCCGATCGCGAGGTAGCCGAACTGGATCGACGAATCGTACTGCTTCCATGCGCCGCTGCCGTCGAGCAGCGGCGGCTCGGTCGGGCAGGCGTACAAGGTGCCGGTCGGCGTGCGCTTCTCGCCGGGCCGCAGCCAGCTCGTGCCGCGCGGATCCTTCGGATCGGCGGCCGTGCCGGCGCTGGGGTCGAACTTGTTGGCGATCCACAGATCGACGCCGACGCCGCTGTCGGCGGCGGCGCCGAGCGGCAGCACGGCCGTGACGGCGAGGACGAGGCGACGCATGCGGTTCGGCGGGCGGATGCGCATCGGAGACCTCCTACTTGTGCAGCCGGGGTCCGGACGGATTGTTCGAGCCGTGCACCTGCGCGTGGCAGGTGATGCAGCCGCGTCCCATGATCCGCTCGTCCGGGTGCGGCCCGCCGGCCAGCGACTGCGGTGTCTGCAGATCATTCGGATGACGCAGATGCGAATGGCACTGCTGACACAGGAACGGCACCGGCGCGACCAGCAGGCTCATCTGGTTGGAACCGTGCGGCGTATGGCAGTTGAGGCAGCTGCCGCGGACCGGCGCATGCTCGAACAGGAACGGGCCGCGCTTCTCGGCGTGGCACTGATAGCAGGTCTCGTTGACGCTGTTGGTCTTGAGCAGCGGCGCGGTCAGCGAGCCGTGCGGATTGTGGCAATCGGCGCAGGTCATCTGGCCTTCCGGCAGCGGCATGTGCGAGCGCCGGTCGAACTGCGCGCGGATGTCGCGATGGCACTGCGCGCAGGTCTCGTTGATCGTCGTGCGCACCATCGAGCCTTCCGGCGAGACCTTGCCCATCGGGTTGTGGCAGTCGCTGCACGACAGGTCGTTGCGCTGATGGACCGAACCGAGCCAGTGGTCGCGCGGACCGCCCTGGTGACAGGCCAGGCAGGTCTGCGTCTGGACCGCGACCGGCGTCTGCGAGCCGTGCGTGAAACCGATGATCAGGCCCTTGTGGTCGGGCGCGGCGGCATGGGCCGAGCCCGGGCCGTGGCAGGCCTCGCAGACCGGTGCGCCGGGATTGGCCGCGGCCGCGGCGCGCAGTCCGAGCGCGTGTACGGTGTGGCTGAAGTGGTCGTTCTCGAGCGAATGGCAGGCCGTGCAGACCGCCTCGCCGACCGCCGTCGCGTCCGGCGCCGCCGGATTGACCGCCACTGCGGCATGCGCGAATCCGGGCGGTGCGTCGCCGGCGACCGGACCGTCACCGGACAGGTTCGTCGGCGGCAGCATGTCGGCCAGCTGCTGGCGCGTCTGCTGTGCCGGCAGCGGCGAGGGCATCAGCAGCGCGGCGACGCCGCCGAGCAGGACGAGGCCGGCCAGCAGCACGCGCAAACGAATCGGTCCGGGCTGCAGCATGGCCGGTCAACTCCAGGAGACGGAAGCGGGACGATGGACGCCGGCCGCGGTGGCGCGGGGCAGGGCGGCAGCGACGGAAGGGCCTGCCGCGACGGCGGCGGGCGATGCGTGCCGCACCGCGCGCGCGGGATGGTGCCGCGGCGCGGATGGCGGCAGGGCTGGCGACGGCTGGCCCAAGACGACACCCCTCATTGTTGTCGTGACCAGGAGGCCTTGCGCCTCGTGGCCCGATCGAAACTAAACCCGCCGGTTCAAGCTGGTCAAGCAGATTCGATGCTGCTGCGCACCAGGCCCTGCCGCGCAAGTCGCGGTCGCCGCCGCTGCGATTGGGTCAGTTCGTGCCGCGGTGACGGCCCTGCCACGGCGCATAGAACGCACGCAGGTGCGCCAGATCGGCTTCGATGTCGGCGCTCGTCGCGAACAGCGGACCGACGCCGATCGTCTTGTGCGGATAGTGAAAGTAGATCGGCAGGATCGGCACGCCGGCCTGGCGTGCGATGTGCCAGAAGCCGCTCTTCCAGCGCGTGACGCGCTTGCGCGTGCCTTCCGGCGCGATGCCGACCCAGAGGCGCTCGGTTTGCCGGAACCGCGCGACGGTCTGCTCGACGACGCCGTGCGTGGCGTCGCGTTCGATCGGCACGCCGCCGAGCCGGCGCAGCACGAAGCCGAGCGGGAAGAAGAACAGCTCGCGCTTGGCCATGAAGCTGATGTCCACGCCGAGCGCGACCTTGGCGAGCAGGCCCCAGACGCCGTCCCACCACGACGAATGCGGCGCGCCGATCAGCACCAGCTTCGGCACGTCCGGCAGCTCGCCGACGAAGCGCCAGCCGGCGATCCGGAACAAACCGCGTGCCAGGCCGCGCACCACGCTCGGCCGGAACTGCGGCACCGACGGCGGCAGAACCGGCCAGCGCGGCGCGCTCAATCGCCGCTCCAGTCGCGCCGGCCGCGGTTCTGCTTGATCGCGCCGCGCGACTTCTTCGCGTCGACGCGGCGCGCCTTGGCGGCCCGGCTCGGCCGCGTCGCGATGCGCGCCTTGGGCACGTGCAGGGCGCCGCGCAGGATTTCGGCCAGCCGCATGCGCGCATCCTCGCGGTTCTTGGACTGGTCGCGGAAGCGGCTGGCCTGGATCACCAGCACGCCCTCGGCGGTCATGCGCCGGTCGCGCCGCGACAGGACGCGCTCGCGGACCGGCTCGGGCAGCGACGGCGAACGCGCCACGTCGAAGCGCAGCTCGACCGCGCTGGCGACCTTGTTGACGTTCTGACCGCCCGGACCGCCGGCGCGCACGAAGCTCTCGATCAGTTCGTCCTCGCCGATCTGGATGCGGCCGTCGATGTCGAGCATGAATGCCGCGCCGCCGGGCTAGTCGCGGAAGTTGTCGAACTGCAGGGGCATCGCGATGTCGGCCGCCCGCAGGAATGCGATCGCCGTCTGCAGGTCGTCGCGCTTCTTGCCCGAGACGCGCAGCTTGTCGCCGTTGATCTGCGCCTGCACCTTGAGGCCGGAATCCTTGAGACGCTTGACGATGTCCTTGGCGAGCGGCTGATCGATGCCCTGCTTGAGCGTCACGCGCTGGCGCGCGCGCGCCAGGTTGACCTCCGGATCGGCGATCTCCGCGCAGCGGATGTCGATGCCACGGCCGGCCAGCCGGATCTTGAGGATGTCGAGCATCTGCTTGAGATGGAACTCGGCCGGCGCCGACAGCGTGACGACGGTCTGGTCGAGTTCGAAGCGCGCATCGCTGCCCTTGAAGTCGAAGCGCTGGCCGATCTCGCGATTGGCCTGGTCGACCGCATTGGTCAGCTCGTGCTCGTTGATTTCGGAAACGACGTCGAAGGAAGGCATGGCCGGATTCTAGCAGGCCGTCGCGGGACGGCCGCCGGCCACACACGCCGCTGCATCGGCGGCGATCGTGCCGTTCGGCCGGGTGCGTCGCGATCGCCGGTTCGCGTCGATCGACTCGGTTCGGTTCGGATCGCTGCGATCGGCGATCGCAGCGAACGGGCTTGTCTTCGCGCCCGCTCAATGCGGGTCGGGCGGATCGGTCTGCGATGCCGATGCGGCCGGCAGGTCCGGCCACGCGTCGGACGCGTCCGGCGACGGCCAACCGAGCCGCGCGAACAGCCGCTGCCATTCCGCGTCGAGCGGTGCATGCAGATCCAGCACGCGGTCGTCCAGCGGATGATGCAGACGCAGGCGCCAGGCGTGCAGCAGCAGCCGGTGCGAGCCCAGATGCTGCCGGAACAGCCGATTGTGCTCGCCGCGGCCGTGGCTGGTGTCGCCGATCAGCGGATGGTGGACGTGCGAGAAATGGCGGCGGATCTGCCGGTAGCGACCAGTCTCGGGCTCGACCTCGAGCAGCGCGTAGCGCTGCTGTGGATAACGGCCGATCGCGATCGGCAGTTCGACCGTCGCCAGTCGCCGCCAGCGCGTGACGGCCGGCTTGCGCGGACCGTTCTCGCGGACGCCCGGCAGCGGATAGTCGATCGCGCCGTCGGTATCGGGCCAGCCGCGGCAGACCGCGAGATAGCGCTTGCGCACCGTACGTGCCATCAGCTGCCGTCCGAGCGCGGCCGCGGTTTCGGCGTTGCGCGCGACCAGCACGATGCCGCTGGTCGCGCGATCGAGGCGGTGCACCAGCTGCAACGGCCCGTCGACCTGCGCGCGCAGCCGGTCGATCAGATAGTCCTCGTCGCTGCCGACCAGGCGGCTGCGGTGCATCGCCAGCGCCGCCGGCTTGTCGACCGCCAGCAGATGCGCATCGCCGTAGAGGATCGGCAGCGGCGCCTCGTCGGCGCCGGCGGTCACCGCTTGGCGTCGGCGGCGCGCTGCACGTCGCTGAGCAGCGTCTGCGCGTCGCGCACGTGCATCTGCGCAGCCTTGGTCGCCGCGGACTGGCCCCAGCCGCTCTGATTGGCGGTCTCGGCACTCATCTGCGCACGCAGTTCGCCGGCGTTCTTGACGCAGTCGTTGACGCGACGGTTCAGGTCGGCGTTGGACACGCCGCTGCGCTCGATGATCTGGCGCGCCTGCTGGCACAGATAGTCCACCTCGTCGGCCGCGCTGTTGAACTGCTGCTCGACCGTGTCGCCGACCGGCTGGAACGTGTTGGCGGGCGCGGCCTCGATCGGAGCGGGCGGCGGCGGCGGTGCCACCGCCGCGGCCGGCGCATTCGGGGCGGGCGGCAGCGCCGCCAGCAGGTCCATCGCGCGACGCGTCGGCTTGGGCTTGGCCAGATCGGTGAACAGCAGCTGCTGTGGGTTGCGCGCCGGATCGTCGAGCCAACCTTGCACGGTGCGCCGGCACTCGTCCTTGTGGTCGCCCTGGTAGGCGGCCGGCAAGCCCTGCTGCAGCGAGGCATCGCCGGACCAGGCACGCAGGCAGTCCACCGCGCTCGCGTCGACGCGGTAGTCGGGCTGCCCGTCGGTGTGCAGCAGCTTGGAAAGCTCGGCATCGGTCAGGCCGTCGGCCTTGCCGCTGCAGCCGGAGAGGATCAGGGCGCAGGCGGCGATCGCGCTCGACAGGACGGGACGCAGGTGATTCATCGGACTCTCCATCAGGTATCGGTGGGGCGCAGGGCTGCGACGAACGCGCCGATCGCGCCGAACAGGGCGGCCCAGGCCGGCCAGGATACGTCGCCGATCCGGGCCGGTGGATCCGGCAACGTGAACAGCAGCGCCGCGGCGACGATCAGCGCGGCGCCGAGCATGCGCCACGTAGCGCTGCGCCGGTCGCCGCGCGCGGCGCCGGCCAGCCGCTTCAGATCGGCCGAGGCCAGCCGAAGTTCCAGACTGCCGGTGGTGGCCTGCTCGAGCAGGCGATGGGTCAGGCTCGGCATGTCCGGTGCCGCAGCCAGCCATTCAGGGACGCGCCGGCGCAGACGCGCCAGCAAGGCACGCGGCCCGTGCCGCCGGCGCCAGATCCGCTCGAGCACCGGCTTGGCGGTGGCCCAGATGTCGATATCCGGGTCGAGCAGACGGCCGACGCCCTCGATGTTGAGCAGGGTCTTCTGCAGCAGGATCAGCTGCGGCTGCAGGACCAGTTCGTAGCGGCGCGCGGTCTGGAACAGCTTGACCGTCACCTCGGCCAGCGAGATCTCGCTGAGTGGTCGCGTGAAATACGGCTCGCAGACCGTGCGCACCGCCGATTCGAGTTCGTCGAGCCGCACGTGGCCGGGCATCCAGCCGGCGCGCAGGTGCAGCTCGGCGATGCGCCGGTAGTCCTGGTTGAACAGCGCGATGAAGTTCTCGGCCAGCCAGTACTGGTCGGCCTCGGGCAGGGTGCCCATGATGCCGAAATCGAGCGCGATGAAGCGCGGATTCTCGCGCCGCGTCGCGTCGACCCAGATGTTGCCGGCGTGTGCGTCGGCGTGGAAGAAGTTGTCGCGGAAGACCTGGGTATAGAACAGCTCCACGCCCTTGGCGGCCAGGCGCCGCCGGTCGATACCGGCCGCGTCGAGTGCGGCCAGGTCGTCGACCGGAATGCCGCTGACGCGCTCGAGCGTCAGCACGCCGGCGCTGCTGTGCGACCAGTGCACCTCGGGCACGTAGAGATCGTCGGAGCCGGCGAAATTGCGCCGCAGCAGGCTGGCGTTGGCCCCCTCGCGCTGCAGGTCGAGTTCGTTGACCAGGGTCGTCTCGATCTCGTCGACGACCTCGTGCGGGCGGATCTTGTCGGCATTGGGATGATGGCGCGCGGCGACGTCGGCCAGTGCGCGCAGCAGGTCGACGTCGCGTGCGATGCGCGGCGCGACGTCCGGACGCAGCACCTTGACGACGACGCTGCGGCCGTCCGGCAGCATGGCCGGATGCACCTGTGCAATCGATGCGGACGCCAGCGGCGTCTCGTCGAACGATGCGAACAGCGCCGCCACCGGACGGCCGAGCTCGCGCTCGACCGCCGCACGCGCCAGCGCGCCCGGAAACGGCGCGACGCGGTCCTGCAGCGCGGTCAGCTCGTCGGCGATGTCGGGCGGCAGCAGATCGCGCCGCGTCGACAGGATCTGGCCGAACTTGACGAAGATCGGACCGAGCTCGGTCAGGGCCAGCGCGAGCCGCTCGCCGCGCGGCCGATGCGCGATCGCGGCGGACGGGCGGGGTAGCAGGCGGCGCAGCCACGGGAACCGCCGGCGGCCGTCGCGGCCGTCGGCCAGTTCGAACAGGCCGTAGCGGGCGGCGACCCGCACGATGCGCAGCAGCCGCGGTACCGCGCGCAACCGCGTCACGAGGTGCCGCCTGCGGCGCGCTCGGCCAGGCGGCGCACGCGGACGTGCAGCCGGTCGCTGCCTTCGCGCAGCGCGTCGACCTCGTCGAGGAAGGTCTCCATCTCGGCGCGCGCGACCAGCGTGCGGTCTTCCTCGACCAGATAGTCGGCACCGTCGCGCACCAGCGCGCCGGCCGCCGCGCGGGCCCAGCCGGCGCCGCGGCGGGCCAGGCGCGCCAGCTGGAATCCGGCGATGTCGCCGAACACGCGTGCGAACGCCTCGTCGACGTCGGGCGCGAAGCCGCCGAGGATCTGCTCGAGGCGGCGCGCCAGTTCCGCATCGCCGGCGATCAGGACGCGTCCCGGCGGCAGCGTGCCGCCGCGCGCGGCGGCCATCGCCAGCCATGCGCCCGGCGTCGCCTCCAGTTCGAGTTCGCTGGTTCCGTCCCAGGCCGGACCGATCTGCAGGCGCGCCTCGCGCACGGTCGCGCGCAGGGCCAGCGCCGTGCCGCGAAAGCGCACGGTGACGCTGCGCCCGTCGAGGGCGGCGATGCGGGTCCGGCTGTCGGGATCCAGCGACAAGGCGTGTTCGATCGCCGTCTCGAGCAGACGGCCGAGTGCGGACAGGGCGCGGTTGGGCGTGCGCTCGGCGCCGGGGGAGGGAACGGACATGCCGCGATTCTACCGTGCGTGGCTGCGCCGGGGCGTCGATCGGGCCGGCTCGTCCGGCCCGTTGCGGGATCGACCGCCGAATCTCCTATGTTGATCAGGAGAGGCCGATCCGCGACGACATCGGGGCTTCAGGGATTTCTTCGTACGCCACCCGGCAGCGCGGACTGCCTTACACGCACGCATCCTAAGGGGTATACGCATGATCCGGTTCCATCTTCGTCCGGCATTGGCCTTGGCCGGCCTGTTCCTTGCCGCATCGGCGACGTCCGCGCCGGCCCGGCCGGCGGCACCGCTCACCGTCTCCGGCGGCACCGCGCCGCGCGGTGCCGCGACCGACACCTGCTTGGAGGACTTCGACGACGCGCCCGCGCTGTACGCGAGCGGCCGCTGGCTGCGCGAGGTCAACAGCGGCGGCACCGCGCCGTTCGGCGGCGTGCTCGCGGTCAACTGGGACTACGGCATCGACACCTACGGCTTCGGCTCGCAGTCGGGCCGGCCCGGCTCGTACGTGGCCGCCAATCATCTGAGCGCCGGCGGCGTGGCGGCCAACGGCGGCGGCGAGACCGCGAGCACCTGGCTGGTCACGCCCGAGATCGAGTTCCAGCCCGGCAATACGCTGAGCTTCTACACGCGCTCGATCTGGTCGACCGGCGGCTGGCCCGACCGCCTGTACGTGCGCCTGTGCACCGATGCGGACTGCGGCGACGTCGGTGACCAGCCCGACGACGTCGGCGGCTTCACGACGACCCTGCTCGCGATCAATCCGAATCTGGTCGCCGACATCGACCCGACCGGGCAGGCCGGCTATCCGATCGACTGGACGCCGTTCACGGTGACCTTGCCCGACTCGGGTCGCGGCCGCGTCGCGTTCCACTACCACGTGACCGACGTCGAGGACTTCTTCGCGGGCGTCGGCCACAACGGCACGCTGGCGGCCGTGGATACGGTCGCGCTGCGCGGCAATGCGCGATGTCCGTTCCGTCCCGAGGCGGTGTTCGACGACGATTTCGAACGCGTCGTCGATCCGCGCGTGATCACGCAGAACGCCGACGTCGAGACGATCGTCGGCGACATCACGCCGTCGTGCTTCCAGGCACCGACCTCGTGGCTGCGCCGCTTCGACCTGGCCGGTCAGCACGGCCTGTCCGGCCAGGTGACGATCGACGCCGTCGATTTCGGCATCGACGTCTCGCGCAGCAACCAGCGCGTGTCGGTGCGGCTGTACTCGATCGCACGCGGCGCGGACCTGCTCTGGCAGAACATGACGGTGATCGGCTCGGCGCTGGTGCCGGTCGGCGTCGACGACGACGGCATCGTCAAGCGCGCGGCCGTCACCGGCACCGTGCCGGACGCCGCTGCGCAGGATCTGGTCGTGGAGGTCAACGTGGAGCCGTACGGCTCGGAGTTCTTCCTCGGCGCCAATACGGCCCCGCAGACCGGACCGAGCTACATCGCGTTCCCGGGCGGTCTGTGCGGGCTGCCCGGTGCCGTCGAGCCGAACGTCGAGCCGACCGACATCGGACCGCACTATCCCGACACGCATCTGCTGATGGTCGTCCACCGGGCCGACACCGCCGACGGCGCGGCGGCGCCGCTGCAGTGAGCGCACGCCGGCTCCGCGCGCTGCGCCGGGCCGGGCTCGGCATGCTGATCCACGCGGCGGCCTGCGCGGCCGCCGCGAGCGATGCCCGCGTGGCGCTGCCGATGCGCGACATCGCGCTCGCCAACCTGGCCGCATTGCGCGATCAGCCCGAACGCCTGCTGCTGCGTGTCGGCGCGATCGATCCGCGCGTCGAGCGCATCGACTTCGGCGCCTGGCCGTTCGCGGGCCGGACCGACCGGCGCTACGGCATCGTCCAGTTCGAACCCGGCGCGACGTCTTCGATCCGCCGAGCCCTGTCCGAGCGCGGCATCGCGATCGTCGGCTATCTGCCCAACCAGGCCTATCTGGTGCGCTGGCCGCCCGATGCGCGCGCGTCGCTGACGACGCTGGCCGGCGTGCGCTGGAGCGGCGCCTACGAGGCCGGCTACAAGTTCGCGCCGGCCCTGCTCGACGGCTCGGCGCTGGCGTGCTGCGCGCCGTCCGGGCCGGTGGAACTGGAGATCCACGGATTCCCGGGCGAGCGCGTCGAAGCGCTCGTCGAGGCGGTGCGCGCGGCCGCGCCGGCGGCGGCGATCGGCGCGCGCGCATCGAGTCTGGATCTGCCTGCGTTCCGCGTCCGGGTGCATCCGACGCAGCTGGCCGAATTCGTGACCGCCGTAGCGGCGATCGACGGCGTCGCCTTCGTCGAACCGCATGCGGCGCCGCGGCCGGCCAATCGCGACGCGATCGGTCCGATCCAGGCCAATGCCGCCTCGTGCGCGAATCCCGATGCATCGGACCGCTGCCCCGGCGGGCTCGACCTCGCGCGCGCGCCGCTGTGGGCACGCGGCCTGCTCGGCAGCGAGCAGATCGTCGCGGTGGCCGACACCGGCCTGGACCGCAACGAGTCCTGGTTCGTCGGTCTGGATCGCGGCGAGGGCGTCGTCGAGGCGATCACCATGGCCGACGATCCGCCGCCGCTGCCGCCGCAGACCGGAACGGTCCATCCCGACCGCAAGGTCTACGCCTACTGGGTGCAGCCCGGTGCGAGCGCGTACGACAATACGCTCGGCTGCGGCGGCCTGCCGGTACCGTTCCACGGCAGCCACGTCGTCGGCAGCGTGCTCGGTGACGCCGCGCCGTATGCCGCGCCCGGCGTCGCGCACTATGCCGACGGCGAGGGCATGGCGCCGCAGGCCCAGGTGCTGTTCCAGGACATCGGCGACGATGCGACCGGCTGCCTGTCGATCGCCGACATCGGCGCCACGCTCGCGCAGGCCCATGCCGGCGGCGCCGGCATCCACTCCGACAGCTGGGGCGGCGCCAGCAACGGCTACTACGGCGGCTACGACCTGCGGGCCGACGCCGCGTTGTGGTCGATCCAGGATCTGCTGATGGTGGTCTCGGCCGGCAACGACGGTCCCGATGCCGCCACCACCGGCTCGCCCGGCAACGCCAAGAACACGCTGACGATCGGCGCGACCCGGCACGGCCTGAGCGCGCGCGTCGCGGCCTGGTCCAGTCGCGGCCCGACCGTCGACGGCCGCCGCAAGCCGGACCTCGTCGCGCCCGGCGAGGCGATCGTCTCGGCCGCCGGCAATCTCGACGACGGCGACGCCGTCCAGGCCGGCACGACGCGTGCCATGGACGGCACCTCGATGGCGACGCCGATCGTCGCCGGCGGCGCGGCCTTGTTGCGCCAGTACTTCGGTGAAGGCGGGTATCCGCTCGGGCGGCCGACGCCGCACGAACGCATCGTCCCGACCGGGAGCCTGCTCAAGGCCGCGCTGATCAACGGTGCCGCGCCGATCACCGGCAGCTGGGGCATGTGGCCGGACGACAGCGTCGGCTGGGGCAGGATCTGGGTCGCCAACAGCGCCTACTTCCAGGGCGACCGGCGCGGCCTGCGCCTGTGGGTGCGCGACAACGGGGCCGGTCTCGCGACCGCCGACACCGACGAGTTCGCGCTGACGGTCGGCGCCGGCGACGAGCTGCGCGCGACGCTGGCCTGGTTCGATCCGGAGGCCGCGCCGCTCGCCGCGCCGGCCCTGGTCAACGATCTGGATCTGACCGTGATCGGTCCCTACGGCCACGTCTATCGCGGGAATCATTTCGGCTTCGATCAGTCCGAGCCCGGCGGCAGCGCCGACCGGCTCAATACGGTCGAGCAGGTCCGTCTGAAGACGCCGGCCGCCGGCGTCTACCACGTGCGCGTCGAGGCGCATGCGGTGCCCGGCAACGGCCGTGCGACCAGCCATCGCCAAGGCTATGCCCTGGTCGTCAGCGGCCGGCTCGGCGCGAACGGCGATCGCCTGTATGCCGACGGCTTCAGCGACGGCGACGATCCGCGCCACGCCGCACCGGCCACGCTCGGCGTGATCGCCAACGACGCGGCCGGCGTGCGCCTCCAGGCCGCGCCGGCAGCGGGGGCCGAGGCCTATCAGCTCTACCGTGCCGACGGCAGCTGTGCCGATGCGCCGCGCGAACGGTTCCGCTTCGCCGGCGTCGCCGAGACCGGGACGTTCGCCGATGCGCGCAGCCAGGGCGGGCAGGCGTACGCGTACCGCGTGCGCGCGATCCGCGACGGTGTCGAGAGCGCGCTGTCGGACGCCTGCGTCGAGGTCGTGTCCCAGGCCGCCTGCGATCGGCTGCCGGCGTTCGCGCGCGACAGCCTGGTCGCCGACGGCCTGCATGCGAGCTGCGCGATCGATCTGGCCTGGCAGCCGGCCACGCCGCGCTGTCCCGGCGAGACGGTCGACTATCGCGTCTGGCGCGCCGACGATGCCTCCGCCGCACCGACGCTGCTGGCGACGGTCCCGGCACCGACCTATACCGATCTCGACGTCGTCGACGGCCGGTCGTACGTCTACCACGTCGAGGCCGTGACCGGCGGCGCGTCGCTGCTGTCCGATCCGGTTGCGGCGCGCCCGGTCGGCACCGCGACCGGCGCGCCCGGCGTCTGGATCGAGGACGCCGACCAGCCGGCCGGCGCGGTGCTGCAGGCGCCGTGGACGATCAGTCAGGCCGCGTCGGCCACCGGCAGCCGCAGCTATCGCAGCGCCGCCGGTGCGGTCTATCCGCCCGATGCCTGCGCCGCGCTGACGACGATCGCGCTGGTCGTGCGGCCCGACACGCCGCGGCTGCACTATCGCGCGCGCTGGCAGATCGAGGCCGACTACGACGGCGTCGTCGTCGAACTCTCGGCCGACGGCGGCGCGAGCTGGACCGCGTTGACGCCGGACGGCGGCTATCCGGGCAGCTTCGCGCAGACGCAGGAGCCGCCCGTCAACGCGTGCGGGTATCCGGCCAGCCAGGGTGCGTTCAACGGCGAATCGCCCGGCTACGCGGAACGGACGTTCGTCGCGGTCGACCACGATCTCTCGGCGTGGGCGGGTCAGCGCGTGCTGCTGCGCTGGCGCCTCAGCAGCGACGGCGGCGCAGCCGGCGAAGGCTACTTCGTCGACGACATCCGGCTCGATGCGCTGATGCCGATGGCGTGCACGGCCGCACCGTGAACCTGCGCAGGCGCGGCGGGCGTCGTTGCGGCGCGGCCGGCGGGACGATCGCGGCGGCCGTCGATCGCGGCGTCGCGCGATGCTCATTCGCCAGTCGCGGCCCGACCGCGCTGACGGCGACCGCTGGACGGCGGCCGCGGGCAGGCAGCAAGATGCCGTCGATCGCCCGCCCGGCACCGCCCTTGGACGTACCCGAAGACATCACGCGACTGCTCGATCGCGCACGCGACGGCGAGCGCGAGGCATGGGCACGGCTGCTGCGGCGGACCTACGGCGACGTCAAGCGCCTGGCGCGCCGGCAGCTCGCACAGGGCGGCACGATGCCGACGCTCAACACCACCGGCCTGGTCAACGAGTGGTATCTGCGCATCGTCGAGGCCGGCGATGCGGTGCCGGAGAACCGCCATCACTTCTTCGCGCTGACCGCCAAGATCATGCGGCAGGTGATCTGCGCCTATGCGCGCGAGCGCGCCACCGCCAAGCGCGGTGGCGATCAGCAGCGCGTCGAGATCGACGTGATCGATCGCGAGATCGGCGAGGAAGCCCATCGCTTCGTCGCGCTGGACCAGGCGCTGACGCGCCTGGCCGCCGAGAACGAGAACATGGTCCGCGTGGTCGAGTGCCGCTTCTTCGCCGGCATGACCGAGCCCGAAACCGCCGAGGCCGCGGCGATTCCGCTGCGCACCGTGCAGTGGCTGTGGGCGCAGGCGCGCGACCGCCTCGCGCACATCCTGGAAGCGCCGTGACCACGCTGACGTTCGAGCCGGGCGGCGCCTTGCGCAGCCGGCTGGTCTCGACGCTGCTCGCCGCCGATCTGCCGGCGCTCGCGCCGGGCGCCCGCATCGGCCCGTTCCGCGTATTGCGCGAGATCGGACAGGGTGGCCTGGGCATCGTCCATCTCGCCGAGCGCGCCGACGGCGCATTCGACCAGCAGGTCGCGCTGAAGCTGATCGCACCGGAAGCCGATGCCGGCGCCGCCGAGGTGCTGCTGGCACGCGAGCGGCGCCTGCTGGCGCGGCTGCGGCATCCGAACATCGCGCGCCTGCTCGACGGCGGCCGCAGCGAGACCGGCCTGCTCTGGTTCGCGATGGACCACATCGAGGGCGAGCGCATCGATCACTGGTGCGAGCATCGGCAGCTCGATGCCCGCGCGCGCATCGGTCTGCTGCTCGAGGTCTGCGCTGCGGTGGCCTACGCGCATGCGCGGCTGGTCGTGCATCGCGACATCAAGCCGTCGAACATCCTGGTCGACCGCGACGGCGTGCCGAAGCTGCTCGATTTCGGCATCGCCGCTGCGCTCGACGAGGCCAGCGACGATCCGGCTCGGCGCGCCGCGACGCCCGGCTATGCCAGCCCCGAGCAGCATCGCGGCGATCCGGCCGGCGTCGCACAGGACGTCTACCAGCTCGGCCGCCTGCTCGAGAAGCTGCTCGAGCGCGCGCCGCGGCCGGTGCGGCCGGCCGACGTCGAGGCGATCCGCCGCTGCGCGATGGCCGAGCGGCCCGAGGCGCGCTATGCCAGCGTCGATGCGCTGATCGCCGATCTCCAGGCGCTGCTCGCGCATCGGCCGGTCGCGGCGCGCGACGGCGGTGCCGCGTACCGGTTCGCGCTGCTGCTGCGCCGCCATCGGCTCGGTGCGCTCGGCGCGCTCGGCGCCGTCCTCGTGCTCGTCGCGACGGTGACCGGGTTCCTCTGGAACCTCGACCTGGCGCGCGAGCGCGCCGAACGCGAGGCGCGCACCGCGCGGCGCGTCAGCGGCTTCCTCGCCAGCCTGTTCGAACAGGCCGACCCGGCGCGCCACGACGGCAAGCGGCCGGACGTCGACACGCTGCTCGCCGACGGTGCGCGCCGCATCGAGACCGAGCTGGCCGACGAGCCGGCGGTGATGGGCGAGCTGCTGACCACGCTGGCGACGGTCTATCTCAAGCTCAACGACAACCACCACGCCCAGCCGCTGATCGCGCGTGCGGTCGAGCTGGCCGAGCACGACCCCGACGTCACGCCGGTGCGGCGCGCGCAGCGCGACTGGCTGCTGGCGATGGCGCTGCGCCAGTCCGAGGGCGAGCAGTCCGTCGCGCTGCTCGAGCGGGCGCTCGAACTGACCCGCGGGCCGTCGCCGGAAGAGGCCGGGCTGCACAACCGCATCCTGCACGCGCTGGCGATGCAGGATATGAATGCCGGTCGCAACGACCGTATGGTCGCGCGTCTGCGCGAAGCGATCGCGCACGCCGAGCGCCATCTCGCCGAGAGCGATCCGGCGACGATTCCGAATCTGATGAGCCTCGGCCAGGAGCTGTCCGGCGCCGAAGGCCTGGAACTGCTGCGCGAGGGCCTGCGCCGCGCTCGCGAGTACCAGGGCGAGCGCCATCCCTACACGATCCACGCCAAGTCGATGGTCGCCGCCGCGCTGATCGGCGAAGGCCAGATCGCGACCGCCGACGCCTTGATGGACGAGGTACTCGTGCAGACCCGCGAATTGTTCGGCGAGCGGTCCGGCAACTACGCGCGGCAGCTGACGATGCGCGCCTCGCTGGCGATGCGCAGCGATCGCGACGCGCTCGCCGTGCCGCTGCTGCGCCAGGCGATCGACATCGGGCTGGCCCTGCCGGACGAGAACGATCTGTCCAGCGTCGATGCGCTGCAGCTGCTCGGCGACGCGCTGCTGCGCCAGGGCGACGCGGCGGCCGCCGAGGCCGCGTACCGGCGCATGCTCGAACGCAACCGCGACGGTGCCCATGCGCAGGAAGCCGACGTCGGCCAGCGCCCGCTGAAGCTGGCCGAGGCGCTCGCCGCGCAGGGACGCTGCGCGGAGGCCGCCGTCGCGCTCGGCGATGCGCGCAGCCGTGCGGCCGGATTCCCGACGGCGCGGCCGATTCACGCGCAGCTCGAGCGGCGACTGAGCGGCTGCGATTAGACGGCCGGCGTCGCCCGATCATCCGAACGTGAGGTACGCGAGTCGAGGAGAACCTCGTTCCGCTCAGGCAGCCGCGGGCTGACCGTTGCCGTGGCGGCGCGCCTGACGCGCCAGCACCTCGCGCGTGGAGGTCTGCGGCGCGTAGTCCAGATCGCGCCGCGCCGCGGCGATCGAGAACCAGGCGCTGCGGTCGGTCAGGTTCAGCAGATAGCGCTCCAGCAGCGGGCGGCTGGCGCCGGGCAGACGCTGACGCAGATGGGCGCTGGCGGCCAGCCAGCGCGCGAGCCGCGGCGACAGGCGCCGCGCCGGCAGCGGCAGACCGTGGGCGCGCAGGATCGCCGCGATCAGCGCCTCGACGCTGAGCGGTTCGCCGTCGCTGATGAAGTAGCTGCGTCCGGCGATCGGCGCGCCGGGCTCGAGCCGTTCGACGGCGAGCACGTGCGCCAGCGCGGCGTTGTCGACGTGGCAGCAGTCGATCCGGTTGCCCGGATGCGCGGTCAGGCGCAGACGGCCGTTGCGCGCCAGCTCGACCAGGCGTGGCGTCAGCCGCGCTTCGTCGGGTGCCCACAGCAGGCTCGGCCTGAGCGCGATCGTCGCCAGCGCCTCGCCGTTGGCGGCCAGCACGCGCTGTTCGGCCAGCGCCTTGACGTGCGGGTAGACCGCCGGCCAGCGCGGCGGATACGCCAGCGCCTCGCCGCCGCCGTTGATGTCGGCGGCACCGATCACGACGCTCGCGCAGGAGGTGAACACCAGGCGCGGCACGGCCGCGAGCTCGGCCGCGGCGAGCGCGACCTCGGTGGTGAGGACGTTGGCCTCGTAGGCGGTCTCGATCGGTGCCAGCGGATCGACGTTGCCGGCGCTGTGGACGATCGCATCGCAGCCGGAGGCGACCTCGAGCATCGAATCGAGGGTGACGGCGCTGCCCTGCCATTGCTCGATGCCGAGCGCGTCGAGCTCGGGCTGCGGATGGCGCATCAGCGCACGGACCAGATGACCGCGGTCGACCAGCCGGCGGGCGATCGCGCGCCCGAGAAACCCGCCGGCGCCGGTGAGCAGAATCTGCATGAGGGTGTCCCGGAACGCAGGCGCGTGCCTGCAGCCGACACACTTTAATGATTCACTCAGCTGTTACGGAATAAGTTCGTCACACTCTGTTGCGGGGAATCGGACGATGCGCTACTTGGCCTTGCTGTTGCTGCTGGTCGGTCTGGCCGCACATGCCCAGGAGGAAACCAGCGGCACGACGCCCTCTGGCGTGTGGTACCGCATCGCGGTTCCGGCCGGTTGGCAGGCCGGCGGTCCGCTCGTGCTGTTCCAGCACGGTTTCAATTTCTCCGAGGCCGACGGCCCGCCCTCGCTCGGTCCGCTGCGCGACGTGATGCTGTCCGAAGGCTATGCGGTGGCCGCGTCGGCCTACGCGCAGCGCGGCTGGGCCGTGTTCACCGCGATCGAGGACAACCGCGAACTGGTGGACGTCTTTACGGCTCGATTCGGCGCACCGGGCGAGATCGTGCCGTTCGGCGGCTCGCTCGGCGGCCTGCTCGCACTCAAGATCGCCGAGGCGCCGGGCTTCCCGCCGGTGAGCGGCGTCTACTCGCTGTGTCCGGCCGCCGCCGGCTCGCGGCTGTGGGATCACGCCATCGACATGCGCCTGGCCTACGACGTCGTCTGTGAAGGGTCCGGCCGTCTGCCGCAGGGCGCCGAGCCGCTGCCGTGGGCGCTCGATCTGGACGACATCCCGTCCGATCTGGACGACCTCGGCAATCAGGTCGAAGTGCTGCGCGCGCTGATTCCGCTCAACCAGTGCACCGGCGTGAACCTGCCCGAGCCGCTGCGCAGCAGCAGCATGAAACGGCGTCTCGCCCAGCTGATGGCGGTCGCCGGCACCGACGACGAGAGTTTCTTCGTCACCAACATGGCCTATGCGATCTACGCACTCAGCGATCTGGTACGCGCGCCGGACAAGCTCGGCGGCCGCAATGCGATGACGACGCGCGGTGTGACCTATACCGATCCGGCGATCGAAGCCGGTATCGCGCGCATCGATGCCGATCCGCTGGCGGCGCTGGAGCTGCGCTGGCGTTCGGACGTGCGCGGTGCGATCGGTTCGGCGAAGGTCATCTCGCTGCACACCTCCAACGACCAGCTCGTCGTGCCGGCCAACCAGGACGTGCTGCGGCGCCGTCTGCCGGGCAGTCAGCTGACCAGCGCGATCGTCGCCGAGCAGGCACCCACCCATTGCGGCTTCACCGAGGTCGAGGGCAGGGCCGGCTGGGAAGCGCTGCGTGAATGGATGCGCAGCGAGCGTCAGCCGCGAACGGATGATCTGCAGGCGCTGTGCCAGACGATGCAGGTGGCCGGCGTGTCGGGCGAGTGCCGCTTCGACGCAGCAGCGACCGTGCCGGCGCTCGACAGCGTGATCCCGCCGCGACCGGCCGCGGCGGCACCCGACTCACGCTACAGCGGACTGTGGTTCGATCCGGCGCGCGCCGGCGAGGGCATCTATCTGGAGATCCTCGATGCCGGCCGTGCGCATCTGTACTTCTACACGTACCCGGGCCAGGGCGTGCCGGGCGAGCAGGCCTGGTTGAACGCGGTCGGTCAGGTCGTCGACGGCGGCATCGTGTTCGATCAGGTCACGCGTCCAGTCCGCACGGCGGCCGGGGGTGGATTCGTGCACGAACCGTGGGGACGCATCCAGATCAGCTTCGACAGTTGTGACCGCGGCCACATGCGCTGGCAGGGACCGGACGGCTGGGGCACCGGCGAGGTGCCGCTGACGCGTCTGAGCGCATTGGAAGGTCTGAGCTGCGACTCGGTCGGCACCTCGCCGCCGGCGCAGACCAGCGGTGCCTGGTTCGATCCGGCATTCACCGGCAGCGGCTTCCTGGTCCAGCAGCTCGGCAATGGCCGCAGCTGGATCGGCTGGTTCGACGCCGGCACCAACGGCGTGCAGACCTGGGCCGAGAACACGATCGAGCCCGGCGTGAGTCCGCTCGTGCTGTACCGACGGGTCGGTACGCGCTTCGGCGCCGGTTTCGATCCGCAGCAGCTGATTCCGACGCCGTGGGCAGACGTCGCACTGCAGATCTCGTGCGGCGATACCGGCAGCGCGCAGGTCCAGGTCCGCACGGGCCAACCGACGCCGGCGTCCCAGTTCGACCTGATTCGTCTGACGCGTCCGGCCGGTTTGCCGGGCTGCACGCCTTAGCGTTCGAGCCGCACGCCGCGCTCGTGCGCGGCGTGCGGTCCGGCGACAGCAGCACTTTCTCGTCGGCGCCGGGCGGCACCATAAACGGGTCAGGCGCGGGCGCAGCCGCGCCGGCCCCGCAGCCTCAGCTGCCGCGCTGCCGCAGCAGATGCGCCTGCAAATGAATCCAGGCGACGCGCAGCAGCGGCACCGCCACGCCGAAGGCCTCGGCGCGATGCACGAGGTCGCCGACGATGTGCGCCGCCTCGATCGGCTGGCCGGATTCCAGATCGCGCAGCATCGAGGCGGTCAGCGGCGAGCGCGGCTGCGCCAGTGCATTGAGCGCGGTCGTCTGGATCGTCTCGGGGATCGGCTGGCCGGCCGCGGCGGCGACCGCGACGCATTCGGCGTAGAGCGTGCGCATGAACGCATCGCCGCCGTCGGTCGCGACGATCACGCCGATGCTCGCGCGCATCAGGCAGGTGCCGGCCGCCAGCGCAGTCAGGAACGAATACTTGACCCACATCTCGTGCGCGATGTCGCGCGCGTGCACGGTGTCGAACGTGGCCGGCGCGAACGCCTCGGCGATCGCGCGGCAGCGCGCGCTGTCCGGATCGCCGCTGCGCTCGCCGAACGTGACCGACGCGACCGGGCCCAGATGCAGGATTTCGCCGTCGGGCCCCTTGGCGGCACTGATGAAGCACAGGCCGCCGAGCACGCGCTCGGCGCCGAAGCGGCGATCGAGCGCCGGGTAGTGCAGCAGCCCGTTCAACAGCGGCAGCACGGCGGCACCGGCCTCGACGGCCGGCGCGATCGCATCCATCGAGCCGTCGAGGTCGTAGGCCTTGCAGCTGAGCAGGACCAGGTCGTAACCGCGCGCGGCATCGCCGGTCAGCTGGTCCTGCGTCACGCAGCGGACCTGGAGGTCGGCATCGCCGGCGGCCGGGCTGCGGATGCGCAGGCCGCGCTCGGCCAGATCGCGCGCGCGCGCCGGGCGCACCAGAAAGGTCACGTCGGCACCGGCCTGCGCGAGGCGGCCGCCGAAATAGCCGCCGGTCCCGCCGGCGCCGAGTACGAGCATCTTCATCGTTCGAACGTCCTCTGCGCGCGACGCGCGCGATCGCTCCCGCCGGCCGCAGCATAGCGAGCGGTCCGCCGTGCTGTCACGGCGCGCGCGTAGCGTTCTTCAGGGTGCCGTCGTGGGCGCGCGGGCAGTCCGCCGGCAACGCGAAGGCGATCAGCGGCGCATCGGCTTCATTTGATCGGGTAGGTCTCGACGGCGCCTTGCTGCGCCGGCTCGGCCGGCCGCGTCGCCGGCTGCGCGGCGGCCGCGCCGCAGCGATACGCGGCCCAGCTCTGCGCACCGTCGCGCGGATCGCCGAGCGGCCGGATCGTGTCCGCGCCGAGGCCGGCGGCTTCGTTGCGCGCCATGACTTCGAGCTCGTCGCGGACCTTGAGGTTGCTGCGGTCGACCGGGCCGACGCGGTCGAGCACCGAGACGGTCACCTTGCCGCGCTCGGTGCAGCCGGCGACGTCGCCGTTCCAGGCGACGCGCACATGGCGGCCGGCCGAGTCGAGCTTGATGCCCCAGCTGCAGCCGGCCAGCACGGCGCCGCCGATCAACACGGCCGCCACGGGCAGGCCGGACATACGGGTTTTCATCGGGATCTCCGCGGGAAACGTCCGCGGCGCCGCCCGAACGAGCGGCGCCGCGGACGGCCGGTTCAGCGTAGCACCTTGCCGTCGGCGTCGATGACCTTGACCTCGCCGAGCTTCAGGTCGCGGACAGGCTGCTCGATCTTCGACAGATCGCCGACGATGACCCAGGTCAGCGCATCGGCGCGGTACAGCGCCTTGGCGGTCGCCTGCACCTGGGCGTCGTCGAGGCCTTCGAGCTTGGCCTTGAGCGTCGGCACGTAGTCGTCCGGGCGGCCGTAGAGCTGGTTGCTCGCGAGCGCGCCGAGCACGCTGCTGGTCGCCTCGTAGGCGCCGGGCAGCGCACGCACGCGCTGTTCCTTGATCTTGCCGATCTCGGCGTCGGTCAGCGGCTTGTCGCCGGCGATCTGGCGCACTTCCTTGAGCACCTCGGCGGCCGACTCGGCGGTCTTGTCAGTCTGCACCGAGGCCACCATCATCAGCGGCCGCTGCCCGATCGCATCCTGGATGATGCTCGACGCGCCGTAGGCCCAGCGCTTGTCCTCGCGCAGGTTCATGTTGAGGCGCGAGGTGAACGTGCCGCCGAACGCACCGTTGGCGGTCTGCACCTGCAGGTAGTCCGGCGCGCGCGTCGACGGTGCGAGCAGGCCGGCCAGGATCAGCGACTGCGGCGAATCCTTGCGGTCGATCAGGAACACGCGCGGCTTGGACTGCGCCGCCACCTCGGCGACGTTCTTCTTCGGCACCGCGCCGGCCGGCGCCTGCCAGTCGCCGAACACGCGATCGAGCTGCGGAATGATCGCTTCGAGCGTCGTGTCGCCGGCGACCAGGATGCGCGCGTTGTCGGGGCGGTAGAAGTCGCGGTGGAACGCGGCGAGATCCTCGGCCGTCAGCGCGCCGATCGCCGCCTCGGTGCCGCTGCCGGTGAACGGGATGCCGTAGGCGTGGCCGTTGCCGTACAGCAGCGGCGGCAGCGTGCGCATCGCCAGGCTGTTGGGCTGCGTCTTCTCCTGCGCGATGCCGGCCAGCCACTGCGCGCGGATGCGGTCGATGTCGGTCTGGCGGAACGCCGGATTGCGCACGACGTCGGCGAACAGCGCGAGCGAGGGCTCGAGCTGGTCGTTGAGCGCATTGAGGCCGATCGACGAGCTGTCCAGGCCGGCCCCGCCGCCGATGCGCGCGCCCAGGCGCTCCTTGCGCTTGGCGATCTCGACCGAGTCGAGCGTACGCGTGCCCTCGTCGAGCATCGCCGCGGTGAAGCTGGCGGTGCCGAGCTTGCGTCCGAGATCGGCGGCATAGCCGGCATCGAACTGCAGCTGGATCTGCGTGACCGGAATCGTGTGGCGCTCGGCCAGGATCACCTCGATGCCGTTCTTGAGCTTGCCGCGCTGCACCTTCGGGAAGCTCAGGTCCGGGAACGTCGTGACCTGCGGCAGGCCCTGGCTGCGGTCGACCGTCGAGGCCACCGTGCGGAACTCGCCGGCCGGCGCGCGCACCGCGGCCGGCTTGCCGTCGGCGGCCGGCAGGCCCTTGACCGCCGCGTCCTCGGCGGCGAGGTCGGTGTCCGGCTTGGCCGGCAGCACGGTCAGCGTGTAGTCGCCGCGCGCGAGCCAGCGGCCGGCCGCGGCCTTGACGCTGTCGGCCGTCGCCGCGCCGATGCGCGCCAGGTCGGTCTTGTAGGCGGCCGGATCGCCGCGGTAGACCTGGCCCTCGGCCAGGATCGTCGCCTTGCCGCCGAAGCCGCCGACCTTCTCGAGGCCGCGCACGAAGCTCGAGGTGACGCCGGTCTTGGCGCGCGCGAGCTCGTCCTCGGTCGGACCCTCGGCCAGGAACCTGGCCCATTCCTCGGCGACGACGGCTTCGACCCGGGCGGGCTCGACGCCGTTCTTGACGTCGGCGCTCAGCACGAACAGACCGGCGAGATTGAAGGTCTGCGCGCTGACCGAGACGTCGTCGACCAGCTTGTCCTGGTAGACCAGGCGCTGGTACAGCCGCGAGGTCTTGCCGCCGCCGAGCGCGGAGGCGGCCAGCTCGAGCAGCGGCGCGTCGGCGTCGGCCAGTCCCGGCGTGTTCCAGCTGCGGTAGACGCGCGTCTGCGCGACGTGGTCGTGCTGGATGCCACGCGTGGACGCCGAGCGCGGCGCGGTCCACGGCTGCTGGCGCGGCACCGGCTGGCCCGGCGGAATGTCGCCGAAGAACTTCAGCGCCTTCTCGCGCGCGATCTCCGGCGTGATGTCGCCGGCCATGACCAGCGTGGTGTTGGTCGCGCCGTAGTAGTCGCGGAACCACTGCTTGACGTCGTCGAGCGAGGCCGCCTCCAGATCGGCCATCGAGCCGATCGTGGTGTGCTGGTACGGGTGATTGGCCGGGAACGAGTTCAGCAGCAGATTCTCGTAGACGCGGCCGTACGGGCGGTTCTCGCCCTGGCGCTTCTCGTTCTGCACGACGCCGCGCTGGGTGTCGAGCTCGGCCTGTCCGATCGCACCGAGCAGGTGGCCCATGCGGTCCGACTCCATCCACAGCGCCATGTCGAGCGCGGTGGTCGGCACGGTCTGGAAGTAGTTGGTGCGGTCGAACCAGGTCGTGCCGTTCATGTCGGTCGCGCCGACGCGTTCGAACGGTTCGAAATAGGTGCCCTTGCGATGCTCGGAGCCCGAGAACATCAGGTGCTCGAACAGATGCGCGAAACCGGTCTTGCCGGCCGGCTCGTCGGCCGAGCCGACGTGATACCAGACGCTGACCGCGACGACCGGTGCCTTGTGGTCCTCGGTGACGACGACGGTCAGGCCGTTGGGCAGCGTGAAGCGGGTGTAGGGGATGTCGATCACATCGGTCACCGGGCTAGCGGACGCGGCGAGGCTCGCCGCCAGCAGACCGGCGACGATGGCGGGGCGAAACGGTTTGAGCATGAAGGGATCCTTTCGAGGTGTCGCGATCGCGGCAGGTGTCGGCCGGGATGGCGGTCGGTCGGGTCGCCGGACACGGCGGGCCGCGGGAGGCGCAGATGGTACCGGATCGACCACGGCGCGCCGCCGCGAGTTCGCCGCGCGGTGTGTCCGCGGGCGGCGTCGGGCTGTCCGTGCGGCCGGTCGCGGTCGTGAAAGCGGACAGATCGCGCTCCGAGCAGACTAATAATCAATTGTTTTATAAGTATTTATTGGTTGGCACGCCTATTGCTTAATAAGACATGCGGGCAGCAGCCCGATACCCCGAGAAAGGAGAGACACCATGAAAACCGAAATGATCGTTCTGCGCGGCCTGTTCGTGATCACGATGGCCACCGTCGTCGCCGGCTTCGGCAGCTTCGTGCGCTCGATCGACACCACGCCGGTGCAGATCGCGCAGACCACGACCGCGACCACCGCGCATGCCGGCTGAGCGCAGCGAGCGTTCGCCGATGGCGACGATCGCCGCGTGCACCTGCACGCCTGTCCCGATGGTTCGTACCCGGACGCGGCGCCGCGTCGATGCGGCGCCGCCCACGCGGTGCTGATGTTCGCTGACGCATAATGCGTCGGTGCTGCACGTCCTGCTCTACCAGCCCGAGATTCCGCCCAATACCGGCAACGTGATCCGGCTGTGCGCCAATACCGGCGCGACCCTGCATCTGATCCGGCCGCTCGGCTACGCGCTCGACGACGCCAAGCTGCGTCGCGCAGGCCTGGATTATCACGAATACGCCGCTCTCGCCGTCCACGACGACCTCGACGCCTGCCTGGCCGCGATCGCACCGGCGCGCCTGCTGGCGCTGTCGACGCGCGGCCGCCGCCGCTACGACGCGGTCGACTATCGGGCCGGCGACGCGGTGCTGTTCGGTCCGGAGACGCGCGGCCTGCCGCAGGCCGTGCTCGACGCAGTGCCGGCCGAGCAGCGGCTGCGCCTGCCGATGCGGCCCGGCAATCGCAGCCTCAACCTGTCCAATGCGGTCGCCGTCGTCGTCTACGAGGCGTGGCGGCAGCTCGGGTTCGCGGGCGCGGCCGAGGCCTGACGCGCGCCCGCGCGCTCAGATCGGGAATTCCGGCTTCTGCTCGCGCGCCAGCAGGGCGCGCATGCCCTCCTCGGGCGTGATCTGGCCGTGCAGCACGCGCTGCACACCTTCGCTGATCGGCAGGTCCACCGCGTGCTGGCGCGCCAGGCGCATGACCGCATCGACGGTGACGATCGATTCGACGACCTGGCCGATCTGCTGCACCGCCTCGGCGATCGGCACGCCGCGGCCGAGCGCGAGGCCAAGCCGCCGGTTGCGCGACAGGTCGCCGGTGCAGGTCAGCACCAGGTCGCCGAGGCCGGACAGGCCCATCAGGGTCTCCGCGCGCGCGCCGAGCGCACCGCCGAGGCGCAGCATCTCGCTCATGCCGCGCGTGATCAGGCCGGCGCGGGCGTTGAGTCCCAGCTGCATGCCGTCGGCGACGCCGGTCGCCACGGCCAGCACGTTCTTCATCGCACCGCCCAGCTCGGCGCCGAGCACGTCGGCGCCGGTGTAGGCGCGCAGCAGCGGCGAGTGCAGCAGCTGCGCGATCGTCTGCGCATAGGCCGGATCGTCCGAATGCACGGTCACCGCGGTCGGCAGGCCGCGCGCGACCTCGTGCGCGAATGACGGACCGGTGACGACGGCGGCCGGGTGCGCCGGAAAGCGCTCGGCGACCAGCTCGTGCAGGAACCGGCCCGAGGCCGGGTCGAAACCCTTGGTCGCCCAGACGATGCCGGCGCCCGGTGCAACCCATGGTGCGATCTGGTCGAGCGTCTCGGCGAATGCATGGCTCGGCACGACGACCAGCACCGTGCCGGCATCGCGCACGGTGGTCTGGAGCGCCGAGGACAGCTGCAGGCCGTCCGGGAACGGCAGGTCCGGCAGGTAGCGCGCATTGGTGCGCGTCGTCGCCATCTCGACGACGGCTGCGGCCGAACGGCCCCACAGCGTCGTCGGTACCTCGTTTCGCGCGAGCAGCACGGCCAAGGCCGTGCCCCAGGAGCCGGCCCCGATGACCGCGACCGGCGTGGTATCGCTCATCGTGCGATCAGGCGTTGAGGCCCTGGGTGGGCTGGTTGCCGCCTTCGGCGCGACGACGCAGCTGCTCGGCATAGAGCGCCTCGAAGTTGATCGGCTGCAGCAGGAACGGCGGGAAGCCGCCGTTCTGCACGAGGTCGGAGACGACCTGGCGCGCATACGGGAACAGCGTGTTCGGGCAGTAGGTCGAGAGCACCGCCTCGCGCGAGGCGTCGTCGAAACCGGTCAGACCGAAGATGCCGGCCTGCTGGACTTCGGCCAGATAAGCCGTCTTGTCCTCGACCTTGCAGGTCACGGTCGCGCCGAGCACGACTTCGAACACGCCGTCGCCGAGCTGGTTGACACGCTGGCTGAGGTTGAGCTCGATGTTCGGCTGCCCCTGCTGCTGGAAGATGTGCGGTGCATTCGGCGCCTCGAACGAGGCGTCCTTGATGTAGATGCGCTGCAGGTTGAGCTGGGCGCCGCCCTGCGGCTGCGCTGCGCCGTTGGCCGCGCCGTCGATGTTCTCTGCCATGTGGTGCTCCGGAAGCTGTTGCGAGGAGAAAAAGGGGGATTGAAGCTGGGGGAATGAAGCTACGGGGGGAAAAGATTCGGGATTATTCCACGCCGCCCCGATCGACGCACCCTCGATGCCGGCACGGGCGCCGCGGAACGATCCCCGGTCCGGCGCCGCTCAGCGGCATCGCCGGCCGGACGCGCGTCGAATGGCCTGTGCCGATGCGTGACCCGCGCAGCCGGTCCGCCGTCGCCGGCACGGCCGATGCACAGCAGGCGCCCGTCATTCGATGGTGACGGTCGGCCGCCGATCAAGCCTCAGCCGGTCGCGCGGCCCTTGACGACCGGCATCTGCGCTTCGATCCAGGCGCCGAGGCCGCCGTCGAGCCAGTACACCTGCTTGAAGCCGGCCTTGACGAGCTTGCGCGCCGCCTGCGCCGAGGCCTGGCCGGTCTTGCAGACCAGCGCGACCGGCCGCTCGCGCGCCTTCGCCAGCTCCTTGCCGTCCGGATCGAGCTGGCTCGGCGGCAGGTGGCGCGCGCCGGGAACGTGGCCCTTCTCGTAGTCCTGCACGCTGGACACGTCGATCAGCAGGGGACTTTCGCGATTGATCAGCTGCGTCAGCCCCGCCGGCGTCAGCGCGCGATAGCCGCGCGTGAAGCGGTTGACCTCGGTGACGATCAGCGCGACGAGCACGCCGATGAAGCCGAACGAGAGCAGCGGATGGTGGCTGATGAACTCCGGAAGACGGGCGAGGATTTCGGACACGACGGACGACCTGGGCGCGGCGCGGGGCGCCGGACGAGCGGCGGGCCGCGGATTATCGACGAGCCGGCGGCCGCCATGCAAAGCCGGCCGCCGCGCACGAGCGCGCCGCGCCGCGGCCGGTCGCGCGGTACGGGGACCTTCGCTGCGTGCCGCCGCGGCGTCGCACTGCGACGCCGCACCGCTCGCATCGGCATGGCATTGGCGCGATGCAGCATGGGACAATCCCGATGCCACGCCTCCTCGACGGTCTGATTCGCATGGCGATCGTGTCGGTCTTCGCGTTCATCCTGGTGCTGCTGGCGGTCGGCGCTCTGCTGCGCGTCTGGCGCCTGGTGTCCGATACGGCGCCCGAGACGCTCAACATCGTCGCGATCTACGTCTGCATGCCGGCGGCGATCCTGCTCAACGTGCCGCGGCTGTCGTTCGAGCGCGAGCTGATCGGCCTGATCGCGATTCCGTGGATCTGCCTGGCGGTCAGCATCGCGCTGGTGCTGGCGCTCTCGCGCCTGCTGCGCTGGGACCGGCCGAGCACGGCCTGCCTGCTGATGGAGGTGCCGATGGGCAACACCGCCTTCATCGGCTACGCGCTGATCCCGGCGCTGGCCGGGCCTTCGGCGATGCGCTACGCGGTCGTCTACGACCAGTTCGGCACGTTCCTGATCCTGGCCAGCTTCGGCCTGTTCGTGCTGGCGCTGTACGGCGGCGGCACGCGGCCGACGGTCGGTGCGATCGTGCGGCGCGTGCTGCGTTTTCCGCCGTTCCTTGCGCTGATGCTCGGTCTGACCGTGATGCCGGCCGAGCTGCCGGTCGCGGTCGCACGGCCGCTGGAGACGCTGTCCGGCGCGCTGTTGCCGATCGTCGTGATCGCGCTCGGCATGCAGCTGCGGCTGAAGCTGCCGCGGCACTACTTGGCGCCGCTCGGCATCGGCCTGGTCGCCAAGCTGATCGCCTTGCCGCTGCTGGCGGTCGCGCTGTGCGCGGCATTCGGTCTGACCGGCGACCTGCGCGCGGTCGCGGTGTTCCAGACCGCGATGCCGACGATGATGACGACCGGCGCCCTGCTGTCGATGGCCGGGCTCGCGCCGGAGCTGGCCGCGGCGATGGTCGGCTACAGCACGGTGCTGTCGATCGTGACGCTGCCGCTGTGGCACTGGGTGCTGTAGCGGGCGCCTGAGCCGGACGACCACGCGACGCCGCATGAGCCGTCCGGTCGCACTGCCGGGGCTTCGCTCGCACCGTGCGCAGCCGGTTTCGCCGTGTCGGCAGTGCCGCGCCAGCGGCACCCCCGACTTCTGGCGGTTGCCGATACCGCCCGCTTGCAGCGTCAATGATCGGATCCAGCGCCGTTTTTCGTCGTGATGACCGTGAACGTCCTGTCGCTCCCTTCGCTGCACGATGCGGGTTCCGCGTTCCCGTCGACCGGCATGCTGCAGGTCGGCGCGCATCGCGTGGATCTGGGCGCCTTGCGCGTGATCTCGGACGACGAGGCGCCGCTGCGCCTGACGCTGAAGTCGGTGCAGGTGCTGATCCAGCTGGCGCGCCATCAGGGCGTCACGGTCAGCCGCGACCAGCTGCTCGATACGGTCTGGCGCGGCACGCTGCCGACGCCCGAAGTCGTCACCCAGGCGATCAAGGAGCTGCGTCGCGCGTTCGGCGACAGCCGCGACACTGCCGAATACATCGAGACGATTCCCAAGCTCGGCTACCGGCTGATCGCCGAGGCGCGCTTCGAGGACGAACCCGCGCGCGTCGAGACCGGCGCGCTCGAGACCGCCGCGCCGGCCGAGGTCGGCGCGGACGTCGCGATACCGCCGCCGCGGCGCGAACCGCGATTCGGCATCGCGCTGCGGCGTGCCGCGGCGCTCGCGGCCGTGATCGGCCTCGGCGGTGCGGTCGTCGCGTTCAGCACGCACGCCTGGTCGCCGCGCAAGACCGGACCGGCCTGGGTCGCCGGCGCGCCGTGGCTGGTGACGACCGATCCGGCGCTCGAACTCGGACCGGCGATCTCGCCGGACGGCACCCAGGTGCTCTATCACGTGATCGACGCCGCCGCGCAGGCCGGGCGCGTGCGGTTGCAGAGCGTGACCGGCTCGCGTGCGCTGACGGTGCCGCAGCCGGCCGACAGCAGCGACCAGTACCCGTCGTGGTCGCCGGCCGCCGGCGAGATCGTGTTCACGCGTACGCAGGCACAGGCTTGCCGCATCCTCGCGATGCCGGCGCTCGGCGGGCCGGCGCGCTCGCTCGGCCCGTGCAGCCCCGACACGGTCGTGCGCGTGGACTTCTCGCCGGACCGGCAGTGGCTGGTCGGCATGGCCAGGACGTTTCCGGGCAGCGAGTCGATCGGCACGAGCCTGGCGCGCCAGCCGGTCGGCGGCGGTGCGGCCGAGCCGTTCCCGTATCCGCATACGCCCGGCGACATCGACCTCAGCCCGCGGTTCTCTCCGGACGGACGCCGGCTGGCGTTCCGCCGCGGTCTTCTGCCGTACAGCGATCTCTACGTCATGGACGTGGACGCGCCCGATACGCTGCGGCGGCTGACGCGGTTCGGCTCGCGCATGGTCGGATTCGACTGGACGCGCGACAGCCGCGCGCTGGTGTTCTCGTCCGATCACGGCGGCGAGCCGGCGCTGTACGCCGTCGACGTCGCATCGGGCCAGGTCGACGCGCTCGGCATCGCGCCGGCGGTCGAGCCGACGCTGGCGCGCGAGGCCGACGTCGGCGCATATCGCGTGCCCGAGCATCGGTTCCAGTTCGCGCTGCTCGGTGCCGATGCGCCGGCCCGGCTGCCAGCACCGTCGACGACCAGTGATCGCGAGGCGGCGCTGTCGCCGGACGGCCGCCAGGTCGCGTTCGTGTCGCGCCGCACCGGCCGCGACGAATTGTGGATCCACGACCTCGAGCACGGCGACGCCTACGCCGCGACGTCGCTCGAAGCCGGCGTGCCGCGCCAGCCCGAATGGCGTGCGGACGGCCGCGGCGTGCTGTTCGTGCTGCGCGGCGACGGCCCCGGCCGCGCGTTCGAGGTCGCGCTCGACACGCGCCGTCTGACGCCGCGCTCGCCGGCCGCGCTCGACGTGCACTACCTCAGCGCCGCGCCCGACGGCCGGCTCTATGCGGTTGCGCTGGCCGAGGGCGAGCACGGCCTCTACGCGCTCGCGGCGGACGGCACGGCCGATCTGCTCGAGCCGGGCGTCGCGTTCGCGCGCGCCGGCGACGCGGCGACCGGCCTGGTCTTCAACTACCTCGACCGCGTCGGCCTCTACCGCTGGCGCGGCAAGGACCTGGAGGCCGAGCACATCGGCGATGCGCCGTATTTCCGCTACGAGATGCCGTGGGCACTGGCCGGTTCGACCGCGTTCCAGGTTGTCGCCGAATTCCCGACCCGGCGTGTCGAGGCGATCGACCTGGTCAGCGGCGCGCGGCGGCTGGTCGGCCAGGTCGATCAGGGCCTGGGCATCACCGCGGTCAGCAGCGACGCCAGCGGCCGCCAGTTGCTGGTCTGGCTGCTCGATCGCGACGGCGGCGACATCGCCGCATTCACGTTCCGCCCGGCCGTCGCGGCCGCGGGCTGAGTGCGCGTCGCCGACGGCGTCGCCACGCGACCGGCTGCCGTGATTGGCGTTCTCATCGGCGATACGCGACCCAGCCGCGGAACGTGAGCGCGCAGTAGAACAGCTCGATCTCGCCGAAACCGGCCTCGCCGAGCAGCGCGACGTCCTGCTCCGGCGTCAGGACCGGCAGGTGCGCCTTCAGCGCCGCGATGCTGCTGCGGGCCTGCGCCTCGGACGTGCCGCCCGCGCTCCCATAGGCGGCGTAGCGCGCCAGCCATCGGTCCTGGGCCGGACCGTCGTTCGGAAAGCTGTGCTGCACGACGACCAGCGGCGCGCCCGGTGCCAGCCGCTGCCGGATCTGCTCGAGCGTCCGGCGCCGTTCGTCGCGCGGCAGGAAATGCAGCGTCAGCAGACAGGTCGCCGCGTCGAACGGGCCGGCGGGCGCGTCGTCGACATAGCCCGTATGCAGCCGCACGCGCGCAGCCAGCGGACCGAGCCGTGCGCGCGCCAGATCGAGCATCGGCTGTGACGGATCGACGCCGTCGAAGCGCCAGCCGGGCTGGCGGCCGGCGAAGGCCGCCAGCTCCAGCCCGCCGCCGGCGCCGACGACCAGCACGCGCGCGTCGGCCGGTGCGCGCTCGGCCAGCAGCAGGCAGGCCATCGCATGCAGATCGTGCAGGCCGGGCACGACGCGCGCGGTCCGCTCCGCATAGTGCGCGACCACGGTGGGATCGGAGAACGGCGTGGGCTGCGGCGCGTTCATGGCGCGGCCCCGATGCGGTAACGCGGCGTCGTGTCACTGCGATAACGGCGCCGGCTGGCGCGGTCGATCGACGCCGATGAAGGCCGCCGCGCTGAGAGCGCGGACGCGGGCGGTGTCGCGCAGACGGTTTCAGGGCCGCGCCCGGCCGGACGAAGAGTGGAACGGTATTTCATGTAACTGACTATGTTGCGAGAAGCCGTGAGCGGTCAAGTCCCCGGCCCGCTACCGACGCGCGCACCGATGGGCGGCCACGCGCGCAGTTCGGCACGGTTCGGCGACGATTCCGCACGTTCCGGCGCATCAGGGCCGTTTCACGAGGATTTCGCGTCGATTTCCGCGTGCCATCAGGACCCCCGGCGCCGTGGCGGCTACACAGGAAACCCCCGTCAACGAGGAGGTTTCCATGTTCGCTTCGCAATGGGTACCCGCCGCTCAGGCTCGTCCGGCCGCCACGGCCACACTGCAATGCCGCCACGTCGCCGGACCCGGCGACTGGGTCGGCGGCCCCGGCTGGGTGCTGGTCGCCTGCTTCGAAGGCAGCGCCGAGATCCGCACCGCCGAGGGCCAGTGGCCACTCTCCGCGGGTGAGGTTCAGGTCGTCGAAGGCCCGGTCGTCGTCTGCGCTGGCCGCAGCGCCGGTTCGGCCTGGGGCGTCGTCGCCGGCAGTCCGGCCGAGTGGAGCTGGGCGCTCGGCGAACTCGGACTGCCCCCGGCGCGCCGCTTCGTGCCGACCGGCGACTACCGGCTGTCGCCCGACCAGCTCGGCCGGCTGCGCGCGGCCTGCCGGCTCGGCGACCACGCGCCGGCGTGGCGCATCTTCGAGACGCTCGGCGATCCGACACGCTGGAGTGCGGGCCTGATCGAGCAGATCGGCCGCTGCCCCGGCCGCAGCGTCAGCCAGCGCCGCCGCGTCCACGCGCGTCTGCAGCGGGCGCGCAACCTGCTGCGCGCGCGCTGTTCGCAGGGCCGCCACACCCGGCAGGCCGCGGCTCTGGTCGGTTACACGGTCGGCCATTTCCAGCGGATCTTCCATCGCGTCTTCGGCGAGACCGTGCAGGGCTTCGTGCTCGGCCGGCGCCTGGAGCTGGCGCGGCAACTGCTCGAGGGCACGCGCCTGTCGATCGGCGACGTCGGCCTGTCGGCCGGCTTCGAGTCGCGCTGGGCGTTCGCACGGCAGTTCCGCCAGCGCTACGGCGTGACCGCCGGCGTATTCCGCCGCCAGGCCGCGCTCGATCCCGCCCGCGGCCTCAGTGCGCAGCGGCCGCTCCCGACGCCCGCGCATGCCGCACCACGGCCGGCGACCTTCGTCCCTAACGTCATTGCATACCCCGACGCCGTGCGGCTGCCCGCCGCGTGACGCCGAATTCCAGCCCCGAGGCGACCCTCATGAACCGACACGTCCCATCCCCTCTCCATCGCGCGCCCGTGCTGCGCCGTTCGTTGCTGGCCTTCGCGCTGGGCCTGGCGCTCGCGCACACGGTCCAGGCCCAGGAAACCGCCGGCTCGATCTTCGGCCGCGTGCCCGACGGCCAGGCCGGCACCGTGGTGATCGAAAACACCGAAACCGGCCTGCGCCGCGAGATCGCCGTCGACGGCGAGGGGCGCTTCCGCGTGCCGGGACTGCCCAATGGCCGCTACCGCGTGCATCTGGCGCGCGACGGCCAGGTCGTCGCCGAGGCCGCCGTGCTGGTCACCGCCGGTGCCGGCAGCGAGGTCCAGCTGCAGGCCGGCCAGCCTTCGGAGCTGGAGACCTACGTCGTCAAGGCCAGCCGCGGCAACGCGATCGACGTGACGACCGTCGAGTCGCCGGTCGCGATCACGACCGAAGACCTCAAGAACATGCCGATCGCGCCGAACCTGACCGCGATCGCGCTGCTCGCGCCCGGCGTGATCCCCGGCGATTCGGCCTACAGCGATCCGCCGCGCTTCAGCGCCCTGCCGAGCTTCGGCGGCTCGGCGGTGTCGGAGAACGCGTACTACATCAACGGCTATCCGGTCACCAATCCGCTGACCAGCCTCGGCTACAGCGAGCTGCCGTTCAACGCGATCGACCAGATCCAGCTGTCGACCGGCGGCTACGGCGTCGAGTACGGCCGCGCCACCGGCGGCGTCGTCAACGTCGTCACCAAGCGCGGCACCAACGAATGGGAGGCCGGCGGCCAGGTGATCTGGCGCCCCGAAGGCCTGATGGCGGCACCGCGCAACATCTACTATGGCCAGAACGGCCGCGCGTTCGGCCAGCCCGGCGACGCCGGCCGCCTCTACCAGTACCGCAACGAGAACCTCTACAGCACGCACACCGCCTCGGCCTACGTCGGCGGCCCGATCGTCGAGGACACGCTGTTCTTCTACGCGGCCGGCGAATTCGTGCGTCAGGAAGGCGGTGGCACCGATTCGTATGCGTCCTCCAACGCGGCGATCGAAGCCGCGCGCAGCAACGGCTGGCGCGACTACACGTATCGCACGCCGCGCTGGCTCGGCAAGCTCGACTGGAACATCACCGGCAACCATCGCCTCGAGCTGACCGGCTTCTCCGACCGCGCCAAGCAGAGCGTGGACCTGACCGGCTTCGACTACGCGACTTTCGAGCGCAACCACGTCAAGACCGGCGGCCAGTATCGTGACGACAAGACCAATACCTGGATCGCCAACTACACCGGCTACCTGACCGACGCGCTGACCGTCACCGGCATGTTCGGCCGCTCGCGCACCGACCACGTCAACGAGCCGTACCAGTACGATCCGGACTGCCCGACCGTCTCGGTCGCGCCCGGTGCCGGCATCGCCGGCTTCACGTACCCGACCTGCCAGTACGCGACCGAGACGCTGACGCCCGAAGGCGCCAACGATCAGACGCGCAACGGCCGTCTCGACCTCGAGTACCGCATCGGCGACCACACGCTCAAGGCCGGCTACGACTACAGCAAGGCGCGCTCGCTGATGGGCGAGGAGTTCTACCCGGGCGGCGAGTGGTGGGAATACCTGCGCAGCGACGATCCGAACACGCCGATCGCGCCGGTGTTCGGCGTCGGTTCGCCGGCGTCCGGCGGCGGCTACGGCGCCGAGGGCTACTATGTGGTCCGCCACGTCAACTTCGGCCGCTCGAACCTGGAGGTCGAGCAGAAGGCGCAGTACATCAAGGATCTGTGGCAGGTCACCGACACCGTGCTGCTCGAGCTGGGGCTGCGCAACGAGCAGTTCGCCAACTACAACAGCGCCGGCGAGGCCTTCGCGAAGAAGAACCGCCAGATCGCGCCGCGCTTCGGCGCGACCTGGGACGTGCGCGGCGACTCGACGCTGAAGGTGTTCGCCAACGCCGGCCGCTACCACCTCGCGCTGCCGAGCCAGGTTGCCTATCGCGGTGCCGACGGCATCGTCAACACGCAGGAAGCCTTCGTCTACACCGGCGTCGATCCGGTCACCGGCGCACCGACCGGGCTGACGCCGCTCGGCCCGCGCTGGTCGGAGAACAACGAGTTCGGCCAGCCGAAGGATCCGCGCACGGTCGCCGCGACCAACCTGCGCTCGCATTACCAGGACGCGATCACCTTCGGCCTCGAACAGGCGATCAGCGGCTTCAACGTCGGCGCCAAGGCGTCCTACCGCACGCTGCGCAGCGCGATCGACGACACCTGCGACGCGCGGCCGTTCCGCCGCGCCGCGCTCGCCGCCGGCCTGGATCCCGACGCGGTCGCCGAGTGGCAGTTCCAGTGCGCGCTGTTCAACCCGGGCTACGCCAACACGTTCTACCAGGACGTCGACGGCGACGGCGCGCTCGAGCGCTACGACCTGTCGGCGGCCGATCTGGGCTACGACAAGGCCAAGCGCAAGTACTACGCGGTCGATCTGTTCTTCGAGCGTCCGTTCGACGGCACCTGGTATGCGCGCGTGGACTACACGTTCTCGCGCAACTGGGGCAATACCGAAGGCCAGCTGCAGTCCGACTACGGCCAGGACGACGTCTCGCAGACCGTGACCTGGGACTATCCGGAGCTGATGGAGCACGCCAACGGCCTGCTGCCGAACCATCGCAAGCACCAGCTCAAGCTGCGCGGCTACTGGCAGCTCAGTCCGGAGTGGATGCTCAGCGGCAGCTTCATGTTCGCCTCCGGCCGCAAGCGCAACTGCATCGGCCACTACCCGGATCAGGAGAACGAAGGTGCCGGCTACGGTTCGTACTACTACTACTGCGACGGTCGGCCGGCGCCGCGCGGCAGCTACGGCACGCTGCCCTCGTTCCAGCGGCTCGACCTCGGCGTGCGCTATGCGCCGGGCTGGGCCAAGGGCCTGACCTTCAGCGCCGACGTGTTCAACGTGCTGAACCGCCAGTCCGCGCAGAACATCGTCGAGAACCGCTTCCTGCAGACGTCCTCGACGACGGTGAGCTCGGCCTGGGATCGCGTGCGCAGCTATACGCCGCCGCGCTACGTGCAGTTCAGCGCGCGCTACGACTGGTAGCGATCGGCTCCCCCGTGCCGGCGCGCAGGGACGCGCCCCGGCACATCCCGATCAGCGCGACGGCCGTGCCGTCCGCGCCGCGCGTGCGGTACGCCAGCGCCGCACGCGGCGCGTCAGCAGCAGATCGATGCGATCGAGCAGCCGCGCAATCAGCAGCGATTCCTCGGCGAACAGGCCTGCACCGATCACGATGACCAGCAGGCCCGGTCCCGGCAGCACCAGCAGCAGCAGGCCGATCAGCACCAGCAGCGTCGCCAGGGCGAACACCAGCGACTTGCGCACGATGCCGCCGGGCCGCTCGGTACGGCGCCGATAGCGCTGCTGGAAGCGCGTGCCGCTGCGGTCGGCGACGAACTGGCGGAACTGCGCGTGGAGGGATTCGAACATCGAGGGCTTGCCGTGCAGAACGGACGTCGAGGACTCGTGCATAGCCTATCCCGCTCGGGGGTACGGCGCGCAGTCTGCCGAGGCCGGGCTGAACGCCGTGCACGGATCGTGGGGGCGACGGGAACCGCCGTGCGACGCCTCACGCGCGCATGCGTCGACGGCGGCGCGGTGCGAGCCGCGAATCAGATCCGACCGGTGAAGGAACGAGCGTCGAAGCCGACCGAGAGCACCGCGTCGACGCCTCGCCTCGATCAGGCCCAGCCGAGCCGGAAATAGTCGCCGTCGCGGTCGACGCGCAGCGGCTGCCCGTACAGCGCCGACAGCCGCGCCGAGGTCAGGACGTCCGCCGGCGGTCCGTCCGCGAAGACGCGCCCTTCGCGCAGCAGCACCACGCGGCCGATCTCCGGCACGATCTCCTCCAGGTGATGCGTCACCAGCACCAGGCCGATGCCGTGCTGCGCCAGCCCGCGCAGCGTCTCGACGAACTGGCGCCGCGCGACGATGTCCAGGCCGGTCGTCGGTTCGTCGAGCAGCAGCGCCTGCGGCCCGTGCACCAGCGCACGCGCGATCAGCACGCGGCGCAGTTCGCCGGTCGACAGCGCCGAGAGGCTGCGTCCGGCCAGCGCGCCGGCGCCGCTCTCGCTCAGCGCGGCACGCGCCTGGGCGCGCAGGTCCGCCGAGATCAGCCGGTGCGGCGGCAGGCGCTGCGCCGCGAAGAAGCCGCAGACCACGGCATCCTCGGCCGTCAGCTCGCCGGCCGCGGCGAAGTCGCCGTGCAGGTCCGGCGAGACCAGGCCGAGCTGCGAGCGCAGGCTGGCCACATCCCAGCGCGCCTGGCCGAGCACGGTCAGCGCAGGACCGCCGTCGCGCGCCAGCGGATAGAGCTCGCGCGTGATCAGCTTGACGAAGCTCGACTTGCCGCAGCCGTTGGGCCCGAGGATCGCGACGTGCTCGCCCTGCGCGATGCGCAGGCTGAGCTCGTGCAGGACGGCGCGGCCGCCGCGCATCACGCAGGCGCGGTCGAGTTCGATCAGGGGTGGCGCGGCCGCCAGGGTGTCGGGATTCATCACGCGATGATCGCCGAGCGCGCCGCGGCCGGCCAGCGCTGCGGCACAATGGAGCACCGTCCGGATACGAGGGGAGCGTCGATGAAGCGCAGTGTGCTGCTGGTTTCGCTGCTGCTGGCCGTGGCGCCGGCGCTCGCCGCCGATCGCATCACCGGCCGGCCGTTCGCGACGCGCTCGGAGGTGTTCGCGCGCAACGGCATGGTCGCGACCTCGCAGCCGCTGGCGACGCAGATCGGCCTGGATGTGCTCAAGGCCGGCGGCAGTGCGGTCGACGCCGCGATCGCCGCCAACGCGGCGCTCGGTCTGATGGAGCCGACCGGCAACGGCATCGGCGGCGATCTGTTCGCGCTGGTCTGGGACGCCAAGACCGGCAAGCTCTACGGCTACAACGGCTCGGGCCGCTCGCCGCAGTCGCTGAGCCTGGCCTGGTTCCGCGAGCACGGCTACACGCGCATCCCGCCGTATGGCCCGCTGCCGGTCAGTGTGCCGGGCTGCGTCGACGGCTGGTTCGCACTGCACCAGCGCTTCGGCCGCCGGCCGATGCGCGAGCTGCTCGCGCCGGCGATCCGCTATGCGCGCGAAGGCTTTCCGCTCAGCGAGGTCATCGCGTACTACTGGGGCCGTTCGGTGCCGCGCCTGCGCGACCAGCCCGGCTTCCTCGAGCAGTTCACGATCGACGGCCGCGCGCCGGCCAAGGGCGAGATCTGGAAGAACCCGAATCTCGCCGCGACGCTCGAGACGATCGCGCGCGGCGGCCGCGACGCGTTCTACAAGGGTGCGATCGCGCGCACGATCGGCGACTTCTTCGCGGCCCACGGCGGCTTCCTCAGCTACGCCGATATGGCCGCGCACCGTGGCGAATGGGTCGATCCGGTCGCGGTCGACTACCGCGGCTATCAGGTCTGGGAGCTGCCGCCGAACGGGCAGGGCATCGCCGCGCTGCAGATGCTCAACATCCTCGAAGGCTTCGACTTCTCGAAGATCGCATTCGGCAGTGCCGAACACGTGCATCTGTTCACCGAGGCCAAGAAGCTCGCGTTCGAGGACCGCGCGCGCTACTACGCCGATCCGGCCTTCGCCGCCGCACCGCTCGACCGCCTGCTGTCGAAGGACTACGCGGCCGAACGCCGCCGCCTGATCTCGCCCCACCAGGCCGCGCGCAGCGTGCCGGCCGGCGACTTCAAGCCCGGCACCGACACGATCTACCTGACCACGGCCGACCGCGACGGCAACATGGTCTCGCTGATCCAGTCCAACTACCGCGGCATGGGCTCGGGCATGGCGCCGCCGGGCCTGGGCTTCATCCTGCAGGATCGCGGCGAGATGTTCGTGCTGGCCGAGGGCCACGCCAACAGCTTCGCGCCCGGCAAGCGGCCGTTCCACACGATCATTCCGGCCTTCGTGACCAAGGACGGTCAGCCGTGGCTGAGCTTCGGCGTCATGGGCGGCGACATGCAGCCGCAGGGCCACGTGCAGATCGTGATGAACCTGATCGACTTCGGCATGAACCTGCAGGAAGCCGGCGATGCCCCGCGCATTCAGCACGAGGGCTCCACGTCGCCCGAGGGCCAGGCCGAGCCGATGAAGACCGGCGGCTGGATCGACCTCGAAACCGGCTTTCCGTACGAGACCGTCCGCGACCTGATGCGCAAGGGCCACGACGTGCGCTTCGCCGACGGCCCGTACGGCGGCTATCAGGCGATCGCGCGCGATCCGAAGACAGGCGTCTACACCGGCGCGTCGGAGAGCCGCAAGGATGGGCAGGCGGCGGGGTACTAGCTTTCAGTCGTTAGACGACGGACACTCATGCCACTGAGTGGCATGGAAGCTTCGTCGTGAAGCGAGCCTTCAAAACCCGTTATTTCCAGCGATGGATGCGCAAGACCGAGCTGACCGAGGCCGCGCTGCGCAAGGCGGTCGAGGAAATGGCGGCAGGACTCGTCGACGCCGATCTCGGTGGCGGTGTAGTGAAGAAGCGTGTCGGTCTGGCCGGTCGTGGCAAGCGCGGCGGAGTCAGAACGCTGGTCGCGACGAAGAAGAGCGATCGCTGGTTCTTCTTGTCCGGCTTCCAGAAGAACGATCGCGCCAGTCTCAGCGATGAAGAACTGGAAGCCTTGCAAGCCATAGCCGCCGATCTGTTGGCGCTGACCCACGAGCAACTGGACGACGCCGTCAGGCGCGGCACATTGCAGGAAATCTGATGACCACCAAGAACAAGGCCAAAAGCCGCATTCTCGACGCCGTCCACGAGACGGCCGGCGATCTGTATCGCCTGGGCTTCATCGACCAGCGCAAGATGCGCAAATACGACCTGCTGTGTCTCGAGCCGATCCAGGAGTACGACGCCGCCAAGGTCAAGGCGCTGCGCAAGCGCCTTCATCTGAGCCAGGCGGTGCTGGCGTCCGTGCTCAACACCAGCGCGTCCACGGTTCGCAAATGGGAGGTCGGCGACAAGCGTCCCAGTGGCCCGTCACAGAAACTGCTGGACCTCATCGATCGCAAGGGGCTGGAGGCGGTTCTCTGAGCATTCGAGGACGAGGCATGATCCTGGAGGAACCAGATGCGATCTACGCGTGGTGCGGAGCCCCAACTCACTTGAAGGCCGCCTTTAGCCAATGACGGCTGGGGTCGGATCGACCTTTGAATCGGGCTCTGTGTATAGGAGTTCAGCAAGGCGATATGCGCGCGAGGCAAAGTGCGCTTTGCCGTGGTACATGTGGTGGCTATCAGGCGATCGTGCGCGAGGCGTCGTTGTCTCCCGATTATCACAGCCATCCTCACGAAAACCTGATTCCGTGACTTCCAGATAGCGTTGATTTGGTAAGTCTTGTGGCCTACTGCGTCCCGACAATGGCTGGCGGTCGTGAGCTGCTTAGGAACTTGATCTGTCGAGTCTTACCTGCCGCTTCGACTAGCATTCAAAACTACTCGTTATGAGGGCAAAGAGGTGAAATGTATGTCCCCTTGCAATGGGTCGTGCCGCGAATCCTTGCGTGGTGCTAGGACTGCTGGCGAGGTCGTCAGGTACTTATCAAGAATTGCAGCAATTGCAGCTGTCGTTCTTGCCTTCGCAGGTTGCTCCAGATTGGACGAGGATTACTTCCCATATAAGATGAAAGGTTTAAATTCCTGGCTGTACGATTCAGCGACAGAGCAGGAATATTTAGCGGGATTTACTGCCGCAAACTACGATAGCCGTCACTCCGCTTTGAGTGCGTGTGCTGCGCAAGCTTCTACTGCCGCGGCTGCTCGTGGGCTACGTGAGTGGAGTTATGTTTGTTGTACAGTCACAGAAGAATCCCAATGCGCCACCAAAGTGCGTTAACTATGCGCAGGGGGTGGGCAGAATGCCGGGGGGCGGCTTTTAGATCAGATGCGCCGCCTCGAGCTCGCGCTTGAGCAGCGCGTAGTAGATCGGCGCAGCGACCAGACCGGCCAGGCCGAAGGCCGCTTCCATCAGCAGCATCGCCAGCAGCAGCTCCCAGGCGCGCGCGCGGATCTGCGAGCCGACGATGCGCGCGTTGAGGAAGTACTCGAGCTTGTGGATCGCGATCAGGAAGCCGAGCGCGGCGCAGGCGACCCAGAGCGAGATCGACAGGCCGACGATGAAGATCACCGTGTTGGAAATCAGGTTGCCGATCACCGGCAGCAGGCCGACGACGAACGTGATCACGACCAGCGTCTTGGCGAACGGCAGGTTGACGCCGAACAGCGGCAGCACCAACAGCAGGAAGATGCCGGTGAACAGCGTGTTCAAGGCCGAGATCTTGACCTGCGCATAGACGATGTCGTGGAACGCGGTCGCCAGCCATGCGGCGCGCTGCGTCAGCGCACGCGCGAGAGGCCCCTGATAGCGGTGGATGCTGAAGCTGTGCAGCGCGATGATCGCGCCGAGCACCAGACCGATCAGCAGCTGCACGAAGGTGCGCCCGGCCTGGATGCCGACCAGCTGCAGCTGCGCGGCATGCATGCGCAGCCACTCGATCGCCGAGGCGCGGAAGTCCTCGATGTTGTCGGGCAGGTGATCGACGATCATCTGCGGCAGCTGCGATCGCGCGCTCTCGATCAGCGGCATCATCCGCTCGAACAGCAGGCTCGGATTGCCGCGCTCGCTGCCGAGGAACGCGATCAGGCCGATGATCGCGACGGTGAGGATGCCGACCACGACCACACCGAGGAACAGCACGACCAGCCAGTGCGCGCGCGCGCCGGGCAGGCGTTTCTGCAGCATCGGCGCCAGGCCGTGCACGAGCACGTAGACCAGCAGGCCGGCCAGCAGCGCCGGCAGCAGATGCAGATGCAGGATCGCGAGCAGCGCGAGTGCGGCCAGCACGTGACTGGCGATCGTCACGCGCGGAGAAAGCGGTTCGTGGAGGGTCACGCGGGATCCTGTCGTGCGGTCCTGGGAGAACCCGTGCTCGCACGGGCGTAATAAACTGGCCGGATCGTATGCGCTGGGTCGCCGCGTTTCCAATCCCGGGAGTCATGATGAAGCCGTTTTCCGTCTTCGTGCCGCTGATCGCGTTCGTGCTCGGCGGCTGTGCCGCGACGCGGCCGGTCGCGGTCGAGCCTGCCGCCGCTGCGGCGCCGGCCGTCGCGGCGACGGCCGCACCGCGGCCCGACGACAACCTCAATGCCGTGGTCTGGACGCAGACGGCGATCGAGCGCGAGCTGCTGGCGCGGCAGGCGTTCGCGGCCGCGCGCGCGCAGCTGGCGCGCGCGCTGGCCGATCCGGGCTGGGACGCGCTGCCGCGCGAGGAGCGCGAGGGCCGCGTCGAGCGGCTCAAGCCCGCGATCATCGTCGACATCGACGAGACGATGCTCGACAACAGCCCGTACCAGGCGCGTCTGGTACGCGACGGCGCGAGCTACGACGAATTCACCTGGGCGCAGTGGTGCCGCGAGGAACGCGCGCAGGCGGTGCCGGGCGCGCTCGAATTCGCGCGCTACGCGGCCGAGCGCGGCGTGACGGTGTTCTATCTGTCCAATCGCGCGCGCGACCTCAATACGGTGACGCTGGCGAACCTGCGCAAGCTCGGCTTTCCGATCGCCGATCGCGACGATGTCTTCCTCGGCCTGGGCACGGTCGTGCCGGGCTGCGAGCAGAACGGCAGCGAGAAAGGCTGCCGGCGCCGCCTGGTCGCGCGCGAGCACCGCGTGCTGATGCAGTTCGGCGACCAGATCGGCGATTTCGTCGACGTGCTGGCCAATACGCCGGCCGGCCGGCGTCAGGCGGTCGAGCCGTATCTGGGCTGGGTCGGCGAGCGCTGGTTCGTCCTGCCGAACCCGACCTACGGCTCCTGGGAGCCGGCGCTGTTCAACAACGCCTGGAGCCTGCCGGCCACCGAGCGGCGCCGGATGAAGCTCGATGCGCTGGATTATCAGGACAAGTAAATCAACAAGATATCACTTGTTTCCTAAAGTGTTGCATCAGGATCAGTCAGGTCGTATGATGCGCCCGCTCTTCAGATCGACGCCTGCAGCGCCCGACCAGACAGGCCAACAACAACAACGATCTCTCCGGCTCTGCCGGACTCGCCCGGACGGTCCGCTGCCGTCCGGGTTTTTTATGGGCGTCCTCGTCCGGGTGCCGGCAGCGCGGTCCGCTAAGCAGGCCTTCGCATCCCTTCATCGAGCACGTTGCGCCGGCCCTTGCACCGGCAGCGACGCCCTACCGGCCGGCCTGCCGGCCGCTCGGGATGCAGCCCGGCATTGCCGCACAAGCGTTCGGCCACCGAACCCGCGCCCGCCCGCACTCAGGGGAATCGGGCAAGTCTGATAGAGTGCCGCTCCTCATCTCTTCGGACTATCGGAATCCCCATGTTCGCGAAATCCCTGCGCATCGCCGGCCTGGCGCTGTCCCTCGTTCTGGCGACCGCTTGCAGCAAGGAGACGCCGTCCGGCGAGACCGCGAGCCCGACTGCCGCCAAGAGCGCCGCGGGTCCGGAAGCGTCGATCCATACGTCCGTGGCGCTGCTCAAGGCCGGTGACATCGGCGGCCTGATCGCCCATTCGCTGCCGCCGGCCGACTACGCGAAGGTCAAGGCCGAGTGGGGTCAGGACCAGGATCCGCCGACCGACGAGGAGCGCGCGCAGTTCGCCGAGATGATGGCCAAGCTGACCGCGCCGGATGCCGAGCAGACGCTCTACGCCGAGATCGAGCCGCAGCTCACCGCGTTCGACGCGCAGTATCAGCAGCAGCTGCCGATGTACGTCAACATGGGCCGCGGCTTCCTGCGCAGCACGATCCAGCAGAGCAAGGACCTGGCCGAGGCCGAGAAGAACCAGGCGCTGGCCGCGATCGATGCGCTGGCCGACTGGATGCAGAACACGCGCTTCACCGATCCGGACAAGGTCAAGCAGGTCATCGCGATCGCGACCGCGACCGCGCGCGACATGAAGCTCGCGACGATCGACGAGGCACGCGCGCTGAGCTACGAGGACGCGATGCAGAAGGGCCAGCTGGTGTTCCAGGCGATCAAGCGCACGGTCGCAGTCTACGGCTTCTCGATCGACGACACGCTCGACTCGGTCAAGACCACGCTGGTCTCCAACGACGGCAGCAATGCCAAGGTCAAGATCGACTACACGCTGCTCGGCAAGCCGCTGACGGCCGAGGCCGAGATGGTCCAGCGCGACAACGCCTGGTACGGCAAGAACGCACTCGAGAAGCTCGAGCGCGATGCCGCCGCCGAACCGGCCGTGGCCGCCGGCGAAGGCTGAGCGGCGCGGTCATTCGCGTCGACGACCGCTCTCCTCCGATGGATCCGGCCCTTTCCGGAGCCCGGCCGGCCACCGCAGGCCGGGCGCCCGCGCTGACGCGGCTGCTGTGCGCGCTGCTGCGGCCGTGGCTGCGGCTGCGTCTGCAGCCGTCCGACCCGCGCAGCCTGGTCGACACCGCCGACGGTCATCCGACGGTCTACGTGCTCGAACGCTACGGCCTGTCCGACACGCTGATCCTCGAGGAGGCGGCCGCATCGGCCGGCCTGCCGGCGCCGCAGGCGGCCGCCGACGTGCTGCCGATCCGGCGGCGCCGGTCGATCGTCTATCTGTCGCGGCGGCCGCGCTGGTTCGGCCGGCCGCAGCATCCGACGCGCTCGGAGACGCTGACGCGGCTGTTCGCGCACGTCGCGCAGACGCCCGGCGCCGACGTGCGCCTGGTGCCGGTGTCGATCTTCGTCGGCCGCGCGCCGGACCGTCAGTCCGGCTGGTTCAGCGTGCTGTTCTCGGAGAACTGGGTCGTCGTCGGCCGCTTCCGCCGCCTGCTGGCGCTGCTGCTCAACGGCCGCGACACGATCGTCCAGTTCGCCGCGCCGGTATCGCTGCGCCAGCTGATCGACGAGGCCGGCGGCGAGGCGTCCGAGCGCAGCGTGCGCAAGCTCTCGCGCGTGCTGCGCGTGCACTTCCATCGAATCCGCGCGGCCGTCATCGGGCCCGATCTCTCGCATCGGCGCACCGTCGTCAACGCAGTGCTCAACGCCGAGCCGGTGCGCGAGGCGATCGCGGCGACGGCAAGCAAGGAGAACCTTCCGCTGGCCAAGGCCGAGAAGCGCGCGCGCGACTTCGCGATGGAGATCGCGGCCGACTACTCGCATCCGCTGGTGCGTTCGATGTCGTTCCTGTTGAACGGCTTCTGGAACAAGCTCTACGGCGGCGTGAAGATGCACCACTTCGAGTCGCTGCGCGCGAGCGTGCCCGGCCACGAGGTGATCTACGTGCCGTGCCACCGCAGCCACATCGATTATCTGCTGCTGTCGTGGCTGCTGTACCGCAACGGCCTGTCGGTTCCGCACATCGCGGCCGGCGTCAATCTCAATCTGCCGGTGCTCGGCTCGCTGCTGCGCCGCGGCGGTGCGTTCTTCCTGCGCCGCACGTTCCGCGGCAACCTGCTGTACTCGACCGTGTTCCGCGAGTACCTCGGCCAGCTGTTCGCGCGCGGCGTGCCGCTGGAGTACTTCATCGAAGGCGGACGCTCGCGCACCGGCCGCCTGCTCGCGCCGCGCGCCGGCATGCTGTCGATGACGCTGTCGAGCTTCCTGTCGCAGTCGCGCCGGCCGGTGCTGTTCCAGCCGGTCTACATCGGCTACGAGAAGCTGATGGAAGGCAAGGAGTACATCGGCGAGCTGTCGGGCCGTCCGAAGCAGAAGGAGTCCTGGCTGGGCCTGCTGCGCGCGACCAAGGTGCTGCGCCAGCACTACGGCGAGGTCGCGGTCAGCTTCGGCGAGCCGGTCTATCTGGCCGAGCTGCTCGACGAGGTCGCCCCGCAGTGGCGCGAGCCGCCGGCCGGCCCCGACGACAAGCCCGAATGGGCCGGCCCGGCGGTCGACGCGCTGGCCGAGCGGATCCTCGTCAACATCAACCGCTCCGCCGACGTCAATCCGGTCAACCTGCTCGCGCTGGCGCTGCTGTCGACGCCGAACCACGCGATGGCCGAGTCGGACCTGCTCGCTCAGCTCGATCTGGCCAAGCGGCTGCTGATCGAGCTGCCGTACTCGGACCGCGTGACCGTGACCGCGCTGGAGCCGGCGGCGATCATCGCCTACGGCGAGAAGATGCAGTGGATCGAGCGCGTCACCCATCCGCTCGGCGACGTGCTGCGCTGTGGCGACGAGCAGGCCGTGCTGCTGAGCTACTTCCGCAACAACGTCCAGCACCTGTTCGCCGCGGCGGCCTGGGTCGCCTGCTGCTTCCTCAACAACCGGCGCATGGCGCGCGCCACCCTGGTGCGGCTCGGCCGCCTGGTCTATCCGTTCATCCGCTCCGAGCTGTTCCTCGGCTGGGACGAGGAGCGCTTCGGCGAGCGCATCGAGGCGACGCTGGACTTCTTCGCGCGCCACGACCTGCTCGAGACCGACGAGGACGGCCGCATCATGAGCCGCGGTCCCGGCCAGAGCGACACCGCGTTCCGCCTGCGCGGCATCGCGCACAGCCTGCTGCAGGCGTTCGAGCGCTACTACATCGCGCTGGCCGCGCTCGTGAAGAACGGCCCGCACAGCCTGACCGCCGGCGAGCTCGAGAACCTGTGCTATCTGACCGCGCAGCGGCTGTCGCTGCTGCACGAGGTCAATGCGCCGGAGTTCTTCGACAAGTCGCTGTTCCGCGGCTTCATCCAGAAGCTGCGCGAGCGGCGCGTGGTCTGGCTCGACGAGAACGGCAAGCTCGATTTCGACGGCGCGCTGGAAGAGGTGGCGCGCGACGCGCGCGTGATCCTGAGCCGCGAGATCCGCCACGGCATCCTCAAGCTGACCCAGGACATGCGGGCGCGTCTGGCCGAGGACGCACCCGGGAGCGCCGCGGCCAAACCGGCCAAGCCGGCCGCCTGACGGGCGCCGCCGCTCAGGCGTCGAGGTCGGGGATCATCCGGCTTTCGATCCACGCGATCATGTCCTTGAGCCGCAGCTTGCGCTTCTTCATGCGCGTGATCTGCAGTTCGTCGGACAGGTTCGGGTCGATCGACAGCCGCGCGATCGCGGTGTCCAGGTCGCGATGCTCCAGCCGCAGCTCGGCGAGCTTGCGGACCAGCGCGGCGGGGTCGTCGGGGAACAGGTGGCTCATGGCAGGGCGGCAAGTGTAGTGCTTTTGACGCCGGGCGGGGCCGCGGGCGGACGCACCGCGCGGCGCTGGCCGTACAATGGGCGATTTCCCCCGCCGTCCGCCGATGAACGTCGCCGCCCGCAAGCACGAACACGAAGCCGCCCGGCTGGCCAAGCGCCTGCGCCACCAGGTCGGCCAGGCGATCGCCGACTACAACATGATCGAGGACGGCGACCGCGTGATGGTCTGCCTGTCCGGCGGCAAGGACTCCTACACGCTGCTCGATCTGCTGCGCCGGCTGCAAGCCAAGGCGCCGGTGCGCTTCGAGCTGGTCGCCGTGCACCTGGACCAGAAGCAGCCCGGCTACGATCCGGACGTGCTGCCGGCCTATCTGCGCGGCATCGGCGTGCCGTTCCACATCATCGAGCAGGACACCTACAGCGTCGTGCGCCGCGTCGTGCCGGAAGGCAAGACGATGTGCAGCCTGTGCTCGCGCATGCGGCGCGGCTCGCTCTACACGTTCGCGGCGCAGGAGGGCTTCACGAAGATCGCGCTCGGCCACCACCGCGACGACATCGTCGAGACGCTGTTCCTCAACCTGTTCCACCACGCCGCGCTGAAGGCGATGCCGCCCAAGCTGATGTCCGACGACGGCCGCAACATCGTGATCCGCCCGCTGGCCTACTGCCGCGAATCGGACATCGCCGCGCATGCCGCCAACGAGGGTTTTCCGATCATGCCGTGCAACCTGTGCGGCTCGCAGGAGAACCTGCAGCGCAAGGTGGTCAAGGCGATGCTGGCCGACTGGGAGCGCCAGCAGCCCGGCCGCGTCGAGAACGTGTTCCGCGCGCTGACCAAGATTTCGCCCTCGCAGCTGGCCGACCCGGCCCTGTTCGATTTCGCCGGCCTCGGCACCCGCGGTGCCGGCGCCGACGCCCATGCCTGGCTGCGCGACAACGCGGCCGACCCGACCTGATGCCGTTCCGCCGTGGCGCCGGCCGGCATGTGCCGGCCGGCGTCCATTGACGTCCACCTTCGTACCGAGATGCCATGTTCTTCCGAAACCTGACGCTGTTCCGCTTCCCCGAATCCGCCGCCGAGGCGCTCGACGATCTGGAAACCCGGCTCGAACCGCAGCGGCTGCGCCCCTGCGGCCCGCTCGAACTGTCCACGCGCGGCTTCGTCTCGCCGTTCGGCCGCCAGGCCGAGGCCCTGATGCACCGGATCAACGCCTATACGCTGCTGACGATCGGCGGCGAGGACCGCCTGCTGCCCGGCTCCGTGGTTTCCGAGGAGCTCGCCAACCGGATCCAGGCCCTGGCCGAGAAGGAAGGCCGCCGGATCGGCGCGCGTGAGCGCAAGCGATTGAAAGAAGAGATTATTTCGGAACTCATGCCGCGGGCTTTCATCCGCCCGTCACGTCAGAGTGCTTATCTGGACGCCAAGAACGGGTGGCTCGTCGTCGATACCGCCAGCCGCAAGGTCGCCGAAGGGGCGGTCAGCCAGATTCGCGAGGCCGTGGGCCAGTTTCCGGCCACGCCGATGGCGCCGGAAGAGTCGCCGCGGGCCTTGATGACGGACTGGTTGATCCATGGCAAGCTGCCTGCGGGTCTGACGCTCGGCGACGAGTGCGAGTTGCGCGACCCGGTCGAGTCCGGTGCCATCGTCCGATGCCGGCGTCAAGAGCTTGAATCGGATGAGGTGCGGGAGCATCTGAAGACCGGCAAGCAGGTGTATCAGCTCGGTCTGGAATTCGACGAACGCATGAGTTTCGTGCTCGGCGAAGACCTGACGGTCCGCAAGTTGCGCTTTCTGGACGTCGTCCTGGATGAGCTTGGCGAGGAATCGTCCGAGTCGATCCAGGCCGAGATCGACGCCCGGTTCGCACTGCTGACGCTGGAGCTGGCGCGCCTGTTCGACAAGTTCGGGGAATGGTTTGGTTTGCCGCGGCCGGGGAACCGCGACTAGCGGCCGTCGAGGGACGGTCCGCCGGTGCGATCCAGGACGGGATCGCACCGGAATCGATCGCGCGAGCGGTCGATTCGGGGGAGAAGGTGCGCAGGCTCGTTCTGCGCCGTTCGATCGAGAGGCGGGCAGGAGTCCGTGTCTCGTCCCGGCTAGCGGACCCGTGCGGGTCATGAGGCAACGATGACCCTGGACAACGACAATACCTATCTGGAGCTCGCGACGCAGACCGGCGACACGATCAAGGTCCTGCGCCGCAGCCATCCGCGCGCACGCCGGCTGCGCCTGACCGTGACGCCGAGCGGCGCGCGCGTGACCTATCCGGAAGGCACCCATCCGGCCCAGGTGTTCGCGTTCCTGCGCAAACACGGCGAGTGGCTCGAACGCAAGCTCGACGAACTCAATCTCGGCTCGCAGCCGCCGCCGCTGAAGGTCGGCTCGGCGACCGTACTGCCGCTGCGCGGCGAGACCACGCGCCTGTCCTGGCGCGATGGGCCGTATCCGCACATCGAGCACGCCGAAGACCGGCTGATCATCAGCCTGCCGCGGCCGCACCGCCGCGCGCCGGAGGCCGCGCGCGCGCTGCTGCGCTCGTTCCTCGAGGCGCAGATGCGCCGCGACGTCTCGCGCTGGCTGGCGCGCTACACGCCCGAGCTCGGCATGGCGCCGACCGGCATCCGCGTGCGGCCGCTCAAGAGCCTGTGGGGCAGCCTCGACACGCGCGACGTCGTGACGCTCGATCTCGCGCTGGCGCTGGCGCCGCCGGCGGCACTGCGCTACGTGCTGGTCCACGAGCTGTGCCATCTGCGCATCCGCAACCATTCCAAGCGGTTCTGGAACCTCGTCGAATCGCTGTATCCGGAATGGGGCGAACAGCGCGACTGGCTGAGATTCCACGGCCAGGCGCTCAAGGCCGAACTCGGCCGTCTGATCCAGACGCCGGGCGGCTGACGGCCGGGCCGGCTCGCGCAGATGCGCGTTGCCCGCGTCCGACTCGCGGGATCGGCCGATCGGTCGTCGCGTCGCAGATGACGAGGGATCGCGCGGGCAGGATTCGGTTCTGCGAGCGCTCGGTCGCGCAGCCCTGGATGCCGCCGTAACCGCTCGGCGATGGCGCCGATACCCGCTCGGCGCGGCCGATGTCCGAGCCGGGGATCCGGATCGATGCGCGCGTCGCTCAGCCGCGCGCCGGCGTCCGCGCGAAGAATGCCGACAGCGCCGCGGCGACCGGCTCGGGCCGTTCCAGATGCAGATGATGGCCGCCGCCGAGCCGCACGATCTCGATACCGGCGACGCGGGCGGCGCGCCGTTCGATGCCCTCACGCGGCAGATACGGCGTGTCCGGTTCGGTCAGTACCAGCAGCGTCGGCGCATCGATGCCGGCGAGCACCGCGAGCACCTGGGCTTCACTGAAGCGCATCGGCGAGCTCAAGCGCAGGCGCGCGTCGCTGGCCCAGACGAAACCGTCCTCGACGCGGCGCAGACCACGTTCGACGATCGGTCGCGCGCCGTGTTTGGACAGGCCGCCGGCGGTCAGCCGTGCCGCGATCGCGGCCTCGACCGTCTCGAACACGCGGCGGCGATCGCCGCGACGGTCGCGGCGTGCCTCGAGCCCGGTGCGCAGGCGCGTCGCGGTCTCCTCGTCGGGGCCGGTCAGCGGGCCGAGCGCCTCGATCAGCGCGAGCCGGTCGATGCGCTCCGGGAACGCGCCGGCCAGCATGCAGGCCAGAGTGCCGCCGAGCGAGTGGCCGAGCAGGTCGACGCGCGGCCGGCCGAGCCGGTCGAGCACCGCGAGGATCTCGTCGAGAAAATCGACGTAGTGGTACCAGGCGCCGGCCGGCCGGTGCGCGGAACGGCCGTGACCGGGCAGATCGATCGCGATCACGCGATGCCGGTCGGCCAGCAGCGGCGCCAGTCGATCGAACGAGCCGGCGTTGTCGAGCCAGCCGTGCAGCGCGAGCAGCGGCGGCAGTGACGGATCGCCCCAGCAGCGCGCCGCGATCGTCAGCTGCGGCAGCTCGAAGACCTGCTCGTCCGGCGCGCTCATGGTGCCGGCGGAGCGCCGAGATGGCGGCGGATCAGCGTCTGCACCAGCGCGACCTGGCCTTCGCCGGCGTCGAGCGCCGGGATGTATTCGTAGCGCTCGCCGCCTGCGGCGAGGAAATGCTCGCGATTGGTCATCGCCAGCTCCTCGAGCGTTTCCAGGCAGTCGATCGAGAAGCCCGGCGCGACGATCTGCACGCTGCGCACGCCCTCGGACGGCAGCCGTTCGAGCAGCTGGTCGGTATACGGCTGCAGCCACGGTTCGCGTCCGACGCGCGACTGGAAGCAGGTCAGGAGCGGCGGCGCGGCCGGTCCCAGCCGCTGCCGCAGCGCCTCGGCGGTCGCCCGGCACTGCTCGGCGTACGGATCGCCGGCGCGCACGTAGCGCTCTGGGATGCCGTGGAACGACAGCAGCAGCCGCTCGGCCGGCCCGTGTGCGCGCCAGTGCGCCTCGATCTGCGCCGCGAGCGCCTCGACGTAGGCCGGTTCGGTCGCGTAGCCGTCGACGAAGTGCAGCTCCGGCACGCGGCGCCGGCGCCGCCACTGGCGTCCGAGCTCGTCGAGCACCGAGGCGGTCGTGGTCGCCGAGTACTGCGGAAACAGCGGCAGCACCAGCAGCCGGCGGATGCCGGCGGCGTCCAGCGCATCGAGCTGGGCGGCCAGGCTCGGCTCGCGATAGCGCATCGCATGGCGCACGATCAGATCGGGCCGCCGCTTCTGCACGGCCGCGGCCAGCGCGGCCATGCCGGTCTGCAGCGGCGAGCCGGCCTCGGTCCAGATCCGCCGGTATAGCGCGGCCGAGCGCGCCGGGCGGATCCGCAGGATCACGCCGTGCAGGATCGGCAGCCACAGCCAGCGCGGCTGCTCGACGACGCGCGGGTCGGACAGGAACTCGGCGAGGTAGCGCCGTACCGCGGCCGGCGTCGGCGCATCGGGCGTGCCGAGATTGACCAGCAGAACGGCGCTGTCCGGGGCGGCGGGGGCGGGGGCGGGGAGCGGATCGGGGGTCATGCCGGGCGATGGGCTGGGTCGGGAGCGGCGCTGCGGACGCGGCCGCGGCGTGTTCGCGCACGCCGCCCGGGGCCGGGCGGCGGCGGTTTGTCGCGGCTGGAATTGCTGATAGACTCGGGCGTGCGCGTGTCGACGATTCCCCGATTGGATCCGGGCGCCGGCGCGGGCGACGACTACCCATAACGATAACATCGACCGCCATGCGCATGCGTGCCTGCTTGACCGCAGCCGTGCTGTCCGTCGCTTCGTCGTCTGCGTTCGCGCAGCTGGCAGCGCCGGCCTACGGCGTGGCGTTTCGCGATTTCTACCAGATCGACCTCGCCGCGCGCCGCGCGAGCTTCGTCGGCGAAGCCGGTGCGGTCAACGGCCAAGCCGTCGCGCAGATCCGCGGCCTGACCTACGGGCCGGCCGGCGAGATCCTCGCGGTCGTCGGCAACCAGAAGATCATCGTACAGCTCGATCCCGCCTCCGGCACCGCGAGCTATCGCGGCAGTCTGTCCGGCATGCCGACCGAGGAAGCGCTCGACCTGTCGATGACCTACGCCTGCGACGGCAACCTGTGGATCGCCTCGGCCAACGGCAGTCTCTGGAAGACGCCGCCCAGCGCGATCCATCCGGTCTACGTCGGCAGCACCGGCAAGCCGATCACCGGCCTGGCCGCGCGCGGCGACACGCTCTACGCCGCCGCCGGCCGCGACGACAATAGCCTCTATCGCGTCGACACCACCGACGCGACGGTCGAGCGGATCGGCGGTTTCGGCGCGGTACCCAACTACGTCAACGTCGTGGCGATGAGCTTCGGCGCCGACGGCACGCTGTGGGCGACGCTCAACTACAACCCGCCGGCGCTGGTCGACTGGAGCGATCTGGTCAAGATCGATCCGGCCACCGGCGCGCTGACCGTGCTCGGCTCTCTCGAGGGTCCGTCGCGGCTGCGCGGCATCTCGATGAACGGCTTTCTCGTCGCGCCGACCGACTGCACCGCCGGCGGCAGTCCGCCCGCGCCGGTGCCCGTGCCGGTCCGCTCGCCGTGGGTGCTGGCGCTGATGATGGCCGGACTCGCGCTGGCCGCCGCGTTCGCACTGCGCCGCCGCCGCACGTTCTGAGCGCTGCTGCTTTCAGCGGCGGCTCAGCGAACACTCAGCTCGACCTGATAGCGTGAGCGGATTCCGCTTTCGTCTGGAGTCTGCGATGTCGATCCTCATGCGCACCTGTCTGGCCGCGCTGGCCCTGTTCGCGGCCTCGGCGCTGCCCGCCCTCGCCGGCGAGAAGGAGAACGAGCGCGCCGCCAATGCCGTGCGCGTGCTGCAGGAAGTCATGCAGGCCCCCGACAAGGCGATTCCGCGCGATCTTCTGCACAACGCCTACGCCGTCGCGGTGATTCCGGACGTGATCAAGGCCGGCTTCGTGCTCGGCGGACGTCACGGCTCGGGCCTCCTGTCGATCAAGTCCGCCGACGGCACCTGGTCCAATCCCAGCTTCATCAGCATGACCGGCGGCAGCGTCGGCTTCCAGGCCGGCGTATCCTCGACCGACGTGATCCTGGTGTTCCGCAACCAGCGCGGCGTCGAGTCGATCGTGCACGGCAAGTTCACGCTCGGCGCCGATGCCTCGGCGGCGGCCGGTCCGGTCGGCCGGACCGCGCAGGCCTCGACCGACGCGCAGCTCAAGGCCGAGATCTACTCGTATTCGCGCGCACGCGGCCTGTTCGCCGGCGTCGCGCTCGACGGCTCGGCGCTGACGATCGACAACAAGGCCAACCAGGCCGTCTACGGCAATGGCGTGACCGCCCGCCGCATTCTCGACGGCGGCGTCAGCAACGTGCCGCCTGCAGTCGTGGACTTCCGCGACCGTCTGGAAGAGTACACTGCACAGTAATCGTGCCCGCAGCGGCCGGACGCCACGTTCCGGAATGCCTCGCGGCGGTGCGCGCCACCACGAGATCGAGGTGTTTCCATGGGTAGTTTCAGCATCTGGCACTGGCTGATCGTTCTGGTCGTCGTCGCGTTGATCTTCGGCACCAAGCGCCTGCGCAACATCGGCGAGGACGTCGGCAGCGCGATCAAGGGTTTCCGCAAGGGCATGCAGGACGGCGACGAACCGCAGGGCCAGCTCAAGGCCGACCCGCCGCCGGCGGCCGCCAAGACCGCCAGCGAGCAGCGCGACCGCGTCGAGTAAGGCATCGGCATGTTCGACGTCGGCTTCGGCAAGCTCGCGCTGATCGCGATCGTCGCGCTGCTGGTGCTCGGACCGGAGCGGCTGCCGCGCGTCGCGCGGACCGCCGGCGCCCTGGTGCGCCGCGCGCGCAACAGCTGGCTCAGCGTACGCGGCGAGATCGAGCGCGAACTGGCCGCCGAGGACATGAAGCGGCAGGTCGAGGAGGCCATGCGCGCCGGCGACGTCCGCGCCGAGGTCGACGCGGCCGCGCAGACGATCCGGCGCAGCGTCGATCCGGTCGGGCCGGCCGCGACGCAGTCGCCATCCGAATCGACGGCGCCTGCACCGGCGCCTGCTCCTGCTCCTGCTCCTGCTCCTGCTCCCGCCGTCGCTCCGCCCGCGCGGTCCCCGGCCGTCGACGAAACCCGCTGACGCCGGTCCGGCGGCGGCGTCCTTCCCCTCTCTTCTCGCTACCCCATGCAAGCGGATCCCGGCACCGAAGAGGAACAGTCGTTTCTCACGCATCTGGTCGAGCTGCGCTCGCGCCTGCTCAAGGCCGTCGCGGCGGTGCTGGTCGTGCTGGTCGCGCTGCTGCCGTTCTCCAAGCGTGTGTATGCGCTGCTCGCGCAGCCCCTGGTCGAGCATCTGCCGGTCGGCGGCAGCATGATCGCGACCGAGGTCGCCTCGCCGTTCCTGGTGCCGCTCAAGCTGTGCTTCTTCGTCGCGCTGTTCCTGGCGATGCCGGTCGTGCTCTATCAGCTGTGGGCGTTCGTCTCGCCGGGTCTGTACCGCCACGAGAAGCGTCTGGCGATGCCGCTGCTGGCCTCGGCGGTCGTGCTGTTCTACATCGGCTGCGCGTTCGCCTACTTCCTCGTGCTGCCTGCGGTGTTCACGTTCACGACCGGTATCGCGCCGGAGGGCGTCGCGGTCATGCCCGACATCAGCCGCTTCCTCGATTTCGCGCTGATGCTGTTCCTGGCGTTCGGCCTGTGCTTCGAGGTGCCGGTCGCGCTGATCATCCTGGTCGCGATCGGCGTGGTCACGCCGGCCCAGCTCGCCGCGAACCGCTCCTACGCGATCGTCGGCGCCTTCGTCGTCTCGGCGATCGTCACGCCGCCGGACGTGCTGTCGATGCTGATGCTGGCGGTCCCGATGTGCCTGCTGTACGAGCTCGGCATCCTCGTCGCGCGCACGATCGTGCGCAGAGCCGCCGAAGCCGACGCCGTCGAGTGACGGCCGGCCGCAGGCCCGGCTCCTCGCATCCTGGAACACGACCCGGACCCCGGCCGCCGAGGCGCGAGCGGACGGTCGCCGCGCGCGTCGCCGGGGCTGATTGGTCGTCACGCGCTAGCACGGATGGTGTTCGCCGGCGCGGCGATGCGTCTTGCACCCGTGGATAGTTACAAAACGTAACAAGTTGGCCGGCCCGGAGCGCCTGCGCGTACAGGTGCCGCCGATATACTGCCGCGCAGCAATGGATCTGCTCGGCGCGCCGGGCTTCCCGTAGACGGCAGCCGTGAACGCAGGACACGGGCCGCCTATCGGCGGCCCGTTGCACACTCAGCGACGGTGGATCCCCATGAAGAATTCGAACCTCTCCCCGGAAGACGCCCGCGACGCCTCGCTGCGGGTCTCCAAGCGCATGCGCGACAGCCTCAAGGCCGCGGCCGCCGTGATGGGCCGGCCGCTGTACGAGGTCACCAACGAGGCGATCAACCACTACCTCGGCAATCTCAAGCTCGGCGATCCGCTGGTCGCGATCCGCCGCGGCGGCACGACGCGCACGCGCAACGTCTCGCGCTGACCCCGGACGCGCCCGCCGCCCGGCGGCGCAGCGGCTCGTCCGCCGTCCTGGACGATCGGCCCGCGACGTCCAGTCCTCCCCACCCGGAACCATCGCGCCGCGCCTGTCGCCGGCGAGGGACCGCTGCGTGCGGAGAAACGCCGTTCAGTCGATCGGCGGCAGTACCGTACTGACTTCGGCGATCGTCGTGATGCCGCGCGCGACCTGCGCGGCCGCCGACAGCCGCAGCGGACGCATGCCGGTCGCCAGCGCCGCCGAGGTCAGCTTGGTCAGATCCATCTGCGGCTCGATCAGCGCGCGCAGCTTCGGCGTGATGCGCAGCATCTCGTACAGGCCGGTGCGGCCGAGAAAGCCGGTCTTGCGGCATTCCAGGCAACCCTTCGGCGCGAACACGCGCTCGGGCGGCGAGATCTTCCAGCCGTGCGTCAGCGCGGTCCAGGCGGTCTCGTCGACCGGCTGCTCGGCCTTGCAGTGCGGACACAGCGTGCGAACCAGGCGCTGCGCGACCACGCCGGTCAGCGTCGACTGGATCAGATAGTTCGGTACGCCGAGGTCGAGCAGGCGCGTCATCGCGCTCGGCGCGTCGTTGGTGTGCAGCGTCGAGAGCACCAGATGGCCGGTCAGCGAGGCCTGCACGGCCATCTGCGCGGTCTCCAGGTCGCGGATCTCGCCGACCATGATGATGTCCGGATCCTGGCGCAGCAGCGTGCGCACGCCGGCCGCGAAATCCAGGTCGATCGCCGGCTGCACCTGCATCTGGTTGAACTCCGGCGAGACCATCTCGATCGGGTCCTCCACCGTGCAGACGTTGAGGTCGGGCGTGGCCAGGTGCTTGAGCGTGGAGTACAGCGTGGTGGTCTTGCCCGAGCCGGTCGGGCCGGTCACCAGCACGATGCCGTGCGGGCGCTCGACCATCTCGCGCCAGAGCTTCTCCTCGTCCGGCGCGAAGCCGAGCTGGCGGAACTCCTTGACGACGATGTCCGGGTCGAAGATGCGCATGACGATCTTCTCGCCGAACGCGGTCGGCATGCTCGAGATGCGCAGCTCCACCTCGCGGCCGCCCTGCGAGCGCGTCTTGATGCGGCCGTCCTGCGGCCGCCGCTTCTCGGCGACGTCCATGCGCGCGAGGATCTTCACGCGCGCGGTGACCGCGGTCATGACCGGCGTCGGCAGCTCGAACACCTTGTGCATGACGCCGTCGATGCGGAAGCGGATCGGGCTGGTGTCGCGGCGCGGCTCCAGGTGGATGTCCGAGGCGCGCTGCTCGAATGCGTACTGCAGCAGCCAGTCGACGATGTGCACGACGTGGCGGTCGTCGACGCCGACCTCGCCGGTCTTGCCGAGCTCGACCAGCTGCTCGAAATTGAGGATCGCGCGGCCGTCGTGCACGTCGGACTTGGCGTCGCGCGCGCGCTGGATCGAGCGCTGCACGCTCCACCACTCGGCCAGATAGCGGTTGACGTCGATCGGACTGGACACGACGCGCTGCACGTCCTTGCGCAGGACGTGGGCGAGGTCGGCGTGCCAGCGCTCGTCGAACGGCTCGGGCGTCGCGATCACGACCTGCGACTCGGTCACCGCCACCGGCAGGATCCGGTAGCGCTGCGCATAGGCGTGGCTGATCACCTGGGTCGCGGCGGCGACGTCGATCTTGGTCGGGTCGATCTTCAGATACGGCAGCTGCGCGCGCCGCGACAGCCATTGCGTCAGCACCTCGACGCTGAGCGGCTTTTCCGGCTCGCGCGCGTCGGCCAGCTTGAGGTTGGCGATCAGCACCAGCGGGTGCAGTTCGGTCAGGCCGCGCGCGGTGCGCACGTCGGCGCGCACGCGCTTGGCGTCGGGCTCGGTGATGACGCCGTCGGCGATCAGGGCGGCCAGCACGTCGTCGAGCTCCAGCCGGCCGCGTGCCCCGAGCAGGCTGTCCTTGCCGCGTTCCGACAGGTTGCGCTGCGCTTGCGTCGCCATGCCTCGACCTCGGAAAACCCATGTCCGCGGCTATACTAGCGCGCTTTTTCACCGCAACTGTGAGCCAGTGCATGGCCGGCCCGACCTTCCAGGACGTGATCCAGACCCTCAACCGCTACTGGGCGGAGCAGGGGTGCGTATTGATCCAGCCGCTCGACACCGAGGTCGGCGCCGGTACCTTTCATCCGGCCACCTTCCTGCGCGCGCTCGGGCCAGAACCCTGGGCCGCGGCCTATGTGCAGCCCTCGCGCCGGCCGACCGACGGCCGCTACGGCGACAACCCGAACCGGCTGCAGCACTACTACCAGTATCAGGTCGTGATGAAGCCGAACCCCGACGACATCCTCGACCGCTACATCGGCTCGCTCAAGGCGCTCGGCGTCGATCCGCTCGTGCACGATCTGCGCTTCGTCGAGGACAACTGGGAGTCGCCGACGCTCGGCGCCTGGGGCCTGGGCTGGGAGGTCTGGCTCAACGGCATGGAAGTCACGCAGTTCACGTACTTCCAGCAGGCCGGCGGGCTGGAATGCCGCCCGGTCACCGGCGAGATCACCTACGGGCTGGAGCGCCTGGCGATGTATCTGCAGAACGTCGACAACGTCTACGACCTGGTCTGGACGCAGGCGCCGCACGGCACGGTCACTTACGGCGACGTGTTCCACCAGAACGAGGTCGAGCAGAGCACCTACAACTTCGAGCACGCCAACGTGCCGAAGCTGTTCGCGTGGTTCGACACCTGCGAGGCTGAGGCCGCGCGCCTGGTCGAGGCGGGCCTGCCGCTGCCGGCCTACGAGCAGGTCATGAAGGCCAGCCACACCTTCAACCTGCTCGACGCGCGCCGTGCGATCAGCGTGACCGAACGCCAGCGCTACATCCTGCGCGTGCGCACGATCGCCCGCGCGGTCGCCGAGGCCTACTACGCGCAGCGCGAGAAGCTCGGCTTCCCGGGCCTGAAGACCGCCAAGGAGGCCGCGTGATGGCCGGTACCGCTCCGCTGCTGATCGAACTGGGCACCGAAGAGCTGCCGCCGAAGGCGCTCGACGATCTGGCCGCCGCCTTCTTGAACGCAATCTGCGAAGGACTGGTCAAGCGCCAGATCGACGCGAAGACGCAGCCGACCTCCGATGGTGCGCCGAACCCGACGGCCTATCGGTCGCCGAGAAGAATTGCCGCCTACATTCCCGACGTCGCGCGGATGCAGCCGACGACGACGTCCGAAGTCCTCGGTCCGTATCTCAACATCGGCCTCGACGCGAACGGCGCGCCGACGCCGGCACTGCTGGGCTTCGCGGCCAAGAACGGCGTCGCCGTCGAGGAACTGCAGCGCACCAGCGACGCCAAGGGCGAACGCTTCGTCGTGCGCCGCGAACGGCCCGGCCGGCCCACCGCCGACCTGGTGCAGGACATCCTCGACGACGCGCTCAAGGCACTGCCGATCCCCAAGCCGATGCGCTGGGGCGCGCACGCGTACGGCTTCGTGCGTCCCGCGCACTGGCTGGTCGTCCTGCACGGCAGCGACGTCGTGGAGGCCTCGGCGCTCGGCCTGCGCTCGGGCCGGCAGTCGCGCGGGCACCGTTTCCACCATCCGCAGCCGGTGCACGTCGCCGACGCCGATTCGTGGCTCGACGCGCTGCGCGCCGCCCAGGTGCTGGCCGATCCGGCCGAGCGCCGCGCGCGGATCCGCGACGAGGTCGCGCGCGTCGGCAAGGCGACCGGCGGCGAGCCGCGCCTGTCCGATGCGCTGCTCGACGAGATCGCCAATCTCACCGAGTGGCCGGTCGCGATCGGCTGCACGTTCGAGCGCGCGTTCCTCGACGTGCCGGCCGAGGCGCTGGTCACGACGATGGAGACCAATCAGAAGTTCGTGCCGGTGTTCGGCGCCGACACGCGGCTGACCGAGCATTTCATCGGCATCGCCAACATCGAGTCGAAGGATCCGGCCGAGATCCGCAAGGGCTACGAGCGCGTGATCCGGCCGCGCTTCGCCGATGCCAAGTTCTTCTTCGACGAGGACCGCAAGCAGCCGCTGGAGGCCTATCAGCGCTCGCTGGAGGCGGTGACCTACCAGCAGCAGCTCGGCAGCGTCTGGGACAAGGTCGTGCGCACGGCCGAACTGGCGCGCGTGATCGCCAACCGCTGCGGCGTCGACGCCGGGCTCGCCACGCGCGCCGCAGCGCTCGCCAAGTGCGATCTGATGACGCGCATGGTCGGCGAGTTTCCGGAGCTGCAGGGCGTCATGGGCCGCTACTACGCGACGGCCGCCGGTGAAGACGCGGCGGTCGCCGCCGCGCTCGACGAGGTCTACGCGCCGCGCTACGCCGGCGACGCGATCGCGGCCGGCCCGGTCGGCCGCGTGCTCGCGATCGCCGAGCGGCTCGACACCCTGGCCGGCATCTTCGCGGTCGGCCTCAAGCCCAGCGGCAACAAGGATCCGTTCGCGCTGCGCCGCGCCGCGCTCGGCCTGGCGCGCACGCTGATCGAAGGCGGCCTGGACCTCGACCTCAAGGCCCAGATCGCCGAGGCACTCGCGCAGCTGCCGGAGGCCGCGTTCACGACCAAGGACGGCAAGGCCGCCGCCGAGCCGGGCGCACGGCGCGACGCGCTGGCGGCCGAGCTGTACGAGTTCGTGCTCGACCGCCTGCGCGGCTATTACGCCGACCAGGGCATCGGCACCGAGGCGTTCGAGGCGGTGCGCGTGCTCGCGCCGGCCTCGCTGCTCGACTTCGATCGCCGTCTGCGCGCGGTCGTCGCGTTCGCCGGACTGCCCGAAGCGGCGGCGCTGGCCGCGGCCAACAAGCGCATCGGCAACATCCTGCGCCAGGCCGGCGGCGACGCCGACGGCGACATCGAGCGCGCACTGCTCGCCGGCGACGCCGAGATCGGCCTGGTCGACGCGCTGGCCGGGGCCGAGCGCGATGCCGCACCGCTGATCCGCGAGCGCGACTACGTCGGCCTGCTGCGCCGGCTGGCCGCATTGCGCGGCGCGGTCGACCGCTACTTCGACGAGGTCATGGTGATGGCCGAGGATCCGGCCGTGCGCCGCAACCGCCTCGCGGTGCTCGGCCGCCTGCGCGCGCTGTTCCTGCGCGTGGCCGACGTCGCGCTGCTGCAGCGCGGCTGATCCGGCCGTCCGGTGCCTCCGTCCGGAGGCACCTCGGTCCTGCGTCTGCCGCGCCTGGGCGATGCGCGCGGCAGCTCGCGCGCCGGGGTCCAGGCCCGACGGCGCCGCTGCGGCCATGCGCTCAGTCGAACCCGCCCTGGAAGATCGTCGCGACCGACCGCGCGCGTTGTTCGATCAGGCGCAGCACGCAGTCGAGACGCGCGCCGGCAGCACGATGACGCTGCGGTCGCGACGCCACAACTGGCGCGTCGCGATCGACAACCGGAACCCCTCCAATTCGAAGATGCGCCCCGCCATGCCCGCTCGTTCACCGGTCGGCCGCGACGGCGCCGTCCATCGGCACGCGAGCAGACCCGACGGCGCGACGGGCCGTCCGCCCCACGCTTAAGCGAAGACGACGGTGCCGCCTAGCAGGCGCATCGCGCACCCTTGGCATGCCGGCCGGTCCGACCGGCGGAACATCCATTCGAGGCGTGTGGCGGCGGATCGAACGAGCCGCGAGGCGTCGATCTCCGGCAGCGCATCGGCTTTTCCGATGCGCGCGAAAGGCGCGCGCCGCTCAGCCCGCCTGGTCGTCCCGACGACCGGAGCGCGGCGCCCGTCCCCCGATTGATCAGGGCTGCTGAAACTCGGCGAGCAGCTGGCCGATCTCCTCGAGCATTTCCTCGTCTGCGCCGCTGCGCTCGAGCGCGTCGCGGCTGGTCTGCAGCAGCGCCACGCCCTCGGCGCGCCGGCCGAGCCGCGCCAGCACCACGCCACGCGTCGCGTCGAGCCGCTCGCGCCAGCCGGCGCTGCCGCCGCCGGCCTGCAGCGCGTCCGGTGACAGTCCGTCGAGCTGTTCCAGCGCGGCGGCGTGATCGCCGTTCTGGGTCAGCGCCTGGGCGAGGAAGAACCTGAAATTCTGCGCCGCGCCGTGTTCGGCGCCGTAGCGTTCGCGCAGCGCGCGCTCGGCCTCGCGGACGTGGGCCATGCCCTGCTCTGTGGCACCGCAGTAGTACTCCTTGTAGCCGAGATTGCCGACCTCGATCAGCAGCGTCGGACTGTCGGTCGGTCCGATGCGACGCATCCGCTCGACGACCTCGCGCGCCGCTTCGAGCGCCGGCGCGCATTGCTCGAGCTCGGCATGGATGCTCGCGACCGTGCTGAGCGCGACCAGCGTCGTGCGATGGTCCGGTCCGAGTGTCGCCTCGTACGCGTCCAGGCCGTCGCGCGCCTCGTTCAGCGCATCGGCGTGCCGACCCTGCTGACGCAGGATCCGCGCCAGCAGCAGGTGATCGGCAGCGGCCTGGACGCGGCCGCTGCGCGAGGCGGCCAGCAGCGGATCCTCGCGCAGCGCGCGCACGCGTCGCTCGGCCTCGGCCGAGCGGCCAAGCCGCAGTTCGGCATCGGCAAGGCTGGTGCGGATGTGCCTCGCCAGTGCCGCGTTCTGCGGCGCCACCGTCCGCTGCAGCCGATCGGCGGTGGCGAAGGCCGCGTACATCGGCTCGGCTTGCAGCCGGTACAGGTGGTAGGCGCCGTGCGCGAGCGCGGCCTTCAGCGCCGACTCGCCGTCGGCGTCGAGCAGGGGACCGGCATCGCGATCAGCGGCCTCGAGCACGGCCGCGGCGTCCTCCGGACGGCCGAGCACGGCCAGCAGTGGCACCTGCGCGTAGCGCACGCGCAGGCTCGCCGGATCGGTTCGGCCGAGCTGTGCCATATAGAGGGCCTCGGCGCGCGCCAGATGATCCAGCGCGGACTGATGACGCGCCAGGCCGCGATAGGTGCTCGCCAGTGCCTCGTGCACGCCGGCCTCGGTCAGCGGCGCGTCGGCGAAGCGCTCGGCAAGGCCGGCCGATGCGCGATCGATCAGATCGGCGATGCTGGTCTCGGCGGGCACTTCGGCCAGTTCCGGATTGGCGCCGCCGAGCACGTCTTCGTTGAGGAAGGCCTGGATCGCGGCCGACCGCGCGCTCGCGCGCTCCGCCTCGAGCCGCGCGCGGTCGGCCGAGCGGTACAGCCACGCGCTGAGTGCAAAGCCGCCGGCGAGCACCGCCAGCGCGATGCCGATCCACGGCCGCCGCGCGCGGGCGCGATCGAGTGCGGCGAGCGCCGCGTGTGCCCGCGCCTCGGCCGCCTCGACGCGCCGCTGTTCGGCGCGACGCGCATCGAGCCGGCGCAGCCGGTCGACCAGTTCGCTGACGCTGCCGAGCCGGCGCTCGGGCGCACCGTCGGTCGCCAGCGCGATGTCCTCGGCCAGCAGCGGATCGCCGACGTCGCGCTCCCAGCCCGGCGCCAGCGGCCGCCGCAGATCGCCGACCAGGAGCTGATACAGCAGGACGCCGAGTGCATAGACATCGCTCTGCACGGTCGGCGAGCGACCGTCGAACAACTCCGGCGCGAGATACGCGAGTGTGCCCGAGCGCGCATCGGCGGCGACGTCGTGCGCCGACAGCGTCAGGCCGAGTGCGGTGATGCCGAGCGCGGCCAGGCGGTCCGGATCGAGCAGGCGTCCGCTGCCGAAGTCGGTCAGGCGCACCTGCCAGCCGACGGTGCCATCGGCCTCGACCAGCACGTTGGCCGGCTTCAGATCCTTGTGCAGCACGCCGACGCCGTGCGCGGCCGCGACGGCCTGCGCGATGCGCACGAAGAATGCGACGCGCTCGGCGGCCGAGCCGTCCAGCAGCGCCGGTTCCTCGGCGGCCCAGTCGATCAGGTTGCGCCCGGCATATGCGGATTCGAGGAAGAACGGTTCGGCATGGAAGTTCCAGTCGATCACGCGGACCAGGTCGTCGCGCTCGCCGAGGCCCTGACGCAGCACGCGTGACAGCGTCGCCTCGCGCTTGAGCGCGGCCAGCCGCTCGCCGTCGAGTGCGAACTTGTAGACGCGCCGCTCGCCGGTCTTGACGTGGCGCGCCAGCCAGATCTCGTTGCCGGCGGTGCGGCCGAGCTGACGGTCCAGCCGGAAGTGCTCGCGCGAAGGCACGCGCTGGCCGGCTGCCAACGCCAGTTCGCTGGCGAGCCGGCGGCCGGCGGCGATGCGCTCGACCGTGCCGCTCAGCCGGTAGCCGATGCGCGGCACGGTGCGGATCTCGACGCCGGCTTCATCACCGATCGCCCGGCGCAGCTTGCCGACGGCGGTCGCCAGGACGTGATCGACCGTGACGCGGCCGGCCCAGACCGCGTCGAACAGCTCATGCTTGGTGACGACCTCGCCGGCGTGACGCAGCAGCAGCGCCAGCACCTGCAACGGCTTGTGCTCGATCGTCGCGAGCGCGCCGGCGACGTGCAGCTCCAGGCGGCTCTCGTCGAACTCGCAGCTGCCGAAGCGCCATCGGTAGAGCGGCGCGTCGGGTGTCGCGACAGCATCCGCCATGCGTCGGCCGTGCCTCGTCGATCGGTCGAAGGCCGCCGATCTTAGCGCGTCGCCGCGGCTTGAAGGTTTCTTGAAGGCTGCGTGAGGACGCTGTCCGCAGCGTCGGCCGAGCATTCGCAGTCGGCGGGGTTCGCATGAGCGGGGTCCGGACCGCGCCGTCTTTCTCGATTTCGGAGCAGTACACATGAGCCTTTCGGGCATCGCCGGCGGATTCGCGCGCAGCGGTTTCTTCTTCCTCGTCCTCGCGCTGCCGGGCTGGACCGGGGCCGCGACCTTGTCGGCCGGCGGCGACCACACCTGTGCGATCGACGCCGGCGACGGCGCGCTGCGCTGCTGGGGCCGCGGTCAGCTCGGCCAGCTCGGTAACGGGCTCACCGTCCATCACGCCGCGCCGAGCCGTGTGGCCGGCAGCGAGCCGCTGCGCGCGGTCGCCTCCGGCGGCAGCCACAGCTGCGGCCTGACCGCGACCGGCGGCGTCCGCTGCTGGGGCGACAACGCCTCGGGCCAGCTCGGCGACGGCAGCACGCTGTTCCGGCAGACGCCGACGCCGGTGACCGGCCTCGGATCGGGCGTGATCGCGCTGGCGCTCGGCACGCGGCACAGCTGCGCGCTGTTGCAGGGTGGCCAGGTGCAGTGCTGGGGCGAGAGCGACGACGGCCGCCTCGGCAGCGGCCACACCTCCGACCAGACCGTGCCCAATGCGGTGATCGGCCTGGCCGGCGCGATCGCAATCGGTGCCGGCGGCGAACACAGCTGCGCACTGATCGCCGGCGGCGGCGTGATGTGCTGGGGCGCCAACGCCAGCGGCCAGCTCGGCGACGGCAGCTGGACCGCCCGCACGACGCCGGTAGCCGCCGCGGTCGGCGCGCCGATGCAGGCGATCGCCGTCGGCGGCACGCATACCTGCGCGCTCGGCAGCGGTGGCGCGGTGCTGTGCTGGGGCCGCAACGTGTCCGGCCAGCTCGGCGACGGCACCGGCACCAACCGCAATCTGCCGGTCGTCGCCGATGGACTCGCCGCCGGCGCGACGCGGCTGGTGGCCGGCGGCGCCCATACCTGCGCGCTGGTGGCCGGCACGCAGCTGCGCTGCTGGGGCTACAACACCTACGGCCAGCTCGGCGACGGCACGACCGCCAATGCGAGCCGACCGGTTGGGGTCGCCGGCCTGTCCGCACCGATGCTCGAGCTCGCCGCCGGCGTCGATCACACCTGCGTGCGCGGCAGCGCCAATGCGATTCGCTGCTGGGGCAGCACCGAGTACGGCAAGGGCGGCTACGGCGACACCAGTTGGGGCAATCTGGGCTACAGCACGCGTCCGCAGCCGGTCGGCGGTCTGCCGATGCCGGCCGCCGCGCTGTCGCTGCGCGCGCGCAACGGCTGCGCGACCACGGTCGAGGGCGGTGCCGTCTGCTGGGGCTCCAATGTCTACGGTCAGGTCGGCGACGGCATGATCAGCGGCAGCGGCAACGGCGTCGATCAGGCCGGTCCACGCTCGGTCGCAGGACTCGAATCGGGCGTCCGCGCGGTCGCGGCGGGCGAACACCACGCCTGCGCCGCACGCGGTGACGGCAGCGTCTGGTGCTGGGGCCGCAACCAGTACGGCCAGGTCGCCGACGGCACCACGATCACGCGGCGCACGCCGGTCCGCGTCGCCGGCCTCGATGATGCGGTCGCGGTCGCGGCCGGTCTGTCCTTCAGTTGCGCGCTCGACGCCGGCGGCGGGGTGCGGTGCTGGGGCCGCAACCAGGCCGGCCAGCTCGGCGACGGCAGCCTCGTCGACCGCAACGCGCCGACGCCGGTCGCCGGCCTGTCGAACGGCGTCGTCGCGCTCAGTCTCGGCCAGCAGCACGCCTGCGCACGCCTTGCCGATGGCACGCTGCGCTGCTGGGGCCGCAACAATCGCGGTCAGATCGGCGATGGCAGCACGACCGATCGCCTGATTCCGACCGCCGTCGCCGATGCGGGTGTCGTCTATACGGCGGTCCACGCCGGCGGCGAACACAGCTGCGGACTGACGAGCGGTGGGCAGGTCCGCTGCTGGGGCTACAACAGCAGCGGCCAGCTCGGCGACGGCACGGTGACGACGCGTCCGCTGCCGAGCGGCGTCGACGGACTGACCGCAGGCGTGACGGCGCTCGCGGTCGGCGACTACCACGGCTGCGCGCTGCGCGGCGATGGCCAGGCCGTGTGCTGGGGCTACAACAACCGCTACCAGCTCGGTGACGGCAGCACGACGACGCGGCGGCTGCCGGTGGCGGTGCTCGGCCTCGATGCGCCGGTCGTCGCGCTGCGGCTCGGCGAGGAGACCAGCTGCGCCACGCATGTCGACGGCCGCACGCGTTGCTGGGGCAACGGCGCCTACGGCCAGCTCGGCAACGGCGCGGTCGACCGCTATTGGAGCGAGCCGGTCGAGATCGCGCGCTGGACGCGCAGCGACCGCATCTTCGCGTACGACTTCGAGCCCTGAACCACGCTTCGGCCGGCGCTGTGTCGCGTCGGCTGCGCCGCGATCGCCTGCGGGCGACCGCGGCGGCGGGCGCGTCAGTCGCGCGCCGGCAGGCCCGGAATCGGCCGCGGCGTCAGCGCCGGCACCGGATCGCTGCGCAGCTTCTCCTGCAGATAGCCGATCGCGCGGTCGAGCTGGCGGTCCTCGCCGTTGAACGTCGCGTGCGGCGGGTTCTCCACATGGATGTCCGGCTCCACGCCGATCGCCTCGACCAGCCACTGGCCGTCGACGCCGTACTGCGGGAACTCGGCGACGCGCGCGCGGCCGCGATCGACCAGCGCATTGCGGTCCGACAGCCAGACGCCGGCGCCGGCGGTGCGCGTGCCGATCAGCGGCCCGAGCTTGAGCGACTTGACCGCCGCCGAGAACGTCTCGCCGTCCGAGTAGGTCAGCTCGTCGGTCAGCACCGCGAGGTGTCCGCGGAAGGTCTGCTGCATGTTCGTGTACGGCGGCGCGTCGGGACGCGCCCAGAACGCCCAGGCGCGGCGCAGCAGCTTCTCGATGATCCAGCTGTCGATGTTGCCACCGCGATTGCGGCGCACGTCGATGATCAGGCCGTCGCGGTCGTACTGGGCGTAGAACTCGCGCACGAAGGTCGCGATGTCGCCTGGACCCATCGCGCGCAGGTGCAGGTAGCCGATGCGGCCGCCGCCGACCTGTTCGACGCGCTCGCGGCGTACCTGCTCCCAGTCGTTGTAGCGCAGGCCCGACTCGCGCATGCCGTTGGCCGGCACGACGACGAAGCGCCGACTCGCCGCCGCGCCGCGGCGCACCTCGATCAGCACCTGCTGGCCGGCCTGTCCGCGCAGCAGGTCCGACAGGTCGCGCACGTCGGCGGTCGGCCGGCCATTGATCGCGACCAGCAGATCGCCCTCGCTCACGTCCACGCCGGGCTGCTGCAGCGGTCCGCGCTCGGACGGCAGCTCGGCCTCGGTGCGATAGATCCGCGCGACGCGCCAGCCGCCGTCGGCGCGCTCGAAGCGCGCACCGAGCCCGGCCGCTTCCGGCACCGGCGCACCCTCGCGCAGTTCGCCGCCGCCGACCTGCGAATGCAGCGCGCCGAGCTCGCCCATCATCTGGCCGAGCAGGTCGTCGAGCTCGTTGCGGTCGGTCAGGCGCTCGACCAGCGGCGCGTAGCGCGTACGGACCGCGGCCCAGTCGACGCCGCGCAGCTTCGCGTCGAAGAAGTGATCGCGATGCAGGCGCCAGGCGTCGTCGAACATCTGCCGCCACTCGGCGCGCGGGTCCACGCGCAGGTTCCAGTCGCCGACGCGCACGGTCGCCTTGCCCAGATCGTCCGGTGCCTTCGCGCCGGCCTCGACGATCGCCATCAGGCCGGGTTCGTCGCGGCTCGGACCGGACTTGCGGAAGTACAGCTTCTTGCCGTCGGCCGACAGCGCGTACTCGGCGACGTCGCCGGCGAAGGTCTCGAGCTTGACGTCCTCGTTGCCGATCGCGGCCGTCTTCAGCACGGTCTTGCCGCCTTCGCGGTCGAGCACGTAGAGCCGCTTGTCGTTCGCGCCCAGCGCGCGATACTCGCCGGCCGGCAGCGGCACTTCGTAGAGCCGCTCGGCGAGCCCGTTACGCTCGATCGCCGGCAGCTTCGGCGTCTTCTCGTCGTTCTTGCCCTTGCCGTTCTTATCGTTCTTGTCGTTCTTCTCGTCCTTGGCTTCGTCGCCGTTGCCGGCGGCCAGCTCGTCCTTGGCCTGGAACGGAAAGCGGTTGCCGGCCTGCAGCGCCAGCGCATACAGACGCGTGCGCCGGTCGAACACCGGGCCGGTATTGCGGTCACCCCACGGCGAGCCGTTGGCCAGCGTGAACTGGCGATTGGACAGGAACCACAGCCAGCGTCCGTCCGGACTGAACGCCGGCGAGGCCGAGGCGTACTTGGCGCTGGTCAGCCACTGCAGTGTGCCGCCGTCGAGCGAGTACAGCGCCAGCCGGCTGCGATCGCGGTCGCGGTCGTCGGACAGCCGCACCAGCGCGAGGTGGCGGTTGTCGGGCGACCAGACCACGTCGTCGTAGCCCTCGTTGCCGTCCTTGCCGCCGTCGTCGATCAGGCGATTGCGGCCGCTGGCCAGATTGAGCAGCCAGAGCCGGCCGCGCTTGTCGTCGTGCGCGAGCTGCTTGCCGTCCGGCGACAGGTACAGGCCCCAGCGCTGCGTATCGCCGTCGTCGGTCAGCGCCTTCGCGCCCGGACTGCCGTCGGCCGGAAAGCGCCAGACCTCTTCCTCGCCGGTCGCATCGCTGATCGCATAGATCCACTTCCCGTCGCGGCTGAACACCGCGCTCGATACGCGGGTGCCGGCCGCCGCGGCGACGTCGACGCGGCGCAGCGGCCCGGTGCCGGCCAGTGCGAGCTGGCCGCGCGCGGTCAGCGCGAGACGCTCGCCGTCGGCCGACAGGCTGGCCGACTCCAGATAGCGCAGCGGCTTGTCGAGCCAGCGCTCGCGACGCTGGTCGAAATCGCCGGCGAGGCCGATGCCGAGCACGCGATCCTCGCCGCTGCGCAGATCGGCCACGCGCAGATCGGCGCCGGCCTGATAGACGACGCGGTCGCCGTCGAGGCTGGCCGTGCGCACGTCGAAATCGCGCCGTTGCGTCAGCGGTCGCGGATCGCTGCCGTCGGCCGCCAGCGACCACAGGTTGTCGCGGCCGTCGCGATCGCTGATCACGACCAGGCGGCCGTTCCACCACTGCGGACGGCGCAGGTTCTCCTCGCGCGGACCGATCCGCTCCGCCTCGGTCTGGCCGCTCAGGTCGTAGCGCCAGAGCTGAGCGAGCGCGCCGCCGCGATAGCCGCGCGCGTTGTCGCCGGTCACCGACAGGCCGAACCGGATGAAATACACCCAGCGGCCGCTCGGATCGATCACGGCGTCGTTGGCGTCGGCCAGCGGCAGCACGCTGCGTGCGCCGCTGTCCGGATCGACACGCACGATCACGCGCTGCGCGGACAGGCCGCTCGCGTCCGGCGCGGTCATCAGCACCTGGCCGTCGGCGGTCCAGCCCAGGCTCAGCGTGCGGCCGTTGTCGAAGCTCAGGCGCCGCGGCTCGCCGCCGGCCAGCGGCATCACGTAGACCTCGGTCGGGCCCTCGTAATTGGCCGAGAACGCGACGCGCCGGCCGTCCGGCGAGATCGCCGCACGCGTCTCCTCGGCCGGGTGGCTGGTCAGCCGCCGAGCGCTGCCGCCGCTCGCGGCCACGGTCCACAGATCACCCTCCGCGGTGAACACGACCGTGTCGCCGCGGATCGCCGGAAACCGGTAGTAGCCGTCGGCGGCCTGTGCCGTCGCGGCGGTCAGGGCCAGCAGGCCGAGGACAAGACGGGACAGCGTCATCGCAGGCTCCGACAGGGACGAAAGGCGCGATGGTACCGAGGCACGCGAGCTGCCACCCCTGCCATCCGGCAGGTGCGCCTGCGCTGCTATGCTGCCGTGCACGATGACCGACCACGACACCCTGCGCCGGATCCTGACCGCGCGCGTCTACGACGTCGCCCGCGAGACCGAACTGGACTATGCGCCGGCGCTGTCGGCGCGTCTGGGCAACCGCGTCTGGCTCAAGCGCGAGGACAACCAGGCGGTGTTCTCGTTCAAGCTGCGCGGCGCCTACAACAAGATGGTGCGTCTGACCGACGAGGAGCGCGCGCGCGGTGTGTTCGCCGCGTCCGCCGGCAACCATGCCCAGGGCGTCGCGTTGGCCGCGCGCCGGCTCGGCATCCGCGCCGTCATCGTGATGCCGGTGACGACGCCCGGCGTCAAGATCGACGCGGTGCGCAGCCACGGCGGCGAGGCGGTCGAGGTCGTGCTGGCCGGCGAGTCCTACAGCGACGCGTACCGACACGCGGTCGCGCTCGGAGCCGAGCGCGGCCTCGCCCTGGTCCATCCGTTCGACGATGCCGACGTCATCGCCGGCCAGGGCACGGTCGCGATGGAGATCCTGCGCCAGCATCCCGGTCCGCTCGACGCGATCTTCGTGCCGGTCGGCGGCGGCGGCCTGATCGCCGGCGTCGCCGCGTACGTCAAGGCGCTGCGGCCGGAGATCCGCGTGATCGGCGTACAGACCGCCGATTCCGACGCGATGGCGCGCTCGCTCGAAGCCGGCGAGCGCGTGACGCTCGAGGATGTCGGCCTGTTCTCCGATGGCACCGCGGTCAAGCAGGTCGGCGCGGAGACCTTCGCGCTGTGCCGCCGCCACGTCGACGCGATCGAGCGCGTCGACACCGACGCGCTGTGCGCGGCGATCAAGGACGTCTTCACCGATACGCGCAGCCTGCTCGAGCCGGCCGGCGCGCTCGCGGTCGCCGGACTCAAGCAGGTCGCCGAGCGCGAGCGCCTGCGCGGCGCCAGCCTGATCGCGATCGCGAGCGGTGCCAACGTCAATTTCGACCGCATGCGCTTCGTCGCCGAGCGCGCCGAGGTCGGCGAAGCGCGCGAGGCGCTGCTCGCGGTGACGATTCCCGAAGAGCGCGGCAGCTTCCGCCGCTTCTGTGCTTTGCTCGGCGGCCGTGCGATCACCGAGTTCAACTACCGCATCGACGATCCGCATCAGGCGCGTATCTTCGTCGGCCTGCAAGTCGCCTCGCGCGACGAGGGCGCCGCGGTCGCCGCGCATTTCCGCGCGCACGGCTTCGCGACGCTCGATCTCACCCACGACGAGCTGTCCAAGCTGCATCTGCGCCACATGATCGGCGGCCGCTCGCCGCTGGCCGTCGACGAGCGCCTGTGCCGCTTCGACTTCCCCGAGCGCCCCGGCGCGCTCGCGCGCTTCCTCGACGCGCTCGATCCGGCCTGGAACATCAGCCTGTTCCACTACCGCAACCACGGCGCCGACTTCGGCCGCATCCTGGTCGGCATCCAGGTGCCCGAGCGCGACCGCGCGGCCTGGCCCGCCTTCCTCGCGCAGCTCGGCTACGCGTACACCGACGAGAGCGAGAATCCGGCGTATCGGCTGCTGTTGCGCGGTTGAGTGCCTCGTCCTTTGTCGACGCGTTATCGCGTTCGTCGCCGGTGTGTTCGCTCCCTGATTGTCAGCCCTGTTGCGAGACGCTGAGCACACGAGCGTGAGGAGCGGTGCGCCTGCGGCTGCGTGCGGGCGTTAAAAAGCCGCATCCGGTCATCGAAG
>QFPO01000036.1 GCA_003241385.1 Rhodanobacter denitrificans
CTGCGCCCTAATTGACATTCAAAGTTATTGAATTGCTCCGCCTGTTCATGGATCACCGATTGCAGTTCTGCGGGGTGATAGTGCTGCCAATTGTTATATGCCCAGACTCGCAGATTGTCGAACAGAGTGCAGTTTCTACCAGATGCAAAACCATCCTCTATGTTTTTCTTCTTTTTGGCTTCGCGTTGTTTTTTGACGAGATCTTTATCTACAAATTCGTTAAGGTAGTCCAGGTCATAAGGTTGATCAGCGAACGATAGAACCTTAAAGGCAGATGAGTTAAACGGATTCTTGGTCAGCAGGCCGTTATAATTCATGTCTGCGCCTACTCTGACCGCAAGACCATGCTCAACGTCAGAACAGTATTTGAGAGGCTTTAAACGCCCGCTTACGTCGATTTTGACCGATGTTTTTAGGATATAGGTCATGTGGGAACGGCCATTGTCCAAGTTTCTTACTATCAGGTGCGGCGCTGGCAAGCCTTTGTCTGACCAATCCATTACGCTCATTTCACTATCTAAATCAAGGATGATGAAATATTTATGCGTTAGTGAGTTTGGTTGCAGGTAAGTAGATTTTAGTGCTGATTTTAAAGAGCCTACCTGCTTGCCGAATGTATAATTGTTTGTGTGGTATGGCTTGGGTGGAAGTTTTGACTTATAAAGCTCAAGGGCTGTTTCGGTATCACGCATATTCTCCTCTAAAATTATTATTTTTAGGAGAAGATTACGTTTTACTCTTGCTACTTAATTCTTAAATGTTAAACTGAATAAGCAAACTGAAAATGTAGAAATTCAATAGCTTGGCGGCCTGCAATCTCTACTCCTTTATATAAACTAACATTTACCTCTTAAAGTGCAAATTTTAAGGGGTTTGTTTTTTGCTCGATTACTGCGGCTTGATTATCATCCTCTTAACTTCGTTAGCCTTGGGAATGTTAGGGAAAAGCTCCTGATATTTATCCAATACTGTCAATTGACCATCAACCTCTGCCTCCGCAGTCTTGGTATATTTTCGTTCTTCTGTCCTGTCATTAGCAGCTACTCTTTCATAAGCGCTCTGAGCTTGCTTTAAGAATTTATCTTGGATCTCTTTGCGCCTATCTGCGAATAGCTCGCCAATCCATCCAACAACGCCATCAATCAAAGTCGATAAATTCGTTCTGAACAGCTCTAATGTGGCTTGCTCTTTGGCAATCTCTGCACGTATACGTGCGGATTCTGTATTATTATTGACGATAGTTTGCTGGCTGATAGCAGATCTGCGGCGATAAGCATCCGCTTGTTCATATTCATCGGCTGTGGCCTGTTCCGCGAGCCTCTGACGCTCTGCGGCGTCCTTTGCAGTCTTCTTGGCCTGCTCTGCCTTTGAGATCTGCGTGGACACGTATTGCTTGGCTTTTTGAGTGTAGTCCTTCGCTTCGGCTGCTTGTTTTTGTGCCTGATTTCTTTTCTCTTTTACCTGCTGATATAGGCTAAATTCGCGCTCTGATTTAGGCTTTCTTGCTTCTCCATTGATATACCTGAGCTTGTTCATGTGCTCTTGGGTTTTTTCGTGCTTTTGAGCACGATAAAGCGTGCCCTTCAAAAGTCTATTGTTGGTGTGTGCATAGAACATATCTTGCAAATAGCCGAATAAAAGTTGGGACTCTAAATAGTCCGGCTTTTCGCTGATGTGATCTGTTCCTGGACGAATCTTGTCAAGATAGGCATTTACTACTTTTATTTGTGTTTCACGCAAATCATAACGCCCAGTTTTACTATTTTTCGTTGAGATGAATAGGTGCGGGTGGTCGCTGTGTTCTGTCAGATCTGCATCTTCATCGCCATGCAGAACTATGAAATGGATAGGGTAATGCGGGAACGCAGCTTGATAGAAGTCCTTGATTAGATCAATGCGCTTTTCTGGACTTATACCCTTTACCTCATTTCGAGCAGGAAACTTGAAGAACGCTTCTTGGATGACTGCCTGATTTTTCTTTATTAGTGGTTTCGGGCCTCGCTCTATCTCATTGTGGCATTCGAGAAACTGCCTTGCCGTGTCGAGTTTCTGGCCTTTTCGCTTAATATCGAATTGATCAAGGTCGGATAAAAGCCGTTCAGCATCCGCAATGCCAGACACGTTCAAAATGTTCTGAAAGGCCAGAATGCTTCCCTCGTCTGTTTCTTTCTTACTCGCATTTTTCACCGTATTTTTCAGCTTGGCTCGCAAGGCTATCAATTCGGCTCTGTTGCTTTTGTCGATGGTCGGCGCTTCCGCCTCATCGGTTATTTTGGCAAGAAGTTCTTCCCTCTTTCCCTTCGGATAATCGTCAAGTTTTATCGTTCCGGCTTCTGGTAGCCAGATTAGATTTAAGTGGGATTGTTCATCGAACCATTCCAGTTTCTTGGGTTGGCTTGCTGGTATGCGCAGAGAGTGGCGCAAACTTTTGAATAACTGGCGACGGCCACCATGCCCGTTAGTGGATTTCTTTTTGATCTCGTTCGTATAGTTCAGCGTTTTGAAAATCATTGAAGTTATTTTTTTGCCATTCATTTTGTCCTCATGTTGATAGTTAATTTTGAAGTCCGCACTGCTTCCGCTTCTGCCATTCCGGCAAGGAACCCGTGCTTATTACCGGAAGCGAAGCGTCTTAACGAAGTTAAGTCTGGTAATAAGCCCAACGGGTTAACCATATACGGACTTAATCAGTTTAACATTTCAAAAATGGATCTCGGTCTGCTTTTGCTTTTAGCCGGACTTGTTCGGCTGAACCTGACTTGTCAGGTTTTGCTTTGGGCTGGATTTGTCCAGCCTGCACGGGTCTGGCCGTGCTGCTTTTAAGGCGGAGCCGTGAAAGGTGCCCAAGCTTGCTTGGGTGGCTTTGACGGCTGATCAATGCGGAGATTTCGACTTTTGTGACGTCCAGACGTCAGGTAATCTTGACGTCTGGACGTCAGATCTATAACCTGACTTCGCTCATTAAGGATGAACGAAAATGTCAGTCGCACCGGGTGCTATCAGAGATAAAATCATTTCCTACCTCCAAACCTGTGAGGGGGACGCCTCACCGGCCGAGATCGTTAAGGGGATCTCTCCGAGATCAGGCACCGTTTCGTCCTCGTCTGTTCGTTCATACCTAAGCCTGAACACACCCAAGACATTCGCACGGACTGCACCGGGCCGTTATCGCCTGAATCAGCCCGGTTTCGACTCTGCGCACCAGCTTCGCCTGCCTGTTTCATCCACGACCATTGGGCAAGCCACTCTGTTTCATACTGACTGTTTTGACTGGCTCGCATCCCAACCAGCGGCTTCGGTGCATGCCGTGGTGACAGATCCGCCTTATGGTCTGGTTGAATACACCACCAAGGAAACTGAAAAGCTCCGCTCAGGCCAAGGTGGTATTTGGCGTATTCCTCCATCTTTCGATGGTCACGCTCGCTCACCGCTTCCACGCTTTACTGTTTTGAGTGATCAGGATAGAGAAGCATTGAGGACTTTTTTCACGAAGTTCGGACGCTTGATAGAGCGAGTTCTTGTGCCTGGCGCAAACGTAGTGATCGCATCCAACCCGCTGCTGTCGCACATCGTTGCGGACGCATTGAGTTCTGCGGGCCTTGAACTTCGCGGCTACATTGCCCGTCAGGTAATGACGATGCGGGGGGGAGATCGCCCCAAGAATGCACATCACGAGTTTGAAGGCGTATCAGTCATGCCCCGTTCCCAGTGGGAGCCGTGGGTGGTTCTGCGCAAACCGCTTGAAGGTCGCGTTCAAGACAATCTCCGCAAATGGAAAACAGGCGGGTTCCGCCGACCAAATGCCGATCAACCGTTTGGGGACGTTATACGATCTAACCCAACGCCAAGTGCGGAGAAAAAAATTGCTCCGCACCCGTCCCTAAAACCGCAAGCGTTTATGCGCCAACTGGTCAGGGGGGTTTTACCTCTTGGCGAAGGCATCATCCTTGATCCGTTCATGGGCGGCGGTTCGACCCTCGCGGCTGCAAATGCGATTGGATATCAGAGCATTGGTCTTGAAATCGACGAAGGCTTTTACGGATTGGCTGCTGATGCGATTCCACAATTAGCGTCTTTGATTATCAAACCAGCGTAGCCATTACCGCCCTGTTGAAAGGCCACGCGAGGGAGCTTTATACACCCAACCCTCCCGCAATTTTTTAACGCCTTCGGCGTGAAGAGTTGCGGTTCGTGTGCCTAATTCGCCTCGCTCATTCCTCCGAAAATCATCGACCGTTACATACGAAAGATAGACCTCGGTAAACTGCATTGGAAAGCGCTCGCTGACAGGCTGAGTTTCATTATCAATCTCATACACGAATACACACATCCATTGGGCGCGAGCGCCGTGCGTATCGACTGCACCACCCTTTTTACGAGTGCTTTTAACCTCAACTCCCTCTGTTCCTGATTTTACAGAGTCATTGACATAAACACCTCTTTTAACTAAATCGGGATGCCCGTTAAAGTAGGTATTTTCGACAAGCGTTCTGGAAGAGTTAGCCAGAGTTGCAGTAATCATGTCAGAGATTAAGCCAGACATCATCGCTGGTCGGGCCATGTCATCCATTCTGCGTAATCCTTTCCCGGCGAGTGTGTTATTCACATCGCCAAAAAAATCATATACATCCTGCATTGCATGCTCGAAATCGATCAGTCTCAAATCATAAGGCAATTCAATATTCGGATTGAACCCGTTCCGATCAATCACATTCCTCTTCATCAAGAACCTCTTCCTTGATCACTGTTTCGTAGGTTGGGATGGCTGAACGCCATCGATCCAGCCACCTTATCAAATCCAGCTTCCGAGCAGAACCTTGATGTTAATGTGTGAGATTCCCCCCTACCATTGGAG
>QFPO01000008.1 GCA_003241385.1 Rhodanobacter denitrificans
ATGACCCGCGTCTGCCGCTCGATCGGCAGGTGCGTTTGCAGCTCGACGGTCACGCCGCCCAGCCGCTGCGCGTCGTAGCGGCGGCCCTGTTCGGGCAAGTCGTCCGGCACCTTCCACAGCCCGTCGGCCACGCGCTCCACGATGCCGGCGCGGCGCAGCGCTTCGAGCCGCCGGACGTGCGCGGCGACCACCTCGTGCGCGTGGCGGCCGGGAGCGGCTTGGCCCTGGGCGATCGCCAGGTGATGATCGGTGCGGTACAGCCCATCGGCCGCCAGCGCGGCGACGGTGCGGTCGGCGGCCCGCACCTCGGTCGCGCCCCGGACGTCGACGATCGCGCCGGCCGGGTATTGCGCCAGTTCCGACCGGGGTGGCAGCGCGACGTAGTGGGCCTTGCCGTCGAGGCCATCGACGACCAGATAGCCGGTGTCGCGCAGCTCGTCGGCGACGCCCCGGGCGGCCACGCGGCCGATCAGGCCGGGGCCGCCATCGCCCGGCGCGAACACGGCCAGCTCGCGCGACTGGCCGCGCATCGCCCGCTGCATCGCGCGGATGATGTCGCCGCGCTCGCCGAGCGTGCGTAAGGTCTCCTCGGCGTCGGCCGACAGGTGCCAGACGCCGGGTTGCGGCTCACTGGCCAGACCGAGCCGCTGCAGCTGCTGCAGGCGCCCCAGCAGCGGCTGCCGCTGCCGCGCGAACGCCGGTTCGTTGAGCCGGGCGACCACGACGTGTTGCTCGACCGCCGCGCGGTGCAGCGTGCGGTCCAGGCCGGTCCAGCGTTCCTGCTCGACTTCACGCTGCCAAGTCCGCTGGATCTCCAGCTCGGTACGCGGGCCGAGCCATTCGGTCGCCAGCTCGGCGGCCCGGTGACGGAAGCCATGCGCGATGTAGTCGCCGGCGATGATGAGGTCCTTGCCGGTGTCGTCGCGGCCGCGCACGACCAGGTGCGTGTGCGGGTTGTCGGTGTTCCAGTGATCGACTGCCACCCAGTCCAGACGCGTGCCCAGGTCCGCCTCCATGCGCGTGAGCAAGTGCCGGGTGTAGGTGCGCAGATCGTCGAGCTGTTCTCCGTCCTCGGCCGAGACGATGAAGCGGAAATGGTGCCGGTCCTCCGCGCACCTCGCCTTGAAGGCATCGAGATCCGCATGGTCCGTGTGCGGCCCGTAGGCACGGCCGGGCTCGCCGTCGCGGCCGGCGCCGTCACGCTCGATGTAGCGCAGGTGCTTGGCGAGCGATTGGGAGCTCGCCAGCCGCTGGTTGACCAGCAGTGTCTGGATGACCACGCGGCGCGCGTTCGGGGTCAGCGAGGTGCCGGCGAAGCGGGCGGCGGTATGCCCGCGCCCGAGGCGCGAACCGGGTCGCCGGCCGGTGCCGGCAGTGCGTCCCTTCGCGAGCGCCGGCGTCCGCACCGCGGTCTTGCCGCCGGCGCGCCCGACCTGCTCGAGCACCCGCGTCACGAACGCTTGGCCGCGGTCCTTCGGCGCGCTCGGGCGCGGCCGGAACTCGTCGTCGCGGCGCCGGCTCACGGCCGGCACCCGGGCGCGGTGCAGCGTGCTCGGGCGTGCGAAGCACGCGACCTTCGCTGTACTGGCGCGCTCTGCGCGCCGGACGCGGCACGGCGGCGTAGCCGCGACGTGCCGCGTCTCCCCCACGTGCAGACAGCCTTTGCGGGCGGCGGCGTGCCGCCCCCTTTTGTCTTGCCTTCCGCCGTTGCCCTCGCCTTCGCGCGTGCCTTTCGCTGTCGATCACGGCGGCCCGGTGGCGCTGCGCATCGCGCAGCCGCACCGCCGGCGAGCGCGGCCGCGGCCGTCGGCCGGGCACGCGCGAGGCATGCGGTCTGCACGCGGGACACCAGCGTCGGCGGCAGCGCGCCATGCGCCGCCGCGGCGCCCGCACTGCACGCGCGACGACACGGCGCTGCACAGTGGCGCGGCACGACGACGCGCAGCGCGCCGGCCACGCTCATGGAACAGCGTCCAGCCACAACGGCTGCGCATGCCCGAGCACGGCAGATGCATCGATCGGGCCAAAATAGCGGCTGTCGAACGACGCCGGATGTGTGCCGAGCAGATACACCTCGCCGTTCTGCAACGCGCGGCACTGACGCCAGGCCGGCAGCAGCCGGCCACGCCGGTCGGAGCGCAGCACCGCGGCAGCCGGCACGCCGTCGATGTTGACGCTGGCGCCGAGCACGCACACGCGCTGAGGCGCGACCGCGCCGACGCGCTTGAGCAGCGGCACATTCGACGGCAGATAGGCTCGCCGTTCGGCCAGCGCCGCGACAGCGGGCGGCAGCCGCACCAGCACGACATCGCCGGCGCGCAGTGCCGCGAGGTCGGTCGGCACGATGCGGTACCAGCCTGTCGCCACGCTCGGCGTCGGGTTGTAGACCAGATGCGCGACCGGCGGCACGAACGCCGCCCAGGCGAGCGCAGCGAGGCCGGCGGCGGTCAGCAGCGCGACGAGCACGCGGCCATGCATGCGAGAGGTCATCGCAGCGCCCTCCCGGCCAGCCAGGCCGCGTGCCGCTCGGCCGTGTAAGCAGGCAGCGGCAGGTGCGCAGCGAGGCGGTTGCCGAGCGTGCGCCAATACGCCGGCGCCACGTCCACCGGCGCCATGCCGAGTGCCTCGATCGCGTCGATCTGCGCGAGCACGGTGCGCACGGCAGCGTCCCCCTCGACGTGTAGCAGCAGGCGTGCGCCAGGCACGACGCCGGCGATCCGCTGCGCAATCTCGTCCGGCCTACAGGTGTGCAACACCATCAGCTGCCAGCGCACGGTGCCATAGGCGTTGGCCTGCCAGCGCACACGCGCCAGCACGGCGCGCGATGCGAACACCGCGACGCGGCGCCAGCGGTCGATCCTGGCGATGTGCAGCGGCTCGCCAAAACGCAGATAGACCTTGAGACGCTGGTCGTAATAGGCCAGCGAGACGCGCGTCAGCGGCGCCTCGCCGCCCTGACCGGCGAGCGCGGCAAGCGCCGGCGCCGGTGCGTCCGTCATCGTGACTGCGGATGCGCTCATGGCGTGTTCTCTGGAAAGGCGCGCTCGAGCAGCCCGCGCAGCAGGTCGGCGACCGTCACGCCCTGGCTGAACGCAGAGACCTTGATGCGTGCGCGTAGCGCAGGCGTGATGTCGAGCGTCAGCCGCGCCGTGTAGACGTCGGCCTTCTGCAACGCGGCGCCGTCGCCCTCCCGAATCCACGCCTCGGCGTGCGGATTCGTCGGCGGGCGCGCGCCGATGCCGATGCGCTTGCCGCTCATGACGGCCACCGCAACAGTTCGTCGACCAGGGCCGTGATCTCGCGCGCGGCGGCGCTGTCGGGCGCGCTCTCGCGCACGAGACGGCCAGCGGCCACGCTGTCGGCGAAGACGATGCGCTGACGCACCTCGGCGCGCAGCGCGGGCAGCGGCTGATCGGCGAGCGCGCCGCGCGCCTCGCGTCCGATGACCGTGCGCACGACGCGTCGATTCACCACGAAGGCCGCACGCAGTGAGGGCCGGAACACCTGCGCCTCGCGGACCAGCGCGACCATCTCCGCGGACGCCCATACGTCGTAGGGACTGGGCTGCACCGGGATCAGCACGCGCTCGGCCGCGAGCAGCGCCGAGCGCGCCAGCGCGGCGATGCGCGGCGGGCCGTCGATCACGACGTGATCGGCACGGCGGGCCAGCTCGGGCGCCTCCTGGTGCACGGTCTCGCGGGCGAGGCCGACGGTGCCGAACAGCCGCGGCAAGCCCTGCTGGGCGCGCCGCTGCGTCCAGTCGAGCGCCGAACCTTGGGGATCCGCGTCAAGCAGGATCACCTGCTGGCCGCGCAGCGCCAGCTCACCGGCGATGTGGGTCGCGAGCGTGGTCTTGCCGACGCCGCCCTTCTGGTTCAGAACGGCGACGATCACGGCGCACCTCGCGCAGGCTCGCGCCTGACGCAACGGCGTGTCATCCGCTGTCGCTGTTGCCGTTGCGGGCGCCGTCCGGCAGTTGTCCACCGGCACGGCGCTGCTCCACCAAAAGTTAGAGCTTTTAAGTTAGATACGTTAGAGGGCTCGCAAACCCGCGCCGTTATTCGCTTTCCGGGGCATCGGCACGCCTGATAGCACGAGTCGGACACGCCTGATAGCACGAGCCTTCGCACGCCCGATAGCACGATGCCGTCCACAGCCTGCCCCCCGGTTATCCCCGTGCCGTCGGCGGCACGGGCCGGAACGTCAGCAGCTCGGCGCGACGGCCCGGCATCCGCTCGATGCCAAGGACGTAGCCCGGCAGCGACTGCCGCGCGACGATTGCGCGCAGGTCGCAGGCGAAGTCGTAGGGCTTCGCCACGCTGCCGGATTTCTGATGCAGGTAACGGAAGTCGAACTGCCAGCCGTGCGCCTGGCGCCCGCCGTGCTTGCGCACCAGCCGATACAGCCAGCGCTCGATGCCGCCGCTCAATCTGAAGTACGCAGGATCGATCGTCAGCACGAGGGCCGCGTCGAGCACGCCCGCATAGAACCAGTCCGGCACGATCAGCTCGATGCCGAGCGGCGTGCCGCGCGCATCGGCACGCTCGCGCCACTCGTTGATCCAGGAGAACCGATGCAGGCGACGTCCGGTGGTCTCGCGGATCGAGGTCGCGACCGTCGTCGACTGCAATCGGTCGAGCGCGGCCTTCAGGCGCTGGTAGTCGCGCAGCGACACCCCGCGCCCTATGAAGCGCAGGATCTCGTGCGGCGTCGCGCGCATCAGCCGCGACGTCGGAATGCCGGCATCGCGCGCTTCGACGATCTGCGAGGCCGCCCAGATCAGCACGTCCGCGTCCCAGATCGTCGCGATGCCGTGCTCCGCGGTACCCTCCACGCGCACCGTCACACCGCCGCTGCGGAAGTCGATCGGCGCCGTGCGCCGCGATTTGGCCAGCGAGAAAAAGGGATACGCCATGAGGTCCTGGCTGTCGCGTGGCGCCATGTCGCCGGGCAGCGCCTGGAACAGGTCCAGTTGTTCGCGGCGGCCCAAGACCGGCTCCGGTCCCGCGCCGGTCAGCGCGCACGGCTGTCGGCAGAGTGCTGCTCTGCATACTCGGGATCGGACGTGGCCTCGAAACTGCGCGAATCAGCCCAGGCGTCGAGGTCGGACACGGCATACATGACGCGCCGGCCGAACTTGCGGAACTTGGGGCCGCCCCCGATCACGCGCTGCTTCTCCAGCGTGCGCGGCGATAGCCGCAGGTAAGCTGCGGCTTCGTCGTTGTTGAGGTAGCGCGGGGGCTGCGTCGTCGCAGCGACAGCGGCGGTGGGCCGCAGGGGTGCCGGTCTCATGAGAGGTGCCTCCATCGGGCGGAAACGCCGGCCACATCAGCGCAACCGGATGGAGGCAATCTCAGACAAGCCGCGCGGTCTGCGCAGGGTCGTTTCGGGTCGGACGCGAAACGACCCTAGCGAAGCTGCGCGAGGCGGCGGTAGCCGCCGCGCATCAGCGCGCAGCCACGCCGCACCAGGCGGCGCACGCGCGAGCGTAGCCCGCCGTCGGCGTGCCAGCCCTCGGCCACGGCCTCGGCGCCGAACAGGCCTTCTGCGACCTCACGCGAGGACGCCCCCGCCAGGGTGGCGTCGAGCGCCTGTAGCGTGTGCAATTCCAGCAGCGCGGCGGCGGTCGGTCGCGGCCGGGAGACGGCCGCCGACACGCTCCTGGCACCAGCGGCGAGCGTGGCGAGTTCGCTGGCGAGCGTGCGCGCGCCTTCGCCACCGTCGGCCGTTCCGCGCAGCGCATAGACGTAGGCCATACCGTCGTCCAGCCCCGGCGCGACGACGAAGCGCACTTGGCTGCCGGGCCAACGCGTAGTCAGCAGCAAGCGGCGGCCATCGTGGAGCAGCTGCTTGCTGCCGGGGAGCTGCCATATTCCAAAGGCGCTCGCCTCGGGGGGCGGATCGGCGTCAGCCTGCAACAGCACCGAGGCGGGGTCTGAGTACCAGGCCGGATGCGCCTCGCGTGCGTCCAGATCGGGGTCCTCGAGCAGGCGCAGGCCCCAGCGGCACGCCGCCTCCACGCGTCGGCGGCGGCGCTGCCAGTCACGGCGGTAGTCCGGATGTCGGCGCAGGTACTCCCAAGCCAGCCCCGGCCCGTCCAGATGCAGCGCGTACAGATATGCAGCGATGGGAACGCAGAACGCGACGCTCACACCCACGAGGCAACCTCCTGTCATCGGCAGGACGTCGCCGCGGGCGCTGGGGGCTACAGCTTCATGGCGGATCGTTCGGGTGGACTGGATAAAAGCGCAGGATCAGACCGATTGGCTCCGAAGCGTTGCTGGATTCGTCCGAATGCGACGGCCGCGCTTCCGCATGCGCTGCGCGGCAGAGTCAGCTTGCAACAAAACGCACACCCGTTCATAGAACGATGTTGCAGTTTTCATGGCGCTGCAACATTTCGGCAACCCGATTAAGACGCACGCAGTCTTGAGTAAGACCCAGCCGGTCTCAATGCGCCTGATCGCGCCTGGCCGAGATCGAGTACGAGGCGAAATCTACCTTGGATTGCGAGGCGATCTTTGCCGTTGATCCGCCGATGCACGCAGCTGCCGATCCGCATTCGTGCATGCGTGTGCAATCGTGAAACCGCAATCGACGGAATCCGCAAAGACACGTATCCGCAATGCCGGCCTTACGCGATGCAGGAAAGGCACGAATTCAGATCGGCGGCTTTACGCCGATCCGCAAAAGCGGATCATCGCAAAAACCAGTGCTTGGATTGCGGGCGGGGAGCCCGCCGATGACGACTCGGCGACCAAAGTGGCAGCGCTACAGTCGAGGCGGTCAGCTGCGTATAGTCGCTTTGCCGCGGCGCTCGGCCGCGGCCTTACGTCACGAAAAAGGTACCGCTGCGATGCTGCCATCCACCGTGGTCGAGCGATTCGAGAAAATTAACGTCAACGCATCGCGCGCACGCGCGCTCGTGGGCCTGCTGGCCCTCCACTACACCACCGCCGATCGCGCCAGCGAGCTGAGCGATGAGCAGGTGGTCGATCTCCTTGAGCTGGTCGAAGAACAGCTCGATCAGGTGTGCGCGCAAGCACGTGCACCGCAGATGGCGGCAGCGGCGTAGCTGCCGCGTTCGATACGCCCAACAGCGAAGCGCCCCGCCGCCGTGGGCGGGGCGCGTGAGGCGGGTCAGCCCGCCAACTTGCTGCGCGACCAGATCAGGGTGTACTTGCCCTCGTCGTCCTCGAACAGGCCGGCGTAGATCGTCGTCGGCAGCGAGGGATCGTCGAGCGTCACCGACAGGTAATCGCGGCCGGCTTCGCTGGTCTTCTTCCACGCCGCGCCGAGGTCGTAACCACCGGCGGTCTGGATGCGAAAGTCCGGGGCGTTCTCGCTCGTCTTCTCGTTGGGGACGAGCTTGACCTTGACGTTGAGGCTCAGGGTGCGGACGGTGCCGGCGAAGCCGTTGTCGTTCTTGGTGAAGGTGCCGATGTTGGCCATGACGTTTCTCCTTTCGGGGGTTGAACAAGGTCGCGACATGCGTCCTTGTTGTGATCCGGCAGGCAGGGGTCGGGCCGGCTGCACCGCATAGCGGCCGCAACGCAGTGGAGGACCCGGAGGCGCAAGAATGTGTTGGCGATGAGGCGCGCAGCGCCGAGGACATTGTTTGCGGCGGAGGGTTGCGGCCATGAGGACCGAAGCGCAGCGATCCGCTGCCAGGATGCACAACGCTGAAAGGACGCAAAGGTGCGATTCCTTTCCCTCCCCGAAAGGACCGGTGGCGAACTCGGCATCACCGGACTTCGGCTTGGCCGGCTGGCTCCCTGATGCGGTCAAGGGCCATGCCCCTACGACGAGCGAGGACGCCCCTGCCGCAATCTACGGGATCCGGTACCAGGCGCGGCGTGGAAGTTCCATAAGCCAGCAGTGCGGCCCTACCTGTCGGCGGCGTGGCCTTCGCGTTCGACGGCCACGTGCCCACCAGCGTCGAGGGCAGTGAAGGCGCGCACAACCCGTCACAGCGCAGCGGGGCGTAGCCCGCACCGCGCACCCCGCCTGCGGCGGCGGGGCGCGTCGAGATCCTGCCCGCCTGGCGGGCGCCGATCGCCGCACCGCGCGCAAGGCACTTGCGCGCCCCGCCACGTCGCCGCTTGGCCGAAGGCCGCGACGTGGCGGATTTTTGCAACGGGGTTGCAGCGAGGCCAGCGCCACCGTGGGCGGGCTCCGCGCCCAAGTCGGCCGGCATGGACTGCTCGTTGCCTACTTGCGGTTCGCCAGCGCCCGTTGAACCATGTCGCTGAAGGAGTCTGAGTGAGCGCCCTTTACGACCGGGAGGAACAATGGCGGAGCTATTCGAGAGCGACGGCCCTGATTGGCATAACCGTGCTCAGCTGGATTGGCAGCGCGGCAAATGGACAGGCTACGTACTAGGCTACAAGGAGGCAGCCGACCGCTTGGTGCAGGGCATCAACCAAGGCCAACATGGTCAAGACTACCTGGTCTTTCCCATCTTGTTTCTTTACCGACACTGGCTTGAGGTATCGATCAAGGAATTGATTTTGAGATGTCAGCGATTGTCCGGCATCGAGCGCCCCATCAAAAAGAAGGGGCTCAATAAGCGTCAGGACACGATTGCCAGAGCCGAAGGGCACGATCTTGCGGGGCTTTGGGCTTACCTGCTGCAAATCACACCACGCGTCTATGCACAGTTCGACAGTGAGATTGTTGCCGGGATCTCCCGCGCGATCGCTGGGTTTTCCAGACATGACCCGATTGGCGATGCAGCTCGTTATCCATTGACGATGCAAGGCGATTTCACGCTGGCCGACCTCAAGTCAATCAACCTTCGTGGCTTGGCCGACGACATGAGATTGGCTCAGGAAGGTCTTTATCAATTGGAGGGCATTTTCGACTACGAAGAGGAATCCCGCAGTTGGGTGCAGGAGGCATCTGCCGATGATTGATCGAAGTCTATCGGAACGATGCGCCAAAGAAGTCATGGCCATCCTGTCCGGTTCAATTGACACCCTCTGGCAGCATGCGACCGAAGCAAAGGCACTCAGAGCAGGCCGCTCCGCGAATGAGAACGTGAGCCGGCCGGCACGATGATGTGATGCGGTACGCGGCGCAATGTGCTTAGCACGTCCAAGCCGGGCGCTGCGACTCGGCGCCGTTCCCAGCTTCCCCGGCACGCCCCCGGCGCCTCGCGCCGGGACCGACCGCGTCGCGCCGCCATCCTACAACGCAGAACGCCCCGGCATCGCTGCCGGGGCGTCTATTGCTGCGGGACTCACGCGGCCAGCGCGTGCGGCGTATCCGGATCGGCCTCGACCTCCGGCCGTTCGTCGGCGTCGCCTTCTGCCGGCTGCGAATCGATCCACGCGGACTGCCGCGCGAACATCGGCGGCAGCCAGCCCTTCCCCGCCGCCAGCCGCTCGGCGGTGGCGGCCAGCTCGTCCTTCTTGAGCACCGACAACCGCGCTCCATAGTTCGGAGCGAACTGAGGTGCCGCCGCCACGATGGCCGCCTTCGGGATGTGTTTGAAATAGCCCTCGGCCGTGGCGGTCCACCATGCGCGCATGTCCAGCGCGACCGCGCGGGCCAGCGCGTCGGCGTTGTCGCTGTGCTCGTTCGGCGTGACCACGTTGACCGTGGCCGCGACGCATACTGCCAGCAGCTCGACCAGCTGCTCGGTTTGCATCGCCAGCAGAGCATCGAACAGACCGTCGCCGTCCTCCGGCAGACGCTGCCGCCAGCGCTCGCGCAAGGCGTCGAACGCGCGCAGCGCGTCGGACTGCGCGAGGTCGTCGGCGAACCGCGTCAGCGCGGCCGGTTCGCTCGCCCGGACGCCGAGCGGCAGGCCGGTGCCTTCGCCGTCGAGTAGCAGGCTTCCGGCCAACTCGGACACCAGCGCGGCGAGCGCGACCTGCGGCCTGCGTGCCAGCTCGACCTGTAGCGCCGCCGTACGGTGCGCGCTGAGACGGCGCGCCAGCGCCTCGGACATGCCGCCCTTGGCCGGAGCGTCGGCCCTCGCAGTACGCGCGGCATCGGCCACGTCCTCGACCGACCCGCCGCCGCGTTCCAGCGTGCGCAGCACCTTGGCGACGTCCTCCTGCAACAGCCCGCGATGCACGGCCACCTCGCCCTGCGAATCGACGGTAACGACGGCACCAGCGAATGCGCGCACTTTCGCGCTGTAGGTTTGCAAGGAGTCGGCGATGGCATCGAGCGCGGCGCTGATGCGGTCGTGCTCGTCGTAGAGCGCCTGTGCGGCCGCCTCGTCCATGGCCTCGTCCTCGGCATCCAGCTGCGCCTCGATGGCCTGCGCCCGCGCTTCCAGCTTGGCGATGCGCTTGGCCTCGGCAGCTTTGGGCTCGCGCCGCTCGCGCGGCGCACGGCGGAACGTCTGCAAGTCCGCATGCGTGGCCCGCGGCGCAACATCGACCCACGCCCAACCTTCCGCGCGGACCTTCTCGGCCGCGACGGCGAGCCTGTCTTGCGCGAGCCGTTCCAGCAGCGCGGCATCGGCAAGGAACGCATCGTTCGTGTCGTCGGCGAACAGGTCGCGGCGCACCACGCCGCCGGCCTGCTCGTAGGCGTCCACGCCGACGAAGCGCGCCAGCGGATCGCGCGCGGCGTCGATTTCCCGCTCGGTCAGATGCTCGCGCAGCGCGGACGGATCGCGCTGCCACTCCGGCGCATCGTAGAACGCGGCTTCCTGTGCCGCGTGGTCATCGGTGATCGCCAGCGCCATCAGTTGTTCCAGCGTCACGACACCGGCTCGGTAGTCGTCCATCAGCCGGCGCGAGACGTTGGCGAGCTTGAGCCGCCGCTTGACCACGACGGGCGTCACGCCGAAGTCGGCGGCAATATCCTCGATGGCGCGACCCTCGGCGACCAAGGCGGCGAACGCCTCGAACTCGTCGGCCGGGTGCATCGCTTCGCGCTGCACGTTCTCGGTCAGGCTGGCGGTGCGGGCGGCCGCCTCGACGACGGGCCGGCACGGCACACCGGCGTCCTTGTCGAGGCGCTTCTGTTTGACCAGCAGCTTCATGGCGTTGTACCGGCGCTCGCCGGCTTCGATGTTGTAGGTCTCGCCGTCGGGATCGGCGGTGACGACGAGGTTCTGCAACAGGCCCACGTGCGCGATGCTCTCGGCGAGCTGCGCGATGGACTCCTTGCGCTGCGGGCGATGCGCCTTGCGGCGGACGTTGCGCGGCGACGGACGCAGCTGCGAGAGGGGGATCAGCAGCAGTTCCCCGGCGGGTGCGTTCTGCAATGTGTGCTTGGTGTTCATGAGAGTGTCTCCAATGAAGGGAAAGGGGTGTCGAAGCCGGCGCACAGCCGGCGCGAGGTCAGGTCAGGTCATGGCGCGCTCCTTGGTGGCTCGGCCCTTCGCATGGGCCGCGAAGGACTTCGCGGCCTGCTGACCGCCCGGCCGGCGCAGGCGCGCCGTCAAGGGAGGAAGCGACAGGCCTGGCGCGGCCCGCAGCCGGCGCGCAGCGAGGGCGAGGACACGGGGCCTGGCGCGGCCCTTGACGGAAGGAGCGCCTGCAGAGGCCAGGCAAGCCCGCGGCACGCGGGCGCGCAGCGCCGAAGGCGCGGAGGCCCCTGCCCGAGGACGCAGCAAAAAAAGGTGCGCCGCCCGCAAGGCGACGCACCGTAGGGCGAGGCGCGATCAGTTCGGCGTCGGCGCCACCAGCGACTGCAATCGCTCGAACACGCCGGCGTCGATGAACACGCACGGCTGGTCGGCCGCAAGCGGCCTCGCGAACACCCTGGCGAACACCTCGCGCTTGAGATGGGCCACGCGCCCGGTCCGATACGCGTCACTAGGCTTGACGCGATCCTCAGTCGCCGACAGCCCGCTGCGCTCCGGATCGCACTCAATCAACGCGACGTAGCCCTCATCGGCCAGCCGCTGGTGCTCGATGCATAGCCCCCAACCGGTCGTCGTGCGATGCTCCAGACGTGCGCGTACCCGCAGGTCCAACAACACACTCCCCGTGTCGAACGAGACCCCGCAGACAAGGCAGACGCGCTGCTCGAGCGAGACGTGCGATTTGTCGTTCATGATGTGCTCCAGTTGCTCGGGCGGAATTGCCCGGCACCGGGCCAGCACGTTGCAGCGCAAGCCGTCATAGGGTCGAAGACGGCCGCAGGCCGCCAGCGTGCGCGCACGCGCAGCCCTTGACGGCGAGAACGACGTGATACGGTGAAGGAAACCAGCAAGACCGCCCCATCCCGGTCACGACCCGCACCGTTGGCACGCGCGTAGCGCGTGTCGGCTCCCAAGGCGAATCGCCCGTCCGCAAAGGGCGAAGCAAAAAAAAGGGGGCCGGAGCCCCCTCTGGTCAGGTCAGGCCACGCTGGGCCATGGACACCGAAGACCGACCGCCGACGATGATGTGATCGAGCAGCCGCCGGCAAGTGACTGATCTGTCCGCGCCACTCGGGCTCGGGTCACCGCTCGGATGGTTGTGACTGACGATCACCGCCGCCGCGTTGAGCCGCAACGCCATCTTGACGACTTCGCGCGGGTGCACGGCCGCCTCATGTATGGTGCCGCGGAACATCTCGACGTACTCGATCAGTCGATGCTTCTGGTCGAGGAACAACACCGCGAACATTTCGTGCTCCAAGCTGGCCAGCTTGGTCCGCAAGTACGCCTGGACGTCCGCCGGCGACTTGAACGCAAGACCGCGCTGCATCTTGCGATCAATCACTTGACGCGCCGCTTCGAGGATCTGCTCATCGGTCGCCGGACGATAGCGACGGCCTCGTGCGTCCCTCACCATCAACGAGGCAGCCAGCGAATGGGATTCGTGCGACATCTTCGTGCTCCGGTTGCTCGGGCGGAATTGCCCGGCACCGGCGCCAGCACGGCGCAGCGCAAGCAGTCACAGGGTCGAAGACGGTCGCAGGCCGCCAGCGTGCGGGCACGCGCAGCCCTTGACGGCGAGAACGCCGTGATACGGTGAAAGGACTCAGCAAGACCCCCTCACGCCCCACGCATGCCTGCTTTTTTTTGGCAAGCGGAGCGCGCAGGCCCGAACGGACCGGAGGCGTCAGGGATCAAAGCCGCATGGCCGCGACTCGGCAGAGGCGCGGGGCGCAGCCCGCGAGCCCGACGGCGGCACGCCGGGACGGGACAGCTGATGTACTAAGATGTTCCTACCGTCCACGCAATCCGCCACTGAGTACCTGGCAACGCTTCGGCCACAGCTGATGAGGAAGGCATGCGCCACAACGCACTCTACTTCCCGTACATCGCGCTTCCCAATGAGGCTTGGACCACCCTGTCGCTCCTGTACTGGGATCGGCTGCTTTCTATCGTCCCGTTGGACCACCTGACTAATCCCGAGCAGATGAGCGATTTCATGCGATCTCTGCTGGCGGATGGTCTCGTCGACGCAATCGTTCCCGACTATCACATCAATCGGATAGAGCGATTCGATGAGTGCTTCATCGAAATGATCGAGGGAAAGTTACAGCGAGGCCAGAGCCGGATGGCAACTTCCGAAGGCGAGCAACCGACAACCCGAATCCACGCAGCGAAACTTGGTCAGATACCAAGATTCCTGGTAGAGGTCGGCCTTGCTAAAGAAGTGGGTTGGCCCTGGTACGCCATCGAGACGACTACCGCGCAGATGTTCATGTCTTACATCGCCGCGTGTCTCGGCGAGCTGCCCGAGATCGATGCTACGCCGGTGACCAACAAGGTGACATTCACCTTGCCCTTGCGACCTCGTCACCCATCATCGAAGCTCAATCCAGCATACAAGCATAAGTCCCGGGACGTGGTGTTACGACACTTGCTTCCCGTCCCCGGCGGCCAGATCAAAGTCGGTCAGTTGCTAAGCTTCAAAGAAAAGCACGGCCATCTCTTACCATCCTTCCGCGCGAAGATCGAGGCCCATTGCACCGGGGTAGCGTTGCTCCCGGATGCCGATGATCGCATCGAAGCCGACAAAGCGTTTCTCGTGGACTGCGAGCAGAGCATCGCCGAAATTGAAGAGGTGATGCGGCCTGCTTTCGGAAAGGTGATCTTCGGTTCGCTTGCACCCCTCTTTGCCGCAGGATTCGCGATTCAGGCGATGGAGCCGGGAAACACAGCCACGCGCACCGGCGCCGCCTTACTGTTTGCAGGCACCGCTTACCAAGCCCTCGCCAATATTCAAGGCAGCCGAGCGATCAAAAATCGTCCATTGGCCTACATCGCGCACGCAAGGGCCGCATTCCCTGCCTCATAACGGCCGCATCAGGCGGGGTCCGGCAGTCAAGCCATTCTGATCTGAATTCATCAGACCGATACCGCTATGGCGCTGATTTGAGGGGGAAGAACGAAGTCACCGCATGCGTCCGGCTTCCGCTTTCCTTGGCCTGGGCAACGTACGGCTTGGAGATGACACTGAGACCGAGAGGGATTCAGTTCCGTGCCTCACCGAACGTAAGCGCCGCGAGCTGACCGTCTCGCGCCTGCTCGCCGTCGACGGCACCTGGGAGCGTGCGGCGGGTCGCCAGTCGCATCGCGCCAGCCGCGCGGAAGTAGGCTGTCGAACGGGATACTAAGTCAACAGCTGGAGCATGTGAGCAGACATCGCACTAGCGAGTAACGGCGGTCAACCTTCAGGGAGGAACAACTGGTCACATGAATAACCGATACGGGTAGTCCCTGCCCGGCAGACTGGGAACGCTGGCAATCGTTTGCGCTAAGCGTTTCGAATACCGAATCGTGACTGGTACCGGGTCATACAACGCATCGTTGTTCCAGTCCATTTTGGTAAGCGCCAGCGCCTCTGCCGCGATCAACTGCAAAGGACCTGATCCTGCGTGACGCGTGAGCACCAGGGGGCGCGGGATGCTCTTTCCACCTTGATAGTATGCAGACGTTGTCGATACGCCTGGCGCATTACCTGCAACCCATACAAGGCATGATGTGCCCGAACGCGTTTGCATGATCCCCCGGGGAACCGGATAGCCATCAGCCTTCGTCGGCTTTGACCCACCAGGATTACCGACCATCCATACGCCCCGCCACGAGCAATTGCTGCCGACTTCGATGCACTCGAACTCGGGAACTGCCGCCAGCGCCTCCGTGGCCCCTTGGATCTCCTCCTCTCGGAATGCAGTCGTCTTGTGCACGACCAGTCGCCGGGGCAGTGTGCCGCCGTTGCGCTTCTGATACAGCTGCAAGCTGCGAGCAAGCACCGCACGCATGTCCGATCTGCTGAGGAATGGGTTGCGCTTGGCTTCTTGTACATCATCGACAGGATCCCGCGCCTCGAACGCAACGAACTGCATCCCTCCTCCGTCCATGTCGAACACCTGGGAGCAGCACGTGACGTAATGAACCCCGTCCTCATGCGGGCGCAGTGCATACGCCAAGCCGATGTAAGCCGTGCCGTCTGGCACACCAGGCAGAGGTGCCAGCTTCCACGGAATTCCGCCGGCTTTAACGTACAGAGCAATCGCCAGACGCCATGCGATAGATGCTTTGGCCGAGAAAACGAACGCGCGATCGTTGAGAACCTGGGTAGGAATGCCGAATTGCGCCCCTATGACCTTCAACGCGTCGTGGGCGTTGAAGGATTGCGTATACAGGGAACTTGCCCATGCATCAGGCAAATGAACGACTACGACATCGAATTCGGAACGCACAAGGTCCAGCTGGTTTAACGCGCGCTCGAACGCTGCTTGCAGCCGCTGCTCGCCGGTGCCTTCAAAGGGGAAGTCCTCTAGGGCATCTGGCCAGACGATGCGCGTGACTGGCGCCGCCGCGCGAAGCGGAACACCAAAAAGCTTTTGGAACCCTGGGTACTCGGGCACATACTCCTTGCGATCGCTTGGCCGATGGGACTGTTGTACCAGCTTCATCAGGGTGACGACGTTGTCGCGCCCAGACTGTGGCCCGACCATGGCCACGCGCAGCGCCGGCGTGAAGGCGCCGAAGGATCTCGCTGAGAATGGGCCGTGATTGATCAGCCCACGCAGCGGATGTATATCGACCGCCCGTAGATCATCTGGCGCGAAAGATAGAACCGGCTCATCCAAGAGCTGGAAAGGCGCGAGCTTGGCGTCGACAGCGCTCATCGTCCACCCCGATGAAAGTAGGCGTGGTCGTGCGAAGGCCGGCTCCACGCGGACACCGGGCCGACGTGGAAGACGGCATCGACACCCTCGCCATCCTTGAGCCAGCAGGTTCTGGCTTCACCGGCCAGGAGTTGCGACCACGCATCGATGATGGCTGTCCACTTTCGGTTGTAGCGCTGCGCCCAGCGTTCACGGAGCCAGTCAGCCGCAGGATTGACTCGGAAGCGAACCGGTTCATCGTCGTGGGCTGCTTCAATCTCAGGAAGGTCTACATGCGTGAACGCATCGAACACGCACCACCACCTCCCGCCAACCTGCTCCAAGCGCAGATCTATAGCCTCGTTGAAGGGTAGATCCGACGGGGGGGAGGTTCGGCCATACAGCGGATCCCCGTACGCCGATTTCAACGGGCCCAGAGCCTTCAATCGCTTCGCCCGACGCGCACCATCCTCGCCGTCACGGTCACCCGTCACGACCACCCGGTGTCCTTTGCTCCTCAGCCTAGGATGAAGAGGCCGACCGCGGCAGACAGCACGCACGAATGCGTCGTAAAGAAGGCCAAGGGCCCAACTGTCATGCTCCGGATCAAGCGCAATCTCCCCCTCTAGTGTCGGCTCGAATGGCGCAAGCGCCCCCAAGAGTTCTTTGTCCTTGCCGAATGCGGCAAAGTATCTTCCCGCCGCAGCGATGCTTCCTCCGACCTTGGCTGCCTTGAGTAGGCCACGCACCTCAACAATGGAGGCAGGCTTCTTGAAACTGATACGACGCGCCGTAGAGGGCATCCGCATGACGCGAAGCGCGGAGCAGCGCAAGATGGGGTCTTTTCGCGCCTCGTTGTCAGGCAAGGGTACGGGGACGACAGCCTTGGTTGGCCCCACCTCCTGGATGTGTTGCTTCAAGACATCTTCGAAGGTGAGGACATCGAGCAAGTCGCCCGCCAGCTCATCGAAGGTCTCCGCTACCAGTAGATTAGCGCTGACACCTCTCTCTACGGCCGCCTCAAGGAACGCATGGACTGCCGGAAGAAGACCTGACGGCGAGCGTGTCATCCAGTAGATGCCGCCAGGGTACGCTCCCTCCACCGCCAACGCATCGGTAAGCGCCTTCATGACAGAGGTATCGCGCCCACTGTATCCAACCACCACGAGAGCAAAGCGTTGAGCACAAGCTGCTAGCACGCTTCGCATTCTGGTGTCCTGCTCTACCAGCTCCTGTTCGGTGTTCTTAATATCTACGGACTGAAAATCACCGTGAATCTTCGCCAGAAGCGGCCAATCATTCTCCCTGACACATCGAGCAGCGCGGTCGGCTGAGTCAATCGCCGCGACCGTCATGTCCTTATGCTTGGCAGGGTCTACCTTCGAGCGGGCAATCGTGGTGGCTGACTCCACCAGGTTGTCGAAGTTGGTCGTGAATATGCAGGGCACCTTCCCGGTGACAAGCATGCAGGCCAGAACCCTGTGCGCATAGGAAGGGACTCCCTGCTGAACCTTCTGCGCGATATAGGTCCGCCGGTCCTCAACACTTGGGTAGACGGCTTCAAAGGCGCGCGCATATTCGGTCGGATCACCCGCAGGGGGAAGGCTTCCCTGCTGGGCGAGGAAGACCTCAATTCGAGCCTTCCACACGGGATCGCTGGGATCAATCTCGCGACGTGGCGTTCCACTTCCCTGGCAAAACAACGTTGCCTTGAAGTCGGTGATCATGTCGTAGCCCGTAGGGATACGCGCACTGGCGGAGGCGCCAGCGCCTAGAAACCACGCGAACTGCTCCGGCCGCAATGCAAACCTGGTCGCAAACTGGCGGCCTGTGATCTGTGAAATGCTCACTCCCACCCCCTGTGGGCCCTCCAACCTTAACCGCTCCTCCGCGCCGCCATCCACTTCCACGCCGGCGTGAGATCGACCCAATCGAACTCGTCACCGAGGCTACCGTCATCATTGACGATGCGCAGGCGGGTGTCCTCCCGAGTGACGAACAGCACCTTGCCATAGATCTTGGGCGTACGCTGCGCCTTGCGGCTAGCATCCTTGGTACTTTCCTTGGTTTCCACCATCCGGACCTCAGGCGGCTGTCCTGAGGGGTACTCCAGACAGACGATGAAGTCTGGGTAGAAGTAGTTCCTGTGCTCGCTGCGCACGACCCGGACGGACCAGGGCTTACGCGACGGGTTGCGGTGCCACCACACGACGTGGTCATCGCGCTCCATCGACTGGATGAACTCCCGCTCCTCCTGGTTGACACCCGCCGACCCGTCGATTCCGAAAACTGAGATCGTCCCGCCTGCGTGGGCCAAGGTCTCCTTGAGCATGGTCGTCTGGCCTTCGATGTCCAGGCTGTCACGGGCACTCGTAATCGTGCCATCCAGCGGCGGGACAACGCCGTAGAGGTTTTTCTGTGCCTGGTCGAGCGCCTTGCTCAGCGGATAAAGCAGGAACTGAGGCAACGGCGATGCACTGCCAACAGTCGCAAACTCTGCAATCGCGTCCTGAACCATCTCACCGATCCGTTGGGCGTCTCGGCGGATTACCCAGCAGGCCGCGTCTCGCGCCAATCGATCCAGCTGCTTGTCGTCCAGTACCGATGAACTCGAGTCAGAAGGGGGCACTGCCACATCCTCCCTCAGCCGCCCGGCCAACGTCCCGATGATGATCTTGACGTCGGCGTCCTCCACCTGCGGGATCTTCTTTAACAGGGATGCCGCATCACGAGCCAACGAGCCTCGGTCCGTGATGACCGTGACCTCCTCCGTTCGGATGTTGTCTTCGTCCTTGGTCAGCTCGGTGTGGATCTCCTTGTCGCGCAGCAGGTTGTAAGCGGCACGCACCGCAAAGGCGACCTTGTCCTCGGTCAGTGGCAAGTTCATGGCCACATGTGTCGACACCTTGGCCATGTCGGCCATCGCCGGCCTGCTCTCCTGCTGAAACACTGTGGGCGCGCCTGGCAGCTTCAAGTTGAGCCTGTAAGCCTTGAGTCCCTGCTCCTTGAGCCGTTCCAAGATTTCGTTCTCGTCTGCAGGAACGACGGCCGGCTTGGGCGTGGTATCCACCACCCAGTCCGTATCCATGATCATGGTGCCCGTGTCGGCACTCGTGTCCGTGCCGAACAGGCTAGGTTGGTCAGTACCGGTACTCGGCAGCCCCTCTTCGTCTTCCTCGTCCGGCTCTTCAATGGTCCTGGCCGGCTCCGGTTTGGTCCCGTCGTAGAACGCCGGTAGTTGGGGCGAGGTCTTGTTGGTGATGACCGTCGCGCCGCTTTTGGTCTGCTTGACGGTCATCTGTTCGGTCTGGCCTTCCAACTGACTCTTGACCGCGCCGACTGTGTTCACTGCCGACTGGAAGCCCGCTTGGGCTTCTCCATCGGCCAAGTAGATGAATGCCGTATCCAGAGAGTCGGGGATTTCCTGAGGCTTGGGGAAGGCGTCCCGCACCTGGGACGCCACGCGCATGACGCGTCCGATGAACTGCATGGCGAAGTCAGCATCGTTGACCAGCTTCGTTGACGCCAGGACAAACGCCCGCGGAGCGTCGAAGCCCGTGCCCGCCGACTGCTTGAATATTAGGACTTCCTTGCTGTGATCGTTGGCGATGGCAGCCATGAGGACGGGATCGGGCTCGTCGGACGAATGGACCCCAATGGCTCCCATGGGCACTCGGCACAGGCGGATGAGATCCGCTCGGGCTTCGTCCACGGTCTTGTCGCCGTTGGCGACCTGAACCAACAGGAGCGGCGTCAGGTCGATCCCTTCGGCCTTGAGGATCTTCTTCAACCACAAGTGCTTCTTCCAGGCCTGGCGCAGCACGGTCCGCTTGAGGTCGGCGACAGTGGAGATAGATCGCTGCAAATCGTACTTCACCGCTTCGATGTACTTCTTGTTCAAGCGGGCTTCGACCGCCTGAGCGCGGCTGACGACGAATGACGTGCGGGCCTGCTTGCCGGACTGTGCCAGGAACTGGTCCAGGACTGCGTCCTTGGGCGTGGCCGACGCCATGACCATGTAGTCAGGATTGACCCACAGTGCGAACGCGCCAAACTCCGTGCCGGTCTTCAGGCCAATGTGGGCTTCATCCACGACCAAGCCGATCTTGAACTTGCGGGCGCGGGCGAGTTCAACGAACTCGTTCAGCGCCCGCTGATCGTCATCTGCTCCACTGGAGTAGCCTGTTTTGCGGTCCTTGGCACTGGCCACACCCGCCGCCGTGGATAACAGCACCATGCCCTTGCTGGGCTCCTGGTTGCGTCCGCGGGAGAGCATGACGGGGAACAACTGCCCGTCCGCGTTGCCCAGGATGGCGTCCTCGGTTTGCTGGACCAAGTTCACATAAGGCACGAACCACAGCCACACGGTGTCCTGCGCTGCTGATACCTTGGACAGCGCACGCACCAGCATGAAGGTCTTGCCCGAGCCGGTGGGTGCTCGCAGCAAAACAGGCGGTGAGGGGTGGCTAAGCAGGGCGGCCGATAGATTGCTGATGATGTCCTTCTGGAAGCCAATGGGCTCATGACTGGACGTTTGCGCAGCGACGAAATCCATGTTCATACGCGGCCTCCGGCTTGGCCGCTAAGCAACGCTTCAACAAGTCCATGGCAGCTGGCATCGACGCCGCGCGCCTCTAGCGCCTCCTGCAGTGCGATGGGCCGATCGCAATACACGGATAGCCGTTGAACGCCATGCGCTTTCGGCCATGCAGCCAATTCATCCACGGCACCTGCGGTGACCTCGGTACACAGCAGGATGTCGTAGTCATCTGCCCTGGCAATGTGCTGAACCAGCCCTTCGTTGAACTCCCACACCGCATGAGCCAGGCGCAGGCTCAGTAGCGCCGCGGCATTGCTTGCCTTGGCCTCGAACGGAAGGTCCACTTCCGCCAGCTTGTTGAGCATTAGATAGGCGAACTCCCCACCTTGCTCTACGGTAAAGCCGGGGCTGCCGTTGTAGCCAGTGATGATTCGACGCATGCGAGCGGCGCACACGTCGCGGCAAATGTTCTTGTTCGGCTCCTTGTCGGTTGCCTCCGTGCTGGAACACAGGATAAAGCGGCGCTGCCCTCCATCTTCTGCATTCAATTGGAGTAGTGCGTGCGCAGTGGTCCCGGAGCCGGCAAAGAAGTCCAGCACCGTGTCATCCCGATGTGTCGCCTGTTCCAGCAACCCCTTTAACAGGCTCAACGGCTTCGGATAGGGGAAGGCTTTTCCGCCGAGAGCCGACTTCACTTCCTCGGTGGCGACACCGCCACGGGTGCTGCGCAGAGTGATGACGGCCTCGATGTACTCGTCATCATCGTTAATCTCCTCATTGATACCCGCGATCCAGCTACTCAACGGAGCCAAACGCTCCTCCTCAGGACGCGCGGTCCAGTGCTCCTTGCGGGAGGGGCGCCCAGCTGCGATCGGCTTTCCTATCCAGAAGTCTAGATCTGGAAGATCTTCTCGCAGCAGCGGCGTCTTCTTCTTGGGCAGGGCCGGCCCTCTCCCCTCTCGAATAGCCGCCAGCAGATCAGCCCGGGTGTCGAACCGCATGACATCCTCGGGATTGCACGGGGGAAAGTAGATCAGCTTCTTCTCAATGAGCTGCTCGATGGTGTCACTGCGTAGTCCTTCGATGGCCGCGGCAACTGCTTCTTCGTCATTGTCGAACCGCCTTCGAATCTCCTTTTCTGAAGCAAAACGCCAAGTGCTATCCGGGTCACAGGGATACCAGTAACCCGTATCGGGGTTCTGAATCGGGTAGTACGTATTCGGACGCTCAAGGAACGTTTTGTTCGCCGTAAGCGGCTGCGGCGACCATTCTCCGCGCTCGTCATCGTCTGGGTTGCGGAATTTCTTCCTGTCCGTAGGACGACCATTGAATTTGAACCCTGGATTGGCATAGACCAGAACATGCTCGTGGACATGACTGAACCGTTGAGACAAGTCGTTACCGGTATCTTTCGTCCGCCAAACCAGACTCCCGAGCCTCCGCCCTGGGAAAACCTCATCCATCAGGAGTTCAAGCCGAGACCGGTTCTCGTCATTGATTGACACCAGGATGACCCCATCGGGTGCCAGAAGCTCCCGCGCCAGCAACAGGCGTCGATACAGGAACTCCAACCACTGAGAGTGCCGCCACCGGTCAGCCTTTCCGACATAGCGATCGTTGTAGACCCAGTCCTTGTTACCGGTGTTGTAGGGTGGATCGATGTAAATCACTCGGACCCGACCCGCGTGGGTAGCTTTCAGCAGGCGCAGCGCATCGAAGTTGTCACCTTCGATGATCAGGTTGCGGTGCACAAACTTCTCGCCTGCATTCGAGGGCTTGTGACTGAGTTCTGGCACGAGCCGAGGCAGAACGATGTCGGCATTCAACGCCTCATCGTGCTCGATGGCGTTGCGCTCCCAGGTCAAGCCCAGCTTCCGCTTCGTGAGGTGTTCCACCAGCAGTCGCCGCAGTTCGGGGGCGCCTAGCTGGCCAAGACGGGTAAGAAGGTCTGTGGGTTTTTCGGCTTCGGTCATGAGTTCGATCTGGTTACGTCAGGCGCCCAAGAGGGCGCAGGTTCGTTCAGGATTGTCACATAGGGCCATTGCTCTGTTCCACCCGCCGGAGCGTCCCAAGGCTTTGTCGCATCTGGTAAATTCACCCGACCCGTAGACTCGCATAGACCCCTGTGGATTGCCCAATTCCGGCCGCAAGCACCGCTACCTGCCCCACCTCGTCCAACGGCCGTTTGCCTAGAACCTATCTCAAAATCGAAAAGTGGCACGAAAGGCCTGTAAAATAGGCAGATGCTGAAGATTTCCGACGCTCACTGGGAACGGATCAGGCACCATTTTCCTGAGGAGAACATCCCGGATGGGCGTCCTGGCCGCAAGCCGGTGCCGACGCGGCAGGTGCTTGATGCGGTGCTGTGGATTCTCAACACCGGCGCGCAATGGAAGATGCTTCCGCAGTCGTACCCGAACTACAAGACGGTGCATCGGCGCTTCCAGGCATGGGCCCAACAGGAGATTCTGCGCGGCATCCTGATCGACCTGGCCAACGAACTGCGCGAGCAGGACTTGCTGGACACCTCGGAGTGCTACATCGACGCGACCTTCGCCAATGGTCGCGGCGGCGGCTTGGAGATCGGCAACACGAAGTGCGGAAAAGGCGTGAAAATCATGGCGATCGTGGATCGCGCGGGGCTGCCGTTGTCGGTGAGCACGCACGCGGCGAACCACCATGAAGTGAAACTGGTGCAATTGAGTTTCGACTTCTACATGATCGAAGCGATGCCGGAAGTGTTGATCGGAGACCGCGCCTACGACAGCGATGATCTGGACGAGGACCTGGGCGGCAAGGGGATCAAGATGATCTCGCCGCACCGCAAGAACCGGAAGAAGCCGAAGACGCAGGATGGACGGGAGTTGCGCCGGTACAAGCGGCGCTGGATCGTGGAGCGGTTCTTCGCGTGGATCAAGCACAAGCGCCGGTTGCTGAACCGTTGGGAGTTCCATCCCGAGAATTTCCTGGGGTTCGTGCAGGTTTCTGCGGTGCTTCTGCTGCTCAGGCAATTTTGAGATAGGTTCTAGCGACCGTCTGCGTCCCGCACCATTAACGAGGCAGGCAGCGAAATGGATTTATGCGGCATCTTCGTGCTCGGTTTGCTCGGGCGGAGTTGCCCGGCACCGACCGGCACGGCGCAGCGCAAGCGGTCAGGGGTCGGAGAAGGCCGCAGGCCGCCAGCGTGCGTGCACGCGCAGCCCTTGACGGCGAGTACGCCGTGGTGAAGGGGGATCAGCAAGACCGCCCCCCAGCAAGCGGAGCGCACAGGCCCTGCAGGGCCGGAGGCGTCAGGGATCAGAGCCGCATGGCCGCGACTCGGCAGAGGCGCGGGGCGCAGCCCGCGAGCCCGACGGCGATATGCCGGACGACCACGCATCGATCATTCGACAGAAACTTCGGCGCGCGCGGGATTATCAATGGTCGTTCGACGTGCGCCCCCTGAATTGACTCGAAGTTCTGCGACGCGGCATGGTGTTGGCATCGGCAGCTACACCCGGAAGTCGCGAGGCACAGCCAGCCGTCACCATGAGGAATTCCCGATGATGCATTCGAGCGTTGCGCATGTGGTCAGCGACGAACGCGACGTCAACGGTAGGCGCTATGCGATGACGATGTTCAACCGGATGGACAAGGGGGTGCTCGTGTACGCAGGGCATCTCCGTACCGGCGCCGAGTCGAAGAAGGCCGAGGAGATAACGGCAGACGACTACGAACTGCGCCAGACGGCCAGCTTCATGTGGTGGCAGGACGTGCAGAACTTCTTTAGTCGCCCCCCGTACAGTGCCCTCACGGAGCGTCTGGTCGCCGATTACAAACGTAACGAGCACCCAATGTCCATCCTTGGACGCTACTAGCCCGAAGCAGCGCATCAGGCTGCTTGTATGTCACTCATCCTTTCATCTGGCGGGATCGCATGATGCTCTGTTCCCGCAGAAAATCGGCGAGCTCGACAAAGCCGTTCCTTCGCCACGCCTCCTCGGCCGTCAAACCATCGACGCTGTCCCGGATGGTCGGATCGGCACCGCGATCGAGCAGGAAAGCAGCCAGCTCCATCGCGTCCGCCTCATCGGGCGGCAACGTGAACAACGGCGTCCATCCCGGCGCTCCGCGACGGACATTGACCAGGTCGGGATCGCCAGCGAACAGTTCGGCGAGTCGATCCTTGAACCCCAGATAGGTCAGCTCCAGCACATCCCGGCTCAAGGGCGCGAGGAACGTCGCGATCTCGCGCCGGCCGAAATGGGCCGCGTAGCCCATCGCGCCCCCGCCGACGCTGGTCGTCGGCCGGTCGATGTCGGCACCGTGCGCGACCAGCAGCTTGACCACCTCCAGCGAGCCGCCGGCCACCGCGACGTGCAGCCCCCGTTGCTCGATCTCGTCAGCGACGTCGACGTCGACGCCCAGGTCCAGCAGCAGAGCGACCACATCGGCCCGTCCGGCGCGAGCGGCCGTCAACATCGGTTCCGGATCGCGAAGATAGTCCGGGTGTTCGCGGACGAGTGCCTGCGCCGCTTCGTGATCCAGCGCCATGCACGCAGCCTGGTAGGCAGACCGACCCTCCAGCGCCGTCGTCTTCGCGCCGTGGCGTTCCAGCAACCTCGCCATTTCCGTATGGCCGCGGATCAGCGATTCCTCGCGCTGGGGGCGTTTCGAGTAGGCGTGCCGGCTGTTGGGATCCGCGCCCCGCAGCAGCAGCCACCTGGCGCGCCGACGATGGTCCTGAGCCACAGCGTTACCGAGCAGATAGTCGAGCACCGACAAGGGGATGTTGCCGCCGATCGCCGCGGCTTCCACCGTTCGCCACGCACCCAGCCGGCCACGCCGCTCGGACTGCAGCCACAGATACTCCAGCCAATCGGTCTCGTCCCGCGTGATGGAGGTGTTGTAGAGCGCCTGCGGGTCGAAGGGATCGGCTCCGCGCTCAATCAGCAGCGCGGCGATCGCCTTCGCTTGGGGGTGCGGCGGCTGGTCGCCTTCGCCCTCGCCGATGAGTCCCGTCAGCACGGTGAACGCCGGCTCGCCCCAGGGGCCGATCCAACGGGCGTCGGGGTCGGCGCCATGGTCCAGCAGCAGCTGCGCGATCTCCGGACCGTGCAGGTCTCTTGCCGGGAGGCGCGAGTAGGCCAGATACAGCAGGGGCTCACGGTCCAGCGGGCCGCCCTTGCGATTGGCGGCGGCTGGATCGGCGGCCAGCCACCGCCTGACTTCCGTCAGATCACCGGTCGCCACGGCGGCATACAGGCTGCCGCGGCCGATCTCCGGCCAGTGGCTCAGCAGGCGTCGTCCGGTGGCATGGTCGCCGCCCCAATCGGCCGAGCGCAGGACCAGCTCGACCCGCTCGGCATGGCTGCGCCTGACGTCCTCCACCGCCTGCGACAGGGCCGTCCAGCCGGGGAATCCGTACTCGCGCGCCAAGGCGAGCTGTACGTCGCGCAGAGCGGGTTCAGCCGGGGACGCCGGCACGGCGGCAATCAGACGGCGATAGGCATCCGCGTCACCGGCGCGCAGCGCCTTCAACCAGCGTTTGGCTTCTTTTCGGAGACTCTCGAGACTCGACCGAGCGGTGAGCTGACGGCTCATGGCACCTTCCTTCCCGTCGCCTGGTGTCCGCTGAAACAGGCAGGAAGAAGGGCAAGAAACGATCGGATCATTTCAAGATGGGCGGGAGCGTGCTCCCTTGCCGCGGACCGGTGGCGCCCCATAGCGCACTGGCCTGAAGCATCGACGACGGCTTCAGCGGTGTCAATTGGTGTAGCGCATCAAGTAGTTGGGCCTCGCCTGGTGGGAGGCCCGCTGCTCCGCCTCGTACTTCCATAGGTTAAGGCGGGATGTCAGCGCGCCTCGAACACCGTCACTGTGTGCCCGCAACACTTCTTCGTATGCCTCGTACGCCCCGCTTTGCTGCAACGGGTTGTCGCGATCATCATCGATAGCCACCATCACATCCATCGCGATCTCTATGGATATGGACGATGAGTGCCGACGCGGACCTGTCCAAGGTCTCTGCGCAACCCAACAGCTCTCTGCCGTGCCCCGGTACCGCGCAGTACGCCGAGCTCCCGCAGTTTCCAAAAGGCTCACCGTTGCCCTTCCGCCGAACGATCCGTCGAGGCGAGCTGCATCAGATCGTGCCACTGGCGGAGACCACCATCTACGAGATGGAGCAGCGCGGCGAATTTCCCCGGCGCTTCCGGCTAACGCCCCGCTGTGTGGTATGGGATCTGGAGGAAGTCGAAGCCTGGGTTGAAGCACGGAAGCAAGCCTCACGTGCACGCGCTACCAAGGCAATGCATGGTGGCCCGGACGTCAGGCAGCGTCGTTACCGGCCCGTGCGATAGACGGATGCACCTGCGCACGGATCTTGGAGGAAGTCAGTTGCCGCGCGATTCTGCCTAAGCACCCACCCGCCGTGCCACTCACCCCACCAGAGATTCCAGTTCCCTGGATGCCGAACGCGTTAGGCGGCACCCCTCCTTTGCGACATTGACCTGCAAGGCTACCTGCGCCACGTCGAAGACCTCCTTGGCCAGCGAATAGCTGCCCCTACTCTGTAGCCAAGCCAGCACATCCGCCAGATGCCAGATTGAGGCACTGCCCTCGTGCACGGGCGCCGGAAAGCTACCCGGGTGCGCCAGCATCAGCTGGCGCATGTTCTGGCGCGATACGCCAACAATCTCCGCCACGTCGGTCAGCCCAACGAGATCCGGCGTCACTTCGATCAGTCGCGCCGAAGGCACCGCACGGCGGACATCGGCCAGCGCACTGCGTACGGCCGTGTCCGCATCCGCGGCCTCGCGGGTGAACTCCAACGCCAGGCGGCCGGGCTGGCCGATGCCCACCAGGGCATCCTCGCAGCCGGCCGCGCCGAGGCGCTCGACCAGCACGTCCGGGTCATTGTCGTCGTCAGCAAGTTGGTACTTCAGCGTGAAGGTGTATTCCACCGGCTACTCCTGAGCATTGTCGTCAGCCGCGCGTTGCCTGCGATGGCTGGTGCAGTTGTCCACGACCCGCCGGAGCGCGCGGGCGTGGTTGTCTGAGTTCTTCGGCGTGCTCCAAACGCTGGTGATGCAGAACTCGCCGCAGCGGCATTCCTGGTCGTTATACGGACAGTACACCCGCCCCCAAGCGTGGCTGCCGCCGACCTCGATGCGCCAGCCCTGCCGCTCGGCGTGCCTGAGAGCTTCCTCGACCTCCTTCTTTGGATGGGAAGGACGGGCCATCAGTGACCTCCAGTATGGGGATGCTTGGCCGAGTTGTCAACTGACAACTCGGCCGCAATATCAGGCCGCCGCACTCAATGCCGGCGCCACGTTCTCCGGCATGAGCCTGGGTACGTAGGTCTGCCCGCCAATCCACGCATCGACCACGTTCGCCCACTCCTGCAGCATGTGGCGTCGTTGTTCAGCGTACTCGGCCTTGTTGTAGACCGAGCGCGAGGAACGCCCACCCTCCTCGTGTGCCAGGCATTTCTCGATCCAGTCGCGGTTGAAGCCGATTTCGTTCAACAGCGTCGAGCCAGTGCGGCGCAGGTCGTGGACGGTGAACGGATGCAATGGCAGCCCTTTGGCTTTCGCGGCCTGGGCGACGAGCTGTGTGACCCGATTCAAGGTCGCATTGGACATGCACCGCGCGGCGTCGTAGCGAGACGGAAAGACGAACCTTGAACCGGCCGCGCACGCATGCAGCGTGACCAGGATGTCGAGCGCCTGGCGCGACAGGTAGACCACATGCGGGTTCCGCCCCTTCATCCGGTGCTTCGGAATGGTCCATGTCGCCTGCTCGAAATCGACCTCGTCCCAGGTCGCCTGGATCAGTTCGCTCTTGCGCACCAGCGTCAGCAGGATTAGGCGTAGCGCGAGTCTGATGGTCGGATAGGTCGCCACCGATTCGAGCTGCTGAGCCGCCAGTCGGATCTCCAGCGGCGATAGGGCGCGATCCTTGGGCACGAAGGTGGCGATCGAGGAAGCCCTCACGCTCTCCGCGGGGTTCTCCACCTTTTCGCCGTGGGCGATGGCGTAGACATATACCTGCTTGACGATGTCGCGAATCTGGACAGCCGTTGCCGGCGCCCCACGCTCCTTGACCTTGTTGCACAAGGCGCGCAGGTCCTCGGCCTGAACTTCGGTCAGCAGGCGGTTCCGGAAGACCGGGAGGATGTCCCGGTCGATGATGTGCTTGCGCATGGCGCGGGTGCTATCGGCCAATCTTGCGTTGGCCAGCCAGGTGTCCATCGCCTCGCCGAAGGTCTTGATGGTGACCGTCCGGCGTTTCTCGCGCTGCTTCTCCAGCGCGGGAGATACGCCCCTCAGAACGGCCTTGCGCGCGTCCAAGAGCAGTTCGCGCGCCATCGCCAGTGAGATGCCACTGGGGCCGTAACGGCCGAGCGTTAGCGTCTCGCGGCGGCCATGGAGGCGGTAGTCGTAACGGAAGGTGATGGTGCCGCTGGGCGATACCGTCACGTACATCCCGTCGCGATCAGCAGCCTTATAAATCTTAGACTTAGGCTTGAAATTGCGTAGTGCAGCGTCGGTCAACATCGAGGTTTCCTCCGGCTTTGACGGATTTACCGTCAGGATTTACCGTCAGGGACCTGGAGACCTGTTGATGCCCGGAAAGCCCCATAACACAAGCTTTCCCGAGAAGGCTTTTACCGTCAAAGACGGTATAAGTCCGAATAGTGAATGAAAGTGTCTTAATCCGGCCTCGATTTTTACCGTCAGCTCTACCGCCAACTTTTTCCGCTGGCTGGCGATAGTCACCGATAGCTAGCACAACGCATTCAATTCAAAATCAACGCGTTACGCCGATGTTTCGATAGCTGCCGATAGTCCTCGAAGGACCTAAATTCACTCCCACTCGATCGTCGCCGGCGGCTTGCCGCTGATATCGTAGACCACGCGCGACACGCCGCGCAGTTCGTTGATGATGCGGTTGCTGACCGTGCCGAGGAAGTCGTACGGGAGGTGCGCCCAGTGCGCGGTCATGAAGTCGATCGTCTCGACCGCGCGCAGCGCGATGACCCACTCGTAGGCGCGGGCGTCGCCGACGACGCCGACCGACTTGACCGGCAGGAAGACCGCGAAGGCCTGGCTGGTCTTGTCGTAGAGGTCGGCCTTGCGCAGCTCGTCGATGAAGATCGCGTCGGCCCTGGCCAGCAGCTCGGCGTACTCGGGCTTGACCTCGCCGAGGATCCGCACGCCGAGGCCGGGTCCCGGGAACGGATGGCGGTAGACCATGCTGCGCGGCAGGCCGAGCTCGACGCCGAGGCGGCGCACCTCGTCCTTGAACAGCTCGCGCAGCGGCTCGACCAGGCCGAGTTTCATGTGCTCGGGCAGGCCGCCGACGTTGTGGTGGCTCTTGATGACGTGGGCCTTGCCGGTCTTGCTGCCGGCGGACTCGATCACGTCGGGATAGATCGTGCCCTGCGCGAGCCACTTGGCGTTCTCGAGCTTGTTGGATTCTTCCTCGAAGATCTCGACGAACAGGTTACCGATGATCTTGCGCTTGGCTTCCGGGTCGGCGACGCCTTCGAGCGCCTTGAAGTAGCGCGCGGCCGCATCGACACGGATCACCTTGACGCCCATGTGCTCGGCGAACATCGCCATTACCTGGTCGCCTTCCTGCCAGCGCAGCAGGCCGGTGTCGACGAAGACGCAGGTCAGCTGCTCGCCGATCGCCTTGTGCAGCAGCGCGGCGACGACGGAAGAATCGACGCCGCCGGACAGGCCCAGGATCACCTCGTCGGAACCGACCTGCTCGCGCACGCGCGCGATCTGGTCCTCGATGATGTTGGCGGCGGTCCACAGCGTGCGGCAGCCGCAGATCTCGACGACGAAGCGGCGCAGCAGCGCCTGGCCCTGCAGCGTATGCGTGACCTCGGGGTGGAACTGCACGCCGTACCAGCGCTTGTCCTCGTCGGACATCGCGGCGACCGGGATGCGATCGGTGACGGCGGTGATCGTGAAGCCGGGCGGCGCCTGCGAGACGTGGTCGCCGTGGCTCATCCAGACGTTGAGGCGCGCCGCGCCGGCGTGATCGGTCAGGCCCGCGAACAGCGCGTCGGGCGCGACGACCTCGACCTCGGCATGGCCGAACTCGCGCTGGTCGGCCGCTTCGGTCGCGCCGCCGAGCTGGGCGGCCATCGTCTGCATGCCGTAGCAGATGCCGAGCAGCGGCAGGCCGCTGTCGAACACTGCCTGCGGCGCGACCGGCGCGCCGGGCAGCGTCGTCGATTCGGGGCCGCCGGACAGGATGATGCCCTTGGGCGCGAACGCGGCGATCTCGGCCGGATCGTGGTCCCAGGCCCAGATCTCGCAGTAGACGCCGAGCTCGCGAATGCGGCGCGCGATCAGCTGCGTGTACTGCGCGCCGAAATCGAGGATGAGGATCTTGTCGCTGTGCAGGGCGGTCACGCGTCAGAACTCCAGGGTCTGAGCCAGTTGCTTGCGCATCGCGACGAATTCGGCGCTGGCATCGCCGGAGTCGGTCAAGGTGTCCTGCAGGACCAGCAGCGCATCGTGGCTGCGGCTCTCGATCTGGTAGGCCTCGTAGCGCAGGCGGCTGCCGGCCAGCGTCACGGTCATCGTGGTGCCGTCGAGTGCGCCGCTGCGCGCGCCCAGCAGGATCGACTCGCGCGGCGCGCGCCGAACGGCCTCGAGGCTCTGCTCGATGCCGTCGAGCACCGCGTCGGGGTCGGGTGCTTCGCCCTTGGCGGCCGAGAACACCATGACCACGGCGCTGTTGCCGTCGAGCGTCCAGTTGCCGGGCTCGGCCTCCCACGACAGATGGCGCGGATAGTCGAACGCGATGCCGGCCTCGGTGAAGCGCCGGTACGGCAGTTCGTCGACGCGCAGCGTCACGCGCCTGCCGTCGAGCTCGACCTCGGCCGGGCGGCCCGCCTCGACGCGCAGCTCGCGGCCGTCCAGCGTGACGCGCAGCTGTGCGGCCGGTTCGGCCGCGATTCCGGCAGACGCCGCGCCGATCGACGCCAGCGTCGACAGCGCGACCGCCCACAGCGTGCTGCGCATGGCCGCCTCTCAGGTTAGACGGTAGTTGGGTGCTTCCTTGACGATCTCGATGTCGTGCGGATGCGCCTCGCGCACGCCGGCGCCGGTCACGCGCACGAACTGCGGCTGCGTGCGCATCTGCTCGATCGTCGCGCAGCCGCAGTAGCCCATCGAGGCGCGCAGGCCGCCGACCAGCTGATGCACGATGTTGCGCAGCGGGCCGCGGTACGGCACGCGGCCTTCGATGCCTTCGGGCACCAGCTTCTCCGGGTCGGAGGCGTCCTGGAAGTAGCGGTCGCTGGAGCCTTTCTCCATCGCGCCGAGCGAGCCCATGCCGCGATAGCTCTTGTACGAGCGGCCCTGGTACAGCTCGACCTCGCCGGGCGCCTCCTCGGTGCCGGCGAACATGCTGCCGAGCATGACCGTCGAGGCGCCGGCGACGATCGCCTTGGCGACGTCACCGGAATAGCGGATGCCGCCGTCGGCGATCAGCGGGATCTCGTCCTTGAGCGCCTCGGCGACCAGATCGATCGCGGTGATCTGCGGCACGCCGACGCCGGTGACGATGCGCGTGGTGCAGATCGAGCCGGGACCGACGCCGACCTTGACCGCATCGGCGCCGGCGTCGCGCAGCATGCGCGCGGCGTCGCCGGTGACGATGTTGCCGCCGATGACCTGGGTCTGCGGGAAGTGCCGCTTGACCCAGGCGACGCGGTCGATGACCGACTGCGCATGGCCGTGCGCGGTGTCGACGATGATGACGTCGACGCCGGCCTCGACCAGGGCCTCGACGCGGCGCTCGGTGTCGCCGCCGACGCCGACGGCCGCGCCGACGCGCAGGCGCTCGTGGTCGTCCTTGGCCGAATGCGGATTGTCGCGCGCCTTCTGGATGTCCTTGACGGTGATCAGGCCGCGCAGCTGGAACGCGTCGTTGACGACCAGGACCTTCTCGATGCGGTGCTTGTGCAGCAGCGCGAGGACCTCGTCGTCGCTGGCGCCCTCGCCGACCGTCACCAGGCGGTCCTTGCGCGTCATGATGTTCTTGACCGGATCCTCGGGCTTCTTCTCGAAGCGCAGGTCGCGGCTGGTGACGATGCCGACCAGCTGGTCGCCGTCGACGACCGGCACGCCGGAGATGCCGTGCTCGCGCGTGATCCGCAGCACGTCGCGGATCGAGGTGTCGGGCCGCACGGTCAGCGGATCGCGGATCACGCCGGCCTCGAACTTCTTGACCTGCCGGACTTCGGCGGCCTGCTGCTCGAGCGTCATGTTCTTGTGGATGATGCCGATGCCGCCGCATTGCGCCATCGTGATCGCCAGCCGCGACTCGGTCACCGAGTCCATCGCCGCCGACAGCAGCGGGATGTTCAGACGGATCGAGCGGGTCAGGCGGGAGGAGGTGTCGACTTCGCGCGGAAGAACCGTGGAATGTCCGGGGACGAGGTAGACGTCGTCGTAGGTGAGCGCTTCGGCCAGGATGCGCATGCGGAGCTCCGCGGCGGCGATGGAAGCCCGCCATTTTACCGGGTTTCGCCGGTCGAACGCCATCGTCGTCTGCGGGAAGATCGGCGTGGCGCCGGCTGGCGACGGCCGCGCGCCGCCCGGCGTCGGATAGGATCGGGTTCTTCTGGTCCGGAATCCGCCGATGCACGCCCTGACGCTCGCCGCCGCCCTGCTCGCCTACCCGGCCCCCGCGGCCGATCAGATGCCGACGATCATCGGCGGCGAGCTGTCCGGGCGTTGGCCCGGCGTCGGCGCCCTGCTGCACGGCCAGCGGTTCGGCTGCACGGCGTTCCTGGTCGCGCCGGACGTGGTCATGACGGCGGCCCATTGCATCGGCTCGGCGAAGATCCCGCCGCCGGATGTGTTCTTCACCGGCCCGGACCTCGACCACGTCCTCAATCGCTACCCGATCGCCGACATCACGCCGCACCCTGATTACGACCCGGCGACCGCCCGCTACGACCTGGCGATGATCCGCCTCGCCGTGCCGGCGACCGAGCCGGTGGTCGAGGTCGCGACGACGCCGCTCAGCGAGGCGGACGGCGGCAGGCTGGTCTGGCTGGTCGGCTACGGGCTCGACGAGAACGACGAGTCGATGCGCAAGCGGATCGGATCGACCGTGATCGGCGGCGTGATCGGCGACAACGTCATCATCGACGGCCTGCCGCAGGCCTGCTACGGCGACAGCGGCAGCCCGCTGCTGCGGATCGGCGCGAACGGACAGCCGGTCGCGATCGGCGTCGCCAGCTACATCGACGACGCCCTCTGCGAGGGCAGTACGTACTACCAGCGCATCGACCGCGCGCTGCCGTTCGTGCTCGGCTTCGGAGACATCTGCGTCGAGGACAGCCGGTGCAGCGACGCGCTGTTCGCGTCGGGCTTCGACGACTGACGGCTCGGAAAGACCGGACGGCGCCGCTTCTGCGAGCGGCGCCGTCGCGTCAGACCAGGGCCAGCGACAGCGCCGGCCAGTACGTGATGATCAGCACCGCCAGCAGCAGGATCAGAAAGAACGGCAGGCTGGCGCGGACCAGGGTCATGACCGGCCGGCCGAAGCGCATGCTGGCGATGAACAGGTTCAGGCCGACCGGCGGCAGGAAGATCGCCAGCTGCAGGTTGGCCAGGAAGATGATGCCGAGGTGGATCGGGTCGACGCCGTAGCCGAGCGCGACCGGCAGCACCAGCGGCACCAGGATCACGATCGCCGGGAAGCCTTCGAGCAGCATGCCGAAGATCAGCAGGAACGCGTTGAGCACCAGCAGGAACGTGGTGCGGCTCTCGATGCTGCCGCGGATCGCGTCGAACAGCCGCTCCGGCACGCCGGTGTCGATCAGCCAGTTGGTCAGCGCCAGCGAGAAGCCGAGGATCACCAGGATCGAGCCGACCAGGGTCATCGCCTCGCGCAGCACCACCGGCAGCCGCCGCAATGGAATCTCGCGGCGGATCACCACGGTCACGATCAGCACGTACAGCGCCATCACGGCGGCGGCCTCGGACGCGGCGAGGACGCCGGTGTAGATGCCGGTCAGGATCACGAACGGCAGCGGGATCTCCCAGGCCGCATCGCGCAAGGCGGCGCCGAGCTCGCGCGCGCTGGTCGAGCCGGTCACGACACCGGCGCGGCGCGCGTGCCAGACGCTGTAGACCGACAGCATCACGACCATCAGCGCGCACGGCAGCACGCCAGCGCGGAACAGCGCGTCGACGGTCACCGGCGGCGTCGTGTGGAACTGCTGCGCGACGACGCCGTAGAGGATCAGCGGCATCGACGGCACCAGGATCAGGCCGAGGCTGCCGGCGGCGGTCAGCAGGCCCAGCGAGAAGCGCTCGCCGTAGCGCGCCTGCATCAGCGCCGGGAACAGCACCGCGCCGAGCGCGACGATCGTCACGCCGGTGGCGCCGGTGAACGCCGTGAACAGCGCGCAGGCGATGATCGCGACGATCGCCAGGCCGCCCGGCAGCCAGCCGAGCAATGCGTTGCTGACGCGCACCAGCCGCTGCGGCGCGCCGCTCTCGGCGAGCAGGTAGCCGGCCAGCGTGAACAGCGGAATCGCGACCAGGGCCGGCATGTCGGCCAGGCGATAGAACTCGATCGCGACGACGGCGCCGTCCTGGCCGGCGTAGTGGAAGCCGATCAGCGCGATCGCGGCGATCAGCGCGAACAGCGGCGCGCCGGCCAGCGCCAGCAACAGGATCGCGAGGGCGAGCAGCAGCGTCATGCCGGCTCTCCGGCGGCCGGCACATGCGTCGGCGGCGGCAGGCAGGCCTGCACGATCAGGCGCAGTGCCAGCAGCGCGAAGCCGACCGGCAGGATCGCCTCGACCGCCCAGACCGGCACGCCGGCGAAGGCCTCGGCGCCGGAGTCCCAGTCGAGCTGGACCAGGGTCACGCTGTACCAGGCCATCGCCGCGCAGATCGCGGCCGCGAAGCCGAGCGAGACCACGCGCAACACGCGCGCTAGGCGTCCGCGCACGAAGAACGTGACGATGTCCAGGCCGATGTGCCGGTTCTCGCGCGCGGCCGCGAGCGCGCCGAGCATCGCGGTCCACAGCACCAGCGCGCGCAGCATCGGATCGGCGAACGCCAGGCCGGTCTCGAACACGTTGCGCAACAGGATCTGCGCGCCGGCGACGAGGATCAGCACGAGCACGGCGGTGGCGATCAGGCCGTCCTCGAAGCGGTGCAGCCAGGTCACCGCCCGGCGCGCGGCGGCGCTCACCGGCTGCCGCCGCGAATCGACGCCAGCACCGCCTCGAGCTTCTTCTGCATGTCCGGCGTGATGCCGCCCTGGCGGATCAGCTCCTGGTAGGACTCGGTGCCGAGCGACTCCCAGCTCTTGCCGTCGGCGGCGACCGGCTGGTTGATCGTCATGCCGGCCTGCTTGAGCGCGTCGAGCGCGGCGGCGTTGTCGAGGCGGTTCTGCGCGTCGAGGCGCTTGAACACGGCCGCGAACTCGGCGCTGACGATGGCGCGGTCAGCCTCGTCGATCTTGCCCCAGGACTTGTTGTCGACGACCAGGATGCCGGTCACGTAGCTCAGCGGCAGGTCGATCATGTACTTGAGCTTGGTATGCCACTGGAACGCGATCGCGCCGGCGGTCGTATTGGCGGCCGAGTCGATCAGGCCGGTCTGCAGGCTCGTGTAGACGTCCGACAGCGCCAGCGGGATCGGCGTGATGCCGGCCGTGCGGAACGCGAGTTCGGCGATCTTGTCGCCCTGCGGAATCCAGACCTTGGCGGCCTTGAGGTCGTCGCGGCTCTTGAGGTCGCGCGTGCTCATCAGATACGCGAAGCCGCCGCCGCTGATGCCGAGCGGCTCGAAGCCGGCCGCGCGGACCGAGGCCTCGACCGCCTCATCGAGCTGGGCGCGGACGCGGTCGACCTCGTCGAGATTGCGGAACAGGAACGGCAGGCTGTAGATCTGCACGTCCTTGGCGACCTCGGACAGCTCGCCGGCCGTGAACGCACCGCCCTGCAGCTGGCCCACCTTGACCTTGCGCAGCACGGTCTGCGAGTCGCCCATGACGCCGCCGGGGAAGTACTTGATCTCGACCCGGCCGTCGGTCTTCTGCTTGACCGCGTCGGCGCCGGCGCGCATCTCGCGCATCCAGGCGGTGCCGTCGGGCGCCAGCGTCGCGATGCGCAGCGGCGCGGCGTGCACGGTGGCGCCGGCCAGCGCCAGGAACGAAACGGCTGCGAGGCGCAGCCAGGCCGGACCGGTGGAAAGCTTCATCGTCGCTCCTGTCAGGGTGTGGGGAAACGGGCTCCTGCCCGCCTCCCGGTCGAACGGCTCGAGCCGGGCTCGGCTGCCGTCTGCGAGCCGCGATCGCGCCTGCGAACCCGACTCGCGCGATCCGTCCTGGATCGCGGCACGGACCGTCGCCGGCCCGTCAGAAATACTCGTCGCCGGACGCCAGCAGCGCGGTCGCGCGCTGCTGGGCCAGCGTATTGATCAGCGTCAGGCCCGGCGCGCGCGGGTCGGCCTCGATCGCCTCCTGGAGCAGGCGGTCGTGCAGCTCGCGATCGAAGACCAGCCGCGCGTACTTCTCGGCGTACAGCACGCGCACCATCTGGTTGCGCCCCTGCGACAAGGCAAGGGCCTTCTCGAAGAACGCCTTGCCCTGCTCGGGCTGGCCGCCGAGCGAGGCAGGCCGCAGCGTCGCCAGCACGCCGAGGTACAGATACGGCTCGCCGCCGGCGTGCGCCGGATCGAGCGCGACGACGCGCTCGAGCAGGGCCTGCACCTTCGGGATGTCGGCGATCGCGTTCCAGTCCTCTGCATTGGCCTGGATGCGGCCGGCCCAGGCGCTGGCCAGCGCGAACAGCGCGGCCGGATCGCGCGAGGCGTTCACGGCGGCCGCGAACGGCTCGAACGGCTGGTCGAGCGCGCCGCACAGCGCGGCGTCGCCGCTGCAGACCGCGCGTCGCGCATAGTCGAACGCATGCGCCGACAGGCGCTTGGCGCGCGCCGGATCTTCGACCAGGGCGCCGCCGTAGGCGCCGTACAGCCGTGCGCCGGCCAGCAGCAGGCCGCGGTTGGCCGGATCGCCCTCGATCAGGCCGTCGATCAGCAGCAGATAGGCCGGAATGCCCTCGCGCGCAGTCGCGACGTCCTGCTGGTTCAGGATGCCGGCCGTGAGGTTGTCGGCCATGCGCTGGCTGGCGCGGTTGACGATGCCGGCGCAGCCGGACGACAGCGCGACGGCGACGCCGAGCAGGCTGACGGACAAGGTTCGGCGCAAGGGCATGGTGCGTTCTCGCAGATCGGATGTGATGACGGCCGCCGGCGTGGAATCCGGTCAGGCGGCGAGCCGCTCGGCGGCCTCGAGCGTGTTCTCCATCAGCGTCGCGACCGTCATCGGCCCGACGCCGCCGGGCACCGGCGTGATCCACGAGGCCCGTTCGGCGGCGGCCTCGTACTCGACGTCGCCGGTCAGGCGGCCGTCCTCGAGCCGGTTGATGCCGACGTCGATGACGACCGCGCCAGGCTTGATCCACTCGCCACGGACCAGGCCGGGCCGCCCGGCCGCGACGGCGACGATGTCGCCCTGCGAGACGTAGTGGCCGAGGTCGTCGGTGAAGCGGTGGCAGACGGTCGTCGTCGCGCCGGCCAGCAGCAGCTCGAGCACGAGCGGCCGGCCGACATGATTGGAGACGCCGACGACGACCGCGTGACGGCCGCGCACCGGCTGATCGGTATGCGCGAGCAGGGTCATGACGCCCTTGGACGTGCACGGGCGCAGGCCGCGCTGGCGCAGCAGCAGGCGGCCGACGTTCTCGGCCTGGAAGCCGTCGACGTCCTTGTGCGGATCGATGCGGTTGATCAGCGCCGGCGCGTCGACGTGCGGCGGCAGCGGCAACTGCACGAGGATGCCGTGTACGGCCGGATCGGCATTGAGACGCTCGATCAGCGCGATCAGGTCGGTCTCGGGCGTGGCGGTCGGCAGGTCGTAGGCGTGCGAGACGAAGCCGACGCGCTGGCAGGCGCGTCGCTTGTTACGCACGTAGACCGCCGAGGCGGCGTCGTCGCCGACCAGGATCACCGCCAGGCCCGGCCGCGCCGCGCCGGCCTCGACGCGCGCGGCGACGCGCACGGCGATCCGGTCGAGCAGTTCGTCGGCGATGCGCTTGCCGTCCAGCATCCTGGCGGTCATCTGAATGCCACGTCCGTAAAAACCGGCGATTATCCATGTCCGCGAATCCGGTCTCAAATTTTCCGGCACCGTTCGCCGACCCTCTGATGCGTTTCGTCGACCGATCGAGGCTCCCCATGCGCGCATTCATTTTCGGCCTGCTGCTGTGCGGCCTGCTCGGCGGCGGCGTGTCCGCCGGTGCGATCGAACCGGGGACGGCCGTACTCGACACGGCGACATGGCAACAGCTGGCCCGGATCGCGCCGGGCGCGAGCCACCCGATCGCCGTGTTTCCGCTCGGCACCGGCGTCTCGGGGCCGATCGCGTTCCGGCGCATCGAGGTCTATGCGCCGGACGCGCGGATCTACCGGGTCGACGCCGACGGTGTGCACGAGGTTCCGCGCAGTACGCGCGCCCATCTGATCGGCATCAGCGCCGACGGCGCGACGCGGGTCGGCCTGTCGTTCGATCCGGCCGGTGCCGACGCGCCGATCGGCAGCGGCAGCGGTCCGGCCGGGCCGTTCGTGCTGAACGCGCGGCGCCAGGGCGCCGACTGGGTCCTGACCGCGGTGACGCCGGAGGCGGCCCTGCCCGAGGGCGTGACGCCGCAGTTCACGCCGAACGCCGACACCGCGGTGGCGCCGGACTACGTCGCGCCGGTGCTCGACCTGGCCGGCACGACACCGGCCGGTGCCGGCTACGCGAGCATGGCCGTGATCGCGGTCGATACCGACAACGAGCTGATGAGCGAGCGCTTCTCGAACAACACGGCCCAGGCCACGGCCTGGATCGCCGATCTGTTCGCGCAGATGAACATCACCTACCAGCGCGATCTGAACGTCACACTGGTGCAGGGCACGACGTTCCTGCGCACCGCCGCCGACCCGTACGCCAATACCGACTCACCGGCCAGCCAGGCCCAGCTGACCGAGTTCGGCAACTACTGGCAGGCCAACTACAGCAGCGGCGCCAATGCGGTGCCGCGGCAGTTTGCGATGCTGCTGTCGGGCAAGTCGCCGAGCGGCAACAGCGCCTCGGGCATCGCCTGGCTCAATGCCTACTGCCGGACCGCGAGCAGCGGCGGCAGCTACAGCGTCAACCAGGTGTTCACGAATCCCGGCATCGGCATCCCGTCCAGCGCGTTCATCGTCGGCCACGAGCTCGGCCACAACTTCGGCGCGCGTCATACGCACTGCGCCAGCGCCGCCAACGGCAGCGGCCCGACCGGCACCGGCACGATCGACCAGTGCTTCCGCGGCGAGAGCGGCTGCTATGCCGGCACGCCGGTCTGCCCCTCGTCCGGGCCGGGCGCACCGCGCGGCAGCCTGATGAGCTACTGCCACATCGGCGCGCCGAACGGCGCCAACTGCGGCCAGAACGAGCTGCAGTTCCACCCGACCCATGCCGCCCAACTGCGCGGCCTGGTCGCCGCGAACACCCCGAGCTGCCTGCGCTCGGAGCTGATCTTCGCGAACGGCTTCCAATGAGCCGGCGTCGACCGGCTACACTCGGTCGACGTCAGCGCGGAGACCTCCATGAGCGACATCACGACCGAGATCGAAGCGGCGGCCTTCCGCCGCCTGCTCGAACACCTGGACCGGCGCAAGGACGTGCAGAATATCGATCTGATGATTCTGGCCGGCTTCTGCCGCAACTGCCTGGCCGACTGGTATCGCGAGGCGGCCGAGGCACGCGGTGTCGACATCGACCGCGAACGTGCGCGCGAGCGCATCTACGGCGAGCCGTTCGCGAGCTGGAAAGCGCGCTACCAGCCGGAGGCGACGCCCGAGCAGCTCGCCGCGTTCGAGGCCGCACGCAAGCAGCCGCACTGAGCGCACGCCGCGGCGAACGGCCGCGGCTGCGACCGATCGCCTCTTGAAACCTTCCGCTGGGACCTGCAGTCTGTCGTGGCCATGTCGCCCGCTGCCTTCCTGTTGCGCCTGTTTCTGGCGATCGTGCTGATCGCCAACGGCGTCGGCGTGCCGCCGGCCGCGGCGGCCGCGGCGTCACCGGCCGCCGACGAGACCGCCGCGCCGTGTCACGGCGCGACGCCGATGCAGGCCGGCACGGCCGCCACGCAGACGCCGGGCGGCCTGCCGATGGACTGCTGCGAACGCGGCGCCTGCGCCTGCATCCATGCCTGCCCGGGTCTGCCGATCGCCGCCGCGCTGATCGTCACGGCCCCGTTGCACGCGGCCGCGCCGCTGCGCGTGCCGCCGCACTACCGGTTCGAGCCGCCGAGCCGACTGCACCGCCCTCCGATCGCCTGAGTCGTTCCGAGCGCCGGCCCGGCCGGCCGTCGTGCGCCCTGGCGGCGTGCGGCGTCCGCTGCACGAGCCGGACCCGACGACCCGGGGCGCCGCCGCGCCCCGCCGATTCGCAGTGGCCGGCGCCGTCACGCCGGCCGCCCATCAAGGCCTCGATGCCATGAAACACCTACTACCGATTCACGCCGGCCCGCTCGGGCCGGATCTGTCGCGCCGCCGCTTCGTGCACGGCATCGCCTGGGGCGCCGCCGGCCTCGGCCTGCTGCAGGTGCCGGCGTTCGCACGCCCCGGACCCGCGCGCCCCGCCGCGCTGACCGGCAGCACGATCGACCTGTCGATCGGCGAGCTGGCGGTCGACTACACCGGCCGCACGCGGCGCGCGGTCACCGTCAACGGCACGCTGCCGGCGCCGCTGCTGCGCTTCACCGAAGGGGACACGGTGACGATCCGCGTCCGCAACACGCTGGCCGAGGACACCTCGATCCACTGGCACGGCATCATCCTGCCGGCCAACATGGACGGCGTGCCGGGCTTCAGCTTCCACGGCATCCATCCGGGCGAGACCTTCACGTATCGCTACACGCTGCGGCAGAGCGGCACCTACTGGTACCACAGCCATTCCGGCTTCCAGGAACAGAAGGGCCTGTACGGGCCGCTGATCGTCGACCCGCGCGAACCCGATCCGATCCGCAGCGACCGCGAGCACGTGATCCTGCTGTCGGACTGGACCGACGAGGATCCGTACCGGATCTTCGCGAAGCTGCGCAAGAACGCCGAGTACTACAACCGCCACAAGCGCACGGTCGGCGACGCGATCGCCGACATCCGCCGCCACGGCTGGGGCGCGACACTCGACGACCGCAAGCTGTGGGGCGCGATGCGGATGTCGCCGACCGATCTGGCCGACGTCGGCGCGCTGACCTATACCTACCTCGCCAACGGCGTGACGCCGGCCGGCAACTGGACCGGCCTGTTCCGGCCCGGCGAGCGCGTGCGCCTGCGCTTCATCAACGGCTCGGCGATGACGTTCTTCGACGTGCGCATTCCCGGCCTCAAGATGACCGTGGTCGCCGCCGACGGCCAGAACGTGCATCCGGTGACGGTCGAGGAGTTCCGCATCGGCGTGGCCGAGACCTACGACGTGATCGTCGAGCCGTCCGGCCAGGACGCCTACACGATCTTCGCGCAGGCGATGGACCGCGGCGGCTACGCTCGCGCGACGCTGGCGGTCCGCGACGGACTGGCCGCGCCGGTGCCGGCGCTCGACCCGCGGCCGCTGCTGACGATGGCCGACATGGGCCACGGCGGGCATAGCGGCCACGCTGCGCACGCGGCGGCCGCGGCGCCGTCCGGGCACGAGGGACATGCCGGCCACGCGATGCAGGCGGCCGGCGCGGCACGCGACGGACACGGCGCTCACGGCGACGCGCATGCGGCGATGGGGCACGGCATGCACGGTGCGGCCGCGATGCAGACGCATCCGGCCAGCGAGACCGGCAACCCCGGCGTCGACATGCAGACGATGACGCCGACGCCGCGCCTGGACGATCCGGGCATCGGCCTGCGCGACAACGGCCGACGCGTGCTGACCTATGCCGATCTCGCCAGCCGCTTCGCCGATCCGGACGGACGCGAGCCGGGACGCACGATCGAGCTGCATCTGACCGGCCACATGGAGCGCTACGTCTGGTCGTTCGACGGCATCCGCTTCGGCGATGCCGAGCCGCTGCGCCTGCGCTACGGCGAGCGCATGCGCATCGTGCTCGTCAACGACACGATGATGGAGCACCCGATCCACCTGCACGGCCTGTGGAGCGATCTGGAAGACGCCGACGGCGCGTTCCGCGTGCGCAAGCACACCGTCAACATGCCGCCCGGCACGCGCCGCAGCTATCGCGTCACCGCCGATGCGCTCGGCCGCTGGGCCTATCACTGCCACCTGCTCTATCACATGGACGCCGGCATGTTCCGCGAGGTGCGCGTCGAGGAGGCAGCGGCATGAACGCACGACATGCACGCCTGCATCTGCTCGCCTGGTCGCTGGCGGCCTGCACGGCCGGCCTGTCCGGCGCGCAGGCCGCCGACGAAGCGGCCCACCGGCACGACGAGGCCGAGCCGCGCTCGCCGCGGCCATCGGCCGATCGGACAGCGAAGGACCACGGCTCGATGGATCACGGCTCGATGGACCATGGCTCGATGGACCATGGCTCGATGGACCATGGCTCGATGGATCACGGGTCGATGGACCATGGCTCGACGAACCGCGCCGCCGACGCGGCCGGACCGGTCCTGCCGCCGATCACCGATGCCGACCGCGCGGCCGCGTTTCCGGACCTCGGCGGCATGCGCATGCAGGACCACATGGACGACGATCCGGTCCTGGCCTCGTTCGCGTTCGACCGGCTCGAATGGCAGGACGCGCCCGGCGATGCGGCCGCGTGGGAAACCAAGGCCTGGATCGGCCGCAGCTTCGACCGGCTCTGGCTGCGCAGCGAGGGCGAGCGCAGCGGCGGACGCCTCGAGCACGCGCAGGCCGAGCTGCTGTGGGGCCACGCGTTCCATCCGTGGTGGGATCTGATGGTCGGCATCCGCCACGACTTCGCGCCGGGCGCGTCCAAGGACTGGCTCGCGATCGGCGTGCAGGGACTGGCGCCGTACAAGTTCGAGACCAAGGCCACCGCGTATCTGGCCGGCGACGGCCGGGTCGCGGCCTCGTTCGAGGCGGAGTACGAGCTGCTGCTGACGAACCGGCTGATCCTGCAGCCGCTGGTCGAGGCCACGCTGTACTCGCGCACCGACGCCGCGCGCGGGACCGGTGCGGGCCTGGACCGTCTCGAGGCCGGCCTGCGTCTGCGCTACGAGATCCGGCGCGAGTTCGCGCCGTACGTCGGCTGGGTCTGGCAGCGCCGCTACGGCGACGGTGCCGATCTGGCGCGCGCGCACGGCGAGGCGGTCGAGGATGGACGCCTGGTCGCCGGCCTGCGCGTCTGGTTCTGAACGTCGGCGGCGCGGCGCCCTGCCGCGCCGCTTGACCCTGGTCACGCGTCCAGGGTCTAAGCTGGACGCATGAACGCTCTCCCTCCCCGCTCGATGACGATCGGCGCCCTGGCGCGAGCCAGCGGCGTCGGCATCGACGCGATCCGCTTCTACGAGCGCCAGGGCCTGCTGCCGAAGCCGGCCCGGCGCGCCTCGGGCTATCGCGACTATCCGCCCGCCACCGTGCAGCGCCTGCGCTTCATCCGCCACGCCAAGGCGCTCGGCTTCAGCCTGGCCGAGATCGGCGATCTGCTGACGCTGTCGGCCGATCACGAGCGCGGTGTCGAAGGCATCCGCAGGCGTGCCGAAGAGCGGCTGGCCGCGCTCGAGCAGCGCATCGCCGAGCTCGAGCGCGTCCGCGACGGCCTGCGGACGCTGATCGACGCCTGCCCCGGCCACGGCGAGCCGGACCGCTGCCCGATCCTGCGCGCACTCGGCGACGAGCGCGACGAAGAGGCTCACGCCGCTGCGACCGCGACGGTGCACCGATGAACACGCCATCCTGCCATCACGGCCACGCCGATGCCGCGCCGGCCGCCGATCGCGATCCGGTCTGCGGCATGACGGTCGATCCGGCGACCACGCCGCACCGCGCCCAACACGCCGGCCGCACCTGGCATTTCTGCTCGGCGCGCTGCCGCGAGCGTTTCGTCGCGGACCCTGACCGCTATGTCGCCGGCACGGCCGCGCCGGCAGCGCCGTCGTGCTGCCACGGCGACGCCGCGTCGGGCGCGGCGGCATCCGCGCCGGCCGCCGAACGCGATCCGGTCTGCGGCATGACGGTCGATCCGGCGACCACGTCGCACCGCGCCGAACACGCCGGCCGCACCTGGTATTTCTGCTCGGCGCGCTGCCGCGAGCGTTTCCTCGCCGATCCGCAGCATCATCTCGCTCCGGCGCCGCAGCCCGCCGCGTCGAAGGCCGACGCCGATGTGCTCTACACCTGCCCGATGCATCCGCAGATCCGCCAGCACGGGCCCGGCCACTGCCCGCTCTGCGGCATGGCGCTGGAGCCGCTGCTGCCGAGCGCCGAACAGGACGACGACGGTACGCTGGCCGCGCTCGGCCGGCGCCTGGCGATCTGCATCGCGCTGACGGTGCCGGTCGTCGTGGTCGCGATGGGCCCGCATCTGGCCGGCTGGCATCTGCCCGCGCCGTGGCAGCGCATCGCGGCCTGGCTCGAGGCCGTACTGGCGACGATCGTCGTGATCTGGGGCGGCGCCGGCTTCTTCGTGCGCGGCTGGCGCTCGCTGCGGCCGTGGTCGCCGAACATGTACACGCTGATCGCGCTCGGCACCGGCGTCGCCTGGCTCTACAGCGCGATCGCGTTCGCCGCGCCGGACCTGTTTCCGGCAACGTTCCGCGACCGGCACGGCGCGGTCGCGGTCTACTTCGAGGCCGCCGCGGTCATCGTGACCCTGGTGCTGCTCGGCGATCTGCTCGAACTGCGTGCGCGCCGCCGCACCGGCGCCGCGCTGAAGGCCCTGCTCGGCCTGGCGCCGAAACAGGCGCGCCGTGTCGGCGCGGACGGCGCCGAGACCGACGTGCCGCTCGAGACGGTCGCGGTCGGCGACGTGCTGCGGATCCGGCCCGGCGAGAAAGTGCCGGTCGACGGCCGCGTCGTCGACGGCGCCAGCCACCTCGACGAGTCGATGCTGACCGGCGAGCCGATGCCGGTCGCCAAGGCCGCCGGCGACCTCGTCACCGGCGGCACGCTCAACGGCGACGGCGCCCTGCTGATGCGCGCCGAGCGGGTCGGCGCCGACACGCTGCTGGCGCAGATCGTCGGCCTGGTCGCCGAGGCGCAGCGCTCGCGCGCGCCGCTGCAGCGCGTCGCCGATCGCGTCGCGGCCGTATTCGTGCCGGCGGTCATCGGCATCGCGCTGGCCGCGTTCGCGGGCTGGGCCTGGTTCGGTCCGGAACCGCGCCTGGCGCATGCGCTGATCGCCGCGGTATCGGTGCTGATCATCGCCTGCCCGTGCGCGCTCGGTCTGGCGACGCCGATCTCGATCATGGTCGCCAGCGGTCGCGGCGCGCAGAACGGTGTCCTGTTCCGCGACGCCGCCGCGATCGAGCAGCTGCGCCTGGTCGACACACTGGTCGTCGACAAGACCGGCACGCTGACCGAGGGTCGGCCGTCGCTGCGCACGATCGCAGCGCTGGACGGCCACGACGAGGCCGACGCGCTGGCGCTCGCGGCCGCGCTCGAACGCGCCAGCGAGCACCCGCTGGCGCGCGCGATCGTCGCCGCGGCCGACGTGCGCGGGCTCGACGTGCCGGCCGTGACCGGCTTCCTCGCGCGCAACGGCCTCGGCGTGGAAGGCAGCGTCGAGGGCCGGACGCTCGCGCTCGGCAACGCCGCGCTGATGCGCGAGCGCGGCATCGCATTGTCGGACGCGCACCGCGCACGTGCCGAGGCACTGCGCGCGGACGGCGCGACCGTGGTCTTCCTCGCCGTGGAAGGCCGTCCGGCCGCCCTGCTCGCGGTCGCCGACCGCATCAAGGCCTCGACACCGCAGGCCATCGCGCAACTGCACGCCGCCGGCCTGCGGATCGTCATGCTGACCGGCGACACCGCGACCAGCGCGCGCGCAGTCGCCGCGGCGCTCGGCATCGACGCCGTGCACGCCGACGTCTCGCCGGCCGGCAAGGCCGAGGTCATCGCGGCGCTCAAGCGCGAAGGCCGGCGCGTCGCGATGGCCGGCGACGGCATCAACGATGCGCCGGCGCTGGCCGCGGCCGACATCGGCATCGCGATGGGCGACGGCACCGACGTCGCGATCGAAAGCGCCCAGGTGACCCTGGTCAAGGGTGATCTGGCCGGCATCGTGCGTGCCCGCGCGCTGTCGCAGGCGACCGTGCGCAACATCCGCCAGAACCTCGCGTTCGCGTTCGGCTACAACGCGCTCGGCGTGCCGATCGCGGCCGGTGCGCTGTACCCGCTGACCGGCCTGGTGCTCTCGCCGATGATCGCGGCGCTGGCGATGAGCCTGTCGTCGGTGTCGGTGGTCGCGAACGCGCTGCGCCTGCGCACGCGGCCGCTGGGCGACGCGCGGCGGCCATGACAGCCGTCATCCGCGATCGCTGACGGCCGGGGCTACCGCCGGCGGCCGCGGATCGGGATCATCGGTCCCGCACCCTGACGGTGCCGGAGGATCTGACGATGATCGACGCTTCGCCCCTGTCGCCCTCGACCCGCGCGATGCTCACCAAATGGATGCCGGTCCTGATCGCGATCGGCCTGGCCTGGCTGATCGCGCGCGGCATCCGCAAGCTGTTCTGGACCGGCTTCGGCCTGTTCTGCGCGTTCTGGTGGGCCGCTCCGTGGCTGCTGCGCTGAGGCGGGCTCAGCCGGCCGACGCGCACAGCCGTGCGAGATCGGCATAGCCGTCGAACACGGCAGCCGGCCCGCAGCCCGGGCAGGCCGGGTCGCGCGGCAGGGCCAGTTCGCGGAACGACGCGGCCAGCGCGTCGTAGCACAGCAGGCGGCCGGTCAGCGGCCGGCCGATGCCGAGCACGAGCTTGATCGCCTCGGTCGCCTGCAGCAGGCCGATCGTGCCGGGCAATACGCCGAGCACGCCGGCCTCGCTGCAGTTGGGCGCCTCGGCCGTCGACGGCGGCTCCGGGAACAGGCAGCGGTAGCACGGCGAGGCGGCGTCGCGCGGATCGAACACGCTGACCTGCCCGCTGAAGCGGTGCACCGCGCCGTAGACCAGCGGAATGCCGAGCCGGCGCGTCGCCGCGTCGAGCAGGTAGCGCGTCGGGAAGTTGTCGGCGCCGTCGATCACGACGTCGTAGCCGGCGATCGCCGCCTCGACGTTGGCGGCGAGCAGCCGTTCCTCGCGAACGCCGATCTCGATGCCGGGATTCAGAGCCGACAGCGCGATCCGCGCCGATTCGGTCTTGGCCATGCCGATGCGTGCGTCGGCGTGCAGCACCTGCCGCTGCAGGTTCGAGCGTTCGACGCGATCGTCGTCGATCAGGGTCAGATGGCCGACGCCGGCCGCGGCCAGGTACAGCGCGGCCGGCGAGCCGAGACCGCCGGCGCCGATCAAGGCGATCCGCGCCCGCAGCAGCCGCGCCTGGCCGGCGATGCCGACCTCGGGCAGCACCAGATGCCGCGCATAGCGTTCGCCCGCATCGGCGCCGAGCGCACCGGCCGCCTCGGGCAGTCCCTCGGCGCGCCAGCGCGCGAAGCCGCCGGCGACCGAGCGCACGTCGCGGTAGCCGAGCGCGAGCAGCGTCTGGCGCGCGAGCAGCGAGCGGCGACCGCTCGCGCACAGCGTCAGGATCGGCCGGTCGCGATCCGGCTGCAGCGCCGGGAAACGTTCCTCGATCGCGCCGCGCGCCAGTCCGAGCGCATCGGCGGGGCCTCCGCCCGCACGCTCGTCGTCCTCGCGCACGTCGAGCAGCAGCGCGCCGCCGAGCTGCGCGCGATGCGCCGATCGCGGATCGATCTCGGCGTCCGGCGCGAGCGCCGCGGAAGCTTCGGTCGACACGGCCGCGATCCGTCAGCCCGAGCCGAGCGAGGCCGCGCTGCGGCCGCTGCGCTGCTCGACCAGGGCCAGATTGGCCGCGATCGCCGGCTGATCGGGCGCGAGCCGGGTCGCGTAGCTCAGCACGTCGAGCGCGGCGTCGATGCGGCCGTCGTGGAAGCAGGCCATGCCGTAGAGATTGAGCGCGTTCAGATCGTTGGGGCGCTGCACCAGGACGCGCTCCAGGCACTGGATCGCGAGCTTCAGATCGCCTTGCTTGAGATGATGCTGGGCGAGGTAGATCAGCGCCTCGGGCTCGGACTTCCACTGCTCGAACGCCTTGGCCCACTTCTCGCGCATGCGCCGGTAGTACGCCTCGCGCTGCGGCTCGTTGGAATTGGGCCCGTAGCCGCAGCCCGAATCGCCGATCGCGCCGTTCCAGATGCAGGTGGCGGCCTGCACCCACTGGAAGCGCGTGCGCGTGGCGCAGTTGATGAAGAAGTCGTGGTCCTCGTAGACCGGGAAGCTCGGGTCGAAGCGCGCGCCTTCGTCGACCAGGCTGCGGTGGAACAGCGTCGCGACCGGCTGGCTGCGGTTCTGGTTGTACAACTGCATGTGATAGCCGGCGCGGCCGCTGTAGCCGATCAGCGATCCGTCGACGTCGTGCACGCGCGCACTGGCGTACAGCAGCCGCACACCTTCGCCGCGCGGCGCCTCGAACAGCGTGCGCACGTGCTCGGGCAGCAGCTCGTCGTCGTCGTCGAGGAAGTTCAGCCATTCGCCGCGGGCCGCGTCGAGACAGGCATTGGCGGCCTCGGGCCGCGTCAGCCGGCGATCGGGGTCGGGCCGGATCAGACGCAGCGGCCGCCCGTCGATCTGCTCGGGCAGGTCGCGGTGCGCCGCGCCGCAGGCCGCCACGACGACGATCTCGATCGCCGGCCAGGTCTGCGCGGCCGCCGAGGCCAGCGCGCGGTCGAGCGTCGGCCGGTCCATGCTGCGGATCAGGATCGATACCAGGGGCGTGTCGTCGGTCATCGGGAGAGCGTTCCGGAAAGGGCGAAGATCATCGCCGGCACGACGGCGCCGGCGGGCAGTTCGGTCTGGTCGGCCTCCACGCGCACCAGCGCGTTGGCCTCGGCGACGCCGCGCAGCATGCCCGAGCCCTGCCGGTCGAGCAGGTCGGCCTGCAGCGTGCCGTCGACGCCGGCGCGGACGTGGGCGCGCAGGAATTCGGTGCGGTCGTGGCGCTTGCGCAGCGGCGCCGTCAGGCGCGCGCTCAGCCACGGCGCGGCCGTCGTCGCGCAGCCCTGCAGCGCTTCGAGATACGGCAGCACGAGCACCAGGAAGGTCGCCACGGTCGAGACCGGATTGCCGGGCAGCGCGCACAGGCGCGCGTCGCCGATACGGCCGGTCAGGAACGGCATGCCGGGCTTCATGCGCACCTTCCAGAAATCGATCGTGCCGATCTCGGCGAGCAGGCCCGGCAGCAGGTCGGCCTCGCCGGCCGAGACGCCGCCGCAGCTGACGACCAGGTCGGCCTCGCCGGCCGCCTGCAGCAGCGCGGCCCGGATCGTGTCGGCCTCGTCGGGCAGGTGCCGGTGCGAGAGCAGCGCGGCGCCGGCCTCGCGGACCAGGGCACCGACGCTGAAGGCATTGCTGTTGTGGATCTGCGCCGGCGAGGTCGCCTCGCCCGGCATCACGACCTCGTCGCCGGTCGTCAGCAGCACCACGCGCGGCCGCCGCACGACGCCGATCCGGGCATGGCCGAGCGAGGCGCAGACGCCGAGCTGGGCGGGGCCCAGACGCTGGCCGCGACGCAGCGCGGTCTCGCCGGGACGGAAGTCCTCGCCGGCCGGACGCACGTTGGCGCCGGGCCGTTCGCCGGCACCGATGATCGCGACGTCGCCGTCGACGCGGACGTGCTCCTGGATCACCACGGTATCGGCGCCGTCCGGCAGCGGCGCGCCGGTCATCAGACGCAGGCATTCGCCGGGCCCGATCGCGAACGCGCCCGCGCCGCCGGCCAGATGCGTGCCGACGATGCGCAGCCGGCGCTCGCCGGCCGCCGGCAGATCCGCGCCGCGCAGCGCGAAGCCGTCCATCGCCGAGTTCGCGAACGGCGGCACCGCACGCTCGACCACGATGTCCTCGGCGAGCACACGGCCGAGCGCCTCCTCGAGCGCGACCGTCTCGACACCGAACGTCTGCGCGCGGCCGGCCTCGGCGAGGAAGGTGCAGGCGGCCTCGACGCTCCAGCGGCTCGGGCAGTCAGGCGTGCGGGGCGAGGCGTTCACGGAAGGCGGCGAAGTCCGACGGCGTATTGAGGTTGTCGAAGTGTACGCGGCGATCGGCGAAATCAACCTCGACCGCGCCGACGGCGTCCTGCCAGGCGTATACGCCGGTCTGCTCGGCCGCCGCGGCGGCGGCCGAGGCGGCGAGCTCACGCGCATACAGCGCGAACAGCGGCTGGCGGCGTTCGCCGTCGTGGGCGACCCGGATCGCCGCGTCGGGCGGTCCGGCCAGCAGGCGCACGGCGAGATCGGGCGGCGGCAGCGGACAGTCGACCGGCACGCTGAGGAGCCAGTCGGTGCGGCAGGCCGCCAGCGCCGCGGCGATGCCGGCGAGCGGGCCGCGATGGCCCGGCAGCGCGTCGTGGATCGTCGGTCCGTGCAGCGCATAGGCGTCGAGATGGCGATTGGCGACGATCAGCAGCGGCGGCGCGGGATCCGCCGGCGCCGCGCGCAGGCCGGCTGCGGCGAGCACCCACTCGACCAGCGGCCGTCCGTCGAGCCGCATCAGGCCCTTGTCGCGGCCGTCCAGACGCGTGGCCGCACCGCCGGCGAGCACCGCGACCGTGTACGCCGCGCCGGTCACGGCATCAGCGCTTGCCGCGCTTGGCGTTGCGGATCATGCGCTGGCGGCGGCGCTGCTGGCCTTCGGTCAGCTCGTTACGCTTGCCGGCATACGGGTTGTCGCCGTCGCGGAAGTCGATGCGGATCGGCGTGCCGACGAGGCGGTAGCGCGTGCGGAAGAAGTTCTCGAGATAGCGCCGGTACGAGTCGGCCAGATGGCGCGTGCGCGATCCGTGGATCACGATCGTCGGCGGATGCGTGCCGCCCGGATGGGCGTACTTGAGCTTGGGCGCGTGACCGCGCACCAGCGGCGGCTGGTAGCCCTCGTAGGCGGCCTCGAGCGCGCGCGTCAGCTCCGAGGACGTGAACGTGCGGCCGGCCGAGGCGTGGCTGCGGTTGACCGCCTTGATCAGCTCGCCGATGCCGCTGCCGTGCAGCGCCGAGATCGTCACCTGCGGCGCCCAGTCGACGAAGACCAGCTTGCGCGCCAGCGAGACGCGGCACTGCTCGCGGTCGTAGGCCGACAGGCCGTCCCATTTGTTGACCGCGATGACCAGGGCGCGCTGCGCCTCGAGCACGTGGCCGATCAGGCCGGCGTCCTGGTCGGTGACGCCTTCCTTCGCATCGAGCAGCAGCACCACCACGCTGGCCGCCTCGATCGACTGCAGCGTCTTGATCACGCTGAACTTCTCGACCGCGTCCTCGATGCGCGCGCGGCGCCGCACGCCGGCGGTGTCGATCAGCGTGTAGCGCTTGCCGTCGCGCTCGAGCGGGACGCGGATCGAGTCGCGCGTGGTGCCGGCGACGTCGGAGACGACGACGCGGTCCTCGCCGAGCAGGCGGTTGACCAGGGTCGACTTGCCGACGTTCGGGCGGCCGACGATCGCGACGCGGACGCCCTCCTCGTCGGCTTCCGGTTCGGCTTCGCCTTCCGGCGGCAGACGCGCGGCGATCGCGTCGAGCAGCGGCTGCACGCCGCGGCTGTGCGAGGCGGCCAGCGGCAGCGGCGCGGCGATGCCGAGCGCGGCGAACTCGGCCAGCGCGACGTGCTCGTCGAGGCCGTCGACCTTGTTGACGGCCAGCAGGATGGGTTTTGCGACGCGGCGCAGCCGCTCGAGGATCGCCGGGTCGCCCGGCAGCATGCCGTCGCGCGCGTCGACGACGAAGACGACGACGTCGGCTTCCTCGATCGCGGCCTCGACCTGGCGCGCGGTCAGGCCGGCCAGGCCTTCCTGATCGTCGGCCAGACCGCCGGTGTCGACCACCATGAAGCGCCGCTCGCCGAGCCGGCAGATGCCGTAATGACGATCGCGCGTGACGCCCGGCAGATCGGCGACCAGGGCATCGCGCGTGCGCGTGAGTACGTTGAACAACGTCGACTTGCCGACGTTGGGACGCCCGACCAGGGCTACGACTGGCAACACTGCTCGCCCCTCCGACGATCAGGCGATGAAAACGAAATCGCCGCGACCTTCACGTCGCGGCGGCGATCCGCCCGGACCGGGCGGCAGTAGCGGAAGCGACCGCGCGGGCCGGCGACGCCGGCCGCGGCGGCGTCAACGGGCGACGCGCCAGGCGCCCAGGCGCCCTTCGCTGTCCTCGACGTAGACGGTGTCGCCGTCGACCACCGGCGCGCCGGCGATCGGATTCTTGCCGAGGCGCTCGCGCGCGATCAGCTTGCCGTCCTCGGCGTTGAGCCAGTGCACCCAGCCCTCGACGTCGCCGACGACGATCGCGCCGCCCTGGGCGGCCGGCGACGACAGCCAGCGGTACTTGAGCTGGTCCTGCTTCCAGAGGTTCGCGCCGCTCTGGCGGTCGAATGCCCAGACGTTGCCTTCGTCGTCGACGACGGCGACGACGTTGCCGGCGACGGTGACGCCCGCGTAGCTGGACAGATCGCGCTGCCAGGCGGTGCGGCCGCTGTCGGCATAGAGCGCGCTGACGATGCCGCGATAGCCGGCCGCGAACACTTCGCCGCCGTCGACGACGACTTCACCGTCGACGTCGGCCAGGCGGTCGACCTCGGTACGGCCCTCGCCGAGGCCGAGCGTCTGCATCCAGGCCTGGCTGCCGTCGGCGATGTTGACCGCGACGATCTTGCCGTTGTCGAAGCCGGACACGGCCAGGCCGTTCGACACGCGCGGCGCCGAATTGCCGCGCAGGCTCAGCGGCGGCACGCCCTGGTCGAACACCCAGCGCCGGTTGCCGTCGCCGAGGTCCAGACCGTAGAGCCGGCCGTCGTTGCTGCGCACGATCACGGTGTCGCCGCTGACCGCCGGCGCCGTGATCACTTCGGAGGAGACGTTGACGACCCAGCGCTCGGCACCGTCGGCCGCCGCGTACGCGCCGACCTGGCCGTCCAGGCCGCCGACGATGACCAGGTCGCCGGCCACGGTCGGACCGCCCGACCAGCGCACGCTGGTGTCGGTGCGGCGCCAGTACGCGCCGGAGCGCTTGCCGGTGTGCACGTTCCACAGCCGCTTGCCGGTGGCCGCATCGAGCGCGCTCAGATTGCCGTCGACGTCGGCGACGAACAGACGGCCGTCGGCCACCGCCGGCACCATCGGCACGCCGGACTTGCCGGGGCCCTTGCCGGCGCTGCCGGTCCAGGCGCGCTGCACCGACAGCGTCGGCGTGAACGACTCGGCGAGCGGCGTCGGCGGCTCGACGTTGTCCTTCTTGCCGAGATTGCGGAACCAGGTACAGCCTCCCAGCAGGAGGGCCAGGACCAGGACGGCGACGGTGGAAACCTTCATTACGAGCCCTGCTGTGCTGCTGCGGGGGCGGCGCCGAGATCGTCGAGCTTCATCTGCACGAAGCTGCGGTTGGGCGCCTGCGGTTCGAGCTTGGCGAGCGCGTCGCGGTAGGCGGCGCGCGCTTCCTCGTCACGGTCGAGCTTGACCAGCGCGTCGCCGCGCAGCTCGGCCACCTGGCCGACGTACTCGGCCTTGTCGATGCCGTCGAGCAGGCCCAGCGCCGCGGCGGCGTCGCCCTCGGCCAGGCGTACCTGCGCCAGGCGCAGGTTCACCAGATGCTTGAGCGCCGGCAGCTTGACGTTGGAACGGGCCCAGTCCAGATCGGCCGCGGCGGCCTTCAGGTCGCCCTTGACGACGGCACGCTCGGCCTGGCCGAGCGCGGCGAGCACGGCATAGACCGTGCCCGGATAATCCTTGCGCAGCGCCGCGGCGATCGCGTCGGCGTCCTCGGTGCGCTTGCCCTCGACGGCGACGCCGAGCGCCTGGTACTGCAGCGCGGCCTCGACCGCCTTGCCGTCCTGGCGATGCTTCCACTGCTGCCAGCCGAAGATCAGCAGCAGGGCGAGGGCGATGCCGGTCGCGATCGACATCGTGTTCTGGCGAAGCCACTTGCGGACGACTTCGCCCTGCTCGTGTTCGTCAAGAAGTTCAAAAGCCATTGCGTGTACCTGGAAAGAGGGAGATCGGAGCTGCGGACGCGGCCGGCGCGACCCCGGCGTGCAGGCGCGCAAGGGTAGCAGGAAAGCGCGGCCCGGCGTCCGCCGGCGCCGCGCCGCGGATTATCCGGCGATTCAGGGTTCGATGCGGGCGACCGTGGCGTCCGGTCCGAACACGCGCACGTGGGCGACGTTCGCGCGCCGGTACGGTGCGAGATCGACGGTCGCGCCGTCGGCCTGCAGCTCGACGCCGTCGGCGTTGCCGAGCCGCACCGACAACGGCCGCTCGCTGCGATAGCTGCGTTCGGTGCCGGCCTGCAGCAGGCCGTACTCGAGCCGCTTGCCGTCCGCATCGAGCACTTCGACCCAACTGGCCTGGCTGACCTTGAGCACCAGCGTGCGTCCGCCTTCGGCCGGTGCCGGGCTCGGCGTCGGCGCGCTGGCGGGCCGGGTCGAGAACGGCGCCATCGACGCGACGACCGGCGGCGGCGCCTCGATCCGCGGCGGCGCCAGCGGCGCCGGTGCGATCTCGACCGGCAGCGCGGCGATCGTGTCCGGCGTCGTCGACGAGGACCGCGCCGGCGTCTGCACCGCGGCCGTGTCGAGCGGCGTGGTGCGGACCAGGCTCTGTTCGATGCCGCCGCGGGTCGCCGCGAACCAGACCGTGGGCCCGAGGATCAGGCCGGTCAGGATCAGGTAGGTGGCGGTCACCGAATAGCGGTCGATCAGATAGCGCGAACGCGGCACGGTGCCGGTCGCGACGATCGGCGTCGCCTCGGTGTGCAGGTCGGCGACCTGTTCGGCGCGCTCGACCGGCAGACCGAGCAGCCGCGTATAGCTGATCAGATAGCCGCGCAGATACACGCCCTGCGTCATGCCCTGATAGTCGTCGGCCTCGATCCGCCCGATCAGCCGGATCGGCAGCTTCAGCCGTGTCGCGACCTCGTCGCGCGTCCAGCCTCGGGCCTCGCGGGCCGCACGCAGGTGCTGCCCGAGCGAACCTTCACCGGCATCGATCATATCCCCCTGGGCAGACGCCGCCGATGCCGGGGCTGCGTCTGCAAGACTTTCCGGTTCGATAGCCATTGCTGTGCCTGTGCTCTCGATTGTGTCCTGGCCAGTCTCCAGGTGCAGCGGCAGCTGGCCGTTGTCGTTGTCGTCGCTGGATCGTCCTCGCGCACCTGTCCCCCCTGCGACATCCCCGCGCGAGCCTGAGGGTGTCCGGTTGTTCATCTCACGACGTCCCCGGCGCGTCCAGCATGCGAGCCTGCTGCGAGCTGGGGAAATCCTGCAGCAGACGCCGGGTGTAATCCCGGGCGGCGTCGGCATTGCCGAGCTGCAGTTCGATGTTGCGGCCGAGCATCAGCGACTCCGGGCGCGCATGCGCGCTGGCCTCGTAGCGCTGCAGAAACGCGCGCGCGCGGAAGTACTCGCGCCGCGCATAGAGCACCGAGGCCATCTGGAACAGCGCCTCGGTGTTGTTCTGATCCTGTTCGAGTGCGATGCGCAGCTTCTGCTCGGCCTCGTCGTAGCGGCCGGCGCGCGCCAGGCAGATGCCGGCATTGCCGAGCGCCAGTGCCGGCGTGCGGTAGAACGGGTCGGCGATCGCGCGATCGAAGTACGCCGCGGCCTCTTCCGGCTTGCCGTTGTTGCACAGGTACCAGCCGTAGTTGTTGGCCTCGGCGCCGCTGTTGGGCTTGAGCTGCGCGGCGCGGCGGTAGTGCTCGCCGGCCTTCTGCGCGTTGCCGATGCGCTCGTAGAGCACCGCGATCACGGTGTGCGCGTCGGCGTAGCTGCCGTCGGCCTCGAGCGCGCGCGTGAGCTTCTCCATCGCCAGCTCGAGCTGGCCCTGCTGCATGTAGCGCTGGCCGAGCTCGGTATTGGTGCGCGCCGCTTCCTGCTTCTTGGTCGGGTTGTTGTTGTTCGATACGCCGCCGCTGGTGGCGCAGCCGACCGTGCCGCACAGCAGCAGGGCGATCAGAGCCGGCCGCAGACTAGGCCGCATCGGCGACTCCCCGCTCCAGCGTGCGACGGAACTCGGCCTGGCGGCGCGTGCGGTCGACGACCTGGCCCTTGAGCTGGCCGCAGGCGGCGTCGATGTCGTCGCCGCGGGTCCGGCGCACCATCGTCAGCACCCCGGCGTCGAGCAGGATCTTCTGGAACGCGCGGATCGTGGTCTCGTCGGAGCGCTCGAAGCGCGTGCCGGCGAACGGATTGAACGGAATCAGGTTGACCTTGCTCGGCACCGTGCGCATCAGCTTGACCAGCTGGCGCGCGTGCTCGGGCAGATCGTTGACGCCCTTGAGCATCGTGTATTCGAACGTGATCGTCGTACGCGGCCGCTTGGCCGCGTAGCGCCGGCACGCGGCCAGCAGTTCGGCGATCGGATACTTCTTGTTGAGCGGCACGATCTCGGTGCGCAACTCGTCGACCGGCGCGTGCAGCGAGACCGCGAGCGAGACGTCGCTGGTCTCCGAGAGACGGTCGATCATCGGCACCAGACCGGCCGTCGACAGCGTGACGCGCTTGTTGGCGAGGCCGAACCCAAGGTCGTCGCGCATGATGCTCATCGCGCGCACGACGTTGTCGAAGTTCAGCAGCGGCTCGCCCATGCCCATCATGACGACGTTGGTCAGCTTGCGCTGATGGTGCGGCACGTTGCCGAGGTGACGCGCCGCCACCCAGACCTGGCCGATGATCTCGGCCGTGGACAGGTTGCGGTTGAAGCCCTGCGTCGCGGTCGAGCAGAACTGGCAGTTGAGGCCACAGCCGACCTGCGAGGACACGCACAGCGTGCCGCGCGAGGTCTCCGGAATGAACACGGTCTCGATCGCGTTGGCGCCGTCCATGCCGAGCAGCCACTTGTGCGTGCCGTCGGCGGACTGCTTCTCGAACAGCACGTTCGGCGGCACGATCTCGGCGACCGCCTGCAGCTTCTCGCGCAGCGCCTTGCCGACGTCGCTCATCTGGGCGAAGTCGGTGACGTGGCGGTGATAGACCCACTTCATGACCTGGTCGGCGCGGTACGGCTTCTCGCCGAGCTGCGCGAAGAACGCACGCAGCTCGGCGCGATCGAACCCGAACACGTTGGTCTTGGGGGTCGTCACGGCGTCCATCTCAGCGCGAGACGACCTCGGTCGCCGCGAAGAAGTACGCGATCTCGTTCGCGGCGGTCTCGGCCGCGTCCGAACCGTGGACGGCGTTGGCGTCGATCGAGTCGGCGAAGTCGGCGCGGATCGTGCCCGGATCGGCCTTCTTCGGGTCGGTGGCGCCCATCAGCTGGCGGTTCTTGGCGATCGCGTCCTCGCCCTCGAGAGCCTGGATCATGACCGGGCCGGAGATCATGAACTCGACCAGCGCGTTGAAGAACGGACGCTCGCGGTGCACCGCGTAGAAGCCCTCGGCCTCGGCGCGCGACAGCTGCTTGTAGCGAGCGGCGACGATCTTGAGGCCGGCCTTCTCGAAACGCGTGTAGATCTCGCCGATCACGTTCTTGGCGACCGCATCGGGCTTGATGATGGACAGGGTGCGCTCCAGCGCCATGAAATGGTTTCTCCGGAAAGTGAATGCGTGGCCGCGCTGCGAAAGCGCGCCCTGGGCATATGAAGAATCCGCGAACTTCCGCGGGGTTAGCAGATGTATGAACGGAAGATTCTAGCCGGTTCCGCCGCCCTGCGCCATGCCGGAATGGCGACTGCGCCACGTTTTCGCATGCGCCGATGCCGTCTGCGGCCACCGGCGGGCACGCCGATGCTGCAACGCGGTTTGACGGCGGCGACGGCACTGGCTTAGATTCAAACGGTCGTTTGATTCGTCTCTCGTGGGACCACCCGTGGACCTGACCCCGTTCTCGACCCGCCAGCGCATCCTCGGCGCTGCCGAGGAACTGTTCGCCCGTCACGGCTTCGCCGGCGCATCGCTGCGCCAGGTGACCGCCAGCGCCAAGGTCAATCTGGCCGCGGTCAACTATCACTTCGGCTCGAAGGAAAACCTGATCGAGGAGGTGTTCCGACGCCGCCTCGACGAGCTCAACGCGCGCCGCACCGAGCTGCTCGCGCAGTGTCGCGACCGCGCCGACCTCGGCCTCGAGGACGTGCTCGACGCGTTCGTGCGGCCGGCGCTGGAGCTGTCGCTCAGCGACGCCGGCGGTGCCGCGTTCGTGCGCGTGCTGGCGCGCGCCTACGCCGAGCACGACGAGCGCCTGCGCCGGTTCCTGTCCGACAACTACGGCCACGTGCTCAAGGAGTTCGCCGGCGTGTTCGCGCGACTGCTGCCGCAGCTGGACAAGGAAGAGCTGTACTGGCGGCTGGACATCGTGTCCGGCGCCCTCACCTATGCGATGGCCGATTTCGGCGTGCTCAAGCGGCGCGGCGACGTCAGCGAGCAGGAACATCGCGAACGCACCGCGTCCCATCTGATCCGTTTCGCCGCCGCCGGCCTGCGCGCCGCGTGAGCGTCCCGCCTCTTTCACCATCCGCATCGGAGAGCTCGATGTCCGTCACCCCTCTGCTGATCCGCAAAGCCGCCGTGCTCGGCGCCGGCGTCATGGGCGCCCAGATCGCCGCCCATCTGACCAATGCCGGCATCGAGACGATCCTGTTCGACCTGCCGGCCAAGGACGGCGACAAGAACGGCATCGTCGCCAAGGCGCTGGCGAACCTGACCAAGCTGTCGCCGGCGCCGCTGGCCGATCCGTCGCTGGCCGCCGCGATCACGCCGGCCAACTACGAGGACGATCTGCAGCGCCTGCGCGAGTGCGACCTGATCATCGAGGCGATCGCCGAACGCATGGACTGGAAGCTCGACCTGTACCGCAAGATAGCGCCGCACGTCTCGGACACCGCGTTCGTCGCCAGCAACACCTCGGGCCTGTCGATCAACACGCTGGCCGACGCGCTGCCGGCCGCGCTGCAGCCGCGCTTCTCGGGCATCCACTTCTTCAACCCGCCGCGCTACATGCACCTGGTCGAGCTGATCCCGGCGCGCGCGACCGACCCTTCGCTGCTGGCCGGTCTGGAGGCGTTCCTGACGACCCAGCTCGGCAAGGGCGTGGTCTACGCGCGCGACACGCCGAACTTCATCGGCAACCGGGTCGGCGTGTTCTCGATCCTGGCCACGATGCACCACACCGAGCAGTTCGGCCTGGGCTTCGACGAGGTCGACGCGATCACCGGCCCGGCGATCGGCCGTCCGAAGAGCGCGACCTACCGCACCTCCGATGTAGTCGGCCTCGACACGATGGCGCACGTCATCAAGACGATGGCCGACACCCTGCCCGACGATCCCTGGCATGCCTACTTCAAGGCGCCGGCCTGGCTGCAGGCGCTGATCGATCAGGGCGCGCTCGGCCAGAAGACCGGTGCGGGCTTCTTCCGCAAGGTCGGCAAGGAGATCCGCGTGCTCGACCTCGGCCTGCGCGACTACCGCGCGGCCGACCGCGGCGCCTCGCCGGAGGTCGCCGCGATCCTCGCGATCCGCGATCCGGCCGAGAAGTTCGCCAGGCTGCGCGCCTCGGAGGACCGCCAGGCGCAGTTCCTGTGGGCGACGTTCCGCGACCTGTTCCACTACGCCGCCTATCACCTGGCCGATATCGCCGAGACCGCGCGCGAGGTCGATTTCGCGATCCGCTGGGGCTACGGCTGGAAGCTCGGGCCGTTCGAGACCTGGCAGGCCGCCGGCTGGCGCCAGGTCGCGCAGTGGATCAACGAGGACATCAGCGCCGGCAAGGCGATGAGCGATGCGCCGCTGCCGGCCTGGGTCACCGACGGCCGCGACGGCGTCCACGGCGCCGACGGCTCCTGGTCGGCCAGTGCCGGCAAGCCGCTGCCGCGCTCGGCGCATACGGTCTATCGCCGCCAGCGCTACCCCGACGCGCTGCTCGGCGAGCGCTTCGACAGCGGCGTCACCGCCTGGGAGAACGAGGGCGTGCGGCTGTGGCACCTCGGCGACGAGGTCGGCATCGTCTCGTTCAAGACCAAGATGAACACCGTCAACGACGCGGTGCTCGACGGCGTCCAGCGCGCGATCGACGAGGCCGAGAAGACGTTCAAGGCCGTCGTGCTCTGGCAGACCGGCGAGCCGTTCTCGGCCGGCGCCGATCTGAAGGGCGCGCTCGGCCTGCTGCAGGCCGGCAAGGTCGATGCGTTCGACGCGATGGTCGCCAACTTCCAGGCGACCAGCCAGCGCATCAAGTATTCGCTGGTGCCGGTCGTCGCCGCGGTGCGCGGCATGGCGTTCGGCGGCGGCTGCGAGTTCCAGATGCATTCCGCGCGCACGGTCGCCGCGCTCGAGAGCTACATCGGCCTGGTCGAGGCCGGCGTCGGCCTGCTGCCGGCCGGCGGCGGACTGAAGGAGATCGCGGTGCGTGCCGCGAGCGTGCCCGGCGCCGATCCGTTCGACGCGATCAAGCGCATGTTCGAGACCATCGCGATGGCCAAGGTGTCCGGCTCGGCGATCGAGGCCAAGCGCCTGGGCCTGCTGCGCGCCGACGACGTCGTCGTGTTCAACGCCTACGAGCTGCTGCACGTCGCCGCGGTGACCGCCACGGCGCTGGCCGATCAGGGTTATCGCCCGCCGCTGCCGGCGCGTGCGATCACGGTCGCCGGCGACGTCGGCACCGCGACGCTGAAGATGCTGCTGGTCAACATGCTCGAGGGCCGCTTCATCTCGGCGCACGACTTCGACATCGCCAGCCGGATCGCCGACACGCTGTGCGGCGGCGGCATCGAGCGCGGCTCGCAGGTCGACGAGCGCTGGCTGCTCGACCTGGAGCGCAAGCACTTCGTCGAACTGGCGCAGACCGCCAGGACGCAGGAGCGCATCGCGCACACGCTCGCCACCGGCAAGCCGCTTCGCAACTGACGAGGGGCCCGACGCGGCCGCCGCACGGCGCCGCTCCGGACCGCTTCCCGATCTTCTTCGGAGACTTCCAGATGACCAAGCAAATCCAGGATGCCTACATCGTCTCGGCGGTACGCACGCCGGTCGGCAAGGCACCACGCGGCGTGTTCCGCAACACGCGGCCGGACGACCTGCTCGCGCACGTGCTGCGCGGCGCGCTGGCCGCCGCGCCGGGCGTCGATCCCGCCGAGATCGGCGACGCGGTGATCGGCTGCGCGATGCCGGAGGCCGAGCAGGGCATGAACGTGGCGCGCATCGGCGTGCTGCTGGCCGGTCTGCCCGACACGGTGCCGGCGCAGACGATCAACCGCTTCTGCTCCTCGGGCGTGCAGGCGATCGCGCTGGCCGCCGACCGCATCCGCACCGGCGATGCCGACCTGATGCTCGCCGGCGGCACCGAGTCGATGAGCATGGTGCCGATGATGGGCAACAAGATCGCGATGAACCCGGCCGCGTTCGCCGACGAGAACGTCGCGATCGCCTACGGCATGGGCATCACCGCCGAGAAGGTCGCCGAGCAGTGGAAGATCAGCCGCGAGGACCAGGACGCGTTCGCCGCGGCGAGCCACGCCAAGGCGCTGGCCGCGATCGCCGCCGGCGAGTTCGCCGACGAGATCCTGCCGGTCACGCTGGATGACCACTATCCGGATCTGGCCAGGCGCACGATCGTCACCGACGGCCGCACGATCAGCGTCGACGAAGGTCCGCGCCCCGGCACCAGCGTCGAGACGCTGGCCAAGCTGCGCCCGGTGTTCCGCAACGGCGGCAGCGTGACCGCAGGCAATGCCTCGCAGATGTCCGACGGCGCCGGCGCGCTGCTGCTGGCCAGCGAGCGCGCACTCAAGCGCTACGGCCTGACGCCGCTGGCGCGCTTCGTCTCGTTCGACGTCGCCGGCGTGAAGCCGGAGATCATGGGCATCGGCCCGATCGCGGCGATCCCCAAGGCGTTGAAGCTGGCCGGCCTGACCCGCGACCAGCTCGACTGGATCGAACTCAACGAGGCCTTCGCGGCGCAGGCGCTGGCGGTGATCCGCGACGTCGGCCTCGATCCGGCCAGGGTCAACCCGCTCGGCGGCGCGATCGCGCTCGGCCATCCGCTCGGTGCCACCGGCGCGATCCGCGCCGCGACGCTGATCCACGGTCTGCGCCGCCGCAAGCAGAAGTACGGCATGGTCACGATGTGCATCGGCACCGGCATGGGCGCCGCCGGCATCTTCGAAGCGCTCTGAGCGAGAGGCAATGGCGGCCTCGGCCGCCATTGCTACAAGCATCGATCGCAGCCCCGGGCCGCGATCCTCGACAGGCCCAATCACGACCTCGGGCCACCCTCGGTGATCGACTCGACGGCGGCCCGGCCGGCCGCCGTCGTCACCGCGCGTGCCACGCGCCGCGATCGGTTGCCTGCGCCGATCAGGAGCCGGCCGACCGATCGCCGCGCGTACCGAGCCAGGCGCCGGCCAGCAGTACGAGGACTGCCACTGCCTGCGTCCAGTGCGGTCGCGCTGCGCCGAAGACCAGCAGCAGCAGCGTCGACAGCAGCGGCGCCGCATACGACAACGTGCCGAGCAGCGCGATGTCGCCGTGCTTGGTGCCGCGATCCCACAACAGGAACGCCGCACCGACCGGTCCCAGTCCCATCACCAGCAGCACCGCCCCCTGCGTCGGCGTCGGCATCACGAACGATTCGAACCGCGCATGCGCGGCCGCACCGAGCGCGGCCACCAGCACGCAGCTGCCGGCCAGCGCGCTGCTCGGCACGCCGGCATGGCGGCGATTGAGCACCGAATAGGCCGCCCAGGTCAGCGCGGCGCCGGCGGCCGCCAGATAGCCGGGCGCATGGGCCGGATCGAGCCCGAGCCGCTCGCCGCGCGTGACCAGCAGCACCGCGCCGCAGAGGCCGAGCACGGCGCCGGCGATCTGCTGCCAGCCCACGCGCGTGCCCGGCAGCAGACCGGCGAACAGCACGATCAGCAGCGGCCACAGATAATTGATCAGGTTCGCCTCGACCGCCGGCGCGCGCTTGAGCGCGACGAAGTACAGCGCGTGGTAGCCGAACAGCGCCGCGGTCGACAACGCCAGCGCGGCCACCGGCTGGCGCAGTCCGGTCAGGCCGGCGCGCCCGCGCGCGAGCGCCCAGGAGACGCCGGCGATGCCGGCGATCGCGAACGTCGTCGCGAGCACCTGGAACGGCGGCAGTCCCTCGGTCGCGGTCGTCAGCAGCGCCAGCGCCGACCACAGCACGATAGCGGCGAGGCCGCTCAGCGTGCCGCCGCGCATCGCCCGCTGCGCCGCGGACGTCGGTGTCGCTACACTTTCGCGTCGTCCCATCGATACGTCCCCGCCGACCGGCGCGCATCTTGCGTCGCCGCGCCGATGCCGACAAGCCGACCACTCGCGAGCACCCGTCCCATGCCCTATACGCCCATCGTCGCCACGCTCGGCTACGTCCTGTCGCCGGACCGCTCCAAGGTCCTGCTGGTCCATCGCAATGCACGGCCGGACGACCAGCACCTGGGCAAGTACAACGGCCTGGGCGGCAAGATGGAGCCGGACGAGGACATCGTCGCCTGCATGCGCCGCGAGATCCGTGAGGAAGCCGGCATCGAGTGCACCGGGCTGCGCCTGCGCGGCACGATCAGCTGGCCCGGCTTCGGCAAGCGCGGCGAGGACTGGCTCGGCTTCGTGTTCCTGATCGACCGCTACGAGGGCGAACCGCTCGGCGAGAATCCCGAGGGCACGCTGGAGTGGGTCGCGATCGAGCGGATTCTCGAGCTGCCGCTGTGGGACGGCGACCGCCATTTCCTGCCGCTGGTGTTCGACGCCGATCCGCGCGCGTTCCACGGCGTCATGCCGTATCGCGACGGCCGCATGGTGTCCTGGACGCACAGCCGGATCTGAGCGCCGCGTACCGCGATTCGGCCGCCGCTCAGCGCGGCCGGCGCAAGCTGCCACGATGGCCGCGCCCGCCCCCTCGTGTATGCATGCCGGCACGACGCGGCGCGCAAACCGCCGGGCGGGCCGCTACAATGCCCGATCCTCTCCGCTCACCGCGCTGCCGTTCCGGCGGCCCTCCAGGTGATACACCATGTCCGATTCCCCCGCCGGCGACGCCACGGCAGCCGTCTCGTTTCGTGATCTCGCCCTCGGCGACGCCCTGCAGCGGGTGCTGTCCGAGGTCGGCTACGAGGCGCCCTCGCCGATCCAGGCCGCGACGATTCCGCATCTGCTGGCCGGCCGCGACGTGCTCGGCCAGGCCCAGACCGGCACCGGCAAGACCGCCGCGTTCGCGCTGCCGATCCTCGCGCGGCTGAAGACCGATGCGGTCAAGCCGCAGGCCCTGGTGCTGGCGCCGACGCGCGAGCTCGCGATCCAGGTCGCCGAGGCGTTCCAGCGCTACGCCGCGCATCTGCCGGGCTTCCACGTGCTGCCGATCTACGGCGGCCAGAGCTACGGCCCGCAGCTGGCCGGTCTGAAGCGCGGCGCGCACGTGATCGTCGGCACGCCCGGCCGCGTGATCGACCATCTCGAGCGCGGCTCGCTCGATCTGTCGCAGCTGACCACGCTGGTGCTCGACGAGGCCGACGAGATGCTGCGCATGGGCTTCATCGACGACGTCGAGAAGATCCTCGCCAAGACGCCGCCGCAGCGCCAGGTCGCGCTGTTCTCGGCGACGATGCCGGCGCCGATCCGGCGCATCGCCCAGACCCATCTGCGCGAGCCGGCCGAAGTCACGATCAAGACGCGGACCACGACCGCCGCCAACATCCGCCAGCGCTACTGGTGGGTCAGCGGACTGCACAAGCTCGACGCGCTGACGCGCATCCTCGAGGTCGAGCCTTTCGACGCGATGATCGTGTTCGCGCGCACCAAGCAGGCCACCGAGGAACTGGCCGAGCGTCTGCAGGCGCGCGGCCTGGCCGCCGCCGCGATCAACGGCGACATGCAGCAACAGCAGCGCGAGCGCACGATCCAGCAACTCAAGGACGGCAAGCTGGACATCCTCGTCGCGACCGACGTGGCCGCGCGCGGCCTCGACGTGGAACGCATCAGCCACGTGCTCAACTACGACATCCCGCACGACACCGAGTCCTACGTGCACCGGATCGGCCGCACCGGACGCGCCGGCCGCAGCGGCGAGGCGATCGTGTTCGTGACGCCGCGCGAGAAGCGGCTGCTGCAGGCGATCGAGCGCGCGACGCGCCAGCCGATCGAGGAGATGCAGCTGCCGACCGTGCAGACCGTCAACGACAAGCGCATGGACCGTTTCCTGCAGAAGATCACCGACACGCTCGCCGCCGGCGAGCTCGGCCTGTTCCAGTCGATGGTCGAGCGCTACCAGCAGGAGAAGAACGTGCCGGCGATCGAGATCGCCGCGGCGCTGGCGCGGATCGTCCAGGGCGACAAGCCGCTGCTGCTCGAGCCGCCGGCGCGGCCCGAGCGCAAGCCGTTCACGCCCGGTGCCGCCGCCGAGCGCGAGCGGCCCGAACGGCCCGAGCGACGTGAACGCCGCGAACCCGGCGCGCGGCCCGAACGCGCCGCGCCGCGGCACGAGCGCGCATCGCACGAGCGACCGCCGCGCGAGACACCGGCGTTCGCGGCCACGTCCGGGGAGGCCTTCGCGGCCGCTCCGTCCGAGGACGGGCGCGCCGAGCGTCCGCGCCGGCCGGCCGCCGCGCGCGCGCCGGAGCCGGGCATGGAGACCTTCCGCGTCGAGGTCGGCCACGTGCACGGCGTCAAGCCGGGCAACCTGGTCGGCGCGATCGCCAATGAGGCCGGACTCGAGAGCAAGTACATCGGCCGCATCGCGATCGAGCACGACCACAGCCTGATCGATCTGCCCGAGGGCATGCCGCCGGAGCTGCTGTCGCATCTGAAGAAGGTCTGGGTGTCCGGTCAGCGGCTGCGCATCAGCCGCGTCAAGGGCGGCGGCGACGAAGGCGGCCGCCCGCCGCGCCGTCCCGGCGCCGCGCCCAAGCGCAGCGGCCCGCCGAAGCGGCCGCGCTCGGACGGCTGATCGCGGCTGCGACACGCCGCGCCGGCGTGTCGCGTCCGGCCGTGGCATCCAGGATTCCCATGCGCGGTCGCGATGACCGCGCGAGTTCTTTGCCGCTGCCGAGCGCGGGCGCCGCCCCATCCGATCCGCCTCGATCGCGGCGGATCGCCGCTGCCGAGCCTGTCGATTGCGGCCATCTCACACGCGGCCTCCGCGTCGATCGGCCCGGCGTCTCGACGCGGCGTGCGCCGGCGGCCGCATTTGATCATCCAATCGACCGCCTGCAACGCGATGCTCTGCACGCTCGCGCCACCGCGCCCCCGCATCACGGACCGTCGAATCCGTCGCGCAGCAGGATGTCGTCCGGTTCGCGGACGTCCGGCACCGCGAACGGCGTGCCGAGCGTGCCGGGCCCGAGCGTCTCGCCCTCGATCACCTGCAGCGGCGCGACGTCGCCGTCGGCCGCCGCATCGAAGACCAGCAGCCGGTTCGCGGCCGGATTCGCGTTGGCGGTCATCGCGACCAGGATGCGGTCGCGTTCGGCATCGTAACCGAGCCCGGACGGGTAGTACGCACTCGAGGTCGGGATCGAAAGCTGCGTCGCCGCTCCGGCGATCGTGCGCAGCGGCGCGTCGGTACCGGCGGCGTCGGCGTCGAAGACGCGGATCAGCGCGCGGCGATCCTCGCCGACGGTCTCCTCGGTGAGGAGCATCAGCGTGCCGGCGACCGGATCGTGCGCCATGCCGCGTGCCCGATCGGTGTAGGCGCTCTTGAGCACGCGCGTCGGTGCGACGAAACCGTTGGCCGTGCGCGCATGGAACACGATCTTGTTGGTGCCGTCGCCGTCGTAGTCGATCACCGCGACCTCGTCGCTGGCCGGCAGGTAGGTCAGCGCGATCGGATTGTTGAGCTGGGTCTCGCTGCCCCAGTTGATCCGGCGCAGCGTCTCCACGTCGGCGCCGGCGCCGTCGATCGGATAGGTGTAAATGCAGCAGTTGGTCGAGATCACCAGCAGCTCGCCGTGCGCCGGCACCGGCGCGCTGGCGCGGGTCTGGGCGAGCGAAGGCGGATTGAGCACGCGCAACGGCGCGACGTCGCCACCGGCGCGCGCCGGATAGACGCGCACCGCCTCGCCGTAGAAATCCGAGACGTAGATGACGTCCTCACCGGGTTCGTAGACGCCGAACGCCGGCGTCATCAGCTGCGTCGCAGGCCCTTCGAGCCGGCGCAGCGGCGCGTCGGCGCCGGTCGCATCGCTGGCGAATACGCTCAGCGGATGCGTCGTCTCCTCCGACGGCGGGAAGCCGCCGATCAGGATCTCGGCCTGCGCCGCCGGCAGCACGCCGGCCAGCATCCAACCCAACACCATACGAACTCGCATCGCGACACTCTCCGATCGGATCACCCTGTCCTGTACGCAACCTGACATCGAAAATCCCAACGCGCCGCCCGGCGCGGCGTCGCGCGAACGCTGCGACAAACCGGGCCGGCGCGCGATAATCGCGGCCTGCCCCGTTCCGGAGAACCCGATGTCCGCCACCGGCAACCGCCTCGATCCCACCCGCACGATCCGTGCGCCGCGCGGCAGCCAGCTGTCGTGCCGCAGCTGGCTGACCGAGGCGCCGTTCCGCATGCTGCAGAACAATCTCGACCCCGACGTGGCCGAGAATCCGGCCGCGCTGGTCGTCTACGGCGGCATCGGCCGCGCCGCGCGCGACTGGGCCTGCTACGACGCGATCCTCGAAGCGCTACGCACCCTCGGCGACGATGAAACCCTGCTGGTCCAGTCCGGCAAGCCGGTCGGCGTGTTCCCGACCCATGCCGACGCGCCGCGCGTGCTGATCGCCAACTCGAATCTGGTTCCGCACTGGGCGACCTGGGAGCACTTCAACGCGCTCGATCGCCAGGGCCTGATGATGTACGGCCAGATGACAGCCGGCTCGTGGATCTACATCGGCTCGCAGGGCATCGTCCAGGGCACCTACGAAACCTTCGTCGAGCTCGGCCGCCAGCACTACGGCGGCTCGCTGAGCGGCCGCTGGATCCTGACCGCGGGCCTCGGCGGCATGGGCGGCGCCCAGCCGCTGGCGGCCTCGCTCGCCGGCGCCTGCAGCCTGACGATCGAATGCCAGCAGAGCCGCATCGATTTCCGCATCAAGACGCGCTACGTCGACGAGCAGGCGGCCGACCTCGACGACGCGCTCGCGCGCATCGCGCGCTACACCGCGGCCGGCGAGGCCAGGTCGATCGCCCTGCTCGGCAACGCGGCCGAGGTGCTGCCCGAGCTGGTGCGGCGCGGCGTGCGGCCGGACGCCGTCACCGACCAGACCAGCGCGCACGATCCGGTGCACGGCTACCTGCCGATCGGCTGGAGCGTGGAGCGCTGGCTGGCCGAACAGGTCACCGATCCGGGCGCCGTGCGCGACGCGGCCAAGCGCTCGATGCGCGTGCACGTCGAGGCGATGCTGGCATTCCACGCGCAGGGCATCCCGACGATCGACTACGGCAACAACATCCGCCAGATGGCCAAGGACGAAGGCTGCGAGAACGCGTTCGACTTCCCCGGCTTCGTGCCGGCCTGCGTGCGCCCGCTGTTCTGCCGCGGCATCGGCCCGTTCCGCTGGGTCGCGCTGTCGGGCGATCCGGAGGACATCTACAAGACCGACGCCAAGGTCAAGGAGCTGATCCCGGACGATCCGCATCTGCACCGCTGGCTCGACATGGCGCGCGAGCGCATCGCCTTCCAGGGCCTGCCGGCGCGAATCTGCTGGGTCGGTCTGGGCACGCGCCACAAGCTCGGCCTGGCGTTCAACGAGATGGTCCGCAACGGCGAGCTCAAGGCGCCGGTCGTGATCGGCCGCGACCATCTGGACTCCGGCTCGGTGGCCAGCCCGAACCGCGAGACCGAGGCGATGCGCGACGGCAGCGACGCGGTCTCGGACTGGCCGCTGCTGAATGCGATGCTCAACGTCGCCGGCGGCGCCACCTGGGTCTCGCTGCACCATGGCGGCGGCGTCGGCATGGGCTATTCGCAGCACAGCGGCGTCGTGATCGTCTGTGACGGCAGCGAGGCGGCCGACCGCCGCATCGCGCGCGTGCTCTGGAACGACCCCGGCACCGGCGTGATGCGCCATGCCGACGCCGGCTACGAGATCGCGATCGACTGCGCGCGCGAGCAGGGGCTCAAGCTGCCGATGATCTGAGCACCTTGCGCGGCCGCGCCGCCGGCACAGGCCGGCGGCCGCGCTTGCGAGGCCCGGAGCGGCGGGTGCTCAAACCGCGCCGCGCTGCGCCAGCCAGCGGTCGAGCTGGTTCGCGAAGGCCTGGCGCTCGCGCGGTCCGAGCGGCGGCGGACCGCCGGTGGCGACGCCGGCGCCGCGCAGCTCGTCCATGAAGTTGCGCATCGACAGGCGCTGGCCGATCGTGTCGACGGTGTAGCGCTCGCCGCGCGGATCGATCACCGCGGCGCCCTTCTCGACCACGCGTGCGGCCAGCGGAATGTCGGCGGTCACGACCAGATCGCCCGGCTCGCAGCGCTGGACGATCTCGGTGTCGGCGACGTCGAGGCCGGACGGCACCTGGATCGCGCGAATCCACGGCGACGGCGGCGTGCGCAGCCACTGGTTGGCGACCAGCAGCAACGGCAGCCGCGCACGCTCGGCCGCGCGGAACAGTATGTCCTTGATCGCGTTCGGACAGGCGTCCGCGTCCACCCAGATCGTCATCGTGCATCCCGTCGGCGAGGACGCGATGGTACGCGCTGCTGCCCGCCCGGCGCGCATCGCGCTGCATGGCGACTTTCGTCCGGGCCGACTTTTGCGCACACTCGCCGTTCCGGTCCGCCCGCGCGGCGGCCGGCCCGTTCCCGCAGCCGCCCAGGATTCCGGATGACCCCAGCCCGCCACGCGACCGACCCGGCCGCGCGCATGCCGCGCCAGATTCCCTTCATCATCGGCAACGAGGGCTGCGAGCGCTTCAGCTTCTACGGCATGCGCAACATCCTCACGCCGTTCCTGATCACCTCGCTGCTGCTGCAACTGCCCGAGAGCGACCGCGCCGGCGCGGCCAAGGACGTGTTCCACACGTTCATGATCGGCGTCTACTTCTTCCCGCTGCTCGGCGGCCTGATCGCCGACCGCCTGCTCGGCAAGTACCGCACGATCCTCTGGTTCAGCCTGATCTACTGCCTCGGCCATGCCTGCCTGGCGATCTTCGAGGACAACCGCGACGGCTTCTTCCTCGGCCTGGGACTGATCGCGCTCGGCGCGGGCGGCATCAAGCCGCTGGTCGCCTCGTTCGTCGGCGACCAGTTCACGCAGTCGAACAAGCATCTGGCCAAGGTCGTCTTCGACGCGTTCTACTGGATCATCAACTTCGGCTCGCTGTTCGCGTCGATGCTGATGCCGATCTTCCTGCGCAGTTACGGTCCGGCCGTCGCGTTCGGCATCCCGGGCCTGCTGATGCTGATCGCGACGATCATCTTCTGGGCCGGCCGCCGCCGCTACGTGCTGGTGCCGCCGGCGCCGCCGAGCCCGGACTCGTTCTCGCGTGTCGTGCGCTCGGCGCTGCTGGCCGAGCGCGCCGGCGCCGGCCGGCCGGGACTGTGGCTCGCCTTGTCGGGCTGCATGCTCGCGCTGGCCGCGTTCGCGCTGATCCCGACGCTGGGCTTCGTGATCTGCGCCTGCATCGCCCTGGTGCTGTTCCTGGCCGGCATCGGCGGCGGCGCCTGGCTGCAGCTCGAGCGCGCGCGCGGCCTGCATGCCGACGCCGCGGTCGACGGCGTGCGCGCGGTGCTGCGCGTGCTGGTGATCTTCGCGCTGGTCACGCCGTTCTGGTCGCTGTTCGACCAGAAGGCCTCGACCTGGATCCTGCAGGGCAACCAGATGGCGATCCCGGGCTGGCTGCCGGACTGGCTGAACCAGCCGGCGCAGATGCAGCTGCTCAATCCGCTGCTGGTGATGATCCTGATCCCGTTCAACAACCTGGTGCTGTATCCGGCGCTGCGGCGCATGGGCTACGAGCCGACCGCGCTGCGCCGCATGACCGTCGGCATCGTCTTCAGCGGCCTGGCCTGGATCGCGGCCGGCGGATTCCAGCTGATCATCGACGGCGGCGATCCGCTGTCGATCATGTGGCAGATCCTTCCCTACGCGCTGCTGACGTTCGGCGAGGTCCTGGTCTCGGCGACCGGTCTGGAGTTCGCGTACAGCCAGGCGCCGGCCGCGATGAAGGGCGTCATCATGAGCTTCTGGAATCTCACGACGACGATCGGCAATCTGTGGGTGCTGCTCGCCAACGCGGCCGTGCGCAACGACGCGGTGATCGGGTCGATCGGGCGCACCGGCCTGAGCGAGGCGGCGTTCCTGATGTTCTTCTTCGCCGGCTTCGCATTGCTCGCGGCGCTCGCGTTCGGCCTGTACGCGCGGCGCTACCGCGAGGTCGACAACTACCGGGTGGCCTGACCGCGGACCGGCCGGACGGCACGGCGAGACCGGTGCCGGTCTCGCCGCGCGATCGGTGCGGCCGGACGCGGCACGCCCGATCAGACGCTCAGGCGCGCCACGGATCGTAGCTGCCGAACCACCACAGATGGCCCTCCGGATCGCGGCACAGATAGCCGCGTCCGCCGTAGGCCTGATCGGCGATGTCGATGACGATCTCGGCACCGGCGGCGCGGGCGGTCGCGTAATGCGCATCGACATCGGCGACGACGACGCAGCAGCTCTGCGTCTCGCGGCCGCCGATCTCGTCCGGCTGCGCGATGTGCCTGCCCCACTCGCCCGTGTTCTGCGCCGAGCCGAGCATGATCATGCCGGCTCCGTGGACGAGCTGGGCGTGATGGACCACCTCGCCGTCGGCGTAGACGGCCTGCCGCTCGAACCCGAACGCCCGGCACAGCCAGTCGATCGCCGCGAGCGCGTCGCGGTAGCGCAGGCACGGAATGATCGTGGAACCCTGGCCGGACATATGCAGCCTCCTTCGCGCGACGGGAATGCGCGCGATCTTACTGCGCGGCGGGCTCCGCCGCCGCGCGCCGCGTCAGCAGCGGATGCACGAACACCGCACCGACGATGATCGCAACGCCGAGATAGAACGCGGCGCCGAGTTCGCGCTGCTCGTCGAGCAGCACGATCGCGAGCACGACCGCGTAGACCGGCTCGAGGTTGACCGCAAGCTGCGCCGAGAACGCGCTCAGATGGCGCAGCGCCACCAGCGACAGCGCGAACGGCAGCAGCGTGCACGCCAGCGCGAGTACCAGCAGCAGCCAGGCGTCGGTGCCGGCCGGCGGCGTGAACGTCGTCGTGCCGCCGGGCCAGACCAGGGCCAGCAGGCCGAGAAACACCACGCCGGCGCCGAGCTCGACGCAGGTGACCGACAGCGGCGCGGCCTGCTCGACGAGACGCTTGTTCAGCGCGCCGAACAGCGCGACCAGTAAAGCCGAGACGATGCCGACCGCGATGCCGAGCCGCATGCCCGACGGCACCGCGCCGACCACGCAGGCCACGCCCGGCACGACCGCGACGCCGATACCCAGTTCACGCCAGTCGAACCGGCGCCGCGCCAGCAGCGGCTCGATCAGCGCCAGGAACACCGGCGCGATCGCGATGCAGGTCGCGGCGACGGACGCATTGGCGAGCTTGATCGCGCCGTAGAACGTCAGCCAGTGCAGCGCGACCAGGACGCCGATGCCGGCATAGGCGAGGATCAGCCGCGCCGGCATCGCGCGCAGTCCGCGCCAGACCCACGGCAGCGCGACCAGCACGCCGACCACGAGCAGCATGCGCCACCAGACCAGGGCCAGCGCCGGCAGGCTGATCAGTTTGCCGAGGATCGCCGTGAAGCCCCAGAGCAGGACGCAGAAGTGGATCTGCCAGTGGGCACGCGTATCGGCGCGCATCGAAGGTCCGCCGGTGTCGGGATTCGGGGAGGCTCACCGCGCCGGCGGGTCGTCGCAGGCGGCCGCGGCGCGGGCCGGGATTTTCGCAGAACACGCCGGCGCGTCGCGCGTGCCGATCGGACCGGACCTGCGCGAACGCCGCGTGCCGGCGCGTCGTCCGCGGCGGCTCAGTCCACGCGGATCCGGTAGCACGGCACGTAGCGCGTGCCGGGCAGCTTCATGCGCTGCTGCACGACGAAGCTGGTCAGCATCGCATCGAGCGCCTGCATGATCTCGCGGTCGCCGTCGATCTCGAACGGGCCGTGCCGCTCGATCGCGCGCATGCCCTCTTCCTTGACGTTGCCGGCGACGATGCCCGAGAACGCGCGGCGCAGATCGGCGGCCAGCCGATGCGCCGGCTGGTCGCGATGCAGGTTCAGCGCGGCCATCGCCTCGTGCGTCGGCCGGAACGGCACCTGGAAGTCCTGCTCGATCGTCAGCGCCCAGTTGAAGAAGAACGCGTCCTTGTTGTCGAGGCGGAACGTGCGCACGCGCTCGATGCCCTTGGCGACCTCGCGGCCGACCGCGACCGGGTCGTCGACGATGATGCGATAGCGCTCGGCCACCGCGTCGCCGAGGGCGAGCCGCAGGAAGCGGTCGATCTGCTCGAAGTACGCCGCCGATTCGCGCGGGCCGGTGAAGATCAGCGGAAACGGCATCGCCGCATTGACCGGGTGCAGCAGGATGCCGAGCAGGTAGAGGATCTCCTCGGCCGTGCCGACGCCGCCGGGAAACACGACGATCGCGTGCGAGACGCGCACGAAGGCCTCCAGCCGCTTCTCGATGTCCGGCATGATGACCAGGTGGTTGACGATCGGGTTCGGCGACTCGGCCGCGATGATGCCCGGCTCGGTGATGCCGATGTAGCGGTTGGTGCGCCGGCGCTGCTTGGCATGGGCGATCGTCGCGCCCTTCATCGGCCCCTTCATCGCGCCGGGACCGCAGCCGGTGCAGATGTCCATGCCGCGCAGGCCGATCTGGTAGCCGACGTGCTTGGTATAGTCGTACTCGCTGCGCGGGATCGAATGGCCGCCCCAGCACACGACCAGGTTCGGATCGACGTTGGCGCGCAGCACGCGCGCGTTGCGCAGGATCTCGAACACCGCGTGCGTGATGCCGACCGAACTGCCGAGGTCGAACGCTTCGGCCTCCAGCTGCGCGGAGATGTAGACGATGTCGCGGATGACCGCGTGCAGCAGCTCGTTGACGCCGCGGATGATGCGGCCGTCGACGAAGGCCTGCGCCGGCGCGTGGATCAGCTCGACCTTGAGGCCGCGGTCCTGTTGCAGGATCTGGATGTCGAAATCCGGATAGCGCTCGAGCAGCGCGCGCGCATCGTCGCTGTCGCTGCCCTGGGTCAGCACCGCCAATGCGCAGCGGCGCAGCAGCGGATGCAGGCCGCCGGCGCTGGCGTCGCGCAGCCGCGCGACCTCGTGGCGGGAAAGTATGTCCAGGCCCGGCGCGGGCGCCAGGCGCGCGCTGACCGTGGCGGTCGCCGGTGTTCCGGCTGCGGTGGGCATCGTCATCGAAGTCTTGGAGTCCTTTTCGGGCCGGACATCCTACAACGTCGCCGCCGGCCGGGCTCGGCGCGACGCCGCCCACGAAAAAGCCGGCGCCCTCGCGGACGCCGGCTCGGTGTGTCGTCAGCCGACCGCGATCAGAAGCGGTAGCGGAAACCGACCTGGATCGACCAGCGCGAGACGCCGGTGTTGACGCCGTCGCCGTTGACTTCCTGCGTGGTCAGACGCTGCGCACCGGTGAAGCGGTAGACGTAGCGGCCGGTCTCCGGATCGATACCGGCGAAGTTGGCGACCGCCAGGTTCGAGTTGAAACCGGCGTCCTCGATCTGGCCCCACTTCTTATTGAGCAGGTTGCCGACGTTCATGATGTCGAACCAGAACTCGGCCTTGTGCCCGTCGAAGAAGCCGGGCAGCTCCTGGCTGAAGCGCAGGTCGAACATGTTGAGCCAGCCGGCGCGCATCGCATTGGCCGGCATCACGCGGCCGCCGTAGCGCGCCACTTCCGGATGGTCGGCCAGCCACTCGAAGAACGCCGCTTCCTCGGCCGGGTTCGAGAAGATCACGTCGCCCGGGCCCGACGGCACGTAGAACAGATCGTTGAACGAACGGCCGTCGCCGTTGACGTCGTTCCAGAACACGTAGCTGTACGGGCGGCCGGTGCGGCCTTCGTAGACCAGCGAGGCGATCGTCTTGTTGTCGCCGAAGAAGTTGAACTCCTTCGTCAGCACGCCGGTCACGCGGTGCTTGAACGCGTAGCGCGAATCGTAGGCGACGTTCTCGTTGGCCTGGTAGATCAGCGTGTTGTTCCAGTTCGAGGTGTTCTGCGAGCTGGTCAGCGGGCTGACTTCCTTGGCCTGCGTGTGCGTGTAGGCGGCCATCCACGACCAGCCGCCGTCGTTCATCGGCTGGGCCAGGCTCAGCGTGATCTGGTTGCCGCCGCCCTTGTCGGTGTTCTTGGCGAGCATGACGTCGCCGATGTCCGACGGACGGTTGGCGCGCGCGAAGCCGGACGAGGGGCTGTTGAGGCAGCTCGAGCAGGTCCAGTTGGCCGGGTCCAGCGCGGCCGAGCTCCAGTAGATCGTGCGGCCGTCCGGACCGGTCGCGGTCGGCGCGCCGAGATCGAGGCGCTCGAAGTACAGACCGTCCTTGTTCCAGTACGCGAGGAACTCCACCGAAGCGACGATGCCGTTCCACGGCAGCTCGTGATCGAGTGCGACGTTGGCCTTCCAGACCGAGGGCATCTTGAAGTTCGGATCGATGATGTCGACGTTCTGGCGCGCGCCGACGTTGCCGCTGATCGGCTGGTTGCGCGGATCGGGGCTGAAGATCGGGCCGAGGCCGCCGCTGTTGTTCTCGGTGTACTCGAGGTAGTTCAGGCCGGTGTTCTGATAGACGCCGGCCAGCCAGACGTTCGGCGGGGCGCCCACGAACAGGCCCATGCCGCCGCGGACCTGGGTCGGGCGCTCGCTGTCGAAGCTGTAGTTGAAGCCGAAGCGCGGCTGGATGACTTCCTTCTCGGGCAGCTTGGTGTTGTTGTAGCCGTACAGCTGCTCGATGCGCGCGTTGTACAGCGGCGTGCCCTTGAAGTCCGGCTTGTCGACGCGCACGCCGAAGGTCAGGTTGAGGTTGTAGTTGACGGCCCAGCTGTCCTGCACGAACAGCGCGTTGTTGGCCAGCTCGTAGGACGCCGGGATGTCGGCCAGGCTGCCGCCCGGACGCGGCGCGCGGTACGCGTACTCGCGCGGAATGCCCTGCTCGAACAGCTCCAGGCTGCCGAAGCGGTACACGCCGTTGAGGTTGCGGCCGTAGAAATTGAAGATGTCGTTGTTGCTCCAGTCGAAGCCGAACTTCACCGTGTGGTCGCCGAGGAACAGATTGCCGGCGAAGAACGCGCTCTTCTCCTTGGTCTGCACGATGTTGACGTGCGTGTTCTGCTCGGTGCCGAACAGCAGCTGCTGGTTGCCGAAGTCGACGCGGATGTGCGGCAGGTTCGAGTTCGGCTCGCGGATCGACTCGTAGTCGCGGTAGGAGATCTTGATCTCGGTCGAGAACACGTCGCTCCAGTCGCTGAACAGCTCGGCGACGTAGCTCTCGAAGGTCTTGGCCTGGTTGTACCAGTACGAGTTCAGCGAGATCTGGTTGTTGCTGAAGCCCGGCAGCTTGGCGACGTTCTGGTCCATCTTGCTGTACCGGAACGAGGCGCGGTGGTTCTCGTTGATGTTCCAGTCGATCTTGCCGGCGTATTCCTCGATGTCGGTGCCGAGGCTGTTGACGCCGTCGAGCGAGCCGGCGTCGAAGCCCCACACGTCACGCGCGATGCGCTGGACTTCGGCGATGTCCTCGGCGTCGATCGCGCCGGTGCCGAACGGCGAGTTCAGCAGATCCGGGCCCGGGGCGCGGCGCTTGAACTTTTCGTAGTTGAGGAAGAAGAACAGCTTGTCCTTGACGATCGGGCCGCCGAGCGTGAAGCCGTAGGTCTTCTCGTCCTTGAAGCCGGTGAAGTCGTTGCCGTTGCGGTCCTCGCCGACCATGTTGTGGTCGCGATACAGGCCGTAGACGCTGCCGTGGAATTCGTTGGTACCGGACTTGGTCACCGCGTTGACGACCGCGCCGGTGCCGCCGCTGGTGGTCACGTCGTAGTTGGCCAGACCGATGTTGATCTCCTCGATCGCATCCATCGACACCGGCTGACGCTCGGTCGGCAGGTTGTTCGATTCCAGGCCGAACGGATCGTTGGTCGAGACGCCGTCGATGCGGATCGCGTTGAAGCGCGTGTTCTGGCCCATCGCCGAGATCGCGCCGTCGGCCTTGGAGACCTGCGAGATGCGCGGATCCAGACGCATGTAGTCCTGGATGTTGCGGCCGATCGACGGCAACGCCTCGATCTGCGCGAGCGACAGGTTGGTGCCGGTGCCCATGTTCTCGGCGCTGAACACCGAGTTGGTCGCGCTACCGGTCACGACCACTTCCTCGAGGCGCTCGGTCGGGTTCAGCGTGGCGCTGACCGTGTTGGCCTCGCCGAGCTGCAGGAACACGTTCTCGCGCACTTCGGTTTCGTTGCCGCGCGTGATCGTGATCGTGTACGGACCGCCGACGCGCAGACCGCGCGCCGCGTAGCGACCGGCAGCGTCGGTGGCGGCACGGCTGACCGTGCCCGACGCGCTGTGCGTGATCAGCACTTCGGCGCCGGAGACCGGCTGGCCGCTGGCATCGGTCACGACACCGCCCAGCGAAGCCGACGTCGTCTGCGCATAAGCGCCCGACATCGCGAAAATCGAAGACAGCACCAGCGGCAGCAGCCGCACCCCAACCCGCTTGCTCAAACGCTCGCTCATGTGATCGCCCCGTGATTCATCGCAAAAAAAAACGGGCGGCCGGGCCCTGAGCCGAGTCCGGAACCGCCGATGGTGTCCCCCGTCATGCCCGGACGGCATGCGCACATGCCCGGGCACCATTAACCGCAGTTTAACAGTGTTTGATGACGGTTTTGTAACCTTGCATCACACGATTGCTGCGATGCGACATCGTGACCGCAGCGTCTTCGACCGGCGGTCGGAACCGCGGTTCGCCGCCGCTACATCACGCTGCCGGGCGGCGAATTGCTCTTCTAATCAACAGGATGGACGCCTCAACCGGCACATCGCGGACAGGTGACGCCGGCAGGACCGCAAATCGGTGCGCCGGCGTTTGCGGCTCGGCCACACGGCACGACGGCCGTAAGGCCCCTGCGGATCGGAAACGAAAAAGGCGGGCCCGAGGGCCCGCCTTTTCGAGACTGCGAGACTGCGAACGAAGGTCAGGCCGCGCCTTCTTCCTCGGCGACCGCCTTCATCGACAGGCGGATGCGGCCCTGCTTGTCGACCTCGAGCACCTTGACCTTGACGATGTCGCCTTCCTTGAGCTTGTCCGAGACCTTCTCGACGCGCTCGTTGGAGATCTGCGAGACGTGGACCAGACCGTCCTTGCCCGGCAGGATCGTCACGAACGCGCCGAAGTCCATCAGCTTGGCGACCTTGCCTTCGTAGATGCGGCCCGGCTCGACGTCCGAGACGATCTGCTCGATCCGGCGCTTGGCGGCATCGGCCGCCTCGCGGTTGACCGAGGCGATCACGACCGTGCCGTCGTCGGTGATGTCGATCGTCGTGCCGGTCTCCTCGGTGATCGAGCGAATCGTCGCGCCGCCCTTGCCGATGACTTCGCGGATCTTGTCCGGGTGGATCTTGATCGTCAGCAGGCGCGGCGCGAACTCGCTCATCTCGGTGCGCGCGCTGGTGATGACCTTGTTCATCTCGCCGAGGATGTGCAGACGACCGCGCTGTGCCTGGGCCAGCGCCGTGCGCATGATCTCCTCGGTGATGCCGTCGATCTTGATGTCCATCTGCAGCGCGCTGATGCCTTCGGCGGTGCCGGCGACCTTGAAGTCCATGTCGCCCAGATGGTCCTCGTCGCCGAGGATGTCCGACAGCACGACGAAATCGTTGCCTTCCTTGACCAGACCCATCGCGATGCCGGCGACCGGCGCCTTCAGCGGCACGCCGGCGTCCATCATCGCCAGCGACGAACCGCAGACCGAGGCCATCGACGAGGAGCCGTTCGACTCGGTGATCTCCGAGACCACGCGCAGCACGTACGGGAACTGCTCGATGCTCGGCTTGACCGCCTGCACGCCGCGCTTGGCGAGACGGCCGTGACCGACTTCGCGGCGCTTCGGACCGGCCATGCGGCCGGTCTCGCCGACCGAGAACGGCGGGAAGTTGTAGTGGAACAGGAACGTGTCCTTCGACTCGCCTTCCGGCGCGTCGATGATCTGCGCGTCGCGCGTGGTGCCGAGCGTGACCGTGACCAGGGCCTGGGTCTCGCCGCGCGTGAACAGCGCCGAGCCGTGCGTGCGCGGCAGAACGCCGACGCGCACGGTGATCGGGCGCACGTCGTCGAGGTTGCGGCCGTCGATGCGCACCTTGGTCTGCAGCACGCTGTCGCGCATCGTGCGGTACTCGAGCTCGGCGAACTCCTTGGCGAGATCGGCGGCGGCCCAGCCGTTGGTCTCGGCGGTGTCCTTCAGCGAATCGAGCACCTCGCGCTTGAGCGCGGCGATCGCGTCGCGGCGCTGCAGCTTGTCGCGCACCTGGAACGCCTGAGCCAGCTCGTTGCCGAGCTTGTCCTTGATCGCGGCGACCAGCGCCTCGTTGCGCGGCGGCGGCTGCCAGTCCCAGGACGGCTTGGCCGCTTCCTGGGCGAGCTCGGCGATCGCGCGGATCGCGGCCTGCATCTGATGGTGGCCGAACATGACCGCGCCGAGCATGACCTCCTCGGACAGCAGCTTGGCCTCGGACTCGACCATCAGCACGGCGTTGGAGGTACCGGCGACGACCAGGTCGAGCTCGGAGGTCTTGAGCTCGCTGGCGGTCGGATTCAGCAGGTACTGGCCGTTGGCGTAGCCGACGCGCGCGGCGCCGATCGGACCCTTGAACGGGATGCCGGCCAGCGACAGCGCGGCCGAAGCGCCGAGCAGCGCCGGGATGTCACCGTCGACTTCGGGGTTCAGCGAGAGGACGTTGGCGATGACCTGGACTTCGTTCTTGAACTCTTCCGGAAACAGCGGGCGCACCGGACGGTCGATCAGACGCGAGGTCAGCGTTTCCTTCTCGGTCGGTCGGCCTTCGCGCTTGAAGAAGCCACCGGGGATGCGGCCCGCCGAGTAGAACTTCTCCTGGTAGTCGACCGTGAGCGGGAAGAAGTCCTGCCCTTCGCGCGGCTTGGCCGCCGCGACCACGGTGACCAGCACGACCGTACCGGACATGCTGACGACGACGGCACCGCCCGCCTGACGGGCGATCTCGCCCGTTTCCAGCGTGACCTGATGATTGCCGTACTGGAATGTTTTGCTGATCTTCGCCACTGCCATCTCCTGGATTGGGGTGCTCAGCGGCGCAGGCCGAGGCGTTCGATCAGCGACTTGTAGCGGTCGCCGTCCTTGTTCTTGAGATAGCTCAGCAGGCGGCGGCGCTGGTTGACCATCTTCAGCAGGCCGCGACGCGAATGATGATCCTTGTCGTGGCTGGCGAAATGCTTGCTGAGGTGATCGATGCGCGCCGACAGGAGGGCGACCTGGACTTCCGGCGAACCGGTGTCGTTGCCCGCGCGACGGTAGTCGGCAATGATCTGGTTGGTTTGTTCCGTGGTGAGTGACATGGCTTGAACCCTTGGAAACGAAAGACGGGACGCACGCAGGCATCCCGGAGAAATGAAGTCGGTCGGTAAAGCCGGGTATTGTAGCCTTGCAATGTTCGGTGGAACAAGGTTTTGCACCGGTCCCGGATCAGAGGCCGGCGCCGGGTGCCGGATCGGCCGGCCGGAAGCCGCGCACCGGCCGCAGCCAGCCCTCGGCCGAGACCTCGACCAGGGCGACCGCGCGGCCCTGCGGGTCGATCGCCGCGGCCGCGCCCGGATCGGCCGCGGCGGTCGGACGCGCCCGCTGGCCCTGGCGCAGCTGCGCGGCGGCGCCCGCATCGACGCGGACCTGCCGATAGGCCGCCAGGCCCGCCTCGAGCGGCAGCAGCAGCGGATCGAGCGCGGCCGGGCCGCCGTCCCCGGCCAGCGCCGTCAGCGCCTCGAACGTGAACATGCGCGGCTCGCGGAACGGCTCGACCCAGGTCCGCCGCAGCACCGTCACATGCGCGCCGCAGCCGAGCCGCTCGCCGAGGTCACGCACCAGACTGCGCACGTAGGTGCCCGATCCGCATTCGACGTGCAGGTCGAGCCGGTCCTCGGTCCGCCCGATCAGGTCCAGACGATGCACGTCGACCTCGCGCGGCGGCGCCGCGACGTCCTCGCCGCGGCGCGCGCGCCGGTACAGCGGCTCGCCGCCCTGCTTGAGCGCCGAGTAGACCGGCGGCACCTGGACGATGCGTCCGGTCAGCCCGGCCAGCGCGGCGCGTACGACGGACTCGTCGAGCGCGTGAACCGCGCGGCGCTCGAGTACGTCGCCGTCGGCGTCGTCGGTCGTCGTGGTGATGCCGAGCCGGGCCTGCGCCTGGTAGGCCTTGCGCGAGCCGAGCAGCAGGCCGGCGATCTTGGTCGCCTCGCCGAAGCACAGCGGCAGCAGGCCGGTCGCCAGCGGATCGAGGCTGCCGGTATGGCCGCCCTTCTCGGCGCGCAGCAGACGGCGCGCCTGCTGCAGCGCGCCGTTCGAACTCAGGCCGGCGGGTTTGTCCAGCAACAGGATGCCGCTGACGTCGCGCCAGGCCTGGGCCCGGTTCGGACGCTCTGGGTTGTCGGGCACGAGGAAATCGAAGCGACGGGCGGAATTGCCCGTGCATTCTAGCGTGCCGGCCCTCAGTGCCGCGCCAGCGCGAGGAACGGGAACAATGCGAGGATCGCGCCTAGCGGAAAGCCCGGACGGGAAGATCAACGGCGCGTTGCGCGCCATCGGAGCATGCGGCCGAACCGATCAGGGCTTGGCGTCGCCGCGCAGCAGCGACTCGATGCGCTCGCCGCGGTCGACCGAATCGTCGTAGCGGAAGCGCAGCTCCGGCACGCGGCGCATGCGCAGGCTGCGCGACAGGATCCGCCGGAACTCGCCGGCCATCTCCTTGAGCGCGGACACGGCCGCCGGTCCCTGCTCGGAGACCAGGGTCGTCACGTAGACGTTGGCGACGTCGAGCTCGCGGCTGACCTCCACGTCCGACACGCTCGCCGACGGCAGTGCGTGATCGCGCACCGCCGCGTGGACCAGCACCGACAGCTCCTTGCGCAGCTGCACGGCGACACGATCGGAACGGGTGAAATCGGCCATGACGATATCCCGCTCCGATCAGAACGTGCGCGCGACTTCGATGCGCTCGAAGCACTCGATCTGGTCGCCCGGCTTGACGTCGTTGTACTGCTTGACGCCGATGCCGCACTCGGTGCCGTTGCGCACCTCGTCGACGTTCTCCTTGAAGCGCCGCAGCGACTCGAGCTCGCCCTGGAAGATCACCGTATTGTCGCGCAGCACGCGGATCGGCTTGTTGCGCTTGACCGTGCCCTCCACGACCATGCAGCCGGCGATCGCGCCGAACTTCGAGGAGCGGAACACCTCGCGCACCTGGGCGATGCCGATGATCTCCTCGCGCACCTCGGTGCCGAGCATGCCGCTGGCGACCTGCTTCACCTGGTCGATGACGTCGTAGATGATCGAGAAATAGCGCAGATCCAGGCCGTTCGCCTCGATGATGCGGCGTGCCGACGCGTCGGCACGGACGTTGAAGCCGATGATCGTCGCCTTCGAGGCGACCGCCGAGTTGGCGTCCGACTCGGTGATGCCGCCGACGCCCGAGATGATCACGTTGATGCGGATCAGCTCGTTGCTGAGGCCGACCAGCGCCTCGCGCAGCGCCTCGGCCGAACCCTGCACGTCGGCCTTGACGACGAGGTTCAGCGACTGCTGCTCGGCGCCCTGGCCCATCTGCGCCATGATGTCTTCCATGCGGCTGCCGGCCTGCTTGACCAGGCGCGACTCGCGGCGCTTCTGCTCGCGCTGCTGCGCGACGTCCTTGGCCAGGCGCTCGTCGGCGACGACGACGAAATCGTCGCCGGCCGCCGGCACGCCGGACAGGCCCAGGATCTGCACCGGGATCGACGGACCGGCCTGGTCGACCTGGCGTCCGGCCTCGTCGAACAGCACGCGGACGCGGCCATAGTCGACGCCGCAGACGAGGAAGTCGCCCTTCTTCAGCGTGCCCTGCTGCACCAGCACGGTCGCCACGGGGCCGCGGCCCTTGTCGAGGCTGGACTCGATCACCACGCCGCTGGCGCGGCCGTCGTGGACCGCGCTCAGCTCCATGACCTCGGCCTGGACCGAGATCGCGTCGAGCAGCGCGTCGACACCGTCGCCGGTCTTGGCCGACAGCGGCACGAACTGGACGTCGCCGCCCCAGTCCTCGGGCACGACCTCGTACTGCACGAGGCCCTGCTTGACGTTGTCCGGATTGGCTTCGGGCTTGTCCATCTTGTTCATCGCGACGATCAGCGGCACCTTGGCCGAGCGCGCGTGCTGGATCGCCTCGATCGTCTGCGGCATCACGCCGTCGTCGGCGGCGACCACGAGGACCACGATGTCGGTCAGCTGCGCACCGCGTGCGCGCATCGACGAGAAGGCGGCGTGGCCGGGCGTGTCGAGGAACGTGATGACGCCCTTGTCGGTCTCGACGTGATAGGCGCCGATGTGCTGGGTGATGCCGCCCGCCTCGCCGGCGGCGACCTTGGTGCGGCGGATGTAGTCCAGCAGCGAAGTCTTGCCGTGATCGACGTGGCCCATGATCGTGACCACCGGCGGACGCGACGAACGCTCGCCCTGCTGGTCGTCGTGATGCGCGAGCAGGGTCACCTCGGCGTCGTTCTCGGCCGCGCGCGTGACCTTGTGGCCGAGCTCCTCGGCGACCAGGACCGCGGTGTCGTGATCGATGGTCTGGTTGATCGTCGTCATGACGCCCATCTTGAACAATGCCTTGACCACCTCGGCGCCCTTGACCGCCATCTTCGCGGCGAGGTCGGCGACCGTGATCGACTCGCCGACGGCGACGTCGCGCACGACCGGCGCGATCGGCTTCGAGAAGCCGTGGCCGGCGCCCGAGCGCGAGCCGGTGTCCGGCTGGCGCGTATTGCGCGGCTTCTTGCGGCCGCCGGTGCGGCGCGCGGCGCCCTCACGCGACAGGTGCAGCTCGGCACCGAAGTAGCGCGGCGCCTCGTCGTCCGAGCCGCTCTCCTGCATGCGGTGCGAACCGTGCGTCTTGCCCTTGTGGCGATGTGCGTCGCCCGGCGCGCGGTCGTCCGGACGGCGCGGCGGCGCCGCGGCGGGGCGGTCGGCCTCGCGCGGCTCGGCCGGCGTACGGCTGCGGCCGTCGGCCTCGGTGCGTGCAGTCTCTTCGGCGGCCTTGCGCTGCAGCTCGTCCTCGGCCGCCTTGCGCCGCGCCTCGTCGGCCGCGCGCAGCTTGGCGTCCTCTTCCTGCCGGCGCCGGTCGGCCTCGGCCCGCGCCAGCTCCTCGGATTCGCGCTTGAGCTGCGACTCCTGGAGCTTGCGCAGCGCGTCCTCGCGCTCGGCATCGGCCGGCGTCTGGTCGTCGACCAGGCTGCGCTTGACGTAGGTGCGCTTCTGGCGCACCTCGATGTTGACCGTCTTGGCCGCGCTGCCGCGCGCGCCGGTGGCGACCGTCAGTTCGCTGACCGTGCGCCGGCGCAGCGTCACCTGACGCGGCGCCGCGGTCTCGGCCGGCGTCTCCTGCTTGCCGTGGGTACGGCGCAGGAAGCCGAGCAGCTTGACCTTCTCGGTGCTGCTGATGACCTGGTCGGCATCGGTGAACGGCATGCCGGCCTCGGCGAGCTGGGCCAGCAGCTTGTCGACCGGCGTACCCACCACTTTGGCCAGCTGTTTGATCGTGACGTCCGACATGATTGCGCTTACTCCCGAACCTGCCTGCACTTGCCCTGCGATGCGCCGGACCGCTCACGGCCCGTCGCACGATTCCGACGCGGCGTCCGGCGCTCGATGCGCAGCGGACGCGTCCCGTCAATGCGGCAACGAACACTCGTTGCCCGCCGGCGCGTCCTGCGCCGGCGTTTCGTGCGCGACTATGAAATCTCCAGCTCGCGCGCCGCCATGATGATCGCCGAGGCGCGCGCCTCGTCGAGTCCGTCGATACCGAGCTCCATCAGCTCGTCGGTCGCCAGATCCGCGAGATTCTCGCGCGTGACGATGCCGTGCCGCGCCAGCTCGTAGCCCAGATCGTCGCCGACGCCGTGGACGGCGATCAGCTCGTCGGCCGGCTTGTGCTCCTCGATCTCCTCCTCGGCCGACAACGCGTCGGTCAACAGGGCGTCACGGGCACGCGCACGCAGCTCCTCGACGATGTCCTCGTCGAAGCCCTCGATCGCCAGCAGTTCGGCGGTCGGCACGTAGGCGATCTCCTCGACCGTCGAGAAGCCCTCCTGCACGAGGATCTGCGCGATCTCGTTGTCGACCTCGAGCTTGCTCATGAACAGCTGCAGCGCGGCTTCCTGCTCCGACTCGGACTTGGCGCGCACCTGGTCGGCGGTCATCACGTTGAGCTGCCAGCCCGACAGCTTGCTGGCCAGGCGCACGTTCTGTCCGCCGCGGCCGATCGCCTGGGAAAGCTTGTCCTCGGCGACCGCGATGTCCATCGAGTGGCGCTCCTCGTCGACGATGATCGACTGCACCTCGGCCGGCGCCATCGCGTTGATGACGAACTGCGCCGGATTGTCGTTCCACAGCACGATGTCGATGCGCTCGCCGTTGAGCTCGTTCGACACCGCCTGCACGCGCGAGCCGCGCATGCCGATGCAGGCGCCGATCGGATCGGTGCGGCTGTCGTGCGCGAGCACGGCGATCTTGGCGCGGTCGCCGGCGTCGCGCGCGCAGGCCTTGATCTCGACCAGACCCTGGCCGACCTCGGGCACTTCGAGCTTGAACAGCTCGATCATGAACTCCGGCGCAGTGCGCGAGACGAACAGCTGCGGACCGCGGACCTCGGAGCGCACGTCGAACAGATAGCCGCGCACGCGGTCGCCGGCGCGCACCGCTTCGCGCGGAATCGACTTGTCGCGCGGGATATAGGCCTCGGTGTTGCCGCCCAGGTCCAGATAGATGCTGCCGCGCTCGACGCGCTTGACGACGCCGGTGATCAGCTCGCCGATGCGGTCGCGATAGGCGTCGACGATCTGCGCGCGCTCGGCCTCGCGGACGCGCTGCACGATCACCTGCTTGGCGGCCTGAGCGGCGATGCGCCCGAAGTCCGGATTCTCGATCTGCTCCTCGATGAAGTCGCCGACCTGCGAACCGGGACGCTCGTCCTCGGCGTCCATCAGGCGGATCTGCCGGTCCGGCGATTCCATGACGACGTCGTCGGCGACCACCTCCCAGCGACGGAAGGTCTCGTAGTCGCCGGTCTCCTTGTCGATCGCGACACGGACCGCGACGTCCTGATCGGGATAGCGCTTCTTGGCGGCGGAGGCCAGCGCGGCTTCCATCGCCTCGAAAATGACATCCATCGGCACGCCTTTCTCGTTGGCGACCGCATCCACCACCAGCAACAGTTCTTTGCTCATCGCTTCCTACTCCACCGGGCGCCGGAGGGACGCCGGACCGGAAATAAACATCACGCTTTCTTCTTCGCCTTGCCCGCCGTGCCGCCGCTCGGCTTCTTCGCCGGCGCCAGACCGAGCGCGACATAGTCGGGTACCAATCGCGCCGCCTGGACGTTGGCATGGTCGAGCACGATCGACGTGCCATCCTCGAGCGCCAACGTCAGTGCGGTGCCTTCCACCGCGGCCAGACGGCCCTGGAAACGCTTGCGGCCGTTGACCGGCAGACTCACCGTCGCCTTGACCTGCTCGCCGATGAAGCGCGCGAACTGGCCCGGCGTGAACAGCGGCCGGTCGATGCCCGGCGAGGAGACCTCCAACGTGTACCGCCCGCTGATCGGATCGTCCACGTCCAGCGCCGCGGAGATCTCGCGACTGGCCGCTTCGCAGTCGTCCACGGTGACCGGCCGGTCGGCGACGTCGATGTAGACGCGCAGCAGGCTGCTGCCGGCGCTCGGGCGATACTCCACGCCCCAGCATTCCAGACCGAGATCGGCCACGATCGGCGTCAATAATTGGGTCAGTTCCTCTTCTTTCACGTCGTCGCATCGCCCTGGGCGTACTTCAAGAGAGTCTGCCGAGGCGGCGCGGGCCGGCGACCCGCAAAGTCGGAAACAAAAACGGGGCCGAGGCCCCGTTCCACAAGTCCGCCGTTGTCTTGCATCCGCTACATCGGCAACGTGCGCATCCTGCGCTCAGCAAAAAGGCCACCGTGGTGGCCCTTCGCTGAAGACCTGATGGCGGGGGCTGCTCCGTCGGACTGCTGACGGAACCCGTCGAATCGCCATATGGCAGGCCGCGCATCATAGCGGCATCGTCGCGCATCGTCCAACCCTTTCGATCGCCAGGTGCGCCGAAGCGGACCCGGCGGCCGCCGGTGTGCCGGCGCGGGCCTGGAAAGCGGCTCGAACGGTCGCACGTCTCCAAGCCGCTGCTCCGGACGTCCGCGCCACCCCATCGATTCAATTAGTTGAATTCAATCGATTTTCAACGACCGGTCGCAGCCCGGCGGCCCTGCCCGTGCAACTCACCGCCGCTGCGTGGCGAAGCCTCAGCGCTCCAGCGTCGCGACGATCTGGGCAGAAGGCCGTGCCGGCCCGGATCGCCTCGGCTTCGACCTTGTCCCAGTCCGGCGCGAGCACGTAGCCGGTCTTGTCGATGGACGACAGACCGGCCAGGTGGCGCATGGCGCGGGTGCCGGTGCCGGTACGCGAGATCGGCGGCAGCATGCCGGTATCCTGCGCGATGGCGATCCCGTCCTCGATCTTGACCACCGTCTGCAAGTTGGCGATGTAGGCCATGAAGCCGCCGGTCATGACCAGGGGCGCCGGGGCCTCGTTGCCGAGCATGCGGCTGTCGGTCTCGCCGAGCGCCGCGGTCGCGAAACCATAGTCGACGATCATCGTCACGCCCGGGTGGGCACGCGCGAAACGGTAGGACTCCTGCGTGACGCCGGTCATCGCCGCCGTGCCCGCGATCGCGCCCAGCCCTGCAGGCCGGCCATGCGGCCGGGCTGGTCATGCCCGAGACCGTCAGCGTCGGCATGCCGTTCCGATCAGGGGCTGCGCCGGAGGCGGCGCGACCAAGAGTGATCGGCACCGCGCCGTAGACGGCAGTCCGACGACCGGATCGACCGCGAACGATGCGGGCGAATCGAGACGAGGAGGTGTCCGCGCGAGCGGCGCGGCACGAGGCGAGCCGGCGTGCGCGCCGCATGAAGATGCGGCACGCATTCTCGGGTCGATCGCCGGACGCGATCGCCGGAAACGAAAACGGCGACCTCGTTGCCGGGGTCGCCGTATCGTCCAATGACTGGTAGCGGGGGCAGGATTTGAACCTGCGACCTTCGGGTTATGAGCCCGACGAGCTGCCAGACTGCTCCACCCCGCATCAGAGCCCGCTATTGTAGGCACACTGTCCGGACGATACAAGCCCGCCGAGCGAAACGAACGCAAACCGCGCGCTTCGGTGGCGGTGGCCGAGCCGGAAAAAAAGGCTCAAACTATACGAAATCTGCGTCGGAGCAGTCCCTTACGCACGCGAAGGAGTGCGCAGCCATGAAAATCCGGATCTCGGCACTGGCCGGTGCGATTGCAATCGCACCATCCGTCGCGGCGGCATCGCTGCCGCTGCTCGATCGCGATTTCGCCCAGGACGGCGTCAGCGTGCTGCCGCGCATCGATGCGCCGGTCCGCCAGGCGAGTCTGCGTACCGTGCGAGTCGACGCGGACGGCTCGATCTTCCTGGCCGGCACCCAGACCCGCGACGGCGTGCCGCTGCCCTACGTCGACAAGCTGACGCCGCAGGGCGTGCCCGATACGAGCTTCGGCATCGGCGGACGCTTTGCGCTGCCGCTCGATTCGGCGACCTATCCCTGGGGCGCCGAGCTCGGCGACATCGTCGTCCTGCCCGGCGGCCGCATCGCGTTCGCGAGCGGCGTCCTCGGCACCGGCGAACAGCTCACGAGCACGAGCCTGATCGGCATGATCGGCGCCGACGGATCGCTCGACCCCGGCTTCGCCGCCGGCGCCGGTTATGCGCGCTTCGACTTCGGCCCGCTCTCGACGCAGCCGGCAGGCACGCCCTATGTCGGTTCGCTGATCGCGGATGCGCAGCAACACCTGCTGCTGACCGCCCCGACCGGACAGCCGGCCGCCGCCGTCGCGCGGTTCCGGCCCGACGGCGGCCTCGACACGAGCTACGCCACGAATGGCGTCGCCTGGCTGCCGGCGCCGACGACGTCGCGGCGCCTGCGACTGGACGCGGCTGGGCGACTGCTGATCGCCGGCACCACGCGAACGGCCGACGCTGCGCCGCGACTCGCACTGGCCCGGCTGCTGCCCGACGGCGCGCTCGATACCGGCTTCGACGGCGGGCTGGTGACGCTCGACGGCGCCGCGTCCGCGTCGGACGTGCTCGGCGTCGGATCGCTCGAGCTCGATCGCGCCGGCCGTCCGGTCGTCGGCCACGAGTTCGTCTCGACGGTCAGCCTGTCGTTCTCGCTCGACGTCGCGCGCTTCACCCCGACCGGTACCGTCGACGCGCGCTTCAACGCAGCCGCGCAGCAGCCCGGCCGGCCGGGCCTTGCCCGCCTCGTCGACGACGCCGCCTTGCTGTCGGGAACGTTCGCGATGCCGACTGCCGATCGCCGGATCGTCGTCCTTGGCGCCGCCGACACCTTCTCCGGACCGGCCGGCCTGGCCTTCGTGCGTCTGCGCGACGACGCCTCGACCGATCCTACGTTCCCGACCGGGACGCAGGGCCCGGCTCACTTGATGCCGGTACTCGGTACGGACGGCAATGCCGACCGGATTGCCGGCGTCGATGCCGACGGTCGCGGCGGCCTGATCGTCGCCGGCCAGAGCTCAGGGCCCGCCGGTACCTGTCATTTCGTGCTGCGCCTGATCGGCGACCGTCTGTTCGCGGACGGGCAGGATCCTGGCGATCGGCCGTCGAGCTGCCCGGCGCCGTAAACCGGCGGCGGGCTCGCGGCGTGGTTCGAACGCGGCGCCGTCAGACGCCGAACGAGCGGCGGCACCAGTCGAACAACGGGCCCCAGGCGATGCCGAGCGCGAGCAGCGCGAGACCGTTGACCGAGAGCGCCCAGCGCATCGGCAGATCGCGCGGCAGCAGCAGCGGCACGGTGTCGGCCGGCTCGTCGAAGTACATGACCTTGACGACGCGCAGGTAGTAATAGAGGCCGATGATCGCGAACGCGATCGCGACGATGACCAGCCAGATCTGGCCGGCGTCGACGGCGGCCTTGAGCACCATCAGCTTGGCGAAGAAGCCGAACAGCGGCGGCACGCCGGCCAGCGAGAACATCACGATCGCCATAATGCCGGCGTACCACGGGTTGCGCCGGTTGAGCCCCTTGAAGTCGTCGATGTCGCCGGCCTCGAAGCCGGCGCGGGCCAGCAGCAGGATCATGCCGAACGCCACCGCGGCCGTGATCGCGTAGCTGACCGCGTAGAACAGCGCGGCGGCATAGCCTTCCGGCGTCGCGCCGACGAAGCCGAGCAGCAGGAAGCCGACGTGCGAGATCGTCGAGTACGCGAGCAGGCGCTTCAGATTGGTCTGCGCGATCGCGAACACGTTGCCGATCGCCAGCGAAAGCACGATCAGGAATGCCAGCATCTGCGTCCAGTGCGGCGAGAGACCGCCCAGACCGCCCTCGAGCAGGCGCCAGGCCATGCCGAAGGCCGCCAGCTTAGGAGCCGAGCCGATGAACAGCGTGACCGCCGTCGGCGCGCCCTGGTAGACGTCGGGCAGCCACATGTGGAACGGCGCTGCGCCGAACTTGAACGCGATGCCGACGACCAGGAACACCAGGCCGACCGCGAGCAGGTTCGGATGCGGCACGTTGCCGATCGAGGCGTGGATGCGCGAGAGGTCCAACGTGCCGGTCGCACCGTAGATCATCGACATGCCGTACAGCAGCAGGCCCGAGGCCAGCGCGCCGAGCACGAAGTACTTGATCGCGGCCTCGGACGAATCCTTCGAGTCGCGGTTGAGCGCGACCAATGCGTACGAGGACAGCGTCAGCAGCTCCAGGCCGAGATAGACCATGATCAGGCTGCCGGCCGACACCAGCAGCAGCATGCCGAGCGACGCGAAAAGGATCAGCAGGTAGAACTCGCCGACCAGCAGACCACGCTCGCGCAGGTACTCGCGGCCGTAGATGAAGGTCAGGCCGCTCAGCAGCAGCACGAACAGCTTCAGCACGGTCGCGACGGCGTCGCGCTGGAACATGCCGCCGAACGCCGACCAGCCCTGCCCGGCCGCCGGCGCGTCGCGCCAGACCAGGGCCGCCGTGACCGCGAGAATCAGCAGCGCCAGCCAGTGCGTGATCGCGCGCTGACCCGGCTTCAGGAACAGATCGATCAGCAGCAGGCCGAACGTCGCCGCCAGCAGGAACAGCTCCGGCAGGATCACCAGCAGATCGTTGGGGTCGAACGCGTTCATGTTCATGCCTTGGACATCATCAGCGTGCTGACGAGCTGTTGCACCGAAGTTTCCATGAGGTCGGTCAGCGGCTTGGGCCACAGACCGATCAGCAGCACCGCCACGGCGAACGTGCCGAGCACGATCCACTCACGACCGTTCAGATCCTTGAGCTTGGCGACCTTGTCGTTGCCGATCTCGCCGAAGATCACGCGCTTGACCAGCCACAGCGTGTAGGCCGCGCCGATGATCAGCGTGAACGCCGCGACCAGCGCGATCCAGACGTTGTCCTGGAACGCGGCCAGGATCACCATGAATTCGCCGACGAAGCCGCTGGTCCCGGGCAGACCGCAGTTGGCCATCGCGAACAGCACGAAGAACGTCGCGTACCACGGCATCACGTTGGCGACGCCGCCGTAGTCGCGGATCATGCGTGAGTGCAGGCGGTCGTAGAGCACGCCGATGCACGAGAACATCGCGCCGGACACGAAGCCGTGCGAGATCATCTGCACCATCGCGCCCTGCATGCCGAGGCGTGCCGCGTCCGGATTGCCGTGCACGCGGACCAGGGCCATCGCGATGAAGATGCCGAGCGTGACGAAGGCCATGTGGGCGATCGACGAGTACGCGATCAGCTTCTTCATGTCGTCCTGGACCAGGGCGACGTAGCCGATGTAGACGACCGCGATCAGGCTCATCGCGATGACGACCCAGGCGTACTCCTGCGAGGCGTCGGGCACGATCGGCAGCGAGAAGCGGATGAAGCCGTAGCCACCGACCTTCAGCATGATCGCGGCCAGCACGACCGAACCGCCGGTCGGCGCCTCGACATGCGCGTCCGGCAGCCAGGTGTGGACCGGCCACATCGGCACCTTGATCGCGAACGCGATCAGGAACGCGAAGAAGATCCAGAACTGCTCGCGCGCACCGAGCCCGGCGTTCGCGAACGCGGCCAGCGAGAACTCGCCGGTCTTCATGTGCAGGTAGATCAGCGCGACCAGCATGAAGATCGAGCCGAAGAACGTGTAGATGAAGAACTTCAGCGTCGCATAGACGCGGCGCGGACCGCCCCACATGCCGATGATGATGAACATCGGGATCAGCATGCCTTCGAAGAACACGTAGAACAGCAGCGCGTCGGTCGCCGCGAACACGCCGATCAGCAGGCCTTCGAGCGCGAGCATCGCGGCCATGTACTGCGAGACGCGCTCCTCGATCGAGCCCCAAGAACCGATCACGACCAGCACCGAAGTGAACGTGGTCAGCACGATCAGCGCGACCGCGATGCCGTCGGCGCCGAGCGCGTAGTGCACCTTGAGCGCCTCGATCCACAGATGCGACTCGACGAACTGCATCGTCGCCGGTCCGACCGCGCCGGCGTCGTAGCCGGTGTAGAGCGGAATGCTCAGCGCGAACGTCGCCAGCGCGACGAGCAGGGTCAGCCAGCGCGCGGCATCGGCGCGGCGGCCGAGCGCGAGCACCGCGACCGCGCCGGCGATCGGCAGCCAGATCAGGAGACTGAGCAGGGGCCAGTGATGAGCCATGATGATCGTCGTCCGTCCTTCAGCCGTTCGTCCGCGCGAGGAACCATCCGAGCCAGCCGAGCAGCAGGACCAGGCCGAGGATCATCGCGAACGCGTAGTGGTAGAGATAGCCCGATTGCAGCCAGCGCACGGTGGCCGCGATGCGCGCGACGAGTCCGGCCGATCCGTTGACGACCGCGCCGTCGATCACGGCGGCGTCGCCGACCTTCCACAGGCCGCGTCCGAGCGCCAGACCGCCGCGCGCGAACACCGCCTGATAGAGCTCGTCGATCCAGTACTTGTGCGAGAGCAGGTTGTAGACCGGACGCAGCGCCGAGGCGGCACGGTCGGCGATGCGCGGATTGAACAGCCACACGTAGGTGGCCACCGCGAAACCGGCCAGCGCGAGCCAGAACGGCGGCATCGTCAGGCCGTGCAGCACGAAGCCGAGCGCGCCGTGATAGCCGTGCTTGAGCTCGCCGATCACGTCGTTGGCCGCGTTGACGTGGATCGCGCGGCCGAAGAAGTCGCCGAACAGCATCGAGCCGATCGTCAGGCCGCCGATCACGATCGACGGGATCGCCAGCAGCACCAGCGGCAGCGTGACGACCCAAGGCGACTCGTGCGGCGCGTGCGCCAGATGACCCGGCGCATGATGGCCGTGGTCCTCGTGCGCGTCGTGGTCCTTGCCGTGGCCATGGCCGCCGTGGCCGTGATCAACCACGAAGCGCTCCTGGCCGTGGAAGGTCAGGTACAGCAGGCGGAAGCTGTACAGCGCGGTGACGAACACGCCGGCCATCACGCAGAAGTACGCATAGCCCGATCCGAAGCGGTGCGACTCGTGAACGGCCTCGATGATCGCGTCCTTCGAGAAGAAGCCCGAGAAGAACGGTGCGCCGGCCAGCGCCAGCGAACCGATCCACATGGTGATCCAGGTCACCGGCATGTACTTGCGCAGGCCGCCCATGTGGCGCATGTCCTGCTCGTGGTGCATCGCGATGATCACCGAGCCGGCGCCGAGGAACAGCAGCGCCTTGAAGAACGCATGCGTCATCAGGTGGAACACCGCGGCCGAATACGCCGAGACGCCGAGCGCGACCGTCATGTAGCCGAGCTGCGACAGCGTCGAGTACGCGACGACGCGCTTGATGTCGTTCTGCACGATGCCGATCAGGCCCGTGAACAGCGCGGTCGTCGCGCCGATCACCAGCACGAACGACAGCGCGACCTCGGACAGCTCGTACAGCGGCGACATGCGCGCGACCATGAAGATGCCGGCGGTCACCATCGTCGCGGCGTGGATCAGCGCCGAGATCGGCGTCGGGCCTTCCATCGAGTCGGGCAGCCACACGTGCAGCGGCACCTGGGCCGACTTGCCCATCGCGCCGATGAACAGGCAGATGCACACGATCGTCGCGACGTGCCACGGATGGCCGGCGATCAGCTCGACCGTGCGCAGGCCGATGTCGTTGGTCGGATTGGTCGCGATCATGAAGACCGTCGAGTAGTCCAGCGAACCGAACCAGAACAGCACGCCGCCGATGCCGAGCAGGAAGCCGAAATCGCCGACGCGGTTGACGAGGAACGCCTTCATGTTGGCGAAGATCGCCGTCGGACGCTTGAACCAGAATCCGATCAACAGGTACGAGACCAGACCGACCGCCTCCCAGCCGAAGAACAGCTGCAGGAAGTTGTTGCTCATGACCAGCATGAGCATCGAGAACGTGAACAGCGAGATGTACGAGAAGAACCGCTGGTAGCCGGGGTCCTCGTGCATGTAGCCGATCGTGTAGACGTGCACGAGCAGCGAGACGAACGTCACCACGACCATCATCATCGCGGTCAGGCGGTCGACCAGGAAGCCGACGTGCGCGCTGATCTCGCCGACCTGGAACCAGGTGTAGAGATTCTGGTTGAACGTGATCGCGCCGCCCCAGACCAGCAGGTACAGCACGTAGACGCTCAGCGCGCAGCTGATCGCAACGCCGGCGATCGTGACCACGTGGGCGCCGGTGCGGCCGATCTGCCGGCCGAACAGGCCGGCCAGCACCGCGCCGAACAGCGGCGCGAGCACGATCGCGAGAAGGATGCCTTTGGAAAGTGCCATCGGGTCAACCCTTCAAGCTGTCGATGTCGGTGACGTTGATCGTCGCGCGGTTGCGGAACAGCACGACCAGGATCGCCAGACCGATCGCCGCTTCGGCGGCGGCCACGGTCAGGATGAAGAACACGAACACCTGACCGGCCGGATCGCCGAGATAGCGCGAGAACGCGATGAAGTTGGTGTTGACCGCCAGCAGCATCAGCTCGATGCACATCAGCAGCACGATGACGTTCTTGCGGTTGACGAAGATGCCCGCCACCGCGATGCAGAACAGGATCGCACCGACGATCAGATAATGGTCCAGCGTGATCACGGCGAACCCTCCCCCTTGGTTTCGGCCGCCATTTTGACCAGGCGCACGCGGTCCTCGCGACGTACGCGCACCTGCCGGGACGGATTCTGGGTCTTCAGGCCGGCGCGCTTGCGCAGTGTCAGCGGAATGGCCGCGATCAGGCCGACGGTGAGGATCAGCGCGGCGACCTCGAACGGCAGCAGGTACTCGCTGAACAACACGCGCGCGATCCACTCGACGTTGGAGCCGCCGGCCGCGAGCGCCGGATCGGGGCCGGCCGCGATCTTGAGCGCGCGTATGCCGGCCAGCGCGACGATCTCCACCAGCATGATCACCGCCACCGCGATGCCGACCGGCAGCAGCCGCATCGTGCCCTCGCGCAGCGGCGCGATGTCGACGTCGAGCATCATCACGACGAACAGGAACAGCACCATGACCGCGCCGACGTAGACCAGCACCAGCGCGATCGCCAGGAACTCGGCATCGGCCAGCAGCCACAGGCAGGCGGCCGAGAAGAACGTCAGCACCAGGCACAGCGCGGCGTGCACCGGCTGGCGCACGCTGATGACCGCGAGCGCCGCGAGCACGGTGACCGCGGAGAAGCCGTAGAAGCACAGCGATTGGAACGTCATGGTCGGATGCTCTCCCCGTCGCTCACCGGTACGCCGCGTCCTGAGCGCGCGCGGCGGCGATCTCGGCCTCGAAGCGGTCGCCGATCGCCAGCAGCTGCGGCTTGGTCACGACGTTCTCGCCGCGCTTCTCGAAGTGGTACTCGTGCACGTGCGTCTCGACGATCGAGTCGACCGGGCAGCTCTCCTCGCAGAATCCGCAGAAGATGCACTTGAACAGGTCGATGTCGTAGCGCGTGGTGCGACGCGTGCCGTCGTCGCGCACGGTCGAGTCGATCGTGATCGCCAGCGCCGGACAGACCGCCTCGCACAGCTTGCAGGCGATGCAGCGCTCCTCGCCGTTCGGATAGCGGCGCAGCGCGTGCAGACCGCGGAAGCGGTTCGACTTGGGGATGTGCTCTTCCGGATAGCGCATCGTGTACTTGGGCTTGAACATGTAGCGCAGCGTCAGCCACAGACCGGCCAGCAGCTCCAGCAGCAGCAGGCTCTTGAGGTATCCGATGATTCTGTTCATGGCTCGCGTGTCCTCAAGCTGGCTCATGCGCCGATCGTGACCCAACCGAAGTACTTCATGCAGCCCGCCACCATGACCCAGAACAGCGTGATCGGAATGAAGACCTTCCAGCCCAGACGCATGATCTGGTCGTAGCGGTAGCGCGGAAACGAGGCGCGGAACCACAGGTAGCAGAACGCGAAGAAGAACGCCTTGACGAACAGCCACGCCCAGCTCGGCGCGCCGATCCATCCCCACGATTCCGGGAACGGCGACAGCCAGCCGCCGAGGAACAGCACCGGCGCCAGGAACGAGATCAGGATCATGTTGGCGTATTCGGCGAGGAAGAAGATCGCGAACGCCGATCCCGAATACTCCACGTGGAAACCCGCCACGATCTCCGACTCGCCTTCGGCGACGTCGAACGGCGCGCGGTTGGTCTCGGCCACGCCGGACACAAAGTAGATCACGAACATCGGCAGCAGCGGCCACATGAACCACTCGGCGATGCCGTGCGGACCGGACTGCGCCGCGACGATCGCCGACAGGTTGAGGCTGCCCGACAGGATCAGCACGCTGACCAGCGAGAAGCCCATCGCGATCTCGTAGGAGACCGTCTGCGCGGCGGCGCGCATCGCGCCGAGCATCGCGTAGCGCGAATTGGACGCCCAGCCGGCGATGATGATGCCGTAGACGCCCATCGAGGTCATCGCGAGCAGGAACAGCAGGCCCGCGTTGACGTCGGCGAGCACGAGGCCGTCGTCGAACGGAATCACCGCCCAGGCCGCGAACGAGGGCACCAGCGCGATCAGCGGCGCCAGGTAGAACAGCGTCTTGTTCGCCTTGGTCGGCCGCACCACTTCCTTGAACAGCAGCTTGAAGACGTCGGCGAACGCCTGCAGCAGGCCGAGCGGACCGATCTGGTTCGGCCCCATGCGCGCATGCATCCAGCCGATGACCTTGCGCTCCCAGTACACGAACATCGCGACCGCGACGATCAGCGGCACCGCGATCGCCAGGATCTTGAGCACGGTCCAGACGACCAGACCGGCATCGCCGAAGGCGAGAAAGAACTCACGCAGCAGGTCGGTCACGCCTCAGGCCCTCGCAATCGACAAGGCGGCGCCGTGCGAAGGCAGTCCCGCGGTTTCGGCATAGCCCGCCTCGATCCAGGCGCCGCCGCGAGGCACCTGGGGCGTCAGCTCGACCGGCAGCACGACCGGGCCGATCCGTGCCGACCCGCCCTGCCCGATGCCGAGCGCGAGCGCGTCCTGCGGATGCAGCGCGACGCGTGCGCCGCGGGTCAGCGGATGCGCATTGAGCGCCGGGCTGCGCCGCAGCACCGCATCGCCGCGGTAGATCGCGGTGGTCGCGATCCGGACCAGTCCGTCGGCCGGCGCCGGCACGGCGGCCATGCGGCCGTCGAGCGCACGCGGCGCGGCCGGCGCCAGCTGCGCACGCAGCTCGCCGATCTCGATGAAGTCGAAGCCCGGCACCGCCAGCGCGGCGCCGAGCGCGCGCAGCACGCGCCAGCCCGGACGCGCCTGACCCGGCAGCTTGGCGCCCGGCACGACGGTCTGCGCGCGGCCGTCGAGATTGACCAGGGTCGCGTCGATCTCCGGCAGCAGGCCGATCGGCAGGATCACGTCCGCGACCTGCTTGAGCGTCTCGCTGGCGTAGGCCGAGAACGCGACGACGCTGTCGGCATCGACCAGGGCGCGCCACGCGGCCGCATCGGCCACGTCGTCGGCCGATTCGATGCCGTAGAGCAGATAGGCCTTGCGCGGCGTCGCGACCATCGCGCGCGCGTCGAGTCCGTCGCCGTCGGGCAGCACGCCGTGTGCGGCCAGGCCGATCGCATTGGCGCCGAGCGGGATCTCGTCGTAGGCCGCGCCGGTGGCGGTCGCGACGAAGCGCGCCGCCGCGCGCAGCACCGAGGCCTGCGGATGCAGCGTCGCCATCTCGCCGACGACGATCGCGGCCGAGCCCGCCTCGGCGAGGCGCTTGATCAGCGCCGCCGCATCGGTGCCCGCGTCGCGGCCCGCGATCGCATCGGCGAGCGCGCCCGACTCGGGCAGACGGCCGCCGTCGTTGGCGGCCTTGGCCAGATCGAGCAACGCGCCGACCAGGGCCTGCGGCGCCAGTATCTGCTTGCCGGCCAGCGGATAGGTCGCCTCGAAATCGAGCGAGCCGATTACATAGACCTGGGCGCCGCGCCGCACTGCCTTGCGCAGGCGTGCGTTCAGCAGCGGCAGTTCGCTGCGCGGATTGCAGCCGACCAGGACGACGACGCCGGCCTGCTCGATCTCGGCGAACGGACGCGCGAACGGCACCGCCGCGGCGCCGTCGGACAGATCGAGCTGGCGCAGGCGGTGGTCGATCGAGCGGCTGCCGAGACCGCGCACGAGGCGGCCGAGCAGATGCCCCTCCTCGTTCGAGGTGGCCGGATGCACGAGCGCGCCGAGCGAGGGCCCGGCGTGGCGCTTGAGCGCCTCGGCCGCGACCGCGATCGCGTCGTCCCATTCCACCTCGGTCCAGGCGCCGTTGCGCTTGACCTGCGGCTTCTTCGCGCGGTCGGCCGCGTACAGACCCTGATGGCTGTAGCGGTCGCGGTCCGACAGCCAGCATTCGTTGATCGATTCCTCGTCGCGCGGCACCGTGCGCAGCACTTCGCCGCGGCGCGTATGCAGCCAGAGGTTGGAGCCGAGCGCGTCGTGGTAGGCGATCGACTCGCGCGCGATCAGCTCCCAGGCGCGGGCCTGGAAGCGGAACGGCTTGTTGGTCAGCGCGCCGACCGGGCACACGTCGATGACGTTGCCGGACAGCTCGCTCATCAGCGGCTTGCCGACGTAGGTGCCGATCTGCAGGCGCTCGCCGCGCTCCATGCCGCCGAGCTCGTAGGTGCCGGCGACCTCGGACATCACGCGCACGCAGCGCGTGCACTGGATGCAGCGCGTCATCTCGGTCTGCACCAGCGGACCGAGGTTCTCGTCGGGGATCACGCGCTTGCGCTCGGCGAAGCGGCTGACCGAGCGGCCGTAGCCCATCGACAGATCCTGCAGTTCGCACTCGCCGCCCTGATCGCAGATCGGGCAGTCGAGCGGATGGTTGATCAGCAGGAATTCCATGACGTTGCGCTGCGCCGAGAGCGCGCGCTGCGACTGCGTGAACACCTTCATGCCGTCGGCGACCGGGGTCGCGCAGGCCGGCTGCGGCTTGGGCATCGGCCGGCCGCCCATCTCGACCTCGACCATGCACATGCGGCAGTTGGCCGCGATCGGCAGCTTCTCGTGATAGCAGAAGCGCGGGATCGCGATGCCGGCACGGTCGGCGGCGGCGATGATCATCGAGCCCTTCGGCACCGCCATCGAGCGGCCGTCGATCTCGATCGAGACGTGGTCCGGCGGCAGGTTCGGATCGGCAGGCTGAGCGCTCATGCGGCCACCTCCAGCTGCGCATCGACCAGCGAGCGGCCGTTCGCGATGTAGTACTCGAACTCGTGCCAGAAATGGCGCAGGAAGCCCTGCACCGGCCAGGCCGCCGCTTCGCCGAACGCACAGATCGTGTGGCCTTCGATCTGGCCGGCGGCCGCCTTGAGCATGTCCAGGTCGCCGAGCTGGGCCTTGCCCTCGACGATGCGCGTCAGCAGCCGGTACATCCAGCCGGTGCCTTCGCGGCACGGCGTGCACTGGCCGCAGCTTTCCTTGAAATAGAAACGCGCGATGCGCTGGCAGGCGCGCACCATGCAGGTGGTCTCGTCCATCACGATGACCGCGCCGGAGCCGAGGCCCGAACCGGCCTTCTGGATCGCGTCGTAGTCCATCGTCAGGCCCATCATCGTCTCGGCCGGCAGCACCGGCATCGACGATCCGCCCGGGATCACCGCCTTGAGCTTGCGGCCGCCGCGCACGCCGCCGGCCATCTCGAGCAGGTCCGCGAACGGCGTGCCGAGGCGGATCTCGAAGTTGCCGGGCCGGGCGACGTGGCCGGACACCGAGAAGATCTTCGGACCGCCGTTGTTCGGCTTGCCCTGGGCGAGGAACCAGTCGGCGCCCTTGCGCAGGATCGCCGGCACCGAGGCGTAGGTCTCGGTGTTGTTGATCGTCGTCGGCCGGCCGAACAGGCCGAAGTTGGCCGGGAACGGCGGCTTGAAGCGCGGCTGGCCCTTCTTGCCTTCGAGCGACTCCATCAGCGCGGTTTCCTCGCCGCAGATGTAGGCGCCCGCGCCGAGCGCGGTGTGGATGTCGACGTCGATGCCGCTGCCCTGGATGTCCTTGCCGAGCAGGCCGGCCGCGTAGGCCTCCTTCAGCGCGGCCTCGAAGTGCTCGAACGGCTCGTGATGGAACTCGCCGCGCAGGTAGTTGTAGGCGACCGTCGAGCCGGTGCAGTAGCACGCGATCGCCAGACCCTCGATCACCGCGTGCGGGTTGAAGCGCAGGATGTCACGGTCCTTGCACGTGCCGGGCTCGGACTCGTCGGAGTTGCACAGGATGTACTTCTGGCCGGGCGCGGTGCGCGGCATGAACGACCACTTCAGGCCGGTCGGAAAACCGGCGCCGCCGCGACCGCGCAACGAGGATTTCTTGATCTCCTCGATCAGCACGGCCGGATCGGGCTTCTCGGCCAGGATCTTCTTCCAGGCCTGCCAGCCGTCGACCTTGAGATAGTTGTCCATCGACCACGGCTGATCGAAATGCAGCGTGGTGTAGACGACCTGGTGTTCCGCGGGGGCGGGACCGACTGCCATCGGAATGCTCGCTTACTTCAGTTCGTCGAGAATCTCGTCCACCTTCGCGGCGTCGAGGTTCTCGTGGTAGTGGCCGTTGACGACCATCATCGGCGCGCCGCAGCAGGCGGCCAGACACTCTTCCTCGGTCTTGAGGTAGATGCGGCCGTCCGGCGTGCTCTCGCCGAGCTTGATGCCGAGCTTCTTCTCGCAGTGCTTGACGATGCCTTCGGCGCCGTTGAGCCAGCAGGAGATGTTGGTGCAGATCGCGACGTTGTTGCGGCCGACCGGCCGGGTCTCGAACATCGAGTAGAAGCTCGCCACCTCGAACGCCCAGACCTGCGGCAGATCCAGATAGCGCGCGACTGCGACGATCAGCGCATCGGTGAGAAAGCCGCCGTTCTGCTCCTGCGCCGCGAACAGCGCCTGGATCAGCGCCGAGCGCTTGCGGTCCGGCGGAAACTTGGCGACCCAGTGGTCGATGTGGTGGCGCGTGTGCTCGCTGAGCAGCGCCAGCGGGTCGACGTCCTTGATCTCCTCGTAGGTCCCGGTCGCTTTCATCGGTCGATCTCTCCGAACACGACGTCGTAGGTGCCGATCATCGCGACGACGTCGGCCAGCATGTGGCCGCGCACGATCGCGTCCATCGACGACAGATGCGCGAAGCCCGGCGCGCGCAGGTGCACGCGGAACGGCTTGTTCGCGCCGTCGGACACCAGATAGCAGCCGAACTCGCCCTTCGGCGCCTCGACCGCGGCGTAGGTCTCGCCGGCCGGTACGCAGTAGCCTTCGGTGAACAGCTTGAAGTGATGGATCAGGGCTTCCATGTCGTCCTTCATCTCCTCGCGCCGAGGCGGGGCGACCTTGTAGTTCTGGACGATCACCGGACCCGGATTGGCGCGCAGCCACGCCACGCACTGGCGGATGATGCGATTGGACTGGCGCATCTCCTCGACGCGCACCAGATAGCGGTCGTAGCAGTCGCCGTTGGTGCCGACCGGAATGTCGAAATCGACCTCGGCGTACTTGGCGTAGGGCTGCTTCTTGCGCAGGTCCCAGGCGATGCCCGAGCCACGCAGCATCGGACCGGACATGCCCCAGGCGCGCGCGAGCTCCGGCGTGACGACGCCGATGTCGACGGTGCGCTGCTTCCAGATGCGGTTGCCGGTCAGCAGTTCCTCGTACTCGTCGACCTTGGTAGGGAAGTCCTGCGTGAACGCGTCGAGAAAATCGAGCATCGATCCCTCGCGCCAGGCGTTGCGCTGCTTGAGGTCGTTGCCCTTGTGCCAGCGCGACTCCTTGTACTTGGGCATCTGGTCGGGCAGATCGCGGTAGACGCCGCCGGGACGGTAGTAGCCGGCGTGCATGCGCGCGCCCGACACCGCCTCGTAGCAGTCCATCAGCTCCTCGCGCTCGCGGAACGCATACAGCATCACCGCCATCGCGCCGAGATCCAGCGCGTTGGAGCCGATCCACATCAGGTGATTGAGGATGCGCGTGATCTCGTCGAACATCGTACGGATCCACTGCGCGCGCTCGGGCACCTGGACGCCGAGCAGATTCTCGATCGCCCGCACGTAGGCGTGCTCGTTGCACATCATCGACACGTAGTCGAGACGGTCCATGTAGCCGATCGACTGATTGAACGGCTTGGACTCGGCGAGCTTCTCGGTGCCGCGGTGGAGCAGGCCCACGTGCGGGTCGGCGCGCACGACGGTCTCGCCGTCCATCTCCAGCACCAGGCGCAGCACGCCGTGCGCAGCGGGATGCTGCGGGCCGAAGTTCATCGTGTAGTTGCGGATTTCCTGCATGGCCTACTGTCCGCCGCGTTCGGCTGCGGCCTGTTCGTAGCGCGAATCGTCGCGAATCGTGCGCGGCACCAGCACCCGCGGCTCGACCGAGCTGACCGGTTCGTAGACGACGCGGCGCTTGTCCGGGTCGTAGCGGACCTCGACGTTGCCGATCAGCGGGAAGTCCTTGCGGAACGCGTGTCCGACGAAGCCGTAGTCGGTCAGGATCCGGCGCAGGTCCGGATGGCCCTCGAAGACGATGCCGAACAGGTCGAACGCCTCGCGCTCGAACCAGTTGGCGCCGGCCCAGATGCCGGTCAGCGTGGCGATCGAGGGCAGCTCGTCGTCGGCGCAGTAGGCGCGCAGACGCAGGCGCCGGTTGTGCGTCAGCGACAGCAGGTGCACGACGACCGCGAAGCGGTTCGGGATCTCGACCGCACGCGGCCGGTCGCTCCAGCCGAAGCGGCCCGCGCTCTCGCCTTCGACGCCGCGCGAGAAGCCCTGCGACGAGACGTCGGTGGTGTCCCATTCGGTCTGGCCGTAGCTCAGATAGTCCATGCCGCACAGGTCGATCAGCTGCTCGAACGCGAATGCCGGCTCGTCGCGCAGGATCTGCGCGACCGCCAGCCAGTTCTCCGGCAACACCTCGATCGTGAGCTGGCCGCCGGACGCGTCGGCGCGTACCAGCTTCTGGCCGAGGCGTGCCTCGAGCTGGCCTATGAACGGAGTCGGGTCGGACATGGCGTTCTCAGCGGGCAATCGTGTTGGTGCGACGGATCTTCTTCTGCAGCTGCAGAATGCCGTGGATCAGCGCCTCGGCCGTCGGCGGACAGCCAGGCACGTAGACGTCGACCGGCACGATGCGATCGCAGCCGCGCACGACCGCGTAGGAATAGTGGTAGTAGCCGCCGCCGTTCGCGCACGAGCCCATCGAGATGACCCACTTCGGCTCGGGCATCTGGTCGTAGACCTTGCGCAGCGCGGGCGCCATCTTGTTGACCAGGGTGCCGGCGACGATCATCACGTCGGACTGGCGCGGGCTGGGACGGTAGATCACGCCGTTGCGGTCCAGGTCCAGACGCGCGCAGCTGGCGTGCATCATCTCGACCGCGCAGCAGGCCAGGCCGAACGTGACCGGCCACATCGAGCCGGTGCGGGCCCAGTTGACGAGCTCGTCCAGACGCGCCGTGACGAAGCCGCGGTCGAGCAGCGGGTTGTCGTCGCCCGGACGCAGGATGTCGTCGACGACGTTGACCGGCGCCGGATTGTGCATCGTCCGGCTGATCGAATCGATCACTCCCATTCGAGCGCCCCTTTCTTCCAGACGTAGACGAAACCGATCACCAGCATGCCGAGGAACACACCCATCTCGACGAGGCCGAGCAGGCCGAGTTCGCCGAAGACCGTAGCCCACGGGAAGACGAAGGCGATCTCGAGATCGAAGATGATGAAGAGGATCGCGACGAGGTAGTAGCGCACGTCGAAACGCATGCGCGAGTCCTCGAACGCCTCGAAGCCGCATTCGTAGGCTTCGAACTTCTCGGCTGCGGGCTTCTTCGGGCCGAACAGATTGCCGAGGACCAGCAGGGCGACGCCGATCACGGCTGCCACCGCCAGGAACAACAGGACGGGGAAATACTCGGAAAGCACACGCACCTCCGCGCCGACGGCGCATCAGCGGCTGCCGCGGAGGCCCGCGGCAACGACGGTTACCTAAATTGGTGCCCAAGGGGGGACTCGAACCCCCACAGCTTTCGCCGCTACCACCTCAAGGTAGTGCGTCTACCAATTCCGCCACCTGGGCAACGCTATCAAGCTCCGTCCTTCTTGCTCGGCTCCGGCTTGGATTCGTCCGGCTTGCCTTCGGCAGGCGGCGTCTCCGGGACCGGTGCGGGCTGCGCCGCCGGTGTGTCGCCCGCCGCCGGTGCCGAGGCCGCCGGCACGTCCCCGCTCGGAGCGGGTGCCGGAGTCTCGGGCGGCGCCGGTGCGGTCACGCCGGCCATCACGCCCAGGTCGTCCGCCGGTGCCACTGCGGGACGACTGTGGTAAATGCCCATGCCAAGGCTGAGCAGGAAGAACAAACCGGCCAGGACCGCCGTGCTGCGCGACAGGAAGTTCGCCGAACCGCGCGCACCGAAGACGGTTGCCGATGCGCCGCCACCGAAACCCGACCCTGCCGCGGCGCCGGCGCCGCGCTGCATGAGGATCAGGACGATCATGGCGATCGCCACCAGCACATAGAACACGTAGGCAATGATGGTCAGCATCGTTTGCTTGGCTTAGATGAACCGGGCGCGCGAGCGCTCCGGCCGATCGACTAGCGCCGCGCCGTGCCGGCGGCGGCGATAGACAGAAAATCCGAGGCGACCAGTGACGCGCCGCCGATCAACCCGCCGTCCACGTTCGGTTGCGCGAAGAGCTCGACCGCATTCGATGCCTTCACGCTTCCGCCGTAGAGAATCCTCAGCGAGCTCGCAATTGTAGCATCCCGTCCGGCCAATGTGTCACGGATGAATGCATGAACCGCCTCGGCCTGCTCCGGCGTCGCGGTGCGCCCGGTGCCGATCGCCCAGACCGGCTCGTAGGCGACGACCGCCGAGGCCAGCGCGCCGATGCCGGCCGCAGCCAGCACCGCGTCGAGCTGGCGCGCCACGACGGCCTCGGTGCGGCCCGACTCGCGCTCCTCGAGCGTCTCGCCGACGCAGAGGATCGGCGTCAGGCCGGCGCCCTGCGCCGCGACGAACTTGGCCGCGACCAGCGCATCGGATTCGGCGTGGTACTGGCGGCGCTCCGAATGCCCGACCAGTACGTAGACGCAGCCGACGTCGGCCAGCATCGCCGCCGACACCTCGCCGGTATAGGCGCCCTGCGCATGCGCGCTGAGGTCCTGCGCACCGAATGCCAGGCGATCGCCGTGCGCGGCGATCAGCTCGGCCAGGTACGGAAACGGCGGCAGGATCGCCAGGTCCACGTCGGCCGGCGCATCGGCGCGCAAAGCGCCGACCAGCTCCGCGGCCATCGTCCGCGAACCGTGCATCTTCCAGTTGCCTGCCACCAGCGTGCGACGCATCGAGGTCTCCTCGTCGTAGCCGCCTAGCATAGCCGGCTGCTCGATCGCGGACAACGCCGCACGACCGTGCCGACCACAGCCGTGCGCACCGGTCGGCGCATCACGGGCACTGCACCGGCGGCCGGTTGCAGACGAAGGCGACTACTCGCCGCCGCTCGAGCACATCGGCGGTCACGTCGACGAAGCGCCCCGCCTGGTAGCTGAGGAAATGCGCGTGTCGTGCGAGTGCGGCGTCGAGCGCCGGCGAGAGATTCAGATAGACGATCTCGCCGCGGTCGAGGCGCGACGGACTGACGTCGCGGCGCAGATCGGTGGCCGCCAGCGGCAGCATCGGCCAGACCTGTGACGCCTCGGCGGCGCCGACCGGGACCAGGTGGTACCACGGCGTATGTTCGCTCTGGAACAGGCAGCGGCCGACGTGCGCGAAGTCCGGATGGATCGCCTTGACGACCTCGTCGGCGACCCAGGTGAACATCCAGTTGCCGGTATCGAGCAGATAGACCTGGCAGCGCGGGCGATCCAGATCGAGCCGGTCGATCGTCGCGACCGCCGCATCGGCGATCGAGCGCTGCTGCGAGGTCATCTCGCGGTAGCGCTCGGCGAGGCGCTGCGAGGCGGGCAGCCAGACCGACACCAGGATCAGGGCGGCAACGCCGGCCAGCCAGCGGGCCATGCGATCGTGACGACCGCCATAGCCGAGTGCGGCAGCGGTAGTCAGCCCCAGGCCGATCAGCGCGGTGTAGTAGTAGCGCGCGTCGACGACGAGCTTGAGCGCGTCGGCATCGACCGGGATCGACGGATCCGAATGTCCCGTGAGCGGCCACTGCAGAGCCGCCGGCACCGCCCACACCACCGCACCCGCCAGCAGCATCCGCACGCGCGCGCCCGACCACGGGCTCGCCGCGGCCGCGAGGAGCGCCAGAGCCAAGAAGGCCCAGCCGAGACCGCAGACCCACCGCCAGATGCCGGATAGAGCCGGCAGATAGCCGACGAAATCGATCCAGCCGCGCAGCCAGGACGCCATGCCACGCAGCGCCAGGTCGACGATCGACTGCGCGTTCACGAGACCAGTCGCGGCCGGATCGGCCAGCACGCAGGCCCGCGCCGTCAGGAACAGCGCGCCGAGCGCGATCAGCACGATACCGGCTCCGCACCGCTCGCGCAGCATGCGCGTCGGCGACGGCGCGACCGCCAGCACGAAGGCCGCCGCCAGATAGGTCAGCCCGATCTCCTTGGACAGCAGCGCGAGCGTCAGCCAGACCAGGCAGAGCACGCCCTGGCGCGCGGTACGCTCGTGTCCGTACGCGGCGGCGCTCGCCAGGCCGAGCAGTCCGAACACCGCCGCCAGCAGATCGAAACGATCGGCCAGCCACAGGCTCGTACCGATGCCGATCGGATGGACCACGAACGCCAGCGCGAGGCTCCAGCCGAGCCGGCGCCCGCCGCCGAACACGCGCACCACGCGCCAGAGGGCGGCGGCGACGGCCACGTGCAGTGCCAGATTGATCGTGTAATGCCAGCGCGCATCAGCGCCGAACGCGGCTTCGGTCAGCCACCACAGCGCCATCCCCAGGGGGCGATAGAACAGACTGCCGCCGATGTGATCCGTGTAGAACGGCGCGAACGGCGTGTCGAGAAAGCGGACCACGGCGAGCATGCCGAAGTCGTCGAGCAGAAAGTAGCCGCCAAGCGCGGCGCGGTACGCCGCGAACGCGGCCAACGCGAGGACGGCCGTAGCCGCCCAGCGCCCGAGCGCGTCACGCGCGGCCACCGGACGCGACGAGGCCGGCTCGCCGTTCATGGCGCGTACGGCCGCAGCGGCCGGCCCGTCGCGTTGGGCGGCGCTGCGCTCAAGCCTGGTCACACCAGCTTGATCTCGCGCAGGCGCTGCATCAGATAGTCGTTCGCGGTGATCGGCTCGGGGTAGCGGCTCGGATTGTCGGCGCTCACGCACGAGGGCAGCACGTCGAGCACGACGTCGGGATTGGGATGCAGGAAGAACGGCACCGAATAGCGCGACACGCGCGCCTGCGCATTGGCCGGATTGACGACGCGATGCGTCGTCGACGGATAGACGTGGTTGGTCAGCCGCTGCAGCATGTCGCCGATGTTGACGACGATCGCATCGCCCTGGGTCGTGATCGGCAGCCAGTCGCCTTCGCGCGTCAGCACTTCCAGGCCCTCGGCGCTGGCGCCGACCAGCAGCGTGATCAGATTGATGTCCTCGTGCGCGCCGGCGCGCACGTTCGGCACGTCCGGCGCCGTGATCGGCGGGTAGTGTAGCGGCCGCAGGATCGAGTTGCCCGAATCGGTGCGCCGCTCGAAGAAGTGCTCGGGCAGATCGATGTGCAGCGCCAATGCGCGCAGCACGCGCGAGCCGAGCTGGTCGAGCGCCTCGTAGAGGCCGTAGCCGTACTCGCGGAACGCCGGCACCTCGGCCGGCCACAGATTCGGCGGCATGACCTGCGCGTACGCCGAATCGCGCGGAATCTCGCGGCCGATGTGCCAGAACTCCTTGAGGTCGGGATGACGCGAATCCTTGGCGGTTTCGATGCCGAACGGCGTATAGCCGCGCGCGCCGCCGGAGCCCGGCACGTGGTAGCGGCGCTTGACCGCCTCGGGCAGCGCGAAGAAGCGCCGGAACGCCTCGTAGGCGCCGTCGATCAGCGCCGGCGCGATGCCGTGCCCGCTGATGCAGCAGAAGCCGAACTCGCGGTACGCCGCGCCGAGTTCGGCGACGAAGGCGGCGCGATCGGTGTCGTAGCGGCCGATGTCGAGCGTGGGGACCTGGCGGCTCATGCGCGCGTCTCCGCGGCCGAGCGGACCGCCGCGGCGAGTTCCTCGACCAGGCGGCGCACCTGGTCGGCGTCGTCGGCCTCGACGGTGACGCGCACCAGCGGCTCGGTGCCGGACGGACGCAGCACGACGCGCCCCTTGCCTTCGAGCTCGGCCTGGACGCGTCGCAGCACCGTCTGCACGCCCTGATCGGCGACCAGGGCGGCGCCACCGGCCGCGCGGATGTTGACGGTGGTCTGCGGCACCTTGTGCATGCCGGCGACCGCCTCGTCGAGCGCGTGCCCGTTGCGCGCGAGCGCGTCGAGCACCTGCAGCGCGCTGACGATCGCATCGCCGGTGGTCGCGCGGTCCAGGCACAGCATGTGACCGGAGGTCTCGCCGCCGAGCACGCCGTCGTGCTCCTTGAGCGCCTGTAGCACGTAGCGGTCGCCGACGCGCGCACGCAGGAACGGCACGCCGAGCGCGGCGACGGCCTGTTCGAGGCCGTAGTTGCTCATCAGCGTGCCGACCACCGGTCCGCGCAGGCGCCCGCTCGCGGCCCAGTCGGTCGCGAGCAGGTACAGCAGCTGGTCGCCGTCGATCAGGCGGCCGTGGCGGTCGGCCATCTGCAGCCGGTCGCCGTCGCCGTCGAAGGCGATGCCCAGATCGGCGCCCGATTCGACCACGGTGCGGCCGAGCGCGGCCGGCGCGGTCGCGCCGCAGTCGCGGTTGATGTTGAGGCCGTTGGGCTGGGCGCCGATCGTCGTCACCTGGGCGCCGAGCTCGTCGAACAGCACCGGCGCGATGTGATAGGTCGCGCCGTGCGCGCAGTCGAGCACGACGTGCACGCCGTGCAGATGGAACGCGCGCGACACCGAGGACTTGCAGAACTCGATGTAGCGCGCCGCGGCGTCCTCGATCCGCACCGCCTTGCCGAGCCGGTCGGACGGCACGGTCGTGAACGGCGTGTCGAGCTCGCGCTCGATCGCCTGCTCGACCGCGTCGTCGAGCTTCTCGCCGGTCGAGGAGAAGAACTTGACGCCGTTGTCCTGATACGGATTGTGCGAGGCGCTGATCACGATGCCGGCATCGGCGCGCAGCGACCGCGTCAGATACGCCACCGCCGGCGTCGGCATCGGACCGAGCAGGCGCACGTCGGCGCCGGCCGCGAGCAGACCCGCCTCCAGCGCCGATTCGAACATGTAGCCCGATACGCGCGTGTCCTTGCCGATCAGCACCAGCGGCCGCTCGCTGCCGCTGGCCAGCACGGCACCGGCCGCGCGGCCGAGCCTGAGCATGAACTCGGCCGTGATCGGCCAATCGCCGACCCGGCCGCGGATGCCGTCGGTTCCGAAGTAGGTGCGTTCGCTCATCTACAAGCCTTCCCCTCGTGGTCCGGATGTTCGCTGCGCCCAAACGCAAACGCCCCGCGGAGCGGGGCGTCGCAGAGGAGGCGCGCGGCGGATCAGTCGCCCATCTGCTTCTGGCGATGCTCCCAGCGCTCCTGCGCGTCGAGACTCAGGGTCGCGATCGGCCGCGCTTCCAGGCGCTCCAGGCCGATCTCCTCGTCGGTCTCCTCACAGAAACCGTAACGGCCTTCCTCGATCCGCTTGAGCGCCTTGTCGATCTTGGCGATCAGCTTGCGGTAGCGGTCGCGGGTACGCAACTCGAGCGAGTTCTCGGTCTCGCGCGTCGCGCGCTCGGCCTCGTCACCGACGTCGCGGACTTCGTCGCGCAGATTCTCGATCGTCTGCTTGGATTCCTCGACCAGATCCTCGCGCCAGCGCTGCAGCTTCCGACGGAAGTACTCCAGGTGCTTGGGATTCATGTACTCCTCGCCGGCGGACGGCTTGAAGCCGGCCGGGAGGTCGATGCGCACGGTCGCCGGCAGGGCGTAATGGCCGTCCTGCAGGGTGATGCCCGAATCGGCGGCGTTCGGCACGACGGCGCGCGCCTTGACGCCTGCGGCGCTTGCTTTGCTGCTGATATTCGTACTACTCACGGCACCCTTGGATTTGCTGGTTTCAGCTGGCGGTTGAGGCGCCGGCGGCGGCGATTTCGCTGCCGGTGCCGGTTTGGCTTTGGCGACCGTCCTGGCCTGGACCGGGGCCTTCTTGACCACCGGCGACGGCTTGGCGGCCGGCTTGGCGGACGAGGCAGCCGGCTTGGCCGGCGCGGGCGCGGGCTTGGCTGCCGCTCGCGCGGCCGGCTTGACCGTCTTGGCGGCCTTGACCGCCTTCTTGGCCGGTGCCGGCGCGGGCTTCTTGACGACCGCCGTCTTCTTGGCCGGCGGCTTGGCCGCCTTCTTCACGGCCGTCTTCGCGCCCGCCCCCACCGCCTTGGCCTTCGGCGCAGGCTTGGCCTTGCCGACAGCCGCGGATTTTCCTTTGGATTTCGCCATCTGCCTCATGACCTTGTGACTTGGCGGCGGGGTGTTATAGCCTAAGCCGCCTCCACCAGCAACCGCCGGGGCGGTCGCCTCCAGGCGAGTTGCCAGCAGCGTGCCGCGAGCCCTCATCTTCCTATTGGATTGTTACCAGCGCGGGTTGAGCCCGCTGCTCGGACGCCGCTGCCGCTTCCACCCGAGCTGCTCGCAGTACGCGCGCATCGCCGTGGCGCGCTTCGGCGGCCTGCGCGGCAGCTATCTGGCCGCGCTGCGCGTGCTGCGCTGTCAGCCGCTGTGCCGCGGCGGTCACGATCCGGTCCCGATGCGCTTCGTCTGGTGGCCGCGTCCCTCCGAACAACCGAACGGGGAACATCAGCATGAGTGACTGGCTCATCGTCAATGCCGAGATGATCAACGAAGGCAGGCGCTTCCACGGCGACCTGCGCATCTGCAGCGGCCGCATCGACCAGATCGGCAGCGGCCTGTCGGCACGCGACGGCGAGCAGGTGCTCGACGCCGCCGGACGCTGGCTGATGCCGGGCATGATCGACGATCAGGTCCACTTCCGCGAGCCGGGCCTGGAACACAAGGCCGACATCGAGTCCGAGTCTCGCGCCTGCCTCGCCGGCGGCATCACCAGCTACATGGAGATGCCCAATACCAAGCCGCCGGCCGTCAACGCCGAGGCGGTCGCCGACAAGTACCGACGCGGGGCCGAGAAGTCGCGCGTCAACTACGGCTTCTATCTCGGCGCCACCAACGACAACCTCGAGGACATCCGCCGGCTCGATCCGCGCAGCGTACCCGGCATCAAGATCTTCATGGGCTCCTCGACCGGCAACATGCTGGTCGACGATCCGGCCACGCTCGAGGCGATCTTCCGCGAGGCGCCGACGCCGATCATCACGCATTGCGAAGACACGCCGATGATCGACGCCAACGAGGCGCGCGCGCGCGAACGCTGGGGTGAGGACATCCCGCCCGAGCAACATCCGCTGATCCGCTCGCGCGAGGCCTGCATCAAGTCCACGCGCCTGGCGCTGGACCTGGCGCGGCGGCACGGCACGCGCCTGCACGTGCTGCATCTGTCCACCGCCGAGGAAGTCGCGCTGTTCGAGCCGGGCCCGGTCGCCGGCAAGCGCATCACCGCCGAGACCTGCGTGCACTTCCTGCATTTCAGCGACGAGGACTACGCGCGGCTCGGCCATCTGATCAAGTGCAATCCGGCGATCAAGACCGCCGCCGACCGCGACGCGATCCTGACCGCGCTGGCCGAGACCCGCGTCGACGTGCTCGCGACCGATCACGCGCCGCATCTGCTCGAGGAGAAGCGCCATCCGTACACCTCGGCGCCGTCGGGCCTGCCGCTGGTGCAGTTCGCGCTGCAGTGCGCGCTGGAGCGCGTGTTCGACGGGCGGCTGACGCTCGAGCGCGCGGTCGAGGCGGTCACGCACGCGCCGGCGACGCTGTTCGACGTGCACGAGCGCGGCTATCTGCGCGAGGGCTATGCCGCCGATCTGACCCTGGTCGACCCGGCCCGGCCGCAGACCGTGCGGCGCGAGGACGTGCTGTCCAAATGCGGCTGGTCGCCGTTCGAGGGCACGACGTTCCGGTCGAGCATCGCGGCCACGTTCGTCAACGGCCGGCTCGGCTATCGCGACGGCCGGCTCGACGACACCACGCGCGGCACACGGCTGGAATTCGCGCGGTGAGGCGAGGCCTGCTGGCCTGCCTGCTCGGCATCGCCGCGGCAGGCTCGGTCGCCGCGGCCGACGAGTCCCGCATCGTCTTCCCGCCGCGCGCCTCGCAGGGCGCGCTGGTGATCGGCAAGGTGCCGCCGGGCGCGAGCGTGCACTACGCGGGACGCACGCTGCGCGTCAGTCCGTACGGCAGCGTCGTGTTCGGCATCGGCCGCGACGAGCGCGGTCCGCTGAGCGTGTCGGTCGAGCATCCGGACGGCAGCCGGCGCGAGCTGCGCATCGACGTGGACGCCCGCGACTGGCCGGTCGAACGCGTCGACGGCGTGCCGCCGAAGACGGTCGAGCCGCCGCCCGAGATCGCCGAGCGGATCCGCCGCGAGCAGGCGCGCGTCGCCGAGGCGCGCCTGCTCGACGGCACCCATACCGATTTCGCGTCGGCGTTCGTGCAGCCGGTCAGCGGACGCATCAGCGGACGCTTCGGCCGCCAGCGCGTCTACAACGGCAAGCCCGGTTCGGCGCATTCGGGCATGGACGTGGCGGCACCGGCCGGCACGCCGGTCGTGGCGCCGGCCGGCGGCATCGTGACGTTCGCCGCCCCGGACCTGTACCTGACCGGCGGCACCGTCGTCCTCGACCACGGCTACGGCATCAGCTCGAACTTCCTGCATCTGTCGCGGATCGACGTCGCGGTCGGCGACCGCGTCGAGCAGGGCGGCGTGATCGGCGCCGTCGGCGCGACCGGACGCGCGACCGGCCCGCATCTGCACTGGGGCATGAACTGGTTCGACGTGCGCATCGATCCGCAGCTGGTGCTGCAGCGCCCGCGCTGACCCACGGCGTCACGGCGCCGTCGCGATCGGCGCCGATGATGGACAATGCGCGCCTCGCGTCCGCCGGAGCCTGCCCGATGTCCCCGATCGCTCTTCTCGCCGCCGCCGGCCGCGCGCTGGCCGTTCGCATCGCGGCCGCGCGCAGCCTCGCGATCGCGGCGCTGCTCGCCGCCGTGCTGACGGCCGGCTGCGCGAGCGAGCGCACGCGCCGCGACGCGACGCGCGCCGGCGAGGAGGACGCGCGTGCGACGCTGGCGATCCTCGAATCGACCGACATCCACGCCAACGTGCTCAGCTACGACTACTACAAGCTGGCCGAAGATCCTTCGATCGGATTCGAGCGCCTGGCGACGCTGATCCGCGCGGCGCGCGCCGAATACGAGAACAGCCTGCTGTTCGACGGCGGCGACACGATCCAGGGCACCGCACTGGCCGACTGGCAGGCGCTGGCCGCGCCGCTGCCGTGCGATCGCAAGCTGGCCGTCTACAAGGCGATGGACGCGCTCGGCTACGACGGCGGCGTGATCGGCAATCACGAGTTCAACTACGGCCTGCCGTATCTGGCGCAGGTGACCGGGCGGCGGCTGCAGGCCGAGGGCGCCGATCTTCGCACCTGCAACGGTCCGGACTTCCCGCTGGTGCTGGCCAACGTGATCGCGACGCGCGACGGCGAGCCGCTGTTCGCGCCGACCGCGCTGCTCGAGCGCCGCATCAAGGCACGCGACCGCGACGGCCGCCAGCGCGACCTGCCGATCCGGATCGGCATCATCGGCTTCACACCGCCGCCGATCATGATCTGGGACCGCAACCACCTCGAAGGCCGGGTCACCGCGCTCGGCCTGGTCGAGGCCTCGCGCCGCTACGCGCCGGCATTGCGCGCGCAGGGTGCCGACCTGATCGTCGCGATCTCGCACGGCGGCATCAATCCGGGTCCGTATTCGCCGCAGATGGAGAACGCGAACTGGCATCTCGCGCAGGAGCCGGACATCGACGTGCTGCTGCTCGGCCATTCGCACCAGGCATTCCCGGCACCCGGCGACGCACGCTCGCATTACAACGACATGCCCGGCGTCGACAACCGGCGCGGCTTCATCCACGGCAAGCCGGCCGTCATGGGCAACTTCTGGGGCAAGAGCCTCGGCGTCATCGAGCTCGGCCTGGTCCGGCGCGGCGGCCGCTGGGCGATCGATCCCGACGCGACGCATGCCGAGGTGCGCGACATCCGCCGTGCCGACGGCAGCTTCGTCGCGCCGGACCCGGCGATACGCGAGCTGGTCCGCGACGAGCATCAGGGCGCGATCGACTACGTCTCCACGCCGATCGGCGACAGCGATTTCGCGCTGACGACCTACTTCGCCGCGGTCGGCGACGTCACCGCGCTGCAGCCGGTCAATACCGCGCAGCGGCAGTGGATCGAGCGCTACATCGCGGCCGAGCTGCCGCAGTACGCGGGCATTCCGGTGCTGTCGGCGGCCGCGCCGTTCAAGGTCGGCTTCGGCGGCGCGACCGACTACGCCGCGATCGAGGCCGGTTCGCTCGCGATCCGCAACGCGGCCGATCTGTACCCGTATCCGAACACGCTGACCGCGGTCAGGATCGACGGCGCCGGCCTCAAGGCCTGGCTCGAGCGCTCGGCCGGCTACTTCAACCGCATCGATCCGGAACGAGAGGCACCGCAGGAGCTGATCAATCGCGGCCATGCCGGCTACAACTTCGACGTGATCCAGGGCGGCATCCGCTACGTCATCGACGTCACGCGGCCCGAGGGCGAGCGCATCGTCGATCTGCGCTACCGCGGCCGCCCGGTCGATCCGGCCGAACCGTTCATCGTCGCGACCAACAACTACCGCGCCAGCGGCGGCGGCGACTTTCCGGGGCTGGACGGCTCGACCATCGTCGTCGAGGCCGCGGTCGCCAACCGCGACGCGCTGATCGAGTGGATGCGCGCGCGCCGGCATCTGAGCCGCGAAGAGGACGGCGCCGAACGATCCTGGCGCTTCGCCGCGGTCCGCACCGCCGGCCCGGTGATCTTCCGCTCCGCGGCAGGCCGGATCGATCTGGCGCATGCCGCCGGCCTCGACTTCGTGCATTCGCTCGGCGAGACCGCCGCCGGCATGGAGACCTACCGGATTGATCTGGGCGCCGCACGCTGAACGAAGGCGTGCGGCAGTGGACGGGTGTCGCCGCGCCGCTGCGTTTATGCTTCGGTCTTTGTCCGACCGGGAACCGCGCGTGAAACCGATCGTCTCCGTTCGCCACGGCCGCCTGCTGCCGCTGACCGCCCTCGCCGCCGCGCTCGCGCTGGGCCTGCCGCTGCCGGCGTCCGCCGCCGGCGACGCGCCGGCCTGGCCGCTCAGCGGCGAGCGGCGCGATCAGATGACGCCGCTCAAGGCGCAGCGCGAGGCGCTGCGGCGGCTGCGCCGCGCCGATGTGCCGGCCGGCGGCGCGACGCGGAACGTGACCAACTGCGACGACGACGGTCCCGGCTCGCTGCGCGCCGAGGTCGCCGCGGCGGCCAGCGGCGATCGCATCGATCTGGCCGCGCTGGCCTGCAGCCGCATCACGCTGACCACCGGCGCGATCGAGATCGAGGTCGACGACCTGACCCTGAGCGGGCCGGGCCGCAGCCGCCTGGTCGTCGACGGCAGCGGCAGCCAGGACCGCGTGCTGATCCATGTCGGCTCGGGCGACCTCGTGATCGAGGATCTGACGATCGCCAACGGCCATCCGATCGCCGACGGCACGCGCGTCGGCTACGGCGGCTGCATCGCCTCGGTCGAGAACGTCGTGCTGACGCGCAGCACGGTCAGCGGCTGCACCGCGCAGGGTGTCGGCAGCTACGGCGGCGGCATCCTCGCCGAGCGGCTGACGATGCGCGAGAGCACGCTGTCCGGCAACGTCGCATTCGGCGACCATCCGACCAACAGCACGGCGGCCTACGGCGGCGGTGCGTTCGTATACGAGGTCGACATCCAGGACAGCACGATCGCCGGCAACCAGGCGCGCGGTACGCACAATCCGCCGCTGACGCGCTGGGAGATCGGCGGCGGCCTGTTCATCGCCGGCGGCGGCACGATCGAGCGCACGACGATCGAGCACAACCTGTCCTATCTCTATGCCGGCGGCCTCGCCAACGAGGACGACGTGATCCTGCGCAACTCCACGGTATCGGGCAACGTCGCGCGCGACGGCGACGGCGGCGGCCTCAGGATCCGCCGCTTCACCTCGCTGCTGCTCGAGAACTCGACCGTGACCGACAACAGCGCCGGCACCGCCGGCGGCGGCATCTCGTTCGCGCGCTATGCGCGCCCCTCGACGCTGCGCAGCTCGATCGTCGCCGGCAATGCCGCCCCGGTCGCCGCGCAGGCCGATCTGACCGCGGTCGAGCCGCTGCCGATCGGCGGCTCGCACAACCTGATCAGGCGCTCCTCTGGCCTGCTGCAGCTGCCGGCCGACACGCTCGATGCCGACCCGCTGCTGCAGCCGCTCGCGGCCAACGGCGGCTACGGCCGCACGCATGCGTTCACGACGCTGAGTCCGATCTACAACCGCGGTGAGAACAGCGCCGGCCTCGGCAGCGATCAGCGCGGCGCTCCGTGGCAACGCGACGTCGGCGGCGCGCCGGACATCGGCGCGCTCGAACTGCAGCGCGATCCGACGCCGGCCGAACCGGTTCCGACGCTGTCGGCCTGGACGACCGCGCTGCTGGCCGGTCTGCTGGCCTGGCTCGGCCGGCGCCGCTACGCGTCGCGGCCGCGCTGACGGTGCCGTCCCGCGTCGCGGCGCCGGCCGTACCGGCGCGGCCGGTCCGGCGCTTCGCCGGCTGCGCGGTTGACTCCGCGCCGGATGCCTCCATCTGGAGCGGCTCCGCGATCAACCGCCGATGACCGACCTCCCGTTCCCACCCTCGCGCGCCGTGTGCGCGATCCGCAGCCGCCGTGCGCGCGCGACGGTTCTGTGCGCGCGCCGCGCCGCAGGTCTCGGCCGATGAATGCACCGGGCGGCGTGCTGAGCGTGGCCCGCCGGCTCTGGCCGGAGGTCTGGACGCATCGCCGCCGCGTCGGCGTGGCGCTGGCGTTCCTGGTCGCGGCCAAGCTCGCCGCGATCGGCGTACCGCTGCTGCTCAAGCAACTGGTCGACACGCTCGACCGCACGCCGGCGCCGCTGGCGGTGCCGCTCGGCCTGCTGATCGGCTACGGCGCCCTGCGTCTGGCGACGACGCTGTTCCAGGAGCTGCGCCAGGTCGTGTTCGCGCGCGTGCTGGCGCGCACGTCGCGGCAGATCACGCTGCGCGCGTTCGAGCACCTGCACGCGCTGAGCCTGCGCTTCCATCTGGGCCGCCGCACCGGCGCGGTCGCGCGCGACGTCGAGCGCGGCATGACCGCAGTGTCGGACCTGCTCGACTGGACGCTGTACACGATCCTGCCGACCCTGCTCGAGGTCACCCTGGTCTGCAGCTTCCTGATCGTGCGCTACGACTGGACGTTCGCGCTGATCACGCTGTCGACGCTGGCCGCCTACATCGCGTTCACGTTCGCGGTCACCGAATGGCGGATCCGCTACTACCGCGCGGCCAAGGACTCGGACACCGAGGCCAATGCGCGCGCGGTCGATTCGCTGCTGAACTACGAGACCGTCAAGTACTTCGGCAACGAGCAGCACGAGCTGCGCCGCTACGACGCCAGCCTGATCGGCTACGAGAACGCGACCGTCAAGAGCCTCAAGACGCTGGCCCTGCTCAACGTCGGCCAGTCGGCGATCGTCGGCATCGGCCTGACCCTGCTGCTGTGGCGCGCCGCGGCCGGCGTCGTGGCCGGCACGATGAGCCTGGGCGACCTGGTCCTCGTCAACGCGTTCCTGCTGCAGCTGTCGGTGCCGCTGAACTACCTCGGCATGGTCTATCGCGAGGTCAAGCAGGCGCTCGTCAACATCGAGCGCATGTTCGAGCTGATCGCCGAACCGCAGGAAGTCGCCGACGTCCCCAGCGCACCGGCGCTCGCGGTGCGCGGCGCCGAGGTGCGCTTCGAGCACGTCGACTTCGGCTACGACCCGGCGCGGCAGATCCTTTACGACGTCGACTTCACGATACCGGCCGGCCAGACCGTCGCCGTGGTCGGTACCAGCGGCGCCGGCAAGTCGACGCTGGCGCGCCTGCTATTCCGCTTCTACGACCCGACCGGCGGACGCATCACGGTCGACGGCCAGGACATCCGCGCGGTCGGCCAGGACTCGCTGCGCCGCGCGATCGGCATCGTCCCGCAGGACACCGTGCTGTTCAACGACAGCATCTACTACAACATCGCCTACGGACGCCCGGACGCCACGCGCAAGGAAGTCATCGCGGCGGCGCGCTCGGCGCACATCCACGACTTCGTCGCCTCGCTGCCGGACGGCTACGACACCGCGGTCGGCGAACGCGGACTCAAGCTGTCGGGCGGCGAGAAGCAGCGCGTCGCGATCGCGCGGACCGTGCTCAAGAACCCGTCGATCCTGGTGTTCGACGAGGCGACCAGCGCGCTCGACACGCGCACCGAGAAATCGATCCAGGCCGAGCTCGCCGCGATCGCGCGCGAGCGCACGACGCTGATCATCGCGCACCGGCTGTCGACGATCGTCCACGCCGACCGCATCATCGTGCTCGACCACGGCCGCATCGTCGAGAGCGGCAGCCATGCCGAGCTGCTCGCGCGCGGCGGCCGCTACGCCCAGCTCTGGGCGCTGCAGCAGCGCGAACGCGACTCGGCCGTGCCGGCCTGATGCGGGCGCGCCGCCGCGCAGCCTGCGCCGCAGCGTGCTGCGACGTCCGCCACGGCAGCGTGGCCCGGGCGGCGCTATGATCCGGCGCCGCGCCCCGCGTCCGACCGGAGTCTTCGATGCCTGCGTGTTCTCGCCCGGGATGGGCGATCGCCGTTCTGAGCGCGCTGGCGCTCGCCGCCTGTGAACGGCCCGCGGCGCCGGCCGCCGCCACGCCCACCGACTGCCTGACCCGCGCCGCGGCCGATCCGCCGACGCTGCCGTGGACCTCGCTGCATGCGCGCGACCTGGCCGCGGCGCCGCTCGACGCGGGCGGCCGCAGCTGCGTCTCCGGCGTGCTCGGCACGACCCCGTTCGCGATACCGCAGGCCTACGACGCGGTTCACGCGCCGGTGCAGAGGTTCCACGGCGAAGACGCCGGCCTGCGACTCGGCGTGCCGGCGTTCGAGCACGGCCAGCTGGTCCGCCTCGACGCGGCGGCCGAGCGCGGCATCTGGCTGCTGCGGATCGGCACCGGCCTGGAGATGGAGGGCGGCCGTTACGATCTGCTGTTCACGACCGGCGCCGACGGACGCCTGCGCGACTCGCTGCTGATCGGCGCCGACGGCGCGCGCTACCGCCGCGACGCGAATCTGCTGCGTGCCGACCGCTTCGCGGTGATCGAGCAGACCGGCCGCGAGGCGGCGCAGGGCCCGACCTATGCGGCCGCGTTCACGATCGGCCCGGACGGACGCATCGCGCTCGATCCGTCCGGCACCGCCGAGCTGCGCGCCGCGCTGCCCGCGGCGCCGGGCGGAGCGGACGAGACCGGCGCCGCCGACGAAGGTCCGGAGTTCGCGCAGTCGATCGAGGAGATCGACGGTGCGCCGGGCGATCTGGCGGCGATCCGCCGCGTGCTGTTCGCGGACGGGAACGTCGTCGAAGAATCGATCACGGCGGCCGCTCCGCCGGCCGCCGCGCACGCCGTGCTCGCGCTCGGCAGCAGCGGGATCGCCGGCTTCGAGCTGTCCGTGCTCGAACCGGCCGATGCGCAGCCGACCGCCGGACGTACCGTCTATCGCATCGCCAGCGTGTCGATTCCGGGCCCGCCGCGCGCACTCGGCGCGAAGGTCGGCACGATCGGCTGGGAACCGGCCGCACGCGGCGTGCTGATCACGCTGCCGATCGACTACGCATTCGAGCGGCCCGGCGGTGACGCGCGGACCGGCCAGCCCGACAGCGAGATCCTCACGCGCGTACTGCGCCTGCGCTACGCCGACGGCCAGCTGCACCGGAGCGACGGCTGAGCGTGGCCGACGCCCGCCCCGTGCAGTCGCCGGCGGCGCGCCTGCTCGCCGCCCTGCCCGACTCGATCACGGCGGCGATCTTCCTGTCGCTGTGGATCGCGCCGCTGTGGCTCGGCCGTGACGGCGTGCGCAACGCGATGCTGGTGATGCTGGTGGAGTTCGTCCTGGTCCACGCCTCGGTGTTTCTCGGCTCGGCCGTGCTCGGCACCGATTCGACCGCGCGCCGCCTCGCGACGCTGCTCGGCTTCACGCTGTTCTACGGGCTGTTCGTCGCCGCGTTCGCGTTCGCGTTCGAGGCCTGGTGGCCGTTCGCGGCGTTCGCATGGCTGCTGGTCGGCAAGGTGACGATCGCGCTCGACCGCAGCCGCAGCGCGCCGGCGCGTCTGCGCCGCATGCAGACCGAGCAGGGGCTGGCGACGATCGCGTATCTGGGCGGCGTGTTCGCGACGACGCTGCTGCCGTTGCCGCGGCTCGGCCTCGGCGCCGACGTCGTGCCGCAGCTCGGTCTGCCCGGCGGCGGCCTCTGGGTCGACCGGCCGCATACGGTGATCGCGTTCGGCGTGTTCTATTTCGGCCTGCTCGCCTGGTCGAAATGGCGCGACTGGTCGCTGCCGGCCGCCAGACCGCCCGCAGCGGCCTGAGCGCGCTGCGCGCGGCGGCGACTGCCTTCGGCTCGGCTTAAGCCAGGTTCGGCTACGGTCGCAGCACCGTCGCTGCGAGATCCCGCCATGAGCCGAGCCGGCCTGTGTGCTTTTTCGCTTGCATTCGCGAGTACGGCCTTCGCCGAAGGCCTGCACGATCCGAACGTCCGCCTGGCCCAGGTCCGGACCGACTACACGGCGCTCGACGAGGGCACCGCGGCCAATCCGCTGACGATCGTGCACCCGTGCCTGTGGCCGGACGGCACGCCGGGCCTGCTGGTGCCGTGCTTCACCGGGCCGGACGTGTTCCCGAGCAGCAATGCCTACCGCTTCCCCGGTCTCGCACCGGTCTCGCCGCAGCACTGGCTGCTGCTGCTCAACAACGAGCCCTGGATCGCGCCCGGCAATTCCGGCCCGCCGGACCAGTCGCTGCCACGCACGCTGCCGGGTACCGGCGTCATGGGCTTCGCGGCCTCGCCGGCGCTGAGCCTGGCCGACGGCCTGTACTGGCGCTTCCATCTCGCGCTGAGCCATCTGCACGACAATCCGGCCGGCCCGTACGCGATCCCGTTCCTGTCGATCGGCGCGGCCGCCGCGCGCGGCAACGGCGGGCCGGTCGGCGCGCTGAACGATCCGGAGCGTCCGCACGTCGTGCGCTTCCGCTCGCGCCTCGACGCGGTATTCGGCTCGACACCCGATCAGCTGTGGACGCTCAGCCACTTCCTCTGGACCACCGCCGAATGGGGCGGCAAGCCGCGCATGGCGTTCGTGCACCTGTATCACGCCGGCTACCTGCACGACGGCACGCCGTTCGAGTTCTCGACGCCGACGAATCCTGGCGGCGTCAGCCGCTGGAACTGGCCGATCGCCGAATCGGCGCTGTTCCCGGGCGCCGAAGTCGCGTTCATCGATGCCGAGGACACGCAAGTTCACTGCGGCTTCGAGACGCCGGCGCTGACCGCGCCCGGCCAGACGATCGAGGCCGAGATCGATCTGCAGGCCCTGTACCGCTGCCTGAGCGACCTCGGCTTCTACGACGAGCCGATGCCCGAGCAGGACCTGATCCCGATCACCGGCGTGCACTGGGCCAACGAACTGACCGGCGAGCGCGTCGCGATCGCGGCCACGGTCTGGGGCATCGACGTCGTCGGCGCCGCGGATGCCGCCAAGCAGGAGGGTCCGGACTTCAGCCAGGTCCGTCCGGGCGCCGAAACCGCGCAGATCGTCGCCGAGCTCGAGAGGGCCTGCGCTGCCGATCTGGTCTGCAGCAGCCAGCGTGCGCTGGCGGCGGACATGCCGCAGACGAAGTCCGAACGCGGCGTCGAGCCCACGACGCGGCAGGCCCGACCGGAATACACCACGTTCCGTTCGCGCCCGGTCGTGCCGCTGCGCAATCGCCGATGAACGCCGCGCCACGGCCGGCGCGCTGTTCACGGCCCAGCCCGATGGGCACAGGCACAGTCTTCGGCAAGCAGGCTCACGCGCGAGGCCTCCGATCAGGCCCGACGGATGCGCGGTGAGCCGACTGCTTTGACGCCGCCACCGGAGAGACGCCATGTCCCCCTCTCGTTCCGCCTCGCGCAGCCGCGCCACCGCCGCCGAACAGCGCCGCATCCAGAACAAGGCCGATGCCCGCAAACCGGCCGCCGCCAAGAAGGCCGCCAAGAAGAGTGCCGCGAAGTCCGCGCCAGTGCAGGCCGGTCCGCGCCGCCAGCCGGCCAATCCGCTGCCGGAACAGCATCTGCGCAAGCCCGGCCTGGAGGCGGAGCTGTCGCCTTCGCCGCGCTTCGACGCGCCGGACTATCGCGGCAGCGGCAAGCTCGAAGGCCGCGTCGCGCTGATCACCGGCGGCGACTCGGGGATAGGCCGCGCCGTCGCCGTGCTGTTCGCGCGCGAAGGCGCCGACGTCGCGATCGCGTATCTGTGCGAGGACGCCGACGCCGACGCGACCGCGGCCAGCGTCGAACGCGAGGGACGCCGCTGTCTGCGCCTGCGCGGCGACGTCACCGAGATGTCGTTCTGCGAGGAGGCCGTGCAGCGTACGCTCGAGGCGTTCGGCCGGCTCGACGTTCTCGTCAACAACGCCGCGTTCCAGCAGCATGCCGAGTCGATCGAGGCGCTCAGCCTCGAGCATTTCGACCTGACCGTCCGCACCAATCTCTACGGCTACTTCCAGATGGCCAAGGCGGCGCTGCCGCATCTGCCCAAGGGCGGCTCGATCATCAACACCGGCTCGGTGACCGGGATCGCCGGCAGCGGCCAGCTGCTCGACTATTCGGCGACCAAGGGCGCGATCCACGCGCTGACCAAGTCGCTGGCCAGCAACGTGATCGACCGCGGCATCCGCGTCAACGCGGTCGCACCGGGGCCGGTCTGGACGCCGCTCAATCCGGCCGACCGGCCGGCCGAGGAGGTCGCCAAGTTCGGCCAGGACACCGACATGCACCGTCCGGCGCAGCCGGAGGAGATCGCACCGGCCTACGTGTTCCTGGCCGCGCCGGTGTGCTCGAGCTACATCACCGGCATCGTGCTGCCGATCACCGGCAGCGTCGGCTGAGCATGGCGGTCCGCGCTCGCGCGCGAGCGCAGGCTCATTCGGACGTGGTCGGATCGATCACGCTGCGCACGCGCGCGACGCTGTTGGCCGGAAAGCCGCCGCGGGCGGCGTGCTCGCGCACCGTCGCCTCGTCCGGCGCGATGTAGATGCAGTAGATCTTGTCGTCGGTCACGTAGCTCTGCAGCCACTGGATCTGCGGCCCCATCTCGCCGAGCACGCCGCAGGACTTCTGCGAGATCGCCTGCAGGTCCTGGGCCGACAGCTGGCCGGCGCCGGGCAGTTCGCGTTCGATGACGAATTTGGGCATGACCGTTCCTCGTGTGGGTGCGGCATTGTGCGCCCGCCGCCCGGATCAGTGCTCGCCGCACGGCAGCATACGCACACGGTTCCGATCGCCCGGCCGCGCGGCGCGGCCGACCGTCCGGGGCCGTCGCGACGCAGCCGGCCGCTCAGGCCTCCAGTTCGACGCGGCGCCCGGCCTGCGCGGTCCGCGCGACGACGCGGTCGCGCCCCTGCGCCTTGGCCGCGTACAGCGCGCGATCGGCGACCGCGATCAGGCTGCTCGGCGACGCGGCCGCCTGCGGCCGGATCGCGGCGGCGCCGACACTGACGGTCAGGCACGGCGCGACCGGCGAGGCCGGATGCACCAGGCCGCGCGAGCGGACCTGGCGACAGAGCCGATCGCCGAACCGGCGCGCCTCGACTGCGTCGGCGCCGGGCAGCACGATCGCGAACTCCTCGCCGCCGTAACGCGCGACCAGGGCCCCGGTGCCGGCGAAGACCTCGCCGCACAGACGCGCGAGTTCGCGCAGGCATTCGTCGCCGTAGAGGTGGCCGCAGGCGTCGTTGAGCCGCTTGAAGCAGTCGACGTCGACCAGCAGCAGCGCCAGCCAGTGCCGCTCGCGCGCGTGCCGGCGCCAGGTCTCGTCGAGATGCTCGTCGAAACAGCGGCGGTTGGCGATGCCGGTCAGGCCGTCGCTCATCGACAACTGCTGCAGCTTGCGATTGGCCTGCTCGAGTTCGAGCACGACGCGCGCCAGATGGATCGTGCCGGCGATCTGCGCGGCGACCGCATCGAACATGCGGCGCACGTCGGCCGTGAAGAAGCCGGCCTGCGTGCTCTCGAGATTGAGCACGCCGTGCAGACGATCGCGATGCCGGATCGGCACCAGGTATTCGGAGCGTACGTCGCGATGGCCCGGCACGTAGTCCGGATCGCGCTGCACGTCGGCGATCAGCTGGGCACGGCCGCTGCGCGCGCAGCGCCCGGCGGCGCCGACCGACACCGGCCACGGCAGCGCGCCCGGCGGCGCGAGGTCGATACGGCCGGCCCAGACCTCCTGCACGAAATGGCCGCCGTCGCCGTCGAGCAGGATGATGCTGGCGATCGCGACCGGCAGCCGCGCGGCGAGGCAGTCGACGATGCGCTGCAGGATCGCCGGCAGGTCCTCGCCCTGCGCGGCCTCGCCGGACACCTGCGCGAGAATCTCGGCGAACACGCCGCCGCGCGCCGCGGCCGCATGGCCGACGCGTCGGACCCGGCCCGTGCCGCGATCGCCTCCGCTCATGCTCTCCTCAGCGCACCGCGTTCCGTTCAGGTCACGCCAGTCTACGACGCATGCACGCCGACGGATCGTCGGCGCATTGCAGAAAACGGCGCGCGATTGCGTATTCGATCCGGTAGGCCGCCGGCGCCGCCGCGCTGCCCAAGACCCGTCCAGGAGGATCGACCATGCATGCCATCAATCGGGCAACCGCTCTCGCGGCCTGTGCCATCGCGTTCGCGGCACCGACGGCCGGCAGAGCCGACGTCTACTGCGTCGCTACGGCAAGCGAACTGCACCAGGCGCTGGCCGCGGCGGCGGCGTCCGCCGCCGACGACCAGATCCGCCTGCGTGCCGGCACCTACGCCGCGACGCAGACCTTCACCTATCCGGCGGCGACGTCCGGCTGGCTCGAGCTCAGCGGCGGCTGGATCGACGAGAACGACGTGCCGTGCGCGCGCACGTCGCAGCGCGCCGGCGACACCGTGCTCGACGGCCTCAGCGAGCATCAGGTGTTCAATCTGTCCTACACCCCCGCGACGCCGGCGGCGACGGCGCCGCGCTTCGCGCTGTCGCATCTGAGCGTGCGCAACGGCGTCGGCGCCGGCTTCACGCGCGGCGGCGGGCTGGCGCTGCAGTCCAACGCCGAAGGACCCGCCGAGATCTGGCTCGACAACGTCGCGGTGACCGGCAGCCGCGGCTATTTCGGCGGCGGCGCGCACCTGTATCTGAAGAAAGGGCTGCTGCGGATCGCCAACACGCTGTTCGCGAACAACGAAGCACCCGAGTCGGCCTACGGCCACGCCGCGATCACCGTGCTCGGCGGCGAGACCGCGTACTCGGTGACGATCGTCAACAGCACCTTCGTCGGCGGCCGCTGCGCAGGCCAGGGCACGCGCGGCTGCGGCATCGGCGCCGGCCTCGGCGCGGGCGCACACATGGCCGTCGTCAACAGCCTCTTCGACGACAACGCGCTGTCGGACGTGTCGATGGAAGGCCTCGCCGTGATCGGGCTCGGCAACGGCAGCGTCGCCTACGATCACAGCCGCGTCCCGGTCAGCAGCGGCACGTTTGCGCCGACGATCTCCGCGCCGCTCGAGGACGAGCCGCACTTCGTCGGCGCCTCGGACTTCCGTCTCGCCGACGACTCGCCGCTGCTCGACCGCGGACTCGGCACGGTGCCGATCGTTCCGCTCGGCGGCGCCGACCTCGACGGCCGGCCGCGGCTGCGCTACGCGGCGCTCGATCCCGGCGCGTACGAGAACCAGACCTGGGACACGCTGCTGACCGAGGATTTCGAGGCGCAGGACTGACGACTGGGCCGACGCCGCCGGTCGATGCCGGCGCTGCACGGGACCACCCGCTCCCGCCGCCGCGATGTCCCGGTCGAGGGCCGCACTGCGTATCCGAAGCATCACGCCAGGAGATGCTCATGACCGCCGCCCGCCTCGCTCCGCTGTTCGCCCTCGTCACGCTCGGGGCCGCCGCGGCCGTGTCCGCCGATACGCCGCAGCAGCTCAGCGCGCGCGTCGGCGACGCCGCCTTCGTCAGCGACGACGAGGGCATCACGCTGATCCCGATCGGTACGAGCTTCACGCTGACCGCCTCAACCGCCGGCGCCAGCGCCTATCCGCCGCCGAAGACGCGCATCGACCGGCTGTCGATCGTCTGCGACGGCTTCACGCCCGGCGCGCCGTTCCGTCTCGACGCGGCCGCGTTCTCGCGCAGCACCTGCGAGGTCCGCTACGTCTACGGCACGCGCGGATTCGGCGAAGCGCCCGAGGCCGAGTACCAGCTCGATACGTCCAGCGCCGACCAGCTGTTCGAGGTCACCGCGGCGCGCGGCAAGGTCGTCGAGGGCCGCTTCCGCTTCCAGCTGCGCGACGAGGCCGGCCGGCGCCTGCCGGTGGTCGACGGCCGCTTCGTCGCCGAGGACCGGCAGTACTGAGCGCAGCGGACCCGCGCAACCGCGCGCGGCGGCCGCGTATCCCCGTCTGCGCCGCGATCCGCGGCGTGACGGCGAGGTGGCTCCGATGCAGACACGTGACCGATCCCTGCCCGCATCGCCGGCACGGCGCCGCCTGATCGGACTGGCCGCGGCGGCACCGGCGGCAATCGCGTTCGGCGCCGCCGCGGCGACCGAGCGCGACGGCGACCCGATCGCCGCCCTGGCCGCCGAAAGCGACTTCAGCGGCTCGATCCTGGTCCGCAGCCGCGGCGAGGTCGTCTATGCGCGCAGCTTCGGTCTGGCCAGCCGCGCATTCGCGGTCGCCAACACGCTGCGCACGCGCCATCCGATCGCCTCGATCACCAAGACGTTCACGGCGACGCTGATCCTCGATCTGTACGAGCGCGGCCAGCTCGACCTGCAGCGGCCGGTCGTCGCCTACCTGCCGGAGTTCCGCCGCGAAGGTACCGCCGCGATCAGCGCGCACCATCTGCTGAACCACACCGCCGGCCTGCCGAATTTCGACGCCGGCAACAGCCTCGAGCGCGCGCTCAGCGAAGGCCTGCCGGCCTACCAGCGGCCGATGACGCGCGCGCAGCTGTTCGAGCGCGCCTGCAGCGGCGCGCCGGTCGCGCCGCCGGGCACGGCCTTCGACTACAACAACGCCGACTACATCGTGCTCGGCGCCTTGATCGAGCATCTGCACGGCCGGCCGTTCGAGGCCGTGCTGGCGAGCCGCATCCTCGACCCGCTCGGCCTCGCCGACACCGGTCTGCTGCGCCAGTCCGACGTGATCGACCGGCTCGCGACCGGCTATTTCTATCGCGACGACCTCGCCGCCTACGTCAACGACCTGCCGGCCTATCCGGAGAACTGGTATGCCGCCGGCGCGATGTATTCGACGGTCGGCGACCTGCTCGGTTTCGCCGACGCCCTGTTCGGCGGCCGCGTGATCGGCAGGCCGGCGCTGGCGCTGATGCTCGCGCCGGGCCTGGACGACTACGGCTACGGTCTGTGGTCGTACACGATCAAGGTCGGCCAGCGCCGTGCGCGCGTCGCCAAGCGGCCGGGCCGGATCATGGGCGCCCAGGGCCAGCTGTTCCGGATGCTCGACGACGACGTCACCGTGGTGCTGCTCAGCAATGCGGCCCGCGGCGACCTGGACGCGCTGGTCGCGCGGATCGGCCGCCTCTACGCGGCCTGAGCGGTCGCCTCGGGCGGCGCCCGCCGCGCCGGCGGAACTGCGTCACACTTTGCCAGGCGAGCGGCGGTCTAGCATGATCGCCGCACAGGAGAGGACAGGCATGCTCGACACCGCCGTACCGGTCAAAACCGCCAGTGGCCGCAGCGAGATCGCCGATCGCCGGCATGCGCTCGGCTCGCGGCAGCGCATGCTGCTGATCGCGATCAACGGCGAGCAGACCGTGCGCGAGATCCGCGAGCGCTTCCACTCGCTCGGCGACGTCGACGTGCTGCTGACCGAACTGGCGATGGCCGAGCTGATCGACATCGGCGGCGCGATCACGGCGCCCGCGGCAACGGCACCCGGCGAGGCCGGCGTCGCGGCACCGGCCGTGAACGAAACCGGATCGCCGATCGCGCAGGCGCGCCAGTTCATCAACGACAGCGTGGTCGCCCATCTGGGCCTGCGCGCGTTTCTGTTCACGCTGAAGGTCGAGCGCTGCTATTCCAGGGACGCCCTGCTCGACCTGCTGCCCGAGTACCGCCGCGTGCTCGGCAAGGCGGCGGCACCAGCCGAGGTCACCGCGCTCAGTCAGCGGGCCGAACTGCTGATCGCGCGCATCTGAGCGGACGCGGCGGCCCGGCGCTCATTCCGGCCCGGACCCGAAGAACATCAGATAGACCAGCCGGCCGTTCTCGAGCGAGTCGCCGAACGCCGGCCCGGCCGTGTGCCAGAGCCACGGCCGCAGCAGCACCAGGCGGTTGAAGCGCATCGGCACCTGCTGGGTCAGCTCCCACTGGCTGTCGTCCATGCCGTCGCGCTCGATGATGTCGCGGTGCATCGCGTCGATCGACGGATAGCCCATCGCGGCGAGCTCGGCGGCGTTGATCGGGCCGCGGTCGGTGCCGGTGCGGCGATGCCGGAAGAACTCGGTGCCGCCATGGCAGTCCTCGGGCCGGCTGAGGTAGAGGATGCCGGACCAGTAGGCCTTGTCGATGTGGACCTTGGCGCGGCCCTGGTCGGCGGCCAGGCTGATCCGGCACTTGGCGTGCGACTGCAGCGGCGAGATCGGCCGCACCGGTTCGCCGACCAGGCGAGAGACTTGCTGGGACAGGCCCGGCAGCGTGATCCGCTCGAGCGAGTTGCGGCCCGGAAACGCGCCGTCCTGCTCGGGATAGGTCAGTTTGAGGGCGGCCTCGCGCAGTTGCGCGGCCCCGTCGAGGAAATCGTCGACGACGATCAGGGTGGTGTGCATGGGCGCGCAGTCTAGACGTTTCCGGGGCGCCGCGAAGACGGCGCGCCGGGCGGACACGACGATCCCGAAACCGTTCGCTCGCGTACGCCGGACCGTCCGCTCGCGGACGCCTGCGCCCCGCGTACCGGCGTTCCGGGCCGGCCGCGGCCATGGCATGGTGCTTGCTCCCTTCTCTTCATCCCGACCAGTCCGGAGCCGAGCTATGCTGCATTCGTTGATCGCCGCCTGGCGGCGGCTGCGCCGTCCCGGCAACCGCGGCTACGCCTTGGCCGCGCTGGCGACGCTGATGCTCGGCGTCGCCTCGGTCGTGACCGTCTACGCGCTGCTGCACCGCGTGCTGCTCGAACCGCTGCCGGTCGCCGACGAAGCCACACTGATGGCGATCAGCGGCCGCAACGACGCGCGCGGCGTCACCGGCTTCGCGGTCTCCGAGCCGGACTTCGGCTCCTGGCGCGCGTCGGCACGCTCGTTCGAATCGATGGCCGCCTACAAGCGTCGCGGCGTCAGCGTGCGCGGCAGCGACGGCGCCGACCGCCTCGACGCCCTGCTGGTCACGCCGCAGCTGGCCGCGGTGCTCGGCGTCGCACCGCTGCTCGGCCGCGGCCTGCTCGACGACGAAGGCGATCGCAGCTCGGCGCTGCTGATCGCCGCATCGGTCTGGCGCGACCGCTACGCCGGCGATCCGTCGGTGCTTGGCCGCAGCCTGGTGATCGAGGGTCGCGAGCGCACGATCGTCGGCGTGATGCCCGACGACGTCGGCGTCGCGACCGATGCCGGTCTGTGGCTGCCGCTGGAATTCACGCCGCGCGAGCAGGAGAACCGCGGCGACCGCCGGCTCGACGTCGTCGCGCGGCTCGCGCCCGGCGTCAGCCGGGCGCAGGCCCAGGCCGAGATGGACGCGATCAGCGCCGAGCTGGCCCGGCAGTATCCGAAGAGCAATACCGACTGGGCGGCCACCGTGGCGCCGCTGCGCGAGCAACTGGTCGGCGCCGACGAGCGCACGCGGCTGTGGATGCTGCTCGGCGCAGTCGGTCTGCTGCTGCTGGTGACCTGCAGCAATCTGGCCGGCCTGCAGATCGCACGCGCGGCCGATCGTCAGCACGAACTCGGCGTCCGTCAGGCGCTCGGCGCCGGCCGCGCGCGGCTGCGCCTGGACGTCGTCGCCGAGACCGCCCTGCTGGTCGCCGCCGGCGCCGCGCTCGCGCTGCCGCTGGCGGCGGCGCTGCTGCGGCTGGCGACGCAGACGCTGCAGGCCAGCCAGCCGCGGCTGGCGACGCTGGCGATCGATCTGCGCGTCGCGGCCACCGCGATCGCGGTCTGCGCGGTCACCGCGCTCGCGTTCGCGGCGATTCCGGCCGCGATCGCCGCGCGTGCGGCGCCGACGGCGGCCCTGAACCGCGCGCGCAATGCGCTGGGCCGGCGCAGCGCACCGCTGCGCGCCGGCCTGGTCGTCGCGCAGTTCGCGATCGCGACCGTACTGCTGAGCGGCGCCCTGGCGCTCGGCGGCCGCCTCTGGACGCTCGCGCATGCCGAGCTCGGCTACGCGACCGAGCGCCTGCTGACGGTGCGCATCTCGCTGCCGCGGCTCGACAGCCCGGAGGTCTTCGAAGCCCAGCGGCGCGCGCTGTCGACGCTGGCCGACGAGGCGCGGACGATTCCCGGCGTGCGCAGCGCGACGATCGTCAGCGAGGCGCCGCTCGGCGAGGTCGACACCCAGTCCGAGGTCGCACCGGGGCCGATGCCGGCCGAGGTCTCGCCGCCCGAGCGCCGCGTGCAGGCATCCTGGCGCATCGTCGACGCGCAGTACTTCGAGACCTTCGGCGTGCCGCTGCTGGCCGGCCGCGCGTTCGCGCGCGACGACGAACCGACCGATCACATCATCCTCGGCCGCAGCGTCGCCGAGCGGGTCTTCGGCAGCGTCGACGTCGTCGGCCGCATCGTCACGATGGGCAACGGCCAGCGCCGCGAGGTGGTCGGCGTCGCCGCGGATACCTACCAGCGCAACGTCGCCGCCGGCGCGTCGCCGACGGTCTACATGCCGATCACCTGGTATCTGTGGGAGACGATGACGCTGGCCGTGCGCAGCGAGGCCGACCCGGCCACGGTGGTCGCGGCGATCCGCGAGCGCGCCGCGCGCGTGATGCCGGACCGGCCGCTGTATGACGTGCGGACGATGGACGAGGCGGTCGCGCTGTCGACCGCGGGACCGCGCCTGCAGGCGGTGGTCGTCGCGCTGTTCGCGCTCGCCGCTGCCCTGATCGCCGCAGTCGGCATCGGCGCGATCACCGCGTATCTGATCGCGCGCCGCACCGGCGAGCTCGCGCTGCGCTTCGCGCTCGGCGCCTCGCCGCTGCGCGTGCGGCTGCGCGTCCTCGGCGGCGCCGGTGCGCTGGCGGTGGCCGGCGTCGCGATCGGCGCGCTGAGCCTGGTCGTCTTCGAGCGTCTGGGCCTGCAGCGCGACGCCGGCGCCGAGCATCTGCCGGCGGCGTTCGCGATCAGCGTCGCGATCCTGCTGACGACCTGCCTGGCCGCCTGCTGGTGGCCGGCGCGTCGCGCCGCGCGGATCGATCCGGCGCTCGCGCTGCGCGGTGAGTGAGGCACCGGCCACCGTCACGCCGGGGGCGATACGTCGCGTCGCCGCAGCCCGCGCGGGTCGCCGTGCCTCGGGGCGAACGGACCTCGCACGCGCCCTCGCCCGCCGATCGTCGACGGGTTCGCCCCGCGGCCGCTCGCTGACCGGAATACGGCCGCGCCGATGCCGGCCCGACGACATCGGACCGCGCCGGCGCCGCGCCGAGCGCGCGGATGTCGATGTCGTCGACCATCTGCATGCCATTCGCTTGCCGGCATTCGAGGCCGCCGTGCAAGGTAGAGGAACGTTTTCACGTGCCGGTCGAACGGTGCCTGTTACGATCGCGGACTTTTGGCGAAGTACACCGGAGCGATGCAGGCCCGATTGATGCAAGACCGCTGGCCACTGTGGATGCGCGACTGGCTCGACGTGCTGGTGCCGACGCTCCAGGTCGTGCTGATCCTGCTGGTGGTCTGGCTGCTGCGGGCGATGCTGCGTCGTCTGCTCGCGCGGATCGGCGCGCGCTACGACCTGCCGCCCGAGCTGGTCGTCGGCATCCGCCGTGTGTTCGGGTTCGTGCTGTATGCGGCGGCGATCCTGCTGATCCTCGACCGGCTCGGCGTGTCCGGCACGGTGCTGTGGACGGCGTTCACCGGCTTCGCCGCGGTCGGCGCGGTCGCGTTCTTCGCGGCCTGGAGCGTGCTGTCGAACATCTTCTGCACGATCCTGATCTTCACGACGCGCCCGTTCCGCCTCAACGACCAGATCGAGCTGATCGAGAACGGCGAGAAGCCCGGCATCAAGGGCCGCGTGATCGACATCAACCTGATCTACACGACGTTGCGCGAGACGCGCGACGACGGCCCCGACACGGTGCTGCAGATCCCGAACAACCTGTTCTTCCAGCGCACCGTGCGGCGCTGGCGCGGGCCGGGCTGACCGTCCCGCCCGACCCGATCGGCGGCGATCCGCCCGACCTCTGCCGCGGACCGGCGCGGCCGAGGACGAGGCCGGCCTGCATGCGCCGATCGTGACCGATGCGTCCGCGCAGTGCCGCGTGCCGACGCCGCGGACCGGCGCGGCGATGCGCTAGCATCGGCGTTTTCCGCCGCCCGGAGCCAAGCGCATGCCGATGCGTCCGTTGTGCCTCGCGACCGCCGCCGCGCTGAGCGTCGCGCTCGGCGCCTGCCGCCCCGCCGCCGAACCGCCGCAGCCTCCCGCCGCCGCGCCCGCGACCGAGGCATCGGCCGCCCCGAGTCGCGACGACGTCGCGGCCAAGGTCGCCGCCTACGCGCCGGTCACGCTGAGCGCGGACCTGTCGCATCTGGCCGACGGCGACCGCCAGGCGCTGGCGCTGCTGCTCGACGCGGCCGAGATCGTCGACGGCCTGTTCTGGCAGCAGGTCTGGGGCGACCGCGACGCGCTGCTGCAGCGGATCGATGAGCCGGCCGTGCGTCGCTTCGTCGAGATCAACTACGGCCCCTGGGACCGGCTCGACGACGACGCGCCGTTCGTCGAGGGCATCGGTCCGCGTCCACCGGGCGCGCGCTTCTATCCGGAAGACATGACGCGCGAGGAATTCGAGCGCGCCGACCTGCCCGGCAAGTCGAGCCTCTACACGCTGATCCGGCGCGACGCCGCCGGCGTGCTGAGCGTGCTGCCGTATCACCAGGCCTACCGGCCCGAGCTCGAACGCATCGCCGCGAAGCTGCGCGAGGCGGCCGCGGTCGCGACCGACGCCGGGTTCCGCCGCTATCTGCAGCTGCGTGCGCAGGCCCTGCTCGACGACGACTACCGGCCCAGCGACGTGGCCTGGATGGACATGAAGACCAGCCCGATCGACGTCGTGATCGGCCCGATCGAGAGCTACCAGGACGCGCTGTTCGGCACCAAGACCGCGTACGAGGCGTTCGTGCTGGTCAAGGACGTGGCCTGGAGCGAGCGCCTGGCGCGCTTCGCGCAGCATCTGCCGGCGCTGCAGCGCGGCCTGCCGGTGCCCGACGCGTACAAACAAGAGATGCCGGGCACCGATGCCGATCTGAACGCGTATTTCGCGCTGTACTACGGCGGCGACGCCAATGCCGGCGCCAAGACGATCGCGATCAACCTGCCCAACGACGAGACCGTGCAGCTCGAGAAGGGATCGCGCCGGCTGCAGCTCGAGAACACGATGCGCGCGAAGTTCGACGCGATCCTGGTGCCGATCGCGCGTGAGCTGATCGCCGAGGACCAGCAGGCGCAGATCACGTTCGACGCGTTCTTCGACAACGTCATGTTCCACGAGGTCGCGCACGGCCTGGGCATCAAGAACACGCTCGACGGCAAGGGCACCGTGCGCGAGGCACTGACCGACCTGGCCAGCGGCTACGAGGAGGGCAAGGCCGACATCCTGGGCCTGTACATGATCGACGCGCTCGGCCGGCTCGGCGAGCTCGACGCGACGAAGCTGCCCGACCACTATGTGACGTTCCTGGCCGGCCTGTTCCGCTCGGTGCGCTTCGGCGCGAGCAGCGCGCACGGCCAGGCCAACATGGTCGCGTTCAACTTCCTGCGCGAGGCTGGCGCGTTCAGCCGCGACCCGGCCAGCGGCCGCTACCGCGTCGACGTCGAGCGCATGCGCGCGGCGGTCGACGCGCTGTCGACGAAGATCCTGACCCTGCAGGGCGACGGCGACTACGCCGGCGCGAAGGCGCTGCGCGATTCGCTCGGCAGGATCGAGCCCGAGCTCGCGGGCGATCTGGCCCGCCTCGAGCAGCGCCGGATTCCGGTCGACATCGTGCTGACCCAGGGCCGCGCCCAGATCGGCCTCTGAGATCGCGCCGCGCGCGCCGCTCAGGCGTCCGGCAGCGCCAGCGACCAGCGCCCGAGCACCGCGTGCTCGGCCTGGCCTTCGACGCTCTGCACCAGTTCGAAGTGGTCGGGCCGCCATGCGACCGCGTCGATCGTCGGCAGCGCCGGCTTCGGGTCGGTGTAGGCGATCGTCACATGCGGCAGCAGCGCAGCGCCGGCCTGCTCGAGCCTGAAGCCCAGAGCCAGGCAGCGCCGGCGCAGCATCTCGTGCAGCGCGCGCAGCGCATCGGGCACGTCGGCGGCCAACGCCAGCGCCGGCCGTGACGGCTGGCCGAGCGCGGCCAGACGATTGAATGTCAGCGTGAACGGCGCTGCGGTCAGACCGTCGGCGGCCTCGAGCGCGCGCGTGACCTGGCCCGGCCGCTCGCCGGCGCTCTCGCCGAGATACAGCAGGGTCATGTGATAGCGCGCCGACGCGATCCAGCGTGCGCGCGAATGCACGATGCGCAACGGCGCGGCGACGTGCTCGATCGCCGCGCAGGTTCGCGCATCGGGCCGCAGCGCGAAGAACAGGCGATGCAGCGGGCCGACCGGAAACAGATCGCCGTGCATCGTCTCAGCGCTCCGGTCCGCGCGGCATGCCGGGCCGTCGCGCGCTCATCGCGCCGCACCGACAGCGGCCGGCGCCGCGCCGCCGGCCGTCGTGGCCGGCAGCGGCGGAAACAGCGCCGGCAGCACCTGCGGCGCGAGCGCGCGATAGATCGTCGCATGCTGCAGATCCGGCCGCGGCACCGCCTGCCAGTGCAGCTGCGGCGGCGCGTGCAGGCGCAGCGTCTCGGCCAGGCGCGCGGCCGGCGGTCCGATGTCGGCCTCGTCGGCCCAGGCCAGATACAGCATGGCCGGCTTATCGGGCCAGGCGGCCAGCGAAGCGGCCGCGCCGTCGGCCAGTGCGGCGCCGTTCCACCACAGGCTCGGACTCAGCGCGATCGACACGTCGAAAAGCCCCGGCTGGGCCAGAAACGTCTCGACGACGAACCAGCCGGCCAGCGACTCGCCGACGATGCCGCGCTCGCCGCTGGCGCGGTAGCGGCTCTCGATCTGCGCGATCAGCTCCTCGGCGATGAACGCCCGGAACGCGGCCGATCCGCCGACGCGCGGCGCGATCCGGCGATCGCTCTCGACCGTGGTCGGACCGGTCATGTCGCGGCGGCGTTCGGTGTTCTCGATGCCGACCACGATCAGCGGCCGCATGCGGCCGGCGCGGATCGCCGTGTCGACGCTCGTGGCCACGTGCGGAAAATCCTCGGCGAGACCGCCGTCGGGCATGTACAGGACCGGATACCGCGTGGACGCGTCGGCCGCGTAGTCCGGCGGCAGGTAGACGTTGATGCGGCGCGTCTCGGCCAGCCGCGCAGAGGGGAGATCGAAGCGGTCGTGCGCCGGCGCGGTCTCGGCGACCGGTGCCGGCGCGCGGCTGCAGGCGGCGATCGCGACGCACAGCGCGACCAGGAGGATTCGGACGGCCGTACGCGGCATCGGCGGGCGCTCGATCGGGAAAGCGCGCTACTGTGCCGTGTATGCGCAAATTTCGCACCGGTCGCCTGCGCCGCGGCGTTGCTGAACGTGCTGCGATGCCATACATACCGCACCGCATGGTCGCGGTCATGGCGCGGCCGCGTGCCGATGCCGTTGAATCCTCGCGCTCTTTTCCCGACAATCGCCGGCTCGTCCGCGTCTCGCCGAGACGCCGACGTGCCCGCATCGCCGCGCGAACACCCGGCGCGGATGCGCCCGCCCTCACAGCAGAACCCTTCATGTCGCGACCCTCTTCGCTCGACCACGAACAGCTCCTGGCCTGCGCGCGCGGCGAGCTGTTCGGTCCCGGCAACGCCCGTCTGCCGGCGCCGCCGATGCTGATGTTCGACCGCATCACCCGCATCGACGATCGCGGCGGCGCGTTCGGCAAGGGCCTGATCCACGCCGAGCTCGACATCCGTCCGGACCTGTGGTTCTTCGGCTGCCATTTCGAAGGCGATCCGGTCATGCCCGGCTGCCTCGGCCTGGACGCGATGTGGCAGCTCACCGGCTTTTTCCTGCCGTGGCTCGGCGAACCGGGCCGCGGCCGCGCGCTCGGCGTCGGCCAGGTCAAGTTCAGCGGCCAGGTGCTGCCGACCGCGCGCCAGGTCCGCTACGAGATCGACATCCGGCGCGTCATGCGCGGCAAGCTCGCGCTGGTGATCGCCAACGGCCGGACCCTGGTCGACGATCGCCCGATCTACGCGGCCGACGACCTGCGCGTGGGCCTGTTCCAGTCGACCGAGGGCTTCTGAGCCGATGCGCCGCGTGGTCGTGACCGGATTCGGCATCACCTCGTGCCTCGGCGACACGCCGGCCGAGGTCGAACAGGCCTTGCGCCGAGGCAGCAGCGGCATTCGCGCCGCACCCGAGCAGGCCGAGCGCGGGCTGCGCAGCCGCATCGCCGGTGCGCCGCACACCGACCTGGTCGGCACGATCGACCGCAAGCTCAAGCGTTTCATGGGTGACGCCGCCGCGTACGCGTACGTCGCGATGCGCGAGGCGATCGCCGATGCCGGCCTGGCGCCGGATGCGATCAGCCATCCGCGCACCGGCGTGATCGCCGGCTCCGGCGGCGGTTCGGCGCAGTGGCAGATCGAGACCGGCGACCTGCTGCGCGAGAAGGGCGTGCGCCGCATCGGCCCCTACATGGTGCCGCGCACGATGTGCTCGACCGTGTCGGCCACGCTGGCGACCGCATTCGGCATCCTCGGCCTCAGCTACTCGATCTCGGCGGCCTGCGCGACCTCGGCGCACTGCATCGGCGCCGCGGCCGATCTGATCCGCCACGGTGCGCAGGACGTCATGTTCGCCGGCGGCGGCGAGGAGCTGCACTGGGGCATGACCTCGCAGTTCGACGCGATGGGCGCGCTGTCGACCGCCTACAACGACACGCCCGAAAGCGCCTCGCGTCCGTACGACGCCGGCCGCGACGGCTTCGTGATCGGCGCCGGCGGCGGCATCCTCGTGCTCGAGGACTACGAGCACGCCCGTGCGCGCGGCGCGCGGATCCATGCCGAGCTGGTCGGCTACGGCGTGACCTCCGACGGCGGCGACATGGTCGCGCCGTCCGGCGAAGGCGCGGTGCGCTGCATGCGCATGGCGCTGCGCGACGTGACCGCGCCGGTCGACTACCTCAACACGCACGGCACGGCGACGCCGGTCGGCGACATCGTCGAGCTCAAGGCCGTGCGCGAGGTGTTCGGCGACGCGGTGCCGCCGCTGTCCTCGACCAAGGCGCTGACCGGCCATTCGCTCGGCGCGGCCAGCGTCCACGAGGCGATCTACAGCCTGCTGATGCTGCGCGGCGGCTTCCTCGCCGGCTCGGCGAACATCGAGACGCTCGACCCCGAGGCCGCCGGCTTCCCGATCCTGCGCGAGAGCCGCGAGGCGTCGCCGGCGGTCGTGATGTCCAACAGCTTCGGCTTCGGCGGCACCAACGCCACGCTGGTGTTCGCGCGGGTCTGAGCGCGCAGCCCCGGCGCGCTGCAACCGATCGGCGTATCGGCGCATCTCCGACAGCGAACCCCCGCTGACGGAGTGCGCCATGTCCTTCGCTGTTCCGTTCCGGCGCCTGGCGCCGGCCCTGCTGTACACGCTGCTCGCCGTCACGACGGCGGCCGCCGCCGATCCGCGCGCAACCGCCGGTCGCGTCGCCGACGCGATCGAGGCGCACTACTACGATGCGCAGCGCGCCGCCGAGGTCGCGCAGGCGCTGCGGGCCGCGGCCGCGGACGGCCGTTTCGACGCGCTGACCGACCCGCGTGACCTGGCCACCGCGCTGAGCGAGCGGCTGCGACCGGCCGATGCGCATTTCGGCGTGCAGTGGAGCGATCCGTCCGCCGCGCCTGTCGCGGCGTCCGCGGCGCCCGCGGCACCGGTTTCGCAGGCCGAGATCGAGCGGCGCGGCAACTACGGCATCCAGCGCGTGGAGGTCCTGCCCGGCAACGTCGGCTACCTCGATCTGCGGATGCTGGCCGGCTTCGAGTTCGGCGAACCGGACCAGCCAGCGCGCGAGGCGATCGAGGCGGCGCTGCGGCTGCTCGCGCGCACCGATGCGATGATCCTGGACCTGCGCGCGAACCCCGGCGGCTCGCCGGCGATGGTCGGCTATCTGGCCAGCGCGTTCACGCCGCGCGGCCAGGAGATCTTCAACACCTTCCACGGCCGCGGCGGACGCACGCTCAGCGAGGCACCGCTGGACTGGTACCCCATGCCGCGACCGGATATCCCGCTGTACGTGCTGACCAGCGGGCGGACCGGCTCGGCCGCCGAGGCGGTGACCTACACGCTGCAGCAGGCACGCCGCGCGACCGTGGTCGGCCAGACCACGAGCGGCGCGGCCAATCCCGGCGGCGAGATCGACATCGGCGAGGGCTTTCGCGTCTTCGTCTCGGTCGCCACGCCGATCAATCCGCTGAGCCACGACAACTGGGAAGGCCGCGGCGTGGTGCCGGACATCGCCGTGGAGCCGGATCTCGCCCCGGACCGCGCGCAGCGCGAGGCGCTGCAGGCGATCGTCGAGCGCCGGCCCGACGCGGTCCGCGCGCGCTGGGTGCTCGAATCGCTGCAGGCCGCCGATGCCGCGCGCACGGTCGATCTGGACGCCTACACCGGCGGTTACGGCGAGGTGACGATCGCCGCGGAAGCCGGCCAGCTCGTGCTGCGCCGCGGCCGACGGCCGGCGCTGCGGCTGCTGCCGCTCGGCGAGGACCGCTTCAGCGTGATCGGCGAGCCGACCCGGCGCATCGGCTTCGATCGCGACGCGGCCGGCGCGGTCGTGGCGCTCGAGAACAGCGTCGCCGAGGGCCCGTCGGTACGGCACCGCCGCGATGCACCGGACCCTGCTGCCGACCGCGACCGCGCCCCCGAGCCGAGCCGCAGCTGACCGCCGCAAGCGGCGCGGGGCACGGTATGGCGGCGAGCCTTTGGCACGCAGATCGATCGCCCGGCAATCAGAACGGCTCTTGTCCTGGTTCGTCACCGATCCGCGAGACGCGACCTGCAGCCGACCTCGTCCGTATCGAATGCCCCCGCTCCCGCTCCCGCTCCCGCTCCCGCTCCAGCTCCCGCTGTTGCTGGCGCTGTTGTTGTTGTCTTCGCTCTTGCCTTGGCCTTTGCTCTTGCCGTGGCTTTCGCTCCTGGCTGTTGGTGCGCCTAAAGCGAGCCGAGCATCGCAGGTCGCCCAGGCCGAAGAGCTGCCCCGTGTCTGAGCGCCAGCGAGTTGGGGCAGCGTGCGCAGGGGACCGATGCGGCGCAGCCGCGTCGGCTCGCGTCAGCGCAGGCGGTTTTGGTGACTTTTTCCAAGAAAAAAGTCACCCGCTCGCGCAGCGAGCGGAAGCTCTTGCTCTGACTCTTTCCGCTTGGTTTTTCCGAGGACCGAAGGCTCGAAGCGCACAAAAAAACAAGACCGGACTTCACACCGAACCACCCTGCGCCGAAGAGCTGCCCCGTGTCTGAGCGCCAGCGAGTGGGGGCAGCGTGCCTGGGCGACCGAGAAGCGCAGGGGACCGATGCGGCGCAGCCGCATCGGCTCGCGTCAGCGCAGGCGGTTTTGGTGACTTTTGACAAGACAAAGAATGTCCGGGAGACATTCTTGACGTCGCGCCAGCGACAGCCCGAAGGGCGGCCGCCAGGGATGGTGGGCCGCCAAAGTCACCCGCTCGCGCAGCGAGCGGAAGCTCTTGCTTTGATTCTTTCCGCTTGGTTTTCCGAGGACCAACGGCTCGAAACGGACAAAGACCAAGACCGGATTCCACACCGAACCACCCTGCGCTATCGTCACCCACCATGTCCCATCCCTGTCTGCGCTGCGGTGCCTGTTGCGCGTGGTTTCGCGTGGCCTTCCACTGGAGCGAGGCCGAGCCGGCGCTCGGCGGCGCGGTGCCGGCCGCGCTGGCGGTCCGGGTCGATCCGCACCGGCTCGCGATGAAGGGGACCGAGGGCGGCCGTTCGCGCTGCGTCGCGCTCGGCGGCACGATCGGCGTCGCGGCGGCCTGCACGATCTATCCGCAGCGGCCCTCGCCGTGCCGCGAGCTCGAACCGGCGACCGCGCTGCGGCCGAGTCCGCAATGCGACCGCGCGCGACTCGCGCACGGCCTGGCACCGCTGTCGGAGCGCGACTGGGTCGTCGAGCTCGCGCCGGCCTGAGGCCGGACGCGGCGGCCGATGGTCGACTCGTCGTGACCGCGCGGCGATCGCGCCGTCGCCATCGCCGCCGGCACGCAGCGCGGCGACGATGCGACCGTCGCGCCACCGGGTCCGCAACGAGACGACGCGCTCAGAGCTCCTCGAACGCCACGACCCGGTTGCGCCCGCAGGACTTGGCCGCGTACAGCGCGCGATCGGCCGCGCGCAGCGTGTCCTCGTACGACAGCGCCGGCTCGTGGACGGCGGTGCCGATGCTGGCGGTCACGCGCAGCTGGCGGCCGTTGTAGTCGACGGTCAGCTGCTCGATGTCGGCGCGCAGCGTCTCGCACCACGGCGACAGTGCCGGACCGGCGTTGCGATCCATCACGATCAGGAACTCCTCGCCGCCCCAGCGGCCGACCAGGGCCGCCGCCGGCACGCGCGCGGCGAGCAGGTTCGACAGCGCCTGCAGCACGACGTCGCCAGCGGCGTGGCCGAGCGAGTCGTTGACGCGCTTGAAGTTGTCGAGGTCGATCATCGCGACGCTGAAGCCCTGCCCGGCGTCGGCCTCGGCGGCCTGCCGTTCGAGCCGCTCGATCAAGGCGCGGCGGTTGGCCAGGCCGGTCAGCGGATCGGTCCGCGACACGCGCGCCAGCGTCAGGTTCAGCTGCTTCATCTGGGTCTGGAAGCCGTCGCTGATCCGCGACATCTTGTGCAGGCGCCGGCTGAGCTTCTGATAGTCGCCGCTGAGCCGCACGTAGGCCTCGCGCAGCGGATGCTCGGTCCAGGCCGGCTCGGCCTCGATCGCGGCCAGGCGTCCGCGCTCGGCCGCGTCCTCGCCGTCGCTGCTGCGCACCGGCGGCGGTGCGCCGCTGTCGGTGCGGCGCGCGCACGACGGACAGCGCCCGCGCGAGAGCACCGCATCGGAATGTCGCGCGATGTAGGTCTCGACCTCGTCCCAGTAGCCGGCGTCGTCGCGGACCTTCTTGCAGCACGAGCAGATCGGGATGAAGCCGCCGAGCGTACGGACCTCGCGCAGCGCCGCGGCGAGCCGCTCGTTGGCGGCGGTCAGCTCGGCATTGGTCGCGCGCAGATCGGCCTGGTAGCGGTCCGAGATCCGGCTGATGCGCTCGAGCCGGTGATGCAGGCGCTGCTGGTCGGCGATCAGATCGCGGCACAGGTCGGCCAGCGCCGAATCGCGCGCGTCGGGCATCTCGAGCAGATGGGCCAGTCGCTTCTCGGCATTCATCGCGGCGGTCCTCAGAGCGCGACCGGCACGATGAAGAACGGCAGCGTCACCTCTTCCTTGAACTCCTCGATCATCTCCAGGGCGCGGTCGTTGTCTTCCGGATAGCTCCAGCGCACGGTGACCGTGCGGCCGGCGCGATGCGCCGCCTCGAGCAGGTCGAGCAGGTCCATCACGCTCTTGATGCTGGAGGTGTTGAGATAGCTCAGCGCGAGCTCGGCGACGACCGGCGTGGTGCCGTGCTCGGCGTAGGCGGCGACCCAGGCCAGCAGCGGCCGGAAGAAGTCGAACGCGTTCTCCGGATACGACTCGCCGGCGAGCTGCAGCACGCCGGTGTCCGGATCGAAGTCCACCGTGGGGGTCGAGGCGGTGGCGGCCAGATGGAGTTTGTCGATGCTCATGGTCAGATCTCGACGCAGAGGCTGAAGTAGGCGCGCCCCTGGGCCAGTGGCGTGAAGCTGTATTCGAGCGGGCGCGTCGCGCGGCGTGCGATCTCGATCAGGCCGAGGCCGGCGCCGGTGTCGTCCGGTCCGCGTTCGCGCCGCAGCTGGTCCTTGTAGGCGGCCTTGAGCGCGCTCTTGTCCATCGCCGCCAGGGCGTCCAGGCGCCGGCCGAGCGACTCGGTGTCGGCGGCCTCGACGACGTTGCCGGCGTAGATCCGGTAGTGCGAATCGCGCTTGGCGATCACGACGATGCTCGCGTCGGCGTCGGACTGGCCGCGCCGCTCGGCGTAGTTGCGCACGTTCTGCGCGGCCTCGATGTAGACCGAGAACACGTCCATGATCGCGCTGGTGTGGATGTCGGCGCTCTCCAGATACTTCTTCACCGCGGTGCCGAGCTCCTCGATGATGCTGTGGCTGAACGATCCGGTGAAGCTGATCAGAATGCCGGCCTCGCGCAACTGCTCCTTGAGAGCGAACAGGTTCATGCCGAACTCCGTGAAGGGTGGGAAATACGGTCCAGCGACACCGCGACGAGGGTGATGTCGTCGCGCTGCGCCAGCCCGTCTCGATAGTCCGCGAGCCGCTGCGCCAGCGTCGCCGCGAGCGCGGCCAGCGGCTGGTGCTGCGCGTCGCGCAGCCACTCGGCCAGACGCGCACGGCCGACCGCGAAGCCGCGCTCGCCGCCGTTCTGGTCGAGGATACCGTCGGTGAACAGATAGTGGCGTTGCCCAGGTCGCAGTGCGACCGGCTGGTTCGTGAAGGCCGCGTCGGCCGGCGTGCGCCGATAGCCGATGCTGTGGCGGTCGCCCTTGAGCGCGAGCAGCGTGCCGTCGGCCTCGCCGATCCACAGGCCGAGCTTGGCGCCGGCGAACGTCGCGCGGCGGCGGCCCGGCGCGACGTGCAGCAGCGCCAGATCCAGGCCGTTGTCGCCGCCGGCGCCGCGGCCGCTCTCGAGCAGCGCGCGCAGGCCGCGGTTGAGGTCGGACAGGATCGCGGCGGGGTCGTGCATGCCGCGCTCGGCGACCGCGCGATCGAGCAGGGCCTTGGCGGCCATCGTCATGCAGGCGCCCGGCACGCCGTGGCCGGTGCAGTCGCCGACCGCGAGCAGACAGCCGTCCTCGCCGTCGGCGTACAGCGCGTAGAAGTCGCCGCCGACGACGTCGCGCGGCTGCCACAGCACCGCGCCGTCGTCGAATAGCCGCGCGAACTCGGCCGGCTTGGCGAGCAGCGCGGCCTGGATCAGCCGCGCGTACTCGATGCTGTCCATGATCTTGCGGTTGCTGGCCTCGAGCAGCGTGTTGGCGCGCTGCAGCGCGTCGGTGCGCGCGGCGACCTTGTCCTCGAGGTTGTGCGTGTAGTCGCCGATCGTCGCGGTCATCTCGTTGAACGAGGCGGTCAGCTGGCCGATCTCGTCGGGGCGGTCGACCGCCAGTGCGGTCGCGTAGTTGCCGGACGCGACCTCGCGCGTGTGCCGCGTCAACCGCGCCAGGCGCGCCAGCACCAGGCGGTTCAGCAGCCAGGAGACGATCAGGATCGTCGCCAGCAACGCGACGCCGAGCACGATCAGGATCGGCCGGAACGTCTCCAGCCGCACGACCTCGGCCGGATCGACGACGACGATCGTCGCCCAGCGGATCTCCGGCAGGTAGCTGATCGCCGCCAGCCGGCGCCGGCCCTCGACGGTCAGCGCGAGCTGCGCATCGCCGGGCTGGCCGGTGCGTGCCAGCGCATCGAGCGCGGCGCGCAGCCGGTCCCGTTCGGCCGGGTCGGACACCAGGTCGTAGACCGTCTTGCGCAGCCGCTCGTCGCGCGTGGTCGCGTTGCTCTCGATCAGCGCGCCGTCCGGATGCCCCTGCAGCGTGCCGCCCTCGTCGCTCAGCCACACTTCCACGCCGGGATCGGCGCTGCGCACGATCTCGCGCAGGAACGCCGACAGGTCCAGGCCGCTGCCGCCGACGCCGAGCTTGGCGCCGTCCTCGCCGTGGACGATCGCGTTGATCCAGATCTTGGTGACGCCCAGCTGCGGATTGTTGTCGACGTGCAGGTCGAAGCGGTCGACCTTCTCGATCGTCGCGAAGTACCAGGCCAGCGTCGGATCGGCCGGATCGAGCCGGTAGCGCAGCTCGCGGCCGGCGAACTCGTTCTCGGCGTTGTTGAAGTAGTAGTTGCGCGAGCGGTCGATCGCGAAGAAGTAGCTGTGGTCGGCGAACAGCTCGCGGTAGCTGTCGAGCTCGGCCAGCGCCAGGCGGCGCAGTTCGGGATTCTCCTCGTCGGCCGCCCACTGCCGCAGCAGCGGCGAGGCGACCAGCTTCTGCGCGAGCACCAGCTCGCGCTGGATCCGCGCGAGGATGCGTCCGCGCGACTGGCTCGCGTACTGCTTGGCATAGCCGGCGCCGAGGCTTTCGATGATGCCGTCGGCCACGCGCAGGAAGCCGGCCACCGACAGCGCGCCGACGCCGAGGAAGACGCCGACGACCAGCAGCAGGAACCGGCCGCGCAGGCTCGAGAACCGCGCCGCGCTCACGGCAGCACCCGCTTGAGCATCAGCTGCGGCACGCTGACCGCGAGCGCGTCGTTGCGGTGGTAGTACCACTCCAGGCCGGCGTACCAGCGCCCGGGCCGGCCGCCGAGGCCGCGGCCGACGTCGTTGAGCAGGCGTGGCTGGAACACCACGTCGGTGCCGTCGCGATCGGTGCCGGCCAGATCGAGGAAGCCTTCGCTGGACCAGCCCGAATCGGCGTCGCCGAGCACGGCGCTCCAGAACACCGTCAGCTGCGCGGTCGGCCGGTTGACGGTGTCGTCGCGCCAGTAGAGGTTGGCGCCGAACGCGGTGAATCCCGGCAGCGCGAAGTCGGCGCCGAAGCCGATCAGGCCGGCGCGGAAACCGTCGTCACCGGCATTGATCTGGCTGGCCAGGTAGACCGCGCGCAGCGCGCCCGCATCCATGTCGCCCCGACCGAGCCGCAGGCGCGGCTGCCATTCGGCGTAGACCTGGGTCGAGCGGTCGCGGCGGTCGCCGTCGAAATCGACCAGCCGGCCGCCGTTGACGTCGACGAACAAGAAGCTGTCGCCCCAGTCGCGCACGCTGAGCGTCTCGAACGTGAACGTGGCGAGGCCGCCGCCGCCCGAGTTCGCGCCGGTGTAGCGATCGTCGAATCCGTGACCGTAGAGCAGCTGGACGTTGCTGCTGTCCCAATCGCCCGCGACCGCCGTGCCGAGACTGCCGGCCAGGCATGCGCACGCCAGCGACACGCCGGCCCGTAGAACCATCGATTGCCCCCGAGGAGCCTGGCCGCTTCAGGTCGGCCCTGGACCCGGGTATGCAAGGCGTACGCCAAAGTGAGAAAACGTGAGCGGCAGCGGCTTCGCGACCGTTCCGGCGGGCGGCGCGCCCGCGCCGGCGCGCAATCGCTGTCAGGTCTTGACGCTGGCGCGCCGGCGGCGCGGCTCAGCGGCCGAGCCGGACCAGCTCGAGCAGACGGCCGGTGACCGACTGCACTGCGAACGGATCGATACCGCCGGCCTGGCTGTTGGCCATCGCGACGACGACGTAGGGGTCTTCGCCGGCGTTCTCGAGCATCCAGGCGTGCGTCAGCACGTGATAGCCGCCCGCGCCCGAGCTCAGGCTGCCGCCCTTGTACCAGACCCGGTCCCAGCCGCGGCGCACGTCCGGCTGCGCGACCTGGGCACCGAGCGCCGCGTCGACCGTCGCCAGGGCCTCCGACCCCTGCGGCAGCCGGCGCAGCTGGCCGAACGCGCGGCAGACGTCGAGCGGACTGGCGCGCCAGGTGCCGCCGGTCAGCAGATCGGTATGGAAGTACGGACCACCGTTGTTCGGGCCGAGCGGCTCGATCCGCTCGGTCAGGAACTGCTGCTTGTAGGCCTGGCTACCCTGCACGTAGCCGAGTGCCTCGGCCAGCGGGAACGAACGGAACACGTGGAACTGCTCGCTGATGTTGAGAAACGGCAGCAGCAGGTCCGGCTCGGCGACGCCGTAGGCATCGACCACCTGGGTCAGCGCGGCGCGGCCGACGCGCTCGTGCAGCAGGTCGGTCGCGGTGTTGTCGCTGATGCCGATCATCAGCGTCGCCAGTTCGGCGATCGTGAACGGCGTGCCGACCGGCTCGGCATTGATGATGCCGCCGGGCGCGATCTCCGAGGCGACCATCGGCAGCGCTTCGGCCGAGGCGATCGGACCGGCCGCAATGCCGCGGCCGAGCGCGCCGAGCACCCAGAGCTTGAAGACCGACGCGGTCGCGCGCGGCGCATCGGCCTGATGGCCGTCGATCGCGGTGCAGGCGCCGCCGGCGCCGATGCGGCCGACCAGCAGCGCCGGATTCGACGACAGCGTCGCGAACCTGGCGACCGCCTGGCTCATCGTCAGCGTGCGGTCGACCGGATACTGCACGCTGCCGCCGTAGCCGCTGACGCCGAGCAGCGTGATCCGGCCGCCGTCCGCGTAGCGCGTGCCGAACGAGACGAAACCCGACGGCGGGCCGCTGCCGGGCGAGTCGATCACGACGGTCGCGCGCACCGGCGTCACGCCGATCACGTCGGTGATGCGCGCGTCCGGGTAGCTGCTGCGCACCGAGTCGATGAAGGTCCGGGTCGCCTCGGCCGATGTCTGCGCGAGCCAGGCCGGATCGAAATGCGCATCGATCTCGGCGATCGTCGTGGTCTGGCCGGCGGCCAGTTCGCCGATCAGCCAGCGCAGCTGGTCGGCGGCCGGTCCCGGCGGCAGCTGGAACTCACCGTCGACGACCGGAAACAGCGGCGCGATCGACGGCGGCTCGAACCCGTCGACGAACAGCGGCCGCGCCTGCGCGGACGCCGCGACCAGCAGACCGAACAACACCCCGATGCCTCGATTCATGCGCGCGCTCCGGACAGGACCGATCCCGGTCACGGCGCGGATCGCCGGCGGGTCTGCTGTCATGGCGCGAAAACGCGGCCGACCGGCTCACGTCGAAGCGCCGCGCCGGCCCGGCGGCACCGGCGCACGGATCGGGCGGACCGGATCGCAGTGAACGGGACGCGCGGCGGCGGCCGGCTCAGCGCAGCTGGCTGTCCTTGCTGCCGCGCCGGTTGTAGCCGCTGAAGACGGCCTGCTCGCGGTCGTGCGCTTCCTGGCAGGCGACGCACAGGCGCACGCCAGGCACGGCCTGACGCCGCGCCTCGGGAATCGGCGCGTCGCATTCCTCGCAATGGCGCAGGCTGGCGCCGCGCGGCAACTGGCTGCGCGCGCGCTCGATCGCGTCCTTGACGGTCGCGTCGATCTGGTCCTGCACGGCACCGTCACCTGCCCAGCCGGTCGCCATCGCCTGTCTCCATCGAACCTCGCCGCGACATCGCGGCCGATCGACAACATGGCATCGGCAGCGGCGAAGTCAAGCCGATCGGGGGCGCCCGGGCCGCGGACGAACCGCCGCCGCGGCAGTGCGTTCGATGGGCGTCGCCGCCGCGCCGGGCTGCCCGATGCGCATCGAGCTGAACGCGCGCTGTTCATGCACGTGAACCGTGATAGCGGGCAGGCCCCGATTCCGTTCTCTGGAAGCAACCGCGCAGGACGCGCCGAAGGCGAAGCGCGGTCACCTTCAGACACCCGGGAGAGACCCTCATGTTCGTGCGTTCCGTGCTCTTCGTCGCCCTGACCGGCGGCGCTTCGATGGCCACTGCGGCCACCTTCACCGTGTCGAATCTCGCCGACGGCGGCGCCGGCAGCCTGCGCGACGCGGTCGCCCAGGCCAATGCCGCGCCCGGCGCCGACACGATCGTCTTCCAGCCGGGCCTGGCCGGCACGATCGCGCTGGCCGGCGGCCAGATCACGATCGCCGACAGCGTGACGATCGCCGGTCCCGGCAAGCATCTGGTCCGCATCGACGCGGCCGGCACCAGCCGCGTGTTCCAGCTCGACAATCCGAACGGCCAGCCGAAGACGTTCGCGATCTCCGGCCTGTCGGTCAGCGGCGGCGCAATCAACAGCGGTGGCCAGGACAGCGGCGGCGGCCTGTTCTACGAGGACTCCGGCGGCGACCAGATCACGCTGACCGACATGGCCTTCAACGCGAACACGGCCGGACGCAAGGGCGGTGCGATCAGCGTCAGCGGCGCCGGCCTGCGCCTGGTCCGCGTCGACCTGATCGACAACCACGTGCGCGACGGCTTCCAGCCGTCCGGCGGCGCGCTGTACTACGACCGTGGCCTGGTGCAGCTCGAGCACTGCCGCGTGATCGGCAACACCGCCGAGCTCAATGCCGGCGGCATCCGCCTGTCCTCGCCGGGCGTCAGCGCGATCATCAGCGACAGCCTGATCCAGGACAACACGGCCACGCACACCGGCGGCGGCATCCTGGCCGACCGCATGAACCAGCTGACGATCGCGCGCAGCGCCTTCGTCGGCAACGTCACCGGCCAGCCGTACGGCGGCGGTCTGTATCTGGCCGCCGTGACCGACGCCGGCTCGCCGCAGAACGTGATCGAGAACACCACGTTCTCGGACAACCGCTCGCTGCACGACAGCGGCCGCGGCAGCGCGCTGGCGCTGTGGAGCGGCAACCTGACGCTGCGCAACAGCACAATCGCCGACAACAAGACCGGCCCGCAGACCGCGCCGACCGGCAACTCCGGCGGCGCCGTGTGGGTCGGCAACGGCGCGACGACGCGGCTGACGCTGCAGAGCACGCTGTTCGCCGGCAATACGCACGGCAACCAGGGTGGCCGCTCGGACCTGACGCGCCTGCAGGGCTCGCCGGACAGCCTGCTCGACGCCGACCACAACGCATTCGAGACGATGCCCGACGCCGGCACGATCAACGGCCTCAACCAGGCCAATCTGTTCGCGATCAATGCGCAGCTGCAGCCGCTGACGACCTCGCACGGCCGCGGTTTCGTGCCGCTGCATCCGATCGCCAGGACCAGCCCGGTCGTCGACCAGGGCATCAATCCGGGCAACCTGCTCAACGACCAGCGCGGCCCGGGCTTCCACCGTGCGTTCTCGTGGCCGAACAATCCGAACGGCGTGCCCGACGTCGGCGCCTACGAGCTGTACGGCGACACGATCTTCCGCAACGGCTTCGAATGATCGACCCGGCCTGACCGGCCTCGCGCCCGGCACCTCGTGTGCCGGGCGTTTGCTTTGCGGCGTCCGGATCGGCCCCGCCGCTGCGGCACTGCCATTTCGGCAGGCGGAGCTTCGGCGGCCGCCATCGAGCGTTCACATCGATGCCGGCGCGCGACGGTCGCGCCACGATCCGTCCCAGTCGCGAACACCGTACGTCCCATCCTCTGCGCCGCGTATCGGCCTCGAACGATCCTTCCGCGGCTGTCCTGGACGGGCGGCGTACACGTCCCGCGGCGCACGAACGCTCCGCGACGAGACGACTGCGCGAGTGACGGACGGCAGGCCCGTCGACGCACGATCGGTTAGACTGCGCGCCGGGTGCCGCGGCCGTCGCCGCCGGCAGGACCAGCGCAGGTCGGGCCGCCGCGCGGAGCCGCCGTGCCGATGTCCGACCCGATCCCGTCCTTCGCATTCCCGCGTACCCGCCGCCTCGCCGGGCGCGCCGCGCTCGCACTGGAGCGCTTCCTCCACGTCGAGGCCGCCAGCGGCATCGTGCTGCTGGCCGCCGCTGCGCTCGCGCTGCTCTGGGCCAATTCGCCGGCCGCCGACCGCTATCACGCGCTGTGGCATCTGCCGCTGACGCTCGGTATCGGCGACTGGATCCACACCCAGTCGCTGCACTTCTGGATCAACGACGGCCTGATGACGGTGTTCTTCCTCGTCGTCGGCATGGAGATCCGCCGCGAGATGCACGACGGCGCGCTGTCGAATCTGCGGCTCGCGGCGCTGCCGATCGCCGCCGCGCTCGGCGGCGTCGTCGCGCCGGCGCTGATCTACGTGGCGTTCAACGCCGCTGCGCCCACGCACGCCGGCTGGGCGATACCGACTGCGACCGATATCGCGTTCGCGGTCGGCGTGCTCGCCCTGCTCGGCCGCCGCGTCCCGGCCAACGTGCGCGTCTTCCTGCTGGCGCTGGCGATCATCGACGACATCGTCGCGGTACTGATCATCGCGCTGTTCTACTCGGGCGGCCTGGCGCCGGGCGGTCTGGCGATCGCGCTCGCCGGCGTCGGTCTCGTGCTGGCGCTGCGCGCACTCGGCGCGGGTTCGGCCTGGGCCTACGTGCTGCCGGGTGCGGTGATCTGGATCGGCCTGCTGCGGCTCGGCGTGCACCCGACGCTGTCCGGCGTCGTACTCGGCCTGCTGACGCCGGTGCTGCCGCCGCGCCGCCGGCGCGGCTCCGACGCGGCCGCGATCGATGCGCGGCACGCGGAACCGGAAGCACCGCTCGACGAGGCGCCGGTCACGCGCGTGCAGCGGGCGCTGCATCCCTGGGTCGCTTACGGTGTGATGCCGCTGTTCGCGCTCGCCAACGCCGGCGTCAGCCTCGGCGGCGTCGATCTCGGCGCGGCGGCCGCGCAGTCGGTAATGCTCGGCGTGCTGCTGGGTCTGGTCGTCGGCAAGCCGATCGGCATCGTCGCGGTCAGCTGGGTCGCGGTCCGGCTCGGCGGCGCGCGCCTGCCGCCGGGCGTGACCTGGGGCGGGGTGTGGCTGATCGGCCTGCTCGCCGGCATCGGCTTCACGATGTCGATCTTCGTCGCGATGCTCGCATTCGACGACGCCGCCCTGCTCGCCGCGGCCAAGCTCGGCGTCCTGCTGGCCTCGGTGATCGCGGCCTGCATCGGCCTGTGCTGGGGCTGGCTGCATCTGCGCGGCCGCAGCGGCGACGCGCACAGCGACACGGCCTGAGCGCCGCACGCCGATCGGCATCGCCGATGGCGCCGCTACGGTACGAACGCGTCGCGTCGTCGATGGGGCGGCGGCGGCCGACGCACCCTCTCGCGGTCGTGTTCGGCGCGCTCGCGGAGCGACGGCCATGCGCGCAGCCGCGATGCGTCGAGACCCGCGATCGCCCGGCTTCGACGCATGCCGCCGGTTCGCCGCTGCGGCCCATGACGGGGCGCGGGGCGCGTGTCGCTCCGACGATCGGACGCTGCTCGGATGGTCGCGCTCGGCGTGCCGCGGCGACGGCCGTGCATCGCCGTCGACGGCGTCCCCCGCCGCCTACGCACAGCGCCGCGTACCCGCTAGGATCGCGGGTGCCGGCCGCACGCAGACAGCATCAACGCGATGAACCCCACCGCTGCACCACATCGCCCGTGGTTTCTGTACCTGATCGAATGCCGCAACGGCGCCTACTACGCCGGCATCGCGATCGACGTGGACGCGCGCTACGCGGCGCATCTGCGCGGCACCGGCGCGCGCTATACGCGCGCCAATCCGCCCCGGCGCCTGCTCGGCTGCCGCGCCTATCCGGACCGTGCCTCGGCATCGCGCGCCGAATGGCGAATCAAGCAGCTGTCGCGCTCGGCCAAGCTGGCCTATCTGCTGGAACCGAACGAGGACGCGGCGCCGACGGCGTGAGCATGCCGCCCGCGTCGCGACCGGCCGACGCCGGCGCGCGTGCAGGCGCCGCTACTCGTCCTCGTCCGCCGAGGTCAGGTGGATCGCGACCGCAGCGGCCGCGCTGCCGTCGGACCAGCGGCCGAACACCGGCCGCCGGCTGCGCTCGACGAAGCCGGCGGCACTCCAGCCGGCCAGGCGCGCGTCGGGGCCGGCGTACTCGACCGACACCGCGGCATGGCCGGCCTGTCGTGCGGCACGCAGCAGCGCCGCCACACGCGCATGGCCGATGCCGGTCGCGGCGTCGTCGGACCAGAAGTCGCGCACGTGCAGCACGCCGTCTTCGACCTGGCACGCGAACCAGGCGCGCAGGGCGCCGTCGGCGCCGGCCAGCAGCAGGTAGCGCGTCGTCGCCAGTGGCGAGGCGTCGAAGCGCCAGCGTGCGAATGCGGCATCGCGTACGCCGACCAGGCCGTCGCCTTTCGGCGAGGCCGACCACAGCGCATCGAAACGCGCGTCGGCACGGTCGCTCCAGCTCGCGACGAGCCGTTCGCGCGGAGCCCGCACGGCGTCGACCGCGGCGCGGACGCGATCGAGCACGAAGCCGGCGAACGCGGCCAGCGGCCGCGGCAGGCGCCGCGCGAGATAGCCGGCATGGCGCAGCACGCGCGCGCGCCGCACGATCTCGCCGAGCCGGTCGTAGCCGACGCGCTTGAACACCGCGGCGGCCTTCGGATTCGGAAAGCCGTAGAGCAGGTCGAAGCGCTCGCCGCCGGCGCGCGCGAGCTCGCCCTGCAGCATCAGCGCGGGGCCGAGCGAACGATGCTCGGGCAGCACCGCCAGATCGACCAGCACGCCGGCCTCGATCGGCCGGCCGTCGCGCAGCATGCGGCGCGGACCGGCCGCGGCCGCGCCGACCGGCGCCGCGTCGGCGCCGTGCCGCAGCAGCCGCAGCAGCGGCGCGCCGAACGGGCACTGCGCGTAGAACCAGTCGTACTTGGCCTGCATGCGCGCGTCCTGGCCGAGATTGCCGCGCCAGATGCCGAGCACGGTATCGCGATCGCACACGACGTCGCCGGCAGCGCCGGCATAGGCCGGCGCGTTCACGCGTGCAGGTCCAGCTCCGCGACCTCGCCGACCAGCACCGGCGGCCGGTGCAGGTACTGCGTCGTGCGCCGCTTGTTGCGGATGTCGGCGTAGACCGCCTCGGCCTGGTCGACGCCGATGCCGAGCGCGGCGGCCAGTTCGGACGCCGGCCGGTCGTGATTGAGCGCCCACAGCGCCAGATCCATCGACCGGTACGGCAGCGCGAAGTAGAACTCGTCCTGGCCCTGCGCGAGGCTGTAGGTGTCGGTGGTCGGGATCGCCGCGCAGACGCGCTCGGGCAGGCCGAGGTGGCGCGCCATCGCGTAGACCTGGGTCTTGTACAGATGCGCGATCGGCTTGACGTCGGCCGAGCCGTCGCCGTTCTTGACGAAGAAGCCCTGGTCGTACTCGAGCCGGTTCGGCGTGCCGACCACGCCGTAGTTGAGGCGGTCGGCGTGGTAGTACTCCAGCGTCTTGCGGATGCGCTGCTTGAAATTGGTCGCCGCGACGATCTGCAGGTACTCCGACAGGCCGAGCACGCGCTCGTGCGGCGTGCCGTCGGGCGCCTCGGCGACCAGCTTGAAGACGTTGATGCGCCCCTCGATGCCGCCGTCGATGACGATCTTGAAACGCCAGCCCTCGCCGTATTCAGGCAGGGCGCGGCGCACCGCGGCGTCGCGCGCCTCGTAGCAGCCGATCGCGGCCAGCGCCGGCGCGATGTCGACGGTCTCCACGCGCACGCCCAGGTGATCGGCCAGGATGCGCGCACGCACCGCGCTGTCGTCGGACGAATCGCGCTCGGGCAGGATCAGCGCGAACACGCGTTCGGGCCCGAGCGCGCGCACCGCCAGCGCGATGCTGCACGAGGAATCGATGCCGCCGGAGATCGCGACGACCAGGCCGCGCTTGTGCAGCACGCGGGCGGTGACCTCGCGCAGGCGCGCGGCGATGCGGTCGGCCTCGCGGCCGTAGTCCAGATCCAGTACGTCGAAGCTCAAAGCGCTCACGAGGCCTCCTGCGCGGCGGCGGGTTCGGTCAACAGGGCACGCCGGATCTTGCCGGACGCGGTTTTGGGCAGGGCCGCGACGAACTCGACCTGCTTGGGAATCTTGTAGGCGGCCAGGCGCGCGCGGCAATGCGCCTTGACGCGATCGGCGTCGGGCGCGGCGCCGGCGGCCGGCACGATCACGGCCTTGATCGCCTGGCCGAGCGTCGCGTCATCGATGCCGACCACGGCGACCTCGGCGACCTCGGGCAGCTCGGCGATCGCTTCCTCGACGTCGAGCGGATGCACGCGGTGCGCGCCGGTCTTGATCATGTCGCTGCGACGGCCGGCGAGGAACAGGAAGCCATCCTCGTCGAGCCGGCCCAGATCGCCGGTGCGCAGCCAGCCGTCCTGCAGCACCGCGGCGCTGGCGTCCGGATCGTGCCAGTAGCCGCTCATGACGCCGGGGCCCTGCGCCCAGACCTCGCCGTCGGCGCCGGGCGGCAGCGGGCGACCGGCCTCGTCGCGGATCGCGATGCGCACGCCGGGAATCGCCACGCCGGCCGATCCGGGCTTGTCGTCGAGACGATCGGGCGGGACATAGGTCAGCCGCGCGGTCGCCTCGGTCTGGCCGTACATCACGTACAGCGCCGTGCCGGGCAGGGCCGCGCGCAGCCGCGCGACCAGGGCCGGCGCCATCGCGCCGCCGGCCTGGGTCAGATAGCGCAGTGCCGACAGGTCGTAGTCGGCCAGCGGCACGCGATCGAGCAGCAGGGCGTAGGTCGAGGGCACGCCGGAGAAGCCGCTGGCGCGTTCGCGCGCGAGCGTCTCGACGATCAGATGCGGAAACACCAGGTTCGGCTCGATCACCAGGCGCGCGCCGACCGCCAGATGCGTATGCAGCACCGAGGCGCCGTAGGAGTAGTAGAACGGCAGGATCGAGACGATGCTGTCCTCGCCGGTCAGGCCCAGGTACGCGACGATCGCCTCGACGTTGGCCGCGAAATTGGCATGACTGAGCATCACGCCTTTCGGCGCGCCGGTGGTGCCGGAGGTGTAGAGGATCGCGGCCAGCGCGAACGGGTCGACCGGTTCGAACGCGAGCGGCGCGGCCTCCAGCGCCTGCGTCCAGCCGGTTGCGCCGTTGGCGCCGGCGGCGTCGAGCACGACGCGCAGCGGCGGCGGATCGAGCCCGGCCGCCGCCTCGATCGCGTCGCGGCCGGCCGCCTCGTGCACGAGCACGCGCGCGCCGGCGTGGCGCAGCCACGGCGCGAAGTCGCGCGCGCGCGCCTGGGCGTTCAGCGGCACGACGGCGGCGCCGGCGATCCAGGCGCCGTACCAGGCGATCGCCGCCTCGATGCGGTTGGGCAGAATCAGTGCGACGCGATCACCGGGCAGGCAGCCGGCCGCACGCAGAAAGCCGGCGAAGCGCCGTGCCGCGTCGACGAAGCCGGCATAGTCGATGCGCTGCGCGCCCTGCACGAGGGCGATGCGCCGCGGCTCGGACAGGGCGATCGCCGCGACCCGATCGGCGAGCGCGATCATCGCCGGCAGCTCAGGCGGCGAGCCGGCGCGCCAGGAACGCGCTGATCGCGTCGATCGAATCGAAGTTCGCCGGCACCATCTCCTCCGGCGCGATGCGGATGCCGTGGGTCTCTTCGAGAAAGCCGATCAGCTCGAGGATGCCGGTCGAGTCGACGATGCCGGCACCGATCAGCGAGTCGCCGTCGGCCAGCGCGTTCGCGTCGTCCGTGAACAGGAAGTTCTTCAGCACAAACTGCCTGACCTGCTGCCGGTGATCCATGCCTTCCCCGCGTGTCGTTGCGAACGGGCGCGATTATGCCCGAACCCGATCGGCGCGACGGCACCGGCGGGAACGCCCTGCACCGCGCGATCGATGACGAGGAACGCCCGCGCAGGCCGATCACCGATATCTCACGCGAGCGCGCACGCCGCCGGCGCGAGCGCGCGCCGGCCCGCGATCTCGGGTCGGCACCGCTCGGCCGCGTCCGGGCCGCTTCTCAGCCGCCGCGCAGTTCGCGTTCGAGCAGCAGCGTCGAGAGGATGCCGACGAAGGCCTGGTTGTCGGCGAAGCCGGTCGCGCGGCCGGCGCGGACCTTGGCGTAGAGCCGGCCGACCGCGTCGGCGTCGAACAGGCCGCTCGCGCGCAGGTTCGACTCCTCCAGCAGCGCTTCGACGTAGTCGAGCGGCCGCCCGTCGACGACGAAGCTGGTGCTGTCCGGCGCCCGGTACGGCTGCTTGGTGCGCTGTGCGATGTCGGCCGGCAGCAGATCGGCCAGCGCCTTGCGCAGCAGGTACTTCTCGGTGAGGCCGCGGATCTTGTACGACGGCGGCAGCCGGTTCGCGAACTCGATCAGCGTGTGGTCCAGATACGGGAAGCGGCCCTCGATCGAGGCCGCCATCGCGACGCGATCGCCCTGCGAGGACAGCAGATAGCCGGCCAGCAGCGTCTTGGCCTCGACGTACTGGTCCTGTGCCAGCGGCGACCAGCGCCCGATACCGGCCGGCAGGCGCGATTCGACCAGGGCCAGCGGATCGCGCTCGGCCGCCGCGGCACGCAGTTCCGGCGACAGGAACGTCAGCGCGCGGCGCGAGGTGGTCCAGCGCGGCAGATGCGCGAACACGGGCCGGCCCAGGTGCTCGCGGCCCTGGCTGAAGAACGCGGCCGCGAACGCCGGATTGCCGACCGGCGAGTGCTCCAGATAGCCGTAGAGACGCCCGAGCAGGGCCGGCCGCCAGCGCGACCCGGGCTGGCGCGCCCAGAACCGGCGCACCTTGGCTTCCTTGAACAGGTCGTAGCCGGCGAACACCTCGTCGGCCCCCTCGCCGGTCAGCACGACCGTGTAGCCGGCCTCGCGCACGGCGCCGGCCAGCAGCATCAGCGGCACCGCGGCGGTGCGCAGCACCGGCGTCTCGGTATGCGCGATCAGCCGCGGAAACGCCTCGCCGATGCGGCGCCGGTCGATCTTCAGCGTCGTGTGCTCGGTGCCGAGATGGCGCACCATCGCCAGCTGATGCGCGCTCTCGTCGAATTCCGGCTCGTCGAACGCGACCGAGAACGTGCGCACCGGCGTCGCCGTGAAGCTGCGGATCAGCGCGACGATACCGGACGAGTCGAGTCCGCCGCTCAGATACGCGCCGACCGGCACGTCGGCGCGCAGTTGCAGGCGCACCGCATCGACCAGGCGCTCGCGCAGCTCGGCCGCGGCCGCCTCGACGCCGGCGAAGCGCGCCGGCGCGGTGTCGGCGGCATCGGGAAACGTCCAGTCCCAGTAGCGCGTCAGCGTGCGGCGGCCGTCGTCCTCGATCGCGAGCAGATGGCCCGGCGGCAGGCTCGCGACCTCGGCGTGCACGGTGTCCGGATCGAGCGGCGCCCAGAAGCTGAAAGCCTGCACGAGGCCGGCCGGATCGAGCCGCGCGCGCTCGGGCAGCGCGGCGCGCAGCGCCTTGACCTCGGACGCGAACCAGAGCGCGCCGCGCGCCTGCGTGTAGTACAGCGGGCGGATGCCGGCGCGGTCGCGCGCGAGCACGAGGCGGCGGCGCACCTGATCCCACAGCGCGATCGCGAACTGGCCGTTCAGGTGATCGACGAAGGCGTCGCCGTAGCGGTCGTACAGATGCACGATCACTTCGGTGTCCGACTGCGTGTAGAAGCGATGGCCGCGCGCCTCCAGGTCGGCGCGCAGCTCGACGTAGTTGAAGATCTCGCCGTTGAACACGGTCCAGACCGTGCGCGCCGGGTTGTGGATCGGCTGCTGGCCGCCGGCCAGGTCGATGATCGACAGCCGCGCGTGGGCCAGGCCGACGCCCTCGCCGACGTGGTAGCCGTAGCCGTCCGGGCCGCGGTGATGCAGCGTATGGATCATCGCCTCCAGCGTCGCGCGCGTCGGCTCGGCGCGCTGCGGGTTCCCTACGAATCCGGCGATTCCGCACACGGGCGCTTACTCCTTCGATCGGGCGGTGGCGCCGCGCGCGTCGAGCGCTTCGCGGCAGGCGGTCAGCGTATCGGCGGCGACCTCGCCCCAGCTGCGCGAGTAGCGGCGCGACAGCGCGGCCTCGTCCCAGTCGCGGTCGAGCACGGCCGCGAGCGCAGCGGCCAGCGCTGCGGCATCGCGCGGCGGCACCAGCACCGCGCAGCTCGCGTCGACGACCTCGGGCACGCCGCCGACCGGCGTCGACACCACCGGGCGGCCGCAGGCCAGCGCCTCGACCAGCACGTTCGGATGGCCTTCCGAATAGCTCGGCAGCGCGAGCAGATCGCAGGCCGCCATCCATTCGGCAACCTGCGGCGCGGCCTGTGCGCCGGCCAGGCGCAGCCCGCTGGCGGGATCGGCCGCGAGCGTCGCGAATTCGGCCTGCAGCGGCCCATCGCCGACCAGCACCCACTCGGCATGCGGTCGTGCGCAGCGCAGGCTGCGCATCGCCTCGGCCAGCTCGCGCAGGCCCTTCTCGGCGACCAGGCGGCCGACGTAGAGCACCAGCTCGGCATCGGCCGCGACGCCGAGTGCGGCGCGCGCCGCGGCGCGGTCGCGGCGGTGGAAGATCGCCGCGTCGCAGCCGTTGGCGACGACGCGGACGCGGGCCGGGTCGGCGCCGTAGTCGGCGACCGCGAGCCGTCCGAGATCGGCGCTGACGACGAGCAGGCGGTCGGCGCCGCGCACGACCGGCACGGTCAGCCGGCGGCTGATCGCGTCGCGCACGCGGATGTCCGAGCCGCGCGCACCGGCGACGAACGGCACGCCGAGCCGGCGCGCGACGCGCTGCGCGCCGAACGCATCGGGGTACAGCCAGTACGACAGGATCACATCGGGCCCAAACGCGCGCGCGCCGGCGGCGATCGCACGCGCGCAGAGCCAGCCGTTGAACGGCCGCGTCAGCGCCGGCAGCGCCGGATAGGTCGGCCAGGCCGCGTCGAGCTCGGTGACCGGCTCGCGCGGGTCCGGCGCGCGGTACAGATAGCTCGCCGGCTGCGCCCAGCGCGGATAGCGAGCGACCGGGCTCAGCACGCGGACCGTCGCCAGCCGGGCCAGCTCGCGCAGGGTCTGATGGATCGGACGTCCGCGCGTGGGTTCGCCGGCCAGCGGAAACTGCGAGGTCACGACGAGTAGGCGCATGCGGTCGGCGACGGCGGCAGGGGCACGGCCGGCGATTGTAGCGAGTGTGCCGCCCGGCCGGGCCGCGACGGCCGGTCCGCGACGGCTCTGGCGCGCCGCCGGCACCCGCGTATGATGCGCGCCAACTGCGCCCCCCGGGCGCCCGGAGTGGCACCGTGCCGACCGCTTCGCCGCCCGAATCCCGCGTCGTCGAACTCGATGCGCTGCGCGGACTGGCCGCGCTCGCGGTCGTCGCCTACCACTACACGACCCAGTACGGCAAGCTCTACGGCCATCTCGGCACGCCGCCGCCGTCGTTCGCGTTCGGCAACTACGGCGTGCAGCTGTTCTTTCTGATCAGCGGCTTCGTGATCTTCATGACGCTCGAGCGCACGCGCTCGGCGACGGACTTCGTGGTCTCGCGCTTCTCGCGGCTGTTCCCGGCGTACTGGACCGCGATCGTGCTGAGCGCGCTGGTCGTCTACACGATCGGTATGCCGTCGCAGCGGCTGCCGTGGCGCGACGTGGTGCTCGACTTCACGATGATCCAGCAGGTGCTCGGCGCCGAGCACCTGGACGGCTCGTACTGGACGCTGGAGGTGGAGCTGTTCTTCTACGCGCAGATGCTCGGCTGGTTCGTGCTCGGCCTGCTCGGCCGGATCCGCTGGATCATCGTCGGCTGGCTGCTCCTGTCGGTCGCCTACGGCGTCGCCGAGCGGCACGGCGTGCATCTGTCCTACACGCTGCGCGAGCTGACGATCGCCCATCACATCCCGTTCTTCGCGATGGGCATCCTGTTCTACCGGCTGCGCACGCGGCCGGCGCAATGGCGCCTGGACGTCGCGCTGATCGCGCTGTGCCTGATCGCGATCGCGGTCGCCTATCCGCCTGTGTTCGCGCTGACCGCGGTGATCTGCGCGGCGATCTTCACGCTGTTCGTGACCGGCCGCCTGCGCTGGCTGCGCGCGGCGCCGTTCGCGTTCTTCGGCACGATCTCCTACTCGCTGTACCTGCTGCACCAGGCGATCGGCTTCAGCCTGATCTGGCATTTCGAACAGGCCGGCCTGCCGGCGGGACGCGCCGCGCTGGTCGCGGCGGCCCTGGTCACGATACTGGCAACGGGCCTGACGTTCGCGGTCGAACGGCCGGCGATGCGGCTGATCCGCCAAGCCTGGAGAAAACGCCGCAGCGCGATCGCCTGAGGCGTCGGCCTGGCGCGGGCCGCGGTTCGGCCACACACCGGGGCTGCGGCACTGGGCGCGTGCGGGGACGCCCCCGTGACGAAACGCGCCGGTGCGTACCGGTCGCGCCTTCAACAGGCCGCGACCGGCTGCGGGGCGATGCGGCCTCCATCGCGCCGGCGCGATGCACGCGCCGTCGCGCGATGCGCCCTGCCCGGCCCGCTCAGCCCGGCCCGAACGTCTCGTCCAGGCCCTGGCGTACGCCCTTGCGCGGCGTCCAGCCGAGCCCGTCGCGCGCGGCGGCGGTGTCGAAGTTCGCGAGCGGCCGCAGCGAGCGCACGCGGTAGCGCGTCAGCGGCACGTCGCGGCGCAGCAGCTTGCCGAGCAGCTCGACGCCCCAGGCCAGACCCATGAAGACCTTGACCGGCACGCGCGTGACGCGCAGCTCGGCGCCGAGCTTGCGCTGCGCGCGCGCCAGATAGGCCGCCTGCGTGACCGGTTCGGGATCGACGACGTTGAACGTGCGGCCGACCGCTTCGGGCCGCTCGCCGGCCAGCAGCAGCGCGTCGACGACGTCGTCGACGTAGACCAGCGGAATCGTCTGGTCGCCTTCGCCGATCGCGAGCCAGCGGCCGGCCAGCGCGACGACCGCGTTCGGCGTGACCTTCTCGGCGCCGGGCCCGAAGATCTGGCCGGGCCGCACGATCACCGCCGGCAGGCCGCGGTGATCGATCGCCTCGGCGACGTAGCGCTCGGCATTGAGCTTGGTCTGCGTGTACGCGCCGCGCGCCTGCGGCGTCGGCTCCAGCGCGGACTGCTCGGTCATCGGCACGACCGGGTCGCGGCCGGCGTGGTCGAACACGCTCATCGAGCTGACGTAGACCAGCCGTCCGGTGCCGTGGCGCAGGCAGGCGTCGACGATGTTGCGCGTGCCCCAGACCGTGCCGGCCTCGAAGTCGCGCGCGCTGCCGCGCATCGCGGCACCGACGTGATAGACGAGCGGCACGCCACCGACCGCATGGTCGACGATGCGCGGATCGCCGAGATCGCCGACGATCTGCTCGATGCCGGCGTCGTCGCGGTAGGCGGCGACCGGACGGCGCACCAGCACGCGCACGCGCTGGCCGCGCGCGCGCAGCGCGCGGACGACGGCGCGGCCGAGGAAGCCGGCGGCACCGGTCACCAGCGCGTCGGCCGGCGCCGGCGGCGTGTCCAGGCGCGCCTTCAGTTCCTCGCGGCGCAGGCGGTCGGGCTCGGCGCAGATCGGCTCGAGCAGGCGGATCACGCGCAGGGCGTCCTCACCGGTGAACGGCGGTCGCGCGTTGTCGCGCGCGGCGTGCGCGAAATCGGCCGCGCCTTTCTGGATGCCCGGCGACGGCCGCAGCAGGCCGGTCGCGAAGCGGACCACGTTCCACGGCACGCGCACGACGTCGGCGAGCGCGCTCAGCCAGGTGTTGACGACGATGCCGATGAACTTGGGTCCCGGCAGCACGCGGTGGATGCGGCACACCTGCAGGAAGCGGTCGGCCTCGATCGTGCCGCGCGTGCCGCGCACGACCAGACGGCTCTCCATCGGCCGCGCGTTCCACGACAGCAGCAGCCGTCCGACCGCGCCGTCGTCGGCGGCGGCCAGCTGCCACTCGTCGAAGCGCAGGTTCGGATCGCGGCCGGAGGACTGGTAGCGCACGTCGATGTCGCGCAGCGGACCGAGAAACGCCTCGAGCGTGTACAGCCCGTGCACGCCCAGATCGCGGAACGGGTAGGAACCCTGCGCGACCTGGCCCGGCAGCGGACCACCGGCATAGGCCGGGTACTCGGAGCTGCGCAGCACGTCGACCGAGACGACCTCGCCGATCCTGCCGGCACGCACGGCCTGCAGCGCCTTGATGACGACCGGATCGAGCAGGTCCGAATGATTGACGCCGAGGATCAGGCCCTTCTCCTCGGCCTTGGCGATCATCGCCTCGCATTCGGCGACGGTGTCGGCCATCGGCTTCTCGACCAGCACGCCGCAGCCGAACCGGTCCATCGCGCGGATCGCCAGTGCCGCGTGCGAGGCCGGCGGCGTCAGGATGTAGACCACCTGCGGCCGCGCCGGCGCGAGCTCGTCCAGATCGGCGACGACGCGTTCGATGCCGTAACGCTGCGCCAGGGCGTGCGCGGCTTCGAGGTTGGGATCGCACAGGCCGACGACGTCGACGAAGTCGAGCCGCTTGAGTGCGGCCAGATGGTGGCTGGCGACGTAGCCGGCGCCGATCAGGGCGACGCGCAGCCGGGAGGCGTCCGCAGTCATCGGAGAAATCCTTGGGTCATCGAAGGGGAGCATTGTCGGGCAGCGGCGAACGCGCCGCCAACGCGGCGGCGACCTCGGCCAGCACCGCCTCGACGCGGCGGTCCCAGGTCTGGTCGGCCACGGCCGCGCGGCGCTCGGCGGCGCCGGCCTCGGGGCCGTCGCGCACGACCGCGTCGAGCGCGGCGAGGAAACCGGCGCGATCGTCGGCCAGCCGCACCACGCCGGCGAACTTCTCGATCTCCGGATTGCGCACGCTGACGACCGGCTTGCCGGTGGCCAGGTACTCGCGCAGCTTGAGCGGATTGGCGTTGGCGACCTGACGATTGAGCCGGTACGGGATGATCGCCGCGTCGAAGGCCTTGGCCCACTGCGGCAGCGTCGCGTACGGCTGCGCGCCGGCCAGGCGCACGTTCGGCAGCGCGGCCAGCCGCGCGACGTCGACCGCGGCGTGGCCGACCAGCAGGAACGTCCAGGCCGGACGCTGCCGCGCCAGCCATTCGATCAGCTCCAGGTCGATCCACTCGTGGATCGAGCCGAAGTAGCCGATGACCGGATGGCCGAGGTCGCGCGCGCCCTCGGCCAGCGGCGTCGCCGGATCGGCGGCCTGCGCGAACAGGTCGACGTCGACGCCGTGCGGCGAGAACACCGTATGCGGATTCTGCGCGGTCTTGATCGCGACCAGGGCCGGCGGCGCGACGAAGACGCGGTCGGCCGCGCGCGTCAGCGCAAGGTCGCAGGCCGCGATGCGCTCGGCGTCGACGCCCGGATGCGCGGCGTAGTCGTCGATGCAGTAGTACACGCACAGATCCTCGCCGAGCCGTCCGGCCAGGAAGCCCGGATGCGGCACGACGAACCAGGAGATGCGGCGGCCGATGCCGGCGGCCGCGAGCGCGCGGCGCACGGCCCAGGCGCCGAAGCGGCGATTGAACGCCTCGACGCCGGGAATGCGCCGGAACGGCAGCTGCGGAATCGTGCAGTGCCAGAGCCCGTCGTCGATCCGCTCCGGCGGGCGCAGTGCGGCGGCGAGCTTGCGCAGCGCGCGGCGCAGATCGCGGCCGCTGGCCTGCGGTGCGCGCATGCCCGGCGAGGACACGTACAGCACCGGCATCGTGCGCGCCAGCCGGCGCGCGACGTGATGGCTGCTGGTGCGGTTCTCGGCGTGCCAGTCGTTGCCGAAATAGACCACGCCCCGGCCGGCCAGCACCGCCTGCGGATCAGTCATTGCGCCACCAGGCGACCAGCCAGACCGTGCCGCCGTGCCAGATCCAGTCCTTGTGCAGGTTCGGCAGGCGCGCCAGATGCGGCCCGACGCGGCGCAGCGCCGGCGAGAACACCGTGACCAGGCAGGCGCGGCCGAGGTGGCTCATGCGCTCGAGCGTGGCGTCGATGTCGCGCACGTAGTAGAGCATCTCGCAGGCGGTGACGAGGTCGAAGCGGCCGCGCTGATCGCCCCAGGGCTGGGTCGCGACGTCGGCCACCGCGAACTGGGCCTGCGGCAGGCGCGATCGCGCCCGCGCGATCGCGTTGTCGCTGACGTCCAGGCCGTAGACCTGGTCGGCCAGCGCGGCGAAGTGCTCGGTCTGGTGGCCCTCGCCGCAGCCGAGTTCGAGGATCGAGCCGAGCCGGCCGAACGCGGATGCGACGATGCGGTCGGTGCCGTCGAAGCGCGCGCGCTCCATCGGCGAATTGAGATTCCACGGATCGCTGACCGCATAGGCGAGATCGAGCCGCTCGTAGTTGTCGGCGCCGCCGACGCCGCGCATCGCGTACTTCATCCACGAGCGCCGACTGATTTTCTGGAACAGCGCCTTGGCCCGGCCGATCATCGCTGGTGTCCTCCCGTTGCCGCCGCCGTCCGCCTCGGCTCCGTGCCGCCGGACGCCGCGGCCGGCGATCGGCCGGCCCGATGCTCAGCAGCGCGGGGGCGGCAGCGTGCTCTCCCCCGGATGCGAGCTGGATGTCCCCAGCGGCCGCAGGGGCGAACTGTACCAGCCATTGACGACTTCGCAGCGGAAGGTCACCCAGGAAGGACCGTAGTCCCAGCGGTTCTCGGTCTCGAGCAGCGGTGCGCCGAGCAGCGCGCGCACCGCAGCCTTGGACGTGCCGAGCTCAATGCGCCGCCCCGGCACCGGCTGCGGCGCCGCCGCGCGCTGCGTCTCGGCCGGTGGCTGCGGCGCCGGCGCCGACGCATCGTCGAACGCGCCGAGCGCGATCGCCGCCAGCACGACGGCCAGGCCGATCGCACCGAACAGCGCGCCCGAGCGTGGCGCCGCGGCCGGGGGCGCCGCGGCCGGCCTGCTCGCGGCCGACACGGCCGCGACCGCCTCGGTGGCCGGTACCGCGCGTGCGGCCGATGGCGCCGGCGCGCCCGGCAGCCGGCCGTGCCGGCGCTGGAAATCGAGCGCGCGCGCATAGGCCGCGTTGAGCTTCTGCAGCCGTTCCAGATCGGACGCGCCGGCGTCGGCGCGGTCCGGATGCAGCTCGGCCACGCGCCGCCGGTAGGCCTGGCGGAACGCCTCGGGCGAGCAGTCCGGCGCCACGCCCAGCGCCTCGTAGAGCTCGAGAAAATCGGTGTCGCGTGGCATCGGCTGCGCATCCCCCTGCGCCGATTCTAGCGCGGCGCCGGCCGCTTCCGCGGTGCGCGATGGACACGGCGGGCGGGCCGAGTGCATGCTTGCGCGCTCGTCCGCGCAACACCGGGGGTGGAGCGGCCAGAGGCCGTTCCGGAAGGGGGCGCGGCGACCGTGGCGTGGCCGTTTCGGCCGCCGCCCGACGCATTCCTGATCTCCCGGGCGGCAGGCCCACGCGCACGGAAAAGGACATGGCAGCGACGGTGGCAATCGGCGAGGGCGGCGGCAAGCGTCAGCGGCTCGCGCGCTGGTTTCACGCCGGCGGCGTGCTGCCGGGCCTGCAGCGCATGCGCGGCCTGCTGCGCCGCGACCTGCGCGTGCTGGCCTATCACCGCGTGCTCGACCTGCCCGAACCGGACCGCTTCTCGTTCGACCTGGCCCTGGTCAGCGCCTCCCCGGCGCAGTTCCGCCGTCAGATGGACCTGGTGCGCCGGCGCTTCAGTCCGGTGCGCTTCGAGGACGTCGCCGCGGCGCTCGACGGCGGTCCGCCGCTGCCGCGCGATCCGGTCGTCGTGACGTTCGACGACGGCTACGACGACAACTACCGCATCGCATTCCCGATCCTGCGCGAGCTCGGCGTGCCGGCGACGTTCTTCGTCTCGACCGGCCACATCGACGACGGCCAGCCGTACGCCTACGACTGGCTCGTCCACATGATCTGCAGCACGCCGGCGCGGCGGATCGCGCTGCCGGCGCTCGGCGTCGACCGCACGCTGCCGGCGGCTCTGCCGGAGCGACGCGATCTCGCTGCGGCCCTGCTCGACCGGCTCAAGACGCTCGACGACGACGCGCAGACCGCGCTGATCGCCGGGCTCGAAGCCGAGTGGAACCTGCCGCGCCGGCCGCATCCGGACTGCCGGCCGATGAGCTGGGACCAGCTGCGCGAGATGCAGGCCGACGGCATGGAGATCGGATCGCACGGCGTGCACCACCGCATGCTGGCCAAGCTGCCGCGCGCCGAGATGGAGCGCGAGGTCGCCGAGTCCAAGCGGTCGCTCGACCACCACCTGCCGCTGCCGGTCAGCGTGATCTCCTATCCGGTCGGCGGTCCGGATGCCTACGACGCGGCCGTGATCGCCGCGGTCCGGCACGCCGGCTTCCGCATCGCCTGCAGCTACGTCGCCGGCACCAATCCGCTGCCGGCACCGCCGCGTCATGCGCTGCGCCGGCTGCCGGTCGAACGTGAAATGGACGCGCCGTGGTTCTCGGCGATGGTCACCTGGCCCGAGGTCTTCGGCTACCCTTCACGCCTACGCTCCGGCTGACGCCCGCCCCGCCTTCATGTTCTTCCTCATGATGCTGTACCTGGTGCTGGTGCTGATCCGGCCCCAGGACTACCCGGCGCTGGTCGACGCGCTCAGCGTGCCGGTCCTGCAGGTCGTGCTCGGCTTGGCGCTGATCGGCTGGCTGGCTTCGCGCGCCAAGTCGTTCGCGGCGCCGCAGTACCTGCTGCTCGGCCTGTTCCTGCTGGTGCTGATGGTGTCCAAGATCGTCAACGGCTGGACCGGCGGCGCGCTGGTGCAGCTACTGAAGTTCGGGCCGGTCGTCGCGGCGTTCACGATCCTCGCCAATGCGGCGACCACGCCGCGCCGCGTGCGCACGACGATGTGGGTGTTCGTGGTCTGCGCGACGGTGCTGGCGATCCACGGCATCGAGCAGGCGCAGACCGGCATCGGCTGGACCGGCGAGGGCCTGTCGCAGGGCACGCGCATCCAGTACGTGGGCATCTTCAACGATCCCAACGACCTCGGCCTGCTGTTCGTGATGTGCCTGCCGATGGCGCTGTACCTGTCCGGCCGCGGCGGCGCGCTCGGCCTGCGCCGGCTGTTCTGGTGGGCGGCGGCCGCGGTGCTGCTGTTCGGCATCTATCTGACCAACTCGCGCGGCGCCCTGCTCGCACTGGTCGCGCTGGTCGGCATCCACGTCTGGCAGCGCCGCGGCCTGCTCAGCGCGGCGCTGTTCGGCGGTGCCGGCCTGGTCGGCCTGATGCTGATGCCCTCGCGCCTGTCCGAGCTGGACATCGATGAGTCCTCGGCGATGGGCCGCGTCGACTCCTGGTACGAGGGCATCCAGATGTTCCTGTCCAACCCGCTGTTCGGCATCGGCGCGGACGGCTTCTCGGACCTGCACTATCTGACCGCGCACAACTCGTTCGTGCTGGTGCTGGCCGAGACCGGCATCATCGGCTACACGATCTGGCTGGCCTTCGTCGGCTACTGCTTCCGCATGCCGCTGGCGGTGCTCAGGATGCGCCGCGCGCCGGTCGATCCGACCGCCGATGCGGCCTGGGCCGCCGAGCGGCGCATGGCCTCGACGCTGTTCTTGAGCCTGTGCGGCTTCTTCGCGGCGGCGTTCTTCCTGAGCCGCAGCTACATCATCCTGCTGTACCTGCTGGCGGCCCTGGTCGTGGGCTACTACGCCGGCGCGCGGCAGCGCTATCCGGATCTGCCGGTGTTCGACCTGCGCAAGGATCTGATCCTGTGGCCCGTGCTGTCGGTGGCCTCGATCGTGTTCCTCTACGTGCTGGTCAAAGTCCTGCTGGCGACGGCATGAACGCGCGATCGGGCACGCTGCGCAATACGCTGTTCTCGTCGGTGGGCATCTACACCGAGTACGTGCTCGGCATGCTGACCTCGATCGTCATCGCCCGCTATCTCGGGCCGGACGACTTCGGCGCGTACAGCATGGTGGTCTGGCTGGTCGCGATGGGCGTGGCGATCACCAATTCCGGCACCGCCAGCGCGGCGATCCGCTTCGTCGCGCAGATGCGCGGCGGCGGCCAGCCGGAGCTGATCGTGCCGGTGCTGCGCTTCCTGCGCCGCGCGCAGCGCCTGTTCCTGCTGGTTGTGCTGCTGGCCGGCGCCGCGCTGTTCGCGTTCGCCGGCGGCAAGCTCGCGCCGGGCTTCGATCACGCGATGCTGTTCGGCTTTCTCGTGCTGGCGGTGACGCTGCGCTCGCAGTACATGTTCAACATCGGCGTCTGCAAGGGCTTCGAGGACTTCCGCGCGACCGCGGTGGTCGCGCTGATCGCCACACCGGTCAATCTGGCCCTGGTCGTGGCCTGCTGGTGGTTCGACGCGCCGGTCGAGGCGCTGCTGGCGGTGTTCGTCGTCTCCAGCGCGGTGTTCTTCGCGGTCTCGCAGATCAAGGCCCGCGCGCTGCTGCCGGACGTGCCGCCGGCGGCGGCGCTGCCGGCCGAGCTGCGCGCGCGGATCGGCCGGCACATGCGCATGACCGCGATGATCGTGACGGTCGGTTTCTTCGCGGCCAGCGAAGTGGAGGTGCTGTTCCTGAACCTCTACGGCCAGGCCGCCGCGGCCGGCCAGTTCAAGGTGGCCTACCAGCTCGCGTCCGGCGCGGCCCTGCTGGTGCCGGGCGTGTTCGGCGCGCTGCTGCTGCCGATGATGGCGCATGCGCTGAGCCAGGGCCGCGAGGTGGCCGGGCGGCGCTTCGCGGCCTCGACCGTGTATCTGTCGCTGCTGGCGTTTCCGCTGATCGCCTACGGCTTCGTGTTCGGCGACTCGGTCATCACGCTGCTGTTCGGCGAGGCCTACCGCGCGGCCGGTCCGGTGTTCGCGTGGTGCCTGTTCGCGGCCTCGGTGGTCACGGTCTCGCAGGGCGGATCGAGCCTGCTGCTGAGCGCCGACCGCCAGCTCGTCGTGCTGGCCGTCGTGTTCGGCTGCGGCGTGCTGAAGATCGCGCTCGACGCGCTGCTGATCGCGCGTTACGGCCTGGACGGTGCCGCCGCGGCCTACGTCACGGTCTCGCTGGTCTCGTCCTCGGCGATGATCGGCATGGGCATGCGCACCAGCGGCGTCGGCCTCGACGGCGCGCGGCTGGCGCGCATCGCCGCCGCGGCGCTGCTGGCCGGGCTCGCGGTCTGCCCGCTGCGCGGCCACTGGCCGGCGCTGCCGACGCTGATCGCCGGCGGACTGGTGCTGCTGCCGGTCTACGCGCTGGCCACCGTGCTGCTACGCTGCTGGAGCGCGGCCGACATCGGACACCTGCGCCAGCTGCACGCGCGCCTCGGCAAGGGCCGGCCGCGCGCGCTGGCGCGTCTGCTGGCCTGGGCCGAACGCCGCTGAGGGGAGAGAGCTGATGGGGATCGGATACGAACCGCTGTTCCGCCACGTCCTGCTGCCGTTCTACGACCAGACCCTGGCCGGACGCGGCACGCTGAGCTTCCTGGCCGAGTACGAGCGCAGCCAGTGGCTGCCGCCCGAGCAGCTCGAGGCGCTGCGCTGGACCAAGCTCAAGCGCCTGCTCGAGCACTGCTGGCGCGAGGTGCCGTACTACCGGCGGCAGTGGACCGAGCTCGGCATCACGCCCGAGGCGATCCGCACGCCGGCCGACTTCGCGCGCCTGCCGGTGCTGACCAAGCACGACATCCGCACGCATTTCGAATCGCTCAAGGCCGACTCGCTGCGCGACTCGCTGCTGTACAAGTCGACCAGCGGCTCGACCGGCGAGCCGTTCCGGTTCGGCTATACGCGCGAGAGCAACGACCGCCGCGCCGCGGTGATGTGGCGCAGCTACGGCTGGGCCGGTTCACGGCCGGGCCGGCGCACGCTGTATCTGTGGGCGGTGCCGTCGGGTCTGAAGCCTCTGCAGGCGTTCAAGCAGCGCCTGTACAACCGCGCCTACAACCGGCTGATGCTCGACAGCTTCGCGATGCGCGACGACACGATGGTCCGGTACGCGGATGCGATCGACGCCTGGCGGCCGGAGATCGTCGTCGGCTACGTCGGGCCATTGGTGCGGCTGTCGCAGTGGCTGCTGGCCAATGGCCGGCGCATCCACCGGCCCGCCGCCGTGCTCGGCGCGGCCGAGTCGCTGCACGACTTCCAGCGCGAGATCGTCGAGCGCGCGTTCGGCGCGCCTGCGTTCAACACCTACGGCTGCCGCGAGTTCATGCTGATCGCGAGCGAGTGCGAGAAGCGCGAGGGCCTGCACGTCAACGCCGATCATCTCCACGTCGAGATCGGCACGCCGCTGCCGAGCGCGGCCGAGCGCGCCGCCGGCGAGATCATCGTGACCGACCTGTCGAACTTCGGCATGCCGTTCATCCGCTACACGACCGGTGACCTGGCGACGCCGGCCGACGCGCCGTGCAGCTGCGGCCGCAGCCTGCCGCTGCTGGCCCGGGTGCAGGGCCGCAAGCTCGACGCGATCCGCACGATCGACGGCCGCTACCTGCCCGGCGAGTACTTCCCCTTCATCTTCAACGACGTCAAGTGGATCAAGCGGTTCCGCATCGTGCAGCGCCGGCTCGAGGCGATCGAGCTGCAGCTGGTCGTCGACGGCGAGGCCGACGCGACGCGGCTCGACGCCGCGCGCGCGCTGGTCACGCGTGCGCTCGGCGACGGCATCGAGCTGGACATCCGCGTCGTCGACGATATTCCGGTCGCCGCCAACGGCAAGTTCCGCGTGACCATCTCCGAGCTGTCCGATCCGCCCGTGCCATGAACATCACCCACGTCGTCGAGAACTTGAACCGCGGCGGACTCGAGCGGGTCGTGATCGACCTGATCGGCGTCCAGCAGGCGGCCGGCCATCGCTGCCAGGTCGTGTGCCTGTTCGAGCGCGGCACGCTGGCCACCGAGCTCGACGCGTGCGGCGTGCCGGTGATCGCCTGCGGCAAGCGCTCGGGCTTCGATCTGGCCGCGGTGCGCCGGATGCGCGCGGCGATCCGCGCGCACGGCACCGAGGTGCTGAACACCCACAACGCGATGGCGCACTACTACGCGGCGATCGCCTCGCTCGGTCTGTCGCTGCGGCGGATCAATACGCGCCACAGCATGGGCGTGAGCGCGCACCACCGCCGCCGAGACTGGCTGTATCGCGCCTCGATGCTCGGCACCGATGCGGTGATCGCGGTTTCGCGCGCCTCGTGCGAGGCCGCGGTGACGCAGCACCTGGTGCCGGCCGACAAGGCGGTCGCGATCCCGAACGGCATCCCGATCGGCCAGTTCCGGCCGCGCTCGGCCGAGGCACGGCGCCGGCTGGCCGAGACGCTCGGGCTGCCGGCCGATACCGCGCTGCTCGGCACGGTCGGCCGACTGCATCCGGCCAAGGACCACGCGCTGCTGCTGCGCGCGTTCGCGCGGCTCGGCGCCGGCCATCCGGATGCCGCGCTGATCGTCGTCGGCGACGGCGCGCTGCGCGCCGATCTCGAACGCGAGGCGCAGGCGCTCGGCCTGGCCGGGCGCGTGCGCTTCCTCGGCGACCGCGGCGACGTCAAGGCGCTGCTGTGCGCGTTCGACCTGTTCGTGCTGTCCTCGCGCACCGAGGGTTATTCGATCGCGCTGGTCGAGGCCTGCGCGGCCGGCCTGCCGATCGTCGCGACCGCGGTCGGCGGCAATCCGGAGATCGTCGAGGACGGCCGCAGCGGCCGCATCGTGCCGCCCGGCGACGCCGATGCGCTGGTCGCGGCGATCGCCGGCCTGCTCGACGACGTCCCGCGCCGCGAGGCGATGGGCGCGGCGGCGCGGGCCTGGGCGCTCGCGAACGGATCGGTCGAGGCGATGGCCGAGCGCTACGAGGCCGTCTATCGCGGCGCGCCGCTGTCCGCCGCGGCGTCGGCCTCGCGTTGACCTGACGCACAGGGATGGGATACTGGCGCCCGCCGATGCCGGCTTGGTGTGCGGCTTGCGACACCGCCGGGACGCGCCGGCCAACGGACGCACCGCACGACGTCGCCTCACGATGAAGCTGCCGAACAAACAGACCTTACTGGGGCTGCTGCCCGACGCGCTCGCGCTGACCCGCGGCGACCGCAGCGAGCGCAGCGCGTATCTGACCTTCGACGACGGCCCCAACCCGACCTACACGCCGCCGCTGCTGGATCTGCTGGCACGCTACGGCGCGCGCGCCAGCTTCTTCCTGATCGGCGACCAGGTCGAGCGCCATCCCGACATCGTCGAGCGGATCGTCGCCGAGGGCCATCTGATCGGCAATCATTCCTACGACCACCCGCATTTCGACCGGCTGCCGCTCGGCGACCAGATCGCCCAGGTCGAGCGCACCGACCGTCTGCTCGCGCGTTTCGACGGCCGGCCGCGGCACCGCTTCCGGACGCCGCGCGGCGTGGTCCCGCTGCGCCTGCTGGCGCGGTTCGCGCGCGAGCGCCGCGGCATCACGTACTGGTCCTACGACAGCCTCGACTACGACGACCACCCGGTCGACCGGCTCGCCGCCGCGCTCGAGCGCCACGGCCTGCGCAACGGCGAGATCGTGCTGATGCACGACGACAGCGCGCGCGCCGCCGGCATCCTCGAACGGCTGCTGCCGCAGTGGCGCGACCAGGGCATTGCGCTGCGCGCCCTGCCGGAGGAGCCTGCCTGAACGCCGGCTGTGCGACGCGAAAGCACGGCACGGCCATGGGAACCTCACAGGCCCGCCGCCCTCAGCGCACGGCCGGGGTGTGAATCATTGTTCCATCGGTCCGCGCCTCGTAGGCAGCGGGCCGTCCGACCTGGGAAAATCCACCGATGCCGACCGTCCCGCCGATCGCGTTCTCCGTCTCTCCCGTCCGCAGCCCGCGCGCGCCGCGATGAACCTCGTCGTCGCGCTGCTGGTCGTCCTGATCGCCGGTCCGCTGCTGGCCGCCTTCGTCGTTCACCGCGTGCTGCGCTCGCGCAACATGCAGATCTGGATCGGCAGCTACCTGCGCCGCACGCCGCGTCCGCCGGTCGCCGGTCCCACCCATGTGATGTTCTGCTTCGTCGACCACTTCGAGCCGATGTGGAAGCAGGCCGATCTGGCGACCCAGCGCGCACGCGTGGACCGCTGGTGCCGCGACTACCGCGCGCTCGCCTCGCGCCATCGCGACGCCGACGGCCGGCCGCCGCAGCACGGGTTCTTCTATCCCGAGGAGGAATACCTCGAGGAGCATCTGGCCAAGATCGAGGCGCTGTGCGCCGACGGCTACGGTGAGATCGAGATCCATCTGCATCACGACGACGACACCGAGGACAACTTCCGCACGGTCATGCGGCGCTTCTGCGATCTGCTGCACGAGCGCCACGGCGCGCTGTCGCGCCACCCCGAAACCGGCGAGCTGATGTTCGGCTTCATCCACGGCAACTGGAGCCTCGACAACTCGCGCCCGGACGGCCGCTGGTGCGGCCTGAACAACGAGCTGGTCCTGCTGCGCGAGCTCGGCTGCTACGCCGACTTCACGCTGCCCTCGGCACCGAGCGACACGCAGACGCGCACGATCAACTCGATCTACTACGCGACCGACGATCCGCATGCGCCCAAGTCGCACGACGACGGCGAGCCGGTCCGCGTCGGCGGCCGGCCGAGCGGCGATCTGATGATCGTGCAGGGTCCGCTCGGCCTGAACTGGCGCGATCGCCGCTTCGGCCTGATGCCGCGCATCGAGAACGCCGACGTGCGCGCGGGCGTGCCGCCGAGCGCCGAGCGCGTCGACGCCTGGGTGCGCACCGGCATCCACGTCGAGGGCCGGCCGGAGTGGGTGTTCGTCAAGGTGCATACGCACGGCACGCAGGAAGCCGACATCGACACCCTGCTCGGCGCGGCCGCGGACGCGATGCATACGCATCTGGAGACCGCCTACAACGACGGCGAGCGCTACGTGCTGCATTACGTCAACGCGCGCGAGGTCTACAACATCATCAAGGCCGCCGAGGCCGGGCATCGCGGCGATCCGAACGACTTCCGCGACTTCATCCTGCCGCCGCCGCGCGCCTCCTGGGCCGGCAGCCGCCGCGCCGGAGCGGCGGCGTGAGCGATACGACCGCAGCCGGCCGCGCCGGCGACGGCGATTCCGGTCCGGCCGGTGCCGGCGAATTCGGTACCGCCGTGGTCAGCGTCATCATGCCGGTCTACAACGCCGAGTCGACGCTGCAGCGCTCGATCGACTCGGTGCTCGGCCAGACCCATCGCGCGCTCGAACTGATCGCGGTCGACGACGGCTCGTCGGACGGCTCGGCCGCGCTGATCGAGGCGCAGAGGCAGCACGATGCGCGGGTGCGGCTGATTCGGCAGGCCAATGCCGGCGTCGCCGCCGCGCGCAATGCCGGCATCGCCGCGGCGACCGGCAGCCACGTCGCATTCCTCGACAGCGACGACTGGTGGCATCCGCGCAAGCTCGAGCTGCAGCTCGCGCAGATGCAACGGCAAAGCGCGCAGGTCGCCTACTGCAGCTATCTGCGCGTGGCCGAGTCGGGCCGCACGCTGTCGCGCGTCGATCCGCCGGCCGAGCTCGGTTACCGCGACCTGCTGCGCAGCAACTACATCGGCCATCTGACCGGCATCTACGATCGTCGCATCGGCGACGCGCCGTTCCTGAAGATCGGCCACGAGGATTACGCGTTCTGGCTCGATCGCCTGCGCCGCGCCGGCCGCGCCGTGCGCGCCGACCACGACGAGCCGCTGGCCTACTACCTGGTACGCGCCGGCTCGCTGTCGTCGAACAAGCTGCACGCGGCGCGCTGGCAATGGCGGATCTATCGCGACGTCGAGCGGCTGAGCCTGCCGCAGGCCACCGCCTGCATGGCGAGCTACGTCGTCCAGGCGCTGCTCAAGCGCCGATCGGGGGCTGCATGAGCGCGACCGCGGCGGCCGACGCATACGCCTATACGGTGATCATTCCGGCCTACAAAGCCGCCGGCACGCTCGGCACCGCGCTGGACAGCGTGTTCGCGCAGCAACGCCCGCCCGCCGCGGTGATCGTGATCGACGACGGCTCGCCGGACGGCGAGGCGATCGCCGCGGTCGTCGCCGGTTACGGCGGGCGCGTCACGCTGATCAGGCAGCGCAACCAGGGACCGGCCGCCGCGCGCAATCACGGCGTGCGCACGGCGGCGACGCCGTGGATCGCGTTCCTCGACGCCGACGATTCGTGGCTGCCCGAGAAGATGGCGCGCCAGCTCGCCCTGGCCGGCGAGGACCGCGTCGGCCTGATCCACGGCCAGGCGCGCGACGAGCGCGAGCCGCTGCCGGCCATGCTGGACCTGGACCGGCTGTGGACGCGCAACCGCATCTGCACGTCGATGGTCGTCGTGCGCAAGGCCGCCTTCGACGCGGCCGGCGGCTTCGACGAGGACCCGGCCCTGATCGGTGCGGAGGACTACAACCTCTGGCTGCGCCTGGCCGCCGCCGGCTGGGGCGTGCGCGCGGCGCAGGGACGGATCGGCAACTACACGCCGGCCGCCGGCAGCATCACCAGCCAGATCGAGCGCTGTGCGGCCGCCGAGATCCACAACGCGCGCAAGCTCGGCGAGGCGCTCGGCTTCGAGCCGGCACGCATCGAGGCCAAGGTACTGGCGATCCGCACCGACTTCGGCCGTCACCTGCTGCATGCGCGCGATCTGCCGGCCGCGCGCCGGATGCTGTGGGCGCCGCTGCGGCGCCGGCCGCGACCGGCCGTCGTGCAGCTGTGGTGCGCGACCTTCGTGCCACCGGCCCTGCTCGACCTGCGCCGCAAGCTGCGCTCGCGCCGATCGGCCCGCTGACGAACCGGTCGGGCGAACGCCTGCGTCGCGATGAGGTCTCGACAGCGGCGCTGATGACCAGCGCGGCTCGGCGCTCGCGCCTCATGCCGCCTGTTCCCCTCTTCCCGTTCTTCCCATTTTCCGTTTTTCCGTCGACGGACGGCCTCGATCGCTTCGTCCGCCGCTGATCGCCGGGCATCGGTCCGGCGTCATCTCGCGAGGCCGCCGCCGACCCGCATCGCTGCGGCGAGTTGCCGCGGAGCGGTCGCGGCGGTCAAAATTTTTAGTGATGGTCATCACAAATATCGAAGAAGCCCTCGATGTTCTGATGACTTGCTCACAATCGCCGCACGGCCGCACGGTAACGTGGGTTTCGTCGTAACCCGTTGCAGTGCAGGACCGTTTTCCCCTGATCGGCAGTGTGCGACCGGCCTTCGGACCGGACGCAGCGGGTTCGGCGCGCCCCCACCAGTCGAGAGGACGATCCATCCATGGCACCGCGCAATTCGTACCGTCGCGCCCTCGCAGCGCTGGCCGTCGTGTTGAGCCCGCTCGTGGCCGCTGCCCAAGGCATCACCATCGATCTGTCCTACGTCGACACCGCTTCGTCGGCGTACACGCGCTTCAAGAACTACGTCGACGCCGCCGTCAACGGCAATCCCGCTTACGGCTTCAGCGCGACCGACGCGGTCTACATGCACCGCCTGACCGGCCAGCCGCAGTACTGCAATCTCGCCGTGCAGATGAGCCAGGCCCAGGTCGACGCCGCCAACACCGCGATCGGCGGAGGGCAGCGCCCGGCCATCGCCGGCGACTCGTATCTGCAGGCCGGTCCGATGCTGATGGACCTGGCGATCACCTGGGACTGGTGCCGCAGCTTCGTCAGCGACGGCCAGCGCGCGCAGTGGGGCGCCTACGCCGAACAGACCGTCTGGAACATCTGGAATCCGAGCCAGGCGCAGTGGGGCGGCCGTCCGTTCGCCTGGTCCGGCTGGGGCACCAACGACCCCGCCAACAACTACTTCTACAGCTTCCTGCAGGCCACGATGTACTGGGCGCTGGCCAGCGACAGCACGACCTGGAAGGCCTGGGTCCAGAACAACAAGCTGCCGACGCTCGAAGCCTACTTCGCGAACCTGCCCGGCGGCGGCAGCCAGGAAGGCACCGGTTACGGCCTGTCGCACCGCACGGTGTTCGCACTGTACCGGCTGTGGCGCGACTCGACCGGCACCGACCCGGCCAATGCGAACAGCCACCTGTCCGACACGGTCGCCTACTGGACCCATGCCACGGTGCCGACGCGCGACCGCTATGCGCCGATCGGCGACCAGGCGCGCACCTCGCAGCCGGAGCTCTACGACTACCACCGCCAGCTGATGCTCGAGGCGCGCAGCAGCACCGCCAATGCCGAGATGCGCAATCTCGCCTCGTGGTGGCTCAACGGCATCTCGGTCCAGCAGATGATCAACAGCTTCAACTACCGCCACGACCTGCTGCGGCCCGGCAGCAGCACGGCGACGCCGTCCAATCTGATCTACCACGCCACCGGCGTCGGCCAGATGTTCGCGCGGACCGGCTGGGATACCGGCGCGATGTGGATGTCGTTCGTCGCCGGCCCGTACGTGCAGAGTCATGCGCACCAGGACCAGGGCGCGTTCACGCTCTACGAGAACGGCTGGCTCGCGGTGACCGAGAACATCTGGACGACCAGCGGTATCCAGCAGGGCACCGACGTGCACAACGTGCTGCGCTTCGTGCGCAACGGCACCACGATCGGCCAGCGCGAGCCGACGACCTCGCACATGACGGTCACGCCGACCGGCGGCGCCGGCGCGTTCACCGCCAGCGCCGACCTCACGCCGGCCTACGGCGGCAACGCGGCGATCCAGTCCTGGCAGCGCAGCATCGAGTTCGGTGGCCGCCGCCTGCTGGTGCAGGACAGCTACCAGGTCAGCGCCGACACGCAGGCGATCTTCCAGGTCAACGTGCCGGTGCAGCCGGTCGTCAACGGCCGCAGCGTGACCGCCGGCCGACTCAGGATCAACGTGCTGCAGCCGGCCGACGCGACGATCAGCGCGGTCGACTGGCGCAGCGTCGGCAGCGACTTCCGCTCCGGCTGGCGCATCGACGTGCGCGGCAGCGGCGGCACCTATGTCGTCGAGCTCAAGACCAGCGAAGACCTGTTCAAGAACGGCTTCGACTGAACCGCTCGCGCGGCGGTCGACGCGATGCGCCGCGCGTCCTTGCGCTGCACCGCGTCGCAGTCGGCGGCGCAGCCCGGCGTGATCGCGCGGCGTGCCGACGCACGAAATGCCGGCGTGACGCGCCACGCGCTTCCTGACCTGACGTTCTGATGGAAAGTCGACGATCCGCGCAGTGACTGGGCGGACGCCGCCGCATGCCCGACCGAACTGCTCAGCGGCCGGGGTCGATCTCGACGCGGAACTCGCCGCTCTCGCCGGCTTCGGCCCCGACGTCGATGCGCCAGCCCGAGCGGAACTCGCCGGCGTCCGTGCTGCGCCAGTCGTGCACGCCCAGGCGCGCCGATTCGGGAGACAGCACGCGCAGCCGCAGCGCGCCGGCCCGCGCCTCACGGCCGTCGACGACGGGCTGCTGCGGTACGTCGAGCTGGAACACCGCACGCGTGCCGGCGGCCACCGCGTAGCGGTCGACGATCTGCAGCCGGCCGTCCTCGGCGAAGCGCAGCTCGCGCGTCCAGCTCCGCACCGCGCTGCCGCTACCGTAGGCGGGACTGAGGTCGGCCTTGACGGTCAGCGCACCATCGGCCGCGCGATCGGCCGTCATCGTCGAGGTCGTGCCCTCGCGCTGCGGCAGCACCGCGCCGTCGCGCTCGAAGCGCAGCACGTTGTGCACCTCGGTGCCCTGCTGGATGCCGCTGCGCGTCCAGATGTTCTCGGTGACCGCGAGCCAGCCGCCGCGGTACAGCATGAAGCCGCCCTGGTCCTGATGCGCGTGGCTCTCGCTGTACGGCCCGGCCGTGAACGCGAGCCAGGTCGCGTCGCGGTCCCAGCCGGTCCGCGCGAACAGACGGCCGGTGCCGGTCGCGAGGTAGTCGCGCTCGGCCGGCGCATGGCCGCCGCTGCCGGCCGGCAGCAGGTCGTAGCGCGCATTGAAGCCGTGCGTCATGCGCTGCAGCGGAATCTTCGACAGCCACCAGGTCGCCAGATCGCGCACGGCCGCATCGCGCGTCAGCGCGCGCGCCTCGAGCATCAGCCGCCGCTGGTAGTCGTAGATCTCCGGCTGCGAGACGCGCGCCTGGTCGCCGAGCGGCGCGAACTGCGTGAAGTCCGGCACCGTCGCATGCACCCAGAAGCGGATCGTGTCGTCAAGATGGCCGTTGGCGGCGGCCAGATCCTCGCCGGTCGAATCGCGCCAGAGCCGGTACAGCGCGAACAGGCGCATCTGCGCGGTGCCGTAGCCGGTGCCCTCGCGGCTGCCGCCGCCCGGCAGCGCCGCGACGTACGCGGTCAGCGCCGGCAGCAGCCGCTCGCGTAGCCGCGCCAGCCAGGCCGCATCGTCGGCGGCCAGCGCCCAGCTCATCGTCGCCTCGAGAAAGCTGTAGTAGTAGTTGTTGCCGGGATTGTCGGTGCCCCAGCCGGACCACGGAGTCGCGCGATCGCCCCAGCGCGCCGCCGGCGGATTCCAGATGTTGGCCAGCGTGCGCTCGGCATAGGCGCGCCAGCGCGTGCGTTGCGCCGGGTCGGTGAATGCCGCGCAGACGTCGTAGCCGAGCGCGAGCGCGCCGATCATCGGGCCGGCCTCCAGATACGAGTCGCCGGCGACCGCCGGACGTTCGCCGGCCGCGATCGCGGTGTCGGCGGCCGTGACCTGACGGTCGATCTCGCCGACCGCGAACTCGCAGTAGTGCTTCTTCCCGCTGATCCGGTACAGCAGCACTGCATCGGCCGGCGAGAAGCCGTAGCCGGGCCGGCCGGCGACGGCGGCGTCGACCCAGTCGCGGAAGCGACGGTACGCGGCCGAGCCGGTGTCGACGTAGTCCAGGTCGAGCTTGATCGCGGCCTGCGCCGACGGCGGCGATGCCACGAGCGCCAGCAGCACCGCCAGCGCGGCGGCGATCGCACACGCGCTGCGGCGGCCGCCGGCGCGCCTGCGCTCAGCCATAGCGCGGTGCGCGTTCCCAGGCCAGCGCGCTGCGCACGATCGCGTCGAGATCGTCGTAGCGCGGCTGCCAGCCGAGCAGGCGCTTGAGCGCCTCGCTGCGCGCGATCAGCACCGGCGGATCACCGGCGCGGCGCGGCTGGTCGACGACCGCGAGCCGGTGCCCGGCCGCGCGTTCGACCGCCTCGATCACCTCGCGCACGCTGTAGCCGTGGCCGTAGCCGCAGTTGAGCGTGACCGAGTCGCCGCCGGCGCGCAGATGGTCCAGCGCGCGGACGTGCGCGTCGGCCAGATCCTCGACGTGGATGTAGTCGCGGATGCAGGTGCCGTCCGGCGTCGCGTAGTCGGTGCCGAACACCGCCAGCTGCACGCGCTTGCCGAGCGCCTGCTCGCAGGCGACCTTGATCAGCAGCGTCGCCTTCGGCGTCGACTGGCCGACCCGACCGAGCGGATCACAGCCGGCGACGTTGAAGTAGCGCAGGATCACGTGACGCAGCGGTGTCGCCGCACTGAGGTCGCGCAGCATCGTCTCGCTCATCAGCTTCGAGCTGCCGTACGGATTGATCGGCCGTGTCGCGGTGTCCTCGTCGGCCTCGCCCGAGGCCGGCATGCCGTAGACCGCCGCGGTCGACGAGAACACGAAGTGGCGCACCCCGGCGGCCTGGCAGCAGGCCAGCAGATTGCGCGTCGCGCAGGTGTTGTTGCCGTAGTACTTGAGCGGATCGGCCACCGACTCGGGCACGACCGTATGCGCGGCGAAATGCATCACGGTGTCGATCGCGTGCTCGGCCAGCAGCGCGGCGACGAGGTCGCGGTCGCCGACGTCGCCGTGCACGAACGCGGCGCCGGTCACCGCCTCGCGAAAGCCGCTGACCAGGTTGTCGAGCACGACGACGCGCTCGCCGCGCGCGACCAGCTGCTGCACGACGTGGCTGCCGATGTAGCCGGCGCCGCCGGTGACCAGGATTGCACTCATGCCCTACTCCCAATGGATCGTCGGCGCCGCAACGGAATCGCGCCGCGGACGCCTGATGTTCCGGCCGGTCCGCGGGGCCGGTCGCTCGATGTGCCCCGGCTCAGCGCGTGTAGGACACGCGCAGATAGGCCTGGTTGTCGTCGAAATCGACGCCGTCGCCGGTGCTGTCGCGCTCGCCGCGCAGCAGGTCCAGCCGCCACGCCCAGTGGCGCGTCCACTGCTGGGTCAGGAAGACGCCGTAGCGGGTGTCGTCGTCGCGGCGGTCCAGGCCGATGAAGTTGCGCCGCTCGGCCGACATCACGAATCCGCCGCGCAGCTGCGGCCGCAGCCGATAGCTGATCTCCCCGTTGAGGCCGCCGCCGCGCTGATCGACGCCGCGCGCGTCCTGTTCGTAGTCGAGCTTGCGCCAGTACGGCACGACGTGCAGGCCGAGCCGCTCGCCGGTGTAGGCGTAGCCGAGGTCGATGCGCTGCTCCAGGTACACGCCCGAATCGATCGACACGTCGCCGATCACGATGCCGGTGCCGCCGGTGCCGATCGCGCCGGGGTCGGCCATCATGTCGGTCGCCGCGTCCGAGTACTGGCGCGTCAGCGACAGGTTGAACGTGCTGCGCGCGCTCGGCCGCCAGCCCAGCGTCGCGCGTGCGAGCAGGCCGGAGCGGTCGTCGCGGTCGCGATAGTCGAAGCGCGAATAGCCGAGTACCGCGTCGAGATCGAGCACGGCGAGGTGGCTGGTGTAGCGGGCGAACAGGTCGTAGCGCGTGTAGCGCTCGAGGTCGTCCTCGTCGAAGTCGACGCGCTCGGTCTGCAGATTGGCCGACAGCTCGCTGGTGCTGCTCAGATCGTGGAACACGCGCAGCGCGCCGAGCAGGCGCCGCGAGTTGAACTCCTCGGTCTCCTCGGCGTAGCTGTCGACGTAGCGCAGTTCGGCCTGTCCGCGCAGCACCGGATTGAGCCGGAAGCGGAACGTCGGACCGGTCGCGAAGACGTTGGTCTGCTGCAGATTGGTCGGCGTGTCGGCCTGCAGCACGTTGATCGGCTGCAGGCCGAGCGCGTCCTGAAACGTCCAGGTCAGTCGCTCGGGCAGCAGCGTCCAGTTGACGATGCCGTCGAGCTGGCCGCGGAACTCGTCGTCGAACGCATTGCCGAGATAGTTGCGATACTCGGCCACGCCGCGTACCAGGGCCTGCACGGTCGCGCCCTGCTGCGACAGCGTGAAGTTGATGCCCGGGATCGCCACGTTCTGGCTGACCGAGTCGTCCTGGCTCAGATTGATGTTGTCGCTGTGGAGCAGGCCCAGCTCGAGCGTGTAGTCCAGCTGCACCGCACCGGCCGGCGCCGCCAGCACCGCCAGCACGCCGGCGGCCAATCGGTTCAGACGCATCATGTGATCGCTCCCTTCCCGCACCGTGCCGGTCGCGCCGAGCCGCGCCTCCGGCCGCCCGCGCCGGCCGCTGCCGGCACGCCCTGCCCGCATCGCGCGCCGCTCACGGCGGATGGTTGAAGACGATGCCGGCCAACTTGTTCGGATCGAAACCGGCCACGGCCTGCGCGATCGCCTTCGGCGATTCGCGGCCGTAGCCGACCACCAGCACGACGAAATCGGCCAGGTCCGCCAGGATGCGCGCGTCGGGCGAGCCCTTCACGGCCGGACCGTCGAGGAACAGATAGCGGTCCGGATAGCGGCTGCGCAGCGAGTCGATCAGCGCGCGCATGCGGAACGAGGAGAAGTACTCCGCGCCCATCTCGCGCGATTTGCCGGTCGGGATCAGGCGCAGGCGCGGCACGCCGGTCGGATAGAACGCCTTCTCGATGCCCTGCGAGGGATGCTCGAGATAGTCGATCAGGCCGCCGTCCTTCGGGTCGATGCCGAGCGTCTTGTGCTGGCTCGGATGGCGCAGGTTGCAGTCGATCAGCAACGCGGTCCTGGCCTCGTCGAACGCGAACGCCGCGGCCAGGTTGCGCGCGACGAAGCTGCCGCCCGAACCCGGTCCGATCGGCGCGACCATCGTGACGAAGTTGTGCTCGCCGCCCATCGCGAGCAGCTTGGTGCGGATCTCGCGGAATGCGTCGGCCTGCTGGCGCGCGCCTTCGCGATGGATCAGGCGGCGTTCCTCGAGCTGGCGCGGCGCGAGCAGCGCGGTCTCGCCCATGCGCGCGATCGAGCGGCTCGCCGAGGCGCGCTGCGCGAGACCGCCGGCGCCGGCCTGCAACGCGTCACCGACGCGGTCGGGCAGCGACTTGTCCGGTTCGTTCTGAGTCATATCGCCTTCGCCAGTCGCAGCCAGAACAGCAGCGCGTACGCCGCGACCACGCCGAGCACGATCAGCACCGTCAGCATCGTGCGGAAGCGGGCGCGCAGGCGGTCGCGCGAGGTGGTGTAGGTCGGCACGCTCGCCAGTACCGGCACGCCGGCGATCTGCTCGAGCCGGTCGGCCGAGCGGATGCGCGGATCGAACTGCGCGAGCAGGAACAGCAGCCCGAGCGGAAACACCAGACCCAGTCCGATGCCGGCCATGCCGAAATGCGCGAAGCGCAGGCCGATCGGCTGCACCGGCAGCAGCGCTGGCTCCTGGATCCGGAACGACAGGCCGCGCTTCTCGGCGTCGAGGTTCATCGACACGCGCGCGTTCTCGCGCCGGCGCAGCAGATCCTGGTAGATGTCGCGGTTGACCTCGTAGTCGCGCGTCAGCTCGGCCAGCACGTTCTCGGAGTTGGCGATGCGGCGGCTGCGGTCGAGCTCGGCGGTCAGCATCGTGCTGCTGGCGTTGTAGCGCGACTCGATCGCGGCGATGTTGCGGCGCGTCTCGGCGAGGCGGCTCTTGAGTTCCTGGTAGAGCGGATTGAACTGCGCGTTCTCGTCGGTCGGCGCCATCGGGCTGCCGAGCGCGCGGCGCCGCTCGGCCGCGGTCTGCTCGAGGCGGATCGCCTCCTGCAGATCGGCCATCTGGTGGCGCACGCGGACCACGTCCGGATGCTGGTCGGTGTAGTTCAACAGCAGCCGGTCCAGCTGGCTCTGCAGCTCGACCAGCTGCAGGCGGTACTGCGACTCGCGCGTCTGCACCGCGCTGACGTCCGACTCGCCCGACAGCTGCGAGACCAGGGCCGACTCGCGCGAGCGCAGCTCCATGATCTCCATGCTGGCGGTGTCGGTCTGGCGGCGCAGCTCGCTGATGCGCGCGTTGACGTCGGTCTCGGTGCCGGGACGCGCGTCGGGATTCTTGTTGCGGTAGTCCATCAGCTTGGCCTCCGCATCGGTCAGCTTGGTGTGGTACTCCTGCACCTGGCTGTCGACGAAGTTGTAGGCCTCGCGACTCTCGCGCTCCTTGGCGTCGAGACTTTCGTTGATGAAGAGCTCGGCCATGCTGCTGGCGACCTTGAACGCGCGCTCCGGGTCCGAATCGGTGTAGCTGATGCGGATCAGGTTCTCGCGCGGGCTGGCGATACGCGTGGCGTTCTTGATCTCCTCGATGCGCCGCTCCTGCTCGATCGCGCTCGGGTTGTCGGCGAGCCAGCCGCCGAGCTGCAGCACCTCGTTCATGACCTTGCGGCCGAACACCACCTCGCGCGCGATCGCGGCGCGGTCGCCGACGCCGGTCGGCACCGCACGCCCTTCCATCAGCGGCTGGATGATGTTGGTTTCCTGGACCAGGATCGTCGAGGCGGACTCGTACTTCTTCTTCCACATCACGCCGAGCACGAGCGCGGCCAGCGCGATCACCGCGAAGGTCACGGCCAGCGCGACGCGGCGGCGCCAGGCCTCGCGCCCCATGATCGGCAGCAGCGAGGCGAGTGACGGCATCTGATCGTTCATGGGCATGGCGCCGCGTCAGAACGCCCGTTCGGGCACGGTGACGACGTCACCGGCCTGGACCGGCAGATTGGTCGACAGGTCGCCCTTCTTGAGGATGCGGTCGAGCTTGATCGGGAAGGTCTTCACGCTGTCGCCTTCCTTGCGGTACAGCCGCGTGTTGTCGGCCGATGCGAACTCGTTGGTGCCGCCGGCGGCGAGCACCGCGTCGAGCACGCTCATGCCCTGGCGGTACGGCAGCGACACCGGCTGGCGCACCGCGCCGGTCACGCGCACGCGCGCCAGGTACTCGTGACTGCGCAGCTCGGTCAGGATCACCGCCACCTGCGGATCGCGCACGTAGGTCGACAGCTTGCCCTTGATGTCCTCGGCCACGTCCTGCGGGTGGCGTCCGCCGGCGTCGACGTCGCCGATCAGCGGCACCGAGATCTTGCCGTCCGGCCGCACCGGCACCGAGACGCTGAGATCGGGATTGCGCCAGACCGACACCTGCACCACGTCGTCCACGCCGATCCGGTAGGTCTCGACCGGCGGCGGCACCGCCTGGACCTCGGGCAGCGCGTCCTGGGCGATCGCAGGGAGCGCCGCGACCAGCAGCACGACGGCCATTCCAAGCCGACTCATCCACGCATTCATCGAACATCCCCTCTCGCGAGTGAAGAAGAGTAACCCAGCTGCGACTCAACTGTGAACCAGTTCACATTTTTATGCGGTTACGACCGTGCGGCGGCGCCCCCGGTTCCGCTCGCCCCTCGCCCGGCAGGGATCCGGGCGCGGGGGACTGTGCCCGCGCCGCTACCCGCTAAACGTGATAGAAGTCGCGGTACCACTCGACGAAACGCGCCACGCCCTCCGCCACCGGCGTCCGCGGCGAATAGCCGGTGTCCTGCATCAGCTCGTCCACATCCGCATGGGTGTCCGGCACGTCGCCCGGCTGCAGCGGCAGCAGGATCTTCTCGGCCGTCCGGCCCAGGCAGCGTTCGATCACCGCGATGTACTCGCCCAGCTGCACCGGCTGATGGTTGCCGATGTTGTAGACCCGGTACGGCGCCGCCGAGGTGCCCGGCTGCGGCGCCAGCGGATCGAAGGCGGGATCGGGCCCCGGCACGCGGTCCAGGGTCCGGATCACGCCTTCGACGATGTCGTCGACATACGTGAAATCGCGCGTGTGCCTGCCATGGTTGAACACTTCGATCGGTTCGCCGGCCAGAATCTTGCGCGTGAACAGGAACAGCGCCATGTCCGGCCGGCCCCACGGCCCGTAGACCGTGAAGAAGCGCAGGCCCGTCGTCGGCAGGCCGTACAGATGGCTGTAGGTGTGCGCCATCAGCTCGTTGGCCTTCTTGGTCGCCGCGTACAGGCTGACCGGATGGTCGACCGGATCGCGCACCGAGAACGGCAGCTTGCGGTTGGCGCCGTAGACCGAGCTCGACGAGGCGTAGACCAGATGCTCGACGCCGCCGTGCCGGCAGGCCTCGAGGATGTTGATGAAGCCGACCAGGTTCGACTCCACGTACGCGTACGGGTTGGTCAACGAGTAACGCACGCCGGCCTGCGCGGCCAGGTTGACGACGCGCTGCGGGCGGAAGTCCGCGAACGCGGCCTCCAGCGCCGGACGGTCCTCGAGCGAGGCCTTGACGAAGCGGAATCCCGGCTGCGGCGTCAGCCGCGCCAGCCGCGCATCCTTGAGCGTGGGGTCGTAGTAGTCGTTGAGATTGTCGTAGCCGAGCACCTCATCGCCGCGCGCGAGCAGGCGATGGCTCAGCGCCGATCCGATGAAGCCGGCCGCGCCGGTGACGAGGATGCGCACGGGTCGGTCCTTCAGAGCCGGTCGTCGACGGCCGCGCGCGGCAGCGCCTGCTTGACGTCGAACAGCACGCAGTCGGCCTTGCCGAGCGCGCGGATCCGCTCGACGCCGAGCTCGGCGAACTGCCGGTGCGCGACCGCCAGGATGATCGCGTCGTACTTGCCGTCGACCAGCTCGGGCACCAGATCCAGCCCGTACTCGTGGCGAGCCTCCTCGGCGCTGACCCACGGATCGTAGACGTCGACGTTGGCGTTGTAGCTGGCGAGCTCGGCGACCACGTCGATCACACGCGTATTGCGCAGGTCCGGACAGTTCTCCTTGAACGCCAGGCCCAGCACCAGGATGTTGGAATGCGCCGCATGCACGCGGCGCTGCGTCATCAGCTTCACGACGCGCTGCGCGACGTGCTGGCCCATGCCGTCGTTGATGCGGCGGCCCGACAGGATCACCTCCGGGTGATAGCCGATCTGCTGCGCCTTGTGGGTGAGGTAGTACGGATCCACGCCGATGCAGTGGCCGCCGACCAGGCCCGGCCGGAACGGCAGGAAGTTCCACTTGGTGCCGGCCGCCGCGAGCACCTCGCTGGTGTCGATGCCCAGACGGTGGAAGATCAGCGAGAGCTCGTTGACCAGCGCGATGTTGAGGTCGCGCTGCGTGTTCTCGATGACTTTGGCCGCCTCGGCGACGCGGATGCTCGAGGCCTTGTGCGTGCCGGCCGTGATCACGCGCCGGTACAGCGCGTCGACGAAATCGGCCGCCTCCGGCGTCGAGCCGGACGTGACCTTCATGATCGTCTCGAGCCGATGCTGCTTGTCACCCGGGTTGATCCGCTCCGGACTGTAGCCGGCGTAGAAGTCGACGTTGAAGCGCAGGCCCGATTCGCGCTCGATGATCGGCACGCAGACCTCCTCGGTCGCGCCCGGATACACGGTCGACTCGAAGATCGCGACGCCGCCGCGGCGGATCGCCTGGCCCACCGTGCGGCTGGCCGACTCCAGCGGCTTGAGATCCGGCCGCTTCGCATCGTCGATCGGCGTCGGCACGGTGACGATGAAGACGTTGCACTCGGCGAGGTCCGCCTGATCGGCGCTGAAACGCAGCTGCGGCGTCGCCGCCAGTTCCTCCGGCGAGACTTCGAGCGTGTGGTCGCGATGCTGCCTGAGCTCGTCGATGCGCGCGCGATTGATGTCGAAGCCCAGGGTCGGCAGGACACGGCCGAATCCGACCGCCAGCGGCAGTCCGACGTAACCGAGACCGATCACCGCGACGCGGGTCGCGTCCCGGCCCGGAAGGGCAGCAGCATCCATCGGTGGCTCCACCACGAAAAGGGGCCGCAAGTCTAGCAGGATGTCCCGAGGCCTCCGCGGCGATCCGGCGCTGCCCGGACGCCCTGTCGGACCATCGGTCGAAGCGTCCGGGCCGTCCGGCGACAGGCCCGGTCGGACCGCCGGACGCCGGGCGGCGGCGGTCGCCAAGTACCGCCGCCGCGTCGGGGAGCGTCCCCGTGCCCCCGACCTTCCGTGCCGGCGCGGTACTGTGCCCAATCGCACGGGTCCGGCGCATCGGGCGAATGACTGACATTCGTGTAGGAAATTTCTTACACGCGTCCGGCCGGCGAATGGCCCCGCCGCGATCGCGCGCAATGGCGCTGGCCCCGGCGACCGGTTGCGGGTAGGGTCGCGCCCCCGCCCCGTGCGCGCCCCGATCATGAGCCCTGCTCCCTCTTCTCCCTCCGCCGGCGCACCCGATCGCCGCTGGCCGATCGCGCTGTCGCTGCTCGCGCTGTACCTGATCTGGGGATCGACGTACCTGGCGATCCGCGTCGCGCTCGAGAGCTGGCCGCCGTTCCTGATGGCGGCGGTCCGCTTCCTGGTCGCCGGCGGCCTGCTCTACGGCTTCCTGCGCTGGCGCGGCAGCGCCGCACCGACGCGCGCGCAATGGGGCAATGCCGCGGTCACCGGCACCCTGCTGCTCGGACTCGGCAACGGCCTGGTCTGCTATGCCGAGCAGTCGGTCGCCTCCGGCCTCGCCGCCGTCGCGGTCGCCAGCATGCCGCTGTTCGCGGCGCTGTTCGGCACCGCCTACGGCCAGCGTCCGCGCCGCATCGAATGGATCGGCTTGGGGATCGGCTTTCTCGGCGTCGTGCTGCTCAATCTCGGCGGCGGCATGACCGGCGCCCCGGCCGGTGCCGCCGCCCTGGTCGTCGCCGCGGCCGCCTGGGCGTTCGGCTCGGTCTGGAGCCGCGGCCGCGACATGCCACCGGCCGCGATGAACACCGCCGCCCAGATGCTCTGCGGCGGCGCGATCCTGAGTCTGGCCGCGCTGATCTTCGGCGAACGCCTGCCGGCCGAGCCGACGCTGCCGGCGACGCTCGCGGTGGTCTACCTGATCGTGTTCGGCTCGCTGATCGCGTTCACCGCGTATCTGTACCTGCTCGCCAACGTGCGCCCGGTGCTGGCGACCAGCTACGCCTACGTCAACCCGCCGGTCGCCGTGCTGATCGGTGCCGGCCTGGCCGGCGAGGCCGTGGGCCTGAGCGATCTGGTCGCGATGGCGGTGATTCTCGGTGGCGTGGCGTTGATTACGTTGACGCGGGGGAAGTGAAGCGGACGCCAGCTCAGATGCTCGGTTAGTACCCCGTCCTCGCCCCATCCCCAGATCGAACCGCCCGGCCCGAACAGGATCGTCTCGCCGCTGCCGCGCACCTCCCGGTAGCGCTGGCTCGTCGTGGCCATCTCGAAGGTCGTGTCGCCGACACCGCCGAACGACTGGCGGCTCACCTTGCGCGCCTGGGTTCGTGCCGAACGCCATGCCCTGATCCAAATGAACGAGCCTGTATTCGGCTACGACCTAAGCGGTTCTGTTAGGCAGGCCCGATGGCTCTTAATTGTTCGCCACCAAGCCTCCGCCGAGAGAACAGAAGTCTCCGAGCCCGAAACTAATTGCCATCTAGGTGCTGCTTGCGAATTTATATTATTCAAAACTGCATGGAAATAATGAACTCCCAAACAAGACAACGGAAGGATAGAAGTAGTTCAACAAACCTCTTCCCCCAAGTCTCTTGCTTAACAACACTGCCGCCATATATTGCTGATAATCAACGACCAAAGAACTTTCACCCAAGGATCGAGCGGCCACAGAAAGTATCACGCAACTATTTTCATTTCTTAACTCAAATGAATTTATTAATTTAACATCTGAAAATAATGGATCTCTATTAGGCGGAATGCGATACACGCAGTCGCCGCTCTCACATCTAATCTCAGCAGTAGCGAAGGCAACATTTATAGGATTTACAGGATCCCTCTCTCGAACTGAGTAAAACACATCGAGAAAAGCGCCGATAATAAGCGCAGGAATAGCTACTCGAAGAATGAACGCGCCAGCTTTTTTTCTCGCTAGAAGAACGCTTGCGATCCCCGCCATCAACGCCAAGATGAGGGCAAAGACAAGGAATTTTAAGAAGGGACTATCCCATAGAATCATCCTGAAACAGGATAAAAAATAAAATGTCGAGATTATTCCACATGAAAGGGATAAAGTATACTTAATAACATTCATCACTTACACCCCGCTCCATTAATGCATTTCCGATAGCTTTGCTCAGATATGTCGGGCCTTGGCGTCCTAGATTTGTCATTCACCCACACTCCGATTTTTATCGCCTTACTATCAACCCAGTGATGTGGAAATCCTCCATATGGCGCATACGGTCCAGTCTTATCAAAAAGATTCCTCCAGTGCGCTCTCCAGAAGTAATCGGGATCGAAGGAATAAACCCAGCCGTGCAGAGCTTCGTGGGCAATCATTATTAGAGCACTTTGCGATGTAAGCCTTATTATCCCTTTATCTACCATCGAGTTCACATCTTTTTTTTCGTTTTTTCATTCCAGCTCCAAGCACCGGAGCTATCATTATACGTACCGCCAAAGTTCAAGTATGGTATTAGCTCAGGAAACTTCTCCGCTAACGAATCCCTAGCCCCCGTCATAGTGAACTTATTCTCCGCAGAGAATTGTTGGCGCTCGGATGCCGAAACTGCATACTCATATCCATCATCGCCGATCCGTCCTTCATTCACGGCATTAGACACCCCCTTACCGCCGGACACGTTTCTCGTCGCCCCCTTATCCGCCGCCCCGGCCGCCTGCTCCTTCAGCCCGCCCGCTCCGGTCGGTGACATCGACTGTACGCCATTGCCGCCCAGCTTCACCCCGCGCGCCTGCGCGATGTCCTTGGACTTGTTCGTGTTGTACGTGCCCAGGTTCTGCGTCTTGCCGCTCGAGTACACCGCCGTGAGCGTCACGTCCTTA
>QFPO01000037.1 GCA_003241385.1 Rhodanobacter denitrificans
CGATATTATGTAGCACTTGCACAAGAAAAAATCTCTAAAATTTACTAAAATTCCTTTCTATTTTCTCAAATTTAAAGGATACTTATTATGGCTGATTCTCATGTTATTTCTGCATTGGTTAAAAAAAGAGCTGAACTTCGTGGAGATATAATCCATTATAAACAATTACTTTCATCATTAGATAAAGATTTACAAACTATTGATGCAACTATTAAAATTTTTGATGTTGATTATGATATTTCTAGTATTAGACCAGTTAGAAAAGGCAGAAACAGATTTTTTAATAATGGAGAAGCAAAGGTTTTAGTTTTAGAGGTTTTAAAAAATAGCAGTTTGCCAATATCAACGGATAAAATATCTGATATTATTGCCACAAATAGAAATCTAGCTTTTGAAAATAAAACTGATAAATCAAACTTCCAAAAATCAATTTTATTAGCTTTAAACACTTGTTTATCAAATGATTTAGTTGAAAAAGTATCTAAAGATGGTTTAACTATTATTTGGAAGATAAAAGAGTTAAATTAAGTTTTTTTAAAAGTATTCTATTCTAAAATCAACTAATGGAAAGTAGTAAAAATACTACCCTAAAATGATTTTTAAGAGGGTTGCTAATAAAATGCCAATTCGTAGCAACTTTTTTTTATTTTAAACTCCCAGTCTTTCAGATAATCTTTTATTCCCTTGCCAGTAACCACAAAATTCATTACTTGTTGGAGTATGTAAACATTTTGAAAATATATCACTAAAGATTTTATTATTGTTCCATCTTCTTGTATCTTCCCTATAAGCTATCTCATTTGCATAATTTGAAAGATATAAATTTCCAATTTTATGTAAGTTTCCATATTGCATTCTTCTAAATCTTGCATTATATGATTCACTTTGATTATTGTTTTCTCCATAAATTCCTGAATATTCAATTTGGTGATTTACTCTATTCATATCATAATGAGCTGTTAAATCATCATAAGCATTTGATTCATCTGTATGAATTGTTGTTCCAACTTTAATATATTTATGAGCAATAGTTTTAATATCGATTGAATTTTCACTTTTTAGTACAAAAGTTTTAGTTTTTACAGCACCAACAACTTCATCACCATCTTCTGCTCTTTGTCTAAGACTTATAACAACTCTTTTATTTGGTTTATGTACTTTTCTTCTATCAACTCTATCATCAATATTGTTTTTTGGTCTTACATAATGATTTACATAAACACCATCCATTTCACAAGTTCCCTCAAATTTTTCATCACTATTATAATCCATTAGAGATTCTCTGATTTTATGAGATAAAACCCAAGCTGTTTTATATTGAACATTTAAATCTCGACTTAATTGTAAAGCTGAAATAGATTTTACAGAATTTGTAAAAAGTGCTATTGCTAAAAGATAAGTTTGTAGTGGTAATTTATGATTAGCAAAAATAGTTCCACTTGTAACAGAAAAAGTATAAAAACACTCTTTACATCTAAATTGCATTCTAGTTTTTAAAAAGTATGGTTTCTCTAAACTTCCACAACAAGGACAAACAACATCTCCATTTGTTTCACTCCATCTAATAGCTTTAAACATTTCAAAGGCTTCCATATCTGACATTTTTACAATATTCATAATACTTAAACTTCTTGCTTTTGATGAAAGTAGGAAATGTTGCGACATGAATGAATCCTTAATGTTAAATGCTTTTTATAATATGTATTTTACATCTTTTTTGTTTAAGTTTACATTAAAATCACATAATATTAAGTGTAATTAGCATATTTTATAAGTTTAAATTAATATATTAATATGTAAAATACACAGAGATTAACACAAAGGTATTAAAATGGATTTTGATACATTTTTAATAAAACTAAAAGAAGCTAGTTTAACCAAAGAGGAATTTGTAGAATTAACTGGAACTAACATGAATACCTTAAAAGGTTGGGCAACTGAACGACAAGGTAGAAAAGTACAGCATTGGGTTGAGAGTTGGTTAAATCTATATATGGATAATAAGAAAAAAGATATTGTAATTGAAGCATTAAGGAAATAATTTGAAAGAAGTAAATAAAACATTAGAGAAAATTAAAATAAAAAATGTTCCAATGACAGAAGATGAAGTTAGAGAAATAGCAGGTAAAATATTAGGTTTAGAAAATACTGATACATCAATAAGTGGTGTTGGGCAAATCACATCTTTTAATCAGTTGGGATTTTCAGGAGTAAAAGATAGACCTGATGGATGGTATTTACCAAATGAGGTTAGCTTCCCTGCTATTATACTTGAAGCCAAAAGTGAAAGCACTACAATAAAAAAAGCTCATATCGATGAATTATTAAAAAACTTAACAATAATAGAAAAAAAATATAAAAAACATATTGGTATTTTATATAATGGTTTTGTTGTTAAGATTTATAAAGATGGAATATTTTTACGAGAAGAAAAAGAACTTAAAAACAAAGAATATTACTTGAGTTTATTCAGTGAAAATAAAATTGATACACAAAAAATATATAACATTACTGCAAAAATAAATAATAATTTACATTTTAATTTTGGAATAAAAAATCTTTATCATCGAATGATATTTACTGCTTGTGCATTAGTTGCTAAAAGATATGGTTCAGTATTAATAAAAGGGATGAATTATACAACATTTCACACTTCTATACATACAACACTTGCAAAAAGTTTTGAAGAAGCAAGAAGACAAAATGTGAAATTAGATATTTTACTTGAAGCTTATTCTTCTATTAAAATGAATATCACAGAGAATCAAACAGCTATTGATAACTTTATAGAAAGTGTTTGTGAGATAAGTGATAATATAAATAGTGATTTTTGGAATGGAGAAGATGTTATGGCTATCTTTTTCAATGAATTTAATCGCTACAAAGGAAAAAGTGAAAGTGGACAAGTTTTTACGCCAGACCATATTACAAGCTTAATGTATAAAATTACTGAAGTAAACAAAGATGACTTAGTTCTTGATGCTGCTTGTGGTAGCGGTGCTTTTCTTGTTAAGGCAATGTGTAACATGATTAAAGAAGCAGGAGGGAATTCTACTGACAAAGCAAAGATTATAAAAAAAGAACAGCTTTTTGGAATAGAATTAGATAAAGAAATATATGCTTTAGCATGTGCAAATATGCTTATACATAAAGATGGAAAGACAAATTTAGAACAATTTGATGCTCGTAGCTATGAAGCTAAGAAATGGATTAAAAGTAAAAAAATCACAAAAGTACTTATGAATCCTCCTTTTGAAAATAAATATGGTTGTTTAGATATAGTTTTAAATGTGCTAGAAAGTCTTGAAAAAGACAAGACTTGTGCATTTATTATGCCTGACAATAAACTCGAAACAAATATAAAAAAAGCCAAAAAAATACTCAATAATCATTACTTAACAAAAATTATTAAGTTGCCAAATGAAATATTTAGTGGTGTAACTTCAAGTATTTTTATTTTCAAGAGTGGAATACCACAAGATGATAAAAAAATATTTGCATGTGCAATATTAGATGATGGACTTGAAACAATTAAAAATCAAGGAAGACAAGATATAAAAAACAAGTGGGAAGAAATAGAAAGATATTGGGTAGATGTAATATATAGACAAAGTGGAGATAGCTCTATTCAATGGCTTAATCCAAATGAAAATTTAAGCTATAAAGCCCTTGAAAAGCCATTTGAAATAAGTGAACATGATTTTAAAAAAACTGTACTAAATTATATTCTTTTCAAATCAAATATTAATCCTGATGAATTTAAAACTAGAATAATTGATTTCGTTTTATATAATAATAGAAATAATATAAATAATGAACTTATTGAAATTATAAAAAGTAAAATTTCATTAGACAATGACAATTTAGATATTAATGCGACTGAATGGAAAAAATTTTCAATTTGTGGAGAAAATGGTATTTTTAAACTTATGCATCCTAAACCTAGAAAATCAACAGAATACTTAGAAGAAGGGGAAATTCCTTTTGTTGCATCAGGAGCTTTTAATAATGGTATAGAAAAATATGTTAAAACCGATGAAATCCTTGATAAAGGGAAATGTATTACTGTTTCTGCAATAGGAGGGTTTGCTTTTTATCAAGACAAAGATTTTATTGGTAGAGGTGGTGCAGGTTCTGCGATTAAAATATTATATAGTGATAGATTAAATGAAAAAAATGCATTATTTATTTGTACAGTTCTTCAAAAATCTTTATCTAAATATAATTTTACAATAATGCTTTCAGGTGATAAATTGAAAAAAGAATATATTTATTTGCCTACATTAGGAAATAATGAAATAGATTGGGAATATATGGAAAAATATATTGATAGTATATATGAACTATCAAATCTATGGATTCAAAAGGCATGAGTAGTAAAATCCAAACCTTAGAATATAATAAAGACAAAGGCACTATAAGCCTTTGCACTTACTCTGATGATGGTTTTTTAGAAAGTGAACTTGATATTACAGATAAAGTAACTACGCTTGTATTAGATAAATTATATGATGATTATAATTTAGATGATGGGGACGAGTTGCTTATCACGAAAGCTACTAACAAAAAGAAAAATCTCAAAATTATCCTTTAAAATTAAGCCTAAAATTTAAAAAACTCTGAATTTTACCTAAAATTTATTTTTGTGCAAGTGCTACATAATATCG